>JAHDMJ010000021.1 GCA_018436095.1 Clostridia bacterium | reverse complement strand
GCTTGAGCGATTACAGCTCTATAATCAGCAATATAGCGAATTTTGGCGGCGGGATCTACAATCACAATTCCAACACAATGAGCTTGAGCGATTACAGCTCTATAAGCGGCAATATAGCAAAGATTTCTGGCGGCGGGATCCTCAATAGCATTTCAAACACAGTGAGTCTAAATGATCGAAGCTCCATAAGCAGCAATGAAGCACATGATGATGGCGGCGGGATCTACAATAGCAATTCAAACACAGTGGCTCTGAGAGATTACAGCTCTATAAGCGGCAATGGAGCAGCCAGCGGCGGCGGGATCTACAATGACAATTCAAACACAGTGAGCTTGAGCGATTACAGTTCTATAAGTGGCAATGGAGCAGCCAGCGGCGGCGGCGGGATCTACAATAGCAATTCAAACACAGTGAGCTTGAGCGATTACAGTTCTATAAGCGGCAATATAGCGAATTTTGGCGGCGGGATCTACAATTACAATTCAAACACAGTGGCTCTGAGAGATTACAGCTCTATAAGTGGCAATGAAGCAGCCAGGGACGGCGGCGGGATCTACAATCGCTATTTCAGCACGGTGAGTCTAAATGATCACAGCTTTATAAGCGGCAATAGAGCAGACAATGGCGGCGGGATCTACAATAGCGACGGCACGGTGAGTCTGAGTGATCACAGCTTTATAAGTGACAATATTGCAAAGGACTCTGGCGGCGGGATCTACAATTACTATTACAGCACGGTGAGTCTGAATGATCACAGCACCATAAGCGGCAATATAGCAAAGTATTTTGGCGGCGGGATCTACAATTACTATTACAGCACGGTGAGTCTGAATGATCACAGCACCATAAGCGGCAATGAAGCAAACTGGGGCGGCGGGATCTACAATCACAATTCCAACACGATGAGCTTGAGCGATTACAGCTCTATAATCAGCAATATAGCGAATTTTGGCGGCGGGATCTACAATCACAATTCCAACACAATGAGCTTGAGCGATTACAGCTCTATAAGCGGCAATATAGCAAAGATTTCTGGCGGCGGG
>JAHDMJ010000030.1 GCA_018436095.1 Clostridia bacterium | reverse complement strand
GGATGAATATATGGACGAAATAATCACCAACAAAATCTACGCCACACCTGGATTATCCGGTGAGGTGGTAAAGTTTTTTTCCACCGTCTTCGGGCAACCCCATGAGGGCGATATCCTTGTCGAAGAGGGCAACGAAGACCACCATGCCCATGTCCACTTAAAGTATCAAGTATTTGACGATGCCGGGCGCTACAATTACCGCATCACCGACGGTCAGTTAGAGGCCATCCCGGAGGAGGATAAACCGCCCATCCCGGAGCCCGGCATATCCGAAGAGGATCAGTACAAAGCCTTTACCCTGCTGGAGCTGGCCCAGATCAGTGCCCGGCAGGAAGAGCAGGATACAGTACTGGCGGCGATATTACTAAATCAGGCGCAGTTGGAGGTGTAGGCGATGTTTGAGATTATTAAGCGATATTACCAGCGGGGCCTTTACAGCGAGGCTGACTTGGATGTATTTGTAGCAGCAAGATACATCACGGTAGAGCAAAAAATTGAAATCATGGAAAGTTAAGCCGCCTCAGGGCGGTATTTTTATTATAGGAGCTGATGTAATGGAGTGGTTAGTAGCTATTAGTGTAGCGTTTATATCCTTTATCGGCAATCTGAGCGGCAATTACCTTTCCCACCGTAAGACTACGGCACTTATAGCCTATCGGTTGGAACAGTTGGAAAAAGAGGTAAGAGAACACAACGGCTTTGCCCGTAAAATGCCAGTAATAGAGGAACAAATCAAGGTGATTAATCATCGCCTATGCGACTTAGAGAAAGGGGCTTAAAACTATGAATGAGATTATCAAGAGGCTGGCAGCCTTGGTTAATGTTAAGACTATTGTCACCTTTGTTGTAATCGGCGTGTTTGCTGCGCTTACCCTCAGAGGCACAGAGCTTCCGCAGCCGGTCATGCAAATTGTGACAATGGTGATTGCCTTTTACTTCGGCACTCAGCACGAAAAAAAGGAGTAGATTATGATTAGAACATACAGCATAAAGCAGCATGGTGGAGATAAACTCTCCACCAATTTTTATGCACTTTTTCACACAAGGAAGTGATGTAAATGGCCATTTTCGTTGATTTGCGAGGGAAGAGATATGGGCGCTTAACGGTAATTGAGCGAGCGGGTAACAAGTGGCGGTGTAAATGCGATTGTGGAAATTATGTTCTTGTCCAAACAGGACATCTTAATGCTGGCACATCACAAAGCTGTGGCTGCTGGCAAAAAGAGCTAACTGCAAAAATGGCGTATCGTCACGGAGGCGTAAGAAACAGAGAAAGACTTTATGTTATATGGCAAAGAATGAAGGAAAGATGCTACAACTCCAATTACCCCGGCTTCGGTTATCACGGAGGACGGGGTATTATTATCTGCGATGAGTGGCTAAGTGATTACGAATCTTTTCGCTGTTGGGCTCTGAAAAATGGATACAAAGATAATCTGACTATTGACCGAATTGATAATGATGGAAATTATACGCCAGAAAACTGTAGATGGGCAACAACCAAAGAACAAAACAACAATACAAGAGCGAATCGACATGTTATATACAACGGAAAACGCAAAACCGTTTCTGAATGGGCCGAAGAAATTGGTATTGAATATGACGTTTTGCTTTATAGGATTCTGGCAGGTTGGGACGTAAACAGAGCGATGGAAGAAAGGGTGAGGCCTTATGTCCGTAAAAACGTATTCTCTTAAAAAAGATGCAAATATTTACTTGTCGAAAAACTTCAAAATCAACGAATTTGCCTGTCTTGACGGCAGCGACACCGTATTAATCGCCGATACCCTTGTGGTGTTACTGCAAGGCATTAGAGATCATTTTGCCGCCTCTGTGACGATCAACAGTGGATACCGGACGGCGGCCCGCAATGCAGCTGTTGGCGGCAGCAAAACAAGCCAGCACCTTTTAGGCACCGCCGCCGACATCACCGTGAAAGGTGTGCCTCATATCGAAGTAGCGCAGTATGCCGAACACTTACTTGGTAAATCCGGCGGCATTGGCCTGTACAACACCTTTGTGCATGTTGACGTCCGGGCGGCCCGCAGTCGTTGGGATCAGCGCAGCGGCAAGCAAGTCGTTGTCGGCGGCTGGCCCGGGTACGAAGCAGCCCAAGTGGTTATTGATCCGGCCCCGGCCCCTGCCGTACCCGTGCGTGTCTTATGTCGATGCGGTGATCTGTTGGCGGCAATGGAGGGCATACGGCTTAACGGCGCCATTTATGCTCCCGTGCGGCAATTAGGCGAGGCCCTTGGTTATTCGGTGGAGTGGAAAGAAGAAGAGCAAAAGGTGATAGTTAAATAGATATAAACGCAGCAAAGCCGCTTCCGGCGTGATCGTGTGATCGCATCCGGAGGCGGCTTTTTTTCGTTTTAGATCAATATAAACTTTCCAGGTACTCCGTAAGTATTTTTACGTTTCTCTCCCTTGCAATATTCGCCGCCGCTGTTTCTGCAGCCGTCACTGCAGCAGCCCTGACGTAATCTGTTAAATAGACTGTCTCTTTGTTCTCGAGCGCAAGTGCAAGCGCTGACTCCACTTGCTTTTTGACTCTGTCTGCAGCGCTCGCCGCAATTACCCTTGCTGTCTCCCTTGCTGCGTCTTTGCTTTTAAAGCTGCAGCTTCCAGCTATTAAAAACAGATACTCTTTTTTTTGCCCTAGGTAGCGATTTAGCTTTTCGTCTAATTCCTTGTCGTTGATTTCTTTTTTGGCCCACGCTCTTTTTGCCTCTGCTATGCCGACAAGCAGTTCCCCGAGGCTTGGTTCATTTTCGCAAAATCGGCAGGCAATTTCGTGATATGCCTCATCAGTTGGTAACAGGTCATTTTCAAGCACAAAAAATAATTTATCATCTGCATTAAACCAGTCTTCGTGTAGAATATTAAGGGCCGACCAAGTATCCCTTAATGCGGCTGTTTTTAGAGCGTTGTCATACTCAGGCTCTCCCTCTAAGTAGTTTTCTTCGATAAAAGATATCAAAGCTTCTTTTGTGATTGTTTTAATCATTTTCGTGTTCCCCTTTCGTGTTTCACTTCTTGTGTTTATTATGCTTCTTTATAGTAGTATTGTCAATAGGTTTTTAAAGGGGGTTTTAAGATTTTTTTATTCGGATTTACCTTTTCGCCAGCCAATATAGTCGCCGGTTTTAATGCGGTTATCTGGGTAGGGTTCATTGTCTTCGATAACCCAATTTCTACCGATTTTACGGGCAGTCTCAAAACCGCCCCGTATTGCCATCTGGCGCACGGTTCCGGGGTGCCGGCCATGCTTTTCGGCATATTCCGCCAGTGATATCAGTGTCATATGTCCTCCTTTTTCTGCTAACTTGTTAATCCTATTATACTACCGTATCGGAGCATTGTCAACGGCTAAATAAGGGAAATTTGAAGATTTTTTCAAGTTTTTTCTACAGCCTGCCGCCCAGCCTGGCGGTAAAGCAAAGCTTTGGCGCGTATACGCT
>JAHDMJ010000015.1 GCA_018436095.1 Clostridia bacterium | reverse complement strand
TAGGGTAAGATTAACTTGGGGCATGTCTCTTCATCCTCCGGTTTCTTGTTGGTGTGGTAACTACATGATAACCGAACGGAGAGACATGTTCTCTCTTTTTTTTGTCTTTTTTAATTTACACCATTATACGGACATAACCAAGAACCGGTGCTCAGCGCTGCAAAACTCGAAAAATTGAGTAGTTAGCTTAGGCAAATGTTCGCAAAAACTCAAATTTTGTACATTTCAGCGTTGCGACGGTCAGCTTGCCCGGCTTTTTCAGCGTCACCGGCTTTTTCAGTACCACCGCTTTTTTTATTGACAAGCGGCTTTATTGCCGCTATAATGCTTATAAAATCGATAAGTATTATAGGTTAAGGAGATGACACCATGATATTCAGCTTTTTCAAATTGTTGCGCAAGAACATCTATAGCAGGCGAATGCCCTGTTGTTGTATTAAATGAGCATTTATTAAAGCGTAGCAAAAGAAAGGAAGATGAATTATTATGGCAAACATTACAAACCGAGAAGCATGGTACTTTGAAACGAAGCAAATACACGTGGGCCAGGAGCAGCCGGATCCGGCTACCGATGCCCGGGCCGTGCCTATCTATCAGACCACGTCTTACGTCTTTCGGGATTGCGACCAGGCGGCAGCCCGGTTTAGCCTGGCCGACACCGGCAATATTTATGGCCGTCTGACCAACAGCACCCAGGATGTGCTGGAGCGGCGGCTGGCTGCTTTAGAAGGCGGCGTGGCTGCTTTGGCAGTGGCCTCGGGGGCTGCGGCTGTTGCCTATACTTTTCAGAATCTGGCTCAGGCCGGAGATCATATTGTGTCTGCGAAAACCATTTACGGCGGCACCTACAATTTGTTGGCCCATACTCTGCCGGAATACGGCATCACCACCACCTTTGTGGATCCCGATGAGAAAGGCGCTTTTGAAAAGGCCCTGCAGGATAATACTAAGGCTATTTTTATTGAAAGTTTGGGCAATCCCCATTCCAATATTATCGACATTGAAAAGGTAGCGGCGATAGCCCACAGACATGGTATTCCTTTGGTGGTGGATAATACCTTCGCCACTCCCTATTTGCTGCGGCCCATTGAGTACGGCGCCGACATTGTTGTCCATTCGGCGACAAAATTTATCGGCGGTCATGGCACTACTCTCGGCGGCGTTATTGTAGATAGCGGCAAATTCGACTGGGAGGCCAGCGGGCGTTTTCCTTCGCTGACTCAACCTAACCCCAGTTATCACGGCATCAGCTTCACGAAGGCAGCCGGGCCTGCCGCCTTTGTCACCAAGATCCGGGCCATTTTGCTGCGGGATACCGGCGCGGCCATCTCACCCTTTAACGCCTTTTTGCTTTTGCAGGGTGTGGAGACCCTCAGCCTGCGGGTAGAGCGCCATGTGGAAAACGCTCTGAAAGTCGTAAGCTATCTTGCCGAACATCCCCTGGTGGAGAAAGTGCACCATCCTTCTTTGGCCGGTGATCCCAGTCACCAGCTTTATCAAAAATATTTCTCCCAAGGCGCCGGTTCCATCTTCACCTTTGAAGTCAAAGGCAATGCGGCCGATGCCCGCAATTTTATTGACCGCCTGCAGCTCTTTTCTTTGCTGGCCAACGTGGCCGACGTCAAAAGCCTGGTGATTCATCCTGCCAGCACCACTCATTCCCAGCTTTCCGGGGCGGAGCTGCTGGAACAGGGCATCAAGCCCACCACTGTGCGGCTGTCTGTCGGTACGGAAAATATTAAGGATATCATTGCCGATCTGGACCAGGCTTTCAACGGCTAGGCAAGCAAGCCGAAATTTCCCTGGGAAAAAAGTATCAAAAAAAAGTATCATAAATAAAAAACACGCAGAAGGACGGCGGCGCCTTTCTGCGTGTTTTTGCTATAGTCTGAATCTTAACGGCTTAAAGAGCTGACCAGATCATCCATATTGTAAATGCCGGGCTTTTTATCCAGAATGAAAGCGGCGGCTTTGATAGCGCCATTGGCAAAGAGCTCCCGGGATTGGGCGGAATGGCTAATGGAAATGATCTCGTTGGGGCCGATGAACATGGCTTCATGCTCTCCGACGATGGTGCCGCCCCGGACGGCATGGATGCCGATTTCCTTGCGGTCCCGTTTCTGATGTTCTTTTGTACGGTCATAGACGTATTCCGCCTGGAAGTTCAGGCAGGAAGCGGCGGCGTCGGCAATCATCAGGGCGGTGCCGCTGGGAGCGTCTACCTTTTGATTGTGATGTTTTTCAATAATTTCAATATCGTAGGTATCCCCCAGCACCCTGGCGGCCTGCCGGACTAAAGCCTGCAGAAGGCTGATGCCCAAGGACATGTTGAAGGATTTAAAAATGGGGATATCCTCAGCCGCCGCTATAACCTTAGTCTCCAGTTCGTCCTTGATGCCGGTGGTGCACAGCACCAGAGGCAGCTTTTTGTCCCGGCAGTATTCCAGTACCTGGGTGGTAGCGGAAATGTGGCTGAAATCAATGAGAAGGTCAGCGGCTTCAGTAATCCCGGCAAAATTAGGATAAACCGGAAAATCGTTTAGCTTTACAGCGTTCATATCATAGCCGGCTACGATCTTTATTCCGGCTTCGGCAGCCTGGCGCACTACGGCCTGGCCCATGCGGCCATTGCAGCCGGAAAGCAGGACATTTACCATAGAATCCATCCTTTCGTTGTCAGCAATAGTAAATAAAGAGAGAAAAGGGGCGAAGCTTTACAGAGCTTTAGCGCCGTAGGGCCCCCTGACCACGCTCATGGCGGTATGGCGGATCAAGGTGACCACATCGTAGACCGGCAGTCCGGTAGCCTCCTGAACAGCGTAAGCAAAAGGCGGCATGTTGGTGCACTCTAAAACGATAGCGCCAACATCGGGATTTTCCCTGACCAGCTTGCGGCCGGCCTCCCGCATTTCTTCGGTGGCCTTTTCCACGTCCATGGTATCATGGTTTTCAATAAAAGTACGGAAAAATTCCGGGAATTCCTCCATGCCTTGAATGGCAAAGGAGCAGTCTTCCATGCCGGCCCCTTTAAAATGTTTTTCGGTGAGAGAGGAGGCTTTGGCCGTAATAATGCCCACTTTTTTGTCCGGGCCCAGCATTCGGCTGACGAAAGGCACCTGTAAAAGGCTGGAGGAAATAACGGGGATATTGACTGCCGCCGCCATTTCCTTCTGGAACATGACCAGAAAACCGCAACTGGTGGCAATGGCTTTACAACCCGCCGCCTCCAGGGCCTGAGCTCCCTCAATAAAAGGCTTTAACAGGGCGGGGTCGGCGTTTTTTACTACGCTGGTGGGATTAGCGCCGGTAACCTGCCGGTACATTACGGGGAAATCAAAGGTCCAGCCGTTGCCCACGTCGCCGGGTATACGGGGAAATACGGTTTCCAGCATTAATACGCCGATGATCATGCCTTGATTCGTGATGCCGCCTTTAGCAATAGTCATGATTAATCCTCCTTTTTTTTGCCGATGGTGCGAACGGTCATATAATATTGTTTTGGAACTGCCACAGCAACCAGTGTGGTGCCGTCCCAAGCCTTGCTTTGATTGATCTTGAGAACCTTGCCGTCACAGACATAAGCGCCGTCCCGGCCGCCGCAGGCTACCGTATCTCCTTCCCGGGGCAGGGGCAGGTACTCAAAGGGAAATTCCACTAAAGCCGTATCCTCAGTGTAATTCTTATGGACCCGGAAAATCGCCAGTCCCGGACATTTAGCCAGGCAAACTCCGCAGCCGGTGCATTTTTCTTCATCCAGCACCGGCAGGGCGGTGATGGGCTGGCCTACGGTAATGGCGCCGAAAGGGCAGGCTTTCTCACAGGGATTGCAGGGAATTTCCTGAACACATTCAATGACGGCTACAGGACCCTGCTCAAACCGCTCCGGACCGGCAATGCCGGGAATAGCCGCCAGTTCCTGAGCGGAAGGAATGCCGCTGAATTTGACTCCTTCATTCATTATTTTGTTCCTCCTTTGGCGGTTTCCAGCATCAGGGCCTTAGCTTCATGACGCTTCTGACCGAAGGGGCCGGTGCGCAAAGCGTCCATCCTGGCCCATACCGACGCTTTCAACGGCGCCGCTGCCGCCTCATCATAGAGGCCCAGGGCTTCCGCTGCCGCAATACCGGCCAGCCGGCCTTCCTCCATAGCGGTGCTGGCTTCTTCCGCCCCGGCAATATCCCCCGCCACATACAGACCGGACACCGTAGTAGCCATGTTTTCATCGTGGATGGGAATATGGCCCCCTAAAGAAGGAATAAAGGTGAATTGGCAGCCGGCCAGCCAGGCCAGCTCCGTCAAGGGAGTCAGGCCTATGGCAATACAGACGGTGTCGCAAGACAAAATCTGCTCCGTGCCGGGAATCTCCTGGAACTTTTCATCCAGAGCTATAATTTCTACAGACTCCACCTGATCCCTGCCCATAGCCCGCTTAATGGTATGGCCAACTAAAATCGGTACACCTGCCCGGCGGATTTTGCCGGCGTGAACGCCGTAGCCGCCTATGCTGGGCGCCGCTTCAATAAGAGCCGCCACCTCAGCCCCTGCCTGCATCAGCTGATAGGAAACAATTAAGCCTACGTTGCCGGAGCCTACCATGATGACTTTCTTTCCCGGCAATACCCGGTTGACGTTGATCATGGTCTGGGCACAGCCTGCTCCCATCACCCCGGGCAGAGTGCTGCCGGGGAAGGTTAGGGCGTTTTCCGCCGCCCCTGTAGCCAAAATTACCGTTTCACCCAGCAAGGCCCTTTCCCGGCCGTCCTGCATATAGCTGACCATAATTCCCCGGGGGTCCCGGAATAAACCGTAAACCGGCGAATCTAGGAACACCTCTACCCCCAGATCCTCGGTCTCTTGCAGCAGCTGATTGCCGATATCGTAGCCCCGGACTCCGGCGCGATGCTCCCGGGAACCGAAGAATTTGTGGATTTGTTTAAATAGCTGGCCGCCGGGTTTGGCATTTTCATCAATTAATACAGCCTTGCCGCCGGCCTTGGCAATTTCGATGCAGGCGGCCAAGCCTGCGGGTCCGGCGCCGATAACGATGGCCTGTACTTTTCTCATGCTCATTCCGCCCACCTTCCTAAACCAATTTGGGTTTCAACCTTCATGCCGGCCCGGACAGGGGTTACGCAGGTTCGGACGTTGGGCTGGCCGTCTACGGTCATCACACAGTCGGTGCAGCGGCCGATGCCGCAGAAAATTCCCCGGGGATAGCCTTTCTTGGCTGTCTGCCGAAAAATTCGGATACCGGCAGTCAGCAGGGCTGCCGCAATGGGTTCGCCGGCTTTTGCCGGAATCTCTTGGCCGTCTACGAAAATGCTGACGTCACAAGGGGCCTCTGCCGGCAATATAGGATGCTTGATTACGCGGTGATTTTTAGCCTTGTTTTCCTGCATTTATTCCGCCTCCTTTGTCATGTAGCTGATTTGCATCGGTCTGACAGGGTTGCGGGTTGTAGCCGGTTTTATTGCGGCAGGGCTTTGAGCCGTTTTCTGGGCTAAAAGGGCCATGACTTGTTTAGCGCAGGTCTTACCCTGGCAAAGGCCCATTCCTGCTCTGGTCCAGCGTTTTAATTCGTTCATTGTAATGGCGCCGTCTTCGATAGCTTGTTCCAGCTCCCGGCGGGTAACTTCTTCGCAACGGCAAATGAATAATTCATCCATGACAGGACTTCCTTTCTGCATTCCTAAATGCCCAGACGGGCAGGAGACAGCTCGTTGAAATCATAAGGCAAGGGTTTGCCGGTAATCATCTGGCTAATGGCATAGCCGGTGATGGGGGCTAAAGCAATGCCGTCCCCTTCGTGGCCGGCGGCGATATACATGCCGGGCTGGGTAGCCACGGGGCCAATAAAAGGCTTGCCGTCGGCGGCAGCGGGGCGAAAGCCGGAGAAGGTCCGGATGATGTTGACCTTTTCTAAAGCCGGGAAAAAACGTACCGCTTCTTTTAAAATCAGGTGTAAAGCAGTACGGTCAACAGTTTTATCAAAACCCACAAATTCCCGGGTGCCGCCCAGAAAGTAATTGCCGCTTTCGGCTTGGGACATGGATAAGCCTATTCCTAAATCATTCATCAAAGCACTGCGCTCTTTCGCGAAATCAGGATTCAGCTTCATTACGATGTAGTCGGCGCTCCAAAAATTAGTTTTACCAAAGGCGGGAACGGATTCAGTAACCAGAATTTGTCCTCTCTTGGGCTTGATAGGCAATTCCAGACCTGTCAATTCTCCTGTTTGGGGAGCCCAGGCGCCGCAGGCGTTAATCACGAAGCTGCTTTCATAAATCTTTCCGTCCTCGGCTGTAACCTTCCAATGGTAAGGAGAAGGGTTGTCCAGAGCCTTGACGCCGCAGTGCCGGCGTATTTCCAAGCCCTTTGCTGTAGCGGACTTGACAAAGCCCCGCATGACCTGTAAGGGATTAACCTGGGAATCCATGGGACTGTATGTAGAACCCAGCACATGTTTGCTGACAAGAGGGGCCATTTTTCTGACCTGGTCCTTTTCCAGCAGCTCCACATCAAGATTCAGAGCTTTTTGTTGACGGACAAAATTCTGCATATGGCTCATCTGGCTTTCGGATTCGATCAGCACCATGCCGCCCCGGCTTTCAAATTCGATGGAGGCCGGTAGGTCCTGATCAAGCCGGCGATACATGTCAAGGCTTTCTAATGCGATAGTCAAAAGAATACCTGGTTTTTTTGATTGCAGGAAGATCATGTCGTCACAGGAGGTGGAAGCACCCTCGCCCAGATCACCCTTTTCCAGAAGCAGCACCGATTGGCCGGCTTCCGTCAAATAATAAGCGCAAGCCAAGCCAATGATACCGCCGCCAATGATGATCACATTCCATTGCTTTTCCACGGAAGTTTCCTCCTTTTTTTAACCAAAGGGTAAATTCAAATAGAGAGAAGGGAAGCCCCCCATGGGCGGAGCCCATTGCAGGGGGGCGCCGTAGCTTATCTTGGATTATCAGATATACATAAAGATGCAGCCGACAACGAAGAGGTAAATACACATAGGCAGGTTTAGTAGCATGGTTTTTACGGGATCAACCTTTTTGCTGAGAATACCGCCTACTAAGCCACAGACGACAAAGCAGGTCAGATCGGCAGGAGGCATGCCCTGGCCGGAAGCGGCGATATGGGAACCGACAATAGCGGCTTTTACGGGATCAACCCCGGCTTCGATCAAAGCCGGTCCAAAGAAAGCAAAAATAGAGTTTTGCGCCGTAGACTGGGAACCGGTCAGCATACCGATGAGGTTTAAGGCGACGGCGCCGCCCAGCTTCAGCAAATGCTGGTTTAAGCCTAAAGCAAAATTCTTAACAGCTTCGATCTGGCCGGCGGCATAGAAAGCGCCTAGCATCAGGCCGGCAGAGCCTTGAACAAAAATGCTGTTCTTGACGTTAAGTATACCAGTTTTCATTGTGTCGCCAAGATTTTTCCGAACAGAGGAGTAAAAGCAGCTAACAATGGTGACGATGATCATGGTAAAGACGATCAAATTGGTGAGACCCTTGAGGATTTTTATCTGAGCCAGAGGTTTGAGGATGAAGTCAAAGATCGTGGTGATCAGATCGACTTTGAAGATCAGGCGAAGCAGGATAATAGTGACCAAAAGAATCAGCGGCACTAAAACCGGCCAATTCTTTTTCAGGATCTGACCGGCGGTTTCCTTGGGAATCAGGTCTTCAGGCAGCGATTTGATTTTGATAAAGCCGTAAGCCACATATAAACAGCAAATGATGATGCCCAGGCCCACGGTGAAATAAGCAATTTTGGTTACGTCGGTGGGATCGACGCCCACAAGGGAGGCGGAGAGAAAAACGGATTGGGTAACGGGAGGCATAATGGAGCCAAGGCTGGCGCCCATGACGATGGTACAGGCGATCTGTTCGCCGGTAAGCTCCATTTCCGCCAGAGAGCGAATGATCAGCACGCCGATAACGGTGGAGGCGGCCACGGCGTCACCCAAAAGGGAACCGGCGATACAGAGGGCCAGAACGATACAAACGATGAGCCCCCGGGGAGAGCGGCCGAATTTGGCCCGCATCACATTTAATACGGTGTCCATTGTTCCCATGCGGACCTGGGTTTCGGCGTATAAGCTGCCAAAAATGGTCAGACACATGACCCAGGCGATACGGTCAATACCGTCGACCCAGGCCTGCAGCCATTGTACGGGATTGTAAATGCCGCCCATCAAAAGGGCTAAAAGTCCGGTGATTAAAAGGCCGGCTGTGATATTTCCGCCAATATAAGGGATTTTTTTAATCAGAATAATGGCAAGCAGGACACAAAATGGTACGATAACGATAATCATATAATTTCCTCCTATCATTCTGGTTGATTAATGGCAGACATGGTGCTGCTGTCGTCTGCAAGGCTCACCTCCTTATTTATGAGACAACGCAAGAATTATGCCAGTCAAATAGTAGAGTGAACAAATTGCTCTAAGTAAAGGAAAAAGCAATTTAAGGCCTGGGATTTTTATAAACAAAGGTTAATATATTTATTTCGGAATTCGAAATTTATTAATAAAAAATATTGATATTTTAAGGAAATAAGCATTAGAATAGTAGGGTAAATAAGAGGATTTCACAATCTGAAATTGATATATTTTAGAATGCGTAATATAGTGAATTAAAGCACAAATGCGACGAACTTAGATTTTCAGCAATTGCGTTGCATTTTGTTGCTGATTTTGTTTTAATGAGGAAAGGGATTCCTTATACGCCTCAAAAGATAAGCGGAACCCACCGCTTTAAGAAGCGGGGGTATATCCGGCTTCTCGTTATAAAGGGGGAATGGCCAGTGCAAAAGAAATCCAGGCTTTTACTGATTGGCTTTTTTAACCGGCAGACGGATATGCTGAGGGCGCTGAAGCTTGTTCATGATGTGGAACTGGTGGCAGTTTTTGATCCATCGTCAAAAAGTGAAGAAGTTGTCTGGCTCAAGGATGATGTAGTGCCTGTATACCATTCTGCTGTCGCTTTGACAGAAGCAGAGCAGATTAATTTTGACGTGATCGTCGATACTTTGGGCCTTGAAGAGCTTGAAGCTTATTTGGCAAAGGCCCGGGCTTGGGGCAGTCTGGTTTATGATTACAGGCAAAGTGAATTCCTAATGCCGGTATTTAGCCGGCTAATGAAGAGCGAGCAAAACTATCACCAGGCTGAGGCGGCTATGGAGGCGGCTCAAGAAGGCATTGAGGTAGTGGATGAAAAGGGTATAATTACTTATGTAAATGCCGCATTTACAAAGATTTTGGATGTGCCGGCCAAAGACCGGCTGGGTTTCAGCGTTTTTGAAGTGTCGCCGGACGGCAGCCTGGCCCAGGTGCTGCGCACCGGCAAAGCGGTTTTTGGCAATAACCACGTCACAAACGGCAAAACGATTATCGCCAATGCTTCGCCGCTGATCAGCGACGGCCGGCTGGTGGGAGCGGTGACCGTATTTAACGACGCCGACTTGGTTGAAAAAATGATTAAGATTCTTGACCGCAGCAAAGAGGAAATAGACTCCCTGAAAGAAGAAATTCACTCCATGAACCGGCCCAAGTATACTTTTATGGATCTGGCGGGAGAATCGGCAAACTTCAAGAAATGTATCAGCCAGGCTAAGCAGGCGGCGGATAGCATATCTACAGTATTAATCACCGGCGAGTCCGGTACCGGTAAAGAATTGTTTGCTCACGGCATCCATGCCTTCAGCAGCCGGTTTAAAGGACCTTTTATTAAGGTGAATTGTCCTGCTATTCCCGGCACCCTTTTGGAAAGCGAGCTTTTTGGCTATGAAAAGGGGGCGTTTACCGGAGCAAGCAAAGCCAAGATAGGTAAATTCGAACTGGCTAACGGCGGCACCATATTCCTGGACGAAATCGGCGATATGGATATTTATCTCCAGGCCAAGCTTTTGCGGGTGCTGCAGGAAAAAGAGGTTGAGCGTATAGGCGGCACTCATCCCATCCGGATAGATGTACGTGTTATTGCTGCGACGAATAAAGATTTAAAAGAGGCTGTGGCAAAAGGGCAATTTCGCAGCGACCTGTATTATCGGTTGAATGTGATTCATATTCAACTGCCGCCCTTACGCAAACGGCGGGAGGACGTTGCTCTCTTGGCTCATCAGATGATCCGCAAACATTGCGAGAAGGATTGGTTTGAGAGAAGAACTTTTCCTGCTCCGGTGCTGCGGGAAGTCGGAGGCAAGATCAAGGGTATGGAGCCTTTAAGCGAAAATCAGATCCCCCGCATGGATGCGGGAGCTATTCAGGAGCTCCGGAATTATGAGTGGCCGGGCAATATTCGGGAGCTGGAAAACCTGGTGGAAAAACTGATGATCCGGGGCGACAATAACCTGATTACCCGGGAGGATATTACCTCGATTCTTTATCCGGCAGAGGCCCTGCCCTTAGAGCAGATGGAAGGCAAAAGCCTTAGCATAATGGAAAAACGGATGATTCTGGCAGCCCTTAAACGCCACGGCGAAACTCTGGAGGGAAAAAGGGCGGCGGCTAAAGAATTGGGGATTTCCTTGACCTGCCTTTATGACAAGCTGAAAAAATACCGCTGAAGACCGGCTGGAAACGGAAGTTTGCGGCTTCAGGGCAGTGACGGCGGCAACGAGCCCATGGAGTAGCGGCGGCAGCAACGGCAGCAGCAACGGGCCCGCGGGGCAGTTACGGCAGCGGCCTCACGGCGGTAGTAACGGGTCCACGGGGCAGCAACGGCAGCGACCTCACGGGACGTACCGAGGGCACTGAAAAAGTCGGCGGCAAATCAGGCGAGGTGCTCAAAAATCGAAGTTGTGTCGCAGCAGACATCAAATTTAGGCTAAAAGCAGAGGCTAACTGCACAAAAATCGAAGTTGTATTGTACTATTTCCTTCAAATTGGCTCAAATTACGAAAAACTGCCCTCTAATCCGTCACACAACTTCGATTTTTGTGCATCTGGAAGCGAAAAACAGGTAAAATCCCCTGCTTGTCGTACACAACCTCGATTTTTGAGGGAGCAGCAGATGCCGGCCCCGATTAGGCAAGCTAGGCAAGCCGGATAAACCTTACGGCATAAAACAGATGTTTTGGGCAGAATAAGATAGCTTTTCTCCCCTAGAGTAATTAAAAATAGCAGAAACGGACTCGCAAGGATCCGTTTCTGCTATTTGGTGGTTAGGAAAGGGGCTTCAAACTATATTGGCCTATCCCTAATGGAAAGAAATGGGGCATGCCCCCACCGGCAGGGGGTGGTTGGCTTATTGAGGTCCCCCTTCTGTGCAAAATTGCAAGTTTGTCTTCGTCTAGGGACTCTTATCAGCGGGAATGTTAGAAAGCTTAAACATTTTTTACAGTTTGGTAGTGAATTCATTTCAGCCAGGGCACTAGATACAGCCAAGGCATACATTTCTACTTATTTTTTGAGCCGCCATAACTCTAAGGGGTGTCTACAAACCTGCATTTTTGCTCAACT
>JAHDMJ010000020.1 GCA_018436095.1 Clostridia bacterium | reverse complement strand
TAAGTACTTTTGAAAGACCTTCTCTGTTATGTCTTCGTTAGTTTCTATCCAGATAATTTGATATTCTTCAGGCCGTTCAAAAAAATCCTTAATCAAAATAATCTTTTTTTCACTAGCTGAAAGAGGGGCAGAATTTGAAATGTGATTAAGGTAAACTACCCCACAGATTCCTCCTAAACATATTAATGCTACCAGGAAAAAAAAGCCTTGTCTTTTCATCTTCTGCTCCCCCTATCCTTAATGAAATTATGCTGCTGCTGAAAAAGAGTCAGTGACGGCTGGGTTCTTCGGAGCCCGTTTTTGCTATCCTTCACTCTTTTTTTCCACGAAAAAAGCCGCTCAAATTGGTTTTAAAAAACCAATTTGAGACAGCCTCTCCCTGTCAATTCAAATAGGCGTCAACAACCTCTTGGTACAAACTCCTATACAATTCGGTATCCTGTTCGCCCAGAGATAATTCTTTATTGGAATATGCTTTGATATTTGGGACTTCGCCATTGGGCACCAGGTATCTTCCACGCTCACAATGGATGACAAAATGTGCCCCTTCGTACCCTTGTGGGCCATATCCTTCTTCCAATGTATCAGGAACGCGGTTTCCCAAAAAGAATATATATTCCTGATGGGGTGTTGAAGGAAGATAATTTCCACGTGTAACTAAAATGCGATCAATAATATAGTATGGTTCAAGAATAGTCATGATATCGCCTGCTTTAACATCACCGTCACCTTGGATTACCTCAAGAACTTCAAAGGTTATTGCGCTATATAGAGGAATTGGATCTATGCCCGGGAAGTAATGAAGTACATTTCTTGCGTCATTTGACACAACTCCTCTAACAATATTGGAGGCTCTGCTCTCCAATCCATCCAGTGTTGTTTCATAATAAGCCAATACTGGATTGGTATATTCGATACTGTCATATTCTCCTGGTTGGATACTGTCGTTTTCCCCTGGTTGGACTATATCGTATTCTTCTAGACTATGTTGTTGGGGTAAATCAACGCCGCCGGACGAAAGCAAAAAGGCCGCCATAATAATAGCTATGTACTTCAAGGTAAATTCCTCCTTTTTTGACTATACTGGCTCATTCTGGTTC
This sequence comes from Clostridia bacterium, assembly GCA_018436095.1. Classification (GTDB taxonomy): domain Bacteria; phylum Bacillota; class Peptococcia; order DRI-13; family UBA5745; genus WRMS01. The sequence goes on along the minus strand of JAHDMJ010000020.1, from coordinate 50,479 downwards.
TTTCCTGACTATTCATTTACCGTCAATTCGTCTGTTTTTATTCCATCATAATGATAGAATAAAAACATAGTCTACTGAAGGCCCCATTTGTTTATTAGAGCTTGCCGATCGTGCTCAGTGACAGTGGCTGAAAAGCAATTGGCTTTGTATTGCATAACTGCCTTATCTTCGCAAAGAGGGTTATGCATATGGGGATGGTTTAAACTTATGAGATGCCCGATTTCATGACGGATAACGTGATCGTCAACAAATTCGTAGCCGGGCATATTATAAGTAGCACGATTAATGATAATCGTCCCACCACTATAATATGTATTGGGCTTGTCATTTTCGATAAACTCACCTCTAAAACCATCCTCAACAACACCTAGATACATGATACAAGTTGGGTTACTAAGGTTACGGCCAACCGTACTAATATGAATTTGACTGGTTATGCCGTTCCAGTCAGAAGCGGCCGCTTGTACATCCGCCAGGTCGATGGAGGGATCTATAATAGAAATAGAGATGTTTCGTGTATCACAATTCAACGTTTTTGCCCAAATGCCGCAACCGTCAGGAATACAGGTGAACGTATTATATGCGTAATTGTCTCCGAGGTCCGGATCTGTCCGATTCTCGTCATAAACACTGGCAGTGAAATTGTAAATTCCTGAACTGTTTATATTTAGCGGCCAATTGACCGTGCAACCATATCCGGCGGGAATTGATGGTAAACCAAGGGGTTCAGAATAGAGTATGCCACTATCGTCAGATTTTACAACAGTTAGCCTGGCATATGGAGAGGACGTGGCTCCCGGACCATAATTGATTACATAAAACTGATACCACTGTGTAGCAGTTGTTTCAAAAGGCGCACTGCCGCTTGTACTGTTAATTATTTCGCCATAACGTATTCCTAAATCGACTAAGGCACTGTTAACTAACCATTGGAAGGAATTCGACGTTTCATTGTTTCCCGTATTTGCATCAACTGGCGCTGCCGCTGAGGCAACAATCCTCACCGTGTAGTCGCCTGCCGCGCCACCGCTGAGATTCACGGAGATCGGAACTATGCCTTGGGTATTGCCGGGCAAAACACCTGTACTATACGAGTCCGCAGGCATATTGTTAACATATACGGAGAAGCCTACGCCCATTGCGGTATCTGGACCATAATTGCCGATTACAAATTGCATATACGCAGCTTCACCCATGATAAAGGGATAGTTTGCTCCCGGCTTAACGACAAGATCCCTAGCGAATATATCACAGGAATCTGCGCTGGCAATGGAAACCTTATTTGACGGCATTTCCTTTTGTTCGCTTTGCACGATATTTATTTCATTTTCTGGGATAGCTTTAAATATGATATCTCCTATTTCAACTACTATACTAAAGTCGGCTTCCGCTTTCAACCCATCTTGAATTGTCTTTGCGGTTGAGTCACCCGGTGACGCTGATTGTTTTGAAGGCAAGAGTTCTTCGATGGCAACAGGTTCAGAAATTATAGCGGAACCAGCTGTAATTGCTTCCAATAAATCAGCATCTTCTAATAACGAATTGGCATGTTCTGGTGGTGCTTCTTTTAAATAAACAATATCGTCGTATATGGACGTTTTTGACATAATATCTGCCATTGCATTCAAAGGAAACAAGTTGGTAACCATCAAAGTGATTAAACATAAAGATAGAACAAGTTTCAAATTCACTTTCATTCTCAAGCTCATCCCCTTATAAAAAATTCCTCCCAATTATTGCTTCTGCCAATTTCCCCTTTACCCTATACATCTCTTCAGCAGGCAGTTTTGTTACAGGAAAAATGAAAAAACCGGAAAAAATTTTTTCTCCGGTTTTTGCCAAGCTCTTTTATAAGTATTTTCACTAATTTTCTTGCCTTTGGCTATGCTAATAGCATTGGCTTGTATTAGATACTCCGGTCTGCGTATCGGAACCGCTGGAATTTTCGGCATAAGCAGTCAACGTTGCCCGGTAGGTAGTACCGGGAGAACCAGTAAAACTAAATTCATAAGCGTGGGAATAGGCATTACTTCGGTAGAAAGCAGGATTGGTACTGCCATGATAGGTTGCCACCGTAACCCAACTGGAGCCCGATTGTTTTTCAATAAGTATTTTTTGGGCGCCGATTTTGGTCATTTGACCTGTACCTAGGACAGAAAAGGAGACTGCCATTTTATTATTACCGGTTGCACCAAGATATATAGAATACGTATTTAGATGGGTGCTTGACTGTACGCCTATCCAAGCCAACAAGCTACCCCCGCCAATAGATAAACTCATCACCATAATTAATAAGATCGATAGAAATCTTTTTTTCATTTTCAAAACTCCTCACTGTATCATTCCGGTATGGAATCGATTATTTTTTTTGCTTCTTTTTCTGTTAATTGACCGGCAAAGGTAAAAGTAAGATCGTCAATGACCCAAACCACAGTACAAATATCCAGATTGAACACAATATAATACTCCCTGTCATTATGCTCATAAACCATGACGGGACCGGGATTTTTTTCTATGATTAAAGGACCTGCTTTGCCTAATTGATGATCTACACTGATAACTAGAGCCCTCGTTTCCCCCTCATAAATGGCCGAATAGGTTGCTATCTGCGAAAGCTGAGTCACTTCGATCGTAGATATTGATAAATCTTCTGGAATCCAGGTAGGACAGTGTTTAGAAGATATCCCGTTACTTTCCAAAGCTGCCTCCAAGGATTCATATGGTTGATCGGCAGTCCGTTCAGGGAAGATCATTTCCCCGGAAGGCTCCTCAGAAAAAATTTGCAGAATATCATCTTTCCAATAAATAAACTGCTGAAAAGGTTTCGTACCCGTTACTTTGCCGGCTACTGCCGTCAGGCTGAAGGCAATCACCAATAGGGCGGCAATGGCTCTGAGACCCCGCCATAAGGGAGCGGACTTTTTGGCCGGTTCTATTTTTTTGCTCTCCTCAAGTGTGGAGTCGGGAAAATTGCTTTGGCGAAAATCTGCTTGAGCCTCTTCCATAGAAAAATCCATAGGTACAGGATCAATTTTTTCCAAGAGATCCAAATAGTTTTTCACTAATTCCTCATCAAAATGATCAACCCCCATTTTATCGATGATTTCTTCTAAGTTCCTGATCAGGTTATCTCTATTTTCGCTAAAGCAGTCTTGCTTTGGCTCTTTGTCGGTATATAGTTTGGACAGCTTATTTTCCGACATCTCATTTATACCCCCTCATTACCTATATTTCCTGAGGCTATTGTTTTGTCACAGGAAATTTTTAAAATAAATCATCTTTTTTTAATAAGCCTCTGCACTTATTTAGTGCACGGTAGACTCTGTTTCGGCAAGCTGCCGCGGAGATGTTTAGCCGGGAACTGATGGTTTCATAGGACAAATCCTCCTGAAAACGCCAGACCAGCAACTGACACTCTTCTTCCGAAAGATGAGGGGGCAGCAGTTCCCAAAGTTCTGTTCCTTGGGGGAGCGAAGGCATATCCAGATAATCATCAAGGCATCCTATCTGATTATCTTTTCGTTTTCGATGGTTATTTACCAAATTATTTGCGGTCACGTATAGCCAGCCGGCCAGATTGGTGTGGCCGATATCATCTATTTTTGAGCATAATCTGGCAAAAGCCTCTTGAGCCAGGTCATAGGCTAATTCACTATCTCTGGTGCGGTGATAAAGATACTTGTATAAAGCAATAAACTGTTGGTCAAATAATTGAGACAAGAAGTGCTCTTGTTCTTTATCCATTATTCCACCTCCTGTTTCATATATTTTACATATTTGGCTAAAATCCTCTAAAAATTGCAATAAAAGCGCAGGCGTTTACAAAAAGTTTTCTTTTCTCTGGTCAGATTTGACCAACCGTTTACGAATGGATATAGTGAAGTGATTATTTGAAGCAAAGAAGGTGAGCCTTTGATTGGTGATGAGGAATTGATCCGCCTGCTGCGGGATGAGCCGGAAAAGGGCCTGGCATATATGATGGATAATTATCTGGGTTTCGTTTATACCATCGTATCAGGCAAGCTGGCGGCTGTAGCTGGCAGGGAGGATATCGAAGAATGCACCAGCGACGTTTTCTATGCTGTATTTCAAAGCCGCAAAGCTATGGATGCCTCGAAAGGCAGTGTCAAAGGCTTTTTGGCAACGGTAGCTAAGCGCAAAGCCATTGATAAATTCCGGCAGCTTACGGGCCAGGTAAATCAGCCCTTGCGAGGGGGCCTTCCTTTAGGGCAAGAGGAGCTATGGCCAAAGATTGAGGACCAGGCGGCAGAAAATCAGGTGGAGGCAGCGGTGACGGCCCGGGAAACCGGCCGGGAGCTGGTACGCCAGATCAAGGCCTTAGGGCCGCCGGATAGCGAGATATTTATCCGTAAGTATTATTTTGGCCAAAGCACCAAGGCCATAGCTAAAGTCCTGGACATCAAGGAAAATACCGTCGACAAAAAAATATCCAGAGGACTGGATAAGCTAAAACTGGCCTTAGGGGGTGTTTTGTAATGGAGGAGAAAATAAGGAAGCTTATGGAGCAATTGGATCAAGAAACAACGGCAGAACTTTTGCAGGCAATAGAGCCCCGGGATATAGGAGGGGAAGGGGCAGAAATCAACGAATCTCTTGATGAATTGGCTGCCCGCCGGATTAAGGAAAGGGTATTCGCCAAGGCCGGTCTCCAGGCCCCGGCAGAGCCCCTGCATACGGCAGAGTTCTTGCAGGCGGAAAAACCTTTGCATACGGCAGAGCCCCTGCAGGCCCCGCAAGCGCAGAAAAAACGCCAAGCTGCCGGCGTCTCATCAAAGCCTTTGTTTCAAAAAACCGCTCTTCTGGCAGCGGGAGCACTGCTCTTTTTAGCCCTGTCTTTAATGAACTTTGACGTGGTCATCGCTGCCGTAAACCGTTTTTTCAGCTTTATTCCCGGCTATGGCATTGTGGAAAACCAGGCCGGATCTGATGAAGGAGATGCTATCCTTTACGTAGCGGACAGCTTGCCCAGCGCCGAAAACCAGGAAGCCCGGCTATCGCTGCAAAACGCCATCGCCGGCAAGGATAGCCTCACCGTTTTGTTTGAGGTAGAGTGGAAAGGCATTGGAGAAGAAGAGGTGCTGGCCAGAAAAGAGGCGGAATGGGAGCGGCTGAAAAAAGAAGACAAGCTTCTTCCCCCCGAAGTCAGCCTTTATGCCGGTGAGCAGCAATATAAAGAGTTCATGGGTTCCAGTGGCGGCGGCTCCAGGACGGAAAGCAGCGCCTACACTTATCAGATGGCAGAGGAAGACATCGGCAAAGATATCCTGTACCGGCTGGAGCATGAGGGTTTAGGCTTGTCCCTGGAGTTTGCATTAAAAGATGTGGCCACCTTTGAGGAGCTGACGGATATTGGGGCCACCGATATTCACCACGATATTGCCATCACGGCTGTGCCGGAGTTTACAGAGGATCAGGTCACGGTGGAGCTTTATCCCCTCAACAAAAGCAATTACCAGATCCAGTCCTTCTCCAGGGAATGGGAAAAGGGCTACGGCGGCCTGGATTTAAGGCTGCTGACCAGCGACGGCCCCAAAAGCTATACTCTGCCGGAAAGCTTCATGGGCCCTAATACGAAGTTCACCTTTGACCTGGAGCCGGAGGACCGGGATTTGGTGCTGGATATTCCCTTTATCCTGGTTCAAAGCAATGAGTACCGGGACATTAAGCTGCCTGTTCCGGCAGAAGGGGAAAAGCTGGCGCTGAATCAGAAAGTGGAGTTTGGCGATAGCATCATGACCATTGCCGATGTGGCCATAGAAAATGAGGCTTTTGGCGATGAAAAGGCCTTGGTAATGAATCTGAGCTACGACAATAAGTCGCCGGATAAAATTATGGCGGGCGCCGGCTTTATGCGAGTCGGCTTTATGGGCCGGCTTGACGGCGGCGGTTATTCTGTGGAGCCTGATGAAAACGGCATTATCACCAAAGTTTCCTTTGCCTTGGAAAAGGACGACGGCAGATCCTTGAGGCTGCGGGTCATGAATCCTGTCTATTACTTGATGGCGCCCTACCGGCTTTATCTGGGAAGATGAGATAGGGCCGCACTATACAGGATTTTAAATATTGGCTATAATAAAGGGAGGATAAGAATATTTAGATAAAGGTGAACGGCATGGACGAGAGAATGCTTAATGAAGAATACCTCACCCGGATGAAAGCCTCCATCGTAGACAGTTCTAACAATTTTATTGGTATTGCCGATCTGAAGGGCAGGCTGATCTACCTCAATAATGCAGCCTACGCCAAAATGGGCTATGGGCCGGAGGAACAGCCGGAATTTACAAGTATAGCCGACGTCCATGCCAATGATTTTCACCACTTTGTGTTAAACGTTATTCAACCTATGGTGTTTGAAAGAGGTTTCTGGAATGGCACCGGCTATTTGCGCCATAAAAACGGCAGCGTCATTACCGTCGCCCAGTCGGTCTTCCCCGTCTGCGATGAGAAAGGCGTTATATACGGCACTGCCGCTGTCGTCAGAGATATTGCCGAGATACCGGCTATTAACAAGCGGGTCAAGAAGGACAGCGAGCTTTTTCAAAAGGTGCTGGACTCCGCTAAAATAGGTATCGTTTTAATCAACATGAAAACCCATATCATTGAGATGGTAAACTGTTTTATGCAGGAACTGCTGCAAATGAGGGCCGATGAAATCATCGGGCAGAGGTGCTGTGATGTATTGTGCCGGAGTTCTATGGATTTATGTCCCCATGTTAATGAGCGGGAACTGACCACCATCGTAACCGAAAGGGTTATTGAGAGGAAGGACGGCAGTTTAATTCCCGTTATTAAAACCGGTACCCGGATCACGATTGAAGACAAGGAATACCTGGTGGACAGTTTTGTGGATATCAGCCTTCAAAAAGAGCTGGAAATGAATCTTTTGGAGGCCAAGATCGCCGCCGAAGCCGCCAACCGGGGCAAAAGCGAATTTCTCTCCCGGATGAGCCACGAGATGCGGACCCCCTTAAATGCCATTGTAGGCATGGCTCAGATTGCCGGCCGCACCGGCAGCCGGGAAAAATTGCAGGAGGCCATCAAAACTATTGAGGTATCCTCCCTGCATCTCTTGGATCTGATCAATGATGTTCTGGATCTGTCAAAGATTGAAGAAGGCCGCCTGGATCTCAGCATTGAGCCTTTCTCTATGGCGGCAATGATGGAAAAAATCAATTCGTTGATTAGAGAAAAAGCCCGGGAGAAGAATATCTGCTTTGTTATCCAGGCAGATGAAAAGATACCCCAGACTTTGGTGGGAGATTCCATGCGTTTATCTCAGGTATTGCTGAACTTTCTGTCTAACGCTGTCAAATTTACGCCGGAAAAAGGCCGGGTCGAGCTGAAGGTTTCGCTGCTGGGGATAGAGGATAATAAGGCCCGGCTGCTGTTTTCGGTTAGGGATAATGGCCTGGGTATTTCCCGGTATCATTTGGAACGTTTGTTCCATCCCTTTGTACAAGCCGATGGTTCCATTTCCCGCAGGTTTGGCGGTACAGGTCTTGGGCTGGCTATCAATAAACGGATACTTGCTTTGATGAACTCCGATATCTCTGTAGAAACAGAGGTAGGCCAGGGATCTTGTTTTTCCTTCAGCCTGGATTTGCCGGTGGCTAACGCCAGTACCGCAGGTGGCACTGGCCCGGAGGAGTTGGGAGAGATCAAAAATATTTATGCCGGCAAGCGGGGCCTGGTGGTGGATGATGTGGAACTGAACCGGATCGTAACATTAGAGCTTTTGGCGGAAACCGGTATGGTCATTGATGAAGCTGCTAACGGCCGGGAGGCCGTCGACATGGTGGCGGAAAATGCCTATGATATCATTTTCATGGACGTGCAGATGCCAATAATGGACGGCTATGAGGCCACAAAACAGATTCGTGCTATGGAAGGGCCGGCTAAAGATACCGTTATCATGGCCGTAAGCGCCAATGTGTTTAAAGAAGATGTGGAAAGCAGCTTAAAGGCGGGGATGAACGCTCATATAGCCAAGCCCCTTAATATCAAGACGCTGATTTCTACCATCAACTGTTTTTTGGGTAATCCTAAAAATTATGATGCATCAGAGGATGAACAAGTGCGCGAAACCGTTGATTAACAGACAAAAGCAAATGCCGATTGCCGTAGGCAGAAAGAAAGCCAGAAGGGCCCAGCGCCAACTCTGGGTTTCTTTTTTTATGGTTAAAAATGTGGTGGCGCAGGGGAAATGGAAAAGGCAAAACACCATGGCGCATAAAGCGGTAACCCAAGTCCAGCCGTTATCCAGCAGCAAGGTTTTTAAGGCCAGCAGGCTATCGGCTTCCGTTAGGCTTGCGCCTGCTCCATAAGTCATAATAATCAAAGGAACCACGATTTCGTTAGCCGGAAAGCCCAGGATGAAGGCCATCAGAATTACGCCGTCCAAACCCATCAACCGGCCCGCCGGGTCCAAAAAGCCGGTGAAGTGGGCCAGCAGCGTTTGGCTGCCCGCATTAATATTGGCTAAGAGCCAAATAATCAGGCCGGCAGGAGCGGCGGCAATCAAGGCCCGGCCTAAGACGAATAAGGTTCGGTCAAAAACGGAGCGGATGATCACCTGATGGAATTGAGGCCGGCGGTAAGGCGGCAGCTCCAGAGCGAAAGAAGAGGGGATGCCCTTGAGAAGCGTATGGGATAAAAAGGCCGATGAGAGAAAGGTCATGAGAATACCCAGCAGAATAAAAGCGGTCAGCAAAATGGTGAGGCTAAGGGAGCCGGTGGCGCTCATGCTGAAATTGACGGTAAAGAACATGGTAATGATGGCGATGAGAGTAGGAAACCGGCCATTGCAGGGCACCAGGGAATTGGTTAGGACGGCAATCAGCCGTTCCCGGGGAGAATCAATGATACGGCAGCCGATAACGCCGGCGGCATTGCAGCCAAAGCCCATAGCCATGGTCAGGGCTTGTTTGCCGCAAGCGCCGCATTTCTGAAAATAATGGTCCAGATTAAAAGCTACCCGGGGCAAATAGCCGGCGTCTTCCAAGAGGGTAAACAGGGGAAAGAAAATGGCCATAGGCGGCAGCATTACCGAAACCACCCAGGTCAAAGTCCGGAAAACTCCTTCCACCAGCAATGAAGAGAGCCAGGAGGGAAAGCCTGAGAGAAGCCGGGCCAGGCCGTTTTCCAGAGTAAAAAATAAACTGGAAAGGGCAGCGGAAGGATAGTTGGCGCCAACAATGGTAATCCAGAAAACTAAGGCTAAAAGGGCCAGCATCAGGGGCATGCCGGTAAAACGGCCGGTAATCCAGTTGTCGATGAGGCGGTCCCGGCGGTGACTGTCCTCCCGAATGTGGCGGACGACCTTAGCGGCGATGGCTTCCGCTTCTTTGACCCCGGCAGCCGTGATTTCATCCCGGAGCCGGCAACTGTCGTAGCCGGCTTGGGCTAATTGACTATGCAGCAGGTCTAGCTGCCGGGCAAGCTCCGGCAAAGCTTCAATATCCAGGGCGGCTTCTGTGGCCAGGGATTCCAGAAAACTGCCGTCTTTGTCCAGCAATTGCAGGGCCAGCCAATGCCGGGGCAAGGCGGGAGCCAGACCATCCAAAAAGGGCAGCAACCTGCTGATAGCCTTTTCTATGGGTTTGGGATAAGTAAGCCTGGGGATAAGGGGCCTTTTGGTTTTCTCGGCTTTGGCTTTCTCTGCTTTGGTTTCCTCTTCTTTTGTTTCTTGGGACAGGAAGGCAGCCTGCTCCATCAACTCCCTGATCCCGCGGCCGGCCCGGGCGCTGGCTCCCACCACCGGCAGGCCCAGCAACCGGGAAAGCTGGGGTAAATCCAGGACAATTTGCTTTTTGGCCGCTTCATCCAGTAAATTGACGCAAACCACTATGTTTTGGGTAATTTCCCTGATTTGCAGCACCAGGTTTAAATTTCGCTCCAGGCAAGTGGCGTCGCAAACCACGATAACGGCCGAGGGATTGGCGAAGCAGAGGTAGTCCCTGGCTATCTTTTCTTCCACAGAGTGGGCCGATATGGAGTAAGTGCCGGGCAGATCCACGATCCTCCATTCCCTGCCGCCAAAAAAATGCCTGCCTTCAGCGCCGGCAACAGTTTTGCCCGGCCAGTTGCCCGTATGCTGGTGCATGCCGGTCAGGCTATTGAAGATGGTGGATTTGCCTACGTTGGGATTACCGGCCAAAGCAATAACGGGGGCGCTTAATCCAGCATCTATTGCCATGGCCGAGCCTCCCTTTCAATTAAAATATGCTGAGCATCTTCCTTGCGCAAAGCAATAACGGCTCCCCGTATATCATAGGCCATAGGATCGCCGCTGGGGCCTTGATGCAGACAGCGGACCAATGTGCCCTCCACCAGCCCCAAATCCTGTAAGCGGCGGCGCATAGAGCCTTGTAAAGCCGACGAACGCACCAGACCTCTGCTGCCGGGGAGCAGCCGGCTAAGCTGAGTAATCTGGTTTTCTATATGGTTATCCATAAAATCCCCTCCTGGAATCCAGCTTCTTCTTCCCAATTTATGAGGGGTGCTGCGGTTTGGTACGTTGTCTAACAGCAAGAAAAAGCCTCCGGTGATATTGTCACCGACTTCCCTGCCGGTTTTTTTGTAGGATTATCTCATTATTGACGTAAAGCATATAAAGCATATTTAAGAAGGAGGAGCAATATGCAGAAAGATAAAATCTCCAAGGAGAAAATTTCTAAAGAGAAAATCCCTAAAGAGAAAGCCAGAGTGCCCCGGGATCAATGTGTGGCCTGCGGCTGCTGTTTTAGTGCCTGCCCTCAAAAGGCAATAGCAATAATAAAGGGCGTGTATGCGGCTATCGACGAAAGCCTGTGTGTGGGCTGCGGTTTGTGCCTGCGGGCCTGCCCGGCTTCTATTATTGAAATGGTGGAGGTGCCGGCATGAAAAAACATTGGTATGACTATCTCTGGCTATTCTCGGCTGCCTATCTGCTTCTCGGCTTTTTTAATATTCTTTTTGCCTGGGCTGGCCTGCTCTGTTTTTTTATCCCGCTGATTATCGCGATGACGAAAGGCAGCAAGGCCTACTGCAACCGCTATTGCGGCAGAGGCCAGCTCTTTGCTCTGTTAGGCGGCAGCCTGGGCCTTTCCCGCCAAAAAAATATTCCCTCTTTTTTGCGCAGCAAGCAGTTCCGCTACGGCTTTTTGGCCTTTTTCTTCACCATGTTCTTTCTCATGCTCTTTGCCACCTGGCTGGTTTTTGCCGGTCAGCGCAGCCTCAGTGAGGCGGTGACCTTGCTGTGGACCTTTAAGCTGCCCTGGCATTGGGCCTATCACGGTACGGCTGTGCAGCCCTGGGTGGCTCAATTCGCCTTTGGCTTCTATAGTGTAATGCTGACCTCCACTACCCTGGGCCTGATTACCATGCTGCTCTTTAAACCCCGTTCCTGGTGTGTTTATTGCCCTATGGGCACCATGACGCAATTGATTTGTAAAGCTAAGGCTTAGCTAACTGCACAAAAATCGAAGTTGTGTGACGGATTAGAGGACAGTTTTTCGTAATCTGAGCCAAATGACATTGCGTATAGGCTTCGTGAGTTTATCACAGAATAAAAAAGCAAAAAGCCATATAATACAGACGTAAAGAAACAGAACAATCCGCAAGAAGTTTTAAGCGGTTCATTTTATAAACTCAAAAGCAAGTTTTAGGCGGTCCGTTGCTATAGACCCGTATCAAAAAGGAGGAATAGATATGTCTGTAATGACAATTACAAAGGATAACTTTCAAAAAGAGGTTGTTGAAAGCGCAAAACCGGTGTTGTTGGACTTTTGGGCCGGCTGGTGCGGCCCCTGCCGGATGGTTTCACCGATTATTGATGAAATTGCCGGGGAAAAACCGGATATTAAAGTCGGCAAGATTAATGTGGATGAGCAGCGGGAGTTGGCGGCAGCTTTCAACGTCATGAGCATTCCCACACTGGTGGTTATAAAAGAGGGCAAGGTGGTCAATCAAGCTATGGGCGCCAGGCCAAAGCAGCAAATAGTGGCCATGCTGGACTGAATCCGGTAATGGTATTATATAAACAAAAAGAAATCAGCCATGTTCAAGTGGAAATGCTTGACAGGGCTGATTTCTCTTTGTTTTTTGTCCCAGGGCAGTGGACGGCAGATAGTGGCAGTGGACAGTAGGCAGTGGGCAGTGGGCCGTCTGTGCTGAGCGCCGGTGTGGCTCCTGTGCAGACGCCTCTGTGCAAAAAACGAGGTATTGTGTGATAACTAGGAATCATTATGACTCTTCGTGCCACTATTTGATTAATCATGCGCATAATTTTGTGCATATTGCATATATGCACTTGTATTTGCATGTTACTAGTGCACTACCTCGATTTTTGTACACCCGATCTTTTGTACACCCGGTCTTTTTGTACACCCGGCTAGTTGAAAACTTAATGCGCCCTCGCCCGTGCATTAAGTTTTTCAACTAGCCTTTTGAGCACTGCCGGCACTGGCGGCACCGCCGCAGGCCAGCGGGCCCAGCAACCGGCAGGGGCCCGCCGGCAACCTTTGATATCACTCCCAAAGAGCCTTTAGCTTCTGACGGTCAGTGATTTCTATTGCGCCTCTTGTCAGGCGAACCATTTGCTCAGACTGGAAATAGCGCAGCATTCTGGTCACTACCTCCCGGGCGGTGCCCAGATGATTGGCTATTTTCTCATGGGTGAGATGGAGAACACTGCTTTCTTCCAGGGCGCTTTCCTCCAGCAAAAAGGCGGCCAGACGCTTATCGAAGCTTTTCCACATAATTTGCTCCATCAGCCACATGACTTCCGAAAAACGGGTGGCCATGATCTGGTTGGTGTAGCCGGCCACTATAGCAGAACTGTCCATTAGCTCTTTATAAATATCCGGCGGAATGATCCAGAGCTCCGAGTCTTTTTCGGCTTCGATGGTAATGTCGAATTGGATGCTGGACATGATGCAAGAGGCGGAAAATAGGCAGATATCCCGCTCGAAAAGGCGGTAAAGGGTGATCTCCTTGCCTTCGTCGGAAAGGATATAGGCCCGCAACTGGCCGGAGGACAGAATGAATAAACCCACACAATCGTCGGCGCCATTATGCATCATGGTGCCGGCGGCTACCCGGCGTTTCGATACAGACGACTTCAGCAGGGCTTGTTCCTTAAGCGTCAATTTATGATAGATAGGAAAATAGGCAGCAAATTCCATGGAACCACTCCTTCTAACCCACCTTTACGGCGCCTTTTTCGCATTTGTTGCCCCAGGCGTCGATGAGCTTATTGCCCCGGTAAACGCAGATGACTTCACAATTGTTGGCGCAGCCTGAGCATTCCCGGCCCCGGGTGGTGAAATCCTCCTGGGCCAGCTCAAAGCTGAAGGGCCGTTCCACGCCTTTGCGCTTGACCATGATGGCCACGCCTAAAGCGCCGGTGAGATGACCGTTGGCGTCAACGATGACTTGGTGGCCGGTGGCCGCCTCAAAAGCTTTTTTTACACCCACATTTTTGCTGACGCCCCCCTGAAAAACGATGGGGGCCGCAATGCGCTTGCCTTTGCCTACATTATTGAGGTAGTTGGTGACCACGGCGTTGCAGAGGCCGGCGATAATATCCTCTTTGCTGTGGCCGATCTGAGCCTTATGAACCAGGTCCGATTCCGCAAATACTGTGCAGCGGGCGGCGATAGGGGTGGGGTGCTTGGAGGTCAGGGCAATGGGGCCGAAATCCTCTACTGCCACCCCCAGCCTGGCGGCCTGGCTGGAGAGAAAAGAACCGGTGCCGGCAGCGCAAAGGGTATTCATGGCGTAGTCCACCACTATGCCGTTTTCCACCAGAATGATTTTAGAGTCCTGGCCGCCGATTTCAAAGATCGTCCGGACCTGGGGATATTGGCTGGTGGTGCCGATGGCGTGAGCCGTAATCTCGTTTTTGACCTCCACGGCGTCGGTAATGACGCCGATAAGCTTGCGGGCGCTGCCGGTGGTGCCTACCCCCACAATCTGGTACTGGGAATGATCCAGTTGATCCTTTAAAGAAACCAGGAGCCTTTTTACGGCCTGGACGGGATTGCCTTCGGTCCACAGGTAGCCGCTGGCCAGAATCTTATTGTTGCGGTCGATAATTACTCCCTTAGTGGAAATGGAGCCGATATCGATACCGAGGTATGCTTTATTCATGCTTTGCCTTCCTTTCGCATAACCATCATATCGTAAAAAGCCTCCAGCCGTGTCAATATACCGGCTTCGGCAGTCTGGGAATCAAAGCTGAAATAAAGGATGGGGATTTTGTAATCCTTGCTGATGTTTTGCAGCACCGGCATAGCGTCTATCTCGGGGGTGCAGCCGAAGGATTTAACGTGGATAATGCCGTCATAGCCCCGCTTGGCAAATTTCAGAGCCCGGTTAAGGGTCATGGTGCCCGTAGCCCCTATATCGTAGCTGGAATAGCCTTTGATGTATTCCCGCATTTTTTTGACCGGGTAATGAAAGAGGCTGTTGGAGACATTCAAATAGCGGTCTACCACAATACCCATTTTAGCCATTTCCCGTTCGATCTGATGATTGCTGAAGCCGTCCATAATGGAATAATACTCGCCTACTACGCCTACCCGCAGGGGCTTGAGGGGCTTATTTACCGGGATTTCTTTGAAACGCTTAATGTAGTTGGAGGTTACGTATTTGGCCTCCTTGCGGCTTTCCACCAAAGACAGGGCCTGGAGATAGTCCTCGTATAGCCGGTCAAAGGAGCCTTCCTGCTGCTCAAAGCCGATATTCTTTCTTAGATAATCCTCAATTTGGTCAATGCTTTCCACCATATCGATGGAGGTTAGCAGGGCTGTGGAGAATTTTTTTAATGAAAGGTTGGGGCTGATTTTTTTGAATTCTTCATAAAAGCCTCTGATCCGCCGGTTTCTGGCCCGGGCCAGGTTGACAAAAACCACGTCATAGCCCAGGTCCCGTAAAATCTGTTCGTGAAGCTCCCCGTAATAGCCCAGGCGGCAGACGCCGTCCACCTGGATCAAGGTATCGGCTCCCTTTTCAATGGCTTCGATGTAGCAGCCTAAGTGAATTTTGAAGGGGGCGCAGACGTAATCGGGGCTGTATTTGCCGCCCAGCTCCAAGGTTTTTTTGGTCATAGGCGGCGGTGTTACATAATCGATTTCCAGGCCCCGGATCATCAGGTGGCGGATAGGAATATAATAGCTGCCGAAGTGAGGGAAGGATATCTTACGCTTCTCCATAAGCGGCCTCCCTTCGGAAACGGATGATGTCGATGAAGCTTTCCAGGCGGGTTTCCACACCGGCATTACCCTCCTGGCCATCCAGCAGTAAATTGAGGATGGGTGTATCTTTAACCCGCCTGATCACCGTCTCGTTGGCCAGGGAGTCGGGACCGCAGGGAAAAGTGCTGAGCAGCACGATGCCGTCTACCTTATCCCGGTACATTTCTATGGCCCCCATTTGCTCCCGGTTAAATATCCAGGGCATGGTTTCCGTCAAGGCGGCGGCAGACTCCAGAGCTTTTCTGCGGTCGGCGTCGTCGGCTAAAACAGGGGTAACTCCTTGGGTTGCCAGATAATCCAGCACCGGCCGGCCGATGTATTTATCATGAATATTATAACAATGGCCAACAATCAGAAGCTTGATGCCCGGCTTTCTTAATGACTCCTCATGCTGGCGCAGGGTTTCCTGCCGGTCGATCCTTTCCGCCTGTTTGGCCAGAGTATAGGCATAGAAAGACTCCGGCTTTTTTTTGCCCAGCTTTTTGCCGAAATCCAAAAAAGCCGCCAGCTCGCCGCCGGATTTGATGGGATCCATATTATAGCCTACCAGTTGCAGGCCGTTGTCCCTGAAGGTATTGTCCACAATATCATAAAGGGCGGAAAATTTAGTGCAAAGAATATTGCCCTTGCCGAAATTGGCGATTCTCGGGACCATGACGGCGTCGCATTTGCCAAGAAGAGCATCCACATGACCTAAATACACTTTGGAGGACAGGCAGGCCTCGTCAATAGCTCTTATGGTGCCCTGCTTGAGGATAGCCTTATCTGTTTCCCGGCTTACCACATAATCCACATTGAGCGTCTCTAAAAATGTTTCCCAAAGAGAGCTGTAGCGGTAATACAGGAAAGCCCGGGGTATACCGATTTTCATTCCACTGCTTCTCCCTTTAAACGGTTTTTGACATATATTTGCAATAGCTTATAAGCTGTGGCCGCAACAGGCACGCCCAGAAGCATGCCGAGAATACCGCCTAAACCGCCGCCAATAATGACGGCGGCAAAAACCCAAATGCCCGGCAGGCCCATGGACGAGCCTACGATTTTGGGATAGATCAAATTGCCTTCCAGTTGCTGCAGCACCACGATAAACAAGAGAAATAATAAAGATTTGAGGGGGTCAATAATCAAAATGAGAAAAGCTCCTACCCCCGCCCCCAGATAAGCGCCGAAAATGGGGATGAAAGAGGTGACGCCCACAAAAGCGCCTATGGCAGTGGCGTAGGGGAAACGAAAGATCCACATGCCCAAGGTGCACAAGCTGCCGATAACTAAGGCCTCGGTACACTGGCCCACGATAAAGTGGAAAAAGGATTCATTGGTTATGGTTAATACGGTATTTAACCTGGCTGCCGTATCTTCTTTCATCAGCGCCCGCTGTAATTGACGGGCTTGCTGCAGCAGCCTGTCTTTGCCCAGCAGCAGATAAATGGCGAAGGTCAAAGCCACAAAGAGATTGAAGATTCCCGTGGTCAGCAAGGAGATGATGCTGACGGAGGAGTTGAGGATGCTGCTGACGCCCTGGGTGGTATAAGTGGCTATCCGCTTAACAATGTTTTCCCAATTGATGTTGATCTCGCTGATATGCTTGGCGACGATGGGGATTTGGTCTCTGTTTGCCGCCAGCCAGCCGTTGATTCTTTCCGTGTAGGCCGGCAGCACCGCCGCAATGGCGGAAAATGTATTGATGATCTGAGGGATAACCAGATTAAATACCGTAAACAAAATCAAGAGGATCAACAGGATGGACAAGAGAAGGCAGACGGGCTTGCGCGTCTTGGCAGCCAGCTTATGAGTGGAATTGGGAAAGTAAAACCTTTCCAAGAACCGCATCAGCAGGTTTAAGATGTAGGCAATGACGCAGCCGAAGAACAAGGGCCTCATGATATGGCCCAGATTTTTGGCAAAGGCGGCCATTTGACCGAAATACAGGATACAAAGAACCAGAACTGCCGCCAGCACCATGTAGCTAACGATTTGACGGTTGAATTTCATAGAAGAACCTCTGTTCGCTTAAAGTTGGGGATGGATGAGTACATGAGGGGAGGATGAATAGTTATATCTTATAACATAATCGGTAAAAAGCAAAGAAGATATAGGAAAAACTATAGATGAACTCTGTGTGACCGGGCGGTCCGGGCAGACTTTACGGATAAAAGTTGAGGCGGATGACTTTGCGGGGCTAGCTGCTTAAAAAACGAGGTGGTGCATTAAACGGAAGTGGGAATATATAATTTAGAATATTGACTCCATATATTTGAATATGCACTCAAAAACCTGCATATATACTGGCAATATCCATGCACTACTTCGTTTTCTGCACACTATTGCCCCCGGAAAACAAGCTTGGGAGGGTCCAACTATCGTACAACCTCGAAGTTAAGCAGTTAGCTATAGTTCTGAAGTGACTAGCTCTATTGAGTCGGGTTGGCAATAAATTAGCCGCTATAGAGAAACAGCCCTCGCCGTAATGATGAGGACTGTTTTTCTATAATAGTGTGTAGATGTCGTTTAGTGCACTTAACAGATTTCTAACCCTCTTCGCCAGCCGAAAAATCGTGCAGAGCTTCTTTTTCCAAAATACCTTCCAGCATGATAAGTAATTCGGGCAGGTTTGTTGTCAGTGTTCGCCATAGAACAGCAAGGTCTAAGTTCTCATAATCATGGACAATACGGTTCCTCATACCTCGAATATTTTTCCAGGGTATTTGAGGGTTGTTGGTTTATGCTTCATTACTGAACTCACGCACAAGTTCGCCTATTTGTCCAATAGAGAAAACTGAGGCAGATATTGTCTTTCTGTCCTGCATAAAACTGTAGAAATCAATATCGGCGGTAAATGAGATAGCATCCCGGATATAATTGCAAATCTTTTGAAGGACAATTCTATCTTTGGCGATCATACAAAATCACCCCCTGCTTTTCTATTTCCTCGAAGAGAGGGGAATTCTTTTGTATTTCGGAAATCTCGATCATATCAACTCTTTTATCAAGGGATTGTGTTACATCTTCAAGCACTCCATAGAAATTGAAGTCCAGTAACTGTCCCCGGCTGTCGATCACAATATCTACATCACTTTGTTCTGTAGCACAGCCTTTAGCGTATGAGCCAAATAAAATTGCCCGGTAAACTGGTGCAGAATCAAAAATAGGATATAACCGTGATTGTATTTCATCAATTTGATAAATCTTCCCCATTAGTTCACCGCCTTTGCTCATTTTGCTATTAATATACCCGTTTGCTGTGAACATTTCAATTAGCTATAGGAAACGTTGCTGATGTAGAAATGATTCAAATTATAAAACGAAAATTGCCGATCGTAAAATGATGAGCTATTACTGGTTGCCGGAGGTTGAAACATGTCAAAAAACAAGCGGATGATGTTGCGCTATGACCAGTTAATGGACGATCAGGATAAACTGGCGGACTGGCGTTGCGGAGCCGAATACCGCTATAGCAATACCGGTGTGGCCGTGGCTGAGGGCTACGATATGGTGGTGCTCATTGAAGATGTGGAGATAAGAGAGGACGGGGGCATCAGCCTGCAAGCCCTGCCTAAAAATAAGGGCGAGAATATCCGCCCTGTGGGCAGTTCCATGGCCAAGGGCGAGTTGCTCTTTCCTGCCTATCGGCAAAACCACGGAAACCAACGGGCTGGTATTGAAAGCCAAGGTGGAGGAGTGGGGTGGCAAAGCTATGCTTTATCCGGTGATACCCGATGATCCCCGGCGAATCACCGCAGTGTTGCGGCAAGCCTGTGCTGGGTATTGTGGGCCCCCCGGCGGCGCTGAATTGACAATGGATTGGTATGTCAAGCTTTTAATTTATCTAAGACGCTGAAAATCCACCAAGTGCCAATAGAAAACAATATGAAAACAGCGGCGCCCTCTTGGGACTCCGCTGCTTTTGTTTGGCTTGGTATATATAGCCGGTTCGGTATATTACCTCGATCCGGGCTGGGGGTGTGCAGTTCTTTCGGCTATAGGGAAATCTTCGGCGCAGCTTTTCCAGGGCTGCTGATCCTGGCTTTCCAATCACAGCCCTCCTGCAGCAAGGCTGCCATTGCCGCGGCGTCTTGCCGGTTCAGCGCATCGCTGTAGGCTGCCAGGCGGCCGCATAGGCCGTCAATTTCCTTGATCAGGTTTTCCCGGTTAAGAAAAAACAGCTCCGTCCACATTTCTACATTTAAGGTAGCCACCCGGGTTAGATCCTGAAAGCTGCCGCCGGCAAAGTTTTCGTACTGCAAAGCGGCGGTGCTTTTGACGTAAGCATTGGAAAGTACATGGGCCAATTGGGACGTATAGGCGATGACCTGGTCGTGTTCGGCGGGACTGGTAAAGTGAACGGTACGAAAGCCCAGGGACAGAAAGAAGGTTTCCAAGCCCTGCAGCAGAGAGGCCGGTGCAGGCGCCTCCGGCTGGGCTGCGCTGGGGGCAAGCCCGCCAGGTGCCGGTTTACCTAATACAGGCCCGTCAGGCCCAGTATCTGGCGGCGTGAGCAGCATGGAAGCGCCGCAGAACAAGCGGGCCTCGGCAGCCCCATAGCCGGAGCGTTCCCGGCCGGCCATGGGGTGGCCGCCTGCGAAATAAAAGCCGTGACGGCTGGCCAAAGGAGCAACAGCCTGGCAAACGGGCTCCTTAACGCCGCATAAGTCCACTACCCAGGCATTTTTGCTGATTTTATCGGCATGGGCAAAAAGAAAATCGATGGTTGCCCGGGGATAAAGGGCCAGCAATAAAATCTGGCACTGCCCCAAGGATTCTTCATCAAGAACGCCATCCAAAACTCCCTCGGCCAGGGCCTGGGCCTGAGTTTTGAAATCCTTGTCCTGACCCCATACGGTATGACCGGTAAATTCTTTGATTGCTTTAGCCATGGAGCCGCCGATCAGGCCCAGGCCCACGATGCCGATGTTCATTACTGGCGTACCTCTTTTCCGGCCTTCACTGCATCATAGACCAGTTGCACTGCCCGGGCCACCTCCTCGAAAGCTTCCTGGGTCAAGGATTGAGGTCCGTCGCAAAGGGCGTTGGCAGGGTCGTTGTGAACCTCGATAATCAGGCCGTCGACTCCGGCGCCCACAGCAGCTAAAGACATAGGACGTACCAGACGGGACATACCCGTGGAATGGCTGGGATCAACGACCACCGGCAGATGGCTCAATTGTTTAAGCATAGGAACGGCGGAGAGGTCCAGGGTATTGCGGGTGTAGTTTTCAAAGGTCCGGATGCCCCGTTCGCAGAGAATCACCTGCTCGTTGCCGCCGGCCATAATGTATTCTGCGCTCATCAGCAATTCTTCCATGGTGCTGGAAAGACCCCGTTTCAGCAAAATAGGCTTTCTCTGATGGCCCAGCTCTTTTAACAGTGTGAAGTTTTGCATATTGCGGGCTCCTACCTGAATCACATCGACGTCATCAAAAAGATGAAGCTGGCTTAAATCCATAATCTCGGTGACAATGGGCAACCCCGTTTCCTGTTTGGCTGTCAAAAGCATCCGAATACCGTCGTCTCCCAGACCCTGGAAGGAGTAGGGGGAAGTCCGGGGCTTGAAAGCGCCTCCCCGCAGCATGGTGGCGCCGGAGGCTTTTACCGACTTGGCAATCATGCAGATTTGCTCTTCCGACTCTACGGAGCAGGGACCGGCTATCAGCGTCAGGCTGCCGTCGCCAATGACGGCGCCGCCGGCGGCGACCACCGTATTTTCCGGATGGAATTTGCGGTTGGCGCTTTTGAACGGCTCCTGAATACGTTTGACGTCTTCCACAATTTCCATGGACCGGACCAAATCGATATCCAGCCGGCTGGTGTCGCCGACCAGGCCTAAAATGGTTTGCAGCATTCCCTCGGAGACATGGACGTTCAGCTGGTGTTTTTGCAGCCACTCAATCAGTCTTTCGATCTGCTCTTGGCGGGACTCTTTTTTAATCAAAATAATCATGGGTTTTCGCTCCTTCTCTATTTTGGTTTTATCATTGTTTCTGAGTTTCTGATGGAAAATATTAAAGCAGGGATAAAAAAAGAGCCCCGCGGCGTTTGCCACGGGGCTCCAATGTCTGTCAGATTAAGCCTAACAATACATAAAGCGCATATCCCTGTCAGCCAAACGCAAAGAAACCTTGCTCATAAAATAAGCAAAGCCGGCGTAATAATAGTAGTTGGCTGCAGAAATAAAGTCGCGCATAATCAAGCCTCTTAATCCAGCATGTGCATCCATGCTTTAATTGCGTTGCATCATATCATATTTTTTTAGCAGTGTAAAGCATTTTTTTTTCTGCACGCAGTATAAATATTCTTGTTTATTCGCTATGAAATAAATGGTAAAACATAGATATAGGAACTGTTGCTTGGCGGTTAGATCCCCCTAAAAGAAAGGGGGGGATGTCCTATGATCAGCTATATGGAACTGTTTACGTTCTGTCTGGTCGTCATCGGCATCATTGGTTTGTTGCAAAACAAGTCAAAAAAGTAAAACCGCCTATCCTTAGATAAGCGGCCGAAACACATTTAGGATCTGGCCGCCCCACAAAAAGCAGCAGCTCCTATTTCTATCTATATCCTAACATATCTTGTTTTATTCTTCAAGAGGGGCTTTAAACCTAACTATCCAGTAACCCATAGTGTTTTTTGTTGACTTTTAGGGATTCTACTGATTATTTGGCAGACGGTACAGAGAGGACGGGCAGAGTGAAATTCTCCACGGCAACGCCCTCCAGTTTCAGCAGCTTGATTTTATTGGCGATGCCGCCGGCATAGCCGGTCAGGCTGCCGTTTGCGCCAACCACCCGGTGGCAGGGAATCAGGATAGAAATGGGGTTGTGACCCACGGCGCCGCCGACGGGCCGGGCGGACAGGTTACCTCGATTTCCTTCCACTGCCAGCCGCTTGGCGATATCGCCATAAGTGATAACCTGTCCATAAGGGATCTCCAAAAGGATCTTCCACACGGCCTGGCGGAACTCACTGCCGGCAGGGGCAAGGGGCAGATGAAAATCCGGCTCCCGGCCGCTGAAATACTGATCCAGCCATTTTCTGGCGTCGTCAAAAAGAGGCAGCTCCTGCTCCACAGTATTCCCGGTATCTTTGTCTAAAGTGGAGGCAAAATATTTTTGACCGTCAAGCCAAAGGCCGGTCAGGTTTTGGCCGTCGCTGGCCAAAGTAAGGATTCCCAGGGGGGAAGGTATTTTACATAAATAATTCATCAGTTTTCCTCCCGTTTCTCAGCAGAAATTTGATTGGCGGAGCTTTGGTTAGCCGGACCTCGGTTGGCGGAATTCTGGCCGGTCGGACGCTGACAGGTTTGGCGGTAGGCGGAGGGCGTCATGCCTGTTTGTTTGCGAAAAAAGCGGTAAAAAGCAGAAAGGCTTTCAAAGCCTACGTCAAAAGCAATGTTTGCAATAGGCTCCCGGGTGGCCGCAAGCATTACCCGGGCTTTTTCCAGGCGAACCCTTTGACTGTATTCGCTGATCGTTAAACCGTAATGATCCCGAAACAGCTCCGCCAGCCGGTGCTGGGTCAGGCCCAGATTGCGTAACTCGTTTGCCAGAGCCAGCTTGTTTTCTATGCTGCTGTCGATCAGGTCTTTGGCTTTTTCCGCCAGCTCTTTTAGGGGCTGGTAGCTCAGCAGATCGGGACGGCATCTTTTGCAGGGGCGAAAGCCCTCTTGCCGGGCCTGGCCGGCGCTGTCAAAAAAGCGAACGTTTTCCCGGCGGGGAACTTTTGATTTGCAGGAGGGGCGGCAGAAAATCCCGGTGGTTTTTACTCCGTAGAAAAAAACACCGTCGAAGGAGCTGTCATTTTCGGAAACCGCCGCCCACTTTGCGTCCTCGTTCATTTGTCAACCTCTTTTTTTAATGTCATTTAGATAGCAAAAGGCGGTTAGGCCATAAGCCATGGGGCAACGGGGGCAGTGACCCCTTAGCGGAGCCCTTTGTCCGCACCCCCTTCTGTGCAAAAATTGCGGTTGTGTGGCAATTCGGCTCAGCGGCTGAGCAAAATTTTCGGTTGTGGGTGAAATGCAAGAGGGGAAAGGGGAGAAATCTACACACAAACGAAAAAACTGCACCGTTTTAGCCTGAAATTGGCTAAAAACGATCTCGTCAGCCAATGCAATTCGCACACAAATGGAAAAATTGCACAGGCCAGATCGCGGAACCACACACAAACGAAAAAATTGTACAAACAGCACCCCCCTAAAGCACTGTCCCCAGGGCACAGACGGTCGCCACCCTGCCGCTTTCCCCTTCCTATTTACTCCTTGTCTAGATGACGCTGGCTGCCTCTTCTTCCGGCGTTTTTTTCACTGCGCGCTTCTTCTCCGCCTGGTTTTTCGCTGCCGGCTTTTTCTTTGGGGCGTAATCCCGCATTTCCGGAATGGCGCCGCCGGCAATGGCCCAAAGATAGAGGCTGGCCACGGTGCAGTAAGGGCTGTAGCGCCGCCGGTATTTTTCAAAAAGCTTGCGGTCGATGCTGCGATGGTGGTACAGCATTCGCAGCCCCCGGTGGATGGCCAGATCGCCGTAGCTCAAAATATTGGGCCGCTGCATACAGAAGGTCATGAGCATTTCCGCCGTCCAGATCCCGATGCCGTTGAGGCCGGAAAGCTCAGCAATAACCTCTTCATCGCTTTTGGCAGACAGGCTATGAATATCAAACTCCTCCTGGTGGACCTTACGGGTGAAATCCTTGATATAGTAAGCCTTTTTAAATGTGATGCCATGGGCCTGCAATTCCTCGGCGCTGGCTGAGCAAATGGCCTCCGGAGTGATTGCCCCGAAGGCGGCATTCATCCGCCCCCAAATAGTGGCCTGAGCCGCCGTGGAAATCTGTTGGCCCACGATATGATGAATGACGGAGGAAAACAAATCCCCATCGGTCTTGCGCCGAATGATGCCAATGGCGTCAATGGCCTCCCCCAGCCGTTTATCCTTTTGCTTTAAATAGTTAAGCTCTTTCTCACTATATTCCAAGAACAAAAAAACACCGCCTTACTGCTCCATTACATCTTATTAAGCCTCATTATAGCAAATAATGAGGCAAATTTCTTTGCCGATTCGTATATTCAATTTTTGGTATTGCCGGCGGGCTGGGTGCTTCCCAGGCTTTCCAAGCCCTCTGGGTTTTTCGGACTTTACGGGCAGCCAAAGGCATGCCGGTCATTTTCCTTTAGCATAGTGGCCCGCCATTCATGCATCCATTGCAGCAAATCCTCAATGGGAGGCCTTTCTTCCAGCCGCAGCCAATAGCTGAAGACCCCGATCATAGCCGACAAGGTGTATTCCAGGATAAAGTCCGCCTGCTGTTCGTCCATAGCTTTGCAGGATACCAGCTTCTGCTTCAAGGTGGCTTTCATGCTGTCTTTCATCTTGTTCTGGAAAGCGGGATCACCGTTGTCGCCCAGCAAAACCGCATAGTATTTGCCGTACTCTTCCAGGGTTTTGGCCAGCTCCTTAGCAAAAGGAGGCTTTGAAGGATCGGACAAATCCGGCCGGGAAAATTTGCGCATCCTTGGCAGCAGAGAATTTTCAATCTGCTCCAGCACATCATAAACATCGGTAAAATATTCGTAAAAAGTGCTGCGGTTATAGCCGGCTTTGGCAGTGATTTCCTTCACCGTAATTTTGTCGATGCGTTTTGTGCAGTAGAGCTGCCAAAAGGCGTCGATTAGATTTTGCCGGGTTTGGACAGTAATCTCCGGTTGCTTTCTCATAGCCAGGTCACCCCTTTATTTTTATCCGACACATCTCCCAAGGTTGTTGGTTGATTGGTAACAAGTAAATCACTATAATAAGCTATTGTACAACATGTTGTCGGATAATCAAAGGGGTATTCCATGATTAAAATTTTAGCTTATGCCAGAAAATATATGCTTTATATACTTTGCGCCGTTGTGCTTTTGTTTGTCCAGGCTCAATGTGATTTAGCCCTGCCGGAATATATGTCCGATATTGTCAATAACGGCGTCATCTCCGGCAATACCGGCTATATTCTGAAAACCGGCGGCACTATGCTTTTGGTTACCTTATTGGGTACTGTCTGCTCCATTAGCGTAGGCTATTTTGCCGCCGTTACCGCTGCCGGCGTTTCCCACGACCTGCGCCGGGATGTATTCAATAAAGTGGTGGATTTCTCTAGCGCCGAACTTGATCAATTTTCCACCTCTTCGCTGATTACCAGAACCACCAACGATATTACCCAAATCCAAACCCTGCTGGTGCTGCTGATCCGCATGGTGTTCTACGCACCGATTTTGGGAGGCGGCGGTATTATCAAGGCTTTGGAAAACAGCAAAACCATGTCCTGGATCATCGCCGTGGCTGTGATTTGCCTGGTGGGCCTGGTAATGATTCTTTTTGCCGTGGCCTTGCCTAAATTTAAACTGGTGCAAAAGCTGGTGGACCGTCTGAATCTGGTAAGCCGGGAAAACCTGGAGGGGATGCTGGTGACCAGGGCTTTCAACAGTCAGGCTTTCGAGCTGGAGCGTTTTGACAGGGCTAACCGTGATCTGACGGAGACCAGCCTTTTTGTCAACCGGGCCATGAGCGTGATGATGCCCACCATGATGCTGATTATGAACCTGACTACGGTGATTATTGTCTGGGTAGGGGCCAAACAGGTATCGGCTTTGCGCATCGGTGTAGGGGATATGATGGCCTATATGCAATATGCTATGCAAATCATCATGTCTTTCCTGATGCTGGCGATGATGTTTATTCTGATCCCCCGGGCGGCAGTTTCCGCCGGCCGGATTGCCGAGGTATTGGAAGCGGAATTCAGTATTTTGGACCCGGAGGAGCCTGCCGCCTTGCCGGTGGATTTCTCCAGCGAAGTGGTTTTTGACCGGGTGAATTTCCGCTTTCCCGGCAGCGAAGAGGACGTTTTGCATCAGGTCAGCTTTACTGCCAAGCCGGGGCAAACCACGGCCATCATCGGCGCCACCGGCAGCGGCAAATCCACGCTGATGAACTTGATTTTACGGTTTTACGACGTCACCGGCGGCCGGATCCTTATCGGCGGACGGGATATTCGGGAGCTTGACCGCCGGGAGCTGCGGCAAATCATCGGCTACGTTCCCCAAAAAAACGTGCTGTTTTCCGGCACCATTGAATCCAACCTGCGCTACGGCAGCCCCCGGGCTGAGGACGAAGTGTTGGACAAGGCGGCGGAGGTGGCCCAGGCTGCCGATTTTATTGCCGGCAAGGAAGAGGGGCTGGCTTCTGCCGTAGCCCAAGGGGGCGGCAACTTTTCCGGCGGTCAAAAGCAGCGTCTGGCCATAGCCAGGGCCTTGGTTAAACAGGCGCCTGTCTATATTTTTGACGACAGCTTCTCCGCCCTGGATCTCAAAACCGACAGCAAGCTGCGGCAAGCCCTGAAGCGGGAAACCGGCGGCAGCACCATTCTTTTAATCGCCCAACGGGTAGGCACAATCATGGAGGCGGAGCAGATTATTGTTTTGGATAACGGTACTATTGCCGGTATGGGCACTCACCGGCAGCTTCTGGAAAGCTGTGAAGTGTACCGGCAGATTGCCCGTTCCCAGCTCAGCGAAAAGGAGTTGATGGGATGAGCGTTCAAAACCAAGAAAACCGGCAGTCCCGAGGTCCTTTTAGAGGCCCCGGGGGACCGGGCGGCGGCGGTCCTATGGGTATGTCTATGGGCGGGGGGCAAAAAGCCAAGAACTTTAACAAAACTATCGCTGCTTTGTGGCGGTATTTGCAGCCTTATCAAGCTACCATTATTTTTGTGCTGCTATTGGCTCTTTTGTCTACCGTGTTTTCCATTGTAGGACCTAAGCTTTTGGGTAAGGTTACCACCAAGCTGGTGGAGGGACTTTTGGCCTATATGGCCGGCACCGGCTTATTGACGGATTTTGCCTATATGGGCAGAATCATCAGCCTGCTGGTCGTTTTATATGCAGTGTCTTCCCTTTGCTCCTACGCCCAAAGCTTCATTATGTCCCAGGTGTCGATGAAGGTTACCTATAACCTGAGGAAAAATACCAGTGAAAAAATGTACCGTCTGCCCCTGCGGTATTATGATACCCGCACCAGAGGGGAGATTTTATCCCGCATTACCAATGATGTGGACTTAGTGAGCCAGACCCTGAACCAGAGCTTAACCCAGTTGCTGACCTCCCTCACTACTATCCTGGGTGTGTTGTGCATGATGCTGTCCATTAGCTGGCTGATGACCCTGGCGGCCTTGCTGATCATTCCCGCCACCATGGGACTTCTGGGTATTTTGCTGAAACGCTCTCAGGGTTTTTTCCGGGAACAGCAAAAGTCGTTGGGGGAAATCAACGGCCATATAGAGGAAATCTACAGCGGCCACGTGGTGGTTCAGGCTTACAACGGCCAGCAGGCAGCCAGGGAACGGTTTGAGGAAATCAACAGCCGGCTGCTGTCTTCTGCTTGGCGTTCCCAATTTATTTCTTCCCTTATGCAGCCGGTAATGACCATGATCGGCAACTTCGGCTATGTGATGGTCAGTATTCTGGGCGGCTATCTGGCAGTAAAACGGGCGGTGGATATCGGCGATATTCAGGCCTTCATTCAATACATGAGAAGCTTCACCCAGCCCATGGGCCAGCTGGCTACTATTTCCAATACGCTGCAATCCACCGTGGCCGCGGCAGAGCGGGTTTTTGAATTTCTGGAGGAAGAGGAGGAGGCTGCCGACAATGATAAACATGTTGATTTCGACGTAAAAGGCAATGTGGAATTCAGCCATGTCCGCTTTGGCTACCGGCCAGAGCAAATCATCATCCAGGATTTCTCCGCCCAGGTAAAGGCGGGGCAGAAGGTGGCTATCGTAGGACCCACCGGCGCCGGCAAAACCACCATCGTTAAGCTGCTGATGCGCTTTTATGAATTAAACAGCGGCAGCATCACCATCGACGGCGTTAATATCGCCCATATGTCCCGGCAGCAATTGCGCTCCTGCTTCGGCATGGTGCTGCAGGATACCTGGCTATATAATGCCACCATCATGGAAAATATCCGCTACGGCAGTTTTGAGGCTACGGACCAGCAGGTGATAGCCGCCGCCAAGGCCGCCCATTGCGACGAATTTATCCGTTCGCTGCCCGGGGGTTATCAAATGGTGCTGAACGAAGAGGCCAGCAACATTTCCCAGGGCCAGAAGCAATTGTTCACTATCGCCCGGGTGATTCTGGCAAATCCCAAGATTCTGATTCTGGACGAAGCCACCAGCTCCGTGGATACCCGGACGGAAATCCTCATTCAAAACGCTATGGACGCCATGATCAAAAACCGCACCAGTTTTGTGATTGCCCACCGTCTGTCTACCGTAAAAAATGCCGACGTCATCCTGGTACTGAAGGATGGCGATATTGCGGAACAGGGCAGCCATGAGGAATTGCTGGAGCGGGGCGGATTTTATGCTGATTTATATAACAGCCAATTTGAACAGGAGGAAGAGGAACCCGCATATGAACAACAGTATTAAAAACGGGCTGCCGGAAAATCCGGCGGCCGCCAAGGAAAAGAGAAAGCGGGGGGTAAAAAGGCTGGTTTTCCCGGTGTTGCTGGTCCTGGCTTTAGCCGCTGCCGCCCTGGGCTATCGCTTTTATTATGATGCCAGCCGCTTTTTCACTACGGATAACGCCAAGGTTACGGCAAAAATGTATTCCGTTTTACCCGTAACCTCCGGCAAGCTTTTGGCCTGGAATGTGGAACTGGGGGATTTAGTCACCCAGGATCAAATTCTGGGCCGCCAGGAGGTGCTGCCTTACATTTTTGCGCCCATAGACGGCACCGTAGTAAAAAATGACGCCACCGTCAATCAAACCGTTGCCGCCGGTACGCCTTTAGCGGTCATTGCCGACACGGAGAATCTTTATATCGGCGTAAATATTGAGGAGACGGATATTGCCAAAATCCGGCTGGGCCAAAAAGCGGATGTGCATATCGACGCCTATCCCGGCCGGGTATTCAAGGGCCAGGTCACGGAAATCAATCAGGCAACCCAGACCTATTTTACCGGCGCTTCAAGCTTTACTACCAGCGGCACTTTTACCAAGGTAACCCAGCTGATTCCCGTTAAGATTATCATTGAAAATGAAGAGGGACTGCCCTTAACCTTCGGCCTGAATGCCACGGTAAAAATTCATCTGCAGTAAGCGGCGGATACAGTAACCAACAGGAGGTATTCCTATGAAAAAAGCAGCAATATGTGCCCTGGCTTTTTTGCTTTTGGCCGGGCTTTTCGCCGGCTGCGGCGCTGTGACGCCGCCGCCGGATATAGAGGTAATTACGGCCCTGGCTAAGCCTGCCGGTAGTCTGTCCTCCTTGGTTTGGCGGGGCTCTGTGGAGGCTGTGCAGACGGTAGAGGTATCCCCCAATAGCCCGGGCAAGGTACAATCCGTCCAGGTACAGGAGGGGCAGCAGGTAAAGGCAGGGGAGCTTCTCTTTTCCCTGGATGATAGCGATTTGCGCCTCCAGGTTAATCAGGGAACAGCGGCTCTTCATTCGGCAGAAGCGGCCTTCGCTGCCGCCGCCGCTTCCCAGGCCGCCGATTCTTTGGTAAGGCCGGCCCAAATCGCCCGGGACGATGCCAAAGCAAGCTATGAGCGGTTAAAGGTGCTCTATGAAGCCCAGGCCATTCCGGAAAACGATTTAAACACGGCCAAATCCCGCTGGGAGACGGCGGAGGCCCAGCTAAGGGCGGCGGAAATCAATCAAAAGAGCGCTTATGATAATGCTAAAGCTCAGGTGGATAACGCTGGAGCCGCCCTGGCGATCATGGAAAAAAAGCTGGCGGATTGCGCCGTGGTTTCTCCCATCGACGGGCTGGTAACGCAGATCCACACGGAAGTAGGGGCTTATGTTACGGCTCAGGCGCCTGCCGTTACCGTCATTGACGGCAGCGGTCTAGAGGTGGTTGTGCAGGTGCCGGAAGGGGATATAGGTCAATTAGCGCCTGGTCTGGCTCTGCAAGTGCAGATTCAGGCTGTGGGAGAGACGTATACGGGCGCCGTGAAGAAAATCGGGCCGGTAAGCGATAGGAAAACCGGTATGTTTGAGGTGAAGGTGGCCTTGCCCCAGGAGGTTGATTGGTCCAGGCTGGGCTTCACCACAGACGTGCGTATTGCCGAAGGGGAGGCTGCCGGCTCTGTCTATGTGCCGGCAAAAAGCGTGGCAACGGAAGGGAATGAATCCTGGGTATACCTGGTCAAGGACGGCAGCATCAGCCGCCGGCAGGTAACCCTTGGTGAAAAACGGAACGCTTACCTTCAGATCACCTCGGGCTTGAGTTACGGCGATGAGGTGGTAGTGCAAAGCAGCGGCGGGCTGCAGGACGGAGATAAGGTAAGAGTGATTAAAGCTGATTAAAGCTGATTAAGGAACAGCCCCGATTTAAATGGAGCGGCGGTATACTGCCTGCCATGATCCATAGAAATCGGGGCTGTGCTGTGTTTGTTTATCCCTTCACCGCAATAGAGTTTAATTGTTTTTTTGCCGGTTGCCGGTTCCCGGGCCGCCAGGCTGCGGGCCGGCCGGCGGTGAGCCCTCAGACGGTGAGCCCTCAGACGGTGTATCCTTAGGCTGTTGCATACCACCGGGCCTTGCCCCTTCAGGCCTTGCTCCTTCGGGCCTTGCTCCTTCAGCCGGTGTGCCTTGCGGCGGCTGGCCCTCAGGCCTCATCATGCCGCCTCCGCCCCGGCCCCCCATCTGACCGCCCATTTGGCCGCCTGTACCCGCCGTCACTTCTGACAGCAGGCTTTCGCCGCTATACACTTCATAGCTTTGACCGCTCACTATATCCGGTGAAGAAAGGGCCAGGGCCTGGCAGCTTACCGGCGGGGTAAAGGCTATCATGGTTTTACCTTCTTTTTTCACGGCGATCTCACTGCCGGCAGCTATGCCTGTTACGTAAACATAGCTTTGGGTAGAGTCTGCGCCGGGCAGATTGCCGGTTTCCGTACCGCCATAGATCAGGGTACCGCCGGTTACTGTAAAGCTGCCGTCGCAATCCATAGCGCCATTGGCCCGGGAGTCGATGATGGATATGATTTTGCCGCCGCTGATGGCAATGGAGCCGTTGGAATCAAAGCCGTCGCCGCCGGCAAAAATGGTAAGCTCACCGCCGCTGACGGCAATGCTGTGAGCGCCGCCGCCGAAAAAGCTGTCCCGGCCGAAGGGGCCGCCCTCCCCGTTACCGTCGCTGCCCCCTGCCGCATTAAGTCCGTCGTCGGAGGACACAATGCTGATGCTGCCGGCGCTGATATTGATATTATTAGCTTCCAAACCCTCATAGGACTGCTCTACACCGATTTGGCCGCCGCTGATGGTGAGATCGCCGTCGGCATGTATTCCGTCGTCGCCGGTGCGCAGGATAAAGCCGCCGCCGCTGATAGCAATGCTGCCGTTGGCATGTATGCTGTCGTCTTTGCTGTCGATAGCGAAGCTGCCGCCGCTGATTGCCATGTCGCCGCCGGTTTTGATTCCTTTGAAGCTGTCGGAGGAGGCAGCCGAAGCATCTGCGGCCGTTGTGGCTGTAGCTGCCGTGGTTGTGGCTGCCGTGGTTGTTGCCGTGGCTGCCGGTTTGGCTGAACCGCCGCCGGCGGTAATATCAAATTCACCGCCTCTTATCACCAACAGTTGGTCGGCCTGTATGCCGTCGTAAGCTGAAGCTATAGCAACCTTGCCCCCCTCGATTAAAATATAACCCTTGCCGGCCTCTTCGGCATTGTTCGTCTGCATGCCGTCTTTTCCCGCGGTGATCCGGAGGTCGCCCTCCAGCAGCGTTAAAGAGTCATTGCCCCGCAGGCCGTGATTGGCGGCAGTCACCGTGATATTACCGCTGACGATCAAAAGGTGGTCTTTTGTGCCGATGCCGTTGTTGAAGCCGGCGTTTACGGTCAGAGAGCCATTGCCGTTGATGGTCAGGTCGTCTTTGCTGAATAAAGCTGCATTAGGTTCTTCGTTGGCATTGTCTTCATACAGGTAGTTGGCCCCGCCGTCGGTAAGGCTGTTGCTGGTGGCTTCCGCCAGGGTTACGATCAGCTTGCGGCATTGAGAGGCGTAAATGGCCGCTCCTGTTTGGTTGGCAACATGGGCATTCTTTAATACCAGCCGCACGGTATCCGTATTGGCGGCGGCAATGTTGATCTGGCCATTTGCCAGTGTGCCGCTGACAACATAGGTGCCGGCTTTTGTGATCGTGAGGATGGAATCCTTGGCTGCCGCTCCCCCGCCATTGACGGTGATGCTTTCTCCCTTCAGAGTGATCATTGTTGCCGCAGCTTCATCCCAGGCGGTTTCCACGTCTTCGCTTTCCGTCTGGGCCGCCAGTTCAGGAGCAACGGTTTCTCCTGCCGTCTGCGGCAAAGCCGCCGCCTGTTCCGGTGCCGGGCTTGCGGAGCAGCCGGCGAAGACGGACATAGCTATAATACAGGCGGCTAATAATAGAGAAAATACAATAGGTTTTTTATTCATATTTCTTGTCCTTTCCGATGATAGCGCCATTAAAACTCATTGGCCGGAGCGTTCATTACCAAGGTGATATTCAGGTTGCCGTTGCGGCAGCGCAGCTCGTCGATGAAAGCTTTTTCATTGATATCCGCCTTTGTCGTAACGGTGTACACAAGCTCATAAAGGCTGCCCAGATCCGTTGTTTTAAGCTTTTGAAGCTTGGCGGCTGAGGTATATTTACTCATTACGCTTTCAAAAGCATTGGCGTAATCCAGATTTTCGGGAATGGTAATCTTCAAGATCTTGCAGGTTTCCTTTGGACTGCCATAATTTAAGAATTCCAGGAGGGCTATTGCTGTGCACAGGGCGATGCCTACCACCAGTGCATAAAGAACAAAGCCCATTCCCGCAGCCAATCCCACGGCCATAGAAAACAGCACATAAGTTATATCTTTGGCATCCCCCGGCGCGCTGCGGAAGCGGATGATGGCAAAAGCTCCGGATAGGGAAAAGGCTCTTGCAATATTGCTGCCCACCAGCAGAATAATGATGGTAACCACTGCCGGCAGCATCACCAAAGTCAAGGCAAAGCTCTGGGAGGGAGTATTTTTATTGGTTTTCATGTATACAAAACTGATCAAAAGGCCCAGGCAAAGAGCTGCCGTCAGGGCCGTCAGAAGGCCGGACAGGGTGAGGGCCGTATCTGCCGCCGTATTGGGAAAGATAGAATTAAACATAGGGGAAACCTCCTTAAATTAGTCAGATATTAACTGTCTGCGGATATGCCGCGCTGCCGCTTGCGGCGGCAGTGAAATGAAACATGGCAGCCGGCGGATAAGCTCTTTGCAGACTTTGCCTATATTCCCTGCCGTATTTTGAAAAGCTGACGGGATAAAGCTTATATTCCGACAAAAGGCGGCATAACCATAGAGGAATACTTTGGGCAGTTTTAATTTCCATCAGCCAGAGGCCCTGATCCAAAAGGGGCTGTCCATAATC
The DNA here is from genome assembly GCA_018436095.1 of Clostridia bacterium. Classification (GTDB taxonomy): domain Bacteria; phylum Bacillota; class Peptococcia; order DRI-13; family UBA5745; genus WRMS01. The sequence continues at coordinate 16,791 of JAHDMJ010000020.1, read as the reverse complement.
TCCGGCTTCCAGGGTCAGATCGCAGCGCCGGCAGCGGATATTGCAGTCGAAGGATATACGCAGATCATGGTGGCCGGCTCCGAAGTAGGCCCTGCGGTCATAGGCCAGATAGAGGACAGGTATAAGCTCTTGCCGGCTTCGGATATAGGCAATCTCCTGCAAAACCTGAACATTTTGATAAGGCTTTTCTTCGGGCATTATTCCTGTGGCCAAAAAGCTGTAGGCGTCAGCCAGGGCTAGCTGGCTGCGGCGCTTATTGGTAAGGCCGGCAAACTTTTTTTTGATTTCTGCATATATCCGGCCATTTTCCCCGGGTACTCCGTAAGACCTAAGCCGCAATTTTTCTTTGTATTTCGGTTTTTGCAGGGATGTACGGATCAGATAGCTGTCCGCCGTATCATAGTATAAGTTGGTGACGGTATAGGTAGCATGGTGCCGGTTATGGGGATCAAGCTCAAGACAAGGAGAGAGCCTTTGACCCAGCTTGTCAAAAGTGCTTTCATCCAGCAGATACTTATTTTCATAACGGTTAAAAACCTCGATAGCCATTTGTCTCATCTCCTTTGCTGATGAGCCTAGTTTACTGCCGGAACAAGACGGCCTGATGAAAGCGAAGGGTAAGTTCCGTGAAAAAATCATGAGCGGCCATGAGGACAGGAAAAGGGCAAAGAAAATTGGTATTTAAACCAAAGGCGGCGCCTTTCCCGGACCTTTTTCAGATCCGGTTCAAGACGCCGCCCTCATTTATTCGCTATACATTATTTGTTTAGTTCAAACCAAAATGTGCTCCCCTGGCCCTTATTGCTGACAACGCCGAAATTGGCCTCATGAAGCTCCAGAATGCCCTTCACAATTGACAAGCCAAGGCCTGTGCCTTTGCTGCCTTTATGCTCCTTGGATTTGTAGTAGCGCTCCCAAACGTAGGGCAGCTCCTCTGCGGCAATGCCGTCGCCATAATCGGTGACTGCAATGCGTACCCGGCCGCCGCAATCCCAAAGCTTTACCGATACCCGCAGATCCTGGCCTATATAGTTCATGGCATTGGCTATTAAATTATATAGTACCTGAGTCAGCTTTTGCTGGTCGCCCCAAACATACTGATCAGGTTCGACGGTTTTTTCCAATATATAGCCTTCATGCTCAAAAACCGGCTGGAAATGGGAGAGGATTTTATCCACCAAGCCGCTGAGATTAATGGTTGTCATCTCTAAGGACTCATTGCCGGACTGGATTACCGATAAATCCAGAATATCGTTTACCAGCAGGGTCAGCCTTTGGGCCTCCGCTGCGATTACCGCTAAATGGGCCTCCCGTTTTTCTTTATTGCCGCCGGAAATGTCCCGGATCATCTCGGTATAGGCGATAACCATCGTAAGGGGGGTGCGCAGGTCGTGGGATATGTTGGCGATCAATTCCCGCCGGAGGTTTTCCACCTTAGAAAGCTCCAGAGCAGCATGATCAAGGGTAGCGGCCAACTCGTCAAGCTCGGCGCAGAAGCCTTTATCAAAACCGACGGTAAAATTTCCTTTGGCCAAGTCTCCCGCCTGCTGGGAAATAGCGGCCACAGGCTTGGCAAACTTTCTGGCGATAAAGAAAGCGATGATCAGGCTTAAAACCAAGGCGGCGATAGTTACATAGATTAATTGAGTGCGCAGGATGTCTGTGGTGGTATTTACAGGGTCCAAGGGTGTACTGATGTACAGCAGGGCACCGGGCATTTTTGCCCCGTAGACCAATGAATTCCCCGGAAACCGGCTGTTTTCTACAGTATAACGGATATGGTCGCTGCCGCTTTCGTTTATCTGCTCAAGAAAATCGTTAAAACCTGCGGGCAGAGGACGGGAGTAGGGCCAATTATTTGCCGTGTGGCCGGGCCTTTTGCCGCCTGCCGGACCGCCGGGCCCGTGCTCGTCGGAAGCGTAGATCACGCTGCCTTGGGTATCGGTAATGAACACCAAAATCGAGTTGTGAAAGGTAATCTGGTCCACCGTAGCCTCAAAATCATCGCTGCCGTAAAGGGCAATGATCCGGTTGGCTATACTGGCAATGGCATTAGTTTTCATGCCTTCGTAGAAGCTTTGCATAAATACGATCTGCATAAGCCATAAAGCCGTTAGGATAATGGAGGCAAAGAGAATAAAGTAGAGCCACAGCTTAACGCCTATCGAGTTGCGGTCAAATCTCAAACTTGTATCCCACCCCTCGCAGGGTTACGATATAGTCCCGGTAGGGGCCGAGATTTCCCCGCAGCAATTTGATCTGGGCGTCCACCGTCCGGTCGTCGCCAAAGAAATTATAGCCCCAGACGGCGTTGAGGAGTTTATCCCGGGTTAGGGCAATACCTTTATTGGCAGCCAGATATAGCAAAAGCTCATATTCCTTTGGCGTCAGATCCACTTTTTGGCCGTCCACAAAAACGTTGCGGCCCAGTGTATCTATGGTCAGGCCCCCAAATATCAGGGTGCCTTCTTCGTGAGTTTCCTGGATTTTTCGCTGTTGATTGCGTTTGGCGATAATATTGATCCGGGCCATCAGCTCCTTTGGAGAAAAGGGTTTGACCACGTAATCCTCCGCCCCCATTTCAAAGCCAAAAAGCTTGTCGTACTCCTCACCCCGGGCCGATAGCATCAGCATAGGAATGTCTTTGATTTTCTTGATTTCTTTGCAGGCCGAGAAGCCGTCCAGCTTAGGCATCATCGCATCCATGACGATGATGTCAAAATCCTGCTCCCGGCATAGCTTCACTGCATCCATCCCGTTTTCGGCCTCGAAGGCTGCGTTGCCTTCAAATTCTACGTATTCCCGTATTACAGTGCGGATACCCGGCTCATCATCTACAATTAATACTTTTATCATAAAACCACCGTTTCGTGCATCGTTATTACCGTTACATTATACTTTACGATTATGAAAATGGCATGACGATAGGATGAAAAATTACGAAAAGCCTTTTGAAATCTGCTGCTGCCGCCTCTGCCGGCAAGCAGTTCATCCTTGTATCTGCAATTTTTTTAATTTATACTGTTCTTACAACTTAGCCGGTTTTGCCCTGGGGCTGAAGCCGGCAGGAAGAAGGCGGCAGAAAGAGGCATTAAGGCGCTGCTATAAAGGAGATAAAATGATGAATAATCAGGGGCTGGACTACAGCGAATATATCGAAATTGCCGATGGCGTCTACTGGGTGGGTTTTGCCGATGAGCAGATAGGCCTTCACTGCAATCCTTATCTGATTGTAGACGGCGATGAAGCGGTGCTGTTAGACAGCGGCAGCCGGGATGATTTCAGTACGGTGATGCTAAAGGTCATACGAACAGGCGTTAGCCCTAACATGATCCGGCGCCTGATTTATCATCACTATGATCCTGACCTCTGCGGCAATATTCCCCATATGGAAGCCATGATCAACAGCAAGGAGCTGAAGATCATCTCTCATTATGAAAATAATATTTTTATTAATTATTATTCAGTAAGATCCCCTAAGCAGTGCATTGAGAATCTGGATTTTTCTTTTGAGTTTGCCAGCGGCAGGCGCTTGTTGTTTATCCGTACGCCTTATTCCCATTCGCCGGGCAGTTTTGTTACGTATGATACAAAGACCAAGGTATTGTTCAGCAGCGACCTTTTTGGCAGCTATGATTATAACTGGGATTTATATACGCAAATTGACGAAAATTGCAAAACTTGTATTCCCCAGGAAACTTGTCCCATTACGAAACAAAGCTGCCAGATCGTAGGCATGCTCAACTTTCACCAGCGGATTATGACGTCGGCTAAGGCTCTCCGCTACGCTCTTGCCGAGATCGGGAAGCTGGATATTTCGCTGATTGCTCCTCAGCACGGCAGTATCCTCAATACCCCGGCTGCCAGGGAGGCGTCCATTAGGCATTTGAAGTCCTTGACCAACGTAGGCATAGACTATTTCTTGGAGGAGGCGGACCATTGAAGCAAAGGGGAGTAACAGCATTAGGCCGGGAGCCGGACTTGTCGGCAGCCTGGACTGATGAGCATATCAAAACGGTCTTTGACCATTTTGCTAATCAGATTGATAATCAGATTCAAAACCAATTAGTTTCCGAACTGATGGTCCGCTATGCAGCGGTATCGAAGCAGCTGGAAATTAAAAACCGTCAATTGGCCCGCAGCGACGCCAGCCGCCGGGAAGCTCAGGTAATCGCTTTGTTGGGCAACTGGGAACTGGACTTGCAGACGAAAAAATTCTGGTGGTCCGACACCATGCAGGAAATATTGGAGATAGAAGAAAACCATAAGGAATCCGATTTGCAGGCTTATTTCCGCAAGGTTCATCCCGATGATCTGGCGGCAAATATCCGGATTGCCGAAGATCTCTTTAAGGGTGTTGTTCCTGCCGAATTCCGGCACCGGCTGATTATGGCCGGCGGCAGGATTAAATGGGTGCATATACGTTATGTGCTGTCTTATGACGCCCAAGGCAATCCTTTGGCGGTGCGGGGGACTATCCAGGATATCACCGGGCCCAAGGAAACCGAGGAAAAATTGCGGAAGTACAACGATCATCTGGAAGAATTGGTGCGGGAAAAGGTGGTGGAGATATCCGCCTCCCAAATGGCTACAATATACGCTTTGGTGAAACTGGCGGAATCCCGGGATGATGATACCGGCGAACATATCGGCAGAACCTCGGAATACTGCAGGCTGGTGGCATCAAAGCTTTGGCAGCAGGAGATGTATCCCGATAAAATTAACGCCTCATTCATCGAAAATATTGCCAAAGCCAGCCCCCTTCACGATATCGGCAAGGTGGGCATTCCCGACAGCATTTTGCTTAAACCGGGCCGGTTGATGCCGGAAGAGTTTGAAATCATGAAAAACCATACCCTTATCGGCTATGAAACTTTGGCCGGAGTGGAAAAAGAGTATAAAATGAATGCCTTCATCAAAACCGGCATGGATATCGCCCTTTGTCATCATGAAAAATGGGATGGCAGCGGTTATCCCAACAGTTTAAAAGGGGAGGAAATTCCAATAGCCGCCCGGATCATGGCTTTGGCAGACGTTTATGACGCCTTGCGGTCAAAGCGGGTATACAAGGAAAGCTATAGCCACGAAAAAAGCGTCGGCATCGTCAAACAAGGCAGAGGCAGCCATTTTGATCCCTTTTTGGTGGATGTTTTTCTGGAAAATGAACAGGCTTTCCGCAGGATTTTCGACAACAGTCTGAAGCAATAATTATTGCTGAATTTCAACAAGGGGCTGTCTTAGAATGGTTTTCGAAAGACCATTTTGAGGCAGCCCCTTGCTCTTGCTCTTGTTCTCGCCACTTTGGCACTGCCGCTCTTTGGGGCCGCCGCCCTTTGGGGCTGGAGCAGCTTTGTTTTAGCTTGCAGCCTTGTAAGAAGAGTTTTTTGTGCAATTTTTCAAGTTAGTCATTGTTTCTCCAGGCTAACTGAGCAAAAATGCAGGTTTGTTATCATTCGCATAGGCTAACTGAGCAAAAATGCAGGTTTGTAACCCCTTAAATCTCGATTTCAGAACAAATTTGGCCTAATAATAAGGCAAAACCCTATTTTCAGGCCAAAACACCTACTATAAACTTGCAATTTTGCTCAAAACGCCATGATCATATTAACAAACTTGCAATTTTGCACAAAAGGAATAGAAGATCCTTACAAACCTGCAATTTTGCTCATCTTTCGATGAAGGGGGGCAAACATGCAAATTTGTACAGACGGAGGTGCAAACGAAAATCAGCTTCTAAAAATCTCCAATAAGTTTTTGTTTACAATATTGTGTGATATACAGTATAATAAGGAAGAAGAGGTGATGGTATGGCGGATAATGAATTTCAGAGCTTTCTTACGGAGCTGCGCCGGGGTAGTTTAACTTTAGCCGTTTTGGGTTGTTTGCAGGAAAGCTATTACGGTTACGGGCTGCTGCAAGCTATGCGGGAAAAACTTATCGATATTGAAGCCAATACGCTGTATCCTCTTTTACGTCGGCTGGAAAGCCAGGGACTGCTCCTCAGTCAATGGGATACCAGTGAGAGCAGACCAAGAAAATATTATGAAATAAGCGAAAAGGGCAGACTGGTATATAAGGAATTGCTGGCGGAATGGCGGAAGATGCAAAGCAGCATTGATTCAATTTGCGGAGAGGGTGAAGAGGATGAGCGGTTTAATTGAGCGCTATATTTATGATGTGACCCGCCGGCTGCCGGAAAAAGAGCGGGGGGAAGTAAGCAAGGAGCTGCAGGCCAATATCTATGATATGCTGGCCGATGGGGCCGGCGATGGCGGCGATACCGTTGATGGCGGCGATACCGTTGATGGCGGCGTTACCGGCGATACCGCCGCCGGGGCTGCTGACGAGGGAGAGGTACGGGCGATTTTGCAGCAATTGGGGCCCCCGGCGGCTCTGGCCGAAAAATACCGGCAAAATCCCCAATACCTGATATCGCCGGCCATTTATGATGAATACCTGCGCACATTAAAGCTGGTTCTGCCTCTGGTGGGAGTGGCGGTTTTGGTGGCGGGCATAGTTATGGGAGCATTGGATAACCTGGAGTATGGTTTGGCCGACCTATCTTACATAATTGCCAAGAGCCTGGCCAAAGGCCTGGCTTTAGCATTTTCCGCAGTTATTCAGGCCCTGATGTGGACCACCATAGGCTTTGTGATTGCAGAACGGACGGGAGCGAAACCGGAGAAAAACAAAAAATGGAAGATAGAGGATTTACCGCCGCTTCCTGCCGAAGATAAGGCCAGAATACCCTTATCCGACAGCATTGCCGAACTGGTGATGACCCTTATTTTTGGGATAATCGTTATATTATTATGCTCCGGCATCTTGCCCTTTTCTTTTGTGATTATCAATGGTGAAACCCGGCTGTACAGCTTGTTTAGTCCGGGATTTTTAGCAAGCTGTGTTCCTGCTATTGCGGTTGTGGTTTCTTTGAGTATTATTGATTGCCTCGTCAAAATCAAATCAGGCCGCTGGACGCCCTTTGTCTGCGGTACCACCGTTGCCAGCAGCCTGATCAGCACCCTTATTGTAGTTTATTTGATCAACAGGCCCGGTTTATTCAGCGATGAATTCCTTGCTTTTATTCGAGGCCTTGACGGTGAGAACCCTGCCCTAATGAGTTTTTTAGAGGCTGGCGGCGGCCGGATTATTACCTTGCTTATTACTGCAATTATCGTGATTGTCACCATAGGGGAATGCTGCTATGCGCTTTACCGCACCCTTAGAAGCAGGCGGCAGCAGGTCTAAATCTGCCGCCGCCATTCTATTATCTTATTTCGGCGTTTACTTGGATATTTCCGGGAATATAGCGTCTACCACCGCCCGAAAGCCTTCGGAAAAGCTGTAGCCGGCTACTTCCCCTCCCGAGTCTTCAATATCCTTGCCTTTGACGGCATCCTCCATAAAAGGCATCAGCGGCACGTCGGCAAACTTGAGGGCGCTTTTGGCCACCTCCTCCACATGAGCCTTGGCTTTTTTCTTTAAGTGCTCTATGACGATTCTCGTCAATTCTTTATCGGCGTTTTCCACGATGAATTCTCCGATCTTCTTGCCCTTGCTTGCCATATCCGCGGGAATATCCTTGACCGATTCAATGGTTTCCAGCTTTTCGTTATTTTAAAATGGTTGACACTAAATTCCGCCCATAATACGATAAAGAAAATTCAAAATTTTATAAAGCATATTATTAAATAATTAAATGAGGTGTTTATCTTGTCAAACCAAAACAAATGCCTGTCCTGCACAGACTGCGGCGTTGTGAGCTGCAATTCAGGACAAAATACGTATCCGGAATTCTGCCTGACCGCCAATCTCGATCAGAAGGAGCTTAAGGAGGCGTTGCGGCTATACGGCGACCCAATCAACCGGAAGATTGCCGTTGCCGCTGCCGAGGTGGAGGCGGCTTTTTATTGCAAATACACCCGGGTGCAGGAGATTATCGAGTTCGCCCACCGTATTGGCGCAAAAAAAATCGGTATCGCTACCTGCGTAGGACTGATCGAGGAGAGCCGTATTTTCGCTAAGATCCTGCGGATTAACGGACTCGAACCCTACGGGATAGCCTGTAAGGTAGGAGCGGTGGAAAAAAAGACCGGCCTTAACTTGGCTGAGCAGTACATCATGAAGACTGGCGAACGAATGTGCAACCCTATCCTTCAGGCGAAACTGCTCAACAAAACCAAAACCGGCCTCAATGTGGTAGTGGGGCTATGCGTGGGGCACGACAGCCTGTTTTATAAATATTCGAAGGCAATCTGTACTACGCTGATGGTTAAGGATCGCGTATTGGGCCATAATCCCGCCGCCGCGCTTTACACCAGCAAAACTTACTACAGCAAACTTCTGAACCAACCTCAAAACAAATAAAATAGCGGATAAGGGGCTATTGGCTGCAATGGACAGCTATTTTACCGGAAGTGTTTTTTCTTAATCAGACCTTGTTTGACCGGTTTTCGGCAGCTACGGGGGTTCAGGCAGACAGCCTGGCTACCTTTGAAGGCATTGCCGAGGCAGCCGGGCAATATTACGGCTGGACTGACGGTCTGACGCCGGAAATTCCTGATGACGGCAAGTGGCTCATATAACAATCCGGATCATTCTGCTGCGGCTTTCTTATCCGGCGGCATTTTGGTAATCTCCAAAATATCATCAAATTTGCCGATAATGTAGCCGTAATTCTCCCGCTTATGAGGGACCATACAATTGCTGCAATCTTTCAGACCTTCGGGAGTATAAACAAAATTGCCGCCGCATTTATCCTTTAGTGCATATAAGGGGCAATAGCAAAAAAGGCAATTGAAATTTTCCGGATCCGTAGTGGCATGGCAGGGGAAGCTTTCGCACTTTTCATGGCGGAAAAAGGAATACTCTTTTCCCTCCCAATGGGCTTTTCTTTTTTTTACAGTCATTGTTTGCCTCCGTATATTTGTGCTTTAGGGCACATTTTCTGTATTTATTATAACGCATTATAAGAAAGATTTCGAGGGTATCCGGCATTACGGTATTAAACTATGGTCTTGTCCAGGAGAATTTCCCCGGTAGGCGCATAGCCCATTCTTCTGTACAGAGTTTGGGCAGCAATGTTAACCTGATGCGTATTTATATGGAAATGATAGATGCCGGCAGCGGCGGCAGCCTTTTCCAAGCATGCGATTAATGCCTGGCCGATACCTTGATTCCGGTACTCGTTTCTGACATAAAGGGTTTCAATATCAATGCGCTGCTGACGATAACATATTGATTTTATGATTAATCCTGTGCAATAGCCGGCAGCTATGCCCTTAACATAAGCAATGCAAATAATTTCACGGTCATTCTCTTGTATAGTGTTTTGCATAGCTTCTTTCGTTGTCGTGTTCTCAAAAAGCTCATTCAAAACAAATAATGCATCGATATCCTTTATTGTGGCAAGCCTTACTTCCATAGGGGCCCTCCTTAGCCACGATTTTATTTGCCGTAAATACATGGTATACTTAACCAATATACTATAAAAAAACAGGATGAGGAAGATAGTCATGTCTGCGAAAAAAACCTTTGAACAAAGAGAAATAGAGGTATTAAAGCTGTTCAAAAACAGTACTGTGCCTCTGGGCTCCTGGCAAATCGCCAATATCCTGGCAGATCAAGGTTTCCAATCCAGCACGGCTACCGTTGGCCGGATATTAAATAAACTGGAGAATGCCGGTTATTTGCAGCAGGACGGTACCCACAGGGGCCGGCTGATCACGGAAGAAGGCATAAAAGCTTTAGCTATGGACCAGCATCTGCGGGAAATAACGGCCCAGACCATCAATCTGGAGAAATATATTGCACCGGCAATGCTGGATGATTTTCTAACGGTCTTAGAAGTACGGCGTATCATCGAAGGGGGCACGGCCCGCCTGGCCGCTCTTCGAGCCACTCAGGAAGAAATTTTGAAAATGGAGGAGCTTTTGGAGCGGGAAGAAAAAAATTACCGGACCTCCTGGATTAACCAATTAGATGTGGAGTTTCATAAATCTATTGCCAAAGCCGCCAAAAACCAAGTCCTTGAGCACCTGTACATGCAAATTATCGGTATGGGACAGCAAACGGCGGCCTTCGAATATCTGCGTAAAAAAATCAATGCCGGCTTCGTCTCCAAGCATAGAGAGATTTTGGGCGCCATCAAAGCAAAGGATGAGGAAAAGGCGGAAAAAGCTATGCTGCAGCATATTGATTCCTTAGTCGGCGACATACAAACCTATTATGATTACTACATTAGATAATGGGTTCAAAGCAGTAGCGCCAATAAACGGAAATCTAAAGATATTGACATATTATGAAGAAGGCGTAATATTATATCTATGGCTGATCATCGTTTGATTAGCTGTTATGCCGATGGCAATTAGGAGGAATTAAGATGAAGGCTGAAGATTTACAGGAGGAGATTATCATTTGCCGGTGTCAGGAAGTGACGAAAGCAGAAGTGCAGCAGGCCATCGGTCAGGGCTGCCGCAGCCTTAAGGGGATCAAGAACCGTACGGAAGCAATGATGGGCTTGTGCCAGGGCCGCACTTGCCGGCGGTTAATCGAAAGAATGCTGGCGCCCTATCAGCAGCAGGCTCCTGTGACCCCCAGCTACCGGCCGCCGGTACGCACCTTATCCCTTCATACCTTGGCCGAAGCAAAGGAGGATGGAGAAGATGCATGCTGATGTTGTGGTGGTGGGCGGCGGCGTAATCGGTAATGCTGCGGCATTTTACTGCGCCCGGGCCGGCATGTCTGTTATCTTAGTGGAGCAGCAGGATATTCTTAACGGTACATCCTCCGCTTGCGATACGGCCATTCATTTGCAGTCAAAAAGCCCCGGCGTACATCTGGCAATGGCGCTGAACAGCATCAAAAAATACCCTGTGCTGCAAAAGGAATTCGACATTGATATCCACTTTAAGATTACGGGAACAATGCTGGCTATTCAAAGGGAAGAGCAATTGGAAGTGATGAAAAGCTTTGCCGCCCGGCAACAGGCGGCAGGGCTGAATGTTTCTCTCTTAGATACGGTCCAGACCATTGCCAAACAGCCGGCCATGAAAGGGGCGGAGCTGGTAGGGTCCACTTATTGTGATCAGGACGCCACTATTCACCCTCAGAATCTGACGAAGGCGTACTACTTTGGGGCGATGAAGTACGGCGCCAAATATCTTTTGCATACGGTAATCCGCAGTTTTCGGATCGAAGATAATTGTCTTACCGGCGTCGATACGGATCAGGGCATGATCAGTTGCCGTTGGGTGGTTAATGCCGGCGGCGTTTTTGCCCCGTTTATCGGCAAGATGATGGGCCTGGATATTCCGATTGTACCCCGCCGGGGACAGATTTTGGTGACGGAACCGGTGCCGAAGCTGACCAATACCATTGTCAACTGTGCCAAATATATTGCGGCAAAATTCCGGCCGGACTTATTGGGCAACAGCGTAGAAGATCAATTGGGCATCGGCCTTTCCCTGACCCAAACGGAAAGAGGAAATCTGCTTCTGGGGGGAACCCGGGAGTTTGTGGGCTACAATACCAAAACCACAAGGCAGGCAATGGTCTTAATTGCCAGGCACGGTACGGCAATTATTCCTGCCCTAAAGCAGATAAATATTATCCGCAGCTTTGCCGGCTTGCGCCCCTATACGCCGGACAGCCTGCCCATCATCAGCACCGTGCCGGAACTCAAGGGATTGGTGGTGGCGGCAGGCCACGAAGGAGACGGTCTGGCCTTATCGGCCGTTACCGGCGAGATGGTCAGTGAAATCATTGCCGGCCAGCCTGTGTCCAGCGGCATTGACTTGTCACAGCTATCCCTGGCCCGGTTTAGCCGGGAGGACATTGACCGTTTTTACCGTAAATATGCCGTCGCCTAGAAGAACTCAAAATCGATTAAAGATTAAAAATTGAGAATTAAGGATTAAGGAGGAATTTTTGATGAATATCTTATCTCACGGCTGTATGGGAAAAATGAGCTCGGCTACGGCGCAGGCCATAAACAATATGCCGGGCCTGCAAGTCGTTGCCGGTGTGGATCTTTATCCCGGAAGCAAGGACTATCCTGTGTATCAAAGGCTGGAGGAGGTCAAAGAGGATTTCGGCATGATTGTGGATTTCTCTTTGCCTCAGTCTGTTAAGCCTTTGTGCGAGTATGCCGTGAAGCATAAAAAAACTTTGGTCATCGGCACCACCGGCCTGCAGCAGGAGCATAACGAGATGCTGCGGGAGGCGGCACAGCACATTCCGGTGTTTGCCAGCTACAACATGCATTTAGGCCTCTATTACCTGCAAGAGGTGATTCGGGAAAGCTTGAAATATTTCAAAGAATGGGATATTGAGCTGGTTGAGCAACACCATAATAAAAAAATTGACGCCCCCAGCGGTACGGCGGAGATTATCATGGCCATGATTAAAGAGGCCAAGCCGGAGACCACCTTTGTTTTTGACCGCACAGTCAGAGAGCAGGCCAGGCAAAAGCATGAGGTGGGCGTATCCTGCATCCGCTCCGGCGATATTGTGGGCATCCATCATTTGATGTTTGGCGGCGAAAACGAATATTTTGAGCTGAAGCATACGGTGGTGGACAGGAAGGCTTTAAGCAACGGCGCCGCTAAGGTTGCCGCCTGGATGGCGGGGAAGCCTGCCGGTTTTTATGAAATGAAGGATATTATTGCGGATATCAAGGCCGGGAAGATGTGAGGGGATAAGAGGGAGGCCGGGTGAAGAGAGGCAGGCAGATGTTTTATGCAAAATAGAGCTGGTGGATTTTCTTATTTTCGGCTAAGATCAAATTAAGAATCAAAGAAGCAATGCCATGACATTGATCAAAGAGGAGGGCCTTTTATGAAAAAATTAGTTTACTTGGCTGTGGTAATGGTGCTTTTAATGGTTTGTTTTTCACTTCCCGTTTTTGCCTATTCCATATTCCCAGTTATTGAAGAAGCCCCTGTTATTGCGGATAGCCAAATATCCATATATGTAAACGATAAATTATTAAAGTCAGATACCAGCCCTATCGTACAAGACGGCAGAACTCTTGTACCCCTCAGGGCTATTGCCGAGGCTCTGGATATCGGAATAATCTGGGATCCGGAGGTGCAAAGCATATTTTATTACAATAGTGATGACGTGGGCTATTATTTGGAAATCGGCAACAAAGAGGTTCAAATTGGGCAAGGTGCAGGGCTTGAGCTTCAATATCAAACCATTGATGTTCCGCCCACCATTATTAATGGCCGTACCTTTGTCCCTCTAAGATTTATTGCAGAAAGCTTGGGAGCTAATGTGGATTATGATTCCTCGGCCAAAGCTGTTTATGTCAGTGAATAGCTGACATAAACAGCGGATAAAGCAACAGCGTTATTAATATGTCAAATTAAAAAAGAGGCGTCTCAAATTGATTTTTCAAATTTGAGGCAGCCTCTTTGTTTTTTGCGGGTTGATTCTGAATTTGACTTGCGCTGCTCAGCTTTCCAAATAATACAACGGCAGACGACACTTTTTGAGCATTTGACCTGTCAAAAGAGGAATGGAGCAGTCAAAATGACAGCGCACCTGCCTTTTATTGAGCAGCGGGGTTGGCTAAACCCTACAACGGCACCCTCCTAGACCTGTTCTTCCTTATTGTACGACTAACAGTTTCTCGATTGTTTTATTGCCGCCGGTGATAGCTACGCGGTATTCGCCGGGCTTAGTATTAGTTCCAACTTTCCATGTCCAGGATACATCGCCGGAAGCATTGGATGTTTTGGCCACCAATCCTGCAGCCTTGCTGGCGCCGGATGAGTAGTAAACCGATATCTTGTACTCAGTATTTGGCTCCCCGGTATAGGAGAGAGTGGCCATTCCCCCTGCCTTAACGGTAAGTTTATCAGAGCTCGCCGCTGGAGCAGCGGCTTGACCGGCAGTTTGGCTGGCGGGTTGTACAGTTCCAGAGACAGCTCCCTTAGTATTTGCCGGGACCTGCTCTTGGGCGGCGGAGCTTATAGTCATTGTACTGGTGGCAGCATCCCAACTAACGGAAGCTCCTAAGGATTCGGCCACATATTTTGCGGGAACCATGATTCTGCCGCTAATGTTCTGAGGTTTAATATCCATCGTGTCCGTGATGTCCTGGCCGTTAATTACCAGACGGATGTCTGTAGCGGCGTAAGCAGTAAAAGCGAGAGTAAGCATGAAGCCAATAAGTAAGCCAGATAAAAATTTTTTCACAGTCCGACACCTCCTAAGGTCAATTTATCAGCAATGCAGAACTATGTCAATAAAAGGGTGGGATTTGCAGCCGTGAATTCTCATGTGAGCATAATCCTGTTCCTAAAGCTGAATCCAATACCGCTCCACATATAATCCGGATTCCCCGCCCAAAATTGTCGATTCATATTTGCCGCCGTTAGCAAGAATGGTTTGCCGGCTGCCTGCGTTGGTATTAGCGCAGCACAGCAGGACTTGATCAAGCCCATATTCTCTGGCTTTTTCAAGGCAAAGTCTCAGTTGTTCTTTAGCATAACCTTTTCTGCGTTCACTGGGCCGGATTGAGTAGCCGATATGTCCGCCAAAATTAAGCAATTCGTGGCCTATTAGCTCATGCCGTAATTGTATTGCTCCGATAACCTTATTGTCACTTTCACGTACTGTTAAATATTGTGTTGCTGTAGTATGTTCTCTGTTTGGAATCGTATCGTATTTTTCGTAAAGGCGGCAGCTCTCTATCCAATCAAAGGGATTATCAAAATTTTGGATATGGGCCATACCCTGGATTTTGCCACCCCCATCAAAAATAGCTTTGCCGCCGTCTGCGTAAAATTCAGCGCAATACTCAACTATCTGTTCTGCGTATTCGTTGGAGGGACTGATCAGCTTTATCGTATTGATTCGTTCTGTTTTCATTTTATATTTACCTCTTTTATATGTACCGCTCTTCCCTCCATAATACAGCCCCACAGGTTATTTAGGAAGAACTTAGCGAAGATTTTTTGACTGGTTTTTTGATCACTTGGATCGCCGGGGGGGGAATAGGGCTCTTAAACGGCGGAAAACATGTCAACCAATGTCCCTTGCCCTTTTGTTATAGTAATAGTATCAGGCAAACCGATGGGCTTGAGTAAAAGAAGAGAAAGGAAACAAAGGTATGGCAAAACATACAGAGCATTATGGCCTTACTAAGCCAGAAGCTAATGATTTCTACGATGTTGAAATAGGGAACACCAATTTAGATGTAATTAATGAGCTGATTAAAGGGAACGAGGAAGCTATAGAAGATATAGCCGGTCCCGGGCGCACCACGGAAACGGTGGTAGGGGCTTATGCTGAGGCTCAGCAGGCGGCCGGGCAAGTTGGTAGCGTGGATGAGAAAATCGGCAACGCCGGTGATACCGGCGGCAGTACCACAGCCGGCAGCGTCTTTGCCAAGATGAATGCGGTGCTGCAGAAGTTTGTGGCGGTATGGACAGATGGCCGGGCGGCGAAGCTGGATAATTTGGATGCGGCGGTTAGCAGCCGGGCGGCGGCCAATACTGCGCTTAGTAATGGCGTATGGACGAATGCTCGGGCGGGTTTGTTGGATAGATTGGACGGGACAATTAGCAGCCGTGCGACGCAGCAAGCGGTAGCTGATACCTATAACCTTGTATCCAGTAAGGCTGCGCAGATTACGGCAGATACTATCCTTTCAAGGGTTAATAACCCCTTAGCTGCGCCTGTGATAAAAAACGTGCAGCGTGGGGTTTG
This sequence comes from Clostridia bacterium, assembly GCA_018436095.1. Taxonomy (GTDB): domain Bacteria; phylum Bacillota; class Peptococcia; order DRI-13; family UBA5745; genus WRMS01. The sequence continues at coordinate 1,071 of JAHDMJ010000020.1, read as the reverse complement.
CGAATTTACTCCGGCAAATCCAGGCTACCCGGAGACTGCTCCATCTGTGGTATATATATCTATTGCGACTGTAAATTTAAAAAAAGCAATAGTTGTTTTGGGGTCTACTGCACTTCTCGGTGTGCGGGGCAATATGGGGGATTGTCAAATTGAACTTATTTCTGCAACAAGCATAAAAATAACACAACTAAACCTAGGAATGCGTTCCGTGCCTTGGCAAGTCGTCGAATTTTATTAAAGAGGAGCAATAACTAATGTAATATATTTATGCCCAACTAAATCAAGCCAATATATGTGTCGGTATATCCTATTTATCCGGCGAAGTAATCCAAGATAACCTTGTTGAGATATCCGATCACACTAATCTTTATAGCTTGCTTGGACAAATCTATGACCGAGAGACATATGCCTGGCATTTAGGAACCAACCCGGAGCCGGAGCTCAAATCATTAAACCAGCCTGTGGCAACCGAAGATATGGCTGCCTTGCAAGCTGAAGTACAGGCTCTGCAGGAACAAATGTCCACACTGATCAGTTTGCTCCAAAGTTTCGCCGGACCTATTATGTTCGGGAAGAGCGGCTGTTTATAAAATTGCGCAGTCAATGGTTACGGAGATACAAAAAATAAGAATCAATCAAGGATATTAAAAAGGGGATTCATCCCTCTGTCTATTTGGGATCTACATCCTGAGTTCCCGCAGAATTAAACCATACATCGAGAAAAGATGCCAATGATCAGGTTTGTCATGCCAAGCTTGACTCGGAATTCGCTTTTGTATAATCTGCAGGTTTTGTCCTCTGGTGGTGCGAACATTTCCTGTGCAAAAATGCAGGTTTGTATCCAGTAAGAGCGCCAGTTGAGCAAAAGTGCAAGTTTGTAGACACCCCTTAGAGTTATGGAGGCCCCCAAAACAGGTGGAAAGGTATGACTCGACCATATCTAGTGTCCTGGCAGAAACGAGTTCACTACCAAACTGCAAAAAATGCTTAAGCTTTCTAACATTTCCTCTGATTAGGGTCTCTAGACGTAGACAAACTTGCAATTTTGCACCGAGAGGGACCTATAATAAG
>JAHDMJ010000023.1 GCA_018436095.1 Clostridia bacterium | reverse complement strand
TGGACGAAAAAGACAAGTCAGAAGTCCTGGCGGCTATGGCGAAGGGGTCCCACCTGTTCCCATCTCGAACACAGCAGTTAAGCCCTTCAGCGCAGATAATACTTGGTCTTAAGATCCGGGAAGGTATGTCGCTGCCAGGAAATGCTCCTCGATAGCTCAACGGTAGAGCAACCGGCTGTTAACCGGTAGGTTGTAGGTTCGAATCCTACTCGGGGAGCCATTCTTTATTTAAACACCTTAACGGCCAGGGAAATTTAACAGACATGGCTAGCGAGAGAGTTTAACAAGCTAGCGGGTGTAGCTCAATGGTAGAGCTCCAGCCTTCCAAGCTGGCTACGTGGGTTCGATTCCCATCACCCGCTCTAAACAAGAAAACCGGAACCACTTATTGAGTGGTTTTTTTGTTTGGAAAATTTAATCGAGGGGAATCGAACGGGCGGATCAGCAACGCCGACCTATTGGGAGGGTTTGCCCGCCCCGGCTGGTTTCCGTTTCTCGATGCTAACTGCACAAAAATCGAGGTTGTGTTCCGGCAGGCAGCGGATTTGACCGTATTTTGCTTCCAGATGCACAAAAATCGAAGTTGTGTGACGGATTAGAGGGTAGTTTTTCGTAATCTGAGCCAAATTTGAAGGAAATAGTGCAACACAACTTCGATTTTTGTGCAGTTAGCTTCTGCTTTTAGCCTTAATTTGATGCTCGCTGCACCACAACTTCGTTTTTTGAGCGGCCGGGCACAACCCAATCCAATCCAAATTTATGCTCCCATGGATTCACCACTTTTTCTTAACTAAGTGACATTTCCACTCATTGAGTGGTTTTTTTATTTGGAGAATTGATCGGGACACGAGGCGCTGAATGTGCAAAAATTTCGTTTATGGCTAAGAGACTGAGGCCGGCTGAGCAAAATTATACTTATAGGTAAAATGCAAGGTGGATATCTGGAAACAACCGAAAAAATTGCACCGATTTGGCCGGAAATTAGCTGGCAGCCCTTACAATTTACCCACAAACGGAAAACCTGCTCAGGAACTGCAAGAAACCGTATTCCTATGTTACAATGGCAAAGAGGTGAGCGTATGAAAATAGATCGTCTAATCGGAATCATTACAATCCTCTTACAAAAAGAAAGAACAACGATTTCATATTTAGCAGAGCGATTTGAGGTTTCATACAGGACTATTCAGCGCGATATTGATGATATAGGTAAAGCGGGTATCCCTATTGTATCCATACAAGGATATGGCGGCGGGCTTTCCATTGCAGATGGATATAAAATTGATAAAACCATCCTCACCAAAGAAGAGTTGCAGGCGATATTAGCAGGCATTAAGAGCATTGACAGCGTTTCAAAAATTGTGCATGGACAAACTTTTATCGAAAAATTCGCTAATGGCAAAGATACTGTTTTAACTGAGCATGATGTGGTTTTAATTGATTTGGCATCATGGTATCAAGACAGCCTGTCAGATAAAATAGAGCAAATCAAGCAAGCAATTTTTAATCGCGAAAAGCTGGTTTTCGCTTACTATTCTGGTAAAGGCGAAAGTGAGCGTATGATAGAGCCATATCTTATCATTTTCAAATGGGCGGCCTGGTATGTTTATGGTTATTGCCTTACGAAAAACGAATATCGTCTTTTCAAATTAAACCGTTTATGGAATCTAAAAAATACCAAAGCTTCCTATGTCCCACGTAATATTCCAGACGGAAAATTGGACTTTGAAGGATATTTTCAAACAGAGAAGATTAAACTAACTGCCCTATTTGACGCGAGTGCAAAACACCGATTGATCGAAGAATATGGGCCGAAATGCTTTACCGTTTCCGAAGCCGGTAAGCTATTATTTCAACGGTCCTTTTCCGATTCAGAATATCTGTTGCAATGGGTTTTGAGTTTCGGGGATCGTATAAGGATAATAGGGCCCCCCGAATTAAGAGCGAAAATCCGAAAACATGCAAAAAATATTTTAAAGCAATATGAGTAATAAGACATACTGTTGTCTTGTTACTGCTGTTATATTGTATTTAAGGGATAGGGAGCAGGGAGTATTACCAGATCAGACTGGCAATTACTATATACGCGAGCCTTGCTCCCCTCGAAACTGAAAAGAAAGGGAAGATAGAGAATGCTTAAACTAAATACAGTTGGCCTATTTGTAAACGATATGGAAACAATGGTTTCTTTCTATCGGGATGTTATGGGAATGCAAACAGATTGGGCAGGCGCCGCAAATGCAGAGTTGCATTCCGGCGAAGTTCAGTTAATTATGTTTAGCAGGAAAGATTTTGAGGCGATGACATCAAGAAAATATACCTATCCCAGTGGAGTAAACGGTACGGTAGAATTGGCTTTTGATGTCGCTAATTTTTCGGAGGTTGATGCGGAATATGAACGGGTTCTAAACGCTGGCGCGACGCCTATATTTCCGCCCACGGATGAACCCTGGGGGCAAAGGACAAGCTATGTTGCCGATCCAGATGGTAATTTAATTGAAATATCATCTTTTGTTAAGGAATGATTGGGAGATGTAGGTCTTGAACGATAAGAGGAAGGCCGCTCAAATGGCGGCATAAGACATTTCCGCTCAATTAGCCTAATCGAAAAGCCTTACAAATAAATGTATTTGCCAGGACATGGTACTGTGTTTAAACAATTTTGTTTAGCACAGTACCATTTTTGTTTTGTATGGCAATGGGCTGTCGAATCCTTCTGCAACTTATTTATCGCAGCTTCATATTATAAAGTTGAATGTAATAACCTGGTTGCTTTTAGCTTCTAAGCAGATAGGAGAGTGTACAATGGCAGCAAACAGAAAGTATCCACCTGGCTATAACGACCAGGGCTACGGTCCCAATAAGAAGCCGCCTCATGGCGGCAATGCGGGCAAATATCCTCCGTCCGGACCACCGCCGGGGCCATCACACGGATCACGTCCTTCTCCGCCACCCGGCCCGCATCCTTGCCCGCCGCCCTGCCCGCCGCCTTATCCGCCGCCTTGTCCTCCCTGTCCGGATACCTGTCCCACCGGCCCCACCGGCCCTGCCGGGCCAACCGGAAGCCAAGGTCCGGTAGGACCTCAAGGGCCAATTGGCAGGACTGGGGCTAGAGGAGCAACAGGCGCAATCGGTCAAATGGGACCCGCCGGTCCTGCCGGCGCTCAAGGCCCGGTAGGGCCGCAAGGTCCTGCCGGTGCAACCGGGGCCATGGGAGCCGCTGGTCCAGCCGGGCCTATGGGGCCAGCCGGGCCTGCGGGGCCCGAGGGTCCAGTAGGACCCCAAGGTCCTGCCGGAGCTACCGGAGCAACCGGCAGGGCCGGCGCTACCGGTCCTGTAGGTCCTGCAGGACCCACAGGAGCCACCGGAGCCCAAGGCCCCATGGGAGCTCAGGGCCCTGCCGGCATTACAGGCGCCGCTGGTCCAGCCGGTTCCAGAGGTGCTGCCGGCCCGATGGGAGCCCAAGGCCCAATGGGACCGCAAGGTTCCGCCGGTATAACCGGGGCTACCGGCGCTACAGGAGCCACAGGCCCTATTGGCCCTGCAGGAGTAACCGGTCCCCAAGGTCCTGTAGGGCCTCAAGGTCCCGCCGGCATTACGGGCACAGCCGGTCCAATAGGGCCCATGGGACCAACCGGCCCCGCCGGAGCCACCGGTTCTATGGGACCTACCGGTCCTGTGGGTCCTATAGGTCCCACGGGAGCTACCGGTGCCCAAGGTCCTGTAGGACCTCAAGGTCCCGCCGGCGTTACAGGCACAGCCGGTCCCACAGGCCCCATGGGACCAACCGGTCCTGCCGGAGCCGCCGGTGCTATGGGGCCCGCCGGTCCTGTGGGGCCCATAGGCCCTACGGGGGCTACGGGAGCCCAAGGCCCCATAGGACCTCAAGGAGCCGCCGGTGTAACGGGTCCTGCCGGTGCAACGGGTCCCATGGGGCCCGCCGGCCCCGCCGGACCGACAGGAGCTCAAGGACCAATGGGACCCCAAGGCCCTGCCGGTGCAACGGGTGTAGCCGGAGCAGTGGGATTAAGGGGACTTGTGGGACCAGCCGGTGCTCAGGGCCCCCAAGGTCCCCAGGGTCCTGCCGGTGTAACCGGAACCACCGGTTCCATCGGTCCTACCGGCTCAACGGGTCCCACGGGTGCTGCGGGGCCAGCGGGACCCCAAGGCCCTGTAGGCCCCCAGGGTCCTGCCGGAGCCACCGGCCCCGCAGGAGCTGCCGGCCCCATCGGCCCCATGGGCCCTGCCGGGCCCACAGGAACCCAGGGACCTGTGGGTCCCCAAGGCCTTACCGGCGTAACGGGAGCCACCGGCCCTACGGGAGTCACCGGAGCTACGGGAGCTGAAGGGCCTGCCGGCGCTGAAGGCCCCTTAGGCCCCCAAGGTCCTCAAGGCATCACCGGTCCTACCGGCCCGGCAGGTCCTGCCGGAGCCGCCGGAGCTCAAGGACCCGTGGGACCGCAAGGCCCAACAGGTCCCACGGGCGCTACCGGTCCCACCGGCGCTACCGGAGCCACCGGCCCCGAAATCAGTACATCGCTTATTGACGCCATATGGGTTGGCGGCGGTTTGTCCTCTCTGGCTAACGGCGCCGCTGTGCCCTTCGACAATATCCGGACAGACCGGGGCAATATCTCTTACAATCAGGGAACAAGAGAGTTTATCATCAATGAACCCGGCTATTACCTGATCAATTGGTGGATAGACACCGGCGGCATCCAGCCTCCCTCAACCATCAATTTTGCTCTCCGGTTAAACGGCGTCACCCAATCTCAGTCAGCCTCGCCTTTGGGAACCGGCCAGGTTTCCGGCACAGCCGTAGTCCGGGTTGCCCAGGTACCTTCTACATTAACGCTGGTCAATGATTCGGGAGCCGCTATTTCCATACCGGCCACGGCGGCCCAGGGTGATATCACCATTGTAAGGGTTGCCCCCCTCCCGTAATAGAAAGTATTGCTGTAGAGAGTATTGCTGCGGCAGACAAAGCCTGGAGTCCGGGCAGCGGAGGAACACTCTCCGTTTCATAAAAAAATAAGGGCAACAATAAAAACGAGCTCTCCGGAGCCCGTTTTTTTTGAATTAAAAAAGCATTATTAATAATTTTTACTATTTAATTTTGAAATATTAAAGAAATAAATAAAATATAAAATAGGCAAACAAAGATACCGTTAAGGAATTCTTTGCGTAATAGAACTTAAGAAAATCCTTCTGTTTCCTGGTTTTTCCGTTGCTGAGCAAAAACGTTAAAAGTATTGATAAGTCTAGATTTATAGTAATCATTCTCTTTATTGCCATAATTTCCTCAATGACAATTTATAATTTTATTAGTACAATTAGAAAAGTCAAATAATTTATTTTTCTTAAGGAGAAGATAAATGTCGATAGCCGAAAAGCTGCTGAACGGGGAAGAAAAGCTTGCTGTTTTGGGACTAGGGTATGTAGGGCTGCCCCTTGCCGTTGCTTTTGCCAAAAAGATTCCGGTAATCGGATTTGATCTTAATGCTGAAAAAATTCAACGCTATCGGGAGGGGATCGACCCCACAAACGAGGTAGGTAATGAGGCACTGCGTAATACGGCCATGAGATTTACGGTGGATGAAGAGGCGTTGCGGGAAGCGCTTTTTTTTATTGTGGCTGTGCCTACTCCCATAGATAAAAACAATCTTCCCGATTTGTCTGCCATGGAAGGGGCTTGTGGCAGCATTGGCAGGAATCTGCGCCAAGGCGCCATTGTCATATTTGAATCCACAGTATATCCCGGCACCACGGAAGATATTTGCGTTCCCATTCTTGAGAAGATTTCCGGATATACCTGCGGCGTTGATTTTTTTGTAGGCTATTCTCCCGAAAGAGTAAATCCCGGTGATAAAGTTCACCGCCTGGATAACATCGTCAAGCTGGTTGCCGGTATGGACAGGGCAACGGCCTTGGAGGCCGCGGCTGTCTATGAGATTATCATGACGGCGGGCGTGAAGGTAGTCAGCGGCATCAAGGTGGCGGAGGCTGCCAAGCTGGCGGAAAATACCCAAAGAGACGTAAATATTGCTTTTATGAATGAGCTGTCCATGACTCTTTCCCGGATGGAGATTCCCATGAAGGATGTCATCGACGCTATGGATACTAAGTGGAACGCTCTGGGTTTTCGTCCCGGCCTGGTAGGAGGCCATTGTATCAGCGTAGACCCCTATTATTTGATCTACAAAGCCGAAGAAGTAAAGGGCGCCTCCCAGCTAGTGCAAAGCAGCAGGAAAATCAATAATGGCATGAGCCGTTATGCAGCGGATATGGTGATCCGGCAGCTGATCAAAGGCGGCAGTCTGGTCAAAGGAGCTAAGGTTTATATTATGGGGATAACGTATAAAGCCAACTGCCCCGACATCCGCAATACTATGGTGCCTGGTATTGCCGAAAGGCTGCGGGAATACGGCGTTGAAGTGAGGCTATTCGATCCCGTTGCCGATAAGGAGGGAGTGGCTAAGGAATTAGGCATAGACCTCGTTGAGAGTGAAGCGATAGGCAATGGTGATTGCCTGGTATTTGCCGTAGCTCATCAGGAATTTGCCAGTCTTTCCACCGCGGCTCTGCAAGCAATGTACCGTAACCCTGGCCAGGGGCCCTATATCCTCATTGATATTCCCGGCATGTTTGATAAAGAAGAGATGGAAGAGCAGGGGTTCCTTTATTGGAGCATGTAGCAAAGGCAAAAGCCTAATAGTATGGAGGAGCGATGAAGACCAAGAGCCTTTTGCAAAAGAGTATTGCTTTAATGCTTGGCCTGGCGGTGATAACGTCAGGTCTATCCGGCTGCGGCCAAAGGATCTCAGAGGCGGCTGGGGCTTCCGCAGCCATAAGCTATGACCGGGAGGGGGCTATTGCCCAGGCTACGGCGTTGCTTTCGGCGGAGCCCTTGGCTAAGGCCGCCTTGCTATCCGATATAGCGGCTAAGGAAAAGGTTTTTGCTTTGACCTTCGAGGGCCTTGCTGATCGTAGCACAGTGGAGCGGCTGCTTGCCCTTTTAGAGAAATATCAGGTAAGCTCCGCCTTTTTCGTTACAGGCGTTGAGGCTGCCGAGGATGATACAGCGGTCAAAAGCATTATAAAGGCAAAGCAGGTCTTGGGCAGCGCTGCCTTAAATGGCCGGGCCCATATGGAGTCCATGGCTGCCGAAGAGTTGATTACCGACTTTGCCTATGCCGCCGGGATTCTTGAAGCTATCACCGGCCAATCCCCTGAGATGATTAAATGCCGCAGCACCGCATATACGGATAATCTGCTGGCAGCGGCGGCGGCCTCCGGTTTCCGGTATGCTGTGGATAGCGGCGTCTTTATCAACTATCAAAGCTTCAATAGTTATGACGGGGCTCTGGGGTTCATTTCCCGGCTGGAAAAGGGCAGCATTTTATCGGTAAGGATGAAAGGCGTTTTAGATAATCAGGAATATGAGGGGCCTTTCGATAACAAAGGCAATTATATGCCCGGTGACCGCCCGGCGGGAATCAAGGGTATAACAGAGGAAAGAGAGACAAGGGAAGAAACAGAAGCGAAGCTTTCCGAAGAAGAACGGCTGCTGCGGGGCGTAGAATGGCTGCTGCAGGCGGCAAAGGAATCGGGCTGGCGCGTCGTTACCCTTGATGCTTTGGCTGCCCAAGAGACTTTTGAACTGGATAAAGCAGCCAGGCAGGAACTCTACCTGCAAAGGCGGGAAGCAAACAATCACCAGCTGGCCCAAGAAGTCAATCTGATCTACACTACCGAACGGGCGGCCGCTCTGTCTTTTTATGGCATCAGCAACCAGCCTTTGCTGGAATCCGTTTTAGAACAGCTGGCGGCCTTAAATATGCAGGCCACCTTCTATGTGTCGGCAAACGATATTAACGATTATCCGGAAAGAGTAAAGGGGATTATCGAGGGAGGCCATGAGATAGGTGCGGTGCTGCTGCCTAAAAGCAGCTTTGACTACCTGTCGGTTTGCGAGCAAATTTATCAGGTGCAAAGCCTGATGCGCTCCAACTATCAAGTAGAGGTTCAACTGGCCAGCCAAATATTCAATTCCATAACCGATGATGTACGGGAAGCAGTCTCTGCCATGGATATGGTTCTGGTAGGCCATTCCCGGATTTTCAATACCAGCGCCGAAGGGGGAGCAGCCGGCGCCGATTCTCTGATTAACGCTATGTTCCGCAGTTCCAATTATACCGTCAGGCGGGGTGAGATATTCTTTTTCCGGCTGGATTACCGGCAGCAAAAGGAGGAGCTGGTACCTGAAGTGCTGGGGGCTGTTTCCCGGCGGCTGCTAAGCAATACCGGCAGCGCCTATGGACGTCCATATAGCCTTAGAGCCGTAGGGCGGCTGCTGAATGGCAAAGGTGTTTACCGGTATCCCGGGCCTGCGGTTAGTGGCCTCACTGCTCAGGGGCAATTGCAAGGCTTGTCCGGGGAGGAAAGGTTCTCCCTCGTCAAATCCCGGTATATTGGGACGCCCAGTAAATCTTCCGCAGATGAATTGCCCGGCTTCACCGAAGAGGAAGTAAGCCGGCTGGATACCACAGGCAGGCTGGCTGTGGACGGCAACACAATTTTCCTGACCTTCGACGACTGGGGTACCGACCTGGTACTCAACAGGATTCTGGATGTGTTAAAGAAGCATAATGTCAAGGCCGGTTTCTTTATTCGTACGGAGCATGTGCCGGCAAACCCTAATTTATTGCGGGCCATCGGCCTTGAGGGTCACGACATCAGCAGCCATACAGACCGTCACTTGCCGATGACGGAGTACAGTGAGGCGGAAAAAAGGCATTACTCCCTGACTCCCCAACACCTGGAGGAGCTCAGGGAGGATATAAACATCTCCTATAAGGTTTTGGAGGAGGTAGTAGGAGACTTATACAATGAACAGGGCCGGCCTGTCCTGACCCGGTATTTCCGGCCGCCTACGCTGGCAGTGAGCCGGGAGGGTATGGAGGTTGTGCTGGATGCCGGTTATCAATATATTATCAACGGCGATTTTAGCACCGGCGACTACCAAAGCAACAGCGTTGAGGAGCTCTTCGATTTATTATTGCATGGCATACCGATTCCCGGCCAGCCGGAGCCCAGAACCATTGGGCCGGGCAGCATCGTCGTTATGCACATAACGGACAACTCCCGGTTTACGCCGGAGGCTCTGGATCAATTTCTGTCTTGGAATGCCTCCAGACCTGAAGGCCAGCAGTTCCAATTTGCCAGAATCAGCGATTATCTTCAATGACCTCATTGGCCCGGGAAAAAAGGGGAGCTTGCATGAGTGGATTAGATAAAATCTTCAAAAGAAAAGAGCATATTGCCAATGTTTTGCCGGCTGCCAAAGAAGACAGGCGTCTCTTGGCCAATGTGCCCGACGGGCAAGGCCAAAGAAGCAATGCAGACCGCCGGGGTCAAGAGCATCCAGGGCCGGCAGGCGGCGGTTTTGTTGAACGGATACTGAAAAAGAGGGCCGGTACCCGCTACCGGACCGGCAGCCGGGTCCGGGTTTTTTGCCGGCTGGCCGATGGTACGAAAAAAGAGATCCAGGCGGAAAGCGTAGATATTTCTGACACCGGTCTGATGCTGCGTTTGCCTGACCAGGCCGCGGGGAAGCTGCTGCAAGAGGCGGCCGGGGAGTTGCGGCTGAAGTTTCGCATTGCCGCCGGCGTTATGCCGGAGGGCTACGAGATGCGGGTCAAGCTGTCGGCCAAAGTTGTGCGGATGTTTCAGGATAGCGATGGCCGCTTTTTCTGCGGCCTGGTTTTCGCCCAGGATTTGAACAAATACGCTGCCGCTCATAAAAACCGTAATGCCCTGGCTGTTTCCAGCCTGCTGCTGTTCTTTATTGTGGGCTTCATCCTTTTGATGCGGGCAGAAAGCGTTATTTATTTCAAATTCAACAAGGTGCTCTATCTCTACAGCATTATCACCGCCCTGTTTTTGTTGAGCCGCTATCTTTTTGGAGCCTTTTACCGGCCTGTGCCTATCAATCCCGACTTTACGCCAGGCGTGAGCATAATCATTCCCTGCTTCAATGAAGAGGAGTGGATTCAGCGCACCATTGTCAGCTGTGTCGATCAGGACTATCCTGCCGATAAGCTGGAGGTTATTGTGGTGGATGATTGCTCCAACGATCAATCGGCGGCAAAGATCAGGGAGATCATTGAACGGCTCCGCCGGGAAGGGGCCCGCTACAATACCGGCCATAGAGTGAAATATTTTGTGCAGCCCCAAAATTTAGGCAAGCGCCATGCCCTGGCCCGGGGAACCAGGGCGGCTAAACATGAGTTGGTGGTTTTCGTGGATTCCGACAGCTTTTTGGACCCCTATGCCGTCCGCAACTTAGTTATGCCTTTTCAGGATCCGAAAATAGGCGGCGTATCAGGACGTACGGATGTGGCTAATACTTATACCAATGTGCTGACAAAAATGCAGGCGGTCCGGTATTATATCGCTTTTCGGATGATGAAGGCCGCAGAATCGCTATTTGACGCGGTAACCTGCCTTTCCGGGCCGTTAGCCTGCTACCGCAAGGAGATCGTTATTGAGCATATGGATCAATGGCTTAATCAGAAGTTTTTTGGCAGGAGGGCTACCTTCGGCGATGACCGGAGCATGACGAACTTTGTGTTAAATAAACACCGGACAAGCTATCAGGATACTGCTGTCTGCTCTACGGTGGTACCTAACCGCTATAAGGTTTTTTTGCGGCAGCAGATGCGCTGGAAGCGGTCCTGGCTGCGGGAATCCATTGTAGCCGGACGCTTCATGTGGCGGAAGGAACCCTTTGCGGCTCTTCTGTTTTACATTGGGCTGCTGGTGCCTGTGGCGGCGCCGGTAGTGGTGTTCTATAATATGCTGTACGTGCCCCTTGCCCATCGCGTTTTTCCCACCACCTTTTTGGTGGGGATGCTGATGATGGCTTTGTTGATGAGCGTTGTCCAGCTGTTCTTAAAAAAAAGCTCCACTTGGCTTTTTGGGATGGTCTTTTGTATTTTCTATGAAGCGGTGCTGTTGTGGCAAATGCCGGTGGCCTGGTTTACCTTCTGGAAATCTACCTGGGGCACCCGCATGACGCCGGAGGATATTGCTTGCCAACAGCAAAAGGAGCGGCGGTTGGGCAGAGGCAAAAAAGCGGCGGCGAAACGTAAAAAGGGAGGCGAAGAGGATAGAGAAGAGCAAGCGATACCTGCCTGAAAAAGAGGGCAGAAAGCGGCGGCGCGGTATTTTTCAAGTTATAGTGCTGCTGGGCCTGGCCTTTTTTCTGCTGAAAGGACTGTTTTCCGCAGCCTATTATCAGCCTTACGCCCCGCTGCCGCCGGATGCTCCCGACCATGGATTTTTGGCCATCTCCTATTTTGGGGTGGACAGAAAGGGGACGGAAACCCTCATCGGCGTCAAGCAATTGGAGCGGCATATCAAGGCTTTGCGGGATTCCGGCTATGTAACCGTAAGCCAACAGGAGGTATTGGCTTATTACCGGGAGGGCAAGCCCTTGCCTGAAAAGGCTTTATTGCTGCTCTTTGAAGACGGCCGGCGGGATACCGCGATTTTTTCACAAAAAATTATGGAAAAACATAATGCTATTGCAACCATGTTTTCCTATGGGGATAAATTTGAAAAGAAGGATCCTAAATTTCTCAGCCCCGGGAATATAAAGAGCATGGTGGACAGCACCTTTTGGGAAACGGGGACCAATGGTTACCGTTTGGCCTTTATTAATGTTTTTGACCGTTACGGCTACTATCTAGGAGAGCTTGATTCCCTGGAGTTTTCCATGATGGCTCCTTACCTTAACCGGAAATACGACCATTATCTGATGGATTACCTGCGGGATGAATATGGAGTGCCCAAGGAAAGCTATGAGGAAATGAAGGCCCGTATCGATAAAGATTATGGGCTGATGGAAAGCATATATAAGAAGGAACTGGGGGAGTTGCCGGCTTTCTATGCTTTAATGCATTCCAATACAGGGCAGTTTGGCACCAACGAAAGAGCCAGCCAGGTAAATGCCGAAAACATTTATCGCTTATTTGCCATGAACATCAACCGGGAGGGTGGTTCCCATAACGACAGAAGCAGTTCCCCTTATGACCTTACCCGTATGCAGCCTCAAGCTCATTGGCCCGTCAACCATTTGCTGATGCGGATTTGGGACGATACCGGCCAGGACATGGCCTTTGTGCTGGGCAATCAGCGGCAGGCTGCTCTATGGACTGCCTCGGAAGGGGCAGCGGAATTTACCAGCGATTCGATTATTTTGACCTCTCTGCCTGCCGGGACCGGCATCTTGCGGCTAAAGGACAGTGAGGAATTTGGCGACATCTCCCTGTCTCTTAAACTGGAGGGTAATGCCTTGGGTTCCCAGGCGGTGCTGCTGCGCTCTGATAAGGCCCTGGACAATTACCTCCGGATTGCCCTGGAAGATAAACATCTGGTTATTACCCAGGCAGAGGAGGGAAAGCAGCAGGAGTTATTCAGCCAAAGCTTGGATAGTATTGGGGGGGTGCCTCCGGTGTCGGTGCCTGAGGACAAAAAGCAGGCGGAAATCGGCAGGCTGCAGATGGCTTTAAAGTATGCGGAGCAGGCGGGGGCAGCCGCAGATACAGCCCGGCAATTGGCTGAGGCCCAGCAAAGGCAGGCTGCCTCTGTGGCCCAGGGCGCTGAGGAATATATCCCCAATCTTGACTTAAATGAAAGCCAAAAGAAGGAACTGTCCATAACCCTGCAAGGACAGCGGCTTTCGGTGACGGTGGATGGCATTTCGGCAGTGGCGGAGCTGCCCGTCCGGTGTGCCCCTTCAGGTGATCTGGTGCTGGAGTCCCGGTCCAGTTTTCAGAAATACAGCCAGAGGAACTTAACGGACGACGTGTATGACGGTATATTTCGTAATATCATGGTCACGGATCAGGGCGGCGAGATGCTCTTTAAGGCCGGGCCGGGAAGAGCAGAGGGCATCCTGGCTGCTATTGCCGGCGGCTGGCATGGCTTGATCGATTGGTTTGTCAAAGCCCTATAATATAGGAGTAATTATGGCAAAGAAGCTGTCTGTAATCTTGATTTTGCTTTTTATTTACCTTTTTATCAACTTTCAAATGCAAAAACACACCCCGGCTCCTCCATTATCCCAACCCCGGCAGTCCCCGGAGCTTTCGGCCTGGATAGTCTACTGGGATATGGAGGGAGCCCTCCGGGGTATTGAGGAGCTGGGCGGGCAACTGGTAAGCTTGCAGTACTTTGCCGCTTATTTTGATGCCGAAAATCAGCTGTTTATCCCTCCTGCTATCGAGCAATTACGGGAGAAGATGGCAGGGGCAGGGGAGGACACAGGCGCGGGAAAGGCCGCAGCAGCCCCGGCCAGCTATCTTACGGTGGTAAACGACAGGCTTCTCCCGGGGGGCGGCTCAGTCCTCAAAGATAAGCAATTGCTCTATGAACTGCTGGCCGACGAAGAAGACCAAAAGGCCCATATTGCTCAGATTCTGGCTCTGGCTGAGGCAGGAGGCTACGACGGCATTGAAATCGATTATGAAGCCATCCGTAAGGATATGGTTTTGTGGCAATATTTTTTAGACTTCATCAGCCGGCTTTCTTTGGCGGCGGCGGAGCAAGGCCTCTCCCTTCGGGTTGTGCTGGAGCCGGGCATTCCCTTTGAGGCCTTGGATTTTCCTGAAGGACCGGAATACGTTGTCATGTGCTATAATCTCCACGGCCCCGGCAGTCTGCCGGGACCTAAAGCCAATGATGAATTTTTGCTGGAATTGGCGCGAAAGGCGGCGGCTTTGCCAGGCAGGAGGACCTTCGCTCTTGCCAGCGGCGGCTTTGACTGGTCCGGCGATCAAGCCTCTGCTTTGACGAAGCGGGAGGCTATGGCCTTGGTGGTGCGGCAAAAGGCTGAAGTCCGCCGGGACCCGGCCAGCCAGGCTCTTACTTTCTCGTATCAACAGGGAAATACGGTCCGCCAGGTATGGTATGCCGATAGCGCCACTCTGGAACATTGGACCGGTTTGTTAAAGGACCAAGGGGATTGCGGCATTGCCCTTTGGCGCCTGGAATAAGCTATAAAAGGGGTGTCTCAAATGAGTCTGAAAAAGACTCGTCAGAGGCACCCTTTGTCAAGTTTTTTATAGTGACAATAGGCAAGTTTATTAGTACAATAAAGAACACTAAATAGCTTTTTCGGGATAGGGCCGGTGGAAGAATAAGGAATGCCGGCAGAATATTACGGCCTTTTGCAATATAAAGGGGATGCTGATGTACAGAATAACAGAGGAAAAGGGCAACCGCCGCCGCGGTTTTACTACGATAGAGTTGCTGGTTGTTCTGGCAATTTTGGCTATTGCCTTTGCCCTTGCCATCCCCAGCCTGGCGCAAATGCGGCAGGGACTCAGTCTGATGGAATTGGACGGCACGGCCCGGGAGATTTTTCTCTCTGTCCAGAATAATTTGACGGGCCTGAAGGCCTCCCGGAGACTGGCAGACTTATCACTGGGCGGCGGACTGCAGGAGGAAGCGGGAGATCCTTCGGGCAAAATTTTATACTATGTCATATCGGAGGATATTGAGACTTTGTTGGGCGCGGACTCGGGCATCAGCGGACTGATGGGTACTTTGCCCGGTGAGTCCGTGGTTTACCTGAATCCGGTTACCGGCGAC
Source organism: Clostridia bacterium (assembly GCA_018436095.1). Taxonomy (GTDB): domain Bacteria; phylum Bacillota; class Peptococcia; order DRI-13; family UBA5745; genus WRMS01. The sequence continues at coordinate 69,756 of JAHDMJ010000023.1, read as the reverse complement.
GTCACCGATGTCTATTATGCTATACCTGCGCTGACCTATTCCGATGTTAAAAGGTTGAGGGATGAACTGGGCGGCCATGACGACCGCCGGCGGCGGGCGCAGATGGGCATTGGGTATTACGGGGGCCTGGCCCAGTCCTCCACATCCCCCGGGGAAGAATTGCCGCCCCAGGGCAAGGACAGCCTGACTCTAATCAATAAAGAGGATCTTTACTTCACGCTTGCTTACCCTGCCGTCGGCAAGGATGCTTTTACCAATCCTCAAAAGGTACTGGCAGAAATCAGATTGGAAGATGAGCATAGCAATACCTTCGTTATCCAAGCCGATGGCGAAGGGGCCAGGGATGACCGCCTGAAAGCGGCGGTGTTTGCCGAAACCGGTACCGACAACAGCTATTCCCTGGAAATTGTCCTGGACAGCATGGCGCCGGGGTTATCCTTTATGGAGCTGTTTCCCGGCTTAATGACCGGCGACGATATTACCGTTACCGCCTCCTTATTCTATGACGGCAAGGTACTTTACCGTAACGCTCCGGCGGGCACCCAAAACAGCCTTTTTGCCGCCAAATACCCGGCGGATATTACCAGCGGCGGCCTGCTGCACAGGCAAGGAGTGGAGTTTGCCTATGTGCGCCATCTCAGCAACCTGCGCCATTACCGGCAGGATAACACCTCTGCAGTACAGACTGCCGACCTGGACTTTGCTATTTTGGCCAAGCTCCGCAGCGGCACGGAGGAGGCGCAACACAGGGATTGGATGCTGCCCAGGGCAGAGCACCGGGCCGGGATGCCTGAGTTTTTCTCCCCTGTTGATATAGCAGCTTTGGGCCTGACGGTAGATGGCAAGCTTGGCACGAATCAGGCCTTCACATTAAAGAACTTTAAAATAAACAGCGGTATTTCCGGTCTTTTTGGCAGCATTACCACTCCTATTACCTTGCAAAATTTGAGTCTGGTGGACTGTACCGTAACGGGCAGTCAGGCTGCCGGCAGCCTGGCAGGCAGCATCAACGTGATTCAAGCTTCCACTATTCGCAATTGTGGTGCGTACCAAACTGCCCGGGGCAGGGGCTTCGTTGCGGGAGCAAACCAAGCTGCCGGCGGCCTCATCGGCTACGCTCAAGGCCCGGTTTCCATAAGCCAATGCTTTGGGGCGGTAAACGTCACGGCGGGCAATACCTACGCCGGCGGCCTGATCGGTCAGGCTGTCCGGGTCAGCCAAATCAAGAATTGCTATGCTTCCGGAGAGGTGCAAGCTGCCGGTTCCGGCAGCTTTGCCGGCGGCCTGGTGGGAGGCAGCCTTTCTACAGCCATTGAATTCAGCTTCTCCTCCTCCAATGTGGCGGGAAATACTGCTGGCGGCCTGGTGGGAGTCGATTTTAGCGGTTCAGGAGCCCCTACCGCCTTCAAGGATTCCTATGCTTGCGGCATCGTCCGGAAAAGCGCCGGCCAGACCTATGGCCCCTTGGCCGGCAGCGGAAATCCTGTCTATACGGATGTACGCTACCTCTCCCAGTCAGGCAATACAACGGTGGAAAACGCCTATGGCGGCCCTCCGGCCTTGCCTCTTCCCAGCGGCGTTACTGCTTACGAATATGACGAGCTGGCCCGGGGCGTGTCCAATGACTGGAGAAAGAGCCATCCCTACGCTGCCGCTTTGCAGGGTAAGGCCTATCCCTTTGCTATGGTCACCTCAGAATATTACGGTGATTGGCCGGAACGGTTTGAGCCGGGTGAACCCACATTTGTCAACGGCAAGGCCTACGGCCTGTCTTATTACGAAAAATACACCGACGGCTCCTGGGGCTTCTATAGTTTTGACGAGGACGGCGCTTTGCTGGACAGCCTGGACTATGACAATACAAAGACCATTGATCTCTATGGCTACGCAGTGGCGGTGGCGGCGGGAAAGAGCGATGTGAAATCGCCCTCTATTGAAGGCTGGAGTCATACAACCCTTGATCCCCCTATTTATCTTGCCGACCGGGACCTTGATATTTATCCGATTGCCAATGCGGGAAATCTTGCTACCCACATCAATCAGGCCAGCCGAAAGATCCAGGACAACGAAACGGAACGGGAATTCTACTTTAATCCCTTCTTTGGCGCCACTCTATCACCTGACCAAATTTTGGCCAACGAAGATACTCCGGTACATATCCGCACTGAAGAACATTTGGCTGCACGCAACCGCATCGGCGATGCCTGGTATTTTAAACAGACCCATGATATCATCATAACCGGCGCTTCCTTTGAAATAGCCGGCCAAACCGTATCGGCGGGAGGCTTCAGCAACAACACCGCCGGCGCTGTTTACGACGGCGGCGGCAACACGATTTACAATATTCAAAAACCGCTTTTTACTACCAACAACAATGGCGCCATTATCAAAAACCTTAGTATTACCGGTATTGACATCATCAACAGCACCCAGAACCCTGCAGGAGCCCTGCTGGCCAACAACAACGGCGGCCTCGTTGAAAACTGCCATGTGCTCTCCGGCAGCATTACCAGCCAGGGGGGCAACGTGGCGGGGTTTGCAGGTCAAAATGGCGGCGCCATCAAAAATTGCTCCGTCAAGAATATGACGGTTTCTTCCGTAAACGGCTATGCGGCCGGCTTTGTAGGAATGATGCAAGGCAGCCAGGGAGCTATTGAAGACGCTAAGGTTGAACATACAGTCGTAACCTCGGAAAATGGCAATGCGGCAGGCTTTGCCATTGAAAATCAAAGGGCCATTAAAGGGGGCAGGGTGGCAAATACCACCATAACCGCTTCGGAAAGCGGCTATGCTACCGGCTTTGTGGGCCAAACCTCGGGAACTATTGAGGCCTCCGGCGTTGAAAATGCAACGGTCACTGCGGGCAGAGGCCATGCTGCAGGCTTCGTCTACAGGAATGTAGGCATCACCAGCGATTGCAGCGCCCATGCCGATGTGGTTTCGGAATCAGGCCATGCCGCAGGCTTTGCCTATATACAGGAATGGAGCGGCAAACGTATTAAAGATTGCAGGGCTTCCGGTACGGTTCTGGCTAAAGGTATAGATCGATATGCCGCAGGCTTTATCATCGACAACCTATATTCCAACAATGTGATTTCCGACAGCCAGGCTGCTTCTGTTGTCAGAGCTCCCAAGGGCTACGCTTCCGGCTTTGTTGACCGGAACAACGGCGCCGACATCCTTGCCTGTACCGCCGCCGTTGATGTCCAGGGAGCCGATTCCGCCAGGACCTACCCCTTCTACCGCAGCCTGACGGGAGGTATCATCAGTCTTGCTCCGCCACCGTAAACCCTCTTAAATTCCAAGCCCAGCTTTGGGAGGTTATCCAATGTCAAGCCTGCGCCAAAAACTTCATAGTCCTGCAGGCGTCTCCATGCTGATTGCCCTGCTGTTTTTCCTGGTTTGCCTGACGGTGGGTTCTCTGATTCTCACTGCAGCAACGGCTAATGCATCGAAAACCCGGGGCCGCTACGCCCGGGAACAGGATTATCTTGCCCTGGCCTCGGCGGCCCGGCTGCTGCAGGAAGTCTTTGGCCAGCACACTTACACCGCGGGCCGGGATCTGCACACTGAGGCTTCAATTGATCCGGTCACCGGTGAGCCCGTCATTATCTCCCATTGGGAGGATATTGTGCCCTTTATCACACCGGCAGGTCCGGATAATGGGGACATGCTCACCGACGCTTTTGCCTCGCCGCTGCCTGAGACCAGCCCCTTTGAAATTACGGCAGGGGAGGGCATGCCCCAGGTAGAAGCCGTCTTGCACATGGAGGCCGGCGGCAATGCGGTAATCACCTTGACCAGAGGCAGCCAGGTGCTGCAAGTGACCTTTACCTGCCGTACTGCCCAGGTCAGCGGCCATGGCTATGAACGGGAGATCACCTCTTGGAGCCGGGGGGTTATCACCAGGGGAAGGAGAGAGAGTCCGTGAAAAAACTAAAGTCATCCCGTGGGGAAACCTTGGTGGAAACCCTTTGTGCGTTGCTTCTTATCACGATGACCAGCAGCCTGTTTTTAACCTTAACTCTATCCTCAGCGCGGATTTCCAGCCAAGCCCGGGCCGATGACAAAGCCTATCGGCGGAGCTTATCTGTCGCCGAGGCTCAAAGCAGAGTCCTTTCCTCCGGGAATATTGTTATCAGAGGCCGCAGCTATCCGGTGACTTATTACGGTTCCGGCGACGGGGCCAACCGGCTGGTCTCTTACGGAACGGCAGGTGGCAGGCCATGAGGCGCTTTCTGGTGAAAAGCCGCGGCAAACAAGGCCTGACTTTAGTGGAAACACTGGCTGCGCTGCTGCTGATTGCCATAGCAACTTCCGTCTTGCTGGCGGGTGTTCAGACAGCCTTTCAGGTATATATCAAAAACACCTTTGCAGCCGACAGCCAGACAGTCTCTGACACTATCCTTACTGCTTTTACCGATGTGCTGCGCTATGCCGGAGCTGTGGAAACCGATGGCTCAGGCCATGTCACCGCCTATACCAACCTGGGTTACGGTATGGCTGGCCAATGTATTACCATCGGTACGGGGGCAGTCCAGGGTATGATTTTTCTCGACGGGGCCCAAACCGTTCCGCTGCTCAGCGATCTTAGCTACTCCGGTATGGAAGTCACTGATTTTGTCCTGCAGTATGAAGCCGGTGTGTTTACCTGCAGCTACCGCCTGCAGGATGGAGCCAACAGCCTGACATCAGACATATTTACGTTTTCTTTGCGGACGTTAAACGCATAGGAGGCGGAAAGGAGTCATATGAAATATAACCGCTTAGGTGATCTGCTGATTTCCGTTGGCCTGATTACCCAGGAGCAACTGGATTTCGCCCTTGAGCAGCAAAGACAAACGAAAAACCGTCTGGGACAAGTGCTGATTCAGGAAAATGTCATCACAGAGCAGCAACTGATTGATGCTTTGCGTCTGCAACTGGGTGTGGAATTCATCGACCTTGCCGATCATATTCCGGAAGCCCGGCTGGCAGCAATGGTGCCTAAGGCTACGGCGGAGCGTTTCGGGGTAGTGCCGGTGAAGGCTGAGCAGGATACCATCTATCTGGCCATGAGCGATCCCCTTAATTTTATGGCCATCGAGGCAGTCAAAGCCACCAGCCGTAAGCGGATTATTCCGATGATTTCCACCATACGGGGTATCGAACATGCCATGCTGGGCCTTTACGGCAATGAGGACGCCACCCGGGCTATCGAAGAAATGCAACGGGAGCGTTCTGCAGCTCCCCAGGCACAAGCTGCCGTCACAACGGCGGCTGCCGCTGCCGCCGACAATACTGCCCCCACCGTAAGGCTGGTTAATTCCATTATCGAGAGGGGAGCCTTGGATGGGGCCAGCGACATTCACATCGAGCCCGGCGAAGGCGATCTGCATATCCGCATGCGGGTTGATGGCGTGATGCGTACCATGATGTTTGTGCCCAGGGATTTGCAGGCCACGGTGCTTTCCCGCCTGAAGATCATGGGCGGTATGGATGTTACCGAACGCCGGGTGCCCCAGGACGGCCGGGCCGGTTTTACCGCCAAAAACCGGGAGTTTGATATGCGTATGTCTACCCTGCCCACAATCTTTGGCGAAAAGCTGGTAATCCGCTTGCTGGAGAAAAACTCCGGCTTGCTGCACAAGGATAAAATCGGCCTGTCCCATGAGGATATGCGGAAATACCTAAACCTGATTTCCCGCCCATCCGGGATGGTACTGATTGTAGGCCCCACCGGCAGCGGTAAATCCTCTACCATGTACACCATGATTAATGAGTTAAACAGCCAGCAAATCAACCTGGTTACGCTGGAGGACCCTGTTGAGTACAATGTCAGCGGCATCAGCCAGGTGCAGATCAATGAGAAGACCGGTCTGACCTTTGCCGGCGGGTTGCGCTCGATTTTGCGCCAGGACCCCGATATCATCGCCGTCGGCGAGATCCGGGACAGTGAAACGGCCCAGATCGCCATGCGGGCTGCCATCACCGGCCATCTGGTGCTTTCCACCCTCCATACCAACGACGCCTTTGCCACCCTGGACCGCCTGGTTGATATCGGTGTTGAGCCTTATATCATTGCCGGCGCCCTCAACGGTATCATTTCCCAGCGGCTGGTGCGGCGTATTTGCCCTGATTGCCGCATGGCCTGCAAACCCGGTCCCGAAGAGCTCCTAAGCCTGGGCCTGGACCAACAGGCAGTGCCTCAAGTCTACCGGGGCACCGGCTGCCCGGCTTGCGCCGGCACCGGCTATCTTGGCCGCACCGGCGTCTTTGAGATTTTGATTCTCAGCCATGCTTTGCGCCTGGCCATCAGCGGCGGCTACAACCGTGAGGAAATGGAGGAGATTATCCGTCGCGAGGGCCGCTTTATTCCCATGGCTAACCGGGTCAGGGAGCTGGTGCTGGCCGGCGTTACCACGGTGGAGGAGGCCCGGCGCACGGTTTTCGTTGCCGGGGAACTATGAGAAATACCAAACTTGTTCAATAAAGCCGAGGTGATCTACCCTGCCAACTTTTCGTTATAAAGCCTTAACCGAGGGCGGTAAACAGGTCAGCGGCACTGTTCAGGCCGCATCAAAGCAAGAGGCCGTAGGCAATATCAAGGAAAACCATCCTGTTGTCATCAAGCTTTCCCAGGTGCCGGAGGTCCTGAACATTAAAAGGCCCGCCGGCAAAATCCAGGAGAAAGCCCTGGCCGTCCTCTGCTCCCAGTTCTCAATCATTTTGTCTTCCGGTTTGCCCATGATCCGGACTATTGAGCTGATTGCCAGCCAGACTGAGGATAAGGCTCTGCAAAAGATTCTGCGCCAGGCGGCTGCCGATGTGGCCGGCGGTTTTACGCTGGCTCAGGCTCTGCGGGACAGCGGGCCCGCCTTGCCGGCTACCTTTATCGAGACGGTAGCCTCGGGGGAGGCGTCGGCTAACCTGCCTGCCGCTTTCCGGCGGCTGGAGCGCCATTATGACAAGGCCGCCAAGACGAAAAGCAAGGTGCGGTCCGCCATGATCTATCCAGCCTTTACCTTGGCAGTGGCGGCAGCGGTTATCGTCATCATCATGGTGATGGCTGTGCCGGCCTTTACCGGCAATTTCGCCGCCATGGGCGTAGAGCTCCCCGGGATTACCCGGGCCCTCATTGCTATCAGCAGCTTTTTTGAACGCTTTTGGCCACTTTTGGCGGCAGTTGCCTTGGCAGCCCTCCTGAGCTACCGGTATTTTAAGCGGACGCCCCGGGGCAGGCTGCTGCATAGCCGTTTGGTGCTTGCCATACCGGTCTTGGGCAAAATCGCCTACATGAATGGAGCGGCCCAGTTTGCTAATTCCCTCACCACCCTGCTGGCCTCCGGTTTGCCGATGCTGCGTTCGGCGGCGGTGGCGGCCACGGTGCTGGACAATGCCTGGATCAGCGATACCGTGCAGCAGCAGTTGATGGGGCTGAACAGCGGCAGTACCCTTAGCCGTTGCCTGAGCCTTTCGGAGGCCTTTCCCGAGCTATTGCGGGAAATGATCCAGGTGGGGGAGGAAACGGGAACCCTGGAGGAGGTGCTGAAAGTGGTGGGTGAATACTACGAAAACGAAACCCAGGTAGCCACCCAGCGGGCTCTCACTTTGATGGAGCCGATCATCACCCTGGTTCTCGGCTTGATTGTAGGCCTTATTCTGCTGGCGGTTTATCTGCCAATTTTATCGATGTATCAAGGGTTCTGAAGAATAAGGATTTCAATTTCACCGGTATCTCGCCGGGCCTTGGGGCATTTACGCTTTGGGTCCGGCTGATATAAATACCAAGCGGCCGTGAGCATACACGGCATAATACAAAAGGAGGAGATATAAAAGTATGAACAACATGATTCAAAGAATCCGTCACAAGGGAACCTCAAGAAAAGGCTTCACGCTGCCTGAAATGCTGATCGTCATCGCCATTATTGCCGTATTGGTTGCCATTGCCATTCCAATTTTCACCTCACAGATGGAAAGTGCCCGCGAAGCCGTAGACAAGGCAAATCTGCGGGCAGCTAAATCCCAAGCCGTAACTGAATATCTGTTAAACAATGAAACAGATGAAAAAACTTACGTTATTACCGTTGATAACAAGGAAAATATGAAGGCTGCAGTTGGTGACACTGGCGGCATGGTCGGCCAATCAGACAAAGTAGATGAGGAGCCCCTTAGAGTAACTGTGACAGGTGGGGCAGTTACCAGCACGACCTGGGATAGCCCGCTTCTTGGTATTACTGCTCCGTAACACAAGCATTTTTACTAATTTCAACTCAACCCCAACCCGGGCCCTGCCCGCATCCCTCAGCGGCTGCGGGCAGCCTACCCGGATTCCCCGATTTCTTTCATCAGGAGGAGCCCTTTGCTTTCCCTCTATTTAAGTCCGTTTCTCACCATCTATACCCTGGCTCTGACTTTGCTGCTGGGGGCCTCAGCAGGCAGCTTTGCCGCTTGTCTGGCCCAGCGCCTGGCTGAGGGTACTTCCTTTCTCAAGGGCCGCAGCCGCTGCGATGTCTGCGGTGAGACCTTGAGCGCTCTTGAGCTGATTCCTATACTGTCCTGGCTTTGGCAGCGGGGCCGCTGCCGCCGTTGCGGCGCCGTTATTCCGCTGCGCTGCCTCTTGACCGAAGTGCTTTGCGCCGGACTTTTTGCGGCTCTGGTGCTTTATTTTGATCTCACAATCCAAACCCTGCAATACCTGATTTTGACTACAATATTGCTGGTTCTGGCCTTGGTGGATTTCGATACTTCAATCATACCCGACGGCCTGAACCTGGCAATTTTCATTATATGGCTGATCTTTCTACCCTTTACCTCCGGCGGTGACCTGGCCGCCGCCGCTCTCAGCGGCTTCTTAGGAGCTCTGACTGCCTCGCTGCCGCTTTTGGCCCTGTCTCTGCTTATGGACCGGCTGCTGGGCCGGGAAAGCTTGGGCGGCGGCGATATCAAGCTGTTTTTTGCGGCGGGTTGGTTCTTTAGGCCGGCGGAAAGCCTGTTTCTGCTGATTTTATCCTGTATCCTGGGGATTTTGTTTGGTCTCCTTAGTGGCAAGACAGCCGGCAACCCTGCCAATCCCGCAGCCTTTCCCTTTGGGCCGGCTATTGCGGCGGCTGTATATCTGTCGCTGTTTGCCGCTTCCCCGGCAGTGAGCGCCTGGCTCAGCCTGTTTTCGTAAACATCCGCAAAAAGGCGGGTCCCGGTATAGTGCCGCTGCAGGGCCGCTGCAGGGCGCTGATTCTTAATATGCAAAAATGCTATCGGTAGGGCTCACAAACCGAGGACACTGAAAAAGTCGCTTCCCATCCAGCCGCCTGTACAAAATTTGAGGTTTTGGGTGGGTGCCTCCTTTAAGATAGTGGATTCAAATTATCGTTGACACTAAATACAGAGAAAACAGTGCTTACCAACATAAAACTGAAGATTTTGTACAGCTAGCCATGGCAAATAAACATAAAACCTCAAATTTTGTACATTTTAGCTCCACGAAGGTTAGCTTGCCCGGTTTTTCAGTGCCTTCAACAAACCAAGAGCACTGAGAAAACTTGACCGGCAAATCGGGCGGGGTGCTCAAAAATCGAAGTTGTGTTGCAGCGGACATCAAATTTAGGCTAAAAGCAGAGGCTAACTGCACAAGAAGCGAAGTTGTGCTGCACCATGTCCTTCAAATGGGCTCAGATTACTAAGAACTGCCCTATAATCGTCACACAACCTCAATTTTTGTGCATCTGGAACCGAAAACAGGGAAAACCCCCTGCTTGCCGTCACACAACTTCGATTTTTGTGCAGTTGGCAACAGTGAATCCGATTTCAGCCCCACGAAGGTCAGCTTGTCCGGCTTTTGCAGTACCTTCAACAAACCGAGGGCACTGAAAAAGTCGCTTCCCATCCAGCCGTTGTACAAAAAACCAGGTATTATGTGTATTTGCCTCAGCTAACTGCTCGGAATTTCAATTTTTGCCGCCCTGCGCACCGTCCTTTACCTGCATTTAGTGTATGAGTAGGATTGAAATACCTATTTCAACAAAGCAAACCACATAATACTTCAAATTTTGTACACCCGGCTGAGACTAAGGCAAATTTTTCATTCCTTCTGCAAACCTGCAATTTTGAGCAAAATGCCGGCTGGGCAGGCCGCATAGGCCTAAAGGCTTTTCAAGGGCCGCCGCATACGGCTTGACCGGTCGATGTGCCGTCGCCGGGCATGGCCCAAGCCGGGAGCTTGCTTGGCCCAAGCCGGGAGCTTGCTTGGGTCATGCCTAGCCGGAAATATTTGCGTAATCGTTTATAAAAGTGGAGGAAATATGGCACACACTTATCTCGGCATAGATATCGGTTCCGCTGCGATCCGTCTGGCTCTGGTGAAGGATGGGGCGGTAGAACGGCTGGCTGCCCTGGATATCCCTGCTGCCCAGCAGCAGGCGAAGGAAATCCTGCCTGATGCCCTGGCTAAAGAGCTGCGGGCTCTGCTTAAACGGGAGCGGATTACCCAGCGCCACTGCGCCCTGGTTTTGCCTCTGCAGACTGCCTTTGTGCGCTCCATCACCCTGCCCTGGATGACGGAAAAGCAGTTGCAGCTTAATCTGCCCTATGAGTTTCAGGACTATATCAAGGGTAACCAGGATAACTACTTCTTCGACTATGCTTTTGTGAGGCAAATCAACGATCAGGAGGGCAAGCCGGTACAAATGCAGTTCTTGGCTGCCGTGGCAGCCAGGGAGACCATTGCCCAGTGCCGTACCGCCCTGGCTAAAGCAGGGTTGAAGCTTGCTGTGGCGGTGCCGGAATACCTGACCTACCGCAATTTGATTCGCTTCTACGAAAAGGATAATCCCCAGAGCCAGCCGGCAGAATACTGCATCATCGACCTGGGCGACAGCGCCACCCGGGTGCATATGTATCGCAGCAGCGTATATGAGACTACCCAGGTTATTGAACTGGGGGGCCGGCAGCTGGCGGAAGTGCCCCGGAAGGCTGACGGAGGGCCTGAGGAGGAACCCTTGCGGGAGCTCTGCAGCACCATTGCCATTGAAAGTTTGCGTTCCATCAATTTTTATGGCTTTAATACGCCGGACTCCGACCTGCAGGATGTCTATCTGACGGCGGGCGTCACGGCCAACCCGGTATTGGCGGAAATCATCCGGAATAATATCCCTCTGCACATTCATACGCTGGATGATTTAATGCCGGCTATCGGCCGGGAGAGGCGCTACGGTACGGCTGTGGGTGCGGCTCTGGAATTAATGGGGAGGTAGAAGGAAAATGGCAGAAGCAAAAGATATCACTGCTAAGACCGCCATCAATTTAGCTCAACGGGCAAAAAAATCCTATCGATTCAGCCGCAATACCCTGTTTGTGCCGGCGGCTCTGCTGATGCTGCTGGTGCTGGTAAAGCTGAACATTGCCGATCCCTGGCGGCTGACCCAGAAAACAGAGGCTCAGGCTCTGCAGCAGGAGGCTTTGCTGCAGAAAACCCGTGAAGCGTTAAAGGATTTGGCCCCGCTTCGGGAGACTTATGAAATTGAGCAGCAAACCCAGCCCGCTTTATCCGGCAAGGTGAATGTTATGGACTGCTTTAAGCTCATTGAAGAGGAGCTTTTGCCTTGGGCTCAGGTCCATTCTTTTACCATAAGTGAGCAGCAGATTACGGTGCGGCTGGCCGGGGTAACATTAAATGAGATGTCTGGCATTTACCAGCGGCTGATGGCCAGGGAGCTGGTGGACGCTGTACAGATATATAATGCCGCCGCCGGGCAAAAGGCCGATAAGCGGGCTACTGCCGCCATGACCATTACTTTGGCGGTTCCCGGCAGCCGGGAAGGCCAAATAGCCGGAGGCGACGCAGACCAAGCTCCGACGACGGCAGCCGGGGAGGATCAGAAATCATGAGAAAGCTATCAAAACGCGAAAGAGTACTGCTTATTCTATTGATATTCCTGCTGGTTGCCGTATCCTATATGCAGTTTTTTTACCTGCCTGTAGGGCGCCGGCTTGCGGCAGCCCAGCAGCGGCTGGTCATTGCCGAAGAGGAACTGGCCCTTGGACAGTCCCAGTTGATCCGGTTGCGGCAGATGGAAAAGGCCCTGAAGGAAGCGGAGCTTTCACCGGATTTTCGTCCTGTAGCCGTGCCGGAATACGATAATATCAATCTGGTTATGCTGGAGTTTGACAGCATTTTACTTAATGCCCGGGACTATGGGCTAACCTTTGTTCAGCCGCGTTTAGATGAACATCTGGCCCAACGGAGCGTTGAGCTGACTTTTGCCGCAGAAAGCTACGCCCAGGCCAAGGAAATTCTAAGCGCCTTATATGACTTTCCTTACCGCTGCGAGCTGCAAAACATCACTGTTCAGCCAGCTGCCGCCTCACCTCAGGGGGATATTGCCGCCCAGCCTGTTTCGGTACGGCTGACACTGCTTCTTTACGAGAAGCTTTAAGACACAATCACAAGCTCAGTTCGGCTCATACGATCAATCCTTTCTTGAATTGCTTGTTCAATGACCATGTTGATTCAGCGGAAATGGTGTTTACATTAGCAGGGATGCATAAAAATCCCTGCTTTTTTTATACTAAAAAGAATACTGCTCATCAAAGGAGAAGCTATGCTGCGGTTTTTGAAAAAATTGTGCGCCGGAAAAGCTACGGATCTTGATGAAAAAATTGCCCGCTTGAACTATCCTCTTGAAGAGCATAAATTCAGCCGGTCATTGGACGAAAATGTTGCAGTGATTAAAAAGCTGTTTAACAACGTGGATATTGTCCAATATAAGATGATTCAAAGTCCGGGGAAAGACCCTATCCGTTATTTCCTGATCTTTATTGACGGCGTAGTCCATTCGGAAATTGTCAACAACAATATTGTGGAGCCCCTGATGACCAAAAGGCCGGAGGGGGGCGAACCGCTGCTGGAAAGCCTGCTGGCCACTGTAGTACAGGTGGGGGAATCAAAAAAAATCAACACCTTTAAAGCCCTGATTGAAAGTGTGACCCACGGCGATACCGTGCTTTTCGTAGAGGGCTGTGATCAGGCCGCCGTTTTAAATACGAAGCAGTTTGCCGTTCGCTCCATAGCGGAGCCGGATAATGAAAAAGTTCTCAGCGGCCCCCGGGACGGCTTTACGGAATCCCTGATTCAGAACCTTTCCCAAATCCTGCGGCGAGCCCGTACAAATGAATTAAAAACGAAAACCATGACTTTGGGCAAACGCACCCAAACTACGGTTTGTATTTGCTATCTCGACAGCTTGGTGAACAAGGACGTTTTAGAGGAACTTTTGCGGCGGCTAAACAAAATCGATATTGACGGGATACTGGATTCCAACTATATCACCGAGCAGATCCACGACTTTCCTAATTCGCCTTTTCGTACCGTAGGCAGCACCGAACGGCCTGATGTTGTGCTGGCTAAGCTTCTGGAAGGCCGCATTGCTGTTTTGGTGGACAACACCCCCGTAGCTCTGACTGTGCCTTATCTTTTTATTGAAAATTTTCAAGTCAATGAGGACTATTACTTTAACTTCTATTATTCTTCCTTTTCCAGAATGCTGCGTATTATGGGTTTCTTTTTGACTCTGGCGGTGCCGGGACTGTATATCGCCGTAGTGGCCTTCCATCAGGAGATATTGCCTTTGCAGCTATTGATGAGGATTGCCCTGGAACGCCAAAACGTGCCTTTGCCTGCTGCTGTGGAGGCTGTAATCATGCTGATCGTTTTTGACATTTTACGGGAAACAGGTGTCCGCATGCCCTCCAATATCGGCCAGGCTTTAAGCATTGTGGGGGCTCTGGTTATCGGCCAGGCCGCCGTTGAGGCCAGCCTGGTGGCGGCGCCGATGATCATCATGGTGGCGGCTACAGGCATTACCAGCCTTTTGGTGCCGAAGTTGAATGCGCCAATTATTTTCTGGCGGCTGCTATTGCTGCTGCTGGCTTCAAGCTTCGGCTTCTTTGGCCTGACCATAGGCCTTTCCCTGCTGTTCATTCACCTCAACAACCTGAAATCTTTTGGCGTAGACCACCTATCCTTGGAGGGCAGCTTCAGCTTCCAAAAAAACAAGGATATTTTCATCCGCTCTCCCTGGCCTGATATGATTGAACGCCCCGAAGAGCTGAGTGAAAACGAAGTCAGGCAGCAGGGAGGTGGCAATAATGGCTAAACGCTTGCTGGTTTGTCTGCTGTATATACTGGTGGCTTTGGGCCTCTGCGGCTGCTGGAATTACCGGGGCCTGGACCAAGTGAATATCGTGGTAGGCATCGCCGTGGATTTCGATAAGGAAAATAACGAATATAAGATGAGCTATGAGGTTGCCGACCTGCTGACGGCGGAAAAGCGAAGCAATATTGGCAGCAGGATTATTACTTCTGAAGGCAAAAACCTGTTTGATGCAGCCAGAAACGCCAAAAAGAAAGAGCTGAACCGGCTGTATTTCGGCAGCAGTTATGTTTTGGTAATCAGCCAGCAATTTGCAGAGAAAGAGGGGATATTCGACGCCATCGAATGGTTTTTGCGGGACGGCGAATGCCGGGAAACCATGTGCGTGGCTTTGTCCCAGGAAGATACTGCCGCCGTGATCTTGAAAAAAGACGAAAAGATGAGCGGCATCATGTCGTCAATTATTCATGAAATTATTACAAAGGATAAAAGCGTTACCGCCAGCACCATCCACATGCAGCTTTACGATATATACAACATGCTTAAATCCAAGGGCAATGCGGCGATTCTGCCGGCCTTGCGCAAAACAAAAAATGGCGACCGGGAAGTCACCGAGGCCAACGGCAGCGCTGTTTTTAAAGGAGACAAGCTGGCAGGTTTTCTGACGCCGGAAGAATCCCGGTATGTTTTGTTTGCGGAGGATAAGCTGGAAGGCGGTATCCTGACCCTGGATATGCTCGGCCGCGAAACCGATGATATTTCTTTGGAAATCTTCCGGAGCGACACCAAAAAATCCTTCAGTTATCAGCAAGAACGGTTAAAGGTGAAAATTGAAAGCAGTATTGATGTGTCCGTTGCGGAAAATCATGAAGAGCTGGACTTAACCAATGAAGAGGTCATCAAACGAATCGAGGAAGCCGCAGAAGTGATGATTGAGGAGAAGATTAAGGCTGTGGTGGCAAAAGTCCAACAGGAATACCAAGCCGATATCTTCAACTTCAGCGATATGGTGTATAAGAGGGACTTAAAGCTGTGGGAGGAGTTAGAACCCCATTGGGATGAAGTGTTCTCCAACATTGAGATAGAAGTATCATCAAAGGTGCATATCGTTAATTCCGGCTTTATTAAATGATCAGGAGGGCAAAATGCTGACGGCCATAATCTTGTTCTTATTCCTGACGGTGATAATTTATGATTACAAAACGGCTTTAAAGCAGGCAGAGAAAGGGATAAAAAGGATTTATACGGTGATTATGCTTATCAGCTTCATCATCTTGATCCTCGACAGTTTGCAAATCTCAATTCCCTCGCCCAACATCTTGATTACAAAGGCTATTGATGCTCTTTTCAACGTACAGGGGAGGGGATAGGCGATGAAAAAGGGGAAAGTTACCTTTAACCAGGTAATGTTCAGCATAGTACTGTTCAACTTTGGCAGCAGCGTAGTAATGGGGGTCAGCACCAGCGTAGGCCAGGAGGCCTGGATACCTATATTATTGGCTACCTTGGCCGCCATACCCATGTTTTTGATTTACGGACGAATCATAACCATGTTTCCTGAAAAAGACATATTTGACATTACAGATATCTTGTTCGGAAAGATCTGCGGTAAAATATGCATCGCTTTATTCACGTGGTATGCCATACATCTTTGCGCTTTGGTGCTGCGGAATTTCTCGGAATTTACCCAGATATCCGCCATGCCGGAAACACCCCAGCTGCCGATTATGATATTGATGATTCTTACCACTATCTATATGGCCAGAAGCGGTGTGCGAACCCTGGGCAAATGGTCGATAGCCGTCTTTTTCTTTGTAGTATTCGTGGTGCTGTTTACGTTCGTCACCTCTATACCCCAGGCCAAGGTTGACGACCTGCTGCCCATCGGAGAACATACCGGGGCCCAGTTTGCCGAAAGCACCTTCCAAATCTTTTCCTTCCCCTATGCGGAAACTGTGATATTCTTAGGACTGGCCGGCTCTTTTAAGAAGAACGACAGCCCGTATAAGCTGTTTTTATATGCTCTTGCCATCATATTAGTTGTTTTCCTTCTGGTGTTTTTTAGAAATTTGACTTTGCTCGGTCCTACCATGATGCGGGCCAACTACTTCCCCTCTTATGTAACGGCCCGGATCATCGGAATCAGTGATTTTTTAGCCAGAATCGAGAGCACCATTTCCTCGAATTTTCTATTTGCCGGCATTGTTAAAATTACCGTCTGTCTTTTAGTTGCCAGTAAGGGGTTAGCCAGCCTTTTCGGGCTGAAGGATTACCGGATCCTCGTTTTGCCCCTGGGGATGTTTGCTATGGCCCTTTGCTGCATCTTATATAAAAATACTATGGAGATGTTTGCTTTCCTGAAATACTATCCTTATTATGCTTTCCCCTTTCAGGTGATTCTGCCGCTGTTTATCTGGGGCTGCGGCGAGCTTTATCTGAGAAGGCAGAAGCAGGAAAGGAATATCTGATAATCTGATAAAAAATTGCTTTCCTTGCTTAGCGTTCTACTGTATAATGATGGACAAGTATTTACAGGAAGCGAGGAAAAGAATGGAGAATCAAGTAAAAAGCCGCTACGGGCTATTGATCGCCGGCATGCTGATCCAGCTATGCGCCGGCATCATCTATATGTGGAGCGTGTTTAGGGGTCCTGTAGCTCAGCATTTGGAATGGGAGGCCTCTAAGGCCGGCTATACCTCATCGATTATGCTGGCCGTATTCGTTTTGGGTATCATCTTGGGCGGCAAGGCCCAGGATAAAATCGGTCCCAAACCGGTGACGGTCTTTGGCAGCGTTCTGATCAGCCTGGGTATGATTCTGACAGCTTTCGTCACCAAGGCTGCCCCCTGGCTTGTTTATATCACCTACGGCATTATCGGCGGCTTAGGCACCGGTATCGTTTATACGGCCACGGTGTCCGTAGTTCAAAAATGGTTCCCCGATAAGCGGGGCTTTGCCACGGGCTTTATGGTGGCGGCTTTCGGCTTTTCTTTGGTGATCTTTGCGCCCATTACCAACACCCTTTTGGCCGGCGCCGGCGTTCCCAAAACCCTGCTGGCCTTCGGGGCTATCTTTCTGGTTGTTTGTGTGGGCTGTTCCCTGAATATCGATAATCCGCCCGCCGGTTACGCGCCTCCCGGTTTTGTGGCCTCCAAGATGAATGTGACCAAAAAGCAGTATTCCACCGGGGAGATGCTGAAAACCCGCCAGTTTTACTTAATCAGCTTATCCTTGCTCTGCATTTTGCCGGCCTATTTCATTCTTAATCCTCTTTTTATGACTCTGGGGGCGGAAAGGGGCTTGTCCCAGGAATTAGCGGTTTTAGGGGTAATGATCACGGGAATAGCCAGCGCCTCCGGCCGTCTGCTTACCTCTTGGGTATCCGATTTAATCGGCCGCAAGCAGGCGGTGTATGCGATTATTTTGATTACCATGCTGGCGATTCTGACCATGATTGTGGCCCGGGGCTCTTTGTTTCTCATTTGCATTGCGGCCATTGCCTTCGGCTTTGGCGGCGCTGCCGGCGTGTATCCGGCCATCACGGCGGACAATTTCGGCACGAAGCATATGGGGCTTAATTACGGTTGCGTCATGGTGGGCTTTGGTATTTCCGCCTTATTGTTTCCGATTATTTCAAATCATCTTGTCAAAAGCGGTTCCTACACCACTTCCTTTATCCTGGCGGCTGCTACCTGTATTATAGCCTTTATTTTGGTGCTGCTGCAGAGGCGGCCCTAGGAAGGCGAGGCAAAAAAGGACTAAAAAATAACCGTATTAAGCCCTCGACAAACCGGGCTCATTGAAAAAGTCGGGGAAGCAGACCTAATCGCAGAATTGAAATGTACAATTTAATAAGGACATTCAAGGCTGTCGCAAATAATATGCTCCCTTCTCAGTATCAAGTGATTTATTCTTTCACTTGTTTGCCTGGAAGGGAGCATATCACTTTTTGTGACAGCCTCGTTTTTACAGGAAGCACAAATTAACGCCGTTGTTCTTCAGGGAAAAACCGCAGGAAAATTTTAAATTTTCCTTTGCATATTAATAAATTCGGATGTATAATTAGTTAAATTCGAGAGGAGGAATATTATCGTGGTGTACAAAAAGATTAATGGATTTAGTCGCGTTTTTCTTGCATCTCTGCTTTGTTTGGCCTTAATTCTGTCTACAATGACCGCCGCCGGACCGGCTTTGGCTGCAGCGGCAGTACAGCAGGCAGTGTTTGAAAATACAGGCCAAGGGGCCCAGGCCATAGCGTTGATGGAGGGGCGGTCTTTCCAAGTCCAGGTAAAGATCACGGATATGGAAAAAGCAGCCCTGGAGGAAGCCGTCGGCAGTAACCGGGTTTCCTGGAGCTTAAGCCGCCAAAAGGGACTGCAGGACGAAGCGATGTTTCCTTACCAGTTCTTAGGGGGACCCTTGGAGGCCTGGCAGACGGTGGAGACGGCAGCCCAGCCAAAACAGCCCTTGTTTACCAACATTAAAAACAGCGTTGTTCAAAAAGACGGCCTTTATCTGCAGCTTACTTTTGACGCCGCCCCTATGTTTGGTTATAACGGCGTTGACAACCGGGACCGCCGGCTGGTCAGAAACAGCATCCTGGATTATACCGGCGAATACGTTTTAAGCTGCGCCGTTAACGGTCAGGTGAAGGGGGAGGCTGCGGTCCAGGTTCGGCCTTACGATTCCTTCAAAACCCAGAGCCAGATCGACGCGGAGCTGGAGGCTTTAGCAGCCAGGGCTAACCAGGCCGGCCTCTATGCCAAGGTAGAGGTCATTGGCCAGACCGCCGAAGGCCAGGACATCAAAGCTATTTTTCTGGCCGCCGCGGAAAAGGACTTGACCAATCACCTGGCCTTGACGGAGCGGGCAGAAACCCAGCCGGCAGCCCTGCAGGCTGAGATTGAGAAAAAAGCCCTATCTTATAAAGTGCCTATTATGTACAGCAACATCCATGCCGATGAAATCCCCGGCTCCGACTCTTGCATGGACTTCCTGGAAGCCATCATTGCGGCGGCGGAGCAAAAGCAAAGGATTTCCTATGATATGATCGCCGGTCTGACGGCAGAAGGCCGGGCCCGGTTAGAAAAAGAAATGGCCGCCGACGGTAAGGTTTGGCCGGAGCTTATTAAAGATAAAGTCACCGGCGTAGGCTATATTCAGGGCAATGGAGTTTTTGAGCCCACTGACCTGAAGCCCAGCGCCGACGCATCGGTGACTCTGACTGCCGAAGAGATGAATCAATATTATAATATCGAACAAAAAGAGCTGGATGTGGCCAAGGTGCTGGAGGATGTTTTCTTCATCCTGGTGCCTTCTCAAAATGCCGACGGCAAAAGGGCTCTCACCCGTACCAACGGCAATTATTTTGACTTGAACCGGGATAATACTTTCCAGACTCAGCCGGAGACTCAAGCCATGACCCGGTTGATTGCCAAATGGAATCCCGTTGCCTTCTATGAAATCCACGGTTTTTATACTCAATTTCAGATTGAGCCCTGCTCTCCCACCCATGAGCCCAATGCAGAGTACGATCTGTTTATGGATACGGCTTTAGCCCAGGGTGAGTATTTTGGCAGCGCCGCTATTGCCAACAACAGCAAATTAAACAGCTTCCAAATGCCTATGCGGGATTATTTAACCGTTGATGAAAATGGCCATAAAAGCTGGATACCCTTTGACGATATGTCCACCAGCTACACGCCCCAATACTCCTTCCTCCACGGCACCAGCGCCTATACTGTCGAGGTGCCCTATGGCAGCCAGGAGGCGGTGGATGCTATTAAATACGGCTTCATCGGCAATGCGGATTTCGTAGCTGCCAATAAAGACAGAATCTTTACGAACCAGTTGGAGTTTTTCCGCCGGGGCCTGAACAATATTGACGCCGACACGGTTCGCCCCTACTACGTCAGTCAAAGTGACGAAATTGGCGCCGAAGCCGGTGTGTTCCGGCAGAAGTATGAAGAAAACCAGAATTTCTTCCCCGAATATTATGCCATTCCCATTGACTCCGGCAGCCAGCGCAATCGCCAGGCCGCCAAGGAGATGATTGAATATCTGCTGCGCAATGACGTAAGGCTGCAGCAGTTGAATAAGGATGTTACGGTAGGCGGTGTAGAGTATAAAAAAGGCGCCGTCATTGTGGATATGCGTCAGGCCAAAAGGAACATGGCCAATGCGGCCTTGTATTCCAATATTGTTATTACGGACTGGACGGACCTCTACTCCGAGCCCTTGACAGCGTTCCCTCAATTGCGGGGTTTTGACGCTGAGGTTATTACGAAGGCAGGGGCCTTCAAGGCAGCCGATTTGGAAGCCCTGGATAAGGTTCCTGCTATCAAGACCATTGTGACAGGCCAGGGCAATGCCGTAATTATCGCCAACAACAGCCTGGATGCGGTAAAAGCCGTCAATAGCTTGCTGCAAGCCGGCAAAACCGTAGGCTATATCACGGCAGGTGAGCATAAGGGCGGCTTTGTAACCGCCGCTGCTGATTTTGCCCTAGTCAAGGATCAGTACATTCTGGAAGGGGCGGCCGGTGATACTTTGCCCACTGCCAAGAAAATTGTCAAAGCGCCTAAGCTGTATGTGCCGGGCAAAACCGCCAATGCCTTTGAGTTGATGGACGGTCAGGCTTACGGCGTGGCTAATTACAGCGACCGGCTAAATACCAACCTGGGCTGGGATCTCTTTGCTTACAGCCGGCAGTTGGGCTTTGAGCTGACGGACAGTCTGGAAGCCGCCGACGTTATCGTAGGCAGCAGGGCTCTTAGCGATGGCGAAAAAGCTTATGTGGAGATGGGCAAGCCTTATATCGGTTATACCGCCACAGCTTTAGAGCTGGTGAAGGAGCTGGGTATCGGCCTGGATTACCAAAAAGGCGGCAACTTTGACGCCCTTACTACAGTATCCTATGTGGATGACAGCCTGATTACCGCCGGCTATGCGGCGGCAGGGGACGATATCATGTACGGCTATGGCGGCAACTTCATTACCCAGGTGCCGGAAGGAGCTAAGGTTCTGATTAAGACCGGCAGCGATTATCCCATCGAAGGCTTCATGGCAGCCGATTACATTCCCCAATACCAGAACCAGGTTACGGCTATTGAGTATGTACAGGACGGCTACAACATCACCTTATTTGCCAATACCATGACCAATAAGGCCCATCAGCAGGACGATTACCGTTATGTGACCAATGCCATCTATTCCAAGCTCTTGGGAGATGATTTCACGATTGATCCTTCTGCCGGAGAAGGCCTGGGCCGGCTGACGCTGATGGTCAACGGCCAGATGCTGGAGGCGCCCATGTATAATGTGGACGGCAGCAATTATGTAAAGCTCAGGTTTTTAGGGGAGCATCTTGGCTTTAACGTGGATTACGATGCAGCGGCCAAGCTGCCCGTAGTCAGCAGCCATTGACAAAGGGAAAAGAATTGCAGTATAATAACGAAGCGCCGCAACCGAAACGATAGCGGTTAAGGGCGTAAAAAAGAATCAGGGGAGCTCGTGAGACGGGCTGAGAGGAAGCGAAAAGCTTCGACCCTTAAACCTGATGTGGGTAATGCCAACGTAGGGAGCAGATATTGACTTGCTTTATGCGGAGAACACCACACTGGTGTTCTCCGTTTTTGCATCCCCCCGAAGGGGGATTCCCCAGAAGGGGGATTCTCCCTGAAGGGGCATGATCTGCAAAAGAGGGAACCCTGGAGAAAGAAGGAAACAATGATCACAGAAAAGAAAACCACTACTTTTGCCAATAGCCTAATTTGGTTTGGCGCCGCCGTATCCATCGCCGAAATCCTGACGGGTACCTTACTGGCCCCTCTTGGCTTTGCCAAGGGTGTGGCTGCCATTCTTGCGGGACACCTTATCGGCGGCTTTTTATTTTTCCTGGCAGGATTGATCGGCGGCCAAACGGGCCGCAGCGCCATGGAAACGGTGAAAATATCCTTTGGTGAAAAAGGCTCCCGGCTTTTTTCCTCCCTGAACGTATTGCAGTTGGTGGGCTGGACGGCAGTGATGATTGTCAGCGGCGCGGCGGCAGCCGGAGCCATTATCGATATAGGCGGCAACTGGCTTTGGAGCCTGATCATCGGCGGGCTGATCATTGTCTGGCTGCTCATCGGTATTAAGGAACTTACGACGGTTAATATTATTACGATGAGCGGTTTGTTTCTGCTGACCTTAGTTTTAAGCGGGGTAGTTTTCAAAGGAGGCGGCCAGAATCTTGTTGGGCAGGGCAGTATAGGCCAGGGACAGGATTTGACGGGCCCGGCTCTCAGCTTTGGCGCCGCCGTTGAGTTGGCGGTAGCCATGCCTCTTTCCTGGCTGCCGCTGATTTCCGATTACACCAGTCAGGCTCAAAAGCCTTTTGCCGCCACTGTGTCCAGCGCCTTGACTTATAGCTTTGCCAGCTGCTGGATGTATATTATCGGACTGGGAGCGGCACTTTTCACGGGAGAAAGCGATGTGGCCCCTATCATGATAAAGGCCGGACTGGGTGTGGTCGGATTAATCATCGTCTTATTTTCTACGGTTACCACCACTTACCTGGACGCTTACTCCGCCGGCGTAAGCTCAAAAGCCCTATCCGGGCAAATTAAAGAGAAGCCGGTGGCTATTGCCGTCTGTATTTTTGGTACAGCTCTTGCCATACTAACGCCAATCACCGAAATGACGGATTTTCTCTATTTGATTGGTTCTGTGTTTGCCCCTATGGCCGCTATTCTAATTACCGATTATTTTATTTTGAAAAAGGATAATTCCGGGAAAAGAGTGGATTGGCTGAATATCGTAATATGGCTGGCGGGCTTTATCATCTACAGGGGATTTATCAGTATCGATACGCCGGTAGGTAATACTTTGCCGGTAATGATAATTACAAGCCTGCTTTGTATTTTTGGTAATCTGCTGATCAAAGGAAACCCTGCAAATAAAAGCCAAAGAGAAAGGAGTCTGGACAAACATGTTTAATGAGTTTCTGGAAAACGTCAGGCGGATGGGACCCCTCGTCCATAATATTACGAATTATGTTACCGTTAATGACTGTGCCAATGTCCTGCTGGCCTGCGGCGCTTCGCCCATCATGGCGGAGGATATCGGCGAAGTGGAGGAGATCACCTCTATTTGCAATAGCCTCAACATCAATATCGGCACCTTGACTGCCGCTACAATACCGGCTATGCTGGCTGCCGGGAAAGAAGCTAATCAGCTAGGTCATCCCGTGATCCTTGATCCCGTGGGAGCGGGGGCCTCAAAGCTGCGCACGGAAACGGCGCTGCAGCTAATGAAGGCTCTGCGCTTTACCGTTATTCGGGGCAATGCCTCGGAGATCAAAACCCTGGCAATTGCTTTCTTGACAAACAGTACCATGGCAGGCATTGTAGGGGGGACTAAAGGGGTGGATGCCAATGCTGCCGATAGCTCCACTGAAGAAAATCTGGATTCAGTCGTCGCTTTTGCCAAAAAGTTTGCTGAGGCCAGCGGCGCCGTTATCGTTATCACCGGCGCTATTGATATTGTTGCCGACAGCGAAAAAGCTTTCTGCATCCGCAACGGTCACCCGATGATGAGCAGAATCACAGGCACCGGCTGTATGCTGTCGGCGATGACGGCGGCTTATCTGGCCGCTAATCCTCATCATCCCCTGGAGGCAGCGGCGGCTGCCGTCTGCGCCATGGGCCTTTGCGGTGAGCAGGCTTTTGCCAGGCTGGCGGCCAGAGAAGGCAATGCCGCTTACCGCAACCATATCATCGATGAAATCTACCACCTTAACGGTAAGGGATTGGAAGTGGGAGCAAAATATGAAGTGCGATAAACTGAAATCCGATAAACTGAAGTGGGATAAAGATTCCTTGCTGCTTTATGGCGTTACCGACAGGGCCTGGACAGGCAGGCAAAGCCTTTTTGAGCAAGTGGAGGCAGCCCTGGGGGGCGGCGCAACCTGCATCCAGTTGCGGGAAAAAGGGCTGGATGAGGCAGCCTTTCTGGCAGAGGCTGTGGCGGTGAAGGCCCTGTGCCGCCAATACGGGGTGCCCTTCATCGTCAATGATAATGTGGCAATAGCTGTAAAATCCGGCGCCGACGGCATCCATGTGGGCCAGGAGGATATGGGGGCCGCCCGGGTGCGGAAGCTGATAGGAGAAAAGATGATCCTGGGGGTTTCGGTCCGTACCGTAGAGCAGGCCCTGCTGGCCCAGGCAGAGGGTGCCGATTACCTGGGCGTAGGCGCAGTTTTTCCCACCGCTACAAAGACCGATGCCGATAGCGTCAGCCGGGAAACCCTTAAAGCCATTTGTCAAGCCGTATCCATACCGGTAGTAGCCATTGGCGGCATAGATAAGGAAAATATGAGCCGGCTGGCCGGTACGGGCATTGCCGGCGTAGCCCTGGTATCGGCGATTTTTAAAGCTGAGGATATCGAGGCAGAATGCCGCCATTTGAGAGTGCTGGCGGAGAAAACGGTAAAGGAGGACTTAGAGCCGTGAAGGACAGCCCGATGAAAAAAGTGCTTACCATAGCCGGTTCCGATTGCAGCGGCGGCGCCGGGATACAGGCGGATATCAAGACTATTGCCGTTCATAAAATGTACGCCATGAGCGTAATCACCGCCTTGACGGCGCAGAACACCACCGGGGTCTACGGTATTATGGATGCAACGCCGGAATTTGTAGCCCAGCAGCTGGACTGTATTTTCACCGATATTTATCCTGACGCCGTAAAGATTGGCATGGTCTCAAACAGCAAGATCATTGAGGTGATTGTGGTCAAGCTGCGGCAGTATGGGGCCAAAAATATAGTGGTGGACCCGGTTATGATATCCACCAGCGGCGGCAAGCTCCTTAGTGATGAGGCCAGGTCAGCTTTGCTGACTCAGCTATTGCCCTTGGGGACTGTCATTACGCCCAATATTCCGGAGGCCCAGGTTTTATGCGGCTTTGAAATCAAGGATGAGGCGGGAATGGTTAAAGCCGCCGAAAAAATAGCGCGGAATTACGGCGGCGGCATTCTG
This sequence comes from Clostridia bacterium, assembly GCA_018436095.1. Lineage (GTDB taxonomy): Bacteria > Bacillota > Peptococcia > DRI-13 > UBA5745 > WRMS01. The sequence goes on along the minus strand of JAHDMJ010000023.1, from coordinate 44,610 downwards.
ATCAAGGGTGGCCATCTGGGCAACAGAGCCACAGATCTGCTTTACGAAAAGGGCAGCCAGCACTGGTATAAAGGGGAGTATATCAATAATCCCAATGCCCATGGCACCGGCTGCACCCTTTCTTCAGCCATAGCCTGCAACTTAGCTGCCGGCATGAACCTGCAGGAAAGTATCGGCCAGGCTAAGGCCTATCTGACGGGGGCTTTGCGGGCAATGCTTGACCTTGGCCAGGGCGCCGGACCCATAGAGCATAACTATTGTATTAGGTAATAGGAGCGGGCAAGACGGGATTCGCAAGTAAAAACCCCTTATTCTCTAAGAGTTTCTTTGGGAATAAGGGGTTTTTTGGCGTCTAAATAAATTATTTGATCATTTGGATAGCTCTTAAAATAGCATATTTGATAATTAGCAAATCTTATGTTTAAATTCTGAAGAATTCTGAAGAATCCCCCTTACTGATTGAATTGAAGTATATCTTGCATTATAGTTAGAAGTGGCTAACCAAGCTGTTGTTTATGTCATATAGCCCAATATAGCTATATGATAAGACGATTTTTATTTTATATGGAGGGAATAAAATGGATAAGACAAAGAAATATATGCCGTGGAAGCGGGCTATGTCACTATGCATGGTTATGATAGCATCGGTCGGGTTTGCAGTGGCCGGCTGCAGTTCTTCTTCTGCACAAACCCCATCTCCGTCCTCAGCTCAGCCCCTTGATGAGCCAAATACGCCTTCGCAAGCCGCCCCCAAGAAGGAAGAACTTATACTTGCCGTAGGTAAAACCGATACCGGCGTATTTGACCCCAAAAAAGGCTGGGGAACCCATGCACAAATTCGTTTGACGCACAGCTCTCTGCTAAGAATCGATTCGGACATGAACTTTGTGCCTGATTTAGCCAAATCTTACGAAGTCAGTGAAGATGCTCTGACATGGACCTTTCCGCTCCGGGATGATGTGAAGTTCTCCGACGGCAATCCAGTTACGGCGGAGGATGTGAAATTTACATACGAAATGCTTAAAGAAGACGGTGTTAAATTTGATTTATCCTTTATGCAATCCATAGACGCTAAAGATAAATCCACTATTGTTATTACACTTAAAGAACCTCGCTCTACCTTTGTCAGCCAGCTTACCGAAATAGGGATAGTTCCGAAGGATTTGTATGACGATAATTACTCAAACAATCCTGTCGGTTCGGGTCCTTATAAGGTAATTCAGTACAATGACGGTCAGCAGATCATCATGGAATACAATGAGTATTGGTATGGAACAGTACCGCAGTTCAAGAGACTGACGCTTCTTCTGTTGGCGGAGGATGCGGCGCTGGCAGCCGCCAAAGCCGGGGAAGCCGATATCGTTTATGTTCCTCCCACGTTTGCCGATCAAAACATTGAAGGCATGACTCTTCTTAATTTTGAGAGCATCGATTCCCGGGGAATTTCCATGCCTACGCAAAGAAGCGGCGGCAAAGGAAAGATCAACGAAAACGATGTCAATGTCGGTAATGACGTCACCTCTGACCTTGCCATCCGCAAGGCATTGAGTGCAGGATTAAGCCGCGATTCAATTATTGATATTGCGCTGGATGGCTATGGCCAGAAAGCCTTCTCTCTTTGCGATTACCTGCCTTGGTTTAATACGGAAACCGTCATTCAGGACGGAAATATTGAGGAAGCTAAAAGAATTCTTGCCGAAGGCGGATGGGTAGATACCGACAATGACGGTGTTGTTGAAAAGGATGGCCTAAAAGCAGAATTCAACTTGCTCTTTAGCTCCAGCGATCAACTTCGAAGCGATATGTCTTTGGCGGCAGCTGATCTGGCCCAGGCTTTTGGCATCAAAATCAACGCCATAGGAATGACCTGGGATGAGATTTACGTCAAAGGTAAAGAAAATGCGGTGATGTGGGGCGGCGGACGCCACCATCCTCATCAGCTTTATACCATGTACCATTCCTCGGTTATCAATCGGGGCTATGAGAATTTGACCCACTATACTAATCCTATTGTGGACGAGTATCTGGACAAAGCTATGCAGGCGCCTACCCAGGATGAAGCCAATAAATACTGGAAGCTTGCACAGTGGGATGGCCAAACCGGCTTCGGCACACTTGGCGATATCCCCATCATCTGGCTGGCCCGGGTGGATCATCTATATCTGGCAAACGAGAAGCTCGATGTGGGCAAGCAGCCGATTCATTCTCACGGTCACGAATGGGCGCTGTTTGGAAATATTACGGAATGGACGTGGGCAGATTGATCTGCTGCTACTTACAAAGACATTAGAAATCGGGAGTTTGCCGGAAGCCGCCGCTTCCCGCAAGCTTCCTTTTCTTGATGATGCAAGGAGGAAGCACATTGGCAAAAACAATTTTGATTCGTATAGTTCGTATGGTTACGCTGATCATCGGCTTATCGATTCTGACATTTTGGCTGATCCATATATCTCCCATGGATCCTGTGAACGCTTATGTGGGAGGTGACAGCTCCGCATCCCCTGAACAGATTGAAAAAATCAGGGAGTACTGGGGAATAGATAAAAGCCCCGCAGAGCAATACTTTTCATGGGCGCGCTCTTTACTCCAAGGAAATTTCGGAATATCCAAGCTGTACCGCAGTCCCGTAATCAGCATTATCAAGAGCCGCGCAATGACCTCGTTCGCTTTGATGGGAACCGCATGGGTTTTATCTGGGTCCTTAGGATACTTGCTTGGTGTTGTTTCCGCTATGAATCGGGGCAAACCCCTTGATAAAGTTATAAAGTGGTACAGCTATACGTTGGTTTCCACTCCCATCTTCTGGCTGGGGCTTATTCTTCTTATCGTTTTTGCAGTATGGCTCAGATGGTTTCCTGTAGGTCTTGCCGCGCCGGCCGGCGTACTGGACAGTGAAGTGCTTTTTATCGACCGGGTGAGGCATTTTGTGCTGCCTGCACTGACACTTAGTATTTTAGGAGTCGCAAACATTGCGATGCATACCCGGGAAAAGATGATTGATATCCTTAATACTGAATATGTGCTATTTGCTAAGGCAAGAGGCGAAAGCAAATGGCAGATTTTTATAAACCATGGTTTTCGCAACTCCATCATCCCTGCCATTTCCCTGCAATTTGCTTACTTCGGTGAGCTGTTTGGCGGCTCCGTACTTGCTGAACAGGTATTTGCTTATCCAGGATTGGGAAGCACTCTGACCACCGCCGGACTGAAAGGAGATATCCCCTTGCTGATGGGGATCATTTTAATCAGCTCTCTATTTGTCTTTATGGGAAATTTTATTGCGGATATCCTGAATATGGTCGTCGATCCGCGTATAAAGGGGGACGGTTAAAATGGACAAGAAGAAACCGGAGCAGAATACAAGAAAGAAAATGGTCAGGATGCTGGCATTTTCTACCATTCTTTTATTGAGCATTTTAATACTTAGTTTTATACTCGGCGACACAAATCTTCGGTTGAACGCGGGAAGCAAAAACCTGCCGCCAAGCTCAAAGCACCTGTTCGGAACAGACTGGTTAGGGCGGGATATGCTGACAAGAACGATCAAAGGGCTGCGCCTGTCTTTGGCAGTTGGAGCATTTGCGTCTATGATGAGCGTAGTTGTCGCTACGGTAATGGGAACCGGAGCGGCTATCTTCGGGAAGAAAGTAGACAACGCAATCTCATGGGTTATAGATTTATTTATTGGAATGCCCCATCTTGTGTTTATGATTCTAATATCCTTTATTGCGGGAGGCGGCATCCGGGGCATCGTTCTCGGCGTCTCTTTCACACATTGGATGTCTTTGGCAAGGGTGGTTCGGGCCGAGGTTTTGCAGCTTCAAAATGCAGAATATATCCATATTTCCAGAAGCTATGGGAAATCTGCCTGGTTTATTGCCAGTAAGCATATTTTGCCGTCTGTGTTTCCGCAAATCATGATCGGGTTTTTGCTAATGTTTCCTCATGTGATTCTGCATGAAGCGGCGCTGACTTTTTTGGGGTTCGGCCTGTCTCCCCAGACTCCGGCCATCGGCATCATTCTTTCGGAGGCAATGAACCATATTTCTACAGGAAAGTGGTGGCTGGTCCTCTTTCCCGGGCTTTTACTGGTAATCGTAATCAAGAGCTTTGATAATATCGGCGAGCAGCTCCGTATCATGATGGAGCCTACGAGTTCCAATGAATAGGGGGATTATGATGAATCGGACAGAAAAAACACCGCTTTTAGAGGTGAAAAAACTGGAGATCGGTTTTACACAATATTTTAAAGGAACACAGAAACGTACGATTAAACCGATTGCAGATCTGCACGTAGATATACACGAAGGGGAAATCGTGGCTGTAGTAGGCGCAAGCGGTTCAGGTAAAAGCCTGCTTGCCCATGCGGTACTTGGCATACTGCCTGGAAATGCCATCTGCAAGGGACAAATTATGTACTGCGGAGAGGAACTGACTGATGAACGTAAAATTCAACTGCGCGGCAAGGAAATCTCTTTCATTCCGCAGTCCGTCAACTATTTGGATCCGCTTATGCCTGTAGGTAAGCAGGTACAGATTGGACTGGAAAAAAGTCAGGCTAAGAAAAAACAGCAGGAACTGTTTTGCCAGTACGATTTGCAGGAAAATACCAGCAACCTATTTCCTTATGAACTTTCCGGAGGTATGCTGCGCCGTGTACTATTCGCCACCAGCGTACGTGAAGGCGTGCGCTTGGTCATCGCTGACGAGCCTACGCCCGGCATCCATCCCCAGGCGTTATCGGAAATTTTGAAACAGCTTAAAAAATTCGCTGATGCGGGGGCGGGAGTTATGCTGATCACTCATGATATCATGTCGGCGTTGGAAATCGCAGATCGCATGGCCGTAATTAAAGACGGGCGTACTGTTGAAATATCCGAGGCTTCGGCATTTGAGGGAAAGGGTGAAGGCCTGCAAACCGATTATACCCGCAGATTATGGAGAGCCCTGCCACAAAATGATTTTGATTTGGAGTTTAGAGCGGAAGGAGGAACCGAATTATGCCCTTGATTGGTGAAGGCCTAGGTTTCTATTACCAGAAAGAACAGTGGGTCTTTAAAGATATCAATATTTCAGTGGAACCCGGCGAGGTGCTGGGTCTGTCCGGTTATAGCGGCTGCGGAAAAACCACCCTAGCCCGAATATTGGCAGGGTATATGCCTCCCCTTGAGGGGCGTGTCCTACTGGATAACAACGTTTTCCGGCAGCGTAAATTCCGTCCGGTACAGCTTATTTACCAGCATCCGGAAAAAGCTGTTGATCCTAAGTGGCGTATGTACGAGATACTGACAGAATCGTATATCCCCTCCCAAGATATTTTAGATGCCTTTGAAATTCGGGAGGAATGGATGAATCGATGGCCAATTGAGCTTTCGGGTGGGGAACTGCAAAGATTCTGCATTGCCCGAGCCCTGAACCCCGAAACAAAGTATCTGATAGCCGACGAGATGACGACGATGCTTGATGCCATAACACAGGCCAAGATTTGGCACAGCCTCCTCAAAATATGCCAAGGCCGAAATCTTGGATTGATCGTGGTCAGCCACGAAAAGAGCCTGCTGCACCGTATTTGTGACCGAATATATGCAGTAGGCCAGAGCTGAAAAAGAATGTTTTTCACTGGAGAATCAAATAAGGGTAAAGCCAAGCTGTACGGTATAGCAACCATCCTGATGCCCGTAAATAAACCGCCCTCCTTGCAACGACATCATTTTCTCGCAAGTTTTCAACCCCAGGCCGGTATGCCGTACAGTTTCAGGATAATCCAGAATGCGATTATGTATGATAAGCAGCAGCTCATGGCATTGAAAAATGCTTTCCAATCGGACTGGATGGGCAGGATCAGCATACCTTCGAATGTTGGAAAGCAGGTTATCAAATACCCGCTGGATCATATCACCGTCAACTTTTATGGAGCCGGGTGGCAGCTCAATATGGTTGATAACCGTAAAGCCACTCCGCTCCATTAAAAACGCATAATCTCTGATAATCTCGTTTAGCGCTTCCCGGGCCGCATAAGTACCGAGCTGCAGCTGTTCGTCTCCGCTTGTGGATACAAAAAAATATTCGAACAGATCATTGATCAAACCGTTAATTTGGAAAGCCCGATTTTTGCATTTTTGCAAAAAAGGGCTTTGCTTCGTTGGCACCTCTTCGCCTTCCATTACCTCCAGATATCCGATCAAAGCCGTGAGCGGCGTTCGCAAATCGTGAGAGATCCCGGTCATCAGTTCGTTGCCGGCAGCTCTCATGCGGTCGGCATATTGTTCTCTTGCGATAAAAGCTCTGCGCATTTCATCTATTTCCAGAGCTAAAGAAGCCAGCTCATCGTTTCCTTTTATGGTGATTGCGTAATTCAAATTTCCGCCTTCCAAGACCTGGATTTCCTGCTCCAGGGTATTGATGTATGCCACCTTTTTGCTGATCAATAAAATCATAATGATAATAAAGCACAGGAAAAATATAACCAGATTAAGGTAAGTTGCATAGTCCGTATATCGATGAGCAAATAAATCACTAATGAAAACCAGAGCTTCTCCATCGCAAAAAGTCAGCGTGTAGCTGTTATTCAGAGATAAGCTTTCATATGGGGTTTTGCTTTTAAGCGAAAAATTTGGAAATACCATATAGGAGCTGTATAACAGCTTATCATCGTAATAAACCGCAACCGTAGTCAAATCTTCTCTTGCTACCCAGCCATCCAGCTCAAGAATCCCTGAAATGGATATGTTGTGGTCTTTAATGTAATGCTGTAGACTGTCCGCTTTTTTTTCAAGATGCGCCGCAATTACTTCAGGTCTTGCACAATAGCTGCGGATCATATTGCGAGCTGTGTTCTGCAGGACCAGGAAAAAAGCGGCGGAAACAAGAAAGGCGGCAATGACGGAAAGAATCAGTTTATGGGCGAGCCGATGCTCATTCTTTATACTACTCAATGTAATACCCCTTTCCCCAGGCTGTGCGGATATACTGGGGATGTCCTAAATCCTCTTCCAGCTTTTTTCTAAGGTTTTTAATATGTACCATAACTGTGTTATTAGACAGGGGCAGAAAGGGTTCTTGCCAAACATGCTCATAAATCTCACGGGCAGAGAATATCTTTTTGCGGTTTTGCAGGAGTAGTTGCAGAACCTGATATTCGATACTGGTCAAAATGATCTTTTGCCCTCTAAGAAAAACAGCTCCAGTATCAAAATCCACATGCAGTTCTCTTGTTTTGATGACATTCTTTACGACGGTATCCGGTTTTTTTTGATAGATCAGGCACCTGCGAAGAAGCGCATGTACTCTTGACACCAGCTCAATAGAGGAAAAGGGCTTAACCAGATAATCATCTCCGCCTCGCAAAAAGCTTTCCGCTTTATCCCGATCCTGTGTTTTGGCCGATAAAAACAGAATCGGAGTCGTTGCAGCTTTCCGAATTTCCGTACACAACTCCAAACCGGATCGGCCCGGCATCATAATATCCAATATAATCAAATCCACAGGCTCTTTGAGCATGATCAGAGCCCTATCTGCATCAGGTGCTTCCCTTACAATAAAGCCTTTGCGATACAGCAAAATATGAACGATTTCTCTAATTTCCGGATCATCATCCACAATGAGGATAGTTGCACCCTTGGTCATAATGTTCCTCTTTTCAGCATTTTTTTATTTGCTTTTAATATATATTATAAAATTTTTATACATAGATCAAGGGAGGTAATAAACAATCAGGCGTTCTACCCAAGGACAGACTTGACCGCATAATAAAAGCAGGGTGGACAGCTTAATTATCCACCCTGCACAGGATTTATTAGAATTTACCCCTCCGCCTATATTTTTAAAGCTATGGCAAGGCCTTCCTCTGTGGCCTGATTTGCCTTTCCCGCTTCTTTGGCGTCACCGATGACATATAGCTCTTTGACTTTGGAGCGAAGTTTCTCTTCAAGAGGATTATAAGATTTTACGCCTAAAGATAATACGACGGTGTCAAAGCCCCGCAGCTCTTTTTCTGCTCCATCCTGGCTGACCAGCACGCCGTCGGTATAGAAGCGTTTTACTTTGGCCTTGGTGATCATCCGGGTGCGGTGTTTTTCCAAACGTTCCATTAAAAATACCCTGACGCCGCTTTCCACATCCTGAGCAATTTCGGGCAGCATATCGACGATGGTTACCGCATGGTTATGCTCGCCCAGAAAATCCGCCGTTTCCGCACCGGACATACCGCCGCCCACAATCAACACGTTTTTGCCCGGAGAAACAAGACCGTCCAGGATTTGCGGGACGGAAACAAAGGACTTTTCGTGTATGCCCGGAATATCCGGCAACTGGGGTATACTGCCCGTAGCCAAAATCACAACGTCGGGCTTTTCTTTGATGATATCATCCTCTGCAGCTTCCGTATCAAACTTATATTCCACGCCGTATTTTTTTCCCATGGTCATGTAATATTTGAGCATATACAGGATTTCCTGCTTTGTAGGCGGTATGGCCGCCAGTCTAAACTGGCCGCCGGCGGCCTTTTCTTTTTCGTAAACCGTAACTTGATGACCACGTTTAGCCGCTACCCAGGCCGCTTCCAGCCCGGCGGGCCCGGCTCCTATGATCAGGACTTTCTTTTTATTTGCTGTTTCACTAAGATCATAACGGCCTTCGTGACCCGTTATGGGATTTACCAGGCAGGAAACTTTGTTTACTTTGGGATCAAAGAGATAGCCCACACAGGATTGCAGGCAGGCTATGCAAGGGCTGATTTCCTCAAGCCGGCCTTCTTTCACTTTATTAGGGATTTCCGGATCGGCTAAGGATTCCCGGCCAAAACAAATAGCGTCGGCCCTTTGATTTTTCAGCACATCTTCGGCCATAGGGAAATTGTTAAAACGTCCTACGCAGAATACCGGAATATTTACCGATTTTTTAATGATTTCTGTGGCATATTGGTTATAGCCCGGCGGTACGGCGGCAGGGGCAATCAGCCATTGCATATTTGCATAAGTTACCAGGGAGACGCTTAAAGCGTCAACGCCGGCCTCTTCTGCCAGCCTGGCAATAACCGTGGAATCCTCCGTGGTTAATCCGCCGTTGACTTTTTCGTCATAAGAAAACCGGAAGGTCATGGGGAAATTGTAGCCGCATTTTTTCCTGACATCCTTAAATATCTCCAAAGGAAATTTCATTCTGCCTGCAAAATCGCCGCCAAACTCATCCAGCCGTTTGTTAGCATGGGGAGACATAAATTGGGCAATCAGATAACCGTGGGCGCCATGGATTTCCACACCGTCAAAGCCGGCTTTTTGGGCTCTGAAGGCTGCGTCGCCAAACTGGCCAATGATCCGCCATGCTTCATCATTGGTCAGCTCATGAGGCATGGAACCCAAAAGGGGGCAAGCTATAGGGGAAGGGGCAACGGGCTGCTTGCCGCCAATATAAGGAGGAGATGTTTGACGGCCGGCATGATGGAGCTGCATAAAAATTTTAGCTCCCGCATCGTGAACGGCTTTGACTAATTTTGTCCAGCCCTCGATCTGGTTGTCTTCCCATAGGCCGGCTTCGTAAATAATCGCTTTGCCTAAAGGGTCAACTGCCGTAACCTCCACAATAATCAGGCCAAAGCCGCCTTTGGCCCGGGCAACATAATAATCGATAAGCTGTTGTGACACCGTACCGTCGGCGTTGGCGTAATTCGTTCCCATGGGAGGTACAATAAAACGGTTTTTTATTGGCAGTTGGCCAATGTTAAAAGGGGAACAGAGCATAGAGAATTCCATAGCGGCACTTCCTTTTTATAAAATTAGGGAAACCAAATGCTTATTTCCCTATACTTTTTACAAATTACAGAAGCAATATGCCTATCATAATCAATAAGTTTATGGGAAAAACAAACAAAAAGGCTGCCGCAATCAATTGGTGCGGCAGCCTCCGATAACCAGGGCTTATTACATATCGTGAGAAAGGGTGGCTTCAATCAGGCCTTTATTGTCCAGTTTGGCCAGCTCTTTTACTTTGTCCGGACAAAGATCCAAAGCCTCAATCATCCGGCGGCCGTATTCTTCGTCGGCCAGATAGCAATGGACTGCATGGCGGTATTTAATGTTTTTGGTGACGGGAGCAATATCGGCGGCAGTGTTTTCGATGAGCAGCTGCTTTTTATCCTCGGCCAAAATCCGCCAGAGATCGCCGCCGGCCCGGAAATTATCATCCGTAGGATCATCCTTGGGATCGTAGCGCCACATGGCCCCTTCGATTTCCAGAGGAGGCTCCGCCACTTCCGGCTGAGCAGTCCAATAGCCGTAGCTGTTGGGGGAATAGGCCGGTGCAGCGCCGTAGTTGCCGTCTGTGCGCATGGCGCCGTCCCGGTGGTATTCGTTGACCTCTACCTTGGCCCGGTTCACCGGAATGTGGTTATGATTTACACCCAAACGGTAGCGCTGGGCATCGCCATAGGCAAAGAGCCGGCCCTGAAGGAAACGGTCGGGAGAAAAGCCGATGCCGGGTACCACATGAGCGGGAGTGAAAGCGGATTGCTCTACCTCGGCAAAGTAGTTCCCGGGATTGCGGTTCAGTTCCAGCACGCCCACTTCGATGAGGGGGAATTCTTTATGGCGCCAAATCTTCGTAATATCAAAGGGATTTTCATAATGATTCTTCGCCTGTTCCTCGGTCATGATCTGTACGTACATGGTCCAGCGGGGATATTCCTTGCGCTCAATGGCTTCAAAGAGATCCTTGCCGTGGTATTCCCGGTCCATGCCGTTGATTTTGGCGGCCTCTTCATTGGTCAGGTTTTTAATACCCTGCTGGGTATGCAGATGGAATTTGCACCATACCCGTTCATTCTTGGCATTATAAAAGCTGAAGGTATGCTCGCCGAAGACATGCATGTGGCGGAAGGAGGCGGGAATGCCCCGGTCGGACATGACGATGGTCCGCTGATGGAAGGTTTCGGGCAAGAGGGTCCAGAAGTCCCAGTTGTTTTGGGCAGAGCGGCGGCCCGTGTGGGGATCCCGCTTAACAGCCCTGTTTAAATCGGAGAAGTTATGGACGTCCCGAATGAAGAAGGTGGGGGTGTTGTTGCCTACTAAATCCCAGTTGCCCTCTTCGGTGTAGAATTTGCAGGCAAAGCCCCGGATATCCCGCTCGCAGTCGGCAGCGCCTCTTTCGCCGGCAACGGTGGAGAAGCGGACGAAAATGTCGGTTTTAGCGCCGGGTTGTAAAACCTTCGCCTTAGTATATTGGGAGATGTCGCCGGTAACGGTGAAATTACCGTAGGCGCCCCAGCCTTTAGCATGCATACGGCGTTCGGGGATGACCTCCCGGTTGAAATGGGCCATTTTTTCTAAAAGCCAGACATCCTGCATCACCACGGGACCCCGGGGGCCGGCAGTAATGGCGTTTTCATTATCGGGAACCGGTGCGCCTACTTCGTTTGTTAATTTTTTGTAATTTTCCATAGCTTCGCTCCTTTCTGTTTTCGTATATGATCAATGGCGTATTTATACGCTCTTGATTTAAAAGGACAGGAACATAAACAATATCCAGAGATAAGCACAGGTCTTGGGCAGCATCAGCATGCCCAGCTTTGGTTTTTTATCGGCCCAGAGCACTACGGGAAGGTAGAAGATGAAGCTCAGGAGGATGGCTGGCCCCATGCCGTCTGCGGCTGGTACCAAGCCTCTGTGGGCAGCAAAGAGAGCCGCTACCCCCAGGCCGATAAGAAGAAAAGGAATATTGCGGTAAATGCCCCAGCGGAGGGGAGGATGGCGGTCCAGCCAGCGGTTTTGAGGGAAAAGACAAAGCAGAATACGCAGGGCTCCAAGACCGTAAATCAAAAGAGACCAGCCGGGCTGCAAGTCTGGGGAAAATAGCCTCAAGCCCAGTTGCCACAAGAGCAGATAGAAAAAGGTCATGGTAATGGAAGTGACCAGTTTGCCAAAGCCCATAGCCTTGGCCAGGGTCTGCTCCCGCCGGGTCAGGATGGCGGCGATCCGGGGCAGCAGATGAAAGGCGTCGCCGATGGCCAGCACCAGAGCTGCGCTGCCGGCCAGCAGGCGTACTGCCGGAGGTGAGGGCGCCGCTGATACTGCCCCGCCGGCTTCGGGCCCAAACATAAGCCAAAGTCCGATAGCAGCGGCGGTCAACAGATAAAGAATATCAAAGATTGCTTCGATCCAGCCAAAGACACGTTTTTGTTGCTTCATTTTGCAGAGCCCTCTTTGGGTCTGGCGATCCATAAGATATGTGCTGTCACGCAAATACCGATCAAAGTCAGAAGGAGCGTTAAAGGCAGGCGGTTCATTCTGACCATAGAGAAAATAAGCATCGCCCATAAGAAAGTCAGGCTTTTGATCACTGTTTTGCGGGAGAGACCCTGGCGGCTTTCGTAGTTTTCGATATACTCCCGAAAAAAGGAAATACGCAGGATTCTGGCCCGCAGCTTTGGGGTGCCCGTCAGGCAGGCGGCTCCTGCCAGCACGAAGGGGGTGGTGGGCCAGACCGGCAGAAATATACCGATAAAACCCAAGGCAAAAAGGAGCAAGCCGGCGGCAGTCAGGAAGATTACACGTATACGCATAAAAACGATCTCACCTCATTGTTTTTTGCGGTTGGGGTTGGCAGGAAACCAGCCTTTCTTCACCCGCTGATCCTGCTCTTTCAGTTCATGAATCGACCAAAGCATGGTAAAGCCTAGCACGGCAAGGGCGCCGGATAAAACGGTATGGGCGACAAACAGGGAGGCAATACAAAAGATCAAACCGCCAATAAGAAAAACCGGCCAGATACGCCAGGTAAAGTAATATTCACATTTGATGACGATGGGATGAAATATACCGATAATAAGGAAAGAAAGCAGACCTATCAGGAGTCCGGACCAATGCATAAATGTACCTCTTTTTTTCTTATTAGGATTCAGTGCTAATAAATAAACTATATCCTATGGCTGGTTATTTGTCAATGATTTCGGGGGCCAGGCCGATGACACTGCACAGGGGGGCTACCAAAATGATGCCTTTTCCCGTTCCCTCAGGACCCAATCCTAAATCATCGCTGACCCTCTGAGAGATGGCTTGAGTTTTCTCATCCTCGGCGATAATGAAGATAATTTCCCGCTCCTCCTCAACGCCGTGGGAGAGGAAATTTTTCCCGTAATAGGAGCAAATACTGCGGGCATGGATGATGGTGCCGCCGGTAGAACCGGCCCTCTCGGCGCTTTGGATGACGGCCTCGTCTTTGTCGTTTTCAATAATGATAAAAATGGCGGAGTAACCGCCGCAGCCTTTGATGGGGCCCGGGGTAAAGCTCCTTTCTTCTTGTGAGGGCAAGGTGATGCCGGCAGCTTGATGCAGATTAAATAAAGCAAGGATGCCGCTGTTGGGCTGGTTTAAGTTAAGATGGTCCGTAAGAAGATCGGCCAGGGGAGAAGCTTGCTCCCGGGGGGTAATCATCAGCAGCAGGTCTTTTTCCGATTCAAACATTAAATTGAAGAACTTATTGGATTTATCGGCGGAGCCATGGGCGTCAATGACGGTACCCCGGGGAAAGCCGTGATCGTCAACATAATCCAGGATTTTATCGGTATTGCCTTTATCCACAATCGTCATTACAGCCTGCCAGGGGGTGCCTTCCCTGGGGCAAAAGGCCGGCCCCTGGTAATGATGACCACGGCCATAAACAGCGGAGAGGGGAAGAGTGAATATAATGCCTTTGTTAGGGCGGTTCAAGGAAAACTTATCGATAAGGGCATTCACTATTTTTTGTTCATCACTGGAGGACATAGCTACCATAACCACTTCTTTGCGAACGTCGGCCAACTCGAGAAACTTTAAGATATGATTGGGTACCGTACCCCGGCCATAAAACGCAGCCGCCCCGCAGATGCCCATTTCGGAGATAGCCTGGAGAATTTTGCTGCCCTTGCCTTGATTAACAATAACAAACATTAAGCTGTAGCCTTGCGGATTATCATTATTTTTCATCATCATGCTTTGTCTCCTTCTGCTTTTTTTAGCTGCGCCATACGCTCGGCTTTTTTGATCTTGAGCTTATAGATAAGGCCCAGAATCTGCAAAGCGATTAAAGGCGTCATGGCAACAAGGGAAATTACACCGAAGCCGTCGGTGACCACGTTGGCTAAAGGAATGCGTTCAGCGGCTCCCTGGGCAAAGGGTAGGATAAAGGTGGCCGTCATTGTGCCGGAGGCAACGCCGCCGGAGTCAAAAGCAATGCCGACGAATATGGAAGGGATATAAAAGGAAAGCAGCAAGGCCAGAGCCATGCCGGGCAATAGAATATGCCACAGTTGCAGGCCGGGTATGATGATGCGCAATATGGAAAGGCCTACGGCTACGGCTACGCCGATGCAAAGGGTCAGCATCACCGTGTTGCCCTTGATGGAGCCTGCCGTTTCTTCTTCGATTTGCTGGGTCAGCACGTGAACGGAAGGTTCCGCCGGAATAGTAACAATGCCAAAAACTGCTCCCACCAAAATCAGGAGCCAGTATTTATCCAGGCCGGCAATCTGATAGCCAAGCTGCCGGGCGGCATCCATAAAACCGGCATTGACTCCGGCAAGAAAGAAGGTAAGGCCCAGCCAGGTGTACAGCAAACCTACCACCAGTTTCTTTATTTGCCTGCCCTTCAGCTTAATGGTGACTATATTCATAATAAAAAACAGTACAACCACAGGCAAAATAACAATAATGGATTCCCGGGCCATTTTTGCCGTTTCGGAAAGGAAGCTGCCTACCACACCGCTGGCTGATACCTCGGCCACAGGCAGACTGCCTTCTAATTGAGGATTGCCGGACAAAATGCCCAAGAGCAGCACGGCTACGATGGCGCCGGCGGAAGCAATGCCCAGCAGGCCAAAGCTATCGATATCCTCGCTGCTGTCTGTGCGGGTGATTACGGTGATACCGCTTGACAAAGCCAGCAAAAAGGGGACGGTGATGGAGCCGGTTGTGGAGCCGCTGGCATCAAAAGCCAGAGCCAGGTAGTCGCCGTTGACGAAAAAGGCTAAGACGAAGATAACGATATAAATACAGGTAAAGGCTAAAGGCAAAGACATGGCCTTCAACATGCGCAAAATGCCGAAGGATACCATTAAACCCACACCGCCGGAAACCACCACCAGCAGCAGGGTTTTGCTGGCTTGACCCATCGTCACGGCATTAATTTGACCCACTAAGATATGCATGTCGGGTTCGGCCACGGTAACGATAAACCCGAAAATATAGCTGCCGATCAAAAGCAACTGCAGGCTGCCTTTTTTAATCAGGGCCTGGCTCATCATCTCTCCCATAGGGCTGATGCTTAAATCGATTCCTTGCAAAAATATAGGCATGCCGATCATGATAAATAATGAGCCCAGCAAAAATTTGACCAGGGTTTCCCGGTCAAGAGGGACCACAAACAAGCTCAGCAGCACCACAATGACAATGAAGGGCAAAACTGATGCAATAATTTCTTTAAATTTTTCCGTAATTGAATTCATATAACCTCCCCGGCGTTTTTTGGCCCTATTGTAGTACTTGGTGACTCCTAAAAGTTGTCATGGATGCGCCGAATATTTTTCCAGGTGCAAGGCGGAGAAGTGAGGCATGGCCGGTAGCTATGGCGAGAGCCTCAACGCCGGTTCTGTAAACCCAATCCTGCGGATACAATTCGCTATCCTTAGATATTGGGCACAGATGTATCCGCTATCCTAAGATACTAAGGGCGCGGATGTATTGTGGAAAATAGGCAAGCCGATGTAAACTTTTAGGGTTACAGAGTATTAGTATCGACAATAGGATTTAATACTATTTATAATATCATTATAGAGGAGGTTGAATTCATAGTCAATTTTCGGAGTTAAAGGGGCGTCTGATTTTTGCCTATTGGAGGAGGCGGACAAGGGAGGATCCATCGGAGTGAGAGGCGGATGAATTGAAAAACCCTGCACGGTGAATGTGCAGGGTTGAAAGTAATGGGATGAATCTTTGGAGGCGCTGTCGGGGCGGCAGTGACCCCGGCCAGGGGTGCAAAAATTGCGATTGTGATCGATTGCCCCAGGTTAGCTGAGCAAAAATTACGTTTGTATGTGAAATGCAACCGAATATTTACGGACAACCGTAAAAATTGAACAAAACCGGCCAGAATTTCACTTAATGGCCTCTGCAATTCACCTACAAACGAAAAAATTGAACAGGAAGAAGCCTTGAACCACATACAAGCGAAAAAATTGAGCAGATTCGCCCAAGGGTTACGATTATGCCCCCAACTAAATAACATTGTAAGGTAAAGATTAGGAGAGATTTAGCGGTGGCAGGTCCAGATTGGTGGCCGTTGATTCTGCCGGTGTCAGGTCTGTTGATGCAAAGTCGGCTGGAGTATGGTCTGATTCTACAAAGTCGTCTTGTCCCGCCGGAACAAAGCCTGCTTCTGCCTTATAGTCTGCTCCTGCCCCCGCCGGCAAATCCAGCTTGGCTTCGTAATTGGTATTCATCTGATATCGGGTATTCACCTGATGTTGAACATTAGCCTGATGTTGAGTAGCGGCCTGATATTGAGTATTGACCTGATATTGGTGATCAAGCTGGAACTTGGCCACCTCTCCCCGCAGTGTGGCGGCCTGGCCTGACATTTCCTCACTGATAGCGGAGTTTTCTTCGGCGGTGGCGGCATTTTTCTGCACTACGGCAGAAACCTGAGTAAGGCCGTCTTTGATCTGCTCGATGGCACCGGCTTGCATACTGGAGGATTCATTGATCTTTATGATGCTTTCGTTGACCATTTTTGCTTTGATACCGACATCCTTCAGAATCTCCGCCGTTTGTGCAGTTGTCTGGTTGCCCTTGCCTACGGTGGCCACGGAGGCCTGGATTAGGGCTGCAGTCTGTTTGGCTGCTTCCCCGGATTTTGCCGCCAAATTGCGCACCTCGTCGGCCACCACGGCAAAACCTTTGCCGGCATTGCCGGCCCGGGCAGCCTCAATAGCGGCGTTTAAGGCCAGAATATTTGTCTGGAAAGCGATGTCTTCGATGACCTTCGTAATATTGTTTATCTGGGCGGAGGCAGTGCGGATATCTTCCATTGCCGCCGTTAGCTGGGCCATATGCTCATTGCCGGCGCCTACGCCTGCCACAGCCTGCTCTACATAGCTGGCCGCCATTTTGACGTTGGCGGAGTTTTCCTCAGCCTGCCCCGCAATCATGGTAATGGAGGCACTAAGCTCTTCCACAGAGGAAGCCTGCTCGCTGGAGCCCGATGCTAAAGCCTGAGCGCCGCCGGAGACTTGATCGGCGCCAAGACTGACTTGCTGGGCGGCGGAATTGATGGTCAGCAAGGTGTGATTGAGGGCGGCGCTGGTATTAATCATAGCCTCTTTGATGGCGGCAAAATCGCCGATGTAATCGATATCCACGTTGATGCGCATATCGCCCTGGGACATCAGCTCCAGCTTATGAGAGATATCCTGAATATAGCGGCCGATTAAGCTGATGGCGGCATTAAGGGCGGCGGCCATTCTGGCCATTTCGTTGTGGCCTTTAATGTGAATTTCAGCATCCAAATCGCCTTTAGCCAGCTTTTCTGCTGCGCCGGTGATCATGATGGCCGGCTTGACGGTTATGCTGATAATGAAAAAGGCTATGACCACGGATATCAGCAAAACCAGAACGATGATAACAAGCTGGACAATGGAATTGAATTGAAGGGTCGCAGCGGAGATGCTCATGCTCTCAACAGCTAAAGTGTTGCACCGGTCGGCGATGGTGTTAAGCCCCTGGATGATGGTCAGGACGTTGGGCAGAATTGAACTCTGAAAAACATCCATGGCTGCTTTGGAACTGCTTTTCTTGAGATCCATAACCTCTTGGGCCCGGGAGTGGATTAGCCGGTGGGGCTCCATGATGCTTTCTATGGCTCCGGCGATAATGGAATCCTTGGCTAAATCTTCGTCTAAGGTGCTGACCCATTGGCCGAAGGAACAGGTATCGGGATTAAGGCTGCCGGTGAAATCCTGGCCTTTCTGCAAATGAAGCCTTAAATCGTCCACCCAGTCCGTATGGGCTGTGGTGATGGCGGATATCTGCCGGCTTTGATCAAGCTTATGCTCCAGGTCGGCGGCACATTCCCTGTTGTGGGACCAGCCGCTAAGTAAAACTGCTACAGCGATGGCGTTAAATATAAAGATAATGGCAAAAAGAAGCGTGACCTGAACCTTGATGGATTTTCTGATGAGCTGTAGCATCCGGATCCCTCCGCAATTTTATTCTTGAAAATATACTTTCGATTTTTATAATATAATAAATAGCATAAATAGTAAAGTAATAGTATCAATTTATGACAATTATCTTCAACATTTCTGTTTAATTTCTTAGGAGAAGAGTTGAATGTGACCGTCTACTTGGACAGTGAGCCTCACTTGGGCAGTGAGCCTCACTTGGGCAGGACGGTAGTGATCCTCCAATGGGGCAGGTTCTCCCTAGCGGCATTTTTGTGCAAAATTGCAGCTTTGTTGCTGTTTGATGTAGCTAACTGTGCAAAATTGCAGCTTTGTAGGGACGACTGCCGTATTTTTATTCGGGATATGCAGGTTAAGATGTGTTTGTTGCATGAAAACCCATTTCTTAGTCACTTTCAGAAGAAAAATGGGCCAAAAACACTGTTTGCATGGTACAAACTTGCAATTTTGCACATTTGGGGGCCAATAGGATGACAAACTTGCAATTTTGCTCAAAGCGCTGTCCGTCGTTAGGTTACTGCCGCAAAGGGTCACTAAGCCTGGGCTCTCGCATGTATTTCTCCTGCGGAAGTTTTATGAGGCGATACTTTGTTTAAGTTTCTGCTTATACCCTGATATTAATTGGCAAAATAATGCACGATCTGATATAATACCCGTGATAAAGACAGAATAAAATATCTATAGAATAAAGAAGGTTTGCAAATGAAGGTAGTCATACTTGCGGGGGGCTATGGTACCCGCATCTCGGAAGAATCCCACCTGCGTCCCAAGCCGATGATTGAAATCGGCGGCTCGCCTATTCTTTGGCATATTATGAAGTATTACTCCCACTTCGGGTTCAAAGAATTTATTATTTGCTGCGGCTATAAAGGATACATGATCAAGGAGTATTTTGCCGACTACTACCTCCATCGATCCGACGTCACTTTTGATTTTGCCGACGGCGGCAAGATGATCGTCCATGCCAATGTGTCGGAGCCTTGGAAGGTGACCCTTGTGGACACCGGCGCCGATGTACAGACAGGCGGACGTATCAAGCGGATCCAGCCCTATGTGGGCAATGAGCCTTTCCTGCTCACTTACGGCGACGGCGTAAGCGATGTTGATTTAAATGCCTTGCTTCGCCAGCATGAAAGCACAGGCAGCACAGTGACCCTCACGGCAATCCAGCCGGGAGGGCGTTTTGGCGTGCTTGATATAGAGGGAAATACGGTCACCGCCTTCAAGGAGAAGGCCATAGAGGATGGCGGCTGGATCAACGGCGGGTTTATGGTAGCCCAGCCGGCGCTTTTCGGCTACATCGATAACGATAAGACGGTGTTGGAACGTACGCCCCTTGAGCGCCTAAGTGCAGAGAAGAAGCTTGGGGTGTACAAGCATTACGGCTATTGGCAGTGTATGGATACCCAGAGAGATAAAGGGGCCCTGGAGCATTATTGGAGCAGCGGCAACGCGCCCTGGAAAGTGTGGGATTGATGGCAATACCTAAAATCAGTGTAATCATGTTGACCTACAATCGGGAAAAGCTTGTAGGCAATATGATTGAATGCATCCTAGGACAGACCTTAAAGGATTTTGAGTTTATTATTGTAAACAATGGTTCCACTGACCGCAGCGGCGCCATTGCCGATGAGTATGCTGCCCGGGATTCCCGGATTCGTGTGATCCACCGGCAGCGGGGCAACATCGGCTCCGGCCGCAATGCCGGCCTGGATGCTGCGAAAGGTCAGTGGATCGCTTTTGTTGACGATGACGACTGGGCAGAGCCGGATTTTCTGGAGTTCCTGTACAGCTTGGCAACAGAAAACGCCGCAGAGGTGGCTATCTGCGGCGCTGCCGATAAAGCGTTTGCCGAAAAACGTATAATGGCTCCTGAGGAAGCTTTGATTGAGCTGATGTGGCGGAAAAAATATAACATGGCCTTTCCTACCAAGATATTCCGGCGCGATATTGCAGAAAAACTGCGTTTCCCCGAGGAAGGGGCTTATGATGATATTGCTCTGATGTATCGCCTGCTGGCTTTGCCTCAGCGGGTGGCTTATCACGGACTACCTAAATATACGTTTAACAGGCACGAGGGAAATAACTCGGCATGGACAACCAATCATAGCCTGTTGACGCCGGAGACACTGGAAGAATATCTACGGGCTTATCGGGAACGTACGGAATGGTTGTGCGGGCTATTCCCTGCCAAAGCGGAAGCTTGGCGGTATTTTGAGTGGTCGTTTATGATCAGCATGGTGGAGAAGGTGGAGCGGCTAGGGATTAGCGGCTGTGAAAACCAGGCGGCGGCAATGAAGCGGGAGTTGGCAGCGAATCAAGCGAATTTTTTAGGCTGTGAATATATGTTGGATTTTGAGAAGGAATGGATGAGTAGATATATATAATTGAATAAAGGAGAATAACGATGAGATATCAATATAAACACCCAGAATGGTTTGAAAATATGGAGATTCCTGATTTTAATGAAATGAGCGGGACAATCCTAATATACGGTGCGGGGTTGCAAGGTGCTTTGGCTAAATTTTTATTTGATAAAATGAAAATTGATATCTTGGGTTTTTGTGACAGTGATCAAACCAGATGGGGCACTCTGTTCATGGGTAAAAATATTTATTCGCCCAGAGAGACTAAAGTGCAATTCCCCGACGCTGCTATTTTGGTTACACCTTATAATCATGAGCCGGCGTATCAATTTGTAAAGAATACTCTTGGCTTTGATCGGGTATATACCTGTGCTTCTTTATTTATGGAATTTGACGGAACTGGATTCGAGGAGTTGTATCATCCGGATTGGTACCGTCAGGAAACCCTGAGTTTTTATATTGACCGGTATATGCGTAAATTAGCTAATTTTTATGACGGTGAAAAGGAAAAACAAAAATATGCCCTTGATATTGCAGTTACCGAGCGCTGTACATTGCGTTGTAAAAATTGCACTAGTCTAATGCCCTATTACAAAAATCCCGTTGACTCGGACTGGAATGATGTAAAGGTCTCTCTGGATAAATTATTGCCCTATCGCAATTTTGAATATATAACAATTGAAGGGGGGGAGATATTCTTATGGCAGCCCCTGCCCCTTTTGCTTGAATATCTGGCCCAATGCCCCACCGTGGAATCTGTTTATCCCATCACAAATGGCACTATTCTGCCGAATAAAGATATGCTGGCTGCTTTACGTCACGAAAAGTTTACAGTTCGTCTTTCTGATTATGGAGAGCATTCCACAAAAATAGAGCAACTAAAAAGGTTGTTAGAAAACCATAAAATTAAATATACAGTAGCACTGCAAAAATGGAGACGCTTTTCTCATATGACTAAAGAGCCCAGAACAGGTAAGGCCCTGCAGGCGGTAGTCGATGACTGTTGTAAATGCTATGGCAAGGGAGTTGCATATTTCCAGTCGGGCACACTTTATCGTTGTCCATTTCAAGCTAATATAGAGAACTTGGGCATTCTCTCGAAAACATTTGCTGATAGTATTGATTTAATGTCAGACCACGGACTTGATTTGCAGAAACGTATCGATGATTACCTAATGCATCCAAGCATTACTAATGTTTGCCAATATTGTTATGGACGTGGCTATACCAATGAAGAAGTTCCTGTAGCAGAACAACTTCAGACAGGTGAAGTTGCTGTTATGGTGAGAGAGGACTAAAGCAATGTTTTCTATAGAAGAAATAAGAGGGGAGCCCATTATTTTGTTTGGCGCGGGGGCCATAGGAGAAAGCGTGTATTCGAGTTTGAAGTCACTGGCAATTAATATAACGGCCTTTGCCGATAACTATATTTCTGGTATACAAAAAGGTACAGGTTGCACTATTTGGAGCTTTCAACAGATGAACCTATCATATTCTGCTGCGGCTGAGAAAAGCCGGGTTCAGGTTTTAATTACTATTGCTGATCCCGCGAAGTCTAAGGAGGTGTATGCGCAGCTAAAAAATCAGGGATATCAAAATGTATTTGAGCTAGAAGAATTCATTGCTCAGTTAGCGCTGGAAAATGTTTCTTGGGATGACAGGGAAATGTTCTTTGATTTTTCATTAAATGATTGGATTGTGGAGGATATGGCAAAACGATGGATTGAGGAGGCCGATGAATCAGTGTTTGAGTTTGGCGCAGGATCAATGCATCTGAAAACTTGTATCTCGGAATCAATTAAATATACTCCTTATGACTATATCCAGCGATACGATGAGGTTGTTTTTTGTGATTTAAACCAAGATATCATAATTCCTTCACAATGCAATGTAAGCTTTATCTGTGCTGCTTTAATGTATGTGCATGATTTATCAAAATGTTTATCGCAAATAAGTGAATGCACAAAGAAAAAAATAATCATCTACTATACTTTCACTAAAAATACAGCTCTGGGGAGATTAGCCGGATATAAAAACTCAGTGCAAGAGGAAAAGTTGGTGAGCATATTGTCCAAATTGGGGTGGGAAATGACTGAGCGAGTCTTATACAGAAGGATATATGCCCGGGAAGGGATAGGCTTTTTATTTTCAAAGCGTTAAATAAAACTTTAGCAATGAGGATAATATGATTGTTGTTTGGACAAGGGCATACAATGCCGAAAAAACAATCCGACGAGCGATAGAGAGCGTTCTGAACCAAACCTACCATGATATTAAATATTACGTGCTGGATAATGGAAGCACAGACCAAACTGGTACTATTATTGCTGAATATGCCTATAAGGATACGCGCATAGTTCCTCTTCGCAACGAAACTAATAATGTAGGAATAAATTCATTAAATATTATTGCTGCAGAGCGAGAGGAAGACTACTATTGCCAGTTGGATGCCGATGATGAATATTCAAAATATTTTCTAAGCAACTGTATGGATTTTTTGAAAGAATGGAATCTGGACATTGTAGCCTGCGGTAGTGATTTTATCAGTACAGAAACCGAGCAATTGTTGGGGAAACGTGCCCTTGAAAAAAACATGGTATTATGCGACCCGCAGCACTTTAGTGATTTTTTCTCTCTATACCACCAGTTCATGAGAACGGAATGGGGGAAGCTTTATAAACTTTCCGTTCTAAAAGCTCGCCAAACAGAAAAATGGTTTCCTCAAGGAAGAGCATTTGGCTATGGCGCCGATACCTTAGGTTGTCTGGAATCTTTCAGTTGTGCAACACGCATTGGCATTCTGGCCGGGACTGATCACAAATATTACCTTTCGCCCAAGTCTGCCTCTTATCTATTTGATTCCAAACGAATGCGATCGGACCGCATTCTTCATGAGGCAACCCGAAATTTTCTTCTAAACAGATGTGGTAGTATCACCCCTAGGAATGAACATTTTTTATTACTGATTTACATGAATGCAATCAAAGATACGTTAAATGTTGTGATTCATGCAGCGTTGTCGTCGTTGGAAAAATTGGCGGCCATGCGGGACATCTTTACTTATGAAACCACAGTTGAATTGAAAAAACTGCCCTCAACAGCTTCGAGTGATTATCAATCTATTATAGGCACAATATCCCATTGGATTCTTTTGCAAGATATCTGCCGGACAGAAAAAGGTGCAGATATAGCCGCAGAAATTTTTGTGGCTATTCATGAAGATCTCCCTATAAGTCAAAAAAGTTTAGCTTATATTATTTGGGAGCTGCCCTGGATAAGCCAATATCTACTGCAAGGTGATTATAACCGTATAATGGATCAGCTTCATAAATGGTTTAAAAAAAATAATGCCGATACCGTACCGCTGACAGAACTGGAGATTGCCGCCTTTTTTGCACTAAACAAACCGGAGAATGAAGTTTTTGCACTACTTATAGACATACGAAAAAAACGGCCCCAATCTGCAAAGATGTTAAATATTAACGCACAGATTTGTACCCTTCTTGCTAAGCATCCCTTGCTTAGAGGCATAAACGCCAATTTGGCGGCAGCGTTTTCACAGTCAATCCGCTGGGTGATCAGGGGAGACTACCAGAAGGCCCTTGATAAGTTTATCTCCGTTGACAATGTGGAAATAGATGAAGATGATGCAGAAGCTTATATACTGCTGGGGCAGAATCTTTCTGCGGCAGCTGAAAATGCAGATGCGTATTTGTATTTCAAAAAAATATGGATATCCTACCTGCTTGATTGTTCCCGGAAAGAAGAAGCCGGCAAGGAGTTGGATGAGCTCAAACAGCTTTTACCTGAGGATGCGGATATTGCCGCATTATGCCAAAGGCTGATTATTTGAACGGAGACAGATAGCTTATGAAATTCCTTTTATACGGCCATGGTGGCGCTTACAATCATGGTGCGGAGGCAATTGTCCAAACCACAATAAGGCTAATACGTAAAAAATACAAGAATGCTTATATTGCCATTTCATCTCATTTCCCTGAACAGGATAGAGAGTATGATATAGAGGCTGACAAGTTTTTTTCACCTATTCCGGAAATCTGGCGGCAGGAGAGACAAAGCGGCTCTATTATTAAAAAGGAGGGTCTTGCCCGGAAAATGTATGCTGAGGCTCTTGGCTTCATTGACAAAGACACTACCTGTCTTTCCGTTGGCGGAGATAATTTTTGCTACCCCAATTGGCATAGATTGGCGGTGTTTCAACAGCAGGCTACAGAAAAAAATGCTGAATCCATTCTTTGGGGCTGTTCTGTGGAGCCGGCTATGATTACACCCCATATTTTAGACATTTTGAATACATATACGCACCTATTGGCCCGTGAAAGTAAAACATATAGTGCTTTGCAGCAATCAGCTATAAACACCGATATCCAATTGCTGCCTGATCCTGCTTTTTTGTTAGAGGCTAAGCAAATCCCGTTACCCGATGATTTTCAGACAGGAAATATAGTGGGGATAAATGTTAGCCCGCTGGTTATGCGCAGAGAAACTATGTCAGGTATATTGCTTGAAAATATCCGAAACCTGATTGATTACATACTTTCTGAGACAGATATGAAAATCGCGTTAATCCCTCATGTACTAATGCCGATGGATAATGATTATGACATTTTGTCCGAGATTAAGCAATTGCTTGCCCCAGATCTGCATTCCCGGATATGGCTGACAGACCAGAATTTTTCTGCTGCTGAACTGAAGTTTGTCATTTCAAGATGCAGTTTCCTTGTTTGTTCTAGAACTCATGCTTCTATTGCGGCATATTCATCAGGCATCCCTACTTTAGTTATTGGCTACTCCGTGAAGGCGGTAGGTATTGCAGAGGATTTGGGGTTGAGCCAATTTGTGCTTGATGTTGCCGCAATTAAATCATCACGTGAGATTATAGATAGATTTAAGTTGCTTTATAATAAAGAGGATCACTTAAGGGGCCTTCTTAAGCAAAAAAGCCGGCAATATAAATTGCAGGCGGAGCGGTATAGCGATTATATATAATTCAACTCATTTGTAATATCATATTTGCGGATGATTTTCCTCATATTTTAACTGTTCTTACACTTTACCTGTATGCAGCAGTTCATTGGCTATAGCCACTACTTTTTCCCGCTCATTTGGCGTGTAAGTAAACATATCAGCACTTATGTCTTTCCTATAAAGCATGGCCAGCAGATAAGCCGCTGCGTTTAACAGCTTATTTGATTCTTCTGAAGCGACCTCGTATTTTTTTGAAGTATCCCGGGCAATCGTTAGATGCTTAATACGTAAAACCTTCATTATGCCAATCACTGACAGGAAATCCACCATATTATCATTAATACCCGGAAGAATAATATATTTTAATGTTATTTGTCCTGGCCCAGAACTAGCCCCAAAGTATCTTGCTAAGTTTTCAGTTACTTCTTTAAAATTATCAACGCCTTTAACTTTCAGCCAGGTTTGGGGTGTGCCTGCATCAATAGAAAAATTAATTGCTGAGTTGGGATTCTTACTTAAATTCTCTGCAACTTTTTCGTCGAAAATGAAACAGTTTGTGAAGAACGTGGCACGCTGATCTGCCACCAAATTAAAAATTCTCTCCCTATAAGGATGAATGGCTATCTCACCACTGGAAACCTGCCAGAAAGCTCCTGGTGCTATCAGCCCTTTCTTACGGGCATAATCCAGAGCATCAAACATCTGTTCATAAGCGGCGCTGCAAGTCTCTTTTGTGAATCTACCGGATTCACCGCTATGGACACCACAATAAATACATTTAGACTGGCAAGGTGCAGGGTACATTGATAAATTGATGTAGTGAATAAGACCATCCCCATCCCACTGACCGGGAATATAGTTGGCGCAATTGGCGCAGCCTGCCGTATGCAGCCTTTTGCCGGCGTTTGCGTGGGCAGCATGCTCTTTGCTTTCTTTGATTACGTTGCTACACATTTCAATAAAACGCTCTATCGTTTCCTGCGGTGTATCCTCAAGCGTAGAGGCCGGTAAATCATCAATAGGCTCGCAGCATAAGGTCAGGCATTTTCTACCTGTATTAATTCTTCCATTAAAGTTGAGAGCAAAAGCCCTTATCATCGAGCAACCCTGATACATTATTCTTTTAACCCCTTCCAAGCAAATCACTTTAAGTTGATTATAGCATTTTGCAGGTTTGAAAAAAAGCTGTTAAACGGCAAAGACATGCCCTATGAGTATGCCCGTATTTCTTTCAGCAGTTTTATTTTGAAACAAAATCTTTTTATTAAAGCTTTCATAATACTTATAGATATACGGATATATTAAACGCTGGCAGCTTTATCGAAGTGATATCACTGCCAGCGTTTGCTTACATACCTCTCCGTAAAACCTGTTTAAACAGATCTGCGGAGATTTTTATAGATTCTTTTTAAATTGCCCTTGACACAGTGACCATTTTAATATTGGCAGCGTCTTTGCTACACACGGGAGTTTATTTAGCATTTAACTATTTCCTTGCATCAAAAGCAGCATTAATAGCAGCGGTAATTTCCTCAGGCTCCTCATAACCACAAACTTCAATGTTCATAGCGAAATGTTTGCCTTTGTGACAGCAAGAGCTCTTGACGCAGTTGCAGCGACCGCAATTCTCCCCTGTGCCGCCACCTTCGTTGCCGCTGGCATAGACAAATGTAACGGTATAATCCTGCCCCACATTAGGGATGATTGCAGTTCCTCCGAAAATTAGGTCACCACTGTCAATTTTGTAACCGACCCGGCTATAACCGGAAAAGATCGGAGCAACCTTACGGTAAGTGTTGCCTCTCTTAGCCTTTTCATAATCGGTGGTGTAGATGGTGGTCCCATCATTGGTGCGATACTCTTGAGTAATAATAAATTCCTCATCGCCTTCAGGGGTTTCCGGAACATAAATAAAGGTCACCGTATGGTTATCCTGTACCTCTAAAATTTTAGCAAGGGAGCCTAAATATAGGGAGCCGCCATCTATCTTATAGCCGGCACAAACATAACCGTTGATGCCAGGAGCATTGTATGTGTAAGAGGTGCCTTGTATCGCCTGGATAGTATCATCAGGGCGGCGGCTAACCCCGTTTACATCCTGATATTCTTGAGTGATAGTATATTCGATGGGTGGTATCGGTTCATCTCCCAAGGCATAGACGAAAGTAACGGTGTGGTCAGCGCTAACGTTGTCAATCTTGGCAATCCAATGAGAGTTAAGAGCACCATCGTCAAGCTTGTGACCTATACGACTGAATCCTGCCAGTTTAGGAGCCGTTTGGTTATAAGCTTCCCCGGCATCCAAGGTCACAGAGTCGTCGGCTTGGATCGGAGTGCCGTCTCCAAGTTGATATTGTTGGCTAATGGTAAATTTATTTGTTGGTGGGCCGATGATTAATTTTTCGATTGCGAAGGGTATGCCATAATAACCACTAAAAGTATATAATTCATTGTTGACAATAATTGGCCTGCCTCTATTAAAGTTTTTATTGGCAATTTGCTCCCATTGACCCATAGTAAAGGAGTAGATATGGGCGGTATAAGGGTCTTGACCGCCTATGGAAAATATTTTATCTCCAGAACCGACAAAGAATGCACCTTTTAATTTATCGGGTAAGACGCCATAATCTTCCCAGATATCAGCATTGATATCATAGCGCCAGAAAATATTGGTGGGGTTACCTCCACCGCCTGATGTAGCTTTAGCGCCACCTATGATATAGATATGATCCTTGTAACTTATGGAGTCTAGAAAAATCAAGGCAGCCGGCATATCTTTCAAACGTAGCCAAGAGTCTTCTTCTTCCAGGTAAACATAACAGTTGGCGGTAGCTGCCATCGAACCTGACACATATTTAAAACCGCCGAAGGAGTATAGTCTATTTTTGTGCGTAATAACCGCATTTCCGGCAACATCTAAGGGATAATCATTTTTCTGTTCCCACATATCCGTTTCCGGTGTGTAGGCATATACATCCTTGATGCTTTGATTGCGGCTCTGACCGGCTACCAGATAAATTTTATTATTTAGGCAGATGGCGATAGCCGCTACGTCTCTTGGAACAGGAGCCTTGCTCTCCCAAATTCCTGTTGCAGGATCAAACATAAACACGGTTTTGGAGTCAAGACTGGGACTTTTATAGCCGCCAAGAAGATAAATTCTGTTGTTATATTGTGCTAATCGTTTATCTGAATCTAACACTTGAGTCAGCGTAGTTTCTACCTTTTCCCATTGGTAATCCATTTCTAAACCTCTCTTCCTTTTATAGAATGATAAATTCAGCCTGGCCAGGCTCCTGAATTTATCATAGCAGAAAGAGAAGAGACATTGGCTGACATGTTGGCGTTAAGGCCCAGCCTACAGCAAAATCGTTATCTCATAAGGTGATTGCTGGGGATCATGAAGCTTGGTCAAATATTCGAAAGCCACCGCAAAAGGCTTGCGGACCGAGTGCTGCTGACAATAGCGGATCAAAGGGGAAATATCCCAATCATCCGAAAGGATGTTGGCTTTATAACAGAGATAAGTACCGGCGGGAATAGTACGGGTATAAGGATTCCTTTCTGCTGGCAGATCACGAATGCTGACCGTTGAATAACGGGCCAGCATTTTGTTTTCCATGAGCTTGTCAAAATCCAAAATATAACCGTAGGGATTCAGAATCTGGGTATTCTTAAATACCGGCAAAGACAGGAGCTTGCGGAGGGCCAAATCCATATCGTAAATGGAATCCCCCTCATTGCAGGGTGCGCTGATGACATAACGCTCCGGCAACTCTTTAATCGTAATGGAGCTTTCAACCTGCATACTTTTGGAATATTCAAAGAAATCCATCAGCCAACGGACATTCTCTTTCATGTCCTCCAGCAGCCGGGCCTGCTCATCGATGGCCTGCCGGCGTTCTTTCAGCAAAAGCTCAATGCTCTCCAAGTTTTGGGATTCAAAAATCTCCTTCAAATCCTTCAATTGCATACCCACGTTTTTATAACGCTTGATTTTGTCAATGAAAGCAAACTGGCTATAAGTGTAATAGCGGTAGCCTGACTGATCATCAATATAAAAAGGCTTCAGCAAGCCTATTTCATCATAATGCCGCAGACTTTTGATCGAAATATCGTTTAGTTTGGCCGTTTCGCCGATGGTATAAAGCTTGTCCATTCCTCATTCGCCTCTATCGTTTTTAATCCCTTTTTCGAGCATTTAAAATATTTTTCTCCTTTTGCGATTTCCCTGCTTGACTGTCCCCTAGGGGCAGGGTTTAGACTCAGGGTCATCAGAGGGTTTCTATTTTATTTTCCAGCTTATTTTCCGTCTAAATATTCTAATTCAGATTATATAAGGAGAGAGCTTACTATGTCAAAGAAGGATTTGGCCGGCCTGGGGTTGGATACCCAGCTAATCCACGCAGGCCATCATTTTGATCCGGCTACCCATGCCTTGGCTGCCCCCATTTTTCAAACGGCTACCTATGGTTTTAATACCGTTGAGGAAATGGACGCTGCCTGGGGTAAGCTGGGTTATCTCTACACCAGGGAGGGTAATCCCACGGTACTGGCCTTGGAGGA
Organism: Clostridia bacterium; assembly: GCA_018436095.1. Taxonomy (GTDB): domain Bacteria; phylum Bacillota; class Peptococcia; order DRI-13; family UBA5745; genus WRMS01. Next base: position 14,484 of record JAHDMJ010000023.1, on the reverse strand, counting down.
AAAGCTGGCAATTTTGGAAGCCGGCGAAGCCGCTTTAGCGGCGGGCTCCGGTATGGGGGCCGTATGCTCGACCTTGCTTACCTTACTGTCTCACGGCGATCATCTCCTTTGCTCGGAAGGCTTGTTTTTTCACAGCGATATTTTTATGCGGGATTTGCTGCAGAAGTTGAATGTGGAAGTCAGCTTTGCCAATTTCAAAGATACGGAAAACGTCAATCAAAGCATCCGCCAGAATACCCGCATCATTTTTATTGAAACTCCCGCCAATCCGACTTTGGGTGTGGTGGATATCGAAGCCATCGCCGCAATTGCCAAATCCAACGACTGCCTGTTTATCGTGGACAGCACCTTTGCACCGCCACCTATCCAAAGGCCCTTGCAGTGGGGAGCCGACTTAGTCATCCACAGCCTTACCAAATACATTAACGGCCATGGCGACACCTTAGGCGGCGCTGTTATCGGCAAAAAAGAGCTCATCGATAAAATCCGTTATCCCGGCATGCCTTGCTTCACCGGAGCGGCTCTGTCCCCCTTTAATGCCTGGCTGATTATGCGGGGAATGATGACCCTGGAAATGCGCATCGAAAAGCATTGCCAAAATGCCCTGGCTATCGCTGAGTACTTAGAATCCTGTCCCTACGTGGACAGGGTAATCTATCCGGCCCTGGCATCTCATCCCCAGCACAATCTCTGCCAAAAACAGATGGGCGGCAAAGGAGGTGGAATTGTCTCGTTCTGGCTTAAAAACAACATTAACGGCATGACGGTGCGGGAGGCAGATTACAAGCTGCTTAACGCCACTAAGCTGTTGACCATAGCTACCAGCCTGGGAGAAGGTCTCACTTTGATCCAGGTGGAAAACAGCAGCATGATCAGAATTGCCGTAGGGCTGGAACGGGCGGAGGATCTTATCACCGATCTTAAGCAGGCTTTCGATCAATTGCAAATTACAAAAGAATAGAGAGGGAATCCAATGAAAAGTACTATTGATTGGAAAAAATATCTTATCATATTCATTATTGCCAGCGGTACCACGGTAATGTACAGTCTGCCTTATCTGAAATCCACTTTTTATGATCCTATGCGGGAAGCCTTGGGCTTGGACCATCAGCAATTGGGCAATCTCATCAGCATGTACGGTATTCTTGCCACCATCTTATATTTCCCCGGCGGTTTTTTAGCCGATAAGATTTCTGCCAAAAAACTGCTCTCTTTCTCCCTGATTTCCTCCGGTTTGCTGGGTTTTTATTTTGCCAGCTTTCCTTCCTACACGGGACTGCTGATTATCTTTGCCGCTTGGGGCGTAACCACCATTCTCACCTTCTGGGCCGCTTCCATTAAAGTGATCCGCATGCTGGGCGATGAGGATGAGCAAGGCAAAATGTTCGGCTTTAACGAAGGCCTTTCCGGCATCGCCGGCGTGGTGGTTTCCTTTATCGGTTTATACCTGTTTGAGGTTTTTGACGACGTTACCATCGGTTTCAAATACGTAGTGTGGCTTTATTCCGGTCTTTCCATTCTCTGCGGTATTATCCTTTATTTCCTGGTCAAAGAAAAGTCTGTGGCCGGTGTTGACAAGATCTCCTTCCGGCAAATTGCCAGCGCCGTCAAAATGCCCAAAGCCTGGCTGATCGGCGGTATTATTTTCTCTACTTATATGACTTTTTCTTCGCTGACCTATTTGAATCCTTATCTGAAGGATGTTTTCAAAATCTCCATGGCCGTCATTTCCAGCTTGGCTATTATCCGGACCTATGCCATTAAAATGGGGGCCTCGCCCTTAGCGGGAATCCTTGTGGACAAAGTGGGATCTTCCTTAAAAATTCTTTCTCTGGGCTTCATCGTCATTGCTGCTTGCGAGATTTTTTATTTGCTGCTGCCCAGATCTTCTAATTTGGTAATCCTGGCGGTGATCAATATGGTTCTTCTCAGCACCGTATTGTTTGGCTTCCGGGGCATCTATTTTGCAACGGTGGCCGAATCAAATATACCCCTGGAGCAAACCGGCGCCGTAATTGGCTTGGCTTCCTTTGTCGGCTTTTCTCCCGATGCTTTCTTTTATACCTTGGTAGGAGGCTGGCTTGATAAAGGCGAATCAGGTTATACCTATCTGTTTATCCTTTGTCTGGTCTGTTCCGTTTTAGGATTTATCTGCTCTAAAGTACTTCATAGCATGAATGAAAAAGAAAAAGCTTTGGTGAAGCCGGCGGTAAATTAATAGACCATAGCCTTAAAAAGCTATGCAGATGATCTTTCTCTTTGCGGAGGGATCATCTGCATTTTCGCATATTTGACGGGCTATTGTTTTTTCTGGATTTTTGATTAAAATTAATCGGGTGAAACCATCGTTGATGTTGTAGGAGGAGCAATATAACATGAGGTTTTTAGATATATTGGGCGTTGCCGTTATCTTTATCGTCACAGCTTATGTAGGATATTTTTCAACGAAAAAGGTCAAGAGCTTTAATGATTTCACTTTAGCCGGCAATAAATTAAGCAAGCTGGAAGCGGGCCTCAGTATGGCGGCCACGGAGTTTGGCGGCAGCAGCTTGATCGGAGCCATGGCCTTTGGCTATACGGTGGGCATTGCCGGCGCCTGGTGGGATTGGTCGGCAGTACCGGCCTTTATTCTTTTAGGCATTTTTTTTGCAGGCAAGATGAAGCTGCCGGGCATGGTTACCATAACCGACTTTCTGGAAAAAAGGTATAGCAGAAGTACGAAGGTGGTAGCTTCTGTAATGCATCTTTTGGCCATCATCACCCAGTTGTCTACTCAATTCCTGGTAGGCGCTGTAGCCCTCCACGGTGTTTTGGGCGTGCCCCAAAACGTGGGCTTAATCGCAACGGTGCTCTTCGTTCTTCTTTATACCATGGGCGGCGGCATGATTGCTGTGGTCAATACGGATATCGTTCAGTTTGTAATGATTATGGCTACCCTGGCTATTGCGCTGCCTATTTCCTTAGTAAAGGTTGGCGGCTACAGCGGGTTGGTGGCCAGCCTGCCCCCCGAGTTTTTGAGCTTCGGCAATATAGAGCTGAAAACCGTTCTTTCCTGGAGTCTGTTTTGTATTTTCACCTATGCCACAAACCAGCACTATATCCAAAGAATCTTTGCCGCCAAGGATAAGGCCACGGCCCGCTTTGCCTTTATTTTTACCGGCGCTTCCTATTTCGTCTACGGTTTAGCCATAGCGATTATCGGCATTTGTATCGTGGTGCTGCTGCCCGGCTTGGAGGACCCCAATGTAGGCTATGCCATGTTTATCAGGAACTACATACCCGTAGGCATTGCCGGCTTGGTTTTAGGCGGAATCTTTGCCGCTTCCATGTCAACGGCTTCCTCCATGCTGCTGGCTGCCTCGGTCTTATTCATTAATGATATTTATGGGCCCATTATGCACAAAAACAAGGCGGCCAGCGATAAGCAATCCCTAAGAGCCATACGTATTATTACCGTTTTAGTCTGCGTATTTTCCATTACGATTTCTTTCTTCCTGGATAACATTATCCGTATCATGTACTTAGGCGGCCTTTTCTACTCAACGGCGGTTTTTTTCCCGCTGGTGGTGGGCCTTATCTGGAAAAGAGCCACGGCTGCCGCTGCATTTTGCTCGATCCTGGCTTCAGTGGCTGCCGGCCTCATTGCCGAATTCTTCTTATCGGGCAAGGCCGCCGGCATTCTGGGGCTGCCCTCGAATATATTAGCTGCCTCTGTAAGCATAATCGTTTTGGTTGCGGTTTCCTTATTAACGAAAAAGCCGGCTGCTCAACAGGTGGATTTTTTGCGGCAGGCGGAGGGAGAATAAAATAGGACTTGAGCGGCTTTTTAAGTGACCTCAATTATAAAAGGTTTTTCACCAAAAATAAGACAAGGCGACGTCCCTTTGCTGAGACGCCGCCTTCTATTTTTCTACTGTTTTTCCGCTACCGGAATCCAAACTTCATATTTGGTGTTTTTGGGATCGGGATCCAGATAAACCTCTACATCCGGGGCATTGGCGTATTCGTAGCCGGAAGTAGGCAGCCATTCGCTGACGATGCGGCGCTCCAGCTCCTGGATAGATTGACCGGTGCCCTGGCCGCTGAAGATGGCCCAGGTAGCGGCGGGAACCGTGTATTCTTCAAAACCGTCGGCAGGCAAGGTGCTGGCAGCAGCAATGTAGTAACGCCAGTTTTCCAAGCCTTCGGGGCAGGCGCTGACGCCTAAAATGCCCATTGGCTTACTGTTCATCATGGTAACCAGGCGGGGGATAGTGCCGTCCATGGCCGCCTTTTGCCATAAAAGGGGCACAGCCTCAAAGTTTTTTTCGATATCCTTGTCCAGGGGGGCGTTTATACCGATAATACGAAAGGCCTCTTTTGTCTCAATGCGATAATCCATTTGCTCCGCTCCTTTAATCGTGATTTGGAAGCTGATGGGCGGAAAGGATTTAAGGGTGACGCCGCCGGTCTTAGCCTGGGAAGGCGGCAAGCCGTGAATGCTTTGGAAGGCCCGGTTAAAGGCGGTGGGCGAATCATAGCCATACTTAAGGGCAATATCGATGATTTTATTCTCGCCTTTTTGCAGGTCGGCAGCCGCCCGGCTCATTTTGCGGCGGCGGATATATTCCGAGAGAGGAATACCTGCCATGTAGCCAAACATCCGCTGAAAGTGATAGGAGGAGCAGCAGGCAATCCTGCCTAATGCCTCATAATCGATTTCTGACGCCAGATGCTCCTCGATATAGTTAACTGCGTTATTTAGCCTCTTGATCCATTCCATATATATCAGCTCCTAAGGTTAGGATAGCGGTTTTGCCTGCGGTTTTCCTCTCTTTTAATGCCCGAAAAAGCGAGGCCGAACCGTGATGACATCATGTTTATTAACGGTCAAAAATCATTTATAATGTATTCTAACATCTGGTTTCCGGCCTGACAACAAAACAAAGGAGGTAGGGGCTAAAGAATAGAATAGCGATAAATTTATTGAAGTGATTAAAAAGGGTATTCATTACATTCATGGCCTGCTGTTGGGAAATATTTGGTATTATGCATCCGGCAATTTGTACCCTGATTATGCCCAAGGGATGGGAGAAGTCCGCTGATTTTAAGTATAAGAGGTGTGTAGGCATCCATGAAAAAGAATGGTTTTTTGAAAAGTATTACGGGTAAAATTTCCTGTATGGCCATTGCTATTGCATTGTTTAGCACGATGTTTATGGGTATATTCAGCTATATATTCTTTCGGATGAACTCTATTGAAGCCAGTGCCCAGCGGGCCATGACCATTGCCGATACGGTAGCTGCCGGTATCGATGAAGAGCAGTTTGCCCTGATTTTAGAGGCCGGCAAGGAAAATGATTATTGGCACAGGGTACAAGGATTCGTCAGTGAAACCGCGGCCTCCGCGGGAGTTACCTACCTTTATGTTTTGGACAGCCGCTACGACCAGAGCGTTTATTACTTTGCCGACGCTGACACTCCCGGAGAAGAGGCCCTGGGTTTATTGGCACAAGAGCCGGCCAGCGCATTTGCCGACGAGATGTTTGAAACCATCGGCAACGGCCTTCCTTCATTTACCTCTATTTATGATTCGGAAGGTTTTGGCTATATGGTCTCCGGATTTTCGCCCATTCTGGACGCCGATAAAAAAGTAATTGGCGTTGTGGGCGTTGATTTGGGGGTAGACGGCGTGCTGCGCAACAGCAATGGCTTTGCCGCTATTCTCCTGGCAATTGGCCTGGGCACCACGGTCATTTACTGTATGTTTTCAATATTGCTGACCCGCCGTATCATTGGCCGGCCTATTGGCAAGCTGATCGGCGCTTCGGAGCAGATTGCCCGGGGCGACATGGAGATTAAATTAACCAGTGACTTTGAGGATGAAATCGGTGCGCTGACCAACGCCTTTCAGCAAATGGTGGAAAGCACTCAAAACCAAATCCATACCTTGGGGACTATTGCCGGCGGCGATCTGACCGTTCATGTGACCCCTCGAAGCGAGAAGGATTCTATGGGCATTGCCATGCAGAGCACCATTGAAACTCTTAGCGCCATGTTGGCTCAAATCCGCTGGAGTGCCGACCAGGTATCCTTAGGGGCTGCACAAATCGCCAATGGAGCTCAGATATTGGCCCATAGCTCAGTGGAGCAGTCTTCCGGGATTGAGGAGCTTTCTGCTGAGATTTCCCAAGTGGCGGAAAAGACGAAGCATAATGCAGAGTTGGCGGAGCAGGCAGCAACGGTGGCCCACGCTATCAGGGATAGTGCGGAAATGGGCTCCCGGCAGATGAAGCGAATGATACAAGCCGTACAAGATATTGAGCAGGCCGGCCATTCAATTCATAAGGTTATTAAAGTGACCCAGGATATTGCTTTCCAAACCAACATTTTAGCATTGAATGCCTCCATTGAAGCTGCCCGGGCCGGCCAGCAAGGTAAAGGCTTTGCGGTGGTGGCCGATGAAGTGCGCAGCCTGGCCCTGCAAAGTGCGGAGGCTGCCGAAAACATCCGGCAGTTAGTTGAGAATTCTTTGGGTAAATCAAAGCTGGGCGTACAAATTGCTCAAGAGACCGCCGCTTCTTTTAGCGGCATTGTAGAGGGTATAAACGAGAGCAGCAAGATTGTCGGAGAGATCCCTGCCGCCTCTCAGGAACAGAGCACAGTAATCAACCATATCCATTTGGGCATCAGCCAGTTGGCGGAAATTGTACAGCAAAATTCAGCTACTGCTCAGGAGAGCGCAGCTTCCAGCGAGATTTTGAGCAGGCAGTCCAGTCAAATGCAAACCCTGGTTTCCCGATTCCGTTTAGGAGATAAGAAAACCCCCCTCAGACCCGTATCGAGGGCTTTGCCGGAGCCACGCGGCAAAGTCCCTGATATGGCGTCCATAGCGGCGGAGGGGTTTTCAATCTAGATGCGGCAAGAGGAAAGAATAGATCAAAAATAGGCGGCAGCCATATCTCGAATTTGTCCCGGGCCATAATGTAGATCTAAGCCTTTGGAAGATACCGGAGTTTTTTATTATGCTGCTGAAAGCGTATGCAAACAATCGAAAGATAATTGGCTTCAATAGTTACTAAACGCTGGCTTGTATACATCGAAACGGCGGCGGTAATCGGTTGCCGGTCTATCTGTTGACTTGTTCCTCTATTGGCAACGGCCTAAAACGTTAGCTATAAAAAAAGGGAGGCGAAAGCTAAAAGCTATTGCCTCCCAATCATTGTTTAGGCGCCGGAATTAGTTGCTTATCTGCGTAACCTTCAAGTTGGCATTTAAACCGGGACCAAACAAAAGGCTGCCGCCCATAGCAAGCATAATGGTTTGGACCGCGTCGTTGCAAAAACTGCCCTATGCTGCCAAACCTTAAGGCCCGGCAGGCCCGGTTGTTTTAGGAAAGGAAAGATCAGGTGCCTAACCTCATTACGCTCAGGTTGGCACTTGTACCTCCGCCAAACAAAACACTTCCTCCGGTAAGGCTTGACAATACTAAGGTTAGCACATCGCCTGCGGCTAAGGGAACAATACCGCTGAGCGTGACCGTCTCAAAAGCAGAGGTTAATACGATAGTACTAATCAAAGATGACTGCAAAAACAACCCATTGATTTGTACACCGGCAAGCAAGCCGAAATCACCACTGGTGGACTGTAGCTGAATAAAATATTCCACACGGTAGTCTCCGGCAATATTAATAGTGATACTGTCAGTCCCTAACGCCACGTTAGTATTTGCCATACTTTCTGGCAGCGCAACGGTTTCCTCACCGTCCGCAGGAATGGTAATGAGCTGGGTCGTATCATTGTATAGACCACCATAAGCCAGTATTGCTTCGGGGCCAGTGGGACCGGTGGGTCCGGTAGGGCCAGTTGCGCCATCTATGCCATCTGCGCCAGTGGGGCCGGTAGGACCCGTTGCGCCAGTAGGACCAGTGGGACCGGTTGCTCCGTCAGCGCCCGTTGCGCCAGTAGGACCAGTGGGACCGGTTGCTCCGTCAGCGCCCGTTGCGCCGGTAGGACCAGTGGGGCCGGTTGCTCCGTCAGCGCCCGTTGCGCCGGTAGGGCCGGTGGGACCAGTTGCCCCGTCAGCGCCCGTTGCGCCGGTAGGGCCAGTGGGGCCGGTTACCCCATCAGCACCCGTTGCGCCGGTAGGGCCGGTGGGGCCGGTTACCCCATCAGCACCCGTTGCGCCGGTAGGACCAGTGGGACCAGTTGCCCCGTCAGCGCCAGTGGGGCCGGTGGGGCCGGTTGCCCCGTCAGCGCCTGTTGCGCCGGTAGGACCAGTGGGGCCGGTTGCTCCGTCAGCGCCTGTTGCACCGGTAAGGCCAGTGGGGCCGGTTGCCCCATCAGCGCCTGTTGCGCCGGTAGGGCCAGCGGGGCCGGTTGCCCCGTCAGCGCCTGTTGCGCCGGTAGGACCAGTGGGTCCGGTTGCCCCGTCAGCGCCCGTTGCGCCGGTAGGACCAGTGGGTCCGGTTGCCCCGTCAGCGCCTGTTGCGCCAGTAGGACCAGTGGGGCCGGTAGGACCGTCAGCGCCTGTTGCACCGGTAGGGCCAGTGGGGCCGGTTGCTCCGTCAGCACCGGTTGCGCCGGTAGGGCCAGTGGGGCCGGTTGCTCCGTCAGCACCGGTTGCGCCAGTAGGACCAGTGGGGCCGGTAGGACCTGTCGGGTTAGGGTCTTCAATCGTTACTATTGCAGAACCCGGCGTAACCGTTATATCCAGCGTAGAGGATTCAAAAATAAGATTTTCTCCGAGCCCAACTGTTGCACTACCGGTTTCTCCAATAACATTAAATAGGAATTGGTCAGGCTCGAATACTCCCGTTGGCCCTGTGGGGCCGGTAGGGCCGGTTGCGCCAGTGGGGCCTGTTGCGCCAGTGGGGCCAGTTGGGCCGGTTGCCCCATCAGCACCCGTTGCGCCAGTAGGACCAGTGGGACCGGTTGCTCCGTCAGCACCCGTTGCGCCAGTGGGACCGGTTGCCCCTGTTGCACCGGTAGCTCCGGCAGGTCCGGTTGCCCCTGTTGCACCGGTAGCTCCGGCAGGTCCGGTTGCCCCTGTTGCACCGGTAGCTCCGGCAGGTCCGGCAGGTCCGGTTGCCCCTGTTGCTCCGGCGGGTCCGGCAGGCCCGGTTGCCCCTGTTGCACCGGCAGGTCCGGCGGGGCCGGTTGCACCCGTTGCACCGGTAGCTCCGGTAACTCCAGTTGCGCCGGGAGGACCTGCTATTCCTTGAGGTCCTTGAGGTCCCTGGGGCCCTTGAGGCCCTATTGGACCTTGAGGACCGGGAGCGCCTTGGGGACCCCTTGGACCCGGCGGTCCCGGGCAGCCGGGGTCGCCTTTCGGGCCCCTTGGACCCCGGGGCCCCGGAGGGCATAAAGAGCAAGAGGGATCGGGAGGGCAGGGTGGACGGCAGGAGGGTGGTTTTCCATAACAGGATCGGTTATTATCAGCGTAAAGGGGATGTTGCGAGGCGGTTAGCCTTTTTTTGTCGGTTTCAAAATCATTCACTATATCACGTTCCTTCTAAATTAATTGATAATAGTAACCCATTCCAGCATATGCATGGACGGGTAGATAAGTGTAATGCATAAATAAAGCTATATAAGCTTAACCTCTAATATAAAAACAAAAAAACAAGCCCATAGGATTAATCCCAGGGCTTGCTGCTTTCTTAAAATGAGTTGCGGGTAGAACGAAGCTTAATGGCAAGAGGGCCGTTTAGCCTCTTTCTTCTGTTCTGCCAGAGAATTGCGGTCCCAAAAAACATTATTGGCGTAGCCTTGAATGGAGGCATCCTTCTCTGCCATTTCCAGCCTTTTTGCCGCCAAAGCACAGTATTGAGACTCTTTTTCGATGCCGATATAATGCCGGCCCAGCTTCTTGGCCACAACGCAGGCTGTGCCCACGCCGGCAAAAGGGTCGAGGATCATACCATCTTTATTTGAACTAGCCAGGATCAGCTTGGCATAAAGCTTTTCCGGCTTTTGCGTAGGATGATCGGTGTTTTCTGCCATGGACCAATAAGGAATAGAAATATCCTCCCAGAAATTAGAGGGGTAGGTGTCCCGGTATTTGCCCTCTGCCGTTTCCTGCCAATCCTTCGGCTGGCCGTTAATACGGTAAGGAGCTATGACCTTCCGGCGCTGTTTAACGGCTTCCGCATTAAAGGTATATTTTTTGGATACCGTTGCAAACCAGATGTCCTCCATGGCATTTTTCCAGTTAGACAAAGAGCCCCGGCCTTTCTCCCGCTGCCAGGTGATACGGTTTTGCACAAGAAAAAAATCGCTGAGGACAGGGCCGATAATCAGGCTGCTTTTCCAATCACAGCATACATAGATGGAGGCTGTGTCTTTCAGTGTATGAACAAGGCTGTTCAACCATTGCCGGGTAAAGGCCTCGTAATCGGCGGCGGCCATTTTCCGAAACTTACTGGTGCTGAAGGTTTTATCCAGATTGTAGGGCGGGTCCACAATCAGCAGATCCACGAATTGGCTTGGCAGCCGGGAGAGGGCTTTAAAACAATCGCCGTAAATGACCTGATCAAGGATACCGCTGACCCCGGCAATACTTCCATCTTTGGCAATGTTGCTGCTTGAGGTCATTGCTTCTTCAGCAAGGCAGCGGCTTAAATACAACTGCTCTTCCTCAGGAGCCAAAACGATAGTTCTATTGCGCTCTGCCCGTTGTCTTTTTTCTATCACTTTGTTGGCTGCACCCCTTTCCTATCCATCAATACCATCCTTTTAAGGATATGTCAAGATTTCGCAGAGATGAAAATCCTCGATTTTCATCTCTGCGAATCCTTGGCTATAGCCGACATGGCCTTTTCTCCGGATTCCCTCCCTCGATGTTCACCGATTGCTCATGGGCTTGGCCTGAGCCGGATATCAGGATAATACTCTTGTCCTGATATATATCGTCTCCCCGGGCTTGCATTCTTATAGCAAAGCATAGTATAATTTTGGCAGAGTGGTTTTTAGAGATTTATGAGGAAAAAGGTGATTTTATGGAGATAGAAGCTATTGCAGCCGCCAGCATAGGGATGAGCCTGGGCAAGACTGCCGCAGCGGTAGATATTGCCATGACAAAAAAAGTTATGGATTTGCAGGAGACCATGGCTGCCAACCTGATTGAAAGCCTGGAATCGGCTGTACCCACACCGCTCCCTTCTTTTGGGCACAAGCTGGATGTTTTGGCATAAGATAAAGCATAGATTGGCATAATAGATATTAGCGAAAGGAAGTGAGCCAATGGACGGCAACCCTCGAAGTCTTTTTTATGAACCCACACCCCAGAGTAAAACGGGTAACCAATGTGTCGGCACTTATTGCGGGCTGTTTTCCATTGCGCTTTTATGCTAATGGCTTAATCTGCCTATATTTTTGCCGTCTGTTGGGACGGCATTTTTTTATGCCTTTTTGCCGTTTCGCCGGGGAATCCCAACAGAAAGGAATGATTCCAGTGAAGTTCTTAAACAAAAAAAATTACAGCAGCCAGATCCAAAAAAATAAGCATGACAGCGAAAAGAAGATCCGTTTGTTTGCTTTCTTACCTATTGAGGAGGTGTTTAGCCGGCTGACGGCGGATGCGGGAGGCTTAACCAGCCAAGGTGCGGCGGACAGGCAGGACGAGTATGGCAAAAACGTAATTACCATAGGAAATAAGGAGACGGTGCTGCACAGGTTAAGGGAAGCGGTGATTAACCCCTTTAACCTGATTTTGCTGCTGATTGCCGCTATTACTTATTTTACGGACGTGGTGTTTTCTTCAAAACCCGACTACTTTACCATTCTGATTATTTTGTCCCTGGTGATTCTGTCTAGTCTGGTGGCTTTCGTACAGGGCCAGCGCTCCAATGCCGCCGCTGAAAAACTGGCCAAAATGATTTCTAATAAGGCTGATATCTGGCGGGATGGCAAGCTGGTTGAAATTGCTATGGATGAAGTGGTGCCCGGTGATATCGTACGCCTGTCTGCCGGTGATATGCTGCCTGCGGATGTGCGTTTTTTGACGACGAAGGACACCTTTGTGGCCCAGGCGGCGCTTACAGGCGAATCCAATCCCGTTGAGAAATTCAGCGATATAAAAAATCAGCAGGGAGATAGTCTGACGGACCTGCACCACATCGGCTTTATGGGCTCCAATATCGTCAGCGGCAGCGCCACTGCCTTGGTGCTGGCTACCGGCAATGCCACCCACTTCGGCTCCATGGCCAAATCCCTCTCCGGCGACAGGGCCAAAACCAGTTTTGAACGGGGCGTGGATTCGGTGAGCCGGTTGCTGATCCGCATGATGTTTGTAATGGTGCCCGTGGTCTTTCTGATTAATGGCTGGGCCAAAGGAGACTGGGCCGGCGCTTTGCTTTTTGCCATCAGCATTGCCGTGGGGCTGACGCCGGAAATGCTGCCGGTGATTATGACCTCTACGCTGGCCAAAGGCGCCGTATCCATGGCTAAGCACCAGGTCATTGTCCGTACCCTGGGGGCCATTCAGACCTTTGGGGAGATGGATGTGCTCTGCACCGATAAAACCGGGACGCTGACCGAGGACAAAATTGTACTGGAAAAATACATGAATCTTCACGGCGAAGACGATACCCGGATTCTGCGCCACGCTTATCTGAACAGCCACTTTCAAACGGGTTTGAAAAACCTGATCGACCTTGCCATTATTAACAGAGCGGCGGAAAACGGTCTTGAGGATCTTCTGCAGGCTTATAGCCTCATCGATGAAATACCCTTTGATTTCTCCCGCCGCCGTATGAGCGTGGTGCTAACGGATAAGTCCGGCAAAAGGCAGCTTATTACCAAAGGCGCCGTAGAGGAAATTCTGGCTATTTCAGCCTTTGTGGAAATAGGCGGACAGATTTTACCGCTGGATGAGGAAACCCGGCGGATTGCCATGGCCACCTATGAGGCTCACAACAACGAGGGCCTGCGCATGATTGCCGTGGCCCAAAAAAATCACGTGCCCGATACCGGCGTTTTTAGCGTGGCCGACGAAAAAGATGTGGTTTTAATCGGTTTCATCGGTTTTCTCGACCCGCCCAAGGAAAGCGCCAAGGCCGCCATTGCTGCCCTGAAAGAACACGGGGTACGGACAGTGGTGCTGACCGGCGACAGCGAAGGGGTGGCCGTCAAGGTTTGCGGCAAGGTTGGGGTCAATACCGGCTATTTGCTGACCGGCCGGGACGTGGAAGCCATGGATGATAAAGCCTTGCTGGAAGCGGTCAGGACCTGCGATTTATTTGCGAAATTGTCGCCTTCCCAAAAGGAACGGGTGGTCAAAGCCTTTCAGCAGGCAGGCCATACCGTAGGTTATATGGGCGACGGCATCAATGACGCGCCGCCCCTGCGCCAGGCGGATGTGGGAATTTCCGTAGACAGCGCAGTGGATATTGCCAAAGAAACCGCCGATATTATTCTGCTGAAGAAGGATCTGATGGTGCTGGAAGAAGGGGTAATCGAAGGCCGCCGCACCTTCGGCAATATCATTAAATACATCAAAATGGCGGCCAGCGGCAACTTCGGCAACATTATCTCAGTGATTGCCGCCAGTATTTTTCTACCCTTTTTGCCTATGCTGCCGGTGCAGATACTCACTCAAAACTTGCTCTGCGATTTTTCCCAATTAAGCATACCCTTTGACAGTGTGGATAAGGAGTACATTAAAAAACCCCGGAAATGGGAAACGGGATCAATTAAGACTTTTATGGCCTTTCTGGGACCCCTCAGCTCTGTTTTTGACCTTTTGTGCTTTGCGGTCATGTGGTGGGTGGTAGGCGCAAATAAGGCGGAGCTGGCTCCGTTGTTTCAATGCGGCTGGTTTGTTTTCGGCACCGTGTCTCAGGTCTTGGTTATTTATATGATCCGCACGGCGAAAATCCCCTTCCTGCAAGGCCGGCCTTCGGCCCCCTTATTGCTTTCCACCCTGATTGTAGCGGCAGCGGCACTCATCATGGGATTCAGTGATTTTGCCGTGGGCTTGGATATGATGCCTTTGCCTGCCTCTTTTGCACCCTGGCTCCTGCTGATCCTGGCCGGCTACTTTCTGTCTGCCCAGCTTATCAAAACCGTCTATATTAAGCGCTACAAAGAATGGCTTTAAAATGTAAAGGACCGGATGCATTTTATCCTGTCCTGCAAAATAAGAGGGCCCGTGGTTGGTTGAAAACCGGCTGCTCAAAAAACGAGGTTGTGCGCTGACTTTGACCGTTTTAAAACTGTTTTGCAGCGCTAACTGCTCAAAATTGCAGGTTTGTCGTCGTTCGCTTGGGCTAACTGAGCAAAAATGCAGGTTTGTTATCATTCGCATAGGCTAACTGAGCAAAAATGCAGGTTTGTAACCCGTAAATCTTCCTTTTGGAACAAATTTGATCCGAAAATGGGGTGAAAACCTATTTTTAGGCCAAATCACATACTACAAAGCTGCAATTTTGCACAAAAGGCCATAACTATGTAAACAAACTTGCAATTTTGCACAGTCACTGCCAAACGACGCTACAAACCGAG
>JAHDMJ010000025.1 GCA_018436095.1 Clostridia bacterium | reverse complement strand
GGGATGAGAACCCTTGGGTTCGTCGGAGACTTGGCTTGCGATGCCGCAGCAGCGGAAGCCTTAGTCGCAGTCTCGAGCCAGCGTGCCGGCGCTGTGCGAGAGTATCCCACCCTCTCCGTTAAAGAAAAGAATCAGTCTTCGGACCGTCTTCAGACTAGTATCATTTAGTTAAGAAAAAGGCGGTGAACCCATGGGATGTGTCCGCAGGTCAGTGGTGGCAGTAGCGGCAATTAGCCCGCCTGTGCAAAAATTGCGGTTGTATTCAATTGCCTAAGACCAAGTGAGCAAAAATTGCGGTTGTATGCCAAATGCAAAGAGGCTATTACCGCGCAACCGCAAAAATTGTAGGGAACCGGCATGAATTTGGTTAAATTACCTATGAGCCAGCATGCAAATCACCTACAAACGAAAAAATTGTACAGGCGGACGCCCAAAACCACATACAACCGGAAAAATTGAACAAAAGCTGCCCCACCCGATCGGTGGCTGCTCTGCCCCTTTCGGTTCAAAATACTCAGGCGAAATGAATTCGCCTTGTGGTAGAATAAAAAGAGTTTTCGATTATTTATATAATAGGTTATTACAGTTATCTATATTAGGCGGAGGAAATTTTATGGAATTTAAGATTTATCCTTTCGACACCCTGGGAAATTATTTTTCTGCAGATATTATGGCGATATATAAAGGAAAATGGATATTCTGCATGCATAAAGAACGGGCTACATGGGAGCACCCAAGCGGGCATATTGAAGCTGGCGAAACACCATTAGAAGCTGCAAAAAGAGAGCTGTATGAAGAGACAGGAGCAGTTGATTTCGATATTGAACCACTTTGTGATTACTATATAAACGCAGAACTAAACGGCAACAATTTTAAAGGGAATGGGCAAGTTTATTTTGCAATCGTTCATACTTTGGATGAGTTACCGCATTATAGTGAAATGGGAAAAATAGATTTTTTTGATTCTTTGCCAGAGGAATTAACATATCCGATTTTGCGCAACTATTTCCCGATAGCCTTGGAAAAACAACAGTCAATAGTATGGGCATAACGAACCTGCCGCACAGGCGAAGGGTCACTTCTAAAGAATGTATTACTTTGGAAGTAACCCGTCCAGTTCTTGATTTATTTAAAACAGGTCTTGTAAAAAATTATTAATCAATATATCCTTTGTTGCAAGGATATCCTTTAATAACTTTAAAGGAGTAAAATTGATTGTATGAATCAGGGAAATATCACAGCGCTTGAAAAAACAATAAGTAATGACTATAGCAATATCGGGGGTATTGTTGTACAAAAAAATGGTGGGAAACTATATGAAAACTATTTTAACGGACACACCGCCGAAACCGCCTTTCATGTTTTCTCGGTGACAAAGAGTATTATTTCCGCACTTATCGGCATTGCCGTTGATAAAGGTTATATCAGCAGCATCGACCAAAAGGTTTTGGATTTTTTCCCGGACTATACGCCAAAGCGGGGAGAAAAGACAGCACAACACGTTACGATACGAAATATGCTGACCATGACCGCCCCCTTCAAATATAAATCGGCGCCGTATACGAAGTATTTTACAAGTGAGAGCTGGGTAAAGAGCGCCCTTGATCTTTTGGGTGGTAAAGGAGCGATCGGTCAATTCCGGTATACTCCCCTCATAGGGCCGGATATCCTTTCGGGTATCCTTACAAACGTGACTGGGCAGTCGGTTCTGGGATTCGCATATGAGAATCTGTTTTCTCCGCTGGGGATCGATATCAGGCAGGATATTGTTTTTCACAGCAAAGAAGAGCAGCTCTCTATTATGAAGAATCGCCACGAAAGCGGATGGGTCACCGACCCGCAAGGGATAAATACGGCAGGTTGGGGACTTTTTATAACGCCTGGGGATATGGTAAAAATCGGGCAGCTATATCTGAACCGCGGAGTATGGAACGGCAGGCAGCTCGTATCTGCAAAATGGATCGGCGAGAGCACGGCGGAGCACAGCCGCTGGGATAAGCTGCGCTACGGTTATCTTTGGTGGATTGTTGATGGAAATCAGCACAGCTACGCTGCTATGGGGGATGGCGGGAATCTGATCTATGTCAATCCGAAGAGAAAGCTGGTCATTGCCATTGCTTCACTTTTTATACCAGGCGCAAAGGATAGAATCAAACTTATCAAAAAACATATCGAACCAATATTTGAGGGTTGAGCATAACGGCTCAAAGCTAGTAAATCCGCGCCTTTCGGGGGCTTTCACGGTGAAAAGTGGAAGCCTCTTTTCGTAGATTTATTGGGGGCAAAGCTTCACGCTGATGAAAAAGGACTAATCGGCAAGCATGATAACAGGATTTACATGTACCATGCAGTGCTTGACTTTGGGGAATTGTTTTTCAATCACATCATGAACACGCTGTGCAGCATCATGTGCCTGTTCCAACGTAACCAAGCCATCGGAGCGAATTTCTACATCCACATAGATCTTGTCTCCAAACAATCTCGTTTTCAGCTGGTCAATTCCCAGAACCGATTCCTGGGCGAGAATGACCTCGCGCATTTCCGCGGCTGTTTGCTCGTCGCAAGCCTTGTCGATCATTTTACCCACAGCGTCCCGGAAAATATCAACCGCTGCCTTTAGGATAAACAGGCAGATAACAATACATGCCGCCGGGTCAAGGATGGGGAAGCCAAGGCGTGCGCCAAGTATACCAATAAAACTGCCGACAGAAGAAAATGCGTCCGAGCGGTGATGCCATGCATCGGCCATGAGCGCACTGGAATCAATTTTCTTTGCGGCATTGCGCGTATACCAATACATAGCTTCCTTAACAACGATGGAAATGATGGCAGCCACAAGCGCCAGCATACCCGGCGTTGCCAGCCCGCCATAATTTCCGGCGATCACCTTCTGCAGGCCCGCCCAGCCAATACCGGCGCCCGTTGCAAACAAAATAACCGACAGGATAATGGCTGCGACACATTCAAACCGTTCGTGTCCGTAAGGATGTTCCTTATCAGGTTTTTTGTTAGCCATTTTGACCCCTGCCATGACAATGATTGTGCTAAACACATCGGACAGAGAATGAATTGCGTCAGAAATCATTGCGGCGGACTGTGCGAATACTCCGGCGAACAGCTTGAAGCCTGATAAAAGCACATTGCCGATGATACTGTTGCGAGATACCTGCATTGCAATTTGTTCGTTTGATTTTTCCATAACTGTTACCTCCGTTTTGATTGAGATAACCCTATAGCACAGCATAATCTTTCCGCATGATATGAAAAAAGCGCATCTGCGGAACATACTACTGTCCCACAGATACGCTCACATGGCATCTGCTGCCGCATTGCGGCCCGGCTACACAAACTCCGAAAAGAGTCTGCTGCCTGCTCAGTTTGTACTGGTGATTGAACGTCTGGCCAAAACCAAACGCGATGCAGTGCAAAGAGTTACTTTAGAATATCATATGCAATTACTGGCGTCAATGTTCTTGTTCCGGCCGGGGCAGGGTTCTTTGCGCTGTTCGGTCCCATTCGCATCATCACAATCCGGCACTACATAAGAAAGAGTTGCCTATCTTATTTCTCCAATAGCATGGCAATCGTATGGCTATCCTCATTATAAGGGCAGCCTGCTACATCGCCAAATACGCCCCCTACCTTAAATCCAGCGGCAGCCGCCTCCTGAATGAGCATTTCTTTTGTGAAATAAGTGTTCCACAAATAGTAAACGGCCGGCTCCCAATCAGAAATAACTAGGATTTCCTCTAATGTCACATGATCCGGGTATTTATAGCATCCCTTGAGTGCGGCATATTTTCCTGCACGCCAAAAACCGCCGTCATGGCAGACCTCCCATGTCTGGCTTTCTTTAAAACTATTATACTTAGCCATTGAAAACACATCCAGCAGGAACCTTCCGCCGGCTTTCAAATGATCGAATGCCTTTTGCATGATGATTTGCCGGTCTTCCGTTGACAATGCGCCATAATCGCAATAAATCATTGTTGCGAAATCAAACCTCTGCCTCAGATTCATCGCCAGATAATCCTGATAATGATAGCTGATGTCAAAGCCCTGCTTAATTGCCGAGTTTCTCCCATATTCTATTGACCGCTTGGAAAAATCAATCCCGGTTACCTGATAGCCCATTTCTGCGAATCTTTCGGCATAGATTCCGGGGCCGCAGCCAATATCCAAAAGCGAGGGGGAGCTTGATGGCGGCACAGCTTCCCCTATCCACAGAGCGGATTTTTCAATAAACGCCTTTTTTCTGCTGGCGCCCTCAAATTCGGGATCAAGATGCGCTCTCAGCATTTGCCCCGAGATGTGTTCATCATCCCAGAATGCAGCTTCTGATTTTGTGTAGAGAGGGGGCTTTTCTAAAAGCTTGGCCATGCTGTCCAACATAATTTTTTTCTCCTTTAACCATTCATATTAAGACAAAACAAAAAGCAGTTCAAAAAACTTGGAAAAGCAGTTTTTTAACCCAGGTCAGAGACAGGGGGGCCAAACTCCTCTATAATAGTGATCAGGAGGGATGTGAGGCTATGGATAATAAAGATTTGTGCAACCTGCTCCTGACCAATATACCTTATCAAACTATGCATGTGAAGAAAAAATCCTTTTGCACCTTGTCCTTCGGGCGGGATGGCTATATATGGGTCATGAAAAAAGGTCTGCTTTTGTGTGTCCGCAGTATGGAAGACAGCCGCTACAAGGGCTTGGGCATATATGACGAATATTCCCTGATCGGCATTGGCGGTCTGCGTGAGGAAACCCGCCATATGACAGCCTATGCTTTGGGCAACTCCACTCTAAGTTGCTTGCCTACGAAAGAAGTCCTGGCCTTCCTAGGGAAAAACAACCAGGCCTGCTATGCCTTTATGTTGAATATGAGCACCACTCTGCTGGGGGCCTGGAACGACCTGGAAATCAATACCCTGGGTACCCTGGAAGAGCGGTTGCAGGCCTTTGAGAAACTGGTGGCCGGCAAAACGCTGCCCCGGGATGTGAACTTTTCTGAGGCGGTGATGGCGATGTCCATCGGCGCCCACCCCGGCAGCATTAGCCGTCTGCGCAAACAGCTAAAGAAAGAAAAAAAAGGGGCCCCTGCCGAAGAAGGGCAGAGGCCGCAGCGATAGTTGCAAAGACTATTGCAGTCCATTATAACTGCTTGGGATAATCCCTTACATTAACGCAAGAAGCCACATATTCCAGAAGCTGGTTGATACCGAAAACCGGCACTTTCGCAATCTCCTGAACCCGTTTGCTCCAGGGGCCGAAGTTGGTGCATTCAAAAATAATCGCCCCGGTATCCGGATGGTTTTTCATGTGGCGGACGGTGATTTCCTCCATGCATTTCTGCAGCTCATCAAAGTCCTCTTCAATACCGTTGTCGATAAATAAAGCGGGGAATTTTGAGCCCTCCAGCATGCCGCTGACCGCCACCGGTATATCCTTGGAGGACCAGCCCACATTATTAAAATGCTCCTCGGTCATGTTCCAGTCCCGCTCGGTGAAGATGCCGATTTTTTTATTTTTATTGATCATGGTATGGACGAGGGGCGCCAGCATTAAAGCCGAGGTAAACACAGGAATATCGACGGCGTCGGCCAACAGTCTTTGGTAAGCCGCCAAAAAGCCGCAACTGGTGGTGATGGCTTTGACGCCTTCGGCTTCCAGCTCTTTTGCCGCGTCGATAAAGGGCTGCATCACTTCTTCAGCCGGAGCTTTGCCCATAATCTTGGGAGCATCGGCGCCCTTTACTATTTTGAAGCGGATGGGAATCCCTTCATAGGTACGGGCATTGCCAATATCTCCGGGAATTCTGGGAAACTTGGTATCCAGCATCAATACGCCGATATCCTGTCCATAGTTTGTGTAACCGCCGCGAATAATCATAAAAATCCCCTTTCTTTGTCTATTTAGCCGCTAAATATACAGGGTCGCTATACCGCTCATCCTTTGCCTCCCCAGCAATACGCTTATTTCATTGAAGCAAATCCCCGGGTGATTGTCAACCGGCCTGTTTTGCAGTTCCCCTGACATTTTCACTTGAGGTTTTCAAAAAGGGCGAGCCTTCTTTCAATAAAACGGCCTTTAGCCTTTAATTTCAGCCCGGAAAGTATAGCGGCTATTTCAACTGTACTCTTATACCTCCTTAAGCGATTATTGATCGCTACAGCGGTCAGCGTAATCAGCGGAAATTCCTCCTGAACTCCATGCCTGTTCATGGTAGTAATATACCCTTTTTGCCTGTCGGCTTCATTATAAAGGGCTAAAACCTTTTCTTCAAAATCCTTGATAATACCGGAAAAATAATCTTCATCAATGTGGTCTTCCACAACGACTACAAAATCATCGCCGCCCACATGGCCGATAAACGCATGGCCGGGTATATGTTTTTTCATGATATCCACCAGCAGCATTATTACTAAATCGCCATTTTCAAAGCCATAAATATCATTATAAGGTTTAAAATTATCAATATCCACATAAGCAACGCTATACTTGCAGTCGCCGGCAATATACTGTTTAAGCTTTTCTTCGATCAGGACATTGCCGGGCAAGCCCGACAAGGGATTTAAATGCTTAGCGGTAGAAACCTGGATCTCAATTGACTTTTGCAGCAAATCCTTCACGGTTAATGTACCCAGATATTTTTCTTCCTCCGTAACCACGATAAAATCATAAAGCTTATCATCGGACCGGTCCATGGCCATAGACGACACTTCGTTTATGGCTGTTTTGCAGTCAACGGATAAAAAATTCTTATCCATTATCGTCGAGATCGGTTTATTTTGGTATAAGGTAAAGCCGTAGCGGCCGCTTAAATGAAAGGCCAGCTTTTCTTTGGTGATAATGCCTACGGGGATATCGTTTTTAATCACGCATAAACCGGGGTTGCCGGCTCTATCCTTTATGTTCTCATATACTTTCAAGACTGTTTCTTCCGGAGGCACTCTGCCGGTATCCTTGCATATGTATTGAATGGAGGTATTGGCAAAGCCTTCTTGCAAGGGCTGCTGTGTCTTCCTGTTAATTTGTTTTATTGCCTGTAGAGCTTCCGGTTTGATACCGTTTATTTCCGTATCCGGCTTCTGCAGATAATAGCCTTGTCCGCATTGAACGCCCAGGTTTACCAGGGCCTCCAACTCCTCATAGGTTTCGATGCCTTCGGCGATAAGCTTGATGGTCGAGGCTTTAGAAAACTCCACCATACCTTTGACAAGAGCATGCTTCAGGCTGCTGGTATGGATTCGGCGAATCAGCTTCATATCCAGCTTTATATAATTAGGATTGACGTCGCTTATCAAATTCAGGCCCGAATATCCCGAACCGGCATCATCCACAGCAATTTCATAATCCTGACTTTTGTAATAGCTGATGATGGTCCGGAAGCTCTCCATATCCTCCACAACATTTCTTTCTGTTATTTCAAATATAATATTTTGGCAGCCTATATTATATTTTTTAAGAAATTCTTTGGTGAAGCCTTTAATGAATTTCTCATCATGCATAATATTGGGATTAACATTCAAAAATAATTTTTTGTTATAGGGAGGCGCCACAAACTGATAAGCCGCTTCCAGCGCCGTCGTTCTGCACAGCAGCTCCAGCTCCCATAGCCGGTTGTATTCTTTGGCAGAGGCAAACAATTCTTCGATATTTTCAAAAGCCGATTCGCTTTTTATCCTGCTGAGGGCCTCATAGCCCAATATATTACCGTCGGTAATGGACACAATAGGCTGGAAGACAGTTCTGATCTGCTTGCCGCTTATAACACTATCCAAACTCTCTTTTCTTTGATCATTCATGTTTATACCCTTCATTCTCCCGGGCACAATCTCCAATTACATTTCTACAGATAACACTATAGCAAGGATTGTTAATTCTATAGTAATGATTTTGTTTGATTTGTGTAAAGTTAAGGCTGCGGCAATAAATAAAATCGGTTAAGGCACTTATGACAGCCTGATCCGCTGATTTTACTTTCATTTAACGTCAATGAACATTAGATTTTACAATGATATAATAAAATAAGAGCGATAAGAAGAAAGGGGAGTAAAAATTGGATTCCTTACGAGCAAAAAAAGGCTATATTTGCGATATGGATGGGGTTATTTACCGGGGGGATCATCTGCTGCCCGGCGTGAAAGAATTCGTTCAATGGCTGTACCGGGAGAATAAAAAGTTTTTATTTTTGACAAACTCCAGCCGGCGCTCACCCAAAGAGCTGCGGCAAAAGCTGGCGGCTATGGGACTTGACGTAGGCGAAGAGCATTTCTACACCAGCGCTTTGGCCACGGCTAAGTTTATCAGCCGTCAGTCGCCGGGCTGCAGCGCCTACGTCATTGGCGAACCCGCGCTTTTTCAGGCCTTAACCGAAACCGGCGTCACCGTATATAAAGCGGAGGATACAGCCGTCGAGGCAAATCCCGATTATGTCATCGTAGGGGAAACCGACGATTATAATTATCGTAATATCTGTCAAGCGATAGACTATGTGTTTAACGGCGCCAAACTTATCGGCACCAATACGGATTTGACCGCTCCCTTAGAACACGGCATCGGCCCTGCCTGCCGGGCCCTGTTGGCTCCTATAGAAGCCACAACGGGCAGGTATGCCTATTACATCGGCAAGCCCAATCCCTTAATGATGCGTACAGGCCTTAAGATATTGGGCGTCCACTCCGAAGAAGCGGCAATGATCGGCGACCGTATGGATACGGATATTATCGCCGGCATTGAAAGCGGCCTGGATTCTATTTTGGTGCTGAGCGGTGTTACATCCCGGGAGATCATGAAGCAATATCCTTACCGCCCCCGGCTGGTATTGGAAGGCGTGGGCGATATTCCCGAGGAATAAGCAGGTCTTGCTCTAATCCCATTTAGTTAAAAAAAGTAGCGAATCCATGAGGGCGTAAATCCGGGGTGGTGAGTTTGACCGCTTCGCTTCAAGCCTGTTTTGCGGTGAGGTGCGGTGCCCAAAGGCCAGTTGCTCAAAAATCGAAGTTGTGCATGGATTTTGTCAGGATATATACAGTTATTTGATTGGGTATGCGGATATATAGAATCACTATACCGAGTTATGCATATTTCCACTTAAATTTAATACACAACCTCGTTTTTTGAGCAGTCAACCCCGTTTTTGAGGGTTAGCCTCGTTTTTTGAGCAGTCAGCCTCAGGAAGCGGAAACAAGCTTTCTCCTAAAAAAAATTACATATCGTTTACACATTCTTGCTGGAATCGGCAAAAATAGTTCTATATAATTACCTCATCAAGGATAAACAGTATTCAAACACTTAGCTTAAGTCATTTTCCTTCCCTCTCATCATATATACGCAACAGGTCAAGTTCCGGCGGAACTTGACCTGTTGCGTTTTTCTATAATTTAGAGCGTATTTTCCTGATTTTTGTCACACAATCATAGACAATTTTGGCGGTTAGGCCCCAGACTAAACCAAACTCAGTGCGGTAGACATGGATTTTATGAAAGGCCCCGCCCCAGGGCTCGCTGTAATAGGCGGGCAATCCCAATTCCTCTGCAGGCAGCAGTATTTTCTTCTCACCGGTTTCCCGGTCCGTCAGATATGGGTGGATTAGGACCTTGCATTCATAGAGCTCCGGCTCATTCTCCAAAAAGAAAGAGAGGGGGACGGAAAAAACGGCAGCCACCTCATCTTTGGCAATGGCCTGTGGACTTACCGGCTCAGGTAAGATGCCCAGATAGGCATGGACCAACACGCCGCTTGACAAAAGCTGGCTGTCAAGCCTGCCGATGACATTGACCTTTTCCGGCGGGCAGCCAATCTCTTCATAGGTTTCCCGCAAAGCCGCCTCCAAAGGCGAAGGATCGGACGCTTCAATTTTGCCGCCGGGAAAGCAGACCTCTCCGCCCTGGCGGATATGGGGCATACGTTGTTCAAACACGAAATGATATTCTCCGTCTATCAGCAGCAACGGGGCTAAAACCGCCGCGTGAAAATACTCATTGATGCCGCTGATGCGTTCCTTAAAAGAAAATTCGTTTATTATCTTATCAAATTCCTGTTTGCGCATTTTGATCTCCTCTGCGGTTTTACCGTGATTTAACGCTCCCTAAAATTATACTATACCGGGGGGCTATTCGGAAGAGCAGCGCCGGCAGGCTTTACGCTTCGGCCAGCTTTTGCTATACTTTAAGAAACAGTCTCGGCGTCGGCAACAAAAACAGCAGCAATAAAAAATAAGGAGGGACAGCTTATGAGTTTCGTCTATACCACCCTTACCGTTAAAGATTTGGAGGCTTCTCTGGATTTTTATACAAAAATCGTCGGCTTACCCATCGACAGGCGCTTTCCGGCAGGCCCCGATACGGAAATAGCCTTTTTAGGAGCGGGGGAGACAAAGGTAGAGCTGGTTTGCTATAAGAACCATCCGGAGCCCATCATCGGCAATGCCGTTTCTTTAGGCTTTAGAGTGGATTCCCTGGCTGAGAAGCTGGGCCAAGTCCGTGATGCCGGCATTCCCGTAATCAGTGAGATCATACAGCCCAATCCTCATGTCCGTTTCTTTTATGTTACCGATCCCGACGGCTTTCAAGTACAATTTTCCGAAAGCCTGTAAGCTTGATGAGAGGATATGCCATGACAAAATACGATATGATCATTATCGGCAGCGGCGCCGGATTAATGGTAATGAGGGAGGCGGTCAGCCGGGGTCTCAACTGTGCCGTTATTGAGAACTCCAAGCTTGGCGGCACTTGTCTTAATAGAGGCTGTATTCCCTCAAAAATGCTGGTCTATCCTGCAGATTTGATCCGGGAAATAGAGAGCTGCCAAAGAGTAGGCATAATTGCAGAGCAGCCTAAGCTGGATTGGGCTGCCGTATCCCGGCGGATGTGGGAGCAGATTGACTACAATAAAACCATCGAAAAGGATCTGCTGGCTATTCCCAACCTTACCTTGTATAAAGGAACAGGCCGTTTTCTAAGCCCCGGCAGCCTGGAAGTCCTCTATGATGACGGACGGCCCGCCGATATCATCTATGGCGGCAAATTTATTATCGGCGCCGGAGCCAGAAGCCAGATTCCTTCTTTTCCGGGCCTGGAGGAGGCGGGCTATATCACCTCGGAAACCTTTTTTGGAGAAAAGTTTCCGGCCAAACCTTGGGATAGCCTGGTAATCATCGGCGGCGGCGCTATCAGCATGGAATTTGCCCATATTTTCTCAGCTTTCGGTACAAAAGTAACGCTGATCATCAGATCCGGCAGGATATTAAATAAGGAAGAGGCGGAAATTGCCCAACTGGTAGCCCGGCAGATGACGAAAAACGGCGTGGAAATATTGACAAACACCGATATTATCTCCATAAACAAGCAGGGAAACGTTAAGGAGATTATTGCCGAAAACCGTCTGACCAAGGAGCGGCGGACGGTCATCTCCGAAGAAATCCTTTTAGCCTCCGGCGTTCAATCAAACGCCGATACCATGGCTTTGGAAAAGGCGGGAGTGGAGGCAGACAAAAAAGGCTGGGTGGTTACCAACGAATATTTGGAAACCTCCCAAAAAAATATTTGGGCTTTAGGAGATATCAACGGCAAGTACCAGTTTCGCCATAAGGCCAATGCCGAGGCAAAGATTCTCAGCCACAACCTTTTTAATCCCGAAGACAAGATAAAAGCCAATTATAATTCCGTACCCTGGACCATCTTTACCCATCCCCAGGTGGCCCATTTGGGCATGACGGAAAAAGAGCTGCAGGATCAGGCCATACCTTATAAAACCGCCAAAAATTATTACTCCGAAGTAGTGGGCGGCGCCGCAATGGGCTTTGAAGAAGGCGATGACGACGACGGCTTCGTCAAAATGATCATCGGTGAAAACAAAAAAATCCTGGGCGTCCATATCGTAGGACCCCAGGCTGCCGTTTTGCTTCAGCCTTTCGTTTATTTGATGAATACCGGCAATGGCTGCGATTCCTATTGCCCCCAAACCGGCACCTATTCCCCCATTGATGATTCCATGATTATTCACCCTTCCCTCAGCGAACTGACCGCTTGGGTATTCAAGAAACTGCGGGTTTAGAAGCAGGGGCGGTTTCAGAAAACCGGAACCGCCTTTTTAACATTTTTCAAGAACCGCCTCTACTTTTTCAATGAATTCACAGAAGACTTCATTTGGGCTGCAATCCATATGGTGGATCCAGCCTAATTTAATTTCCTTCTCATGGCCTTTAATGGGCCGGCTTACCAGTTCCGGGCCGGCAAAACCCGACGTCAGTATGCCGGTTCCTATGGAAAAGGCTTCCGTATGGGTGAGGACATTGATCATAGTAGCCCTGTCCACCACAATAAAATTCTTTTTGGCTGTAGAGAAATTATAGAAAAATACTTCCTCTGAAAATTCCGGAGAAGCCGAGGTTTCCGATTCAAAAGAGGCAAAAGGAAATTGACTCATCTCTTCTAAAGTCACCGCCGCCTTGCCCGCCATGGGATGATCCTTTTTAAAGAAAACGCAAGGCGTAATTTCCTTAATCAAATGAAATTCCAAACCTTTAGCTGCCAAATACCTGCGCATAAAGCCTTCCGTGGTATTGGAAAGAAAAATTATTCCTATATCGCTTTTGCCGTTGAATACATCATTAATCACATTGCGCATATTGACTTCCCGGAGATGAATTTCGTATTGTCCCGGGGCATAGCAATGAAAAAGCTCAAAAAAAGCCTTGATGACAAAAGGATATCGCTGAGTTGACAGCGAGAAATTAAAGGCAGGCTTAAGAGTATTCCTGGAGTAAAGCTCCAGGATTTTTTCTTCCTGGGCCAAAAGAGGTTTGGCAAAGCTCAGGAATTCCTTGCCTTCGGCAGTCAGCTCCACGCCTTTTCTGGTTCTGGAGAAGATCGTTATGCCCAGTTCCTTTTCCAAGTCTTTCAAGGTACTGCTCAAATGAGGCTGGGCAATACATATCTCTTGGGCAGCCTTGCTTATTGAGCCATATTTTAAGATAGCAAGAACGTAACGTATTTGCTGCAAAGTCATAGTAAGCCCCCTTATTTTAGATTTTCAATCTACTATTTATTATACTGTATCTTATTATATTACATCATTTTTATAGAAATAAGACATATGTTTTTCCTATGGTAAAGTATAGTTTTTTCATAATTCTATATAGTTGGCCAATTTGCTATATTAACATAAGAATGGACAGTCCCGAAGCCATAGGCCGTCCTAAATTCCAAAAAGGAGGGATATTCCCTTATGAGCAAAATTGATCTTACCAATGTAGGCTTTGAAACTCTGATGATTCATGCGGGCCAAAGCCCCGACAAAGAAAGCGGCGCCTTGGCCACCCCCATCTATCAGACCTCCACCTTTTGTTTTGAAACCGTGGAGGAAGGCCAGGGCAAGTTTGCCAAAACCATTCCCGGCTTTGTCTATTCCCGCAGCGGCAATCCCACCAACCGGGCCCTGGAAATGAAAATCGCTGCCCTGGAAGGCGGAGAGGATGCTGTAGCCACCGCCTCCGGCATGGGCGCTATCGGCGCCGTTATGGTGGCTTTTCTCAAGACCGGCGATCATGTGGTTTGCGGTGATTGCGTCTATGGCGGCACCTCTGTGGTTATGCGCACTAATCTGGCCCAATTCGGCATTGACGCAAGCTTTGTGGATACCAGCGACGCCGCCGCTGTGGAAGCGGCCATCAAGCCTAATACTAAGCTGCTCTATTTCGAGACTCCCACCAATCCCCTGATGGTGGTAACGGACATTAAAAAAATGGCGGCAATCACTAGGGCTAAGGGGATCAAGCTGGTGGTGGACAACACCTTTGCACCGCCGCCCCTCCAATTCCCCCTCAAATTAGGGGCAGATCTGGTGGTTCATTCGGTCACCAAATATCTGAACGGCCACGGCGATGTGCTGGGGGGCCTGGTAGTGGGCAGCAAAGCAGATATTGCCCTGGTCAGGGGCAACGGCGTGACTAAGATCTGCGGCACACCCCCTTCTCCCCATAGCTCTTTCCTGGTGCTGCGGGGCATGAAAACCCTTTCTTTAAGAGTACGCCAGCACTGCAATAATGCCATGGCCTTTGCCCAATATCTGGCCGGCAATAAGTATATCAAGAAAGTTTACTATCCCGGTCTGGCCGGTCATCCCCAACATGAATTAGCCAAGGAGCAGATGAACGGTTACTATACCGGCATGGTGGCCTTTGAAGTGGACGCTATCAATGGCCTTTCCAGCTATGATGCAGGAATCAAACTGCTCAACACCCTGACCATTCCCAGCATTGCCGTATCCCTGGGCGATCCCGATACCCTGATCCAGCATCCGGCCAGCATGACCCACGCCAGCGTGCCCAAGGAAGCAAGGGAAGCCGCATCGATCAGCGACGGCCTGATCCGGATGTCCGTAGGCCTGGAAAATGTGGAAGACCTGATCGCCGATTTCGACCGGGCTTTTGCCTCTATGTAACCCTTTTTGCCTCTATGCAACCCTTTCGCCGATAAGACTACTCCCCTTTGTCATTAAGAGAAAAGGAGTCAAATATGAGCGACGATAAAAAAATTAAGCCTCTTATCACTGAAGAAAAAAATCTGGGCGGGTTAGCCTTCTTGCCTCTCCTTGTCTTTTTGGGCCTCTATGTAGGCGCCGGTTTAATTTTTACTGCTATGGGTATGGCAGAGCCCTTTAAGCAAGTTCCCCGGGAAACGGCCCTGATGGGCGGTGTTCTTGTGGGTCTTCTCATGGGCAAAAGAAGCTTCTCCGTGAAAACCGACAGCTTTTCTGCAGCCTGCGGCGATCCCGGCGTTATGCTGATGGTTCTGATCTTCATATTGGCCGGCGCCTTTGCCGGTGTGGCCAAAGAAATGGGCGGCGTGACCTCTACCGTTAATCTGGGCCTTACCTACATACCCAGCCGCTTTATCCTGCCCGGCATATTTTTGATTTCTTCCTTCGTTGCCACAGCAATGGGCACCTCCATGGGTACCATTGCCGCCATCGGCCCCATTGCCGTAGGTTTATCCGAGATTACCGGCCTGAATATGGCCATCTGTATCTCGGCAGTTGTGGGCGGCGGCATGTTCGGCGACAATCTGTCCGTTATCTCCGATACCACTATTGCCGCCACCCGGGGCGCCGGCTGCGCAATGAAGGACAAATTCCGGATGAATCTGCTAATCGCTTTGCCGGCAGCCCTTTTAGCCATGGTTGTCTATACCTTTGTCGGCGGCGCCGGCGCTCAACTGGAAGGGCCCTTTCCTTTTGAGCTGATCAAAGTAGTGCCTTATCTTGCCGTTTTGATACTCGCCATTGCCGGCGTCGATGTGCTGGTGGTTTTGTTCGGCGGTACCGTCCTGGCCGGCCTGGTCGGCGGCCTTACCGGCTCCATGACCTTCATCACCTTCGCCAAATCCGTAGCCTCCGGTATCGGCGGCATGCTTTCCATCGTCATCGTCACTATCCTGATGCGGGGTCTCACCGGCCTGGTCCGGGATATGGGCGGCACCCACTGGCTGACTACTTTGTTCAACAGCAATGTGAAAAGCCGCAAGGGCGCTCAATACTCCATTCTGGGCATTACCGGCATTCTGGACGCCTGTATGGCCAATAACACCATCGCCATCCTGATTGCAGCGCCCTTAACCAAGCCCATTGCCAAAAAATTCGGCGTAGCTCCCCAGCGGCTGGCCTCCTTGTTGGATATCATGTCCTGCGTGGTTCAGGGCTTCCTGCCCCACGGCGGCCAGATCATGCTGGCCGTAACCTTAACGTCCCTTTCCCCTCTCACCATTATGGGCCATTCCTATTATTTGGTTCTGCTGCTGCTGGCAACCGTTGTCACCATTCAATTTGAGCTGCTAAAAACCAAAGAGGAAAAAGAGGGAGTGGAATTCTATCCCGAGCTGGATGAAAACGGCGAGCAAATCCCGCCCGGCTGCCCCATTCCAACAGCGGCGGCAGAGTAAGCGTCGGCAGAGTAAAGGCTCACCCATATTAAGATGATTCCGGGGGTTCATCATGAAAACCATAAAAATTCCTTATCATACTTCTTTTCTTGATTTACACGTAGCGGAAGAAAACTTAAAAGCCGTAATCTCCGCTAAACACCAGGAGTTTTCTTCCCAGAGCAGCCAGGACCAATTGGTTCTGGCTGCCTTGGAAAGTCCTGTTGGTACTCCGAGGCTGCAAGAACTGGCCCGGGGAAAAAAGAAAATTACTCTAATAACCAGCGATCACACCCGGGCAGTACCCAGCAAAATTACTCTGCCCCTCTTGCTGGCAGAAATCAGAAAGGGCAATCCGGCAGCGGAAATCACTATTTTGATCGCTACGGGCCTCCACCGGGCCACTACGGCAGAAGAACAACGGCAGATGTTCGGCGATCAGATTGTGGATCATGAGAAAATCGCCATCAACGACGCCTTTGATCCCAGCCAGTTTGTGGATATGGGTATTCTGCCCTCCGGCGCCGGCTTTTTGGTCAACCGGCTGGCGGTGGATTGCGACCTGCTGATTGCCGAAGGCTTTATTGAGCCTCACTTCTTTGCCGGCTTTTCCGGCGGCCGCAAAAGCATTCTGCCGGGGATCTGCAGCCAGGAAACGGTAAACGAAAATCATAGCTATAAAGCTATTGCCAGCCCCTATTCCCAAACAGGTATTTTAGAAAACAATCCCATTCATCAGGATATGATAGTGGCGGCCCGCCGGGTTCATACCGCTTTTATTCTCAATGTAGCTCTGGACAGCGAGAAAAAAATCATCGCCGCCTTTGCCGGGGATTTGGAAGAGGCTCATGCCGAAGGAGTGGCCTTCGTCCGCAGCCTTTCCCAATATCCTGCCGTCACCGGTGATATCGTGATTACCGGCAACGGCGGCTATCCTTTGGACCAAAACCTTTATCAGAGCCCTAAGGCGGTGGCCACCGCTGAAGCCTGTGCCGGTGAGGACGGCATAATTATTATGTGCTGCGGCTGTGCCGACGGCATGGGCGGCAGCCACTTTGAACGGCTGATCAAACTGGGGACGCCGGCAGCCATCGACGAATATCTGGCAAAAATTCCCCCTAAGGAAACCATTCCCGAACAGTGGTGTCCCCAGATTTATGCCCGTATCCTCAAAAAACATCAGGTCATTTTAGTTACTGCAGGCTTAAGCTCCGAGGAAATCAGAAGCGCCAATATGATTCCGGCCCAAGACCTTGATGAAGCCTTAACTATTGCTTATGGTCTGAAAGGTAAAAAGGCTGCCGTAGTTGTGATCCCCGACGGCGTCAGCGTTTTAATCGCCAATCCCCAATAAATAACCGTAATAAAAGAAGGAGAGGAAACCATGGCTCTCAATATTGCCTTGAAGGTAAACGATCTGGATAATGTGGCTACGGTTTTTGCAGAAGGCGTCAGCAAAGGCCAGGAAGTGGAGGTGCGGGACAAAAAAGGACAGAGTTGGATCATCACCGTTTTAGGGGATATCCCTTACGGTCATAAAATTGCCCTGACGGCGATTCCTCCAAACCAAGATGTCATTAAATACGGTGAAGCCATCGGTATGGCTGCCCGGCAAATCAGCAAGGGTGAATACGTCCATGTCCACAATCTTGACAGCAAGCGGGGACGGGGCGACTGGAAGGAGAATAACTGATGGCTGCAACGATTCCTGAATTTATGGGCTACCTCCGCCCTGACGGCAAGGCGGGAGCCCGTAACTTTACCGCCGTCATCCCTAGCGTCACCTGCGCCAATGACGTAGCTCTGGCTATTTGCCGCCAGGTACAGGGTACGGTAACTTATCTTCACCACCAGGGCTGTTGCCAGTTGCCTCCCGATTTGGACCGGGTAACAGAAACCCTGATCAGCATCGGTAAGAGTCCTAACGTGGCCAATGTCCTGGTAGTCAGCCTGGGCTGCGAGGGTACGGATCACGCCCGGCTGGTGGAGGAAGTTGCCGCCACCGGCAAGCATGTAGAAATCATTCGTATCCAAGAGCTAGGCGGCGTTTCCAAGGCCATCCAGGCCGGCACGGATTTTGCCCGCCGGCTGGTAATCGAGGCCAGCAGCTGTCAAAGAACTCGCTGTCCCATCAGCAAGGCGGTCATGGCCATCAAATGCGGCGGTTCCGACGCCACCAGCGGCATGGCTTCCAACTGTGTCATCGGCTATGTGGCCGACAAGCTGGTGGATTTAGGCGCCACGGTGATTTTTGGCGAAACCACCGAATTCATCGGCGGCGAGCACCTGCTGGCCCGGCGGGGAGCTAACCCCCAGGTGGGCGAAAAGATCCTGCAAATTGTAGATGAAATGGAGAAGCGGGCCAAAAGCCTGGGCTGCGATATGCGCAAGGGCCAGCCTACCCCCGGCAATATTGCCGGCGGATTATCCTCCATTGAAGAAAAGAGCTTGGGGGCCATTATGAAATCCGGCTCCCGTCCTATTCAGGGGGTTTTGGATTATCCTCAAGCTGTCACTACAGAAAAAGGCTTGTGGATCAAAGATACACCGGGCCGGGAGCCGGAGATTCTCACCGGCATGGCCTGCAGCGGCGCTCAGTTTATGATGTTTTCCACAGGCCGGGGCGCCCCTCAAGGTTTTCCCAGTATGCCGGTCATCAAGATCTGCGGCAATCCCCACACCTATGCCCATATGAGCGAGGATATGGATATTAATGCCGGTCTGATCATTACCGGTGAAAAAACCATCGAGGAAGTAGGAGAGGAGGCCTTTCAGAAAATGCTGAGGGTTCTCTCGGGAGAGATGACTAAAAACGAGGCTATCCAATATTTTAGCTCCATTGATATTCACATGCTGGGGCCGGTTATTTAGCCAGCCTGTAAAATACGAGAAGGACATAGCGGAGGAATTGTAATGGCTGTGGAGAATCTGCCCAAAGTCAAATTGGCAAATCTGCCTACTCCTATCGACGAGCTGAAAAAGTTGAGAAGCATCATCGGCGGCCCCCGTTTATTTATGAAAAGGGATGACCTGACCGGCCTGGCTTACGGCGGCAATAAAACGAGAATGCTGGAATATCTGCTGGGGCAGGCCAAAAAAGAGGGGGCCGATACCGTCATCACCTCCGGCGACTCCCAGACCAATCACGGCCGTTTGGCCGCCGCCGCCTGCGCCAAAGAGGGCTTTGATTATTACCTGGTGATTACCGAGGAAGAAAAAGGTCATTTGGAGGGCAACGCCACTTTGCAGTCTTGGCTGGGCACAAATTTTGTTTACATCGATCCTGTGCAGCCGGCAGAGGGGGAGAACCTGGCCAAAGCCCGTCTCAGGGCCGGCGACAAAAAAATAGAAGAGCTCTGCCGCTCCCTCATCGCTCAAGGCAAGAAGCCCTTCATTATCCCCAGGGGAGGCCGTTCCCTCCAGGGTACGGCCAGCTATTGTGCGGCAGCAGCGGAAATCAAGGAGCAAATGGCCGCTCTGGGCGAAAAAATCGACTATATCATCGTAACTGCCGGCATGGGCGGCACCTTGGCCGGGCTGCTTCTGGGCACTAAGGTCTATGGGCTGCCGGCTAAGGTTATCGGTATATCCGCTTCCCGCTCCGCCGAAGAGGTCACGGCGCTGGTTGTGGAGGAATTCAACAAGGATGCGGCAGAGTTGGGCTATCCTTACCGAATAGGCGGCAGTGATTTTATCATGGATTCCTCCTACGTTGGCCAGGGCTATGGCATCCCTACAGACGAATGCTGGCAGGCCATAAAATTGCTGGCTCAGACAGAGGCCATATTTTTAGACCCGGTATATACGGGTAAAACCATGGCCGGCTATCTGGATATGGCTGGCAAAGGCTTCATCCCCCAGGACGCAAATGTCCTATTTATCCATACCGGCGGCGGTCCCTTGATGTTTCTTGATATAGTTAACCGCAAAGCCAGGGAAATGCAACAGACCTGGCGGCCTTAATGCTTCTGTTCCGGGCTGTGCGGCAGTTTAATCGAATTGCGGAAAGGCTGGCGGTTGCCGGCCTCCACAATAGCAAAAATCTCCGCGTCGGCCTTTTGAATCTCTCCCCGCAAGGCCTGAGGGGAGAGGCGCAAAGCCCCATGGCCCAAAATAATCATCTGCACGGCCCCATCGGAGGTAGCCACCGTTACCCGGTGCTTGCGGCCAATGCTGTAGGTAACCTTTTCAATATAGGCGTCGGCGGTTTCCGCTTCTTTGGTGTAAACCACGCTGATATTGTAATAACGGCTGACCTCTCCCGGATTGCCCGGCACCTTGTAGGCGTCAAAGACTAAAATAATTTCCTGCCGGCGAAAGCCCTGATAATTGCTGAGAATATCCATGAGCAACTGCCGGGCCGCATCCATACTCTGCCGGGCGATGGCGCTTAAATCCTCCCAGCCGTGAATGATATTATAGCCGTCCACCAGCAAGTATTCCGGCCCTTCATCGAGGGGCCGGTTTTGCTTTTGGGGGGCAAAATCTGTCCTCGATTTTAAAGAGGCGGAAGGCAGAATATCCCGGTGCTTGACGGGGCCGTAGGTTCGTTCATAAATGACCTGCAGCTCCTTGTCCAGCAGGGAAGCACCCTGATCCAGCCCCCGGCCCTTTTCATCGGCCCCAGCCTTTGACCTGCCGCCAGAGCTTGCCAACCGCTGCTCTTCCTCATGCTGCTCCAGCTTCAGTCCGGAATCCAGATGCATATGCTCCTTTATCTGATCCCATTTTACGGTAACGCCGGCGCCGTGAGAGCAGAAAACGGAATCCGCCGGGTTTTCCATGTCCCTTTCAGCCTCGTAGCCCATGGCCGCCGTTACTGCCTCCTGATTGTGGCAGGGAGCAAAGCCTTTGAAGGAGCAGGAAAGCCGGCCCAAGCCCCGGGTATAAGCCGTCACCTCCACCGCATAATCCCGCAAAGCAGCCACCGGAGCGCTGCCCGTAAAAAGGCTGCGGTCGCCCTTGATTTGAGGCAGGGAAAGATCATCGGTCATTCTCTGCAAATCCGTCATGGCCCGGCCCACGGCTTCATTGGGCACTTCCAGTTGAAACCGGTACCAAGGCTCCAAAAGCTGACATTGGCCTTGAACCATGGCCTGCATTAAGCCCTGGCGCAAAGCCCGGTAAGCGGCCTGGCGAAAATCGCCGCCTTCTGTATGCTTAATATGGCCTTTGCCAGTCAGCAGAGAGATTTTCATATCGGTAATGGGGGCTCCGGCCAGAACGCCGGCATGCTCCCGTTCCTCCAAATGGCTTAAAATCAGGCGCTGCCAATGGCGGGGCAAAACATCCTCACTGCAGACCGTATCAAACTGCAAGCCGCTGTTCCGGGGTCCCGGCTCCAGCAGCAAATGGACCTCGGCATAGTGGCGCAGAGGCTCAAAGTGGCCCATGCCGATAACCGGCCTGCTGATGGTTTCCCGGTAGAGGATGTTGCCGGCGCCAAAGGTCACAGACAAGCCAAAGCGCTCTTTGATCAGGTGGGCTAAAATTTCCAGTTGCACCTCGCCCATCAGATTCAAGTGGATTTCCTGGGTTCTTTCCTCCCAAGTCATGGCTAGCTGAGGATCTTCCTCCTCCAATTGGCGCAGTTGCCGCAAGGCCTGAAGAGGATCACAGCCTTCAGGTAAAATCACCCGGAAGGAAAGAACCGGTTCCAGGGCGGGGGGCCGGGAGGCCGGCTCAATGCCCAGTCCCTGGCCGGGGTAAGTATGATTTAATCCGGTGACGGCGCAGATGGCGCCGGGCCAGACCAGGTCTGCGGCCTGGTATTTCTCGCCGGAATAAAGACGAATCTGGTTTACTTTCTCCGTCCAAATCCGCTCCTCAGCTATCTCATGGCTTATTGTCTCCGCCGGCCAGAGCCGGTCGTTGCTCAACGCAGCCTTTACCGCCAAACTGCCGCCTGTAATTTTTAAATGAGTCAGCCGGTTGTTTTGGCCATCCCGGGAAATTTTGTACACCTTGGCCCCAAATTCCTGGGGATAATCGGGGCAGCGGGTATACCGCTCCAAGCCCTCCAGCAGCGAACCCACACCCTCCAGCTTAAGAGCCGCTCCAAAATAGCAAGGAAAAAGCCGCCGCTTTTGAATCAGAGAAATGACGGCAGCATCACTAATATAGCCCTTATCCAGAAAGTCAGCCAATACCTCTTCATCGCACATGGCAATGTCTTCCGCCTGATCGGGTCTGCGGTCAAAAGCAACGCAGCCCTCATGCAGCCGCCCCTTCAGCTCAGCCAGCAGTGCAGCCTGATCCGTACCGGCCAAATCCATTTTATTGATGAAGAGAAAAGTTGGAATGGCATAGCGGGCCAGCAACTGCCAAAGGGTAAGGGTATGACCCTGTACACCGTCGGAGCCGTTGATTACCAGTACGGCGTAATCAAGAACCTGCAGAGTCCGTTCCATCTCCGCAGCAAAATCCACATGGCCCGGCGTATCAAGCAGGGTAAGGTTTACTCCCTCCAAGGGCAGCAGGGCTTGCTTGGCAAAAACCGTTATGCCCCGGCGGCGTTCTATATCAAAGGTATCTAAAAAGGCGTCCTGATGATCCACCCGGCCCAGGCGTTTGAGATAACCGCCTTGAAAGAGCATAGCCTCCGACAAAGTGGTTTTGCCTGCATCCACATGGGCCAGCATGCCAACAACCAGATTTTTTTGCAAAATTGTCCCTCCGGCAAAAGCCTAATAAACTACTTCTTACAACTACCATTTATAATTACCATTGTACAAGAAAAAGCCGGGAAATCCCAGGAGAAAGTTTTTAGGAATAATTCCTAATAAGTCTCTTGACAGTAAGACTTGCCAATGATAAACTAAACTCAATATTTAGATATTTCCAGCCTGTCATAAGCCGGATCCTATTGCCTATATTAGCCTTGACAAAGGCGTTGAGATATAATCCGATTAATCCGAGATAAACAAGGAGGAATGAGCTATGTCCATAATTAACAAAGAAGTTGCTGATTTTACAGTTTTGGCTTTTCAGGACAATCAGACCAAAACCATAACCAAACAGGACTTGCTGGGCAAATGGTCCGTATTTTTCTTCTACCCCGCCGACTTTTCCTTTGTTTGCCCCACAGAGTTGGAGGATCTGGCCGACAACTATGAGAAATTTAAGGAAATCGGCTGTGAAATCTATTCCGTCTCCTGTGACACCCATTTTGTACATAAGGCCTGGCACGATGCCTCCACAACCATTCAAAAAATTAAGTTTCCCATGCTGGCCGATCCCACAGGTAAGCTGGCCCGGGATTTCGATGTATTGATTGAAGCTGAAGGCGTGGCTGAGCGGGGCACATTTATTATCAATCCCGAAGGCAAAATTGTCGCCTATGAAGTCCTCGCAGGAGATGTGGGCCGCAATGCCGATGAGCTGCTCCGCCGGGTTCAGGCCTCCCAGTTTGTGGCTCAGCACAACGGTGAGCTTTGCCCTGCCAGGTGGCATCCCGGCGTCAACTCCCTTAAGCCCAGCCCCGAACTCATGGGGTTGGTACAACCTTTTTGATTCCATCATCAGCGGCGGCGGCCCTACGGGGCTGACCGCCGTTTTTTATCTGGTGCACAACGCCTCTGATGCATGGTGCTTGTTATCCTATGCTATCGTGATAAAATAGTATTCGATATTTTTTTCATGCAAAAGTCGAGCATTACCAAAACAGCTTTGATATGATGCAGAAGTGAAAGGGGGGAAGACTATGCTGCAGGAACTTAACAGGGCCATTGAGTATATCGAAGAACATTTGACCCATGAACTCTCTCTGGAAGAGATCTCTAAATACGTCGGAATCTCAGAT
Organism: Clostridia bacterium; assembly: GCA_018436095.1. Taxonomy (GTDB): domain Bacteria; phylum Bacillota; class Peptococcia; order DRI-13; family UBA5745; genus WRMS01. The sequence continues at coordinate 46,274 of JAHDMJ010000025.1, read as the reverse complement.
TATCACTTTAGGACGGTATTCTTCTATCTTGCGGGAATGCCATTGAGTGAGTATATAAAAAACAGGCGGTTATCGGAAGCCAATAAAGATTTGCTGACGGGGGAAAAAGTTACGGACATTGCTTATAAATACGGCTATTGTTCAATGGATGGCTTTACCCGTGCCTTCAAAAAATGGAGCGGCTTTTTGCCCTCGGATGCAGTCAAAAAGAGAATCAGCAAGTCCTTCCCCAAACTTTCGTTTGTCATCACAATCAAAGGAGGAAATACGATGGAATGTAGAATCGAAGAAAAACCAGCCTTTTATCTGGCCGGTGTAAGCAAGCGGGTTCCCATGCAATTTGAGGGCGTTAACAATGCAATTGTAGAGCTTGCAAGGAGTATCACAGAAGAACAAAGAGAAGAAATGCACGGGCTGCAAAACATGGAGCCCTGTCAAATCGTCAACGCCTCTTATGAAGCGGACGCCGGTTTTTTGAAAGAAGAAGGTGAGCTGACCCATCTGATCGGCGTACTGACCACAAAAGAGGAGGTAAGCCACCGTTTGGTAAAAATTCCGGTGGAAGCCTGCCTCTGGGCAGTGTTTCCGAATGAGGGACCCTTTCCCTTCACTCTGCAAAATACCATGGCACGAATCTATTCCGAATGGCTGCCTGCTTCCGATTATGAGGTTCTTAACCTGCCTGCTTTTTCCTTTACAAAAATGGATGAGCATAAAAAGGATTATGCTTACAGCGAGGTTTGGACGCCGGTTCGGAAGAAAAAATGATTACTGGTTTATGAGCCGGTGAAGGGGGGAGAAATCTTGGATTTCAAGCAGTTGGAAGCCTATATTAATGTTTACGAATTAAAAAATTTTTCAAAAGCGGCGGAAAGAATGTTTCTATCTCAGCCATCTATCAGCGCCTATATCACCGCTCTTGAAAAAGAGCTGAATACTCAGCTTATTTACCGCTCTACAAAAGATTTTATCCCCACCAAATCCGGCATTTTATTTTACCGCCATGCAAAGGATCTGCTGTCTCTGCGGGACAACTCCATTCAATCCGTAAAAACCATTTCCGATTCCGATGCGGGCAGTATCGACATACTGGCTTCTTCGGTTCCGGCCCAGTATATATTGCCTGAAATATTAGGAGCCTTTCATAAGCTCTATCCTGATGTTCTGTTTAACCTGCAGCAGGCGGATTCTCTGGAAGTCGTAAACGCTATTTCATCCTATAAAGGCGAAATTGGTTTTGTCGGCGCAAAAATCGAAAACGCCAATTGCCTTTTTGACGCTTTCTTATCGGAAAGCCTGGTAATGATTGCTCCTTACGAAGAGAGATATCTCAATATGAGTGCCGCTGATACCGTAGATTTGATCGATAAGGAATACTTTGTTGTGCGGCAATCCGGCTCCGGCACAAGACTTCAATATGAGGAAAGCCTGAAAGCCATCGGCATTAATCCGGGCCGGCTAAAAATCAGCGCCCGGCTAAGCAATACCCAATCCCTTATTCATGCCGTTGCCGGAGGATTAGGCCTGTCTATCGTTTCAGAGCTGGCAGCCCGGGACTATATCCGCCAGGAAAGAATTCTTGCAATGGATATGCCGGGACTGCCTAAGAGAAATTTTTATATAGCCCTCAACAAGAACCGGGTGCAAACGCCCATAGCCAACGCCTTTGTGGAGTTTGTCCATTCCTACGGTGCAAAGATGTAAAAATGTGAAGATGCAAAAGTGCAAAAATGCAAAAACCCCCCGGGGCCTCAAATTGAAGCCGCCGGGGGGATGGGGGGGTTCTTAATATAATCCCGCTATACGATCCCGCTATTTCAGGAGAGACTCGGGTACATCATCAAAGACCGTATAGGTCCGGGCCACTACCTTTTCAATATCCAGATCGCCACTGATCAGACCGGCCTGCTGAAGGTCCTGCATATTGCTGAGAAGGCCGGTGTAGCCGCCTTCCACAGAGGTTCTGTAGTCATAGGTCTGGTGGAGCCGGGCAAACAACTCCGGATCGCCGCTGGCCACATAGTTCTTTTCAATCTGGATTCTGGCGGTCTCCACCGGATTTTCCGTAACAAACTTACCGCCCTTTTGGATAGCCCGGAGAAAAGCCGCCGCCGCATAGGGGTGCTCTTCCACAAACTTGGGCCCCATCAGGCCGACACAGCATATCTCATCCTTGTAATCGGGATGGGTGGCATTGGCCAGAATCGATCTGCCCACACCGCTGTCCACAATGGTTCCGGCAGTGGGATCGTTAATGGCCACCGCATCAATGGTACCGTTTTCCAGCATCAGGGAAAGCTCGCCCCGGGAAAAGGCAACAAACTCAACTTCCATATTGTCGGCGGTAACGCCTACGCCCTTGCTTTGCAGCGCCCGGGTTGCAAAGACCCGGCCGGAGCTGGCCAGACCGGGAACGCCAATCTTTTTGCCTCTGAGTTTGGTGATATCCGTAATATCGGAATCAGCTTTCACCAGAATTTCCAAACAGCCGGTATGAATGCCCAGGGCAATACGGCAGTCAAACCCCTGGTCAATCCGTAAAATGGTGTCGGGCAGCATGGCATAGCCGCAATCGCCTTTGCCGGTGGCAATGAGATCATGGATGGTGGAGTCACCTACTTTGACAAATTCCACTTCGATGCCTTCTTCGGCGAAATAGCCCTGCTCCATAGCCATATGTAAAGGTGCGCCGCAGATACCGGAGCCCAGTACCACTTTAACGACATAGCCGTCATATTCCGCTTCACTGCTTTTAATTACATTCCTGCCGGGCAGAGCAGCCGGGGTTTCTGCCGCTGAAGAAGGTTCGGTGGCTGCCGGGCTATCGGCGCCGGAGCTTGGGGCGGGATTGCTGCCGCAGCCCGATAAGACGGTTAAAAATAGCGATAAAATCATAATGCCTGCCAGAATTCTTTTCTTATTCCTTTTCATGTTTGCCTCCTGTTTTTTTATTCTTGCATCCCGGGTTTTTTATTCCGCCGCCTGAAAGCGGCTTTTTATGTTGAGCACCTGCATAATCTGCTCTTTTATCCTGCGAAACTCCTGACTTTCCCGAACCCTCGGGTAGGCCATAGCTACATCCACAATTTTCTCTATCCGGGAGTTGGTGGGCGTCATCACCAGAATTTTTTCGCTGAGATACACGGCTTCTTCTACGTCATGGGTCACCATAACCATGGTGGTCCCTCTGGACTGCCAAATGTTGAGCAGTTCGTCCTGCATAACTTCCCGGGTAAGAGAGTCCAATGCTCCCAAGGGTTCATCCATAAGCAGCACCTTGGGGCGGTTGGCCAAGGCCCTGGCCAGGGCTGCCCGCTGCTGCATTCCTCCGGAAAGGTGATGAGGATAGGCTTTCTCAAACCCCGTTAGGCCCACCAGATCGATGAGCTCTCCTACAATCCCTCTCTCTTGTTCATAAAGGCCCCGGGCCCGCAGACCAAAAGCAATATTTTCATGCAAATTAAGCCAGGGAAACAGTTTGGCCTGTTGAAACACCAGGCCTCTTTCATGATGGGGACCGGCAACCTCCTTGTCGTCCACAAAAATGTTGCCGCCGCTGGGCCTCTCCAAACCGGCAATCAAGCGCAAAAGTGTAGTTTTGCCGCAGCCGGAAGCTCCTACAATAGAAACAAAGCTGCCTGCCGCCATGGTGACGCTGACCCGGTCGAGAGCCCTGACATTTTCATAGCCTTCGCTCTCAAAGATTTTTTGCACATTTTGCATCCGGATCGCCCCGGATATCACCATTGAATCACCCCCTTTTGCCAGGCCAGCCAGCGGCTGCGGAACTTAAAGAGCAAGGTGATAAACAGGTAGCAAAACAAGGCGACAATAATCAGCCCCGCATAGACGTTGGCATAGGACATGATCTCCCGCTGCCAGTTGACATACCAGCCGATTCCGTATTTGACTCCCAGCATTTCCGCCGTCATCAAGGTGATGAAGGAAGAGCAGACGCCGCTGAATAACCCCAAAAAAATAGAGGGCAGGGCTGCCGGAACAGCCACGTGGGCAATTTGATATCTGGTGCTGGCCCCCAGGGTGCTGGCCACTTCAAAATAAGCCTTCTCGGCATTTTGAATACCGGAGCTGGTCTGCACTGTGACGGGAAACCAAACGCTTAAGGCTACCAGGAATACGCTGGCCCCAAAAGTAGTGGGGAAAGCCACCAGGGTAATGGGAATCCAGGCAGTGGAGGGAATGGGCCCCATCAGCTTGACCAGGGGGTTGATCCAATAGTGGGCTTTTTTGCTCCAGCCAATCAGCAGCCCCGTTAAAAACCCGCTGACCACGCCGAAAGCCAGCCCTATAAACTGAAGGCGGGTGGAATGCAGAAGACATTTCAGCAGCACCCGGTGTTCGCCGATGAAGACATTGAGTATTTTATCGGGAAAGGGAAAATAGAGCTGCGGCAACAAAAGCAGTTTTTCCGTGACCAGGTTATATAAATTCAGCAGTAAAAAAGCAACGGCAATAAAAGCCGCCCGGTAGCGAAACTTTTTGGCAAAGTCGGGAGAAATCATGGCATACAAAACTAAAACCAATAAAACAGCACAGGAAAAAATCATAAAGATATGAAAATACCCTTTATTTTTTACCATAATGTCATCATGCATCGGCAAGAGTCGGTCTACAGCCAAACAAAAAAGGGCGGAGAGCAAAGGCAAAAAATGATAAAATTGGCTGCTTGTCTCTCTCTTAGCGGCAGCAGACCGGATTAAAATTTTTTCCACGCTATCCTCCTCCAGCTCCGTTTCATTCGTTTTACAGTCGTTGTTCTTTTTTTGTACAACGACTTTACTATATAACAGACGGGGTATTGTCACAAATATTATTTATTGATCATACGGATTCTTTTATCAGGATTCCTGATAATATGGACATGGATGGTACGACCGCAAAATTAAACCCTACATCGGGAAAAGCCGCCAATGATCAGATTTGTCATGCCAAGCTAGACTCAAAATTCGCTTTTGTCCGGTCTGCAGGCTTTGTCCGGTTTGTAGGCTTTGTCCTCTGATGGTGCGGACATTTTCTGTGCAAAAATGCAGGTTTGTATCCAGTAAAGGCGCCAGTTGAGCAAAAATGCAGGTTTGTAGACACCCCTTAGAGTTATGGCGGTTCAAAAAATAAGTAGAAACGTATGCCTTGTCTGTATCTAGTACCCTGGCAGAAATCAATTCACTACCAAACTGCAAAAAATGCTTAAGCTTTCTAACATTCCCGCTGATAAGGGTCTCTAGACGAAGACAAACTTGCAATTTTGCACAGAGGGGGGACCTCAATAAGCCAACCACCCCCTGCCGGTGGGGGGGGGTGTCCATTTCTTTCCATTAGGGATATATAGTGTTTCGTCGTAAGAAGAAGCACTGCTACATGGGAATTTACCACTATCATAGAGAAACGGTCCACTTTAAATCTGGAATTTTGTCTGCCTGCCCCGGTCCCCGGCCCCTTACGTCAAGGCAGAGTGTATTATACTATACAGCTTTTGGGATAAGGAGCTGAAGAGCCCTTATTTATCAAGGGCTCTAGGATTGTATGGTTTAATTTTGCGGGAACCCAGGATATAGGCTTGACAGCTCATAAAACAGGAGGGCCTCTTTTGAGGCCCTCCTGTTTTATGAGCTGTGCTTGTTCCGGGCTTCCTCAGACCTCTACATCGATGCCTTCTTTGTTTTCCACGTAGCAGGCCGCCATATCGGCATGGGCCTGATGGACCTGGCTCTTCAAATAAGGAGCGATATCCTGCCACTGCTCAAATTCGCTGTAGAAAACCAGATCCCGGGGGGAGTCCTCCGCCAGATTCAGGGAAACCTCGGCGCGGATGAGGCCGGGTACCTTGCCCACCATGCTTTTAACGGAGCGGTCCAGCTTCTCGATCACCTGGGCAATTCCTTCCTCATGGGCCTTGGCAGTTAACGTGTACAATGCCATATGTCTGATCATCTTTATTCCTCCTCACCGGAAAACAGCATCCGGTCATTATCCAGCTCTTTATGCATGATTTGCCGGTAGCGCTGCAATAAATCCTGGGACGTCATGGTCTTACGCTCTTCGCCCTCTAACTCCATGACGATTTGGCCCTTATCCATCATGATAGTTCGCGTGCCCATTTTCAAGGCCGAAGCTACATTATGGGTGATCATCAAGGTGGTAATCTTGTTTTGGCCGGCAATTTCCTCGGTCAGCTCCATTACTTTAGCCGCCGTCAAAGGGTCCAGGGCGGCAGTATGCTCATCCAGCAGCAAAAGCTTCGGCGGCACCATGGTGGAAAGCAGCAAGGTCAAGGCCTGCCGCTGGCCGCCGGACAAAAGTCCCACCTTAGCCTTCAAGCGGTTTTCCAGGCCCATATCCAGCCGGGCCAGCAATTCCTTAAAATACCGCCGGTCCGCCGGCCGCAGCGCCAAACTCAAAGAAAATCTCCTTGTGGCCTTGGAATAGACCAGGGCCAGGTTTTCTTCGATGGTCAGTCCGGGAGCCGTGCCCGTATTGGGATCCTGAAACAATCTGCCGATATGCTTGGCCCGCAGGTATTCCTTTTGGTAGGTGATATCCTCGCCATCCAGCCGGATGCTGCCCCGGTCCACAAAAAAGCTGCCGGCGATAGCGCCGAACAAAGTGGACTTACCGGCGCCGTTGCTGCCGATAACCGTGACGAACTCCCCAGGCTGCAAGCAGAGGGAGAGGCCGGCCAGAGCCTGCTGCTCACTGGAAGTACCCCGCTGGAATACTTTTTTGATATCATGAATTTCCAGCATGGTTCTGCGCCTCCCTTCTGATCCTGGCCTCACCGATTAACTCCCGGATTTGGGGAATAGCCAGGGTAATGGCCACAATCACTGCCGAAACCAGCCGCAGCATATAGGCGGGGAAGAAATCCAAATAAAGAGCTAGGGCAATAAGCAGCCGGTAGATCACCGCACCCATAGCCGCCGCCAAAAGGCCACCTAATATAGAGCGTTTTCTGATGACCACTTCACCGATAATTACCGAAGCCAGGCCCACCACAATGACACCCAAGCCGGCATTGATGTCGGCATAATTTTGGTACTGGGTGAGCACAGCCCCGGCCAGACCCACAAAGCCGTTGGCCAAGGCGATGGCCAGCACCCGCATGCCGTCGGAATTGATGGAGGAGGCCCGGACCATGGCCGCATTATTGCCGGTAGCACGCAGAGCCAGCCCAATTCCGGTCCGGAAAAACCAGGCCAGTACCGTTACACAAAGCAGGCTTAAAAAAACTATAGAGATAAGCAGCACATAATCCTTAGGTATTTGGGGGAAGGCCCGGCGCAGGACCGTAAAAATCGTGGCGCTTTGCAGCAGGGAGAGGTTGGGGCTGCCCCCCATAACGGCCAAATTAACGCTATACAATCCGCTCATGGTCAGGATACCTGCCAATAGGGGATGGATTCTGGCTTTCGTTTGCAGCAGGCCCGTAAGGGCTCCCGCCGCCATACCGCAGATAAAGCCGGCTCCCAGCCCCAGAAGGGGATGGCCTCCCATGGCCAAGACTGCGGAAACGGCAAGGCCAAGGGTAAAACTGCCATCCACCGTCAAATCGGGAGTATTCATCACCCGGAAGGTGATGAATATCCCTAAAGCTAAAATAGCGTATATGAAGCCTAGCTGCAAGGTTCCCAGAATATCCATATCAAACTCCTGATTAAAACATTCGGCCAAAGGCCATGTAGATTCCCTTATTTACTTAATCTTGACGGCGTCGGCATAAATCTCCGGCATTTCCACGCCGATGGCCTCCGCCGTGGTTTCATTGATGACGACGATAAAATCGCTGACGGCTACGGCAGGAATCTCGGCAATAGGAGTACCTTTGAAATACTGGTCCGCCAGATCGGCGGAGGTGGCTCCTACCTGAGTATCATTGGTGCTGACGGTGGCTAAAGCCCCGTCCACCACCATTACGGGAGAGCTGCCGTAAAGAGGCACGCCGGCGTCCTTGGCAATCTGAGCAATTTGAGGCATGGCGCCTTGCACCATGGAATCGATAGGCACATAGATGGCGTCCGCTTTTGATACCAGAGACTCCGCCGCCTGCTGTATCTCGGAGGAGTTGGTAACGGTTACTTCCTGATGACTGTAGCCGTTGGCATCCAGATAAGCCTTGGCATTGGCCACGGTGGAAACGGCATTGGCCTCGCCGGTGTTGTAGAGGAAGCCGAAGTTTTTAGCCTCCGGCGTCAGTTGGGCGGCCATCTGGAAAATTTCTTCTACGGGTACCAGGTTGGAGGAACCGGTGGCATTGCGGTCCGGAGTCTCCAGAGAACTCATGATGCCGGCGGCCACGGGATTGGATACGGAAATAAAGATCAGGGGGATATCGCTTTCCTGGCTGACGTAAGCCTGGGCCGCCGGAGTGGCGATGGTAACGACGATATCCTTATCTGATTTAGCCATGGTCTGGCAAATGGTGCCCAGAGTACCGATATCGCCCTGGGCATTCTTATAATCGATGTCCAGCATGTCTTCGCTGTAGCCCAGTTCATTTAAGCGGTTTAAAAAACCTTCCCGCATTTCTTTAAAAGCACCGTTTTCCGCCAACTGAACAATACCAATTTTATAAACTTTCTTTTCGCCGTCTTGCGGCCCGCCGTTTTCTGTGGCCTCACTTTGTCCCTGGGTAGGAGCTTGCCCGCCGGCTCCATTGCCGCCGCAGCCTGCCAATAAAGCTGCTGTTAATAGAAGAGCCAGGGTAGCCGCCATCAGTTTCTTGATTTTTTTCATGTTTTTTTCCTCCGCTTTCTTGGGCTTTGCCCTTATTGTTTGTAGGCTCCAGAGCAAGGCTTTGCCGGAAAAAACAAAAAACCCGCCCTTGTAAAATACTTACAAGGACAGGTATGATTTACCTGCGGTGCCACCTTGTTTAACATGCGGCTTGCATGTTCCCTCATAGAATGCCAACACATTCCTCTCCGGTTACGGGGAGTAGCCGTCGTCCCATACTCGGCAATTGTCCGGCAGATGCCTGCAAATACCTTTGGGGAACGCCCTCAGCGGCCCATTATGCTATCCCGCTTTTGACCGGGCTTTCACCAGCCCCGGCTCGCTTTGCATGCGCTAATAGCTTTACTTCCGCTTCAACAGTTTCTACTATTCAAACACGACTTTATTTATTTGTCAAGGAAAATTTCTCAAGGCCTCTCATGCCCCTTTCCAAGCAACAAATTTGTCGTGCTTCATGCCGAACTGCATCAGCACCTTACCGATTACATGCTGCATTTGGGCCTCCAAAGTCTCGGAGCCGTTATAAAACGTAAGCATAGGCGGAATAATGGCGCAGCCATACTGAGAAGCTAGCTGCAGATTCCGCAAATGGGCAGGACCCAGGGGCATTTCACGGGGAACCAATACTACCTTGCGCCCCTCTTTCAGACAAACGTCGGCAGCCCGGATCAACAGATTTGTGGTATAGCCATTGGCAATGCCGGAAAGGGATTTCATGCTGCAGGGTACAACAATCATACCGTCGGTTACAAAAGAACCGCTGGAAATATGGGCGGCCAGATCGGTGTTGGCATAGGCAAAATCAGCCAGCTTTTCAACTTCCGCCACCGTCAGGTCCGTTTCATAATCAAAGTTGGCAGCAGCCCCCTCGGAAATAACCAGATGAATTTCACAATCCGGCTGCCGGCGCAAAGCCTGCAGCATCCGGTAGCCAAGCAATACGCCGCTGGCGCCGGATATGCCGATAATCAAACGCATAAATACCTCCCAACTTCAGTACCTATTCCAAAAGGGCAGTTTCATAAAAAACCTCAAAAGGCTTCAGGGTTAAGAGCAATGTCATTTAGTTCAGGAGTAAAACGGAGAGGGGCAGGCTTGTTTCCGCTCCTAGGCTAAAAGCAGAGGCTAACTGCACAAAAATCGAAGTTATGATCCGGCAGGCAGCGGATTTGACCCGAAATCAGGGCGGAGTACTCAAAAATCGAAGTTGTGTGATAGGATATAGGGCAATTTTTAGTGACTTGCGGAAAATATAGCTGCACAACCTCGTTTTTTGTGCAGTTGACCCGCAAAACAGCCTTGAAGCGGTCAAACTCACCACACAACCTCGATTTTTGAGCAGCCGGGCCCAACCCAATCCAGCCAGGATTTGCGCCCCACGGATTCACCGTTTTTTTCCTATTTATAATGCATCATGCATCACATTTCTAGATTAACATTGGCGATTGCTAAAGTCAAGACAAGAATTCTGCAAACCCTATTAGGCGGTATTAGCGGTTGTAACCTATCGGCAACATATGTTATAATTTGCCTATATTCACCATTAAGACAGGCAAAAAAAGAAGGGGCCGAATTCAATGATCAAGAAGGAGACATACTCTGATCAGATATATGAGGAGATTAAGCAGGATATCCTGAACCGCCGGATCGGTTTGGGCGAAAAATTAATCAACCGGGAGCTGCAGCAGCGCTATGGCGTCAGTTCCACACCGGTACGGGATGCTATTAACCGATTGTATCAGGAAGGCTTTGTGGAGGGCATCTCCCGGGCAGGGGCCCGGGTCATTAACTTCGACCGCAACTATGCCGAAGAGCTTGTGGAGATCATCGCCATGATCTCGGACAATGCCGTGAAGCTGTCTGCCCTCAAGAGCGACCGGAGGGCGGTAGCGGCGGAGCTGGGGAAAAAGATCCAGTTACAGCAAAAACATATCAACAATGAGAAGTATTATCAACATAACAAGGAATTTCACAAAGTCTTTTTTAAATACGCCAAAAATAAAACATTGACTCAGCTTTACGATCAATTCGATATCCGCCAGGAAATCATGATAAGATATACGGATTTGGTGGATATGGAGCAGCGGCGGCTGATGATCAAGCACCATCAGGATATCTATGAGGCTTATTTGAATGACGATATCCTATTAGCCAGAAAATTGATGGAGGATCATTATTTGGATGCAATAAAGCATCTTTAGACGGATTATTGGACCGGCCTGGAAGAAAGGGCCGGTCTCCTTTACCGGATTATTCATTTTATAATAATCTAATTTTTGAGAATATCCCCATACCTGTGGCTAATCACATCATATGGAGCGAGGGATGGCTTTGAAGAAAAAAGTCGGTCTTATAACAGAAAATAACATTGCAAACTCTGATTATATTAATCAGATCAATAGTATTTTTGGAAATGCTCTTTTGGTTTCAGCCTATAGCATCGATAATGGAACGGCATATGGTCCAAAAAGTGAAAACGTATTTCTGACCTCGGCGATTTCCTCCAAAGATTATTCTAATGTTAAAAAAAGCATTGCAAAGGGCAGTACTTTAATTCCGTTTAGCCTTTGCCTGCGCAGAAAACCGTTGTTGCAGCTTAACGCTTATCCTAAGGGAACCAAGGCGCTTTTATACAATGTTTCCAAATACATGGCAGAAGAAACAATTGCCCAAATATATCAATCAGGTATTAATAATATTGAATTCACGCCCCTTTATCCTGATTGTAATTACGAAGGGGATGTAAGCCTGGTGATTACTCCCGGCGAAAGTGAAAATTTGCCTGCTTTCGCAAAAGAAATCATTGATATCGGCTCCCGCCTGATCGATATTGCAGCCATCATCGAATTGGCCGTTAAGCTTGATTGTGAATACGTTTTAGAAACAAAAGGATTTAACGAGTATTACGAAAAACAGTTCAGTCTCTCAAGCGGCACTTCTTTTGTACTCGCTAAAAACAAACAGTTATCCCAGATGCTGTCGTCTCTCGTACAGTTAAACAGCACGGGCTTGATCGGAATCAATGCCTCCCACAAAATATTTGATTGTAACCATAAGGCCGCCTCTTATTTAGATTCAAAAAGATCCGATCTGCTGAGAAGCAAAGCCGATGTATTTATTCCCCGTCTCCTGCTTGAACGCTGCAAATCACAGCAAGTATCTGTTCTTGGTGAAATAGAAGGTAAACCCGATGAGAGACTAATGCTTGCACTTGAACCGATTACCCGGGGGATGCAATACTATGGAGCATTTATCTCCATTACCCCTGCAAGCTTCGGCGACAAACCCATGGTAATGGCTGATCCTCCGCGAAAAGGACATGCAGCCCGTTATCATTTTTCCGATATAGTAGGCGCCAGTACAGAAATCCGCAAAACTATCCGGCTGGCCAAAATGATGGCCAAAACGGATTCCTCTGTGTTAATTACGGGAGAAAGCGGCACCGGCAAAGAATTGTTTGCTCATTCTATCCACAGTGGCTCCCAACGATCAGAGGGCCCCTTTGTTGCGATCAACTGTGCCGCCATTCCCGATAATCTACTGGAAAGCGAATTGTTTGGCTATGAAGAGGGCGCTTTTACCGGGGCAAAAAAAGGCGGCAAAGCAGGTCTGTTTGAACTTGCCGATACAGGCTCCATATTCCTGGATGAAATTGAGGGAATGAGCCAAAATCTCCAGGTTAAGCTGCTGCGGGTTATCCAGGAACGTGAAATAATGCGGGTTGGCGGCGACAAAATTATACCTATTGATGTTCGTATTATCAGTGCGTCAAACCAGGAGCTTCAGCATATGACGAAAACAAGCCGCTTTCGTCATGATTTGTTTTATCGCATCAGCACTCTGCCGATTAATTTGCCGCCGCTGCGCCGCCGTCGTGATGATATCCCTATTTTAATTGAAGAGTTTAAAAATGCGTTAAACCTTACGTTTGTATTGACAAATGACGCGGAAAACCTGTTGCGCCGATATGAATGGCCAGGCAATATACGAGAGCTGCGAAATTGTGTGGAGTATTTTGGCTGTTTAAGAATGCCTGTCATCGAACAGGCAGACCTGCCTGCATCAATCCAAAACGCTTTATGCAGCTCGCTGTTTCAAGCCACTAATACCATTGATGTTGATGCTGAAATTTTAAGCATTTTACAACAAAGGCCCTGCGGACGTAAATTATTGGCCGGTGAGCTGGTCAAGCGGGGAATACTTTTAAACGAGGCTCAATTGCGCAAGCGTTTAGAACAACTTAAAGAATACGGCTGGATCACATCCGGCAGCGGCCGCGGCGGCTCATCTGTTACAAGTAAGGGCAGGCAGGAACTGAGTCATAGATCAAAACCCGATGTGCTTCAGAGTAATTCGCTTTAAAAAGCAGCCGTTATTCCAGAACAGCATCAGAGTCCGGTAATTTAAATGGGCGTAAACAGGCAATACCTGTTTGCACCCATTTATTTTTTGGCGGCACTAATTTGTTTATCGCTAAATAATTGAAATTTTGTACGAAATAATCAGATTTTGCATATTGGCATAAAACTTGCTTTATATATCTCATGCCGGCAAACAGACTATTATTTGGAGGAGAAATTGATGAGCAAGATAAACATGAAGGCAGTACAATTTGATACCAAAGCCATCCATGCAGGTTACCACAGGGATTCTGACTTCGGCGCATTAGCGTCGCCAATTTATCAGACATCCACTTTCACTTTCACCGACGCTGCCCACGCTATGGGGGTCTTCAGCGGTGAAATTCCCGGTTACGATTACACCCGGGCCGGCAACCCCACAGTCCGGGCCTTTGAAGAAAAAATAGCAGAGCTGGAGGGCGGCGAAGACGCAGTTGCCACATCTTCCGGTATGGGCGCCACCGGTTCCGCCCTGCTGGGCCTGTTGAAAACCAGTGATCACATCGTATGCGGCGACACGGTTTACGGCTGTACAGATGTGGTCATGCGCGAGATTCTGCCTACTTTGGGAATTACCACGACCTTTGCCGATACCGCTGATATTGCTGCCATAGAAGCTGCCATTCAGGACAACACCAAAATTATCTATTTTGAGACGCCTACAAATCCCACTATGCACGTCACAGACATCGCCGCTGTCAGCGCTTTGAAAAAGAAGTACCCCGATATCAGAGTAATCGTCGACAACACATTTGCCCCGCCGCCTGTTCAATATCCTCTGGCCTTGGGTGCAGACATTGTCGTCCATTCTGTTACTAAATATATCAATGGCCATGGCGACGTGATCGGTGGCGTCGTGGTCGGGAACGCGGAGGACATCGCCGTAATCCGCAGCCGGGCCATGGGCAAAATCTGTGGCACGCCACTGGCGCCTTTCAACGCCTATCTGGTGATTCGCGGCATGAAAACCCTTGGTATGCGTGTGCGCCGCCATTGCGAGAGCGCGCTGGCCCTGGCCAAGTATCTGGAGCAATCCCCTTATATTGAGAAAGTATACTATCCCGGTCTGGAATCCATGGGTAAAGATTATGATGTTGCTCAAAAACAGATGAATGGCCTTTATACAGGTATTATGGCTTTCGACTTGAAAAACGGCATCCGGGGCATGTCGGCCTTTGACGCTGCCAAAAAGTTGATGGACAATCTGAGCATACCCGCTATCGCCGTCTCTCTGGGCGATCCTGATACGCTCATCCAGCATCCTGCTTCCATGACTCATATAAAAGTACCCAAGGAAGTGCGGGAAGAGATTGGCATTACCGACGGCATGTTGCGCTTCTCTGTAGGGCTGGAAGATATCGGGGATATCATTGCCGACTTTGATCAGGCATTTGCAGCATTATAACGAAAAAGCCGTCGTATAGGAATTTGCTGGTGCAAAAGAAAGATAAATAAGGAGAAGATATTCATGAAAAATGAAAATTCAATGGAAACAAAAAGAGGTTATGGTTTTTGGGCTTTTACCCCACTCTTGGTTTTTCTTATCATCTTTCTCGGCAGCGGACTTATGTATACTGCGCTTGGTACTGAGGCTCCATTCAAGCAGGTTCCTGTGCTGGGTGCCCTGATGATTGGCGTAACGGTGGCTTTTTTCATGAACCGCAAGGTTTCCTTTGATGCAAAGATTGCCGCTTTCTCCAAGGGTATCTCTGAGGGCGGCGTTATCATGATGGTTTTGATCTTTTCCTTTGCCGGCGTGTTTTCAACGGTGGCAAAAACTATGGGCGGCGTGGACTCGGTGGTCAATCTGGGCCTGTCCATAATTCCGGCGAATTTTCTGGCTCCTGGAATATTTATCATCGGTTGTTTAATTTCCCTTTCCACCGGCACTTGCTTCGGCACAGTGGTGGCGATGGGGCCCATTGCCATAGGAATTGTGGAGGCCACCGGCCTGAATACAGGCGTTGCTCTGGCAGCAGTGTTTGGCGGCGCTATGTTTGGCGATAACTTATCTGTTATTTCTGATACGACGATTGCTGCCACCCGCGGCGTCGGCGCCGAAATGAAGGATAAGTTCCGCATGAACTTTAAGATCGCGCTTGTTGCAGCGATCGCTGCCGCAATCGTATTTGCAATAGTAGGCAGCGGCGCTCAAAGCGCTGTGGACGCCTCTGATTACAGTCTCATTAAAATTATCCCCTATGTGGCAGTGCTTGCTGCAGCCATTGCCGGTATGGATGTGCTGCTGGTTCTAATCAGCGGTACTATCCTGGCCGCTGTAATTGGTTTTCTCACCGCCAGCTTAACCATTCCCACTCTGATGCAAGGTATTGGCAACGGCGTTGTCAATATGTCTGAAGCCGTCTTTGTGGCTTTATTCGTCCGCGGCATTACGGGGCTGATCGAAATGAACGGTGGCATTACCTGGCTTGTTGAGAAAATCTCCAGCCGTATCCGCACCCGCAGGGGCGCCGAGTATTCCATCGCATCACTGACTGCTTTGCTGTCCTTTTCCCTGTTGGATAACACAGTGGCCATTCTTACCACCTCACCTATTGCCAAGAATATTGGCGATCAGCATGCTATTGCCCCCAAGAGAATGGCCAGCATCCTGGATATTTTCGCTTGCGTCGCCCTCACTGTGGCGCCTCACAGCAGTATGATTACAATGCTGAGCACCATGGGTGGTATTTCTCCCTTTGAGATACTGTCTCATGTATACTATCAGATGTTCTTAGGAATTGCTGCCATTATCACCATTCAATTTGGCATAATGAGAACTAAAGAAGAAAAGACAGCTGACGAAAGGGCCAGCAAGGCTTTATAACGACAACGGCGTACATGTATAGAAGGAGATTTGAGATGGAAATAGGAACCGGACGCTGCTGGGCCGAGGTTGATTTGGGATTGCTGCAGGATAATTGCCGGGAGCTGCACTCCCTGATCCCCCCTGGCTGCCTGCTAATGAATGTTTTGAAAGCAGATGCTTATGGCCATGGCGCACTCCCCGTTGCCCGAGCTCTGACCGCCATATTTCCGAAGGACTGGATTGGTGTCGCTTGCCTCTCCGAGGCGCTGGAACTGCGGGCAGCGGGGATTCAGCAGGAAATTTTGATTCTGGGCTGGACCCCGGCAGAGGAAGCCCCCCTATTGGCGAAGTATAATATCACCCAGGCGCTGATTTCTGCTGCATACACAGAAGAACTGGCATTAAAAGCAGCAGCCGCCAATGTTACCGTACAATGCCACGTCAAGCTGGATACCGGAATGAACAGGATAGGCTATCCCTGCGATGAGTCCTCATTTGCTGATTCGGCAGAGCTGGTTGCCAAGGCCTACCGGACGCCCCATCTGCAGGCCGGCGGAATTTTTACCCATTTCTCCAGTGCTTACGGGCGAATGCCGGAGGATGAAGCCTATACGGCAATGCAATTCCGCCGCTTTATGAAGATGTGTCAAGCTTTGGAGCAGCAAGGGATCAAGCCGGGGCTGAGGCACTGCTGCAGTTCAGCGGCCAGCGTTAATTCGCCTGAATACGCGCTGGACATGTGCCGGGTGGGCACAGCTCTTTACGGCCATCTGGCAGAAAGCGAAAAAATCCGGCCAGCTAATCTCAAGACCATCATGGCCTGGAAAGCCAGGGTAGCAGCGATACATTCCGTTCCGCAAGGTGCCGCAATCAGCTATAATCGAATGGCGGTATCCGAGAAAGATATGGTTTTGGCGGTCATTACCGCCGGAGACGCCGACGGCTATTTCCGCCAGCTTACCAATCTTGGCCGTATCCGCATCCGCGGTCATGTCTGTCCTGTAGTCGGACGGGTATGCATGGATATGTTTATGGTCGATGTCACCGATTATCCGGACGTAACGGCAGGCGACGAAGCTTTGCTGCTAGGAACCGACGATGAGGACACTGTGCCATGCGAATGGCTATTTGAACCTTTAGGGCTGGGAACCAGTGCGGTTACATGCAATATCCGGCCCCGGGTACCGCGGATCTACAAATCAAGATGAAAAACTACGAATACCACTGACGCAAATAAAAGCAAGCAAATAAAGAAAGCAGGAAGTATTATGTTTAAGCACTTTGAAACAGATGTACTCCACGGGATCCATGGCGACAATGCATTTGGAGCTCTTGCCGCTCCCATCTTCCAAACCTCCACTTTTGTGTTCGACAACGCCGAGCAGGGCGGAGAGCGTTTTGGAGGCAGGGATGACGGTTTCATGTATACCAGGTTAGGCAACCCCACCCTCAGACTGCTGGAGCAGAAGATTGCAGCCTTGGAGAATGCTGAGGAATGCGTAGTGTTTTCCTCAGGCATGGGCGCCATATCGGGAACACTGCTGACCTTGTTGAGTTGCGGCGATCATATCGTTGCCGACCCCGTCCTCTACGGCTGTACCTATGCGCTGATGTCCCATACTTTCCCGCGGTTTGGCATTCAGGTTGACTTTGTCAACTGTTCCGATACCCAGGCCGTTCTTGCTGCCATAAAGCCAAATACCAAGGCAATATATTTCGAGACGCCGGCTAATCCCAGCATGAAGATTGTTGATATTGCCGGGCTTTCCGCTGCTGTCCACAAGGCACAATCCGATTGCCTGGTGATGGTTGACAACACTTTCGCGACGCCTTACTTAACCCGGCCTCTTGATCTCGGCGCCGATCTCGTTCTGCATTCCGCCACCAAATACATCAACGGCCATGGCGATGTGGTTGCCGGTATGGCTGTGGGCAAACATGCAATAATGGGCGAAATCCGCGGCGTCGGCCTAAAGGATATAACCGGCTCCGTGCTTAGCCCTCATGACGCTTTTCTGATCCTTCGGGGATTGAAAACGCTGAAATACCGCATGGACGCCCATTGCCAAAATGCGCAAAAGGTGGCGGAATATTTATTTCAGCATGAGAAAGTCCAGCAGGTTTACTATCCAGGTTTACCTTCTCACCCGGGTCATGACATTGCCAAAAAACAAATGCAGCAGTTTGGCGGCGTCATTTCCTTCGATGTAAAAGGTGGCTTTGAAAGCGCCAAAAGCCTCATCAACAACCTGCACGTCTGCGTATTGGCCGTCAGCCTGGGAGATGCCGAAACCCTTATTCAGCATCCGGCTTCCATGACCCACTCGGCCTACTCGAAAGAAGAGAGGGAGGCGGCAGGCTTTAGCGACGGCCTGGTTCGCCTTTCCGTCGGCCTGGAAAACGCTCAGGATATCATTGACGATTTGGAAAAAGGTTTTTCTAAGGTGTAACGCAGGTTATGCTAAATCAGGATACGCCAAGGACAGATAAACCGGAGGATCAAATAAACCCCCGCCCATAGGAGATAGAAAAGTACGGAAAAAGACTGACGCAAATCTGCCTCAGTCTTTTTCTGTCTTACTGGTGATTTGGCCTGATTTGAGCCATTTTGAACTATTGACTTTGAAAAAATATAGTGCTATATTAATTTTGTAATGTATAATGCATCACGCATCGTCATATGATCTTTTAAGACAATAAGACAAGATTGCCAAAGGCAAAGTTGATTAAGATAAAGTTGTAAAGAAATATTTCTTATTGTCGAAATCTTTCTACAGCATTGTAGGAATAAGGAGGCCCCGTCCATTGATTAAAAAGGAGACATACTCTGATCAAATTTATGAGCAAATACGCAAGGATATCCTCAACCAACGGATAAGACTGGGCCAAAAGCTGGTGAACCGCCAGCTGCAAGAACGCTATGGCGTCAGCTCCACTCCGGTCCGGGACGCCGTCAACCGGCTATACCAGGACGGCTTTCTTGTGGGCATTACTAAGTCCGGCGCCAAGGTTGTGGATTTTGACTGTGATTATGCCCTGGAGCATAACGAGATTATCTCGCTTCTCTCAAACCATGCGGTAAAAATGTCGGCGGAACGCAGCAATATTGATGAAGTGTCGGCAGATTTAAAGCGTCAGATTATGCTGCAAAAGCAATACCTGGACACAGAAGACTATTTCACCTACGATAATGAATTTCATCTGACCTTTTTTCGCTCCTGCAAAAATAAAAGCTTCTGCGACCTCTATGAACGTTACAACCTGCGGCAGGAGCTGCTTATCCGCTATATCTATATGTCCAACGGCAAACAGAAGTCCCTGGCTATTGCCCAGCATGAAAGAATCTATGAGGCTTACCGAAAAGGCGACATTGAGCAGGCCCAGGCTTTAATGGAAAATCATTATCGAACCGCAGTCACCGACATTCAAAAGGGCTTTCCGGCACTGATTTCTCAGTCTGGACATGAGACGAAGATACCTCCCTGAAAGCCGTCAAAAAACTATTTTTTTCACCTTTATGGTGCATCACGCATCACATCCAAAGAAAGAACAGGAGGAACTATCTATGGCAATCAAGTACATTCCGGAACCCTTCCGCATCAAAATGGTGGAGCCCATCAAAATGCTGACCAGACAAGAGCGGGAGCAAAAAATCAAAGAGGCCAAGTACAACCTGTTTAACCTACGGGGCGAAGATTGTTACATTGACCTGCTGACAGACTCCGGCACCAATGCCATGAGCGACCAGATGTGGGCCGGAATCATGGGAGGCGACGAGGCTTACGCCGGCAGCCGCAGCTATTATAAGCTGGAAGACGCCGGCAAGGACATCTTTGGCTACGACTACATCCAGCCTGTTCATCAGGGCCGGGCGGCCGAAAAAGTTTTACTGCCTCTGCTTTTAGGGGAGGGCAAGCTTTCTGTCTCCAATATGTTCTTTGACACCACCCGGGCTCATGTTATCCTCAGCGGCGCCCGTCCCATTGACTGTGTGGTTCCTGAGGCCAAGGATCCCTCCAAACGGGCGCCTTTCAAAGGCAATATGGATCTGGCAAAGCTGGAATCCCTGCTAAAAGAACACGGCCGGCGCATCGGTTTAGTAGTGATGACGATCACCAACAACTCCGCCGGCGGCCAGCCCGTCTCCATGAAGAATATGCGGGAGACTTACGCTCTATGTCAGAAATATGGCGTGCCCCTGAACATCGACGCTGCCCGTTATGCGGAAAACGCCTATTTCGTCAAACGGGATGAGCCGGAGTACAAGGACGCTTCCATTAAGGATATCATTCGGGAAATGTTCAGCTACGGCGATACCTTCACCATGTCCGCCAAGAAGGATACCATCGTTAATATCGGCGGTATGCTTGGTGTCCGGGACAGCGCATCACCCCTGGTTATCCAGATCAAAGCCAACTGCATCAATTACGAAGGCTTCTATACTTACGGCGGTCTGGCCGGCCGGGATCTGGAAGCTCTGGCCATCGGCCTCTATGAGGGCATTGAGGAAAGCTATCTTCGCTATCGTATCGGTCAGATGGAATATCTGGCAGCCCGTCTGGATGATGCCGGCATCGCTTACCAATCTCCTGTAGGCGGCCACGGCGTTTTTGTGGATGCAGCCCAAATGTTCCCCCATATCCCCTATAATGAATTCCCCGCTCAGACCCTATGCATCGAGCTGTATAAAGAAGCAGGCATAAGAACCTGCGACATTGGCTCCTATATGCTGGGCAACGACCCCGACACCGGCCGGCAGCTTCATGCCGACTTTGAATTCAGCCGTCTGGCTATTCCCCGCCGGGTCTATACTCAGGCCCATCTGGATCTGATGGCTGATGCTCTCATCGAAGTTAAAAAGCGTTCCCAGGAAGTCAAACGGGGCTATCGCATCACTTGGGAACCCCCGATTCTCCGTCACTTCCAGGCCTCTTTGGAGCCTATCAAATAAATAGCCAATAGATGAAAGGTCAACCGGTGAAGAAGGGGGGGAGGTCAAAATAATAGCTTCGTTGATTATTGGCCGAGCAAACAATCATTGGACGAGAAAGGATGGAGCAATAATATGAAAATAGGCAATGTCACAGCAGTGAGAGGCGGTATCGCCAAAGGCCATCTTTACGGCGGCGAGCTCTCCTGCGGCTCTCCGGTCAATGTGCCTCTGATTATCGTGCAGGGTGCGGAAGCCGGCCCGGTGCTCTGGGTCAACAGCACCATTCACGGCGACGAATTAAACGGCATTTTGCTATGCAAACAGCTATCGGAAGAACTAGATCCCAAGACTCTAAAGGGTACCGTAGTAATTACACCTTTAAGCAATCCTATGGCATTTCAAACCAAGCATAAGTTTACCTGGGTGGATCGTCTGGATATGGATCAGCAATTCCCCGGTTCCCCCAACGGCTGGTTCTCCGAGCGGGCGGCTTATACGCTCTTTGAAGAAATCAAAAAGCATGCCAATTACCTGATCAGTCTTCATTCCCTGGCAGCAGAATACGACACGGTTCCTTATGCAATTTACAAGAAAATAGCCGGCGTACCTGAGGAAATCACGAAAAAAACCGAAGAGCTGACTTTGGCTTTCGGCCTTAAGGCCAATTGTATCGTGGATCTATCCCAGACCGGCGCCGAACTGCCGGGAGCCATCGCCAAAAACATGGACGTCAACTGCATCCTCAACGGCATCCCCGCCTTTATGGCTGAGGTAGGAGCCGGCGGCTGCTTCCAGCAGGACAAGATTGATCTGTCGAAAAACGGCGTCTACAATGTGATGAGCAAGCTGGGCATGATTGACCGTCCGGTAAAGTATCTGGAAAAGGATCGCTATATGGTTTTCAAACGGAAGTTCCCCACGGCCAACCGGGGCGGCTTATTTGAGCCCTTTGTGAAGGCAGGGGAGGTTCTGGAAAAAGGAACGAAATTCGGCCATATCTTCAGCCCCCTGGAGGAACTTGAAACCATCGAAACCGATGCCAAATGGCTGCCTCTCGGTGTCACACATTTCCCGCCGGTTAATACCGGCGACATTATCGGCGTCATTGCCCTGGAGTGGAGTCCCATCCAAGATTAATACGTTGCAAGATCCCATCGATTGTGAGGAGGATAGGGTATGATTAGAAAGAGGGCATTCATCACCGGGTTTAGCCTTATCATGGTATTCGGTTTGATTCTGGGTGGCTGCGGCAGCAGTACACCGGCAGGCAACGGCGGGGCAGATCCCCAATCCAGCCAAGGCGGCGGCACGGCTGCTCCGGCTGAGCATCCGAAAATGGATGTGGAGCTTTTAGGAGCTAACGGCACCGTGCAGCAAGCCGCCATCGGCATTGCCGATACCATCGCCAAAGTCCATCCCTGGATCCGTATGTCTGCCACCGGTACCGCCAACACGGAAGCCAATATCACGCAGATGATCGGCCGGGATCCCAATACCGCCCTATACATGGTTTCATCGACGCCCTTCGTCTCCGCTAAGCACGCCGTAGGCCAGTTCGCCGGCAAAGAGCCTCTGCTGGATCAGCGGATGATTGCCGGCTTCATGTATGGCGTCAACGGCTTAGTCACCTTGGACAGCAACATCAAATCCATCAGCGATTTAAACGGCAAAACCATCGCCATGTTTGCTGATGAGCTGCCTCAGCAGGTATACTACGCAGCCTTTGATATTCTGGGCATCAAGGTCACCATCAAGACCATGAGCTTCGGCGACCAATTCAACGCCCTGGCTGACGGCCTGGTGGATGCCTGCCTGTACTTGGGCACCGGCAACCCCGGCAAACCCTTTATTCCGGTTTCCAACCTCCAGGAAGTTGTGGTCACAAAACGCAACAAGGTTTATCCCATTTCCTTCCCCGCAGAGCTTCAGCTCCAAGCCGTTGAGAAGGCCGGATTACAAGAAGTCTGGCCCTACCAGCCGGTAACGGCTTTGGCCGGTTCCCTCCATGAGGAGCAGACAGAGCCCTTTGAACTCTATGGCTCCACCACCGTTGCCCTGGCCTGTATGGCCGGCACCGATGAAGAATTGGTGTATGAGGTTACCAAAACTCTTGCCGAAAATACCGCCAAACTAAAAGATTATCTGCCTGCTCTGGAGGGTATGGCTGCCGAGGATATGCTTAGCCTGCTCCATATGATTGAAGGGGAAAGCGAGATTCATCCCGGCGCCCTGAAATACTACAAAGAAATTGGCATTTGGCCCAGTGTTTGGGAGGCTGCCAACAAGTAGGCTCTGCCGGGTTGCCTGTAGATGGGAGCTTGCCGGCAGTTTGCCGGCGGGCTTCCGGGAAAGGAAGTGTAGCATGACCCAGGTAAAAAAAGCATTTACCCTGGACGGCATCATAACCGTCCTGTGTGTCGCTATGGTACTGTACCACCTGATTTATACACAGACACTGCTTTTGGGTCCCATTGAGCATCAGAATATGCATCTTTTGTTTGCCCTGGTGCTAGTCTGTCTCTCCAACATCAACAAATTGGAACAAAAAACACTCCTAAAAATGGCGCCTCACCTTATCCTGCTTGTGGGCACCTTAATTTCCACCCTTTATATTTTTATGGAATTTTCCGGGCTGGAAAAAAGAGCCGGCATGAATACCCAGGCCGACATGATCATTGGTATCCTTCTTTTGCTGGTATGCTGGGAAGTGGCCCGCCGGGCCGTGGGCATGGTACTGCCCATTATCTCTATCGTCTTCATCGCCTACACTCTATGGGGTCACTATCTGCCTGATCCCCTGTGGCATTTTAAGATTCCTCTAAGCGCTGCCATCTCAAAGTTCAATATTGGCTTCAGCGGCATGTTCGGGGCCTCTTTAGGCATCTCCGCCGACTACATCTTTTTATTTATGGTCTTCGGCGCCTTTTTATCCGCCGCCGGCGGCAGCGAGTTTTTCCTGGAAATCGGCAAGGTCATCGGCAAGCGGTTTTCCAGCGGCGCCGGTATGGCCGCCGTCATTTCCTGCGGCCTGGTGGGCATGATTACCGGCTCCGGTATGGCCAACGTCTCCATCTGCGGCCCCTTTGCTGTGCCAATGATGCGGGGCACCGGATATAAGAATCCCCAGATCGGCGGCATCCTTACCGCCGCAGCTACCGGGGCCCTGCTGGTACCGCCGGTGATGGGCGTGGTAGCCTTCGTCATGGCCGAATACATCGGCATACCCTATATCCGGGTCTGTCTGATGAGTATTATCCCCGCATTTCTGTATTACTTCTGCATTGGCGTCTATGTTCATCTCCACGCCAGAAAGGCGGGAATTACCGCACTGAGCGCAGATGTGGAAGTCAGTGTAAAATCCATCTTCCGTACATCTTATCTATTCCTTGTTCCGCTGACATTGATCATTATATTATTGGTATTAGGCTACTCCCTGCGCATGATTTCCTTTGTGATCTGTGTGGCCACAGTGCTGCTTAGCCTGATCCGCAAAGAAACCCGCCGCTCCCCCCGGGAATGGGCTTTAGCCTGTGTGGACGGCGCTATGTCCGGCGCCGGCATTGCAGTGGCTTGCGCCCTCATCGGCGTAGTGCTGGCTACTTTCGACATCACCGGCATCGGCCTGAAATTCCCGGCTATGATCGGGGAAATCAGCGGCGGCAACCTGGTTATCGCCCTTTTGCTTATCGCTTTTGTCACCATTTTGCTGGGCTGCGGCATTCCGCCCTTTGCTTCCTACATGATCGTTGCCATGATGTGCGCTCCGGTAATGGTTAATTTGGGCGTCACCATGATGCAAGCCCACTATTTCCTATTCCTGTTTTCCGTTTTCGGTCAGATGACCCCGCCGGTGGCTATTACGGCGGTGGCAGCGGCCCCAATTTGCGGTACCAGCTATGGCGTTACTTCCTGGGAGGCCGTAAAAGCCGGCTGGATCGCCTGGCTGCTGCCCTTTTTTGTCATTTGGAGCCCCATTTTAATTATGGAGCCCGTTAATATCATGGTGGAGCTGATTAAGCTGGCAGCCATCATTATCCTGGTCATAATGGCTCAAGCCTCTTATGTGGGATACTTCTTCACCATTATGACCCTTACGGATCGCACTCTTGCCATTGCCGGTGTGCTGGCCCTGATCGCTTTCTGCTTCACCACTAGCTATATCCTTTTGGCTATTGGCGCTGCCCTGGGCTTTGCGGTGTTGATGTCCCAGCTAAAAAAACGGGAGGTAAAGCAGCCCCAGATCAGCAATCTGCAATAAGCATCCTGCCAACAGGAAGTATTTTATCAACCAGTATCTGATCAATAAGCATATGAAAGGGGAAAAGGTTCATGAAAAAAATGACAATTCTCGGCGGCGGCAACGGAGGCAAGGCTTTCGGCGCCGACATGGCGGCCAAAGGCTGGAGCGTATGCCTCTATGAGGTACCGGAGTTCGCCAAAGGTTTAGAGGGCATCAAAGCCAGCAATTTAGAAATCGGTATTCTGGAAGCCGGCAAAAAGACGGTAGCTAAGCTGGCCGCCGTTACCTCGGATATCGAGGAAGCCCTGGCCTTCTCCGATGTGATTTTTGTAATCATGCCCGGCTTTGGCCATAAACGTATCGCTGAGCTGTGTGCTCCCCATTTGAAGGAAAGCCAAACCTATATCTTCCTGCCGGCCTGCTTCGGCGCTTACGAATTCTATTACCATCTCAACCGGATGGGCCAGTGGAAACCCGTTACCCTGGCGGAAACCGCCACCCTGCCCTATGGCACTAACGCCATCGGCCCGGCGGAGGTGATGATCCATGTGCGGCAGGAAATGAATCCTTTGGGAGTGTTCCCCGCCTCCAAAACCGGCGAGGTGGCTGCCATCCTCAAGGATTGCGATGACGCCTTTGTGCCCGTCCGCAACCTGCTGGATGTGGCCACACTGAACCTGAACCCTTCCGCTCATGTGGTGCCCTGCCTCCTGAGCGCCAGCGCTATGGAGGGCAACAAGGACTATAAAATGTACCGGGACGCTTTTACCCCTTCGGTATGCAAGCTGATCCTGAAAATTGACGCCGAGCGTCTGGCTGTCCGCGAAGCTCTGGGCTTTGGCAAGCCTAATTACCCTCTGCAGCCCGGACTGGAGATGGCCTTGCCCTACTTTGGTACGGGAGAGTCCTATCTGGAAGCCCGCAAAGGCATCCCCGGCCCCTTCAGTGTGGAGCATCGCTATGTCACTGAGGACGCCCCCTTTGGCATCGCCTTCTTCGCCTCCCTGGCAAAAAAGGTGGGCGTACCCACCCCGGCCACCGACACGGTTTTGCAGCTGGCCGGCCTGCTCAATGACGCCGACTATATGGCCTCCGGACGCACCCTGGAAAACCTGGGTTTGGCCGATACCGGCGTAAAAACGCTGATTGCCTTTCTGGAAAAAGGCTCCTGGAACTAAAACGATAGGATAGGGGGAAATTGATTATGGCAAAAGATTTGAGAAGCTTTATCGAGGATGTTAAGAAGGAAGGGCCTGAATATTATATCGAACTGACGAAGCCTCTGGATACGGTGCTGGAACCCTGTATGCTGCAGCAGCAATTAGGTGCCCAGAACAAATTCCCGGTGATGTACTGCCATAAAATGAAAGGCAGCAAGTTGCCTCTGGTGACCAATACCTTCGGCAGCTACGACCTGATGGGCATCGCCATGGACATAGCTCCGGGCAAGGGCAGCAAGCGCAGCATCCTTGAAGAATACATGAAACGCTGTGCCAACCTGATTCCTCCTGTAGAGGTGGATCGGGCTAAGGCCCCCGTAAGGGAAGTTATTCTCAAGGGCAATGACGTGGATCTGGGTCTGTTGCCCATCGTCCACCACGCCAAAAACGATCACGGCAAGTACCTGACTACTGCCTTCACTATCTGCAAGGATCCCGAAACCGGTATCCACAACGCCGGCTGGTACCGCCACGAGATACTGAACAAAAATACCATCACCTGTATGATCAACCCCAATAACCACGGCAAATACATTGCCCGCAAAAATGCGGAACTGGGCAACGGTAAAATGGAAGTGGCCCTGGTTATCGGCCATCATCCGGCAGTAGTCATGGGCTCCTGCGTCAGCGGCTCCATCGACCTGGATGAGCTGGAAGTCATGGGCGGCCTCATCGGCGAGGCTTTACCGGTGGTCAAAGGCGAAACTGTAGATCTGCTGGTTCCTGCCGACGCCGAAATCGTGCTGGAGGGCTACCTGGATACCACCAAAGAAATTCCTGACGGCCCCTTCGCCGAGTTTGCCGGCTATTATGGCCATGAGATGCCTTCCTACGAAATCACCATCACGGCCATCACCATGCGTCATGACGCCATCTATCACGATCTGGATCCCGCTCATACAGAGCACAATCTGTCCGGCGTGCTGTCCTTTGAGGCTTCCCTCTACAATTCCGTCAAAGCCAAGATCCCCTCGGTGCTGGGCGTTCATCTGCCCCCTTCCGGCTGCTGCCTGTTTACCGCCTATATCCAGATCAAGAAACGGGTACCCGGCGAAGGCACCCGCACAGGCCTTGTGGCAATCGGCGCAGAAAGCATGCTGAAAACTGCTATCGTGGTGGATGAGGATATCGACATTTACAACGAACGGGACGTCATGTGGGCCTTTGCCACCCGGTTCCAGGCCGATAAAGATTTTACCATGATTCCCAATATCACCGGCTCCCATCTGGATCCCACCGCTTATGACGAAACCCGCCTGGGCAAGGGCAATATGGTCACCAAGTGCGTTATCGACGCCACCAGACCTGTCAGCTCCGAGTTTGCCGAACGGGTAAAGCCGCCTAAGGAATTGATGAACAGCGTTAAATTAGAAGATTTTATCTAAGCCTTATACTGCGAGCCGGCCTAACCAGCCGGCCCGCCTATTACACCATAGGAACGAATGGAGGGATCATTTATGTTCAAGGATATCCGGGGTTATCTGGATATACTGGATAAACAAGGTTTTCTGGATCATGTGACGGAGGAGGTCAATATCTCTTCCATTTCATCCCGTCTGGCCGCCCAGGAAAAAAAGGGCCATGCGGTAATCTTCGAAAATATTGCCGGCTATGAAGGCAAGGTCTACAACAATATTTTTGGCAAACGGCAGTTTCTTGCTTCCGTTTTTGAGTGCCCCGTGGAAAAGGTAGTGGATGTATTCGGCCAGCGCCTGGAACAGCGGATTACCCCGGTAATGGTAGAAGACGGCCCCGTCCATGAAGTGATCATGAAAAAAGGGGAGTTCGATATCCGCAAGTTCCCCTTTATCCAGCATTCGGCCAAAGACGCCGGCCGCTACATTACTTCCGGCGTGGTCATTGCCAAGGAGCCGGAAACCGGCGTACGCAATATCTCCTTCAACCGTATGCAGCTTAAAGGCCCCGATAAGACGGGTCTGCGCATGTCCCCCACCCAGGACCTGGAGGCTTACTACCGCAAGGCCGTAGCTATGGGAAAACCTCTGGAAATCGCCGTAGTTATCGGCAGCCATCCCATGTGCCTGCTGGCAGCCGCCTGCGGCCCGCCCCGGGATGTAGATGAGCTGGAAATTGCCGGCGCTCTGCGGGGAGAGGCCATGGAGCTGGTTAAATGCATAACCATCGATATGGAGGTTCCCGCCTACGCCGAAATCGTACTGGAAGGCAAGCTGATGCCCGGCGAGAAGGAAATCGAAGGCCCCTTTGGCGATTTTATGGAATTTTACATTGAGCCCATGGAAAACCATGTGTTCCACATTGACTGTGTCACCACCCGCCGGGATCCCATGGTTCAGGTGATCAGCGCCGGCTCCACCGATGATGTAACCCTGCTGGGTTCCCCCAGAGAGGCCCAGATCAAAAATGCGCTGACGGCCATCAATATTGACGTAAAGGCTATTAACATTATGCTTTGCCGCAATTATCTGACCTGCGCTATTTCCGTCCGCAAGCAGATCGATCTTGAGGCAAAAAATGCGCTGATGGCGGCCTTTGCCAGCTTTAAGTTCCTCAAAAACTGCATTATTGTGGATCACGATGTAGACGTCTTTGATCCCTCCGATGTATTTTGGGCTCTGTCCACCCGTTTGCGGACGGAAAAGGGCCTGATGGTGGTTCCTAATGCCGCCGGCTTTGGCCGGGACAAATATGGTATCCATACCACCAAGCTGGGCATCGACGCCACGGTGCCTCTGGATGCCTGGGATGAATTTACACGAATCACGCCGCTGCCGGCGGAATAAGCAAAAGCAAAAAGTGTGTTGGCCCGCTGATACACTAATCTGCAAAACCCAGCAAAGACAGGGGATAGCTCTATGAACGAATATAAATACATCGGAAAGCCGGTACGCAGGATCGACGGCCAGGCCAAGGTCACCGGCCGGGCTGTCTACAGCGACGACGTAATTCTGCCTAGGACATTGCATGCCAAGGTGCTGCATGCCCGGCAGTCCCACGCCAAAATCCTTCTGCTGGATACGGAGCAGGCCAAGGCCTATCCCGGGGTTGCCGCAGTATATACAGCCAAGGATATCGCCCGCAACGACAAATATTTCCGCATGGGCGATACCAAAGACACCTGGGTGCTGGCTGAGGAATATGTGCGCTACATCGGCGATATGGTGGCCATTGTCGTTGCTGAAAGCGAGGAGATAGCCGAGGCGGCTTTAAGGCTCATCAAAGTGGAGTATGAACCCTTGCCTGTGGTTTCATCCCTGCAGCAGGCCAAAGAAGCCAAGGATTTGACTCGCTGCGACAAGCCCGGCAATGTAGCTATGCCTATCGTGGTGGAACGGGGAGATGTGGAAAAGGACTTTGCCCAGGCGGCAGTGGTGGCCGGGGGTACTTATACTTTCCCCTCGCTGCACCAGGTGCATTTGGAGCCCAACAGCGCCACCGCCGTCTACAATATGGGCAAGCTGGCGGTTTACTGTGCCTCCCAAATGTGGTTTCACATCCGGGAGGATATTTCGGCAGTAACCGGTATTGCTGAGAAAGATATTGAGATCAAGCCCATGATGATCGGCGGCGCCTTCGGTGCCCGCAACGATCAGCCCTTGCCGGTGATTACGGCTCTCTTGGCCGTGATGCTAAAGGCTACGGTGAAAATGACCAACACCAGGCTGGAGGAGTTTTTGGCTTGCCGGCCGGCTTTGGGCATGGAAATTGAAACCTGGATTGCCGCCGATGCCGAAGGTAATTTTCTCAGCAAGAAAACTAAGCTGTTGTCTGGCTTTGGCGCCTATTCCTCCGACGGCGACGCCGTGACGGCCATTGCCTGTTTCCGGGGTGACAACAACTACCGCTTCCGCAGCACCTATGTGAATGGCACCGGGCTGTATCTCAATCACGCTCCCACCGGCGCCTACCGGGGCTTCGGCAATCCTCAGATGCATTTTGCACTGGAGCAGGCCATTGACGAATTAGCGGTCAAGCTGAATATGGATCCTACAGAGCTGCGGCTGAAAAACTTTATGCACAATCATGAGACCTCCATTCACGGTTTCCGCTACGAGACCAACGGCATCCGGGAGTGCATGGCCCAGGCCAAGGAGCTGATGGGCTGGGATGAAAAACGGAAAAACAAGACTCCCGGCAAGGGTATCGGCGTCGCGGCATTGATCCATTGCTCCGGCTCCCGAGCCGGCAAGCCGGAATTTGCCGGCAGCAGTGCCCTTTTGCGTCTGGAAAGCTCCGGCGCTCTGACGGTTTTAATCGGTGAATCGGAGATCGGCCAGGGCATGAATACGGTTTGCACGCAGATCGTAGCTGAAGAATTGGGTGTGGATCCCTTATCCGTCAATGTGGTCATGGGGGATACGTCGCTGACGCCCTTTTCCACCGGCACCAACGGCTCCAAGCTTACCAGCAATCTAGGCATTGCTATTTTGTTTGCCTGCAAAGATTTAAAAAAACAGATGAGCGACTGCCTGCGGGAACGCTGGGGCATAGGCCCTGTGGAAATCAAAAACGGCGCTGCTTACGGTGAATATACCGGGGAAAAAATCATGAGCTTCGATGAGGCAGCAGTCAAGTGCAGCCATGCCTTCAACGGGCGGCCCTTTTACGGCGTGGGCATCTTTGAGCCAAAAACAGATTTAGGCGACGCCACGGGATACGGCAATCTGGCCCCCGCTTATCCTTTCGGTGTGCAGATGGCGGAGGTGACGGTTCATGACAACGGTACCTTTACCGTAGATAAAATCGTTTCCGTTCACGACATCGGCAAAACCATCAACAGCCAAATGGCCATGGGCCAGGTCTACGGCGGTGTGCTCCAGGGCATGGCCGGCGTGACTCTGGAGAGCCTGGCTATCAATAAGGAGGGCATATACCAGGCCAATACCTTATTGGAATATAAGCCCCCTACCTTTCTGGAAATGCCGGAAATCGTGGGCTCCTTCGTGGAAACCATCGATCCCTACGGCCCCTACGGCGCTAAATGCATCGCGGAACCTCCCATTATTGCGGTGGCTCCGGCGGTGGCAAATGCCCTTTACGATGCAGTCGGTATCCGCTTTGAGGAGGCCCCCATTACGCCGGCTATTTTCCGCAAAAAACTGCTGGAAAAGCAGCGGGAAAACCAGCGTCAAAACCAGCCGGAAAAGCTGCCGGAAAATCAGGGACAGCAACGTACTAATCCAAAGGAGGCGGGATCATGAATGCCACCATGTATGAGCTGGAATTAACTCTCAATGGTAAAAAGGTCAAGGATATGATTCCGTCGGATATGCTGCTGATCGATTATCTGCGCAATGTCCGGCTGCTGACCGGCAGCAAAAAAGCCTGCGGCGCCGGGGAATGCGGCGCCTGCACCGTACTGATGAACGGCAGGCCCATCTATAGCTGCATTACCCTGGCCCTGCAGGCCCAGGGCAAAGAAATCGAAACCATTGAAAACCTCAGTGACGGCGATACCTTACACCCCATTCAGGAGGCCTATCTGGATGCCGGCGCTGTGCAGTGCGGCTACTGCACGCCGGGCATGATCATGTCCACCAAGGCTCTGCTGCAAAAAGAGCCCCAGCCCGGCACCCAATGCATCAAGGAGGCCATGGCCGGCAATCTCTGCCGCTGCACCGGCTATCAGCAAATCATTGAGGCCGTACAGCTTGCCTCAGAACGTATGGAGCAGAGGAGGCGGGATTCATGAGGGTAACCAAACCGGCCACCCTGGCGGAAGCTATCCGCTTCTTGTCAACCAATCCGGAGGCCAAGATCCTGGCCGGCGGCACCGACTTACTGCCCCGGCTGAACCAGAAGCTGGAGTATCACGATCTGCTGTGCTGCCTTGATGATCTGCCGGAGCTCCAGGGCATATCCCTGACTGCCGGCGGCGGTCTATACATCGGCGCCTCCCTGAGGCTTTGGGAGTTGGCGGAGACCCCGGCTCTGGCAGGCTATTTGGCCATTCAGCAAGCGGCGGCCAAAGTAGCCTCCCCCCAGATTCGCAACCAAGCCACCCTGGGGGGCAACCTCCTGCAAGAAAACCGCTGCATGTTTTTCAACAACCAGGTGCCCTGGTCCGATGTGAATAAATGCTTCAAATGGGGAGGCAACCAGTGTTTTCAGTACAAGGGCAGTAAAGAGTGTGTAGCCTTGTTCCAGTCGGATCTGGCCCCGGCGATGATGGCTCACGGAGCCCAAGCTGTACTGACAGGTTCCGGCGGTGAACGCCGGATGCCGGTGGCGGAATTATATTTGTCTGCCGGCCGCAAGGCCATCGCCCATGATGAAGTGCTGACAGGGCTGGTACTGCCGCCTTTGCCGGCCGGCTCCCGCAGCGCCTACCGCCGCTGGACCATCCGGGGCTCCTTCGATTTCCCCTTAGTCAGCTGCGCAGTCCGTTTGAAGGTTGAGGCTGGGGCGGTGGCGGATTGCGCCGTAGTCTTCGGCTCGGCAGGAATCATGCCAAAGGCTATCGACACCAGCCTGATTATGGGTATGGCTGCCGGCGATCCTCAAGGCCTGGCCCAGAAATTGATGCCCTTGATCAACAAAGCTGTGGCCCCCTTTCGGGATACCCGGGTCAATGCCGGCGTCCGGGTAGATATGGCCAAGGATTGTATGGCAAAAGCCCTGGCTGCTGTCTGCAGCGGCTGAAGCTTCCCCTTTGGAAAATTAAATATTTGCCAATCTTACCAGAGGAATACAAACGCACTCAGCGCCGGTCCCTGACGGGGCCGGTTCATCAACCGGAGGAGGGCTATTGATGCATATCGTTATAATTCCGTTTGCACTAATGCTGGTTATCATCCTGGTTAAAAAAATTCCCCTGATTGGCGGCGAGGTTAAATGGGCTATGATTATTGCCGGCGCAGCAGCTTTACTGATGGGCGGCGTGTTTTCTCCCATTGCCTGGTTCCAAGCACTATTTAACGGCGTCAACAACCTTTCCTGGATTATTATGTTGATTACCATCGGCGGTATTTTCTCGGAAATCAATGTCCAGGACGGCGCTATGGACACCTTTTTGAACTTTATGCGGGCTAACTTCGGCCGCACCCCCAAAGGTCTGCTGGTGACGATGATGGTCTTTTTGGTTATCGCCGGCTCCCTTTTTGGCGATGCAGCAGCGGCAGTTACGGTTATCGGCTTTCTCGGCATCCAGGCTCTGACAGAGTTGCAACTGCCCGGCGAAAAAATTTCCGCCGCCATCGTTATGGGTGCGGCTATGGGCTCCATTATGCCCCCCATAACCCAGGCAACATTTCTGGCCGCTTCCCTGGTAGGCCTTGATCCCCCAACCTCAGCGGTAAACTGGACATTTCTGACTATTGGTATAGGGGCCGCCCTCATGTGCCTTTATGCCTCCACCTGGGTAAAAATCCCGGCCCTGCCCGAGGATTTGATTCCGAAGGAACGGCCTATGGCCATTCTGAAAAAGGGCTGGAAATCCCTGCTTCCCATTCTCTTGCTGATCGTCATCGTCTTGCTGCAAACCGCCAATATTCAGGTCTTATCTTTCCTTGATTTCATCTTTGTTCCCATCTCCACGATTCCCATCATCAAGGGTCTTAGCCAGAGCATGGTCAAAGCCATCATTGTAGCGGTTTTGGTGGCGTTCGCGTATAAGCCGGTGTATAGCAACGCCTTCGGCATCATTAAAGGCGGTTTGCATAAAGTGGGCAATCCCCTGATCCTCATGGTTTGTGCCGGCTTTCTCGTAGGCGCCTTCCGCAGCGGCGGCCAGGTAAATGCTGTAGCAAACTTTGCCATGGGCCTCAACAACGATCTTCTGAAAATCGGCGGCAGCGGCGCTATGGTGCTAACCGGTATGCTTACCGGACTGCAGTCCGCCACCCAAACCACGATTTTCACCGTATTTGGGCCGGCCCTGGTGGCCATCGGCGTAACGCCTACCAATGCTGCCGTAGCAGGAGCTCATCTGGCTATGGCGGGACAGGGCGCTCCCCCTGCAGATATGCTGACTTTCTTTACGGCTGGCCTCGTAGGCGGTATACTTGGCAAGAAGGTTGATCCCCTAAAATCAATGCTCTATTCTTTGCCTGCTTGCGTCTATTACGTCATTGTAGCGATAATCTTCCTTTATATTTAACTTGAAAGGAGACAGTATGGTTTGCGGCGGATATGCAACCTATGGACAACGGATCGGTATTTTGGTGCTGGACAGCAAAATACCCCGGATTCCCGGGGATTTGGGCAATGCAACCACCTACTCATTTCCAGTGGTATATAAGGTGGTGCAAGGGGCCACCATCAGCAAGGTGGTAGGCGATACGGATCCGGCTCTGCTTGAGCCCTTCATCCAAGCCGCCAAAGAGCTGGAGGCAGCAGGCTGCAAGGCTATCACCACAAGCTGCGGCTTTTTGGCGCTATTCCAAAAGCAGCTGGCAGCAGCGGTAAATATTCCGGTGTTTACTTCCAGCCTGATCCAGATTCCCTTTGTTTATGCTATGCTTAGCCCGGACAAAAAGGTGGGAGTATTGGGAGCAGAAAAAAAGGGTTTGACGGATCTGCATTTTGAAAGTGTTGGCGCAGCCCATGTGCCGGTAGTCATCGGCGGCCTGGACCATAGCCATTGGGTTAAGGCTATGCGTTCTCCTAACCCCTGCTTTGATGCCAAGGCGGTGGAAATCGAGATGGTAGCGGCGGCAAAGGAGCTTGTAGACAGCGATCCGGCCATCGCAGCTCTCGTGCTGGAATGTACCAATATGCCGCCTTATGCGGCAGCTATTCAGGCTGCAGTAGGGCTGCCGGTTTTCGACATCGTAACGATGATCCAATACGTTCATCTGGCGTTAACACAGCAGGCCTACCAAGGTTACATGTGATAAGGGTAATAGTGCTGCAGATGAATGCTTTTGACTATGCATCACGCATCATCTGCAGCACTATTCCGTCAGTAAAACCAGGAAAAGGAGT
This sequence comes from Clostridia bacterium, assembly GCA_018436095.1. Lineage (GTDB taxonomy): Bacteria > Bacillota > Peptococcia > DRI-13 > UBA5745 > WRMS01. Next base: position 11,020 of record JAHDMJ010000025.1, on the reverse strand, counting down.
GGTTTACGTTGATTATGAACATGCCTGCCAATTCATTTTTCCTTTATTATGTTGGATTCTTTGCTCAGGCAGCCATCGTTGTGGGGCTGGGGCTATATTGGTATATTCGGGATATGAATACGGCGAAGCAACCCAGTCACAAGGAAGGGGATCACAAAAGGCCACCTGAAAACTAATGCCAACCGGAGGGGAGCGAGTATTTAATGATTATAGCTATTATTTGCACATTTCTTCTCGTGGTATTCCTAATCGGTATTTTGGCCAGCAGAACAGTGAAAAGTACCGATGATTATTATCTTGGCAATAAAGAATTTGGCCCCTGGACAACGGCTTTCAAATTTGCCAGCACTTGGGAAAGCGGCGCCAAATTAGTGGGCTCCCCTGGCCAGGCCTATTCCTCGGGGTTGACTGCCTTTTTACAAGGACTCACTTCTCCCTTAGCTTATTTGATGTCCTTCAAGGTCTTTGGGCCCCGGCTGAAAACTGCCTGCGACCATTTCAATACCATTACTACACCGGAAATGCTGGCCAGGCGCTACAAGAGCGGTGCAGTTCATACCATTGGAGCAACTGCCTTACTGCTTGGAATGATGGGCACATTGATGGGGCAGTACAAATCCATTGGTGAGGTTGTGGGCGTGGTCCTCGGTATTGATTATATTCCTGCCCTCTTCATCAGTGTTCTGATCGTAGGCGTCTATACGATTGCAGGCGGTTATCGGGCCTCGGTATGGACCGATTGCCTCCAGGGCGCTTGTATGGTGGGCGGATCAATTTTTGTCTTCATTTACACAACCAAACAAGTAGAAAATTTCTCTATCCCTTGGCTAAATACCACATTGATGGAAAATTGGCCCGACATGCTGCATATCACAGGCGGCAGAACGATGACAATGCTCACTTTGCTGACCTTTCTTGTCATTCCCCTTTTTATGGGCATTGCCCTGCCCCAGCAATCTGTTGCCATCTTCAGCATGAAAGACCACCGCGTAGGTAATACAGCCCTGATTATTTGCACCCTTTTTTCCACTATTTTAATCTGGGGTCTCTACCTTTCTGCGATGACAGCGAAAACCTTCTTGCAAGTCGGAAATCCCGATATGCTAATGCCTACTCTAGCAATGAATTACCTGCCGAAGGCTGTGGCCGGGATCTTTATCGCAGCAATTCTTGCAGCAATTATGTCCACTGTGGACGGAGTGCTTCTGGTGGCATCGGCAACGTTGACCCGGGATATCTTCCAACGGCTGATGCCTGAGAAATACAATGACAGGCCGGTAATGTGGAACCGCATCGCTACGATTGTTGTCACCTTGATTCCGCTGCTCCTTGCTATCAGGCCGCCCACCTTTGTATTTTGGATCATCTCCTTTGCCATGTCCCTGACGGTATTTACTTTTGTGATGCCGATGATCGGCGTGGTGTACTGGAAGCGGGCAACTAAGGAAGCTGCTATTATCCAGATGACAGTAACATCATTTATGATGATTTTGTGGGTGATCATCGGCCAGCCGGGAATTTCCGGCATGGCCCTCGGAATGATCATATCCCCTGTTATCTTTGTCATTGCAACACTTCTGACCAGCCCGAAAGCCGATCCGGATGTGGATGAGTTGTGGAAAAAATATGGCCGGCTCAAACATGAGTGATTCCAACGTTTCTACATGTTTTTTGAGCCGCCATAACCCTAAGGGGTGTCTACAAACTTGCAATTTTGCACAGAGGGGGGGCGAACAAAACCTGCAGGCCGTATAAAAGCGAATTCCGAGTCAAGCTTGGCCAGACAAACCTGATCATTGGCATCTTTTCTCGATGTATAGTTTAATTTTGCGGGAACTCAGGTTAGAAAGGGCTTTTCAAAATGATCTTAAGTCAGTCATTTTGAAAAGCCCCTTCTTTTTGATATATACTTTTTAGAATTACCTAAATTTACCGCTGTACTCTGCCGGAAGCGTTGCCGGCGGCCAGGGATAGGACTTCCTTTACGGAAACCAAATTGAAGTCGTGCTCAATAGAATGCTTGAGGCAGGAAGCCGCCACCGCAAAGTCGATGGCCTTCTGAGGCTCAAAGCCGCTGATCAAGGCATAAATCAGGGCGCCGCCAAAGGAATCGCCGCCGCCTACCCGGTCCACAATGTGGATTTTGTAGCCGGGGGAGAAATAGGCATTGCCGCCGTCATACAGCATGCCGGCCCAGTTGTTGTCGCTGGCGGAGATGCTGCCCCGCAGCGTAATGGCAGCTTTGCCGCAGCCAAACCGGTCACACAATTGCTTGGCCACGCTGATATAGCCTTCATGAGACAGCTTGCCGCTGCTGACGTCGGAGCCTTCCGCATGGATGCCGAAGACATCGGCAGCGTCTTCTTCGTTGGCAATGCAAAGATCCACGTAGGGCATCAGGCGGGCCATAACCCGGCCGGCCTCTTCCTTGGACCATAGTTTATTGCGGTAATTCAAATCGCAGCTGACGGTGACGCCCAATTCTTTAGCGGTCTGTACCGCTTCCAGGCAAATCTCCGGCAGTTCTCCGCCCAGAGCCGGGGTAATGCCCGTGAAGTGAAACCAACCGGCGCCCTCTAAAATCTTCTTCCAATCAAAATCACTTTTTGTGGCCTGGGCAATGGCGGAACCGGCCCGGTCATAAATAACCTTGGAGGCCCGCTGGGAGGCGCCTTTTTCCACAAAGTAAACGCCTAAACGGTCACCGCCCCGGCAAACCAGGGAAGTATCCACCCCAAACTGCCGCAACTGATTGATGGCGCATTGGCCGATCTCGTGCTCCGGCACCTTCGATACAAAAGCCGCATCCAATCCGTAATTGGCAGCGGATACAGCCACGTTAGCCTCGCCCCCTGCGTAGGTAGCCTCAAACTTTGTGGCCTGGGTAAAACGCAGATACCCTTCCGGGTTCAGGCGCATCATAATTTCACCAAATGTTACAACTCTAGTCAATGTCTTCAACCCCTCTTGCCAATCTTGCCAGTTTTACCGGTATTGCCAACTGCCGGTTTATCGATATTACCAAGCTTTCCGTCCTTAGCCATTAACCGCCCGGCAAAGGGCCTTGGCAGCTTCGGTGATCTTGGCGAATTCTCCTGCCTCGATCCAGCTTTTGTTTACCAAATTGCCGCCGACGCCGAAGCCTTTACAGCCGGCAGCCAGAAAATCAGGAATATTGGCGGCGTCCACACCGCCCACTGCTAATAGGGGGATATGGCTTAGAGGAGCGCAAACCGCCTTCATATAGCCGGGCCCCAAAGAACCGGCGGGGAATAATTTAACGAAATCCGCTCCCGCCCGGTGAGCAACGGTAATATCAGTGGGCGTCATGCCGCCGGGGATAGAAACCAGCCCTAGTTGCCGGGTGGCTTTGATGACGTCCTCCTGGATGTCCGGCGAAATGATGTACTTAGCGCCGGCCTCCGCCGCCAGCTTCACCTGCTGCGGGTTCAATACCGTACCGGCCCCCACGAAAATCTGGCCGCCAAACTCCCGGTCAATGGCAGCGATAACAGAGGCGGTAGCGGCAAAGCTATCCGGCCTTGACTGGTCGAAGGTTACCTCTACCATATCAATGCCGCCCTCAAAAATCGCCCTGGTCAAATCCAGGCATTTGCCCGCATCAATACCCCGAATAATGGCAATGAGTTTTTTGTCCAAAATTCGTTGAATAATTTTTTCGCGCATATTTCTCTGTTGCACCCTTCAATAAAGCTCTATTGAAGCAGCTCCCTTCTTTGCTTTAATTCGTATATAAGAAGAAGCAATCGTATTTACGAAAATATTCTATCTTTAATACAAATATCTGTCAATAGATAATTGACAATAAAGAGGGGAACAAGCTATAATAAATTCGTATATAAGAAAAGCTATTCGTATAAATGAAAGAGTTGATTAAATGCGTACTGAGCACAAACCTACTTTACGTACTTTGGCGATTTTAGAACTGGTCTCTGCAGGCAGCGAGCCCTATACCCTCACCTCCATATCCCGGGCTTTGGGTATCTCACCCAGCACCTTATTTCCCATCGTTCATACCCTATGCGAGCAAAGGTATTTAAGCTATGACGAAAAAAACCAGGCTTACTCCCTGGGGCTTAAACTTTTTGAGATTGGCAGCAGGATCCAGAGCTCTCATGTTTATGACCGGATAACGGAGATCATGGGGCAAATTGTAGATACTTGTGATGAAACCTGCCATTTCGGCGTATTGGATAGAGGGGACGTGCTGTATCTGGCCAAGGTGGATTCCACCAATCCTATCCGCATGTTTTCTACCATCGGCAAGCGGCTGCCGGCTTACGGCACCGCCATCGGCAAAGCTCTGCTGAAAAACTATGATTTGGATGAGCTGAAATCCCTTTATCCGGAAGGCTTAAAACCTTTGACGGCTCATACCATCACCAGCTTCGAGGAATTACACCAGCAGCTCAATGATTCCGATCTCTTTACCTATGAAGTGGAAGAATCCAATAAATCGGTGCGCTGCATTGCCCTGCCTATTTACCGCAATAAGGCCATAGCGGCGGCATTGAGCGTGGCCATTCCCATCTACCGTTACGACGAGGGCAAGAAAAGCTGCATAGAAGGAGCGTTGAAAGAAGCCTCCATACAGCTTGAGCAGATTATCCCTTATTTTGTTTTTTAGGAACCACTCGTTAAGGAGAGTTTGCATGAAAATTACCAAAATGACTTTGTATACGGTGCCGCCCCGCTGGCTCTTTCTGGAAATGGAGACCGACGAAGGCATCACCGGCTGGGGTGAACCGGTGGTAGAGGGCCGGGCCTCCGTAGTCAAAACTGCGGTGGAAGATTTCTCCCAGTACTTGCTGGGTAAGGATCCCCTGCTCATCGAGGATCACTGGCAAGCCATGTACCGGGGAGGCTTTTACCGGGGCGGCCCGGAAATCATGAGCGCTATTGCCGGCATTGACCAGGCCCTTTGGGATATCAAAGGCAAGTATTACAACGCTCCCGTCTATGAGCTCCTGGGCGGCAAATGCCGGGACAAGCTCAAGATATATAGCTGGGTAGGGGGCGACCGGCCCAGCGATGTAGTAGCCGGCGCCAAAGCCTTGTTTGATTCCGGCTGTACGGCCATCAAGCTTAACGGTACCGACGAAATGCACTACATCGACAGCTTCGAAAAGATCCTGGCGGTTTCAGAGCGTATTGCCTTAGTCCGTAAAGAATTTGGCTACAAAATGGACATCGGCGTAGACTTCCACGGCCGGGTTCACAAAAGCATGGCCAAGGTACTGGCCAAGGAATTGGACCAGTATCATCTGATGTTTATTGAAGAACCGGTAATGGCCGAAAATAACGAAGCCCTGCGGGAAATCGTCAAGCATACCTCTACGCCTGTCGCCACCGGCGAGAGAATGTTCAGCCGCTGGGACTTCAAGAATTTGCTGGTGGACGGCTATGTGGATATTATCCAGCCCGACGTTTCCCACGCCGGCGGCATCAGCGAGGTAAAAAAGATCATTGCCATGGCTGAAGCCTTCGATGTGGCGGCAGCGCCTCATTGCCCTTTGGGTCCCATTGCCCTGGCAGCCTGCATTCAGGTGGACGCCTGCTGCCCCAACGCTTTTATTCAGGAGCAGAGCCTGGGCATCCACTATAACCAGGGGGGCCAGGATCTGTTGGATTACCTGGCAGACAAGAGCGTATTCAACTTCGATAATGGATTTATCCAGATTCCCAAAGGCCCCGGCCTGGGTATCGAAATAAACAAAGAGAAGGTTTTGGAAGCTGCGGCTATCGGCCACAACTGGAAAAATCCTCTATGGAGAAATTACGACGGCACTATTGCCGAATGGTAAAAAAACGGTAAAAAAGAGGAGGATATTTTAATGAAAAAGTTTATCAGTTTTGTACTCGTAGCAATGCTTTGTATTATTCCCTTAGCCGCTTGCGGCAATTCCGCTCCCCCTGCCGGCTCCGGCGATGCTACCCAGCCCACTGAGACCGGCGGTTCCGGCGCTGAAGCTCCCATCGTCCTGAAAATCGCTCACGATTCCTCTGAGCAGGTGCCTGTAGCCATCGGTCTGGCCGAATTCAAGCGCCTGGTGGAAGAAAAGAGCAACGGCCAAATGATCATCGAGGTTTATAACAACGGTACCCTGGGCAGCGCCAGTGACTATGTGGTCAACTGCCAGCTGGGAACTCTCGATATGGGTACGGTAAACCAGTCTGTGGTTTCCAGCTTCATTCCCGATCTGCCGGCAGTGGATATCCCCTATATCATCGAAAGCTATGAGCATGCTGACAAAGTCTTCATGGGCGAAGTAGGCCAGCATTACAGCCAGGAAGTCCGGGACATCATCGGCATTGAAGTCATCGGCATCTGGGAAGTAGGCTTCCGTAACCTGACCAACAGCAAAAAAGCTGTCAACAGCGTAGAGGACGTAGCCGGTCTGCGGATCCGCACCATGGATAATCCCGTTCACCAGGCTTTCTGGAAAGGCTTAGGCGCCGATCCTGTACCCATGTCCTGGAATGAAGCTTATACCGCTATGCAGCAGAAAGCCATCGACGGTCAGGAAAATCCCTTCAGTGTCATCTTAGGCAACAAAGTAGCCGAGGTTAACAACCACCTGGCCGTTACCGAGCACGTTTACAGCTCCCAGTTCATCATCATGAGCGATAAAGCCTGGAGCTCCCTGAACGAAGAGCAACAGAAGATCATCAAAGATAGCTGCTACGAAGCCGGCTTAGTAGAGCGGGAAGAGCAGCGCCGCCAGGCTAATGAAGCCGTAGCCCAATTGGAAGAGCAGGGCATGTCCGTCACTTATCCCGACAAGCAGGGCTTCATTGATGCCAGCGCTGATTTCCGCCAGCAATACAGTGAGCAGTATGCAGATATCGTCAAAATGATTGAAGCAGCTAAATAAGCAAAGCGGCTGAATAAAGGGAGGAGAATTTCCCTCATGTTTCAAAAAATCCAAAAGGCCGTTGGGCGCATTCAAGACGTTTTTCTCGCTCTCATCGGCATTGCTTTGGCTCTGATCATGGTGATTGTTTTTGTGCAAACCTTTACCCGTTTCGTAATCTTTCACAGTCTGCCCTGGTCCGAGGAACTGTCCCGTTACCTTTTCATCTTTATCATCATGATCGGCCTGAATGTGGCTATTAGAGACGATATGCTGATCCGCATCGACTTGATTGATTATTTTATCAAGGGCAAGGCCGCCGTGGTCCTCAACCTTTTGCGAACTATTGCCGGTCTTGTGGTCAGCTTCATCATCGGTACAAATGCCTCTTCCCTTTTTAAGATTGGTATGATTCAGAAAAGCCCCGCCATGCAAATTCCCATGATCATCATGTATTCCGTGATCTTTGTGGGCTATCTGCTGGCTGCCGCAGCCATGATTTTTAAGCTGATTGAGGCAGTGAGACAGTTAATTGCGCCAAATGATCAGGAAGGAGGGGCTAAGGTATGAGCATAGCGGCCATCATGCTGTTTGTTGTCCTGATTATTGCGCTGCTGCTGGGATTGCCCATCATCTGGTCCCTGGCCCTGGCCAGCATTGTCTCCATCGGCCTCAATCCGGCCCTGGACTTTGTGGTGGTGCCTCAGCGTCTTTTTGCCGGAGCCGATTCCTTTTCGTTGCTGGCGGTGCCGGCTTTCATGCTGGCCGGCGACATCATGACCAAAGGGGGCCTGTCCAAACGCCTCACCGACTTTGCCGATGCCCTGGTAGGTTGGATATCCGGCGGTATCTCCCTGGTGGCTATTGTGGCCTGTACGTTCTTTGCGGCAATATCCGGCTCCTCTGTGGCCACTACGGCGGCCATCGGCGGCCTGATGCACAAGGAAATGGTCAAGCGCAACTATCCGCCGGATTATTCCGCCGCCGTCCAGGCCATCGGCGGTACCCTGGGCATCGTCATTCCGCCCAGCATCGTCTTCGTCATCTACGGCAATGTTACCGGTACTTCCATTGAGAAACTTTTGATGGCAGGCATTATTCCCGGTATCATCGCCTGCATTGCCCTTTGTATCTATGCTTTTTTTAAAGCAAAAAAAGAACATTTCCCTAAAGGCGAAAAGTTCACCTGGAAGCGGCTTTTTCTGGCCCTTAAGGACGCCATCTGGGCTCTACTGATGCCGGTGATCATTCTGGGCGGCATCTATGCTTCAGTTTTTACACCTACGGAGTCGGCGGTGGTATCCGTATTCTACGGCATCCTGGTTTGCTTTCTCGTCTACCGGGAAATCACCTGGAAGGATTTCTGGGCTATTCTTAAAACCACGGCAAAATCCACCGCCAATCTGATGCTGCTGGTGGCCACCGCCCAAGTTTTCGCCTTCCTGGTCACTTATTATAACATTCCCACAGCTATTGCCGGCTGGTTTATGAGCTTCGTCAACTCGCCCATTATGTTTTTGTTGATCGTCAACATTTTGCTGCTGATTGCAGGCATGTTCCTGGATAACGGTTCAATCATCCTGATTTTGGGGCCTATCCTGGCCCCTATGGCCGTAGCCTTCGGCGTCAATCCCGTGCATTTCGGTCTGATTGTCGTCTTTATCCTGGCTATTGGCCAGTGTACGCCGCCCTTCGGCACCTGTATGTTTGTGGCCTGCGGCATTGCCAACCGCCCTGTCAGCGGCGTTGCCAAACAGTTGATGCCCTTTGTGGCTGTGGAGATTATCTGCGCTTTACTTTTTACCTATGTACCGCAAATCTCCCTTTGGCTGCCTAATTTGCTGCGCTGACGCAGCCTATACCAAAGCTCATGACGATTTGTGGGAACAGAATTTCTGTTCCCACAAATCGTATACCACGGATCAGATAGAAAGGACTGTTTGACATGCACCAATTGTTTGATATATCCGGCAAAAAAGCTCTAGTCACCGGCGGCACCAAAGGCCTGGGCTGGAGCATGGCCGAGGCCTTGCTGGAAGCCGGCTGCGAAGTAGCCATCGTCGGCTCCTCCGACGGCGTCTTTGCCGCCGCCAAGGACTTTTGCGGCCGGGGCTTCCGCTGCCATGGCGTCAAGGCCGACCTGCGCCGGCGCCAGGAAAATTACCGGGCCTTTGACGAGTGCCTGCAGAAACTGAACGGCGACCTGGATATCCTGGTAACCGCCGCCGGCATTCAGCGCCGCCATAGCGCCGAGGATTTTCCCATTGAAGAATGGGACGAGGTTATCAACATCAACCTGCATTCCGTATTTATCTTCTGCCAGCAGGCAGGACGGCTGATGCTGAAAAAGGGTTACGGCAAAATCATCAACGTCACCTCTATGGTCTCCTGGTTTGGCGGCCAGACCGTGCCGGCCTATGCCGCCGCCAAAGGCGGCGTCACCCAGCTAACCAAAGAGCTGGCCAACGACTGGATGGGCAGAGGCATCAATGTTAACGCCATTGCCCCCGGTTATATGGATACGGATCTGAATACCGCCCTTTTGGCCAATTCGGAGCGCAGCGCCCAGATTCTGGCCCGGATCCCCGCCGGCCGCTGGGGCAAGGGGGAAGACCTGAAGGGCGCCACTATTTTTCTGGCCTCTGCCGCCAGCGATTATATGTCCGGCGCCAACATCAACGTAGACGGCGGCTATTTGGTAAAATAGCCGGGATTGGAGAATGAGATGAAAGCTTTAGTTTGGACTCAGAAAGAGCATGTGGAAATCCAGGATATCCCCCAGCCGGATTATACGGGCCGGGTTTTGATCAAGGTGGCCTACGCCGGCATCTGCGGCTCCGATGTCAGCGTATATATGGGCAAGCACCCCCGGGCCAAAGCCCCCCTGATCATGGGCCATGAGTTTTCCGGTACTGTGGCGGCTATCGGCGAAGGAGTAAAGACCGACTTGCAGCCGGGAGACAAGGTGGTGGTGGATCCTTTGATTTTTTGCGGCAAGTGCAATGCCTGCCTCAATGGCAACACCCATGTCTGCCGGACCTTAAACCTCTACGGCGTGGACTGCGACGGCGGCATGGCCGAATATGCCGTAGTGGATGAAAGCTGCATTCTTAAATTGCCGGCGGACATGCCCCTCAAGATGGCGGCGGTCATTGAGCCGGTGGCCGTAGTTATCCACGGCTTGCGCATGATTAAAAAGAATTTTTACGCCTCCGCCTGCGTGGTGGGTCTGGGCCCCATGGGGCTGCTCACCGCCATTATGTTGAAGGATTCCGGGATTAACCAGTTGTTTGCGGTAGAGGCCAATGAAAACCGGGCCCAATACGCCCGCCAACTGGGCATTGAGGTAATCAACCCCAAAGATACCGACCCGGTGGCCTACATCATGGAGCGTACCGGCAATGAGGGCGTAGAGATCCTGGTGGAAGCCAGCGGCAGCCCCGCCGCCGCCAAGACCATCACCGATATCACCGGCGTACGAGGGGAAATCCTTCTGCTCAGCGTCTTTAAAGAACCTACAGCCCTGGATTTGCGGGCCATTAATTTTAAGGAGCAATCGCTGATCGGCTGCCGGGTTTATACCCAGCTGGACTTTAAAGATGCGGTCACTTACACTTACAAAAATCTTGATAAGGTTGCCGCTGTCGTGTCCCACACCCATCCCATTGAAGGGGGACAAGAGGTATTTCAGGATATAATCGGCGGCAAAACGGAAACCATGAAGGTTTTATTTGAACTATAACCTGAGTTCCCGCAGAATTAAACCATACAATCTTAGAACCCTTGATCAATAAGGGTTAATTAGATCCTTATCCAAAAAGCTGTATAGGATAATACTCTCTACCTTGGCGTAAGGGGCCGGCAGACAAAACTGCAGGTTTAAAGTGGATCGTTTCTCTATGGTAGTAGCAAATTCCATGCAATAATGTTCCTTCTTACCACGAAACACTATATATAGAGCAAAGATGATATTCAACTTTATTCAGAAAAAATCCGGACACTTTAAACTTGCATTTTTGGTTATTTCCGCTACCCCGCGCTGATCCGCCGGCGAGGATAAGAGGATTTTCAAACGATATTGGCCTATCCCTAATGGAAAGAAATGGCACCACCCCACCGGCAGGGGGTGGTTGGCTTATTGAGGT
>JAHDMJ010000016.1 GCA_018436095.1 Clostridia bacterium | reverse complement strand
TCATTGGCGAGAAAAGCATTGAGGAGGTTGGGGAGGAAGCTTTTGCCCTGCTGTTGAAGGTCCTTAACGGACAGTTGACGAAAAACGAGGCCCTTAACTACTTTGCCACCATGGATATCTACTGCCTGGGTCCGGTGATCTAAAAACGAGTAGGAGTAACTTATATGGAAAAAAACCAGCTTAAAAAACTGGTACAAGTGGCGGTTTTAATTTCCGCTGAGATCCTTTTATCCCGCTTTCTGTCTATCTCTACTTTTAATATGAAAATCGGTTTTGGCTTTTTGCCTATTGCTCTGGCCGGTATGCTTTACGGCCCTTTATGGGCTGGTGGAGCCGCTGCCTTGGCTGATCTTTTAGGAGCCACCCTCTTCCCTATCGGTCCTTATTTTCCCGGCTTCACCCTTACCGCCGGGCTTACCGGCTTAGCTTACGGTTTGCTTCTCTACAAAAAGCGCACCTGGCTCCGCATCATTCTGTGCGTGGCCGCCATTACCTTAGGTTTTGGCCTCTGCCTTAACTCCTACTGGATATCCCTTCTCTATGGCAAAGGCTTTATCGCTCTGCTACCCTCCCGGCTGCTGCAAAGCGCCGTCATGACCCCCATTCAAATCATCCTGCTCCGGGTACTTTCCAAAAGAATATATCTGTTCTCCGGGATGCCAGAGGCCGCCGAGGCTGAAAACCTGGCAGTACACTAAATTATTGTAAGGAGGCAATGTCGATGAGTTTTAAATCGGATATTGAAATCGCCCAGGAATGCAAGTTGAAGCCTATCAGCGAAATAGCGGCAAAGGCGGGCATTCCGGAAGAATACATTGAGCAGTATGGCCGCTATAAGGCCAAGATAGACTATAACTTCCTGGAGACGGTAAAAGAACGGCCCAACGCTAAGCTGGTTTTGGTAACGGCTATTACCCCCACCCCCGCCGGCGAAGGTAAAACCACCACTACGGTGGGGCTGTCCGATGGCCTCCGCAGGATTGGCAAAAATAGTATAGTAGCACTGCGGGAGCCTAGTCTGGGCCCGGTGTTTGGCGTCAAAGGCGGGGCTGCCGGCGGCGGTTACGCCCAAGTGGTACCCATGGAGGATATCAACCTGCATTTTACCGGTGACATGCACGCTATCGGTGCAGCCAACAACTTGCTGGCCGCTATGCTGGACAACCATATCTTCCAGGGCAATGCACTGGGAATTGACAGCCGGCGTATTACCTGGCGGCGGGCTGTAGATATGAATGACCGGCAACTGCGCAACATCACCGACGGTCTGGGCGGCCGGGTTAACGGCTTCCCCCGGGAAGACGGCTTTGAAATTACTGTAGCCAGCGAGGTCATGGCCATACTATGCCTGTCTAAGGATATCATTGATCTCAAAGAGCGCTGTGCACGTATCATCGTTGGCTATACCCGCGATGAAGAACCCGTTACCGCCGGCCAGCTCAAAGCCGAGGGGGCCATGGCGGCCCTGCTCAAAGACGCCCTTAAGCCCAACCTGGTACAAACCCTGGAGGGAACCCCCGCCTTTATCCACGGCGGCCCCTTTGCCAACATTGCTCACGGCTGCAACTCGATCATGGCTACCCGCATGGCAATGAAACTGGGGGACTATGTCGTTACTGAAGCAGGCTTTGGCGGCGACCTGGGCGCGGAGAAATTCTTCGACATCAAGTGCCGTATGGCTGGCCTCTCCCCTGACGCTGTAGTAATTGTCGCTACTGTACGGGCCCTTAAACATCATGGCGGCGTAGCCAAACAGGATCTTGGAGCTGAAAATATCGCCGCCCTGGAAAAAGGCCTGCCCAATCTTCTGCAGCACGTGGAAAATATGACGAAAGTCTTCGGCTTGCCGGCCGTAGTGGCCATTAACCGGTTCCCCACCGATACGGAAGCAGAATTGCAGCTCATTGAAGCAAAGTGCAGGGAACTGGGCGTCAACGTGGCCCTTTCCGAAGTCTGGGGCAAGGGCGGCGAAGGCGGCAGAGCACTGGCCCAGGAAGTAGTCAGGCTCTGCGAAGAAAAAAACAGCTTTAATCAGAGCTATGCCTTGGATATCTCCATCCAGGAAAAACTAAACTCTATTGCAACCAAGATATACCGGGCCGACGGCACAGAGCTTAGCCCCGAAGCCAAGAAACAGGCGGAGCGCCTGGAAGCCTTAGGCTTTGGTAATCTGCCTATCTGTATGGCCAAAACCCAATACAGCTTTTCGGACGACGCAAAGCTTCCGGGCGCCCCCAAAGGCTTCAAGATCACGGTGCGCAGCCTGAAAGTTTCGGCGGGAGCCGGTTTTATCGTAGCGCTTACCGGCGATATCATGACTATGCCGGGCCTGCCCAGGATACCCAGTGCTGAAAAAATTGACGTAGACGCCGGCGGCAAAATCAGCGGCCTGTTTTAACCTTCTATTCTTATAAAGGAGTAATCTATGGAGTTTTCCAAACTTTCCTGTGAAGAATTTATCGAGGTCCTGGCCTCCAAGGAGCCTGTTCCCGGCGGCGGCGGGGCCGCCGCCTTGGTAGGAGCCATCGGTATGGCTCTGGGTAATATGGTAGGCAGTCTCACCCTGGGCAAAAAGAAATATGCCGATGTGCAAGAGGACATCGGCATCCTCAAAGACAAAGCGGACACGCTGCAGAAAGAATTACTGGCCTTAATAAAACAGGATGCCGAGGTTTTTGAGCCTCTTGCCCGGGCCTACGGCATGCCTAAGGAGACCGAGGAGGAAAAGACGGCCAGGTCCCGGACCATGGCCCGGTGTCTTGAGGAATGCTGCCAAGTACCTCTTAGGATTATGGCAGCCTGCTGCCAAGCCATCGATCTGCATCAGCAATTTGCCCTCAAGGGCACTGCCATCGCCATCAGCGATGTGGGCTGCGGCGTCATTTGCTGCAAAGCGGCATTACAGGCTGCCAGCCTCAATGTGTTTATCAACACCAAGAGTATGGAAGACCGGGTTTTGGCGGAGCAAAACAACCGGCAGGCAAAGGCAATGCTGGCCCAATATACGGTGAAAGCAGACGAAATCTTTACAGAAGTAGCCGCAAGATTCTATGAGGAGGAGTAAACTATGGCAAAACTGCTGGAAGGCAAACAAGTCACTGCCGCTTTGAAAGCGAAGCAGCAGGAGGCCGTAGCCCTTCTGAAGGCTAAAGGCATCACCCCTGCTCTGGCCATCATCCGGGTAGGGGAACGGGAAGACGACATCGCCTATGAGAAAGGAGCCGTCAAACGCTGTGAGAGCGTGGGGGTAGACGTACGGGTTATGACCTTGCCGGCCGGCGCCAGCCAGGAAGAATTGCTGGCGCTGATCGATAGGGTAAACCGGGATGCCTCTATCCACGGAGTGCTGCTGTTTCGTCCCTTACCGGAACATATGGATGACGAAGATGTTCGCAACGCCCTGGCTCCGGAAAAGGATATTGACGGCATTGGCGACAGCTCCCTGGCAGGCGTCTTTGCCGGGACAAAAAAGGGCTTTGCTCCCTGTACCGCCCAAGCTTGCATTGAGATTTTGGATTACTACGGCTATGAGCTCAAAGGTAAGCGGGTAACCGTCATCGGCCGCAGCTTAGTGATAGGCAAACCGGTAGCCATGATGCTGATGGAAAGACATGCCACCGTCACCGTCTGCCACACCCGCACCATTGATATGCATAACATCTGCCGCGCTGCGGAAATTCTCATTGTGGCTGCCGGCAGGGCCGGTATCGTAGGGAAAGAATTCTTCTCTCCGGGACAAGTGGTCATCGATGTGGGCATCAACTTTGACGCGGAGGGCAGGATGTGCGGTGACGCTGATTTTGCGGCTGCCGAACCAATCGTGGAGGCCATTACTCCCGTGCCGGGCGGGGTGGGAACAGTGACCACTTCCGTACTGGCAGGCAATGTGATAACCGCTGCCCAGCGGGGGAACGGGGCTTAACCCATGACCGCACAGAATCAAACGATAGAATTAAAAAACATCTTTTCCGGGCCGGAGGTTATGGCTCAATACGCCTCAGTGCTGGGCAGAAAGAAAGGGGAAAGCCCGGCAGGCAGACTGTTTTTGCTGGGGATCGCAGCCGGCTGGATGATCGGCTTTGGTGCAGTTGCTGCCGGTATAGCCAGCCATGCCGTGGCCAACCCAGGCCTGGCCCGGATGATCTCAGGGTTCATCTTTCCTTTTGGCCTTGGAATGGTTATGCTCATGGGCAGTGAGCTTTTTACGGGCAATACCATGATCTTTATCTCGGTTTTGGACAAAAGCATCACCATTAAGGCCCTGTTGAGAAACTGGCTGTATGTCTATTTCGGAAATATGGCGGGCTCTGTCTTGTTGGCGGCGGCAATTGTCTACGGCGGCGTGCTGAACCTGGGGGGCGGCGCCATGGCTGTGGCCGCCATCAAGGTGGCCGCTGCCAAATGCTCTTTAAGTTTTGGACCGGCAGTGGTTCTGGGCATTCTGTGCAATATTCTGGTATGTCTGGGAGTGCTCTGCTCCCTGACGGCCAAGGACACCACGGGACGGATTCTGGGCGCCTACATTCCGGTGGCTCTTTTCATCATGGGCGGCTTCGAGCACTGTGTGGCCAATATGTACTACATCCCGGCGGGACTTTTTGCCCTTCTGAATCCTGCCTATGCCGAAGCGGCGGCCCAAGCAGGCATTAATACCGCAGCACTGAGCCTGGGCGGCTTTATCATGAATCTGCTGCCGGCGACCATTGGTAATATTATTGGCGGCGCCGGCATTGCCGCCATCCTCTGGAGCTGCCACTGCCGGAAAAGCTAGAGCTGCTCCCGGCTTTCGGCGAACTATTCCTATTTCTATTGCTATCCCCTCCTCAACAAAACAGCGGCACAGAATCCAATGAGTTCTGTCCCGCTGTTTTGTTATTTCTTATTACTATAGAATTACACCCGTCAATCGCCGATCAGTGCCGCTACTCCATCGGGAATAACCACTACCTGAGCATCCTTGCCTTTAATTCCATAAGCGATCTCCAGAGCTTCATCAGGACTTGACGCCGGTATCATGTTTACCTTGCGGACGATATTATGGTCAAGATAAGTGGTTACGAGAATCACTTTATGCTTCTTGATGATTCTGGCAATAAACTGAACGCACCATTGTTCGGGAATTGTATTTTTCGGCGGGATTTTTGATATTCTTTCGTTTATTTCATCAATGGCGCCGTCGGATATCATCTTTGCAAAATGATCGCCGCCAATGCCGTCAATACAGGAAGCGCATATAATAATCACGCCGTTCTCACCTGCGCATAGCGCTGCGGTTGATGCGGATTTAGGCGCCTGGTAAAGATTCTGATCCAGGGGATAGCCGCCGTTGCTCGTTATTACGATATCACCGGTTACCTTCGGCACCTGGGCTAAACCTCTTATGTAATCGCATCCAATACGGTGGGATTCAACCAGATCGCCGGCAAAGGCCGCTATAATCTTCTTATTGGCATCCAAAGCCACATTAAAGGTAAATTGGACATTAACTTTTCGGGCCGCAAAAATCATATCTTCATGAACTGGATTGCCATCGGTGATTCCGGCAACGGAATTGGAATTTGCCAGTGCCTTGAAGGAGTGATTTTCATTGACTGTTTCCTGGGAGCAAATACCCGGTAAAATACTTTTCCGTCCGCCGGAGAATCCGGCAAATAAGTGGGGTTCGATAAATCCCTCCGTAACCAGCAAATCACAGTCAACAGCCAGATGATTTACTACAAATTCCGCTCCCGACGGCAATTTGCACACATAACCCATCTTCTCATCATTAAAGGCGTCATGAACTGCAATCACCTCATTATCCGCAATGGTATCCCCAAACATTTTACGTTGTTCCGCCCCGGTAGTCTTCCTGTGCAGCCCTGTGGCAATCAGAATTGTGATTTCCGCATCGGGACTGCCTTGCCGTATTTCTTCCAAAAGTATCGGCAGGGTAATTTTACTGGGCATAGCTCTTGTATGATCGCTTGTTACAAGAGTTACTTTTTTCTTGCCTTTGGCAATTTCGGAAAGCCTCTTTGTGCCGATAGGGTTTGCCAGAGCCTTACGGACAATTTCCTCTTCTGTCGCCTCAGTTTTAGCTTCATGGATTCCCGGGTATAAAACAGCCTTAAGGTTTTTTTCTTCAATATGCAAATCTAAAGTAGATGTATAATAGGGTATTTTGATTATTTCCATCAATATCTCCTTATAAAAATTAATACTGATGCAGAATCAGCGATTCTTGCAACAGTATCAAAACGTTATGAATATTTAGTACCCCAGTATAAATGTGCTTATGGTCTGTATATAAGTAATCAGTATTAAAGCTGCAAACATGGCAATGATAAAGGGCCAGGCTCGTTTCACAATTTGGTCCATAGGTATCTTCGTCAGCCCTGACGCCACAAACAGGTTGGCGGCTACCGGCGGCGTGACAAAGCCGATGGCCAGGTTAACGACCATGATTACGCCAAGGTGAACGGGATCCACGCCATAGGGTCTTAAAGCGGCCAGCAGCATCGGCGCAAAAATAATCAGGCCGGAGTTGGTATCCATAATCATGCCTACCACGATCAGGAAGAGATTGACAATCAACAGAATAACCCATTTTTGATCGGTGACGCTGAGAAGGAATTCCGTAATACTGTTGGTTACGCCAAGCAAAGAAAATACGGCGCCCAAGGCGAAAGCAGGAGCAAAAGTCAGCATAATGCCGCCCACAAAAGAGGCGTTGTTGTCCAGTATCTTCAGCAGCTGTTTCCAGGTAAGCTCTTTATATACATATATGCCGACAAGTATACTGTAGGCAATTGCCACCACCGCCGCTTCCGTGGGGGTGAAAATTCCGCCATAAATTCCGCCTAAAATAATCACGGGCATAATCAAAGCATATTTTGCATCCCATAAAGCCAAGCCCAGCTCTTTAAAACTAAACTTCTCCGCGCTGCCAACATAGCCCAGCTTTCTTGCCAGAAAAAGGTTCGTAATAACCAGCAGGCCGCCAACCACGATGCCGGGGCCAATGCCGGCCAGGAACAGGTCGCCTATTGAGGTGTTGGTAGAAACGGCATAAACCACAAAAGGAATACTGGGAGGAATAATAACGCCCAGCCCCCCCGCCACGGCAGAAAGGCTTGTGGCATAGACCTTGTCGTATCTGGCCGCCGCCATATGAGGAATCATAATACCGCCGATGGCCGCTACCGTAGCCGGTCCGGAACCGGAGATGGCGCCAAAAAACATACAGGCCAAAACCGTAACTGTTCCTAAAGCGCCGGTGGTATTGCCTACGACTTTCATGGCTACATTGACCAGCCGCTTTGACAGGCCGCCGGTATCCATAATGGCTCCCGCCAGCATAAAGCAGGGAATTGCAGTCAGAGGCAAGGATTCAAAGCCGGAATACATAGCCTGAGCCAAGAATGAAACACTTGTTACATTAAACAGCAAAGCGGCGCTCATTATGCCCAAACCCAGGGCTATACCTACCGGAACACCGATTAACAGCATCACTGCCGCTACAATAAATAAAATTCCTGTTGCCATAAGTCACCTCCTGCATCTCACTGGTTATTTGCTGGCGCCGGCTCCATCAACCGTCTTCATTTCCCGGTACAGCAAAATACTATCCTGTATCAGCCTAATGGCCATAACAACAAACATGATTTCGATAACAGTATAAAACGTCCATTTGGGTATACCGGAAACAGCCGTAGCCACACCGGTTTGATGCAGCCGGCCGATTAAACGGTGAAAGCCGGTAAGGATAACGCAATTGAAGAAGAAAAAGCAGATATTTCCTACTATGCCAATAGCTAACTGCCCTTTGGGACTAAACTTCGATGTTAATACTTCCAGCCGCAGATGCTGTTTGCGATAAATAGCGGCGGAAGCTCCGAAATAAATAGATAACACGAATAAGATAAGTGCAATTTCTTCCGTCCAGGGTATGGAATTGCGAAAGATATATCTGGAAATAACCTGCAGGAGCAGCATGATAACCATTAGGCCTTGGCAGAATGCTCCGGCATAGGTTTCAAATTGACCCAGGATCTTTTTAATAGCATCCATATACATTATCTCCTCCTAAAGTTTTGCGTGGCTGCTTAAAGCAGCCACGCAAAAACAAGTAAATCCTTGCCTATACAGGCTTCGCCGGAATTCAGGGAGTGCCCAGGGTCCTTTTTACCGCATCCTCTACTTTTTTGTAATACTCTTCACCCATGGTTTTTACGCATTCGTCTTTGACCGTCTCAGTGGCTGCTTTGAATTGAGCCAGCTGCTCATCGCTTAAGACGGTAATGTCCATTTTTGTTTTTAAATAATCCAAGATACCGTCTTCAACCTTTTCCAACTCGGTATAAGCATATTTTTGCGCTATAGCCGAGCTTTCCTTCACCGCTTGCTTAAACTCATCACTCTGGCCCATCAGCCATTCATGATTCACAATACAAGCGCCGCCCGTCATCATATGATTGCTGATTGACATATACTTTTGGACGTCATCAAAATTCATATCAAACATGCCGCTGATATGCTGCTCTTGTCCATCCACTACGCCCTGCTGCAGACTTGTATAGACCTCGGAATAGGAGATAGGCGTGGCGGAGGCCCCCATGGCATTTATTTGTTTCATGTAAACGGGGTTATTTTGCACTCTGAGCTTCAGGCCTTTTAAATCACCGGGCACCAATATCTCTTTATTGGAAACGGCAATATGACGCATACCCCAATGGACATAGTGCAAAACATCCAGGCCAGTATCTTCAATGTATCTCTGCCGCATGATTTCACCGGGCTCTCCCGACAATATCTTATCGGCTGTGGCCAGGTCAGGTACCAGGAAGAAGATATCCATAGGCATAAAGGCTTTCGTATATTCCGCCATGGCTCCCAGGTTCCAGCCGAACATCTCGAAGTTGCCGTTTTGCAGGCCGCCCAGAATCTGATCGGCAGTAGTACCCAGGGTACCGCCGGGATAGATTTGAAATTCCACCTTATCCCCAAGCCTTTTTTTCATTTCAATCATAAATTGTCTGTCTGCCCTGGTAGGAGCCTGTTCGTCGATACTTCGCACTGTGATGCCATAACGGATCACGACTTTGTCAGGGTTATTTGATTTATCAGTAAGAGTTTTGTATATTTCGGCATCTTCAGCCGAAAGCGGAGTGGCTAACGACATGGCATAGGCGATTTTATCAATTTTTCCGCTGCCTTCTGTGGCTTTGGGCTCCGTTGACCCTTGATTCCCTGCCGGCGTGGTGGCGGCTCCCTGGGAATTATTAGATCCGCAGCCTGCCAGAACAGAACTTAGCACTAAAAGACAAGCCAGGATTATGGTGACGGATTTAAAAACTTTTTTCATTGTGCACCTCTCTCCTCAAATTTTCCGGTGTGACAGCAACGTTAGGAAACGGTAAAGAAAGCGTCAGCGTTGTCAATGGCTTGTTGGGTGATTTCCTGGCCGATACCCGGTAAATCCGGCACCTGGAAATAGCCGTTATGGGGCTGATAATCGTACTTGCACAAAGCAATATTATGGGGAATCAATGAACACTGGTGATGCTCGTGAATCACGAAGTTAGGAATAACAGCTTCTACCTGCAATGCGGCCGCCGTTGAAATAGGACCGCCGCAGATATGAATTTGAACCCCAATATCATAGGTATGAGCGTAATCGCAAATTTTCTTGCCTTCCGTAATTCCGCCGGTGTTGCACAAATCCGGTTGAATGATGCTTAAACTGCGGTCTTCAAAAAACTGGCTATATCCCCATCTGGTATAAATGCGTTCCCCCGAGGCAATGGGCATTTTTGCTTCCCGGGCAATTTCCCGGAATAAGCGCTGGTTAAGGGGCTGAGTAGGTTCTTCCAGATAAAATACCCGGAATTTCTCAAGCTCTCTGGCAAGCTGTATGGAGGTGTTGGTGTCTGTCAGCGCATGCAGCTCAATAATAATGTCCATTTTAGGGCCGCCTGCTTCCCTGATCGCGGCCACCCGGTCCACAGCAACTTTCATCTGGTCGTATTCCAGAAGGCCATAATTGCTCCAGCGCATCCAAATCCCGTCCTCGTCAAAACCGACGGGATCTACCTTAACACAGGTATATCCTTCGGCCATAGCCTTGCGGGTAGCTTCGGCGTAATCTTCCGGCGTCTTCATGGGAATCCCTTTGGGGCCCCAATCAAACTGAATCTGGCTGGCGTAGGCACGTAATTTATCATTGGTTTTACCGCCAAGAAGCTGATATACCGGAACATTTAAGGCTTTGCCTTTAATATCCCACAGTGCAATATCAATGGCACTGATTGCGGAAAAAATGATCGTACCGCCGCCCATGCCCCAGAAAGTGGTGCGCTGCAACTTGTGCCAGATTGCCTCCGATTTCATCGGATCCATTCCAATAATAAGCTTGGCATAATCCTTGATCATCCCCACTGCAGCATCAGCACCGGAGGTATAGCAAACGCCGGCTTCGCCATAGCCGCATATGCCCTCATCCGTATTGATCCGCACACAGGTAGGGAACCAATCCATGCCGGGAACACTGCTCTCTCCTTTCAGTTTGATGATGTCTACGCTGGTAATTTTCAATTTCCCCACTCCTTTTTATCCTTCTCACCTAGCAGTATAATCACTTGTTCGCCTAATTATAAAGTAACATAACCATTTTTTAATGTCAACTAGCTAAATTCTAATAATTATCAATTTACTATTAATTAAACGTTTAATTTAGTGCATATTTATTATGATTAACCGTCTAATCAATCATGCTTTCTATTTTAGCTGTTTAATACTTTCTTTGTTAACCAGAGGCTGCTAAACGCCATATTATGCCGCCATCATTGACACTTCCATGCCTCTATATTATAATTCGTTTATATTTATAAATTGGAGATTAGCTATATGGCAAGTTCACTGGCCGGCGCCAAAATCAAAAGAATATCTATGGCCGATCAGGTGGCGGAACGTATCAAGCAAACTATCGTTAACGGCACTTGGCAGAACTATTCCAAAATGCCTTCAGAAGCGGAACTTGCCGAGATGTATGGCGTCAACAAGCTTACGGTAAGGTTAGCTTTACAAAAGCTAAATACCATTGGTATAGTTGAAACCCGTATAGGCGATGGTTCCTATGTCATCCCCTTTAGTCTGCAAAAGCATTTGGAAGATATAAATGAATTCATTTTGGCGCCGGAATTACTGGATGACGTTTGTGAATTCCGAAAAGTTGTAGAGATTCAATGCGCCCTTTTGGCCATTGATAGGGCAACCCCGGAAGAACTGGATGAGCTTGAAAATAAGTGCATAGCTTATGAGGAATATGAGCCCGAATATATAAAAAACATCGGCAAGCCCCCGCAAGAAAGGCAGGCAATAATTGAAAAGCTTGCAGAGCTTGATTTGGATATTCATAGCTATATCTGTCAAATTTCCCACAATACATTGCTCTATAATGCCTTTACGGTGGCCCAAGGCACGGTATATCAGTTTCTTAAGGTAATACTAAAACAGCGCATGGACCGTTACATTGATGGGCACGACAATTACCCTTTTAAACTACACCCCAAATTGTGTGCCGCTATCAAGGCAAAAGATTATGAGGCCTGTAAAAAACACTATATGGAAATGGTTGATCATCACATCATTTTTGATAATATTAAATAAGCCCAGAGCTATTCAAATGGAAAAACCGGCATATAAAAAAGAGGCTATTGCATCAAGCAAGCGGCCTCTTTTTATTAGTGCTTAAATGTTACATGTTACGGTAGTCTTCAAATGCCCCAAGCAGGTAAAAACATAAACAATATGCCTACAATTGTTAAATATATGCCGAAAATACTTGAATAGGCCATACATTTAAGGGGGTTGATATCCTTCCTGCCGATCATTGGCCCAACAAGACCAACCACCATGAAGGTGAGCAAGTCGGCTGGCGGTAAGCCCTGCCCGGCCTGAGCAAGATGAGAGCCGTAAATTGTTACGTTAATCGGGCTGAATCCGGCTGCCAAAAGCGCTGGCCCAAGGAAAACAAAAATGGTGGACTGGCAGGCTGATCCTGATCCGGAAAGCATCCCCACAGCAATCATTGCAAAGGCGCCGCCAAAGATAAGAGCTGTATTACTAAGGCTAAACGCAAAATCTTTAACCATCTGAATTTGACCGCCGGCATTGAATCCTCCCAGCATGAGAGCAATGAAAATCAGCGGAATCATTACATGGCAAGCTGAAAGAATTCCCTCTTTAAGGACAGCACCCGCATTTTTACGCACTTTAGAGTAGAAGATTATGGCAACCAGCGTTGATAAAAGCATACATAGGCAAACGATATTTGAGAACAACTTGAGAATAGGGATGCCGGAAACCCAATCAAGAAAAGGTACACCGCCTATCACAATATGATTGAGCACCATTGGGATGATATCCAATTCCAGGCCGGGGATTATACGGATGATGATGATGGTAAACAGTAAAATGGTAGGCATCAGAACTATCCAGCCTTTGCGCAGGATGGCGGAGGCCTTTTCCGTGGGTATAAGGTGTTCCGGCATATGAGTTATCCGTTTCATATAAAAGAAAGTAAATACTACAGCAACCAAAAGCAAACCTAGGCCCACTGTAATAAAGGCCGGCTGAATGGCAGGGTCCGGGTTAACATTCAATAGTGAAGCGGCAAGGGCGATCTCACCGCTGACAGGAGGCATGAGAGAGCCCATACTGGCTCCCGTTACAATAATTGCAACGATGAGCTCCCCTGAAAGACCGATATCAACAAGAGCTGGAACGAACAAAATGCCGACAGTGGCCGCTCCCGCTACAGCATCACCAAGCAATGAACCCATAAATGCCAGAGCAATAATTAAAGCAACGACCAGACCCCGGGGACTGCGCCCAAACGAAGCCCGCAGAAAATTTACAATTAAGTCTATTGCACCCAGCTCGCTCTGCGTTCTCGCTAATATAGCCCCAAATAGCGTAAGCCCTATAATCCAGGTAATCTGATCAATGCCCTGAACCCAATGAAAAAGCATTGTTACAGGATTATAGATCCCTCCTAACAGCATGGCAGATATGCCTGCCGCCGCCATGCCTACCGGAATACTGCCACCAATCTTAGGTATCCTTTTAACAAACATAATACTTAGCATTAAAGCCACGGGGACAAATAATCTAATAAAAAACATCTTAGACCTCCTTATATACTTTAATCCGGGATACCTGCTTTACTAACCTACTGCCTCCTTTTTCTTTTACCCTGTAAAATCCCCTCCATTCACCTGTCAATAAAATATTCTGTTAAATAAGATTGCTCGTACGGCAGGCTTTCTCAATCCTTTGCAGCCCTTCCGTAAGCATTGAACGGGGGCAGGCTATATTAATACGTTCAAAACCGTACCCTTCTTCACCGAAAATATAGCCTTCATCCAAAAACACTTTTGCCTTTTTCATGAAAAATTCGTGTAAAGCTGGCCCATCCATTCCTAATCCGCGGCAATCCAGCCAAATCAGATAGGTTGCTTCCGGCTCTATTACCTTAATTGAGGGAAGGTGCTCTTTAATAAAACCTTTTAGATAATTAAGATTCTCTTGGAGATAATCCAATAGCTGTTCTAACCATTCCTCCCCATATTGGTAAGCGGCCTGAACAGCAACAACCCCAAAGGTATTGGGCCTTCGAATACAGTGGGTTTCCAGGTAATCTATGTATTTCTGCCGGACAGCGGCAGCGGGAATAATCAAAAAAGAAGTCTGTAAACCTGCCAGATTAAAGGTCTTACTTGGCGATACGCAAGTAATCGAGTTTTGTCCAAAAGTATCCTGTATTGATGCAAAGGGGATATGGCGATGGGGTTTGTAAACCAAATCCTGATGGATTTCATCAGAAACCACGATGATCTGGTTGCGGAGACAAATCTCTCCCAACCGGCTCAGCTCTGCATGGCTCCATACCCTTCCCACCGGGTTGTGAGGACTGCATAAGAGAAAAAGCTTAACACCAGGCATTGCCGCTTTTTTTTCAAAATCCTCAAAATCAATTTCATAGCGGCCATTTTGTAAGATTAAAGAACTGGAGACAATCTCCCGCTTATTCATATTGGCGGCATCCATGAAGGGGTAGTAAATCGGTTTCAGCATCAGCACTTTATCTTCGGGCTCGGTGTAAGCCTGAACAACAAAATGCAGGGCTGGAACGATGCCGATGCTGTGCGCAATCCACTCTTCTTTGATTTCCCATTGATGCCTTCTCTTCATCCAGTCGATGACCGATTGGTGGTAAGCTGCCGATGGCAGAGGGTATCCATATATTCCGTGCTCCGCCCTTTTTACCATGGCATCTACAACAGGCTTTGGCGCTTCAAAATCCATATCCGCAATCCACATAGGAAGGATATCTTCATCGGCTTTATCCCATTTTATAGAATCGGTATTACGCCGCCCTATGACTTTGTTAAAATCATGCTTCAAGGCTACCCCTCCCCTGCAAAGCTGCTGGCTTATTAAGCAAAAACTCCGGCTTTTCTCCCCTTGATGCGGCAACAATGCCTTTTGCCGCGTTCAGTCCCATATGAAGCCAGGTTTCCCGCACATTAGAAGCGCTGTGGGGCGTAACGATTACATTATCCAGCGCAAATAAGGGGTTCTGCGGATCGGCAGGCTCCTGTTCAAAGACATCCAATCCTGCGCCGCTAATCCACCCTTCTTTAAGGGCCGTCACCAGATCACTTTCACAAATCAACTCTCCCCGGGCAGCATTGATCAGATAGGAATCAGACTTCATTTTTTTAAGCTGCTCCGCCCCTATACAGCGCCTTGTGGATTCTGTTAACGGTAAATGCAGGCTGATGAAATCTGCCCTTTCCAGCACTTCATCGATTTCCTGCACCAGTTCAATCTCGGGAGGTACTTGTTCCGCCTTCAGATATGGATCATACCCAATTACCCGCATTCCAAAGCCAGCATAGGCTTTAGCAGCTACAATGCGGCCAATACGCCCGCAGCCGATTAATCCCAGGGTGCTGCCGGCCACCTCCCTGCTGTAGTACGATTGGTTAGAGGTAAAATTACCGGCTTTAGCCAACATCTCCATTTTTTTAGCCCGTTTAGCGCAAGCCAGCAGTAAATACATGGTATGCTCGGCAACCACATTTGCATTGGCGGCGCCGGAATTAGCCACCATTATGCCTTTTTCGGCAGCATACTTTACATCAATCGTGTCTACGCCTGCGCTGAAGGAGCTTATTATTTTCAGTTTTGGAGCGGCGTCAATAGCTTCTTTATCCAATAAAGTCTCAAAGGAAAGCACAGCATCACAATTTCTCAGGTCATGCAAAAAATCATTACGTGTTGTTCCGCTATTGGGAATAATTTCACAGCCATTTTCCTGTAAATAAGGCAGAGCAAGATCCATCCTGTCTCGTCTTGGAATAAGCACTTGATATGTCATTTCCTTCGTCACCTTTCTTTTTTATATAAGGGGATCGGCAGCTATCCAGCTGCCTAACGGTTTTACCAGGCGGTCCGGGGCTAGAGGCTCCCAAGTTATACTGGGTTCTTCCCCGCAAATGATTTCACTAATCAACAAGCCGGTAATTGGCGTTAATGCAATGCCTCCGCCTTCGTGGCCAGCTGCAAAATAAAATCCTTCCAGGTGGGCGGTTGGGCCTATCATAGGAAAATTATCAGGGGTATAAGGACGAAACCCGGCAAAGGATCTGATAAAATGCAGATTCCGCAGACGGGGCACAAACCTGCAGGTCTCCTTGATCAGCAATTCAATGGCTTCCATAGTCGTACGCTTGTCAAAGCCTGCAAATTCATTGGTAAAGGAGAGCAATACCGTTCCCTCCCTTGTCTGCTCAATTGCAAAGCCGTGGCCTAATTTTTTTGATTTCTCACTAAAACAATCAAGCATATCCGGGTAAAACTTCATTGCCATAAAAGCGGCGCTGGACATGACTCCCCGTATCATTGGAGCCACTGCTTCCGTTACAACCATTTGTCCCTTGCGGGGCTTAACCGGGGCATAAAGCCCGGCAGCCTCTGCAACTATGCCTGCCCAAGAGCCCGCTGAATTCACAACATGATCAGCATGATATACGCCGGCAGGCGTCCGTACACCGGCAGCTCTGCCTTGTTCTACTAAAACTTTTGTTACAGGCGCATTAAAAACAAACCGGACACCCTGCCTTTTCCCAGCCCGCTACATAGCACAGCCAAATTTTATTGGATCTATTTTGCTGCCGCTGGGCGTATAAGTGGCGCCTCTTAAGTGCGGAGATAATTCCGGCTCTAATTGCCGCAGCTCATAACCGTCGATCATACGGATATCAATTCCGCCGGCCCGTTGTTTCTCGACAATGGGACACATCGCATTAAATATGCCCTCATCTTCGCAGATCAAATAGCCGCCGCAGCCCGATTCATAATCACAGTTATCGTCAAGGTCCGCCAGCAATTGAGGATACATATCCGAACCCATGCAGCCGATTTGATTATGATAACCGGGCATTTTCGTGTTGTGCATGATATAGCCGTCTGTAGCGCCGCCGCTGCCGTTCAGAATACCGGCCCCCTGCTCTGCAACCAATACCCGCAAGCCTTTTTTGGAAAGATAATAAGCGCTGCTTAAACCCATTAAGCCTGCACCGATCACTATGACGTCAAACCTATTGTTCATAAACACCACCCCTTCCCTTTATTCGATATCGGCATCATCATCGACGACCTTCAGCCTGATTGGCCTTACCGGGGGCCGATGAGTTGCCGGCAAAAGATTCTCAACCTTTTGACCCGTTTTCTCAGCAATGATCCTGGCTACAAGCCGCTCACAGCTTTTTCCCTGACACAAGCCCATACCGGCCCGGGAGTGTTTTTTGACGCCGTCAAGAGTTGTTGCCCCTTCTTCGATGGCTTTTTCAATATCGGCCTGTGTCAGCTCCTCACAGCGGCATATTAAGCTGCTCTTGTCAATCTCCTTTTTTGCCGCCGGTTCCGGCAAAGCTCTTTTTATAGGCAGCTCCATACTGCGAACATCTTCAACGTATTTCTTAGGAATGGCAATTGTAACAATACAGGTTTGCTTATAGGACTGGGGCATGCGTACACTTAGAACATTTCCCTTGCATACAGCCTCGCCTCCGCGATTTACTGCGTTAACTTCATCCCCAACTTTAGGCAAGGGCAAATATTCAAAGGGAAAGGATACTGCGGCCTCTGTCTCTGAGTAGTTTACATTGACTAAGGTGATGGCCAGGCCCGGGCAATGAGCCAGGCAATTGCCGCAGCCTATACACTTTTCTGCATCTAATACCGGAAGCTTGGTAATATCGCTGCCTACTGTAATAGCACCGCTGGGGCATGCTGCTTCGCAGGGATTGCAGGGGATCTCTTGTACGCATTCAATAACCGCCACCGGACCTTTGTTCATTTCTGATCTGGCAGGAACTCCCGGGGCCTTGGCTAATTCTTCTGCTGAGGGTATCCCGGTGAAACATACTCCTTTTTCCATCACATCCCACCTCCCGGCAGATTTTTCTTCAGGTAATTTTTCATAGCATCTATTTGGGAAGATTTTGCGCTTCTGCGCTTTTCGCCAAACAGGCCTGTACGCAGGATGCTAAGCCTTTGCCGGACTTCCGTTTTTCTTTTTTCAGCTTCGCCGGCATCGAGATACCCCAATGCTTCGGCTGCGGCAATACCGGCAAGCTTGCCTTCCTCCATCGCCGAAGATGCTTCTTCAACGCCTGTAACATCTCCGGCAACCAGTAAAT
This sequence comes from Clostridia bacterium, assembly GCA_018436095.1. GTDB lineage: Bacteria > Bacillota > Peptococcia > DRI-13 > UBA5745 > WRMS01. Next base: position 33,350 of record JAHDMJ010000016.1, on the reverse strand, counting down.
CCGGGTTTGTAGTGGCCATATTCTCGTCATGCATCGGCACATGGCCGCCTAAGGCAGGTATGAATATAAATTCGCAGCCGGCCATCCAGGCAAGCTCCGTCATAGGGCTAAGCCCTACAGCTAAGCAGATAGTGTCCACCGCCATATCTTGTTCGCTGCCGGGTATTATTTTCCACTGTTCATCCAGGGCTGCGATGACAACACCTTCTACGGCATTTTTTCCATAAGCCTCTTTAATTGTGTGGGATACCAGGATCGGCACACCGGCACGGCGAATCTTGCCGGCATGCACTCCATACCCCCCAATCAAAGGTGCTCCTTCCACGATGGCCGCCACAGATATGCCGGCCTGCAGCAATTGGTACGATACAATCAGCCCAACATTTCCCGAACCCACCATCAAAACCCGTTTGCCGGGCATTACACGGTTAACATTAATTAAGGTCTGGGCCGCGCCTGCCCCCATAACGCCCGGCAGGGTGCTCCCGGGAAAACTCATATAATTCTCTTTGCCGCCTGCTGCCAGAATTATTTTTTTTGCGGTGACCTCATAATGATGCTCCCCTTGAACAACACCGATAGATAACCCTGGAAATATGCCGTAGGCCACACTGTTAAGCATAACCTGCGCACCGCTTTGCTCGACTTCCTTTAATAATTGCCTGCCGATTTCATATCCGCGAATTCCGGCTAGATGCTCCTTTGATCCAAAAAATTTATGAATCTGTTTAAATAATTGACCGCCGGGCAGTACGTTTTCATCGAATAACATCACCTGGGCGCCGGCTTTTGCAGCTTCTATAGCAGCACATAGCCCCGCCGGGCCGGCGCCAATTACCGCTACCTCTGTGCTTATCTTTCTCAATGTACTTCACCGTCCCTTTTGTGAAAATTTATTTTCCAAAACCAAATTGCGGCTCAATGCGCATTCCGTCCTGCACCATCGTCATACAGGTCCGGGTATTCGGTCTTCCGTCCACAACCATCATGCAATCAGTACATCTGCCGATGGCACAGAAAACGCCCCGAGGCTCATTGCGCCGAACAGTACGGCGAAAGGTTCTAATACCCGCTGCCATCAATGCCGCAGAGATTGGTTCTCCTTCGTAGGCCTTGACCGGCTCTCCATTATAGAAAATTGTTACTTCTTTTTGAACTTCCGGCTCCTGCAAAATGGGGTGATTCTTAATTCTTAGTTCTTCCGTTATTTCCATAGGATGAGACCTCCTCCTAAAAATACTGAACATGCAAGTTCATTCTACTCGTCTGCAAAATTGGCACAAGTATGCACTTTAATGTAACACCCTTACCAAAAAGTAAGTATCTATCATATATACACAAGGCGTAATAAGCTGCCGCAAGGTTAAGACCTGCATGCTTATTACGCCTTTTACCGGCTGATATCTTATAAACACTCAATTATTATTAAAGCTCCAGCAATGCCACCGCTTCATCTGCTAACTGCTGGTCTTCTTCCATGGTCCACCCGCTGATGCCAATGGCGCCGAGCAAATCTCCATCTTTATTGATAATTGGAGCACCTCCAGGCAAATAGGTCATCTGAGGATCGCTGAATGCATCTAATTCAATGCCCAATTCTTTGATGAAGCTCCACCACTCTTGGGTCCGGCGTTCCATCAGTGCTGATGTGTAAGCTTTTTTTCCTGAAATAAAGCAGCTTCGGGGATGCATTCCGTCCATCATTGTTAAGGATATTAAGACTCTGCTGTCATCATAGATTGAAATGGTTAAAGGCTTGCTCTTCTCCTGCGCTTTATGAACCAAATAATCAATCATTTTTTGTCTTTGATCATAGCTTAGTCTCTCTCTTTTCATCGTTATATCTCCTAACCTTTTAATCTCCGGGACGCTCTAAAAATACCACCTCTTAAAAAACAATACAAGTACGCACTATTTAGAAAGATACTAACCTAAAAGTTCATAAGTAAAGAAATCAGAGCAAAAAAAGGGTGCCTCATATGAAGCACCCTGCCTGATATCAGGCTTTTCTCTATTGATTTAACTTCTTACATATTCGCGATCAATCATACCATAAAAAAGCTCTTTGCACGCCTCGAAATCCTTTGCTTTGATTGCCTGATAAATTTCTTCGTGCATATCCTTCCACTCCAAAATGTCCCGTTGCTGTTCGACTACCCATAACTCGATTCTCTTATATACGATTACCTGCAAATACTGCTTGATTGCTTCTTTTGCCATATCAAAAGCATTCAGAAATAAATCGTTGTGCGCCATAACACAGACTTGCCTGTGAAAATCCAATTCAACCTGAACGATGTCGGTATAGTCCCTATATTTTTGTCCTTGAAGTTTAATTTTCTCTGTTTTAAACTTCTCGCTGATTTCTTTTAAGGTTTGTAATTCTTCTTCCGTGGCTCGTTCTATGGCTAATCTTGCACATTCCAACTCCAAGGTTCTGCGAAATTCGCCTACTTGCTCTAAAAGCTCCGGCTTCATATAAAAATCCGTAGCATTTTGCATATAGGTATCAAAATCAAACTCCTTAACATAGGTGCCATCACCTACGCGTTTTTCGAGTACGCCTATAGCAATTAATTTCTGCAGGGCAACACGGACAGTCAGCCGGTTAACACCGAATTTCTCAGACAGCTCGGCTTCAGAGGGGATCTTCTCATTAACCGCCCATAAATTGCTTTTTATTGCATCCTTCATATAATCGTAAATCTGATCACTAACAGAGAGTCTTTGTATTCTAATTTGATTCGATAGCAAGTAAATTCACTCCTTCTAAAAGTTTAAAGTGTCATAATACATTGACTATTGACACAGAAAATTTTTTCATTTATACTCAAATCGGGCGAACCGTTTTCCCAATCATCCGATTACCCGGTTTTCTATACGTCTATTATAGGGAGGATACTCGTTATCTGCAAGTATCTATTTTATTGTAATGTACGGGTAAATTAAGTTAGCAAGCTTGTAGGAGGATGAATATGAAGAATAAATGTCCTATCGAAAGTACATTATCATTAATAAGCGGAAAATGGAAGATAAATATATTAATTGAGCTGCAAAAGGGTCCGGTTCGTCATGGCAGATTAACAAGAAGCATTCAAACCGTTAGTGCCAAGGTATTGACACAGCAGTTAAGAGAATTGGAAAATGACGGGCTTATCCTCCGTAAGGTTTACGCGGAAATTCCGGCCCGTGTTGAATATAGTTTAAGTGAACAAGGAAAAAGGATCTTCATAGTAATTCGAGAATTAAGAAAATACGGGCTATCTATTAGTTCTCAACAGCCCGAGCCCGTTCAATGTTTTTTCTGTAAGCAATGTGCTTCTTTTGACAATAATCTGAGCAAAGACGACTTATTCATGGCCGAATGTTATTAAAGAAACACTAAAGCGCAGCTCCCGCCAAAACGGAAACTGCGCTTTTTTTGATTAATTAAAGTTTCTTTCAGGCTTCAACTTCGTTATCCTTTAACTGCCGGCCAAATAGGACTCAATACCCCGCAGGATGGCCTGAGCCTCCTTTTGGATAGTGGATACCCGGTTCATCCGCTCATACTCCGCCGGATTGGTGATAAAGCCCAGCTCCAGCAAGACTGCCGGACATTCCTCGATGCGGCAAAGGGCCAGGCTCTGCCAGCGGATACCATCGTAATAATGGTTGGTTCCCTTCACCAAAGCATCGCTGAGATGCTGGGCTAAAGCGGCAGACTGCTGATGGCTGTATAAAGCCAGTACGCCTTTGTAGCTGCTGATGTCCTTATCGGCGCCCATGGAATTGCGGTGCAGGGAGATAGCCAGATCCGGCTTTTTCTCCCGGATCAAGTTGGCCCGGGCTTCCAGGTCCAGATAGACGTCGCTGGTCCTGGTCATGATTACCTGGGCGCCGGCCTCCTTCAGCAGCCCCTCCAAAACCAGGGCTACTTCCAGATTCAGTTCCTTCTCCCGCTTGCCCCGGTCGCCGGCAGGACCGGTAGCCCCGTTATCGCTGCCGCCGTGGCCGGCGTCCAGCACGATGGTTTTACCGGCTAAAGGCTGCTCCGCAGTACCGGGAGTGATGGGGTTATTGAAGAAGAACGTAAGCAATTTGGCTGTCTCGTCATAATTAATGGTATAGCCGTAGAGACGGCCGGTTTTCTTCAAGGGCATATGGTAGACGGAATGATTGCCGTCCTGGGTAAAGGTAATCTCACCAAAGAGAGGATCCTCTCCCTGCCGCACTATAGGCTGGCCTTTTGTCTCATGGAGAGTCAGCCAAATTTCATCATCGGTGACGTCCACATAGTAGGAAGCAAAGAAAGGCACCTGGAAGGACACCGCCACACTAGACTCTCCGGGCATAAGCTGGGCGGAGCCCATCTGACATGTGGGCAGGCTGGCGTCTTTCAAAATCTCCACATTGGGTTTATAGGTCCAGTTGCCGGATTCCATCAGATAATAACCGTTGGATTCCGCCACCACATAACCCTGGACACCTTTTTTCAAGGGCTGCAGACGGGTAGCGCTGCTGGAAGCCCCGGCCCTGACCACTGTCTGATCCTGCTTCGTAACGTAAACCAGGGGCTTTTCCAATTGGGTTATTTTCGGCCCCTGACTGCCGCCGCCGCCGGAACTGGGGGGCGGGGTTATGACCTTATTGCGGATGAGAATATACTCCTGCTCCTCATCTTGGAACTTAAAGGTAAACTTGTTTTCTCCTACTTCCAAGGGTACGTAAACGCTGAAATAACCGCTTACGGTACGCTCCGCCGGCTGACCGTTGAGATATAAGGGATAGCGGGGGTCGGCCGAACCAATAATATAGGAATTGGCTGCATTAGTCGCATAGCCCGAGGCCGGATAAACGATTTTCAACGGCTGAGCCAGCTCCATGTCAATGAAGAAATCCTTCAACTGGTCTCTTAATCCTAATGCGTTTTCGGCAATTTTGCTGTAGCCATAAAAGACGCTGCCGTCGATAGCCCCCAGAGCTCTGTTGAGGGTAATCTGCCGGCCCGTTTCCGTGGGATCCAGCCAGGCCCCTTCAGTGCCTACCCGGTAGGCGGCATGGCCAACATACAGCTTGACCTTGGTACCCAGGGCTACCTGCCGCCACCAGCGGGCCAGCACATCATAGTCGCTGCCTTGGGTGCCGATGGCCCAATAAATCTGGGGCACGATATAATCCACAATTTCATCGGTGACCCAGAGGCGGCTGTCGGCATAAATTCTGTTGTAGCTTTCAAAGCCGTTAGTATCGGAGCCCAGAGGCGAGCTTTTCTTGTTTTGCCAAATGCCGCTGGGGGAAATGCCAAACTCTACGCCGGGACGGCTTTCTTTAACAGCTTCCTTGACCATCTTCATCAGCCCAGTGGTGTTCTGACGCCGCCAGTCCTCCAGGGAAAGGCCCTGGGGCTTGCCGTACTTTTCATAAGTGGCGCTGTCATTGTATGAGGCGTCGCTGGGATAAAAATAATCGTCAAAGTGGATGCCGTCCACATTGTATTTTTCGATGATCTCTTTTACCCCGTCCACCACTAGCTGCATAGCCTCAGGCTCCCCGGGGTTGAGATACAGCTTGCCGTCGCCGCAAGCCATGGTCAGGTCCGGCCTGTTTTTTACCGGTGAACCGGCGGGCAGAAAATCATGGGTGTTTTGGGGCTTGTCCTTGCTGCCCATGGTCAGGCGGTAAGGATTGATCCAGGCATGAACCCGCAGGCCCCGTTTATCCGCCTCTTCCAAAACGAAGGCCAAAGGATCATAGCCGGGATCCTGGCCGGCGGTGCCGGTTAGATAAGCAGACCAAGGAAACAGCTCCGAAGGATAAAAAGCGTCGCCGTGAGGCCGCACTTGGAAAAAGACGGTGTTTAATCCCGCTTCCTTCGCCGTATTCAAAATATTGATCAACTCTTGTTTTTGCTGCTCGGCATTACCTTGAACTTTAGGGAAGTCAATGCTTAAAACCGTGGCAATCCAGACCCCCCGCATCTCTTCCTCCTGGGTCAGATCCTCAGGTTCCGGCATGGGCAAAATATCCTCTTCCGGAAAATCTGCTATCAAGCCGCTGCCCCCGGCTAAAAGAGGCGGCAAAGAAGGCAGCGTGTAACTGGCCTTTTGTGCCAAAGGCAGTTTCATTATACCTTGCTTAAAACCGAAATACAGTTCCGGAGCAAATTGGCGGGCAAAGCCTAAACCGCTGACGGCTACAATAATCGCCAAAAACATAAAAAAAGTCACATTCTTAAGAGCTTTACTCATCCATACTCTCCCTTCTGTGCAATATTTGTCCTCATTCTCGATCAGACATTTTAATCACTGAATAGTAACATTCTATCATATTCCGACAGATAAATCTTAGTCCAAAATGTTGGCAATTTTTAAACTGTTTCTTAAACCTTTTTAACAAATCTTTTAACAATAGCTCCGATAATGCAAATCAGCAAAGAAGCTAAAAGGCCAAAAAACACGGGATCAACTGTTTTGGCATAGAACAGCTCTCCCGCCAGCACCACACAAGGGCCGGCAATAATAGCGGCCATCATGTATTCCGCCGGTATCCTTCCTTTGAAAAACAGGGCGCTGCATAGGGGGACAAAGCCTGCCGCCGCCCGCAGAGCCATGGACATAATGCTCCACTGCAAAATAAAGGCTCCCATATCTCCCAAAGTAAAGAGCAGGGCCAAAAGCAAGATAGCCAGAATCAACCCCCTGGCTAACCATAATTCGTTAATGGGCATTTTGCGGTTTTCCTTGGCCAGCTTCATTTTATACAGATTGCTCAGTATGGTACTGATGCCCAAAGCCAGTCCCGAGCCTGTGCCCACAATGGCAATCAGCAGCGTAGCCAAAAATACGCCGCCCATAAAAGGCGGCATGTGCTGGATAAGAAAGGCGGGAAAAGCCTGACTGGAATCAACCAGTGAAGAACGGGACATAAAAATACCCACCAGCATGCCTCCCGCTCCTATAGGCGGCATCAAGACTGCGCTGAGCAAAGCTCCCTGACGGGCCGTTTTCTCGTCTTTACCGGCGACCACAGCCTGCATGTAAGTCTGAGTCGACAGCACCCCTAAAATAAGCGACAGGGCGGCGCCGCCGTCCACGCCGATGCCCCGGGCAAAAAGACTGCGGTATTTGGCGGGATCCAGCCCTTCATACAAGGCGGAAAAACCGCCGGTTTTCGTAAGGATTACCCAGCCGCTGAGAATAACCGCCAGATAGATCAGGAGGGTTTTAATGCCGCCCACCAGGCCGGTACCCCAAAGGCCGCCGAAGGTAACGTAACAAATCATTACGGCAATGGCAATCAGGGCGCAAATTAAGGGCGGCAAGCCTAAAAAAGCCGTAAGCAGGGCCGTTGCTGCTAAAAGCTGGGCCACTACGGCAATCAGCGTGCCTAAAGAAGATAAAATAGAAGAAAGCAGTTCCGCCCGGGGACCATATTCCCGGCCAATGATTTGCTGAATGGTTTGACAACCGGAACGGCGCATGGGTTCGGTAAAAACCAGACCCAAGATCAGGCAGCCCATGCTGACGCCCAGCAAAAACCAAAGGGCGGACATGCCAAAATGAAAGGCCAACTGGGCGGTTCCGATAGTGGAGGAACCGCCGATCAGCGTGCCCATAATTGTACCTGCTACAATAATTTGATTAGCTTTACCGCCACCGGTGGCAAAATCAGCGGCCCCTTTGACTTTTTTGCCGGAATAGACTCCTGCCGCCGAAATGCCTAATAAAGTGACGATGGCCCCTGCAATATGGCCGCCGGTAACCCCGTCCATTAGCCCAACTGTCCCAGATCGTAAGGGGTTTCCTGATAGACGTAGTAGTTCAGCCAATTGGCAAAGAAAAGATTGCCCGTACTGCGCCAGCGCACGATAGGCGTCTTGGCGGGATCATCGTCCGGGTAGTAATTTTGCGGCACTTGAATGTTCTTGCCCGCAGCCACATCCCGGTCATACTCGTTTTTCAGGGTCAGGGGGTCATATTCAAAATGGCCGCTGATAAAAATCTGCCGGCCGTTCATGGCTCTGACGATATTGACGCCGGCCTGGGGAGATTCGGCCACCAGATCCAGCTTGTCGCAGGCCAAAATATCCTCCCGCCGCACAGTGGTATGGCGGGAATGGGGGCAATAGAAAACATCATCGAAGCCCCGCAGTAATCTGACGTACTGGCGGGTAGACTCATGGGGGTAAACGCCGAAGCACTTTTCCGGCAAGGATATTTTCGGAATGCCGTAATGGTAATACAGGCCGGCTTGGGCCCCCCAGCAAATGTGCATAGTGGAATAGACATGGCGGGTAGACCAATCCATAATGGTGCAGAGTTCTTCCCAATAATCTACATCATGAAAATCCAGATCCTCCACCGGCGCCCCTGTAATGATCAGACCGTCAAAACGCTCCCGCTTCACCTCATCCCAGGTTTTATAAAAGGTGGCCAGGTGTTCTTCCGGTGTGTTTTTGCTGATATGAGATATGGACTGCAAAAAAGTAATATCCACTTGCAAAGATGTATTGCCCAACAACCGCAGCAACTGGGTTTCTGTAGCGATCTTTGTGGGCATCAAATTCAGAATGGCTACCCGCAGAGGCCGGATGTCCTGGTGATAGGCTCTGTTTTCCGACATAACGAAAATATTCTCGTTACTTAGGGTTGTGGCAGCCGGTAAATCGTCGGGAATGCGAATTGGCATCTGGGCCTCCTCCTTACATTAGTTATTTCATTGGCTATTTCAATAGTTATTTCATTGCCTGCTCTAAATCGGCAATCAGATCTTTGGGATCTTCCAGGCCGATAGACAAGCGGATCAGCTCGGGATTGACGCCGGCGGCAATCTGGTCCTCTTCCGACATTTGCCGGTGGGTGGTACTGCCGGGATGGGTAATGATGGAGCGGGTATCCCCTACATTGGTGACGTGGGAGAAAAGCTCCACCGACTCGATCAGCTTCTGGCCGGCGGCCAGGCCGCCCTTCAATCCAAAGGCAAAAATAGAGCCGATACCTTTAGGCATGTATTTCTTAGCCAAGGCATGGTCAGGATGATCTTCCAGCCCGGGGTGGTTAACCCAGGAAACCTCAGGTTGTTTCTTCAACCATTGGGCTACAGCCACGGCATTTTCCACATGTTTTTGCATGCGCAGGGACAAGGTTTCCATGCCCTGGAGAATCAGCCAGGAATTCATGGGGCTGATAGCCGGGCCCATGTCCCGCAAAAGCTGCACCCGGGCTTTGACGATATAAGCGAGAGCTCCAAAGCTCTCCACATAACGGAGGCCGTGATAGCTGTCGTCCGGCTCGGTCAAACCGGGGAAAAGGCCCTTAGCCGCCCAGTCGAATTTACCGGAATCTACGATCAGCCCTCCCATGGAATTGCCGTGGCCGCCTAAGTATTTAGTGGCGGAATGCACCACGATATCCGCCCCGAAATCCATAGGCCGGGAAAGGTAGGGTGTAGTAAAAGTAGCATCCACAATCAGGGGCAGGCCGGCTTTGTGAGCTATATCCGCCACCTTCTCCAGGTCGATAACGGCCATGCTGGGATTGCTGACGTTTTCCACATAAACAGCCCTGGTTTTCTCATTAATGGCTTTGGCAAAGCCATCCAAATCTTTCGGATCCACAAAATGAACCTTAATGCCCATCTTGGGAAAAGTAACGGAAAACAAATTAAAGGTACCGCCATACAGGGCGCTGGAGGCTACAATTTCCTGGCCGGCGGCAACGATATTCAGCATGGCCACCATAATGGCCGACATACCGGAGGCTGTGGCTAAAGCTCCTGCGCCGCCTTCCAGAGCAGCAATCCGCTGCTCCAATACGTCGGTGGTGGGATTTTGCAGCCGGGTATAGATATTGCCCATTTCTTTCAGGGCAAAAAGATCCCCGGCATGCTGGGAATCCCGGAAGGCATAAGCCGTAGTCTGATATATGGGCAAGGCCCTGGAGCCGGTAACCGGATCCGCTTGCTGGCCGGCATGAACCTGTAAAGTATCAAATCCCCATGATTCCTTCGTCATTATCAATATCCTCCTCGTTATCGCTCTTTGCTCGCTCACCGCTGGCGGAGGGCTTTTTGGGCAATATCCCGGCGGAATTGGCAGCCCTCAAAATGCAAAGCCGCCACTCCTTGATAGGCCAAATCTACAGCCTGCTGCAAATCAGCGTTGCCGGCAGTCACCGACAATACCCGGCCGCCGGCTGTTTCCGCCTGGCCCTGCTGATTGCGGGTTGTGCCGCAGTGGAAAACCGTCACATCCGCCGGCACTTGCTGCCAGCCGCTGATGACGTCCCCTTTGCGGATGTCGCCGGGGTAGCCGGCAGCCGCCATCACTACGGTGACGCAGCTGCCCTCCTTCCAGCGGATGGTCATTCGGGCCAGCCCCCCCGCAGAGCAGGCTTCCATAATATCAAATAAATCACTATCCAGCATTGGCAGTACTACCTCTGTCTCGGGATCACCGAAGCGGGCATTGTACTCCAGTACCATGGGCCCTTTCTCCGTCAGCATCAAGCCGGCATAAAGAACACCTTTAAAAGGCCGGCCTTCCGCCGCCATCGCAGCCACCGTAGGCTCCAATATCTCCTTTTGGGCCTGAGCCACTAAAGCCGCCGTGCCGATAGGCGCCGGGGCATAAGCCCCCATGCCGCCGGTATTGGGCCCTTGGTCGCCGTCAAATATCCGTTTATGGTCTTGAGCGGTAAGCATAGGCACCACGGTCCGGCCATCGGAAAAGGCCATCAAGGAAAGCTCCTGGCCCTCCAGGTATTCTTCTACCACCAAAGAAGCCCCCGCCCCGCCGAAGGCCTGTTCTTCCAATATATAATCGATAGCTTTTTCCGTCTCAGCCTGGCTTTGGCAAATCAGTACCCCTTTGCCGGCAGCCAAGCCGTCGGCTTTGACTACCCAGGGGCCCGGCAGCTCCTTGGCAAAGGCTTTGGCCTCAGCCCTCTGGCCATTGTTGAATACGCCGTAAGTCGCCGTAGGAATACCGTAGCGCTTCATGAAATCTTTGGCGAAGGCTTTGCTGCCTTCCAGCCGGGCCGCTTCTTTAGAGGGCCCAAAAGCCGGAATACCGGCAGCGGCCAGTTCATCCACCAGGCCCAGGGTCAAAGGCAGCTCCGGCCCAACGACAACAAAGCCTATGTCCGCTTCTTTGCAAAATGCCACCAAAGCCGTTATATCCTCAACGCTGATAGCCACGTTGACGGCTATCTCAGCGGTGCCGGCATTGCCGGGAGCGCAATACAAGGCCTGCACCCGGGGACTCTGCTTTAATTTCCAGGCCAGGGCATGTTCCCTGCCGCCGCTGCCTACGATCAATACCTTCACCAAACCCGCCCTCCAATACTAATGACTTTCCAGATAATCGGCAATGCAGCCGTCATACTCCGCCGTATGGCGAAAGGCCTTAGCCGCCAGTTTCTCTCTTATTTCCCTGGAAATACTTCCTTTGCCTTTTAATTCGGCAATAACTACGGCATAATCGCCGGGATCAACGACCACGGCTACCCGCTCGTGATTTTTCGCCGCCGCCCGCACCATGGCAGGACCGCCGATATCAATTTGCTCCACGGCCTCTTCCCGGAGAATGCCTTCTTTAGCAATGGTCTCCCGAAAAGGATATAAATTCACAGCCACAATGTCGATGAGGCCAATGCCCAGTTCCTCCGCCGCCTGCAAATGGGCGGGGATAGGCCGGGCTAAAATGCCGCCGTGGATCTTGGGATGCAGGGTTTTTACCCGGCCGTCCATTATCTCGGGAAAACCGGTAACCTGGGCAACGGCCGTCACCGGTACTCCCGCCTTTTCCAAAGCTTGATGGGTCCCCCCTGTGGACAGCAGCTCAAAGCCCAAACCGGCCAGGGCCTTGCCAAATTCTACAATGCCTGTTTTATCGGATACGCTCAACAACGCTCGTTTTTTCATGAAATCATTCTCTCCTTATTTAAAGGCTGGATCCGCCGCCACTGACGGTGACCTTTCTGCCCTGCCGGCTGATCTTACCCTGGGCCAGCCAAGACAGCACTTTGGCATAGAGCTTGTGCTCTTCCGCCAATATCCTGGCCGTCAAGGCCTCTTCATCATCGTCATCCAGCACCGGCACCGGTGTTTGGGCAATAATCGGGCCTGTATCCATACCCTCATCCACAAAATGCACCGTACAGCCGCTGTATTTCACGCCGTAGGCCAGGGCGTCCTTTTGGGCTGCACCGCCGGGAAAGGCCGGCAGCAAGGCAGGGTGGATATTTAAAATCGGCTTGCCATAGCCCTGAATAAATTCGCTGCCCAACATCAGCATATAGCCGGCCAGCACCAAACAATCGGAACCAATTTCCTCCACGGCTTTAAGGAGCCTTCTCTCGTAACCCAGCCGGCCGTCCGCCTCTTTGGGATTGACCCACAGGGCCGGTATCCCCTTGGCAGCGGCAAAGGCCAGAGCAACCGCCTCTTTTTTATTGCTGATCACTGCCCGGATCTGCCCCGGCAGCTCCCCTTTTTCAATAGCTTCCTGGATAGCTGCTAAATTGCTGCCTCTGCCGGAGGCCAATACAATTATATTTAACATGCCGGTTCCCCACTCATTCCTGAGGCAAATTGGCTACTACTACTTGCCTGCCGCCTGCCGCCGCAGAATCCCCGCCGGCAGGAATAACCTGCCCCAGAATCCAGCTTTTTTCTCCCGCAGCCCCCAGCTCCTTCTGGAACTCCGCCGCCTGATCCGCCGCTACAAAAAAGCAAAAGCCGATACCCATATTGTAGGTGCGCAGCATTTCCATAGTCTTTACATTGCCTTCTTTTTGCAGCCAGCTAAACACCGGCAGCACCGGCCAGCTACCCCATTCCAACTGCAGATCCAGGCCTTTTGGCAGTACCCGGTTGGGATTTTCCAACAGGCCGCCGCCGGTAATATGGCTCATCCCTTTAATCAGGGGGCCGCCTTTTTTGCTCTTAGCTAAAAGCTCCAATACCAGCTTCACATAGATTCTAGTGGGCGTCAGCAATTCTTCCGCCACGGTACCGGCCCATTCCGGCACCCGGTCCGTAAGCTTCAGCCCGGCCTTTTCAAAAACAATTTTCCGGGTCAGGGAAAAGCCGTTGGAATGAAGGCCCGAAGAAGCAATGCCAATCATTACGTCACCGGCGGCAATCCTTTTGCCGTCGATGATTTCTTCCTTCTCCACTACGCCTACGGCAAACCCGGCCAAATCGTATTCTCCCGGCCGGTAAAAGCCGGGCATTTCTGCCGTCTCACCGCCGATTAAAGCACAGCCTGCCTGGCAGCAGCCTTCGGCTACCCCGGCCACTACAGCCTCCGCTACTTCCGGCTCCAAAATCCCCGTAGCCAAATAATCGAGAAAGAACAAAGGTTCCGCGCCGGAAACTAAAATATCATTTACGCACATGGCTACGCCATCGATACCGATGGTATTATGGATAGCGGCCTGATGGGCCACCGCCAGCTTTGTGCCTACGCCGTCGGTACCGGATACCAGCACCGGCTGCCTGTATTTGGCCGTATCCAATTGAAAAAGACCGCCGAAGCCGCCTATGCCTCCCATTTGTTCGGGGCGGCGGGTTTTTTCCACCCAAGGCTTGATCCTGGCCACCGTCTCGTTGCCCCGGTCAATACTTACGCCGGCTGATTGGTAATTCATTGCCGGATTATCACACCCTGACATCGTCAATTTAAGAGGCCCCCTTCCACAGCCAGCTGGCGAATCTTTTGATTCTTTTCTTCCACCTGTCCGGCCATAGCCGCCTTTTCCCCGGCCAGCAACCGGCTTAGTCTTTCGTCAGCGACGGCCAATATCTGTATAGCCAGCAAAGCGGCGTTTTTGGCGCCGTCGATAGCTACTGCCGCCACCGGTACTCCCGCAGGCATCTGCACTGTGGCATACAAGGCGTCTAAGCCCTGCAAAGCCGTGCCGTTGATGGGTACGCCGATTACCGGCAACGTGGTTTTCGCCGCTAAAACTCCTGCCAAATGGGCGGCAGCGCCGGCCCCGGCAATGATCACGGAGAACCCCTTTTCTCTGGCGCTTTCCGATAAGGCCAAGGCTTTCTCCGGTGTACGGTGGGCTGAGGCCACCTGCACATCCGCCTCCACCCCGAAGGCTTTCAGCGTTTCTACAGCCTTTTTCATAATATTCCAGTCGGAGTCACTGCCCATGACAACCAATACTTTTCCGGCCACCTTTTTTTCTCCTTTATTGGATATTTTCCTTTTTCTTTTGAGCTATGTGCTAAAGCGGATAGGAAGCTGATCCATTCAATTTTTATATCCAATATATTACCACACTGATATTGTTTTGTATATGTATACTGAGTTGGGCAGGCAGAACGCATTCATAAATGCCGAGAACGGCGGCGCTGGCCCAAAAGCAGGGGCTAACTGCACAAAAATCGAGGTTTTGCAAGAAGTTAGCAGTGCCTTATATGGGTTCAACCGAAAGATTTGCAAATCCGGGCAAGAAACAGGCATAAAGCCGAAAATATTACGGCCGTTTAGCTTGAAGGCCTGCGAAATCAATGCACAACCTCAATTTTTGTGCAGGCTGCCTCCATCATCTGCATACAAACGGAAAAATAGAACAAGTGCCCAGTCTCCTGGAACTACTCTGAACCACTATCTCATGGAACTTAAAGAAATCCTCTGCTTTTATAGACAAAGTTAAATTGCTGCTTGAAGAATAAATCAAAGTATGCTAGGATATAAATAGAAATAGGAACTGCTGCTTTTGTTTGGGCGGCCAGATCCTAGGTGTTTACCGGCCGCTTATCTACGGATAGGCGGTTTTATTTTTTTGGCTTGTTTTGCAACAAGCCAATGATACCGATGATAACCAGACAGAACGTAAACAGTTCCATGTAGTTGATCATATGGCATCACCCCTTTCTTCAAGGGGATCTAACCGCCAAGCAACAGTTCCTATGTAATATTTTACCATTTTATTTATGGCAGGTAAAGAAGAATTTATAGCGATCCTGTCAAGGAAACGGAGTATACGTAAGTAAAAGGCCATCATTATGTAAAGATGTAGAAAGAAGGCCTGCCGAAACATTCATCCCCAATAGCCAGGATTGCTGTACTGCATATGCCCATGTCCGTCCGCACTTTTTTCGTCACTCACCTTAACCCTACTTCACAAACCGTTTCAAAATATCCAGCAGCATCTTCTTATCCGAAGCCCTGATCGAATCCTTATCCATGGCCTGCATGAAACGGCCGATCATATCCAGATCTTCTTCAGCGGCGCCTTTGACCACAGCGGCAAAAAGCTCGCCTAAATCCCTCTCTCCTACTTTGATCCCGCTTAAGAGCTCCGTCAGGCCTGCTGTTTCTTTAGCGATTTGCTTCGCCGCCGCCAATTCGTCAGCCAATGCTTTTTTCTCCTGCTGTAGCTGCTCACCGGTTTGGGTTAAGCCTTTTAGCCGCTCCTCCAACCTGGAAATCTCTTCAGCTTTGGCAGCTGCGGCCTCCTCCTGCTCTGCCAGCTTCTGCTTCAGGCTTTCGGCTTCCGCAGCCCCTTGACCGTCATCTTCCTGCAGCTCCGCCAACTGCTTTTGCAGCGCTTCTTTTTCTTCTTCCAAGGCAGCTTTTGCTTCCTTCAAAGCTTCCACTTCTTCTGCCAGGCCGGCCTTTTCTTCTTCCAGGGCTCCTTGCCTTTCTCTCAGCTCTTCGGCTTCCTTCTTTAGCTGGCTGTTGTTCTCCAGCATATCCAAAGCCTCTTCCCTCAGGCGGCGGAGTTCTTTTTCCAGCCCTTCTTTCTTTTCCTGCCAATCCGCCCCCTGGTCCGCCAAATCGCCAGATTCTTCTTTCAGCTCAGCCAACTGCCGGAGGTCCGCCTCCTGCTGTTTTTGTAAAGCTTTATATTCTTCTTCTAAAGCCTCCAGCCGCTGCTTGACTTTTCGTGTCTCCTCATCGGCCAGGGCCATTTTCTTGCGGTAGCTTTCCGCCTCCGCCCGCAAAGAGGTTCCTTCCTCAAGAAAAACAATGGTTTCCTCTTTAATGCGGCGATTTTCCTCTTTCAGGTTTTCGTTTTTCTCTCTTAAACTGCGGTTTTCTTCTTCCAGCTCATCGCTGCCTTTCCTGACGGATTGACTCTGCCGCCAGAAATCACCGCATTTGTCCTCCAGCTCTTTATTGCCGGCCATCAGCTCCTGACAGCGTTTATTTAAATCGGCAATCTGCTCTTTCAGCCGGCGATTAGCCTGCTGGAGAGCTTCCCTTTCTTCCGCCAATCCTTGCAAGCCGGCCAGTTGCCGGCTGTCAACGGCCTGGCCTCCATTGCCGCCTTCGCCGTCAAAAGCTGTTTTTTTATCCTCAAGCAGCAAGTCTGTGGGCAGGGCGTCCATATAGCCTGCCTCCATCAGCAAAAGACCCACAGGCACACCCAAATGGGGAGACAGTATTTTCAGCACTGCAGGCGAGGGCTTCTTGCGAATCCCCGCTTCCAAGCGGGAGATTTCAGCATTGCTGACCTGTCCCTTCGTTAGGCTGCTTAATTCCTTTTGAGAAATACCCTTAGATTGCCTTAATTCTTTAAGATATTCTCCAAACGTCATTTTCCTGCCTCCCCCATTCTGGTGTAGCGTCCCGCTCATCCTTAGGCAAATGACTAAAATGAGCGGAGCGATACACTGGTTTTGCCTTTATTACCATGATTATATCTGACAGTAACCAATTGGTAAATAGCCTTTAGGCCCTTTCGCCGCTAATCTTGTCGAAAATGAAGAAAATTATGCCAAAAAATAAACCGGTTAAAGCCCCTAAGGTCATACCGCTGATGCCTACCTGGCCGACGCTGATGCTAAGGCCGGATAAACCAGCTACCATAACCACTGAGGTCATCACCAGGTTTCGGGGGTTGCCGTAATCCACCTTGCGGTCCACCAGTATCCGCAAGCCGGAAGTGCCGATCATACCGTAAAGCAAAAAGGTAATGCCGCCGATAACATTGCCGGGGATGGTGGAAATCAGGGCCGAAAGGGGTCCGATAAAGGCCATCAGTATGGAAACTACGGCGGCGCCGCCGATGACCTGCACGCTATACACACCGGTAACGGCCATGACGCCGATATTTTCGCCGTAGGTTGTGGTGCCCACAGCCCCTACTAAACCGGAGAGGGCGGTAGAAAAGTTATCCGCAAAAATAGAGCGATGTAAACCGGGCTTCTTCAGCAGGTCTCTGCCTACAATTTCACTGGTGATAATCTGGTGCCCGATATGCTCCGTAGCCAGCACTAAAGCTACCGGCGCAATAGTCAGCATGGCACTCAGGTCAAACTTGGCTATGGTAAAGCTGGGCATGGTGAAAAGGGAAGCCTGAAGCATCGGCGTAAAATCCACCATATTAAAGAAAATTGCGGTAACGTAGCCGCAAGCCAGTGCCACCAAAAGAGGGATAACCCCCAAAAAACCTTTGAATAAAACAGAGCCAAAAACAGCCACAGCCAAGGTAATGCCAAAGACGATCATGTCCGCTGCCGTAGCTGTGGGCCCCGTGATATTGGCGCCGATGGCGCCGCCGCCTACGGAAACCCCTGCCAGTTCCAGCCCGATCAAAGCCACAATCGGTCCCATAGCCGCCGGCGGCAGCACAATATCGATCCATTCCGTACCAAACTTATAGATAACCAAGGCCAGGATCATGCCGAGAATACCCACGAAAACTATGCCGCCCTGAGCATAAGCAAAACCATGGCTGGCAATGACGGCGCTAACCGGCGCTAAAAAGGCAAAGCTTGAGCCCAGATAAGCAGGCGCTTTGCCCTTTGTGATCACAATGAAGAGAAGGGTTCCAACCCCATTCATAAAAAGAACGATGCCGGCTTCCAATCCAAAAAGAATAGGAACCAACACCGATGCTCCAAACATGGCAAAAACATGCTGAATACTGAGAGGCAGCAAGGTCAAAAAAGGCACCTTTTCCTCTACTTGAATAATTCTCCTGCTCGACAAACAAATCCCTCCATTATTCTTTTTTTAATTACGGTTTAGCCGTTAATGACCGCACCGCTATTACCGCCATTAATCCTGAGGTCCACCAGCTTTATTCCGGGCAAAGCTCCGGCACACAAAGACATGCTGCATTCCGTCAGTTCCCAGTGGCAGAATTCCACATCAGCCATTTTACTTCTCAGCCCATTGCCATCCACCACAGAAAACCGGTTGAGGCCGCCGGCAATACCGGTGCCTGTGTATTTTACATAGCTTTCCTTGGCCGCCCATACCGCAAAAAAAGACTCAAAGCTTTCCGCTTCCAAATAGGCGTACTCCCGGGGATGAAAAAAACGCCGGGCAATGGCAGCCTTATTGCAGCGGCTATGGACCTGCAGATCCAAACCTACAGGCTGCTCATAAAAAGCGCAGGCAGCATAATCGCCGCTATGGGAAAGGGAAAAATGTAAACCCGGCGCCGCCGCAAAATAAGGCTTTCCCTTTTGATGCCGGAGAATAGCCGGCTGCTCCAAATGAAGAAAATCCGGCATGTCCGTCATGTTTGTACCTTCCGCATAAGCCTGGGCACAAGCCAACAGCCTCTCTTCATTGGACATAGGTGAATACCGCTGGGCCCACAAAAAAATCCATACAGGACGCTGACCATCCATGCTCTCCGCCTCCTTGCAGCCTGATTTTTGCCGCTTTTGCTTTCTCTTCTGCTTCCGCTTAATCTTTAATGGTGGAATAGCCGGATGCCGGTGAAAGCCATTACCATACCGCAGCTGTCGCAGGCAGCAATAACCTGCTGATCCCGGATAGAACCGCCGGGTTGGGCAATATAGCTGACGCCGCTGCCCGCTGCCCGCTGAATGTTGTCTTCAAAGGGGAAGAAAGCATCGGAACCTAAAGCCACACCCGTCAACCCTGCCAGCCAGGCTGCTTTAGCAGCCGCAGTCAGCGCTTCCGGCTGCCGGCTGAAGTACTGCTCCCAGCGGCCGGGGGCCAACACCTCTTGGGCATCGCCGGACAAATAGACGTCCGTAGCATTATCCCGTTCCGGCCGGCCCAAGTCAGGACGAAAAGGCAAGGCCAGCACCTGAGGATGCTGCCGCAGATACCAGCGGTCCGCCTTATCCCCCGCCAGGCGGGTGCAGTGGATTCTGGACTGCTGGCCGGCGCCGATGCCAATGGCTTGTCCATCCTTAACATAGCAAACAGAATTGGACTGGGTATATTTTAACGTAATCAAGGCGATGAGTAAATCCTTTATTTTGCTTTCGGGAATATCTTTTTTGACCGTAGGAATATTCGTCAAAACGCTGGGATCAATAAGCAAATCATTGCGCCCCTGCTCAAATTCGATGCCGTAAACCGTCTTTCTTTCCAGGTCTTTAGGCACATAAGCCGGATCGATACGGATAATGGTATAGCTGCCTTTGCGTTTGCTTTTAAGTATGGTCAGAGCCTTTTCATCATAACCGGGCGCGATAACGCCGTCGGAAACCTCCCGGGCGATCAAAGCTGCCGTCTCCTCGTCGCAAACATCGGACAAGGCGATAAAATCGCCGAAAGAAGACATCCGGTCCGCGCCTCTGGCCCGGGCATAAGCATTGGCCAAAGGTGAAAGCCGGCACTCTTCTACACGGTAGATTTGGCGCAGCACATCATCCAGCGGCAGTCCAACGGCGGCGCCGGCGGGACTTACATGCTTGAAAGAGGTGGCAGCCGGCAAACCCGTGGCCTCTTTTAACTCTTTAACCAATTGCCAGCCGTTGAAGGCATCCAGCAAATTGATATAGCCGGGCTTACCGTTTAGTACCTCTATAGGCAAAGGGCCTTCCTCCCGGAAAATCCGGGCCGGTTTTTGATGTGGATTGCAGCCGTATTTCAATACCAATTCGTCCATAAAGAACCTCCTACATCTGCGTGCTAAGTATCTAAGGATAGCATCATTTCCAATCACCGTGGTTTGTCAGTTGTTGCGTAAATCCAGCACCCGCTTGGCTTTGCCGGCTGTACGCTCCAAAGATTGAGGAGATACCAGGGTGATTTTGCATTCAATACCGACTACCCGCTTTAATACCCGCAGAATATTTTTCTCGATTTCCTTCAATTGCCGCCAATCGTCGGTAAAATAGGCAGGTTCCAATTCCACCTTAATCTCCAAGGCATCGCTGTAGCCTTCTTTCGTCACTACCATCTGGTAATGCATAGCGACGGCTGCCACCTCCGCCAGCACAACTTCAATCTGGGAGGGGAAAACGTTGACGCCTTTAATGATCAGCATATCGTCGCTGCGGCCCCGGATTTTTTTCATCCGCAAAGTGGTGCGTCCGCAAGAGCAGGGCTCTGGCATCAGCCGGGTAATATCCCTGGTCCGGTAACGCAGTACGGGGCAGGCTTCTTTTCTCAGGGTGGTGATGACCAGCTCCCCTTCTTCGCCATAAGGTAAAACCTCACAAGTATCGGGATCGATAATCTCCGCCAGATAAAAGTCTTCGCTGATATGCTGACCCTCACCCAGGCCGCAGTCACCGGAAACACCGGGCCCCCCTACTTCCGTCAGACCATAATTATCCGTAACCCGAATACCCCAAAGCTCCTGCAGGGCAGCTTCCATACCCTGGCTGCAAGGCTCGCCACCGAAAAGTCCCACCCGAAGGCTAAGATCCTTTTTGGGATCAATGCCCATTTTTTGAGCCACTTCTACCAAATGAAGAGCATAGCTGGGGGTAGATACCAAAGCGGTAGTGCCAAAATCCTGCATCAACATGATCTGCTTTTCTGAATTGCCGGAAGACATAGGCACCACTGTGGACCCTACTTTTTCCATACCGTAATGGAGGCCGAAGCCCCCGGTAAAAAGACCGTAGCCGAAAGCAATTTGCGTCACGTCCTCCGGGCCCACCGTGGCCTGGGTAATGACTCTAGCCAAAAGTTCAGACCAGTCATCCAGATCCTGCCGGCTATAGCCCACTACAATAGGCTTGCCCGTAGTGCCGGAAGAACCGTGCAACCGTACTACATCTTTAAGGGGCAGGGCAAAGAGCCCGTAAGGATAATTATCCCGCAGATCCTGCTTCGTCGTAAAAGGCAGCTTGCTTACATCCGCCAAAGTCTTGATGTCCTCAGGGCGCAAGCCTTTTTCCTCCAAAGCTTTACGGTAAAAAGGGACCTGCCGGTAAACCCTGGCCACTGTCTCTTGGAGCCTCTGTAGCTGCAAAGCCTCCATAGCCGGCCGCTCCATGCATTCCCTTTCTTTATTCCATATCATTTCTATTCATCCCCTTTGACAAAAAATAAACCTATGGCCTGATTTACGCACAGAAGCCATAGGCAAGGGAACATTCATTGCCCTACCAGACTACCATGCTACTGCCTCATTATAACGCATCCGCAGAAAAATTTCGAGTGTAGAAATTTTTCCTAAGAAACATCGCAATTCAAAAAATGTTTCTTCCCTCTGTGCGTTTCAATGAGGCAAAGGATTGTGATGACTGCTTACACTAAAACGTAACGGAGACGGGCTATATTTTGCCTCATTATATAGTTTTATGCCTGTACTTTCAAGTCCGGGGAACGGATTTAGCAGAGCGTGCTCATGAAAAAAGAAAATAAGTATGAGCTAGATGGACAAAGAAGCCAGGCGCTCAGTTGCTCAAAAGGCCAGTTGCTCAAAAGGCCAGTTGCTCAAAAGGCCAGTTGCTCCAGTTGCTCAAAATTGCTCAAAATTTGAGGTTGTGCAGAAACTTTATTCAAATTTCTCTATAAAAATGCGGAATAGCCAAGATCATGCACATAATTACTCAAAAAGCACCTTTTGAAGCCGTAATGATTACTAATTATTGCACACAGCCTCGTTTTTTGTGCAGTTTGCTTCATCTAACATCTGATTCCGGCAAAAACTTGCTGTCCGCCACCTTTTTTCATGAACAAGTCCTGACGGTTTTAACCT
Organism: Clostridia bacterium; assembly: GCA_018436095.1. Lineage (GTDB taxonomy): Bacteria > Bacillota > Peptococcia > DRI-13 > UBA5745 > WRMS01. The sequence goes on along the minus strand of JAHDMJ010000016.1, from coordinate 11,472 downwards.
TGCACTTTTCCGGTTCAGAGCATATGATAACCTTATATAGGGAAAACTACCAGCGCAGGAGGGATAAGGAAAGTGAATTGGCATACCGTAAAAGAAATAGTGATCGATATCCTTTTTGATATTGCAGGCAGTGCATTTTTAGCCATCGGCATCCAGATTTTCAATGCGCCGAATAATATTGCCCCCGGTGGCGTTACCGGCATCTCCATCCTCATCAATCACTTGACAGGATTGCCTATTTCTGTTTTAAACTTCGCCATCAATGTGCCCCTGCTTATTTTGGCCTTCTTATTTTTAGGCAGGAGCTTCACTGTAAAAACCCTTAAAAGCGTAGTCATTTTCACGGCGGTTCTTTCTTTTATAGAGGCTTATATACCGCCCTATCATGGAGAAATGATTTTGGTGGTCCTTTATGGCGGCGTCCTCAGCGGCCTGGGCCTGGGCTTAGTCTTCATGCGGTCTTCCACCACCGGCGGCTCCGATATTGTCGTCAGGCTGGCGCAAAAGAAGGCTCCCGGCATCTCCATCGGCAAGCTGATGCTGATTTTTGACGGCTGCGTCCTTATTTGCGCCGCCATTGTTTACCGCAATCTGGACAGTGCCTTGTACGCCCTGATCTGTATCTTTGCATCCTCCCGTATGGTAGACGGCATCCTTTACGGCCTGGATGTAGGCAAAGTCCTGATGATCATCTCCGAACGCCATGCGGAATTGCCCGCCCTGATTCATCAGCATCTGGGCCGGGGCTGTACCATACTGGAAGGCAGGGGCAGCTTTACGGAAATAGACCGTCCGGTTTTACTGTCGGCAGTGCGCAAAAGTCAATATTATGAGCTGAAGCGCATCATTCACCAAGTGGACCCCAGGGCTTTCATGGTGGTTTTGGACGCCGGCGAAATCCTGGGCGAAGGCTTCAAAAGCATAGATGAGTAAAAAAATACAGAAGGCTGATGTAAAGCCTTCTGTATTCTCATAATAGCAACTTATCCCTTTTTTATACTTCAAGATAAAAATGCTGAAGGACGGTATTGCCATCCTGCCGGCCCTTATACAAACCTTCTTTACTGCCGGTTCCTCATGGTAAAAACGTATTCAATAGGGATGGCATAAGCCATCTCCGCTCCTGCTTCTCCCCTAAAGCAATTAATACCAATGACAGCGCCGTTTTCTTTTACCATAGGGCCGCCGCTATTGGCGGCGGTAATTGCTGCCGTCACCCGGTATTTATTGATCTCTCCCGGCTGCCGAACCGCCGGGGCTTCTGTTGCCGCCTCCATGGCGCTGATCACTCCTGCCGCCAAGGAAGCCCTTTCGCCTGCCGCAGCTCCCAGGGAAGCCCCTTCTCCAGCCGGACTTCCTGGACTTCCTGGACTTCCTAGAACAAAAACCGGCTCACCGGCAGCAAGGCCGGAAAAGTCATCCATATAGCGAAATACCGGAAAAACGGTACCGGGGGCTTTCAGCACCCGCAGCTTGGCCAGATCCAACACATGATCTTCCACCATAAGTTCAGCCGTATATTCAATGCCCTGGCTGTCCTTCACTTTAATCCAGGCCGCATCTTTCACAACATGAGCATTGGTAATAACCTGCCCATCTTTGGAAAAGAAGAAACCGCTGCCGCTTTTTTTATCAGTGGTTACCTGCAAAACCACGGGTAAAGCTAAAGCCTTTATATCCTCTTCCGGGTTTAAGGCCGCGGTTTCAATGGTTACCGTCCTTTGCAAGCTATCCCAGGACACCTGGCAGCCCAGGGCCTCGGAGGCAAAGCGCAGAGGCACATAAGTACGGCCGCCAATACTTCTGGCCGGCACATCCAAAGGGTAGGTTTTGCCGTTGCTTAAATTGGCCGCGGCAGAACCCAGAATCAGATCAAAGCCGTAAGTCCCCCGAAAACCAATGACCTGCTGTTCGTCCGGATACCAGTTAACCTTACCCTCTAAATACTCGGTGACCGCCCGCAACGGAATCAAAACCCGGCCATTTTCTACTAAAGGCCGGTCCTGGCTGGCCATCAAAACACCGTCAACCAAAATACGAATATCCTCATTCTGCGCTGCCGCTAAAGCCGGCGCCTGGCCGCCAAAAACAAAGACCTGGCAGCAAAAGACCAGAAGCAAAGCCCATAAAGCCCTATTTCCGGCGGCATGCTTTTTGGATTCTTTAGCCATAGAAGCCGTCCCTTCGATTAGATGTCGATATATGCATTAATAATACATCAGTAATGCATCAGTAATGCATCAATAATGCATCAAAGGGCATGCTTGAAGGCGTCAATCAGACGCCTTCAAAAAGCTTAATAAAATCTGTTTTTTCCAGCCCATAAAAATAATGGGCTAATTTTATGTCCTTCAAGGCTTCCGCTACAGCCTCAGGCTCGTTTTTGACGCCGGTAAGCAGCTCCTCAATATCGGCGGCCTGGCCGGAGCCGAAAAAGTCCCCGGAAATGCTGCACTGAGCAATCCGGCCGGCAGCGATGGCCAGGCGCAAGGTGATGGTGCCGCAGCCTTCAAAACGGCGGCTATAAACGGTATCTCCCACTGGTGAAGAGCCGTAGTTCCAGGCCCAAGTGGCATACTTGTTGTTGCGCAGGGTTCTGATCGCCTCCAGGTCTGCCTCAGAAGGACTCCAGCCGGTACAGCCGGGATTGAGACTGAAAACAAATTCCCTCAGCCTGTCTATAAACGCCTCCACCTCCAGGTCACTGCCCGGCTGCAGAAGCTTTCTGATGTTGGTTACCCGGCTCCTAATGGAGGTAATGCCTTTAGCCGCCAGTTTCTCCGGCAAAGCCGTCAGGCATTTACCCAGCATTTCCAAATTGGAATCAAACAGCAGCGTGCCATGGTGCAGCAGCCTGCCTCCGGACACATGCTGAGCATTGCCGGAGATTTTAGCCCCGTCAATAGCAATATCGTTGCGGCCCTGGTTTTCAGCAGACAGCCCTAAACTTCTCAAAGCAGCAATCACCGGCTCCGTGAATTTGGCGAAGTCGAAAGCCGACTGATCCTCCACCGGGGCAATGAAAGTAAAATTTACATTGCCCAAATCGTGGTAGACGGCGCCGCCGCCGGTAATCCGCCGTACAACCGTAATCTCATTTTCTTTGACGAAATCGGCGTCAATCTCATTATAAGGGTTCTGATTTTTACCGATAACGATGGCGTTGTCATTCTGCCATAGACTAAAATACGTTTCTCCCGGCGCCGCCTGCTGGAACAAATACTCTTCAAAAGCAAGATTATAATAAGGATCCTTGCTGTTACTGGGTGCATAAATCATCAATTAACCTCGCTTCACTTTGTTTCCCGTTATTGTATCCTTTTGCTTCTTTTACTTCAAGCTGTGAATACCTTCCCGCAGTATTTCCGAAAGAGAAGGATGGGGGAATATATAATCCTTGATTTCCTGAACGGCAGCCTTTCGGTATACCAGGATAGCTGCGGCAGTAATGGCTTCTGCGCTGTGGTTAGCGATCATATGAACGCCGGCCAGGCTCTGGTCCTCTTTATCCAGCACCAGCTTACAGATACCGTCGCCGCCCTCGTTTTCTGCCAAATAGCGGCCGGAAAACCGCATGGATATCGTCTGGGTATAGAACTTTTGCTCCTGGTCTGCCGTCAGGTCACCGCTTTTGCCTACCCAAGCCACCTCGGGATTGGTATAGATCACCCCTGGAATCATGCTATAGTCAGCCACGGCAGAGGTTGAAACCTCAGCTCCGGAGGCGGCTTCCCCCGTCTGCTTTTCATGTCCCAATATATCCTTAACCGCCCGCTCTCCTTCCCAATAAGCCGTATGGGCCAGCATCACTTTGCCGTTAATATCCCCTACGGCATACAAGCCGGGAATATTGGTGCGCAGCCAATCGTCGGTTTCCACGGCTTTGCCGGCCATGGCCACTCCCAGCTCCGTCAGGCCCAGATCCGCCGTATTCGGCTCCCGGCCTAAGCTGGCCAGCACCTGGCCGGCAGGCAAAGAGTGGGTCTGGCCTTCTTTCTCGTAAACCACCGCTCCTTCGGTAATCTCCGTTACCTTGGCCGCCAAATGAAAAACAATGCCCTTTTTCTCCAAATTCTTCTGGAGTAAAGCAGCAATATCCCCATCGATCTGGCCGCCGATTTTCGGCAGCATCTCAATAACCGTCACCTGGGCTCCGGCGGCATTATAATAGCAGGCCATTTCCAGACCGATGACGCCGCCGCCGATAACCACAAGGCTTGCCGGTATCTGCCGCAAATCCAGCAGCTCTTTGCTGGTGAGGACAAAACCTTTTTCCCGCTGCTGGCGAAGACCGGGGATAGGCGGCATAAGAGGCCGGGAGCCCGCAGCCAGAATCACGTTTTTACCCAAATACTGCCGCTCCCCTACCTGGACGGCAAAAGCCGTACCGGTCTTCGGCAGAAGCTGCCCTTGGCCCATCACCAGAGTAACACCGGCTTCCTTCAAAGCGCCTTTGACCCCTGAAACCAAAGTACGGACAACCTTGTTTTTGCGGTCAATCACTTTCCCCTGATCCAGGGAAGCCTTTTCCACCGTCAGCCCATACTTCTCCCCTTGGCTGGCTCCCTCCAGCAGCTTGGCGCTATAGAGCAAAGCCTTTGAGGGGATACAGCCTTCATTAAGACAGACGCCCCCAAGCTTCTCCTTCTCCGCCAGCAATACCTTTAAGCCGGCCCTGGCCCCGGCCAGGGCTGCATTATAGCCTCCGGGACCTCCGCCGATAATGATGATATCGTAAATATCCATTGCCCTTACCTCCGCTCAACGTCAAAAGCACCTGGCCTCTATCACAACTGTTACTTATTTCTCTTATCTTCTCACTCTGCCTGACCCATGGCCATTACTTCTCTTGATAGACCAGCACCGGCTTCCTGGCAGCCTTCGTATCATCCAGCCGGCCCACCGCCTTGGTCATGGGGGCATTATGCAAGACTGAGGGATCCCGGTAGCCTTCCTCAATGATCTGCCGCATTACCGCCGCCGCCTCATCCAGGCTCTCTTTGCTTTCCGTTTCCACCGGCTCAAACATCATCGCTTCTTTCACGATCAAAGGGAAATAAATCGTCGGCGGATGAATGGAGAAGTCGATCATTCTTTTGGCTATATCCAGGGCCGAAAAACCGGCTTGCTTCTGGGGCTGGGCTGTCAGGACAAACTCATGCATACAAGTCCTGGAGCTGGCAGCCTCCATAAACTCCGTTAATAAGGCCCGCAGATAATTGGCATTCAGCACAGCCTGCTGCGAGGCGGCTTTCAAGCCTTCGCCGCCCATGGCCAGGATGTAGGCATAAGCTTTCACCAATACGCCGAAGTTGCCGTAGAAAGAGCGCAGGCGGCCGATAGACAAGGGTCTGTCCTCCTCCAAATAATAGCTGCCGTCTTCTTTTTGGCAAACTAAGGGCTTGGGCAGAAAATCCGCCAGACCGGCTTTAACGCCAACGGGGCCGGCGCCGGGGCCGCCGCCGCCGTGGGGGGTGGAAAAGGTCTTGTGCAGGTTCAAATGCACCACATCAAAGCCCATATCTCCAGGCCGGACAATACCCATAATGGCGTTCATATTGGCGCCGTCATAATAAAGCAGTCCGCCTGCCTCGTGAACCATGGCGGCAATCTTTTCGATATTGATCTCAAAAAGGCCTAAGGTGCTGGGATTAGTCAGCATCAGGCCCGCCACCTGATCGTCCAGATGGGCGGCCAAATCCTCTAAATCCACATTGCCTTCATTATCAGATTTGATCTCCACAATCTCCAGTCCCGCCATGGCTGCGGAAGCCGGGTTGGTGCCGTGGGCCGTATCGGGAATCAGCATCTTGCGACGCTTGCTGTCACGGCGGTGATCATGGTAAGCCCGGATCACCATCAGCCCCGCCAACTCCCCCTGAGCCCCTGCCGCCGGCTGCAGGCTGAAGCTATCCATACCCGTTACTTCGCCAAGGTGCTCCGCCAGCTTATACATCAGCTCCAGATTGCCTTGGGAAAGCTCCTGGCCGGCCAGGGGATGGCTGGCGCCAAAGCCGCTGTAAGACGCTACTGTTTCATTAATTTTCGGGTTATATTTCATGGTGCAGGATCCCAGGGGATAAAACCCGGAATCCACCCCATGATTTAACTGGGATAATCCTATATAATGGCGGACTGCCTCTTGCTGGTCAAGCTCGGGAAAGTCCAGTTCCTGCCGCAAAAGTCCGGATTCCAGCAATTGATCCAAAGGCTTTTGCTCCACGTCGCAAGGAGAAAGCCTATGACTGCGGCGGCCTTTAGCACCTAACTCAAAAATCAATTTTTTTACTGATTGTCTGCTCATCAGATTTCACCTGCTTTCTTGACAAAGGCGTCCATCTCAGCTTTCGTCCGTTTTTCCGTCACGGCAATCAGCAAGCAATCAGCCAGCCCCGGACCGGCCTCTTCCGTTAAAACTATACCCGGCAGGAAGCCGGCTTCCACCATGGCCTGCCGGAATTTCACCCCGTCTCCCTGATAGCGGACCACAAACTCTTTAAATGTGGGGCCTGTAAACACCGGGGTAAAACGGCCGCCGGCAATCAAAGCATTATACAGATAACGGGATTTCTGGAGGCAAAGCTCCGCCGTCTCCCTCATGCCTTCTTTGCCCATAAAGGTCATGTACATGGCAGCAGCCAAAGCGCAAAGAGCCTGATTCGTGCAAATATTGCTGGTGGCTTTTTCTCTGCGGATATGCTGTTCTCTGGCCTGAATAGTCAGGACGAAGCCCCGGCGGCCTTCTTTGTCCGTAGTCTCTCCTACCAGACGGCCCGGCAGCTTGCGCAGCAATTCATTTTTGCAAGCCAGATAGCCCAGGCCCGGCCCCCCAAAGCTCATGGGTATGCCCAGGGGCTGGCCTTCCCCTACGGCAATATCGGCGCCGTATTCAGCGGCAGGTTTTAACAGTCCCAAAGAAATGGGGTCGGCAGCCACAATCAGCAAAGCGCCCTTTTCTTTGACCAAAGGACTCACCTTGGCTAAATCTTCAATGACGCCGAAATAATTGGGGCTTTGCACAATGACGGCAGCCGTCTCCCCGCTGATACCTGCGGCTAAAGCCCCCAAATCACAGCGGCCTGTTTTGCTGTCCCACGGACACTCCCGCAGCTTCATCTCCCGGAACCTGGCGTAGGTTTTACAGGTTTCCGTGTACTGAGGGTTCAAAGCCCCTAAAATGATAACTTCATTTCTGTCCGTAGCATTTGCTGCCATAAACATGGCCTCAGCACAGGCCGTAGCGCCGTCATAGACAGAAGCATTGGCTATATCCATACCCGTAAGGCGGGCGATAAGGCTTTGAAATTCAAAGATCGATTGCAAGGTTCCCTGGCTCATCTCTGCCTGATAAGGGGTATAAGCCGTATAAAACTCTTGCCGCAGCAAAAGCTGAGGTATAGCCGCCGGTATATAATGGTCATAAACGCCGCCCCCCAGGAAGCAAATCTTATCTTCGGCGGAGGCATTGGCAGCGGCCAGCTCTTTCATGGCAGCAGCCACCGCCATCTCGCTTAAGCCCTGAGGAATAGCCAAAGGTCTTTTTAGTTTCAAGGCTTGGGGAATTTCGGCGAACAACTGTTCCATGTCCGGCAGACCGATTTTGGCCAGCATCTGCTGCCGGTCCTCCCCGGTATGAGGGATATAAGAATTCATCATCATTCCCCTTCCTTGCAAAACTCATCGTAAGCTTCGCTATCCATCAAATTCAGCAGCTCCGAGGGCTCCTCCATTTCCACCATGACGATCCAGTTTTCATAGGGATCCTCATTGATTAATTCCGGGGCGTCGTTTAAGGCCTCGTTCACCTCGATAATTTTGCCGGATATGGGAGCAAAAATATCGGAAACGGCTTTTACGGACTCCACAGCGGCAAAAACCTTACCGGCGCTGATCTTGGCTCCGGTCTTAGGCAAATCCACGAAAACAATATCTCCTAAAGCCTGTTGGGCAAAATCGCTGATGCCGATATAAGCAGTTACTTCCTCGGTTCTCACCCACTCATGTTCCTGGGAAAACTTCAAGCTCTTTGTACTCATCATTGCTCCTCCTTTGTTTTGCTTTAATTTTTGCCGGTCTTTTTCCGGTAAAAAGGCAGCTTAACCACCTTAGCCTTTACCGGTTTATCCCGGATGATTACATCCAGCTCCGTATCTACTGCTGCAAGGGCCGGCGGCACAAAGGCCGTAGCCAATCCCTTTTTAAAAGTAGGACTGTGGGTGCCGCTGGCCACATGCCCTGCCGGCTGGCCATCCTTAGCAATAACATAGCCTTCCCGGGGTATGCCCCTTTCCACCAGCTCGATGCCCACCAGGGTGCGCTGAGTACCCTTTTCTATCTGGTCTTTGATAATCTTCTTGCCGGGATAATCACATTTATCCAGCTTTACAAAAAAGCTTAGCCCCGCCTCCACCGGCGTAATCTCTTCGGATAATTCGTGGCCATATAAAGGCAAAGCCGCCTCAAAGCGCAGGGTATCTCTGGCCCCCAGTCCCACAGGCAAAAGCCCTTTCTCTTTGCCGGCGGCCAGCAGCCCTTGCCAAAGGCTGACGGCAGCCTCAGGGCCGCAATAAATCTCAAAACCGTCCTCTCCCGTATAGCCTGTGCGGGACAGGATAACGGGCCGGTTGAGCACCTCCGTCTGCTGAAAGCGGAAAAATTTAATTTGGTCCAAGTCGCAGGCCGAAAGCTTTTGCAGAACCTCTTGTGCTGCCGGACCTTGAATGGCAATTTGCCCATACTGGGCAGACACATTCTCAGCAGTCACTTCAGCCAGGGAGGGTTCCGCGGCGGCCAGCCCTTCTAAATTCCGTACCAGCCAGGCATAATCCTTATCGGTGTTGGAGGCATTGACTACCAGGAAGAACTCCTCCTCCCCCAGCATATAGATCAGCAGGTCATCCACTACGCCCCCCCGGTCATTGGGCAAAAGGGTATAAATAATTTTCCCCGGTTCCAATGCCGCCAGATTATTGGTTACCAGCCTATTTAAGGCCTCTTTGCTGCCCCGGCCTTTAACCAGTATCTCCCCCATATGGGACACATCGAATAATCCGGCCCTTTCCCGGGTGGCCAGGTGCTCTTCAATAATCGACGTATACTGCACCGGCATATCCCAACCCCCAAAATCCACCATTTTAGCGCCCATGGCCTGATGCTCTCCGAAAAGAGGCGTTCGTTTTCCTGCCATCAGCCAGACCTCCTTCTTTTCTTAATTCTTATTTGGTCTTCCGTAAACCCAACTTAAATAAAATTAAAGAAGACAGTCTTTATCGGCCCTATCCCATGCCAATAAAAGCTGTCCTCCTCCTGTACCAAGAATGTAATCCCGCCTGAGAGATTCGGGCCCGGCCGCTGTAGATACCGCCTCTGTGAATGCCTGCTTCTTCAGGCCATCCGCCCTTGCTCCTTCGGCGCCGCCTGACCGCTGATGCCGGGCAGGGGCTTTCCAGGAAATCGTCCGGTTTCTGTACATTTTACCTGAAAGCTTCACCGTATGCTGACTCATACGGCTTTCCTCTTCGGTCCCGCAAACTGCGGCGTCTCCAGAAAACCATCATCCGATCCTATTCTGTTTTATTCTTACCAATACTATAACCAACCCCATGGACTCTGTCAACTGTTTCATCCAATGGAATTATATATATAACATAAAGGACTGACTGTCGCCCTGGTCCAATGTGTAATCCACCAAATCCTGCAAAGTTACGCCGGACAGGCAATTTTCAATGGCTGTGTCCAAAGGAGTGAAGATCAAAGAAGACAGGGCATCAGAAATAACCGGAGTTTGCTCCAGCAGGTCCTTCTGCGGGGTTTCAAACAGTGCATTTTCCACGGATTTAAGCATGTCCAAAGCGGTGATATCAGAAGGATCCTTTGCCAGCAAATACCCGCCTTTGGCCCCCTTCACCGCGGTGATTAAGCCGCTTTTTTTCAGGGATGTGGCCACTTGTTCCAGAAATATCTTAGACACGCCCAAAGTTTCTGATATACTGATGACAGGCACAGGTTCTGCCGTATCCTTTTTGTTGGCGATTTGTATCAGCGCCGCCAGCGCGTAATGCCCTTTTGCCGATATTCTCATGAGGTTCCTCCTTAAACTCTCGTTCTTTAACTATTTTAAGCCTATATCAGATATTTTTGATGAACAGACGAGAATCTATCAACTATCTTATCAAAATCATAGTTCATTGCAATACCCTCTCTAAAATTCGCTATTGACAAATTGAGGCCGGCAGAATACAATTCCAATATAACATATATATTTACTATGTCATGATGGGAGGTCATTCAAATGTCTGGAATTGCAAAAAACCTGACCGATTTAATCGGCAAAACCCCTTTACTTAAGCTGAGTGGCTATTCGGCGAAGCAAGAAATCACAACCAGTCTGATTGGCAAGCTGGAGTATTTCAATCCGGCGGGAAGCGTCAAGGACCGCATTGCTTGGGCTATGATCCGCGAGGCGGAAGAAAAGGGCACGCTAAAGCCCGGCTCAGTCATCATCGAGCCCACCAGCGGCAACACAGGTATTGGGCTGGCTTCTGTGGCCGCCGCCCGGGGGTACCGGATTATCCTGACCATGCCTGAAACCATGAGCGTAGAGCGGCGCAAGCTGCTGGCAGCCTACGGGGCCGAGCTGGTTCTCACCGAGGGTGCAAAGGGGATGAAAGGCGCCATCGCCAAGGCCCAGGAGCTGGCTGAGCAGACGCCCAATGCCTTTATTCCGGGCCAATTCGTCAACCCCGTTAATCCTCAGGTCCATCGGGAAACCACAGGACCTGAAATCTGGGAAGATACCAACGGCCAAATCGATATTCTGGTGTCAGGGATTGGTACCGGCGGCACCATTACCGGCGCCGGTGAATTTTTGAAATCGAAAAAACCGGCAATAAAGGTTGTGGCTGTGGAGCCTGCCGATTCACCGGTGCTTTCCGCCGGCACGGCGGGGCCTCACAAAATTCAAGGTATCGGCGCAGGCTTTGTTCCGGATACATTGAATACCGATATTTATGATGAAATCATCACAGTAAAGAACGAAGACGCCTTCGCAGCCGGCCGGGAAATCGCCAAGACCGAAGGACTGCTGGTGGGCATCTCCTCGGGAGCAGCCCTTTGGGCGGCGGTACAAGTGGCAAAGCGGCCGGAAAACGCCGGGAAAACCATCGTGGTCATTTTGCCGGATACCGGCGAAAGATATCTTTCCACTCCTTTATTTGAGATTTAAGCAGGCGGCAAACAGCGGACAATAATTGATGGGCCGGGCCGCTGGGCCGCCGGCCCTATGGCCCCCTCCTTTGGCGGCGGGGCATTTGCTCAAAAATGCAGGTTTGTAACCTGGTTGGAACTATTTTGAGCAAAATTGCAGGTTTGTAACCTAGCCGGAGCTGTTTTTGAGCAAAATTGCAGGTTTGTAACCTAGCCGGAGCTGTTTTTGAGCAAAATTGCAGGTTTGTAACCTAGCCGGAGCTGTTT
>JAHDMJ010000034.1 GCA_018436095.1 Clostridia bacterium | reverse complement strand
CATGCGGCGTCTGTCCGGCCTTAAACTGGGCCTGCTGGGCTTTGGCTGCATCCCTCAAATGGTAGCCCAAAGGGCCAAGGGTTTTGAGATGGAGGTAATGGCCTACGATCCCTATCTGCCGGCGGAGGTGGCCGCAAAATTAGGGGTGCCCCTGGTGTCAATGGAGGAAATCTTAGAGAAATGCGATATTATTTCCTGCCATATTCCCTTAACTCCTGCTACGACAGGAATGATCAATAAAGAGCTCTTTGACCAAATGCAGCAGAAACCTTTGTTTATTAACACCTCCCGGGGTAAAGTCATTGCAGAGCAGGATCTGGTGGAGGCCTTGAAAGCAGGGCAAATCCGGGGGGCGGCTTTGGATGTGCTGAAAGACGAACCGCCCCAGTTCGCCGGCGAGATCTTTCAACTTCCCAATGTGATCATCACGCCCCATGCCGCCTTCTTTTCCGAAGAGTCTTTGGAGGAAGTGCGCCGCCGTTCCGCCATGAACGTAGTGAATTTCTTCCAGGGCAACCCTGAAAAAATCAGCTTTATTGTCAAGCCTTAATGAAGAATGAAGGGGGTATATCCATGAAAAAAATATTCAGTTTAGTATTGGCTATAGTATTGGTCCTGTCTTTGGCGGCTTGCGGCGGCGGCTCCGGGACTGCCGTCAATCCCACAACAGCTCCTGACGCTGCTGCTGCCGATCCCGCTGCTGCAAGCCCGCCGGCGGCTGGCCCAGTAAAGAAATTAGTGGCAGCTCATGTGCTGGATCAGACCCATCCCGTTCATCAGGGCTTTGTGGAAATGGACCGCCTTTTAAAAGAGCTTAGCGGCGGGACCATGGCTTTGGATATCTTCCCCAGCTCGGCTCTGGGCGATGAAGAGCCTACCCTGGAAGCCATGAAAATGGGGGGCACCATTGATCTTTCGGCGCCTTCTGCCGCTCCGGTTTCCATTTATGCCAAACAGTTTTTAGTTTGTGATTTCCCCTATAGCTTCCTGAATTATGATCAAGTCTGGAAGTTTTATGACGGCAAGTTCGGCGATTATCTCTATGGTCAGCTGGAGGGCTCCGGCATCAAAGGGCTGGCCTGGTGGGACAATGGTTTTCGCAATCTGACCACCACCAATAAGCCAATCAACTCCCTGGAGGATCTAAAAGGAATGAAAATCCGGACCATGTCCAGTCCCGTGCATATGGCTGCCATGAATGCTCTGGGCGCCGCCGCTACTCCCGTACCTTTTGGCGAGTTATACAGCGCTTTGCAGCAGGGTGTGGCAGAAGGCCAGGAAAATCCGGTGGCCAATATTTTGGGCAACAAATTCTATGAGGTCCAGAATTATCTCATGATGTCCCGGCATTTCTTTGATCCTTCTCCTTTGCTGATCAGCCAAAAAACCTGGGATTCTCTGACGCCGGAGCAACAGGGCTGGGTCAAGGAGGCTGCCGTCAAAGCCGGCGAATATATGCGGCAAGTCAGCATCGACGAGGAAGCCGCCAAGCTGGAGCAGCTGGAAAATGAAGGCATGACCGTAATTCATTTCAGCGAGGAGCAATTGAAAGCTTTCCAGGAGGCCACGAAAGAGGTGTACAAAGGTTTCATCAACGACGTAGGCCAGGATTGCATTGATCTTTACATGAAATGTATCGAAGAAGTGAAATAGGGTGACGGCCGGGGAAGGAGGGGTTTTTTTGAATGAGGAAGTCAGGGAAGCCGACATCTATGAAAAGGGTCCGGCAAATAAGATCATTAACAATATTGAAAGCTCTATCTGTTTAGTAGGCATGTTTGGCATGACGGTAGTGATTTTTATCCATGTCATATTCCGTTATGTATTCAACAGCCCCTTGCAATGGTCGGAAGAAGTATCCAGATTTCTGACCATCTGGGTAACTTTCGGCGGCAGCTCCTATGCTTTCCGTAAGGGAGCCCACGTGGGAGTAACGGCTATTGTGGAGGCTATGCCCGCCCATTTAAAACGGGTAATCAATATCATCAGCAAAATTATGGTTATTCTCTTTTTTATTATTATTGGCTATTATGGCGCTGTCTTGACCTTTGAGCAAGCAGGCAAGCAGTCAATTGCCGCCAATGTTCCTTTGTGCATTCCTTTTTCGGCTATTCCTTTAGGTTCCTGCTTGGTTTTGATCCGTTTGCTGCAGGATTTTATTCAGGATTTAAAACCGGCAGCTTCCCGGCCGCCGGCTAAAGGAGGTACCCCATGATTGCTCTGGGCTTGACCGTTTTCGGATCCCTGCTGCTTTTTCTGGCCATGGGTATGCCTATTGCCGTAGCCATAGGCTGGGCCTCTTTGGTCTCCTTCTTCACTTCCGGCCTGCCCATTCACGCCATCGCCCAGCGCATGTATGCCGGTGTGGATAGCTTTACCCTTATGGCTATTCCCTTCTTTATGCTGGCCGGCGCTTTGATGGAGCTGGGGGGTATGTCCCGGCGGCTGGTACGGCTGGCCAATTCCATTGTCGGCAACGTAGCCGGCGGTCTGGCCCATGTCCAGGTCTTGGCTTCCTGCTTCTTTGCCGCCCTTTCCGGGTCGTCGCCGGCCACTACGGCAGCCATCGGCGGCGCCCTGATCCCGGAAATGAAAAAAGAAGGCTATCCGGCGGAGTTTTCTGCCGCCGTCCAGGCGGTGGCCGGTACGGTGGGAACCATTATTCCCCCCAGCATCCCTATGGTTCTTTATGGAGTCTCCGGCAATATCTCCATCGGCAAGCTTTTTGCCGCCGGCATGCTGCCCGGGGCCCTTTATGGCTTCGGTTTGATGGTGACCATTTACTTTATTTCCAAGAAACACGGCTACCGGAGTAAAAACTATCAGGCTTCTTCCCCCGGAGAGGTTTGGGCTGCATTTAAAGATGCCATCTGGGCTCTGCTGGTGCCCATCATTATCCTGGGCGGCATCTATAGCGGCATATTTACGCCTACGGAGGCCGGAGCCGTGGCGGCGGGATACGGCTTATTTGCCGGCTTGTTTATCTATAAGGAACTGACCATCAAAGGCTCCCTGGAAATATTCATCAAATCGGCGGTCAATACCTCCATGGTGCTGTTGATCGTATCCACTGCCGGCGCCTTTTCCTGGCTGCTGAATATCAAAGGCATCGCCGCCGCCGTAGGAGCCTGGTTTGCCAGTATGTCCAGCGGCTCCACTGTCTTTATGCTGCTGAGCGTGGCCCTTCTCCTTTTCATGGGCTGCTTCATGGAAGCCTCCGCCAGCGTGCTGATGGTTACGCCGGTGCTGCTGCCGGTAGCCAAGACCTTTGGCATTGATCCCGTTTATTTCGGTACCGTACTGGTCATGACCCTGTCCTTAGGTATGGCCACGCCGCCGGTAGGCGAAAATCTCTATATTGCCGCCAGCATCGCCGGGGTTCCTTTTGAAAGGATATTAAAAAATGTCTGGCCTCTTATCGGAACTGCCATAGCCGTAATATTGATTGTGGTATTTATCCCCCAAATATCGATGTTTTTGCCGGGATTGTTTTTTGCTAAATAAAAAAAGCGGCTAATCATGCCGCATTAAGGAGGTAAATGGAGTGATAGGTGAAAAGGTGATCCTGCGAGCCATGATGAATCATAGCGAGGCCCATTACGCGGGAGATTTGGTGAATGGTTCCCGTATTCTGGACTTTTGGGGCGACGTCGGTACGGAACTGGCCATTCGCCTGCATGGCGACGAAAGTCTTTTTCTGGGCTATGATGACATAAGGTTTACCGCGCCGGTATATGCCGGAGATTTCATGGAGTATGTGGGCTGGATTGAAAAGGCCGGCAATACTTCCCTGACCTGCCGGTTTGAGGCTTATAAATACATTCAGTTGACCAGGAATCCTGCCGAATCGATTTATGCCGCCGAAGTACTGAAAGAAAAAATTCTCTGTGCCAGCGGTGCCGGTACTTTAGTGGTAAAAAAAGAATTTCAGCGGGGACCCCAGGACCCGGCCTTTGCCAGATAGTTCAAAGTCCGTTAAGTCAGTAGTAAGTTAAATTATATGATATAAGGAGGTCAAATAAAATGATTGGTGAAAAGGTAGTTTTACGGGTAAGAATGAGCGCCGGCGAGGCCCATTATGCAGGAGAACTGGTAAATGGCTCCCATATCCTGGACTTCTGGGGCGACGTAGGCACGGAGCTGGCCATTCGTTTGCATGGCGACGAAAGCCTCTTTCTGGGCTATGAAAACATCCGCTTTACCGCACCGGTATATGCGGGAGATTTCATGGAATATGTGGGCTGGATTGAAAAGGCCGGCAACACTTCTCTGACCTGCCAATTTGAGGCGTACAAATGCATTCAATTAACCCGGAATCCCGCTGAGGCTAATTCCGCCGCCGAGGTGCTGAAAGAAAAAGTTCTCTGCGGCAGCGGCACAGGAACCCTGGTGGTGAAAAAAGAATATCAGCGGGGCGCACAGGATCCGGCCTTCGCCAGATAACTTATTGGTTAAGAAAAGCTAAGGCATATTGGGCATAAAGAGCCGCCGCATCTTCCAGCATATCTTCGTCAATATCAAAGCGGGGGTGGTGATGGGGATAATCACTGCCCTTATCAGGATTGCCGCTGCCTATACCAACGTATAGTGCAGGGGCAATCCTTGCGTAATAAGAAAAGTCTTCGTTGCCGGCGCTGGGCGGATAGAGAATAAGCTTATCCTCGGGCCATAAAGCAAGAACAGCCAAACGGCCCAGGGCCGACAGTTTTGGATCATTGATCACCGCCGGACAGCCCGGGGATACCTCCACTTCCGCCCTTGCCCTGTATGCCTCGGCAGTACAGGAAACAATCCGGGTGATTCCCCGGCGCAAATCCTCTTCCAGGGCCGGGTCAAAAAAGCGGCAAGTACCTTCAAGAAAAGCTTCTTGGGCAATAATGTTTTTCGCTGTGCCGGCATGAAAAGAGCCTATGGTGACAACCACAGTTTTCTGGGGATCCAGCTCCCGGCTGACCAGGGTTTGGAGATTCATTAAAGCAGCGGCCGCCGTCAGGGAGGCATCTACCGTTTGGTGAGGCTGACCGCCGTGGCCTCCCTTTCCTGTAATGCGGATAGCGATACCTGCAGAAGCCGCCATCCGGGGGCCCTCCTCCAGGGTAATCCGGCCCACAGGCAAATCGCTTTTTACATGCAGGCCGAAGAAGGCGGCACAGTCGTCTAAATGGCCCTTTGCCATCATGGCCAGGGCGCCGCTGGGTAAATGCTCCTCGGCAGGCTGGAAGATCAGCTTAACGGTGCCGGCAAATTGCTGCCTCAACTCTTGCAGAATTTTGGCTGCCGTTAACAAAGCGGCGCCGTGGGCGTCGTGGCCGCAAGCATGCATAATGCCGGGATTCCGGGAACTATAGGGCACTTCATTTAGCTCCTGAACAGGCAGGGCGTCAATGTCTGCCCGCAAGCCAATGGTTTGGCCGGGTTTAGCCCCTTGGATTACGGCAATGACCCCCGTTGGGGCCGGGCAGATATAAGGAATGCCCATGACTTCCAATTGTTCTTTAATATAAGCGGTTGTTTGAAATTCTTGATGGCTTAGCTCCGGATATTGGTGAAAGCGCCGCCGGGTTGCAATGGTAAAGGACCGGTAAAGCTGGGCAAGCTGAAATACGGTTTTCATGAATTGACCACCCCGTAAACAGATTCCGGTATTTTTTCATATCGCACAGGCAATAGGCCTCCTTAAACCCTTGATGATTTTAGTATAGCACCTTGCGGCGGACTTCTCCAGAGCAAAACTCAGCAACCATAAAGCCGGTGATCATTACTCCCCATGCCGTAGGAAAAGAAATGAAAAGTCCTCGTTCTGATAATAGGAAAACCTTTCTAAAAAGCTTGACAATAAGGAATATTTCGGCTAGATTAGTAGTAAAGCTAGATCATATATTTAAGGAGGCCAAATGAGATGATAGGTGAAAAAGTAATGTTACGGGTTAGAATGAGTGCCGGCGAGGCTCATTATGCAGGGGAGCTGGTAAATGGTTCTCATATTCTTGATTTTTGGGGCGACGTAGGTACAGAGCTGGCTATTCGTTTACATGGTGATGAAAGCCTGTTCTTAGGATATGAAAACATTAAGTTTACGGCGCCGGTATATGCCGGGGATTTCATGGAGTATGTGGGCTGGATTGAGAAAGCCGGCAATAGTTCCCTGACCTGCCAGTTTGAAGCTTATAAATGCATTCAATTAACCAGGAACCCTGCAGAAGCCAACTCCGCCGCCGAGGTACTGAAAGAAAAGGTCCTCTGCGCCACCGGTACCGGCACCTTAGTGGTGAAAAAAGACCTGCAGCGGGGTGCCCAGGATCCGGCTTTTGTCAGATAATTAATTTTCCATAGATATAAATGAATTTAATAAACGGCAAAGCGAGCTTTTAACAGCCTCTTTGTCGTTTTTTGGGAACGAGAATAATGGAGGAGGAAGCCCATGAACCGGACGGAAATTGAATTCGAGCGCTGCAAGGAATGCGGGTATTGTGTGGAATTCTGCCCCAAAGAAGTACTGGCCTTCGGCGACAAGGTCAACAAGAGGGGATATTATCCGCCGGCCCCGGTAAAGCAGGAGGCTTGTATTGCCTGCGGCATCTGTGCCCGGGTCTGCCCCGAAGGCGCCATCGAAGTCTATAAGGAAGTATAGGAGGAATCGACGTGGGAGAAAAAGTTTTTATGCAAGGCAATGCCGCCATGGCCGAATCGGCCATTCGGGCAGATTGCAAGTTTTTCTTTGGCTACCCCATCACCCCCTCCAGTGAGGTGCCGGAATATTATGCCCGGGCAGCCAAGGAGAGGCCGGAAGAAAATATTGTGTTTGTGCAAGGGGAGACGGAAGTAGCCGTATTCAATATGATCGCCGGCACCGCCGCCACGGGTAAACGGGTGATGACGGCTACCAGCGGACCGGGTTTCAGTCTGGGCCAGGAAGCCATGAGCTTCATGTCGGCGGCGGGACTGCCGGCGGTGGTGGTGGAAGTGATGCGCTCCGGCCCCGCCGACGGTGAGATCCTGGCGGCCCAGGGGGATTACTTCCAGGCCGTCAAAGGCGGCGGCCACGGGGATTACCGGGTGCTGGTCTTAGCCCCTTATTCCATTCAGGAGATGTGCGAGTTGATGCAGGAATGCTTCGACTTGGCGGAAAAGTACCGCAATCCCGTAATCTTATTAACGGATTCCTTGCTGGCCAAGATGCGGGAAGCTGTGGAACTGCCCGGCAGAAAAACCTCCAGGGTGGATCAAAGGGATTGGACTCTGACAGGCTGCGCCGGCAGAGAGCATCATGTGCTGACCACCTGCGGCGACGGAGCGGCCCAATGGGAAGCCTTTAACCTAAACCTGCAGGAGAAATACGCCAAAATCAAGGCCAATGAAGTCCGCTGGCAGTCTTACCAGGTTGAAGATGCGGATATTGTGCTGGTGGCCTACGGCAGCATGGCCCGGGTAGCGGAAGGGGCTATGAAAATGGCCCGGGAAGAAGGGCTGAAAGTAGGACTGATCCGGCCCATATCCCTGTGGCCCTTCCCGGAAAAGGCCTTTCAAGGCCTGGCAGGAAAGAAGTTCTTAGTGACGGAGCTGTCTGCCGGCCAGATGGTGGAGGACGTGAAGCTGTCGGTGGACCGCAAAGAAGACGTCCGCTTCTTCGGCCGTTTAGGCGGCGTGGTGCCGTCCCCCAAAGATATCTTAGCGGAAATCCGTAAGCTGGAGGTGAAGTAAGATGAAAACCATATACAAAAGACCGGAAAGCTTTACGGATGCGGTAACCAGCTATTGCGGGGGCTGCGGCCACGGCATCGTCAATAAACTGATGGCGGAATTGCTGGATGAGATGGGCTTAAGAGAAAAAACCATTCTGGTCTGGCCCATCGGCTGCTCCGTTTATGCGGACAAATACTTCAAAGCAGACGCCATCTGTGCCCTTCACGGCCGGGCGCCGGCTTTGGCCACGGGCATCAAGCGCTCCCTGCCGGACCGTTTCGTCTTGGTCTATCAGGGGGACGGGGATATGGTATCCGAAGGCATGTCGGAGATCATGCATGCAGCGGTACGGGGCGAAAACTTCTCCGTGGTCTTCATCAACAATGCCATCTACGGCATGACCGGGGGCCAGATGGCGCCCACCACCCTGTGGGGCCAGACCACCTCAACCTCGCCTTATGGCCGGGAGAAATCCAGCAGCGGCTACCCCGTAAACATGGCGGAGATCATGGCCCAGATGCCCGGGGTCTGCTACAGCGAACGGGTGACGGTCAACAGCCCCCAGCGGATAGCGGCCACCAAGAAAGCGCTGAAGAAAGCCTTCTCTTACCAGTTTGAAGAAAAGGGCCTGAGCTTTGTGGAGGTGCTGTCCCCTTGTCCCACAGGCTGGAGCCAAAAGCCGGTGAAGGCCCTGGAATGGCTGGAGCAAAAGATGATCCCCATTTTCCCCTTAGGCGTATTCAAAGACATGAAGGAGGGGGAAGGCAAATGAAACACGAATTACTGTTTTCCGGCATCGGCGGCCAGGGGATCATGCTCTTGGGCGAGATTCTCTGCAACGTGGTCATCGAAAAAGGCTACCAGGTGTCCTTTGCTCCTTTTTATGGCCAGGAAAAGCGGGGAGGCCGCACCATGTGCAATGTGGTGATCGCCGATGGCATGGAGTCCCCCATCATCTCGGAGGCGGAATTGATGCTGGTGATGGATGAGCGGTCCTTGAAGGATTACGAGCATCTGGTAGCCCCCGGCGGCACTCTGCTGTTAAATAGCTCCATGATTGAGCTTGAGCCTCAGCGGAGGGACATCAAGGTGGTGAAGGTGCCTTTTTATGAGATCGCGGCGGACTTAGGCAATGCCAAGGCGTCGAACATGGTGGCGTTGGGTTATGTGCTGCGGTACCTGCCCTTTGTGGACAGAGAGGCCGTGGAAAAGGAAGTGGCCAAGACCTTCAGCGCCAAGGCTGCCTTAGTAGAGCTGAACGTGAAGGCCGTAAAAACGGGCTATGAATATGAGGAACAAGTTTAAAGAATGAGGGGCGAAGACAATGGCAGCAAAAATCGTATTGACGGAATGCAGCTGGGGCTCTACCGACGAAGAGATTCGCCACCTGCCGCCGGAGGCTGAGATTGTATGCAGCTTAGCCATGACTGAGGATGAATTGATCGAGGTTTGCCGGGATGCCGACGCTATTATTGCGGAATATGCTCCCCTGACCCGCAAGGTCTTAACCAGTTTAGAACGGTGCAAGATCATCTCCAACTCCGCCATCGGCGTAGACAATATCGATATTCAGGCAGCCAGGGAACTGGGCATTGCCGTAGCCAACGTACCCAATTATTGCGCTTATGAGGTGGCCGATCATGCTATGGCCTTGATGCTGGCCGCCCTCCGCAATGTGGTTCACTATGAGCGGAAAGTCCGCCAGGGAATCTGGGACATCAATGACGCCCCGCCCATGCGGCGTCTGTCCGGCCTTAAACTGGGCCTGCTGGGCTTTGGCTGCATCCCTCAAATGGTAGCCCAAAGGGCCAAGGGTTTTGAGATGGAGGTAATGGCCTACGATCCCTATCTGCCGGCGGAGGTGGCCGCAAAATT
>JAHDMJ010000038.1 GCA_018436095.1 Clostridia bacterium | reverse complement strand
TGGAACCTCCGGCTCTGCGCTTGGTCCATAATTTGACCCAGGGTTTGCACCACTCATCACCCCTTCCTTGTTGATACGATCCCAAATAATACCCTTCCATCCATTTGACATACTTTCGCTGATGACAGCCATTACCCGATCATCACCGTATTTTTTTACGTTGTTCAGAATCTCGGTGACAAGGCTCTTTAGGCCAGTTGGTTGATAATTTTCCCTGCGCTCAAGCTTATACTGTAACCATTCCTCCAGTTTAGCTTTTAGGGGTGGGGAAAGGTTTTGAAAATTATCGGGAAGGGGTGGGTGTGTTTTTTGTTTTTCCTTTCCCTCTGCACTCCCTTTTCTTTTCTCTTCTCTTTCTTTTCTCTTAACTTCTTTTAAATTAACTTCTTTTAAATTAGGTGGGAGTGTTCCGTGAGTACTCAGTGAGCGCTCAGTGAGTGATACATGGCAGCTATCTGGATTATTAGGAAGTGGCAAGGAAGAAGGGCTTGGCCTATTGATTGTCTGATGTTTTTTGAAATTGGTTACATGGTAATATCTTTGCGATTCGTGCTCGTAAAGCTGAATCAGGCCGAGGCTTGCTAATTTCACAAGGCCCTGCTCTATGTCGGAATCTCTAAGGGGGTCATAAGCAAATATGTCTGCCTTTATGAGTTTCGGACTTGCTCTGCCTACTCCGGAATCTTCTGCAAAATTCCATAAACCAATAAACATAAGCCTTTCCATGAGGGTGCATTCGGCCACCTTTTCATCTCGCCAAAAAGAGGGATCAATCATTCGTTTTCTTGCCAATTACCCATCACCCTCCTACTAAAGGGGCCGAAGCCCCTATTGCTCCTTTTCGTCAACATGGGTTGCCCTCATGTCGGCAATGTGTAATTCCAGCGCCAAGCGGCTCATCGTAAAAGCATTGCCTATCGAGTAGTCCCCCGGAGAAGCGCCAAACCCGCCCATATGGTGCCTGATTGCCAAAGCCTCGTCATGGGTCAGCGCGATAAAAGAGTGGATCAAGAAAAGAGATTTTTCACCATGCCCCAGAGGAAATTTATCTTCTACGGCATAATAAGGAACCTTCACCCACTTGCCAGAAGCATCTTTTGCGTTTCTCTCCTCGACTGTATAAAAATTCGTTTTACAGACATCGTGTAAAAGTGAAACAATCGCCAGGGTTTCTTCTGAGCAATCCGGCAGGGCCTTGGCGCTGGCATTTAGGCGCCTGTAGACATTTAAGCTGTGCTGGCAAAGGCCGCCCTCCTCAGAAAGGTGAAAGCGGGTACTTGCCGGGGCGGTGAAAAAGTCAGTGTCCGATTCCAGCCACATCAGAAGATTGGCAGCGCCGTCACGCGTGATCTTGGTATTATAAATATCAATAAACTGCCGCTTGCGTTCCGCAGTCTTCGGGTTTGCCTCCGGGTCCGAGAGATTAATTTGCTGCTGAGCTGCCTGCATCTTCCCCGGCCTCCTCTTCGTTATATTCGGCTTCGATATAGGTCGCCGGCTCGCTGAACATATCCTCAGACAACGTGTTTTTGATGGTGCCATCCGTGGAAAGCTCCCGGGCAAAATCCGACTTAAGCGGCGCATACTTTAAGGCCTGTTTTAATACGGTCTTCTTTGCCATCTCTTCAAAGCTCGTATTCCAGGGACTATATGGGCTGTTATAGGATTGGCTGTAACGCTTAGCATGCTTTTTAATATCCTCGATCGAAGAGACCTGGAAGCCGAACCCACCTTCTTTTGTGCGAAATATGCCATAAAACCAAACCGGCTCCCCCCGGTCAGCCTTGGCCGGCTTATGAATCAGCTTCGGATCAAGGCCATACTCAAACTCAAATTCATCGTTTTCGTAAACTACGTGGGCCTGAATGATAGATACCTGGCCGGACCGATAGGCCAGGTCAATAAGGCCCTTGTAGCCAAGCTGGAATTGACACTCAAGAGTGCCTTTGTTTTTGTAGGGGATGAGATAGGCTTGTCCCAAGGGAGTATTGGGCTCCATACCCAGCTGCGCCGCCGTCATCATGGCTCCTAAAAAGCTGGTTGGTGTTGTGTCTCGCAACTGAGGGTTGCTTGATAAAGCGGATAAAACGATGCGTGTAAAGCGCTCAGGGGTGATCACGGACGGAAGGGCCTTGGCGATCTCCGGGCCCATTGTTTTGATGTAATCCTGTATGGTCTTTTTGCCGGCGGCGCCGGACTGCAGCTTGCTATCAGCTGCCTTTTGTATTGCTCCTTGTACTGCCATTTATTTCAGCTCCTTAATGTCAAATTTTCTAAATTCTGAGGTGTTAAAATATTGCTCCAGATCCACGTCTGGATGATCTTGGGCAAATCGCTTGTGGTCAAACGTCCGGCGGCGCTGTTTTTTCCAATTAACTCTAAATCGTTCTGTTCGTCCGATTTCCGCTTCACCCATTTGGGCTTTAATCTCTTGTTCCACCAGTTTTAAACTTGCCTCTGCTTGTCTTAAAAACGCCTTGGCATCCAGATACCTTTCCACCGTACTATTCGTCCCGTACAGGTCGATTTCAAGACCGGGAGAAGGGTTTTGATAGATGACGTCCAAGGCTTCACTGGTAGCCTCCATGCCGTCAACAGGCGGCTCCGTATCGTGACTTACGTACTGCCAAAACTCCTCTTCGGCATCCATAAGGGCCTGGATTTCCCGGTCATCCACATAGACCGATGATTCGCACCATTCCGGCTTTGGATCGTTAGGAATACGGGTGATCTGGTAGATATAAAATCCTTCGTTAAGCACCAGGACGGCCAAATACCAACGTTTAAGCTCAGTGACAGCAAGATAATGCACACATTGACAGTAATGGGTTTCGGGGAACTCGCCGTTTCGGAATCGCTTCAGCCCCAGGATGCTGGTGGTCTTGCACTCCAGCCCCTCAGTCTCACCGACAATCAGGCGGTCTGGATTGGCCAGGGCAAAGGGGAAAGCAGAGTTTTTAAGGATGTAGTTGCAGCGCCGGACTTTCTTTCCAGATTTCTCGGCAAACCGCTGGGCAACGTATTCCTCAAGATCCCGGCCCTGGCGCATCCGCTCATTATCTGCCTGCTCCGGTAGCCGGCCGGTTTTCTCGGCCCAGAGGGCAAAGGGCGAGACATAGGGGTTAAGGCCAAGGACAGCGGCGGCATCACTGCCGCCTATGCCCTTTTTTCGCTCTTGTAGCCACTGGCTATGATTAGTAGTGGGAATCCTTGAAATTGTCATAAAAATTCATCCTCACCGTATGTATATTCCCTTATGCACCAATCGCAGCCGATGATTTCACCCTCATCAGGACCAGTTTTTGAGCGGTAATAACAGTCTCCTGGATCAATCTCCTGGCCGCAGCGAGGGCAAGTTATTGTTTCTTCCGGCGGGGCATTCGGGCAACCCGGCTTGCAGGCATGGACGCCTTGACAGATATCGCACATGGGCATCACCTTCCTTGACAAATCATGCGATAGGTCTTATATTGGTGGTAGGTTTTGTTCTTTGCCCCATCAGTCTGCGCCAACAGCTGAGGGGCTTTTTTCTTTTTCCATTTCCCGAATTAGGATAGTTTCTACGATATAAGCTGCTTCGTCAAACCCCGCTGCCCGTAAGGCCATAATCTCTTTGTCGCTCATTCTGTGTCCTCCTCTGTTTCCATCTCGCCAACCATTTCATCGATGGCATCCCAGGCTTTTACCCAGGTAATTCCCTCGGGGCTGACAAATGGATTCAGGACATAGCTGCCACCGGGACTGCTTTTTGACTTGTCGGCAATGGCCTTCCGTGCGGCCATCAGGGCAAGATATCGTTTTCGATTCATGCGTGGTCCTCCTTTTTTACTTATTTGCCTTATAAAACGCCTGGGCGAATCCCGGCGGCGTGATGGCTCGTAGTGCTGCCCGTTTAGCGTCACGGTTATTAAATTGACAGATGTATTCTGCATATTCTGGCGGACAGTCAATCTTGGCCCAGTCTCGGGCATTTGTTCTACCATTTGGCATTTGGGTAACTAAATCTGCGGGTTTGTCCTTTACTACGGGTATCGGTTCGCTAAAATAACCCCAGATATCGGTACGTTTTACCCGGCTCTCCCCAAACTGCCACTGCTCAAACTGATATTTCGGGATTCCCAAAAACTGCCTTAAAAAGCCGACTGGATTTTCCAGTGCCCAGAATTTCAATCCGCCGTATATCCGACAGTGCCAGATGATCTCCAGGCAGGCTTTTACCACTACCATGGCACTGGCGAAGTCTCTGGGCCGTGATCCTTTTGCGACGCTAAATTCGGTGCAGGGCGGTGCTGCCAGGATGCCGTAGATGTCGCTAATAGGGATACAGGTAGTATCGCTATAATGGGTATCCAGGCGATAAAAAACCATAGCATGTGGCCCAAACTCAACTTGGGTTACATCGTACTTTGGCAGGGTGATCAGTCGTACATCATAGCCGGCGTCCCGGTAAGGCTTGCTCCAACTGCCGGTGCCACCGCACAGATCCAGGATTATCTTGCTGCTAAGTAGCCCTTTGTTCAATCTTCTGCCTCCTTTTCCACCGTCTCCAAGGCGTCTATCGCCTGCTCGATTTCTGCTAACTTGTCCTCTGCCGAAAGTCCAGGCTCCCCCAGCGTGGCTGTGATGCTGCCAACAATATATGGATACCAAGATGCTTCGGGCAGTTTTTTTAATCTGTTGTATAGCCTTCTATCCAAACTCTCACCTCCCTTTTCCCTACCGCCGCCGCCTCATCGTGTGTGGCACAGTAGATATCCAGTATCTTGCCGCCGTACCGCTCTACCACCCAATCCGCAGGCTTGTCCTCAACGATGCGCTGACCGTAGCCCTC
>JAHDMJ010000004.1 GCA_018436095.1 Clostridia bacterium | reverse complement strand
TTTCTACTTATTTTTTGAGCCGTCATAACTCTAGGGGGTGTCTACAAACCTGCATTTTTGCTCAACTGGCGCCCTTACTGGATACAAACTTGCATTTTTGCTCAACTGGCGCCCTTACTGGATACAAACCTGCATTTTTGCACAGGAAATGTCCGCACCACCAGAGGACAAAGCCTGCAGACCGGACAAAAGCGAATTCCGCGTCAAGCTTGGCATGGCAAATCTGATCATTGGCGGCTTTTCTTGATGTATGGTTTAATTTTACGGGAATTTAGGGTGAAAATCCGCTGCACAAGCTAGGCAGCAGGAACTGTTAGCCAAAAAGGCTGGCTGGCCAAGTTATGGACAGTCTCCTACTCGATTGCACAAAAAGAGGGATGCCCCTCAGTAGCTTCAAAGCTACCTTGGACATCCCCTTATCCTCTAACCATAATAGGCGCCGCCCTTGACTTAACCCACCTGAGTCGTCAAGAAAATGGGCAGACTCATTTGTTCAATCTGATCCTGTAATTCTTCAATCTCATCCATGTGACGGTCTTCGTCGTTAAGAATCTGCACCAGAATATCCCGGGTAGCATAATCCCGCAGCTCACCGGCCAGGGCAATGGCGTCATTATAAGCTTTAATGGCGCCTTCCTCAGCAATCCGGTCATTTTCCACCTGCTTGGGAACTTCGCTGCCGATATGAATACCATTTAGATTGGATACGATAGGCGTACCCCCGAGAAAGAGTATTCTGCCAATCAGTTTTTCGGCATGCTTCATTTCATCAATAGCCCGTTTTTCAAAACCTGCATGCAGCTTGCCATAGCCCCAATCCTCGCACATTTCTGCATGGACAATGTATTGATTGATTGCAGTCAATTCGTCGGCAAGTAAAGAATTCAAAACCTCGATCAGTTTGGGATCTCCCTTCATGGTAAAAACTCCTTTCGTTGCGTTCTTTTCTAGGGGTTGTACTATATAGATTATACTGTCTTATTGTGCATTTTTCAACCAATATATGCTAATTTTTCTAATTATATTAATTGCATAAATTATTTGTCGAATACTAAGCTGTGCCCTGCCGCTCATCTCTGACGGACCGGATGGCGGAGACAGTAGGAACTCCATCCCCGTCATAGCTTACGGAAGCCACGATGCCATAAACCTCCCGCAGCATTTTTTCCGTAATCACCTGCTCCGGTTTCCCCGCTTGATAAAGCCTGCCGCAATCGTCGAGAATAACGATATGCCGGGCAAAACGCAGGGCTAAATTAATATCATGCAGCACTACAATTATACTGATACCTTTAGTCTCTACAAGACGCCGCAGCATCTGGCATAATTCCAGTTGCTTTTGGAGATCCAGAGAATTGGCGGGCTCATCTAATAAAATTACTCTGGGCTCCCTTACCAAAGTCTGAGCAATAAAGACAAGCTTTTTCTGGCCGCCGCTTAATTCACCCAGACTTTTCGGCGCCAAATGAAGAATATTAAGAGCTTGCAGCGTCTCCATAACACTACTTAAGTCTTCATCCTTCACCCGGCGGCCCAGTTCCGGCAAGCGTCCCAGTAAAACCATTTCCAGCACGGTGAGAGTTGATGTTTCCACATCCGTCTGGGGCAGGTAAGCCATCAGCTTCGTCTTATCCTCAGTTCTCATTTTCGTGACGTTTTTCTCATCATACCAAACGGTGCCGTCGTAGCTGAGCAAGCCAAATATAGACTTCAGCAGCGTTGATTTACCGGCTCCGTTAGGACCCAAGACCGCATTAAGGCCGGGTCTGAACTCAATGTCCAAGTCTTGAAAAACCGGTTCTTTATCTTTTTTCGGCTTATAGGAGAAAGAAAGCTTTTCGATCCTTAGCATTATATCACCCGCATTCTGCTGAAAATAATGGCCAAAAATACCGGAATGCCGATAATTGCCGTCACCAGGCCAATGGGCAGTACAACCCCCGGAATAACCAGCTTACTGACAACGAAGGACAGGGCAACAATGACAGCGCCAAGCAAGGCCGACAGGGGCAGAAAAAACCGCTGATCTTCACCAACCAACTGCCGGGCAATATGGGGGGCAATAATACCCACAAAGCCTACGGAGCCCACAAAGCAGACGGCAAAAGCTGTAGCCAGAGAGGTCAGAATAATGACCATACGCCTCACTTTTTGCGTATCTACGCCCAGGCTGCGGGCCTTTGTATCATCCAAGGTCATGGCTGTAAGCTGCCAGGCATTTTTGTACAAAATCACAAAACAGAAAATGAGGGCGCTCAAAACAATCAGGAATTTTGACCAAGTGGTTTTAAGAAGGCTCCCCATACTCCAAAAAACCAGGCTTTTTAAGTCCTCGTCATCGGAAATATATTGCAGCACCATGGTAAGGGCGCTAAAAAGAAAATTAAGGGCAATACCGAACAAAATAATTGCGTTTTTTCCGGCTCCGGGCCGGCAGGAAAAGGCATATATACACACTGAAGCTAGCAGAGCAAACACAAAAGCGTTGGCCGTTACCATCAGCGCCTCGGATACCCGAAGAATATTCGTATTAAGTATTAAACCTAAGGCAGCTCCAAAAGTAGCGGCATTAGTAATACCTAAAGTGTAAGGGCTGGCAATTGGATTCCTTAGAATTGTCTGAATCTCGCAGCCGCCGATACCCAGACAGGCGCCCACAGCCAAGGCCATCAGCGCCATGGGCAGGCGTACTTCCCTGACAATCATTGCTTTATGGCCCTGCCCCTCTCCCGTAAACAAGATCCGTACTATCTCTGTCAGGGATATGGAGGAAGAGCCAATAGAAATATTCAGGAGAAATAAGATCAGCATGACGCCGAGGAGAGCCGCCGTTAAAACGGCTCTCCTTCTGATCATACTATCATAAAGTGTCCGGTCCGGCCGGCTGCCATATCCTTTGCCATCCATGGCTCAGCGAGCTCCGGCAGCCTGATAGCACCAGCCGGTAACATCGCTGTCTACCAGCATGAACTTATCAAAAAACTCATCCATAATACCATCAACGTTTATGCCCTGAAAATCTTCAGGATAAAATATGGAAGCCAGCTTTAAAACCGCATGAAAACCAAAGATAGTGCGGCTGGTAGCGTGGGCCAGCTCATAAACATTACCGTTTTTAACGGCTGCCAGCTCACGCCAGCCCGTTCTGTTCAGAATGTCAAACTTTGGCACCTCCGGTGTGGAGCCGGAGTAATTATCCATCCAGCCGGCGCCGGAGCCGCTGAGAACAATGAATTCCGGATTGGCCTCCAGCACATATTCCGGATCCAGGGTGCTGTTGCCTCCCTTACCGGCGGCAGAGTCCAGCAACACCGGGTCGGCAATGTTTTCACCGCCGGCCAAAGCAATGACCGTTCCCCAGCCGGATTGACTGGAACTGGTAGAACCAAATATCTCGGAGTAGCCGGACTTTTCGTAATAAACCGTAGGTTTGTCCTGGCGCTGATCAAGCTTTTTGGAGGCTACCAATGCGTACTGTTCGTCAATAAAGGAGGCTACCTCTTTTGCCCGTTCTTCCTTTTGGAATATTTGTCCCAGCAGCTTTACCGTATCCTGGACAGAGGTGGTCAGGGATTTGCCGGGCACGTCGATGAGCACAATTGGAATACCTGCCGCCGTCAATTGGTCCTCTATCTCCAATGCATACCGATGAGCGCCCATAGCGGAATTGACGATAAGCACATCGGGATCCGTAGCCAGAATCATCTCCAAATCAAAGGGTGCGTTATGCTCGGAAATCTGGCCCACATGCTTCATATAGTTGCCGATAATAGGCGTATAGAGTTTGGCATAAGTTTGAAGGCCGCCGCCACCGTCCTGGCCGGAAGCCACCAGCATATGAAAGGCCTCTTCTCTCAGCAATGGAATCAGATAATCGATTACATCCATGGTGCTGATAGCATAGGTAGAGATGGGGAGATCAAGAGCTACCTGGCGTCCTTTCACATCCGTTATGGTAACTGAATCTGTTATAGGAGCCTTTTGGGGCATGGCACTCATATCCAGGGAAAAAGCTTCCCGGTCCGTCGCCTTTGGCGGGGTATAATTGTAATCCGCCGGATCCAGGCCGGCCCTTTCCAAAGCAACTGCTACGGCAGCAAGGATAGCGTCAGCCGTTATGGTTGCCCCTGTCACCGTATCTACCTGAAGGGATTGGCCGGCTACAATGGCGCCGGGTATTCTCTCAATAGGAATGGTCCCGATTTTTTCTGTTTCTCCATGATCCTCGGCCACCTCTACGGCAAGAATTTTGCCAACCTTATCCAACGTCACGGTTACGTCAAGATCACCGTGGTAGCCTGGAGCGGAGCCCTGATACGTACCGGAATAATCCTTGGCCTGGCCGGCAGTTTCCCCGGCCGACACTCCGGCAGAGCCCCCGCAGCCTCCCAGCATCATTAAAGCAAAAGATAGTACAAGCAAAACCGATAATAACTTTTTCATAAGCGTCCTCCTTACATCTTTTCTGAACATCAGTTGCCTTAGGCCCGTTTTAGGTATAAAAAATAAACCACTCTCCCCTCGGAAAATGAATTTATGCTAACCGGCAGGCAGGTCTCCTGACTTGCGCCCCCGAATGCCGCCTTCCCAGCTTAAGCCAGTGGCATAATGGCATTGAGTTCTGCAGCGCTTACAGTAGCGGGGCTGTTACGGATTTGCACCGTATTCCCTGTTCGTTACTTTCGTAAACCTGTCGGCGATGATATGAAATTTTAATCCTTATTTCAGCCTCCGGGAATTTCGCCTGAATAGGGCTTAATGTCCAGCAGCGGTGTGCCGTCTAGCATGTCCACACCTCGAAAGGTTAAAATACAGCCGTCGATGCTTAAAAATTGTACGATGGAAAGGCCGATGCCGTTGGGACGGTTGGGACTGCGGGTGGAGAATACGCCTACCGGTTCTTCATAGCGGGGGGACCGAGTGGTCAGACTATACCCTTGCGAACGGTCAAAGTAAAAAATCAGCATTGCGTATGTTCCCGGTTGAATGTCGGCAGCGCCTTGAGCATACTCTTCGAAAAGACGGACAGTCCCTATGATGTCCGGGTCATGATAAGGCGCCCGGGGATTAAAAGGGGGAACTTTCAGGTCCTCCCGTGTCTTGAAAGGCGTTTCGATTCTGCCAATAGGTTTCATGGAAATTACATCAGTCATTATTAAACTCCGTCATTAATCAGGCTATTGCCCTGTTTTATTGACTGTCTTTAATCCTGGTTTTTACATATATATCGATATTGTCCCGCATCCGGTACAATAGCTGCCGGGTAAGCTCCACTTCTTCAGGGGTGAAGCCCGCGGTCAGAATATTGTTCAGCTCTTTATATATCTGATGGTACTCTTCTCTGATGGCAACGGCTTTTTCCGTTACATAGACCTTTTTCCTGCGGCCATCGCCGGGATCCGCTTTACGAAAAACGTAGCCGTCCTCCTCCAGCTTCTTAACAGCCCGGGCCGTATGGGCGCTATCCACAACCATCTCTTCCGAAAGCTGCTCCTGGGAGATACCGTCTCCGCTCAGCAGCAGCCTATTAAAGAAGTACCACTGGCCCCGGCCAATGCCGTATTTTGATATGCTTTCACCGATATAAGCCAAACTAATCCGGTAAGTATCAAGAATCGCCTTAATCAACGATTTGCGTTTTTCCACAAAAAACCACCCTTTTATGATTCATCATAACACCAGATTAATTGATTAGTCAACTAATTTCTCCGGAAATTGGTGAGCTATTTTACTAAAATGACAGGAAGGATCGCCTAACGTGAAAAAAGCCTGTTCCCGGCTCATGGGAACAAGCTTTTTTCGGCTCCGGAGGCATTTGCATATCTATGCTAGGCCAGAAAATCCAGGGCAAATTGTGCATAGAGTGAAGCGGCATAGGTTAAGCAATCCTCATCCACATCAAACCGGGAATTATGCAGCGCATAATTGATTTCCCTTTCAGCATCAATACCGCCGAAATAAGCCATTATAGACGGTGCAATTCTTGAATAGTAGGCAAAGTCTTCGACGCCGGTACTCCTGGGTAAATAACCTACCGCCTTGTCCCCCCAAAGCTTAATTAAGGATTTCTCAGCCATGGCGCTGAGGGCTTCATCATTGACTACCGGCGGCAATCCGGGAGTAATGATAACAGAAGCCTCCGCCCGGTAAGCGGCGGCAGTATTTTGAGCAATTCTGGCAACTGCCTCCCCTATCACTTTCTCTAAATTCGGATCGTAAAACCGGAAAGTGCCGGACATTACCGCTTCTTCCGCAATAATATTTTTAGCGGTACCCGACTGGATGGTGCCGATGCTGATTACTGCCGTGTTTTCCATAGGCAGCTCCCGGCTTACCAATGTTTGCAGGTTCATAACGATTGCGGCGGCAGTTACCAAAGCATCGATAGCCGTATGAGGCCTGGCCCCGTGCCCGCTTTTACCTGTTACGTTGATATCAATGCTGGCGGAACTGGCCATTCTGGGACCCGCCTCCACGGAGATTTGGCCTGTGGGAAGTTCCGGACTTACATGAGCCCCATAAAAGGCATTGACGTCATCCAAATCGCCCTTGGCCATCATTGCCAGTGCGCCGCTGGGGAAATATTCTTCTGCTGGTTGAAAAATTACCTTCACTGTACCATAAAACTGGTCCCGCAAACGCCAAATGATTTGAACCGCTTCCAAGAGACTGGCTGCATGGGTATCATGACCGCAGGCATGCATCACATTGGGTACGGTAGATTTGTAACTGCATTCATTGGCCTCCTGGATAGGCAAGGCGTCAATGTCCGCCCGTAAGCCCAGGACCTTGCCTTTGCCCTCTCCGGCCTTTGTCCCCTGAATGATGGCGATGACGCCGGTTTCTGCCGGCCGTACATAGGGGATACCCAGGGTCTCAAGCTCCTTGACGATCAGGGTCGTCGTCTCTTTTTCCTGCCAGGAGAGTTCCGGATAGGAATGTATTTTGCGCCGTATCTCTATGCCATATCGTTTAAATTCATCTGCCAGTGTTTTAACGTCCATGGAAAACGCCTCCTCTACTATCGTTTAAAAGGGTCCGAAGCCCATGTTATTTAAAATAACCAGAGTGGTACAACTAAAAATCACCAAAAATACAACCAGCGGAGCTACGAATTTTAACCACTTTTCATAGGGAATGCCTGCCATAGCAATACCGGCCATCATGCCGCCGGAGGTAGGCCATAGGTTGTTGGAAATCCCATCGCCCAACTGGAAAGCTAAAACTGTAGTCTGGCGCGTGATATCAGACAAGTCTGCCAAGGGCACCATTAAAGGCATGGTAGTCGCTGCCTGGCCGCTGCCTGAACTGACAATAAAGTTAAAAAAGAACTGGAAGAAGAAAATCATAATTACGCAAACCATGGTGGGAAAATGCCCCAAAGCGTTGTTGGCAGCGTTCAAAATTGTGTCGATGATGTTGCCTTGGGTAAGCACTACCAGGACTGCACGGGCTAAACCGATGACGATAGCGCCCATGGCCACGTTTTTCACGCCAACCACAAAGTTTTCCGATATCTTGCTGGGGGAATTGCCATCTACCAAGCCTACGACAATACCCAGAAGGATGAGGTAAGCAGCAATGCCATTACCCGTTAGTTTCTGAGCAAATATTCCGGCTATAAGAACGGCAAAACCGATACCAATGCAGGAC
The DNA here is from genome assembly GCA_018436095.1 of Clostridia bacterium. Classification (GTDB taxonomy): domain Bacteria; phylum Bacillota; class Peptococcia; order DRI-13; family UBA5745; genus WRMS01. Next base: position 75,080 of record JAHDMJ010000004.1, on the reverse strand, counting down.
AGGGTAAGTCTTTTCCTGGAGGAGAACTCTATAGCAGTCCCTTTGTCCTCATTAAGGTTGTTCTTCATTTTTTGCTCTATGTCATAAATGTAGCTATTGGCAGGGTTTTTCTTAATTCTATTGGCATACAACAACACCCTGGTAATGCCGGCAGTTAGAAATACCGCATAAACAAACATCCTGACGCCAAGGCCCGAAAAAAGCGGCAGCTCTGCGATGCCCTGGGCGATACCGGTGGTCCACATATTCATGGGCCCGGCGGCAAAGCCCATGGCATTGCCCAGGCCTACCATAGCGTAGCCCACTAAAGCATCGTATCCCAAAGAACGGGCCATTGTTACACATAGGGGGATGAAAGCCAAAGTGCTCTCCGCAATACCCAAAAAAGCGCCCAACATAGAGAACAGCAACATCATAGCGGGTATAATGATAAATGATATCTTGCTTAAAAACTCCACTGAGTTTTCGATGCCGCTCTCAATAGCGCCGGTACCATTGATGATTCCGAAGGCTCCCCCGTAAACGAATACAATCATGATAATTGAGGCGCCTTCTATCAGCCCCTGGGGAATGGCCTCAAGGGCTTTGAAAGGGCCTACCGGCGTATTGGGAACAACTTGATAAGACCCCGGAGTAACCACCGTACGCCCCGCATCGTCTTGATACCGCTCAAATTGACCCGCAGGCAGTATGTAAGTAAAAATAGTAGCAAGTATAATCAAGATCATAATAATAACATACACATGAGGCACTTCAATACTTTTCATTTCAAGACCTCCTCACCATTGATTCAGGAACAATATAAAACAGCATACTCCCTTATCATACTCCTGGATTTGAATACCCTCCCCCTTTCTCTTCTCTGCTGATTTAATGCTATCATTCTAGTTAGCTATAAAGTCAACCGTATTTTTTTGCTGATAACCAGGAATGCTTTCTATGTTTTTATTATTTTTTTATTTATTGTTTAAAAATTCCCCTTACTCTGTTTTCTCGATTTCTGCATAAAATTTCAAAAGCTTTCTCTATCAGTACTATTTTTACAACCTTATAGTTAGCTACAAGGCCGGGATCATGAGTAAAAAAACAAGAGCTGTATGGAAAACTTCCTTTTCCTATTGAATAAACAGTCTTAATTACAGCAGCCCTTTTTTATAAAATTGCTTTAGACAATTATTTTTCAATTTATATTTTATTGATAAGTTTTTTTACCTTTTAGTTATTTTTAAAAAAAGGACATCGCCAGGTTTTGCCCCCGGACGATGTCCTTTTACTTCTTCTTATATTTTGCTGCCTATGTTTTGCTGCCGTTAACCCAGCGGCAATTATTGGATAGCGTAAGTCACCGTGACATTGGCCGTAATTTCCATAGAACCGGCTTCTATAGGTGTGGCAGCCCCCGCCGCCATATCCCTAGCCGCTGCGCTTTTAACGATAATGCCGCCGCCATAGCTGGCCTCTGTCATCTGCACTACCTGGCCTACAACTGCACCGCCGGCTGCCGCCAGCACATCGCCCTTATCTTTGGCATTTTTTACGGCAGCTTTCAGAGCTTCCCCATAATATTTGCTTTCGTCGCTGACGGTGAAATAAATGCCGTTAATACTATTGGCGCCGGACTGCCCCGCTAAATCGATAATGCCGCTTACTTTCGTGATATCCTTTACTTTAATGGTCATGCTGTTATTTACAACATAGCCATTCACCTTTCTGGTGTTTTTTTCATAATCATAAGATACGTCTTCGTAAATGCTATAGTTGGAAGTTTGCATGTCGGCGTCGGCAATGCCGGCTCCTTTAATCACTTTGGTAAGGGCATCCATCTGCACAGCATTTTCTTTTTGGGCCGCCTCAGCTTTTGCCCCTCTGGTCTGCACGCCTACGGTAATTACCGCCATATCCGGTTTGACCGATACGGCTCCCGCCCCCGTCACTGTGATGCTTCTCTGGGCTGCCTGGCTTTCGGCGGCAGCCATTAAACTGCCGTTTTGGGGCAAAGTGGCGGCCCAGGAAGCCGATACAACAAGTACTCCTACCAATACTACAATTAATGTCAATTGACCAAGTTTTTTGCCATTCATCCTGATCCCTTCCCTCTATATTTATTGTGTCTTTCTGGCTGTTTAGACGCAGGAAATTTTAAAAAGTTCCCAACTAGTTGACAGGGGGTCAAAATATAGTATAATTGGGTTGATTCTTTAGAAATCTGGGTTTTTGTTACACAAAAATTAAATAAGGGGGCATGATAGATGAAAGTAATGGGCCTTCATGTGTTGGCCGAGATCCATGATTGTGACATGGAGTTGCTTCGGGATTTGCATCAATTGGAAGCTTTAGTAAGGGATGCTGCCGGCGAAAACGGTTTGGTTGTGGAAAACAGCGTTTTTCATCAATTTAGCCAGGATGGTATCAGCGGCGTATTGATCGTACCTAAAGCCAATCTGACAATTCACACCTGGCCGGAGGGCCGCCGGGCCACCGTTGATATGGTGACCTGCAGCGAAGATATGAATCCATTAGCTTCCTGCGAAAGCTTAGTTAGTAAATTTAAGGCCAGCCACATGACCGCTAAATCAAACAAGAGAGAAATCGAAGTACCATTTGCAATGGCGGTTTAATTAATTAGGAGGTATTTTTATTTTAAGTCGACGAAGTAAGCCGAAAGGCAAAAAACATAAATAGACGCCGTTTCAGCAATGAAGCGAGCGTCTATTTTTTATGCCGGCAAATTTCAGAACGTTTATTTTTCAAAAATTCCGGCCGGCTCTGCGAAAATCCGCAATAGATTTTTTCTTGATTAAAGCCCCGGCTTTTTCTGATCCTGCCATGGTCTTTTCGATTTCTGCCGTTAAATCAAATAGGGGCTTGGCTTCCAAGGCCTCTTCATAGTCCTTGCTATCTTCTTTTCCCTCAGATAAGACCAGCTTCCGGAAATAGCCGACTCCTTGATGATCCGCCTTGCCCACCGCCAGCTTCAGTTGCCTGCGCAGCCCCACGGGGTCCTTAAGCATCCTGTTGGTTATCCAAATGACAGTAATGTTCTCTTTCTTTAGCCAAAGTCCCGTTTGGGAAGGGGTTCTGGGGGGTTCGCCTAATTTAACGGCCAGCCGCAGCCTGGGCAGGTAAGCTTCGAATAAATAGCTGCGGAAGGGCCAGTTTAACAGAACTGTCTCACCGGGAAAACTCCAGGACAATAGCCGAAGTAAACGATACTCCGGATCAATCTCTTTTTCCGACTTTAACCCTATTTTAATTTCCGCTTCCGAAATTACCGGGGCCTCCGGTTCCAAAGCTGCCGGGACAATATTTTCCAATTCCGGCGCCTGCTGCATTTCCGGCAACGGTGCAATAACGGCTTTAGCATGCTCTGCAGCCAGCTCCTCCTCCTCTGCATTTGCGGCGGCCTGTTCCGTTACCGTCTTTGCAGCTTCAATATTTGCGGCAGCCCGCTGGCCCGCTGCCTTTGCCTCCCCTGCTTGCACAGCCGGCTTCTCTGCCGCAGCCTCCTTGCCGGTCTCCTTATTCATCTCTCCTTTATCCGGGTCCTGCTTCCTTTTTCCCGCTTCTGCTTTCTTTGTATAATAACGTATACTGGAAATAGAAATCACATCTTTGCCTGTGGAATCAAACGCAATCTGATCCTGCTGGCCATCCTGCTCCTGCAGCAATTCCTGCTTTTGGGACGGAGGCAACGCCTGCTCTTTACTGCCTTGTTGTTCCTGGGCCAACTCCCGCTCCGGAGGCAACTCCCGTTTTTTGCTTAATTCTTCTTTATTGATTTCCGCCGATACCACTTTTCGTTCCTGTAGAATATCCGGCCGCAATGTTAGCTCACCTTTAAGATAGCTTTGGCAAAATGCCTGAACAGCATCGATGCAAAACATGGATACCGCTTTATTCTCCAGCTCCGGCAGACGTTGGGAGAAAAGCTGAGCAGCCATTTGAGGCAGATACTCTTTTCTGCCATCGACTAAGGAAAGCAAAATAGGGAACAATGACAAGAAGCTTTCCGTCAAATGTCCGTCTTTCAAACAATCCTCAGGCTTGGCACCAGGATGGTCAAAGTAGTACTCTGACAAGTCCCTGCCTATAGAATCTGCCATCTTAATGATTGTCTTTTCGCCGGGGTAAGTCATGTTATCACCTTCGCTTCTTCAATATTTCCTAATAAACCCATAATTATCAAGGTTTAGGGGTTAATTATGGGACATTACCGTTTCACGAAATATTTTATTAAAAGCTATTGACGAATATGCCTTTGTTTGCTAAAATACATTTTGTCACGTCAAGCGGGGCATAGCGCAGCTTGGTAGCGCACCTGGTTTGGGACCAGGGGGTCGGGGGTTCGAATCCCTCTGCCCCGACCAGTATTCAGGTGATCAGCAATACTGGCCCGGTGGTCAAGAGGTTAAGACACGGCCCTTTCAAGGCTGTAACACGGGTTCGATTCCCGTCCGGGTCACCATTTTTCTTCTTTTGTTTTTATTTTGCGGAGCCGTGGTGTAGTGGCCTAACATGCCTGCCTGTCACGCAGGAGATCGCGAGTTCGACTCTCGTCGGCTCCGCCATTATCTTGCCGACGTAGCTCAATTGGCAGAGCAGCTGATTTGTAATCAGCAGGTTGCGGGTTCGAGTCCCATCGTCGGCTCCATATTACCTACTATATTTACCCACTGTGGAGGGATTCCCGAGTTGGCCAAAGGGGGCAGACTGTAAATCTGCTGGCACTGCCTTCGAAGGTTCGAATCCTTCTCCCTCCACCACTTTTGCTAAGTTTTGTTGGGGTGTAGCCAAGTTGGTAAGGCAACGGACTCTGACTCCGTCATTCCTAGGTTCGAGTCCTAGCACCCCAGCCATTTTTATAAAACATTTTTACTTGCCATCTGCGGTCGTGGCGGAATTGGCAGACGCGCTAGATTCAGGTTCTAGTGCTCGCAAGGGCATGGAGGTTCAAGTCCTCTCGACCGCACTACAAAAAACCGTTTAACTAAGCCATTAGGCAAAAGTTAAGCGGTTTTTTGCTATCTGGCTATCGGGAAGTCTAAAAATAAATCTTCCTCTTCTGAGCATCTCACCCGGCACAGGGCTGTGCATGCTAACTGCACAAAAATCGAGGTTGTGTTCCGGCAGGCAGCGGATTTGACCGTTTTTCGCTTCCAGATGCACAAAAATCGAAGTTGTGGACGGATTAGAGGGCAGTTTTTCGTAATCTGAGCCAAATTTGAGGAAATAGTGCAGCACAACTTCGATTTTTGTGCAGTTAGCCTCTGCTTTTAGCCTTAATTTGATGTTCGCTGCAACACAACTTCGTTTTTTGAGCGGCCGGGCACAACCCAATCCAATCCGATCATTGAGTGGTTTTTTGTTTGGAGAATTTGGTCGGGGGATCATAAGAGTATTTTTGCTTAATTAGCCTAATCGGTAAAGAAATGGGCACACCTCCCCACCGGCAGGAGGTGGTTAGCTTATTGAGGTCCTCCCTCTGTGCAAAATTGCAAGTTTGTCTTCGTCTAGAACCACTATCAGAGGAAATAGGAGGGCGCTTTAAGCATTTTCAGCAGTTTGGTAGCGAACTCGTTTCTGCCAGGACACTAGATATAGTCGAGGCATATCTTTCCACCTGTTTTGGGGCCGCCATAACTCTAGGGGGTGTCTACAAACTTGCATTTTTGCTCAATTGGCGCCCTTACTGGATACAAACCTGCATTTTTGCTCAATTGGCGCCCTTACTGGATACAAAACTGCATTTTTGCACAGAGAGGGCAAAACCTACAGAGGCGACAAAACCTGCAGACCGGACAAAAGCGAATTCCGGGCCAAGCTTGGCAAGACAAATCTGGTCATTGGCGGCTTTTCTCGATGTATGGTTTAATTTTGCGGGAGCTCAGGGTTTATGATAGAATGGCCATAAGAGGTGATAGCATGGTCAGCTCCCAAGAATTAAAAATGATCATTGATAATAGCTCCGATGGCATTTTTGTCACCGATGGCCAAGGCAAAGTACTGATTCTAAACCAGGCCTGCAAAAAATTCCTTGGTATTGAGGATGAAAACTATATACTGGGCAAAAACGTGGACGTGCTGGAAAAGGAAGGCATCATCTCCTCCTCCGCTATCGTGGATTCCCTGCGCAAAAAGCAAAAGGTCACCCTTTTCCAGGCTACCAGAACCGGCCAAAAAATCATCGTCACGGCCAATCCGGTTTTTGATGCCGCCGGCAATATCACCAAAGTTATCAGCAACTCCAGGGACGTAACGGAATTTTTAGCCCTAAAGGAACAATTCGCCAAAGAAAAAGAGCTGGCTGAATTTTACAAGCGGCAGCTAGAGCAGCGTAAAAAGCTAAACGATTTGGTTTATCAGAGCCCCGCTATGCGAAAGCTGGTGGCTATGGCCGCTAAAGTAGCCGAATACGATACCACCCTTCTGCTCACCGGCGAATCCGGCGTGGGCAAAAATGAAATCGCCAAGCTGATCCACCAGTTGAGCAACAGGGCCGCTGCTCCTTTTATTCAAATTAATTGCGGCGCCATTCCTCTCAACCTCTTGGAATCGGAGCTTTTTGGCTACGCCAAAGGCGCTTTCACCGGAGCCAACAAAGACGGCGATATTGGCAAACTGGAGCTGGCCAACAACGGCACCTTATTGTTTGACGAAGTGGCGGAGCTGCCCCTGCAGCAGCAGGCTAAGCTTTTGCAAATTATTAATGAAGGCACTTTCATGCGGGTAGGCGGCAAAGAACTGATCCGCGTCAATCTTCGTATCATCAGCGCCACCAATAAAAATCTGGAAGCTTTAGTGCGCAACGGAGAATTCCGGGAAGACCTTTACTACCGCCTCAACGTCATCAATCTGAAAATTCCGCCTTTGCGAGAGCGCAAAGAAGATATTCCCCGCCTGATCAAGCATTATCTGGATCATTTCAACGAAAAATACGGCATTGAAAAATCCCTCAGCAATCAGGCTTTAAGGATTTTGGAAAGCTATCCCTGGCCCGGTAATGTCAGAGAGCTAAAAAATCTGGTTGAACAAATGATGATACTCAGCGAAAACGATATTATTGACCGTCAGGATATTCCGGAGCATCTGCAAGGCGAAATGACAAAGCTTTGGATGGATGAAAGCCTGAATCAGCACAGCTCTTTGGCAGAACTGATGGACGATGTGGAAAGGCAGATCTTTAACCGTTTGCATCATAAGAATTACAGCTCGTACAAAATCGCAGAGCTGCTAAAAATCAGCCAGTCTACGGCCATGCGCAAGATCAAAAAACATCTCTCCCCTCCCCCCTGCTGATTTTATTAATTCTTTTTTTCCTCTTCGATTTTGTTATCTTCTCCCCTAAACCAAATATGGTTTACGCATTCCAAATATGGTTTAGTGAAAAACCCCTGTCAGGCTTATCGTTAAGTCATGCCTGCTCAGGGGCCTTTTTTATTTAAAAGCAAAAGGACGCATTATCTGGCTTTTTTACGGCAAAAGGGTTTGGCAAGAAAATTGCAGTACATAGGGACAAAGAAAATCAAGGAGGTTTTAACCCATGTACCAGCATTTGTTGTATGAAGAAATCGGTAGAGTTGCCAAAGCCACCTTAAACCGTCCCGAAAGCTATAACGCGCTAAACAAAGTATTGAAAGCAGAGATTATCGACGTTTTCCGCAATACCCAGAAAAATCCCAATTTAAGCTGCCTGGTGCTCACCGGCGCCGGCGACAAAGCCTTTTGCTCCGGCCAGGACCTCAAGGAAAGCATGGTTCTCCACTCACCTGAAGATGCCGAAAAGTGGGTAAGAAGCTTCGACGATTTATATGCCGCTATCCGGGACTTTGAAAAGCCCTATATCGCCTCGGTCAACGGCGTTTCTGCCGGTTCCGGCTTCCAGTTGCCTTTATTGGCGGATATTCGCATTTGCTCCGACAACGCTAAATTTGCCATGACGGAAATTGACGTGGGCTTTGCCTGCATCATCGGCACAACCCTGATGTGGGATATTTTTGGCCGGGCCAAAACCACCGAGCTGATTCTGAGAGGCAATTTCGTCAGTCCCCAGGAAGCGCTGGATTACGGTCTGGTATGCAAGGTGGTGCCCTTTGCTGATTTGGAGACAGAAACCATGGCCCTGGCTCAGGAACTGGCTGAAAAGGCTCCCGTCTCCCTGAAAAACAATAAAAAATGGTTTAGAGCCCTCACGGAAGAAAAATTTAAGGCTTGCATGGAATTTGCTATTCAGGCTCACATCGAAGGCTACCAGGCAGGAGAGCCCAACGAGTACCAAAAACGCTTCTTTGAAGTCCGCAGCCGCAGGAGGCCTGAAAAATGAACCTTCTGGAATGTGAAGGCAAAAAACTCTTAAAAGAATATGGCATTGCCATTCCGCAGGGACAATTAATCACCGGCCGGGAGCTGCCCCAGGGCTTGCCTTACCCTCTGGCTTTGAAATCCCAAGTACCTGTGGGAGGCAGAGGCAAAGCCGGCGGCATCCGTATTGTCAAAGATGCCGGCGAGGCAGCAAAAGCCCTGGAGGAAATTTGCAATTTAAGAATCAAAGGCCATCTGCCCAGCGCCATCTTGGCGGAAGAAACCGTAGAAATCCGGCAGGAGCTTTATATCAGCTTCACTATAGACCGCAAAGAAAAAAAAGAGCTTCTGCTCTTTAGCCAGTCCGGCGGCATGGATATTGAAGAAATCAGCCGGGAGCATATCGTAGCCCTGACGATTAATCCTTTACTGGGCTTGCAGGAATACCAGATAAACCGCCTGTTTTTTGGTTCCTCTATTGCCGATGAGCCGAAAAAACAAATCAAGGCTATGGTGCGCAAGCTCTACCGGCTATTTAAGGAGAAAAAACTGGAACTTCTGGAAATCAACCCCCTGGTCATCACCGCTGCCGATATTCTTTGCCTGGATGCCAAGGTTGTCCTGGAGGATATTTTGTATTATTTAGATAGCAGCCGGTTGCCCAGAGCCCAGTATTCCTTCGAGGAAACCACTCATGCCTTAGGCGTAAACGGCGTGGAGCTATCCGGTGATATTGCCCTGATTACCAGCGGCGCCGGTTTGGGGCTGGCCACCATCGACGAGATCATGTCTCTGGGCGGTTCGGTACGGGCTTTTGTGGATATGGGGCCTCTGGTTCACCATAAGGAAGAAATGATGAAGGTAATCCGATTAGTAGCTGATTTGAAGCCAAAAGCCTTCTTATTCGTCTACTTTTTCCAGGTAGCCAGTTGCGTAGCCATGGCCGAAGCCATCGTCAATACGGTGGGCGATATTCCCACGGCAGTACGCTCCCGGGGCCGAGAAGAGGCCGAGGCTAAAATGCTCCTTGAACAAAAGGGCTGCTATGTAACCACAAATTTTCATGATGCCGTAAGCAACGCCATTGCTTTGGCTGCTAAAGGGGGAATGTGATATGGCTATCTTAGCCCATGAAAAAAGCCGTATCATTATCCAGGGGCTGACGGGCAAAGTCGGCCGCATTTTTTCCCAGCGGATGACGGAAAACAAAACGCCTCTGGTGGGCGGCGTCACTCCGGGCCGGGGAGGCACTACCGATGACTTTGGCGTTCCTGTCTTCAACCTGGTAGAAGAGGCTTGCCGGTCCACCGGGGCCGATTGGTCCTTCATCTGCGTACCGCCTTTAGCCGTACGGGACGCCGTCATCGAGGCCATCGACGGCGGCATCAAATACATCGTCATTTATTCAGAGGGTGTGCCGGTTCAGGATGCTGTAGTCTTCCTGCATTATGCCGCCCAGAAAAACGTTTTGATCTTTGGGCCCAACTCCGCCGGCGTCTATTCGCCGGGTAAAGCCAGCGTCGGCGATTTAAACGAATATCTGATCAGCCCCGGCAATGTGGGCATCATCTCAAAAAGCGGCACCCTGACTTATGAGGTTGTGGACCTCTTAAAAAGCATAAACCTGGGCGCCACTACCGTAGCCTGCCTGGGCGGCGACCCTTTAGTGGGCTGCGATTACCTTACCTTATTGAAGGAATTCGATAAGGATGATGAGACCAAGCTGATTATCATACTGGGTGAGCCCGGCGGCGATCTGGAAATCAAGGCCGCCCCTTATATTAAAGAAATGAGCAAACCTGTGGTGGCTTACATCATTGGCCAAAATGCTCCTGAGGGCAAAAAAATGGGCCATGCCGGCGCTCTCGTTTCCAACAAAGAAGAAACTGCCGAAAGCAAAAAAGCGATTTTGGCGGCAGCCGGCGCCCATGTGGTATCAACGCTGACTCAAATTCCCAAAGCAGTCAAGCAAGCTATGTATTAATATAAGACGCCAATTCAGACGGCGGCAGCAACGATTATAGGAAAGGCAGCCCGGGCTTTATTTACCCGGGCTGTCGATTTTTTTGGCGTATTATGTTATGCTAAAATAAGAAAAGTTCACTTATTGTTCATCATTTTAAGGGAACATCCGGCATAAAAATGCCGTCAAAAAAAGTAAAACATATCAACGGAGGTACATATACTATGAAACGCAGATTCTTTTCTATTTTAATAGCTTGCTCCCTGGTGGCTGCTTTAGCCGCTTGCGGCTCCCCCTCTTCCAATGGGGCTACCGCCCCTAACACCGACCCCGGCGCCGGCCAGACAGAGCCCGTTGTCGATGAAACTCCTATCGAAATCACTTTTCCTGCCGAAATGTTCGAGGGCGTAGAAATCAATGATTTAGATGCTTATGCTGAGGGCAACGATTTTATTTCTGCCGCTTTTAATGACGACGGTTCCCTGACCGTTACCATGACCACTACGAAGCACAATAAGATGCTGGCTGCTATCAAATCCAATTTCGAGGATCAGGTGGATCAGCTTTACAGCGATCACCCCTATGTCAAGGAAATAACCTATGATGAAGATTTGGCCGATATCAAGATTCTGGTAGACCCTGAGCTGTACAAAGACGTTTCCACCAATATTGTGCCAATGATCTTAAGCTCCACCATCGAGCAGTACCAGATCAATGCAGGTAAAGCTCCGGCCTATACCTTCAGCACGGTGGACGCTTCAACCAACCAGGTATTGGATTCGGTCTCCTATCCGGCTAACTAAAAATCAAATAAGGAAGTGATCTTCATTGGCCGCATCAGAATTCAGGTTATCAGCCCGTCAGGTTTTGAAAGGCAAGTGGACCCCCAGCCTTGCCGTGACTTTGCTAGCCGGCCTGCTGGGAGCGTCTTATTCAAGGCATAAATGATGAGAACGGCGGTAACCTGTGGCCGGAACAACCCTAAGCTCTAAGGGCTAATCTTTCGCCATATTTAAAAGGTGGATTCACCTGTCAAAGGAAATCCACCTTTTTTCATATTATTCCACAGCAAGGAGAATACCATGCCCCCTCGTAAATCCAAGAATAAGACCACACCCTCCTCAACTTTTATCCTTTCGGCAGCCGTGGTTTTCGTTACCCTGCTGACAATTTTCAGCAATCCCGCCGGCGGTGGCAGTCCTTTGGACTTTTTGGCCCAGGGTATTTCCCGGGCAGAAAAATTCAGCAGCAGTCTGAGTAATCCGAGCAATCCGGAGGGCAGCAGCAGCCTGAGCGGCGGCGGCTCCGGCTTGGGAAGCAACACTGCCGGCCAGGAGGCCCTAACCGTCCATTTTATTGATGTGGGCCAAGCCGACAGCATCTTCATCCAATCCGGTGATCATTGCATGCTAATCGATGCCGGCAACAACGACGATGGAGAAGCCTTGGTCCGCTATTTGCAGGAGCAGCAGGTGGAGCGGCTGGATTATGTCATCGGCAGTCATCCTCACGAAGACCATATCGGCGGCCTGGATGACGTCATCAACAACTTTGCTATCGAGACCATTTTAATGCCGCCAAAAGCCCATACCACCAAATCCTTTGAAGATGTTATCGACGCCCTGGAGGCCCGGCAGTTGTCTATCACCTTTCCGGAGCCGGGAAAAACTTATACTTTGGGCCCAGCAGAGTTTACCCTGCTGGGGCCCCTGAAAGACTATGAAGAGGATCTCAACAACTGGAGCATAGCCTTAATCTTATCCAATGGCATCCATAGCTTTTTCTTCGGCGGCGATATAGAGGCTGCCGCCGAGGCCGATATCTTGTCTGCTTATCCCTACGGCCTGAAAACCGATGTTTTGAAGCTCAGCCATCACGGCAGCAGCACATCCTCTTCTGAGGCCTTTCTGGAGGCTCTCAGCCCCTCTTTTGCCGTAGCCTCCTGCGGCGCCGGCAACAGCTATGGCCATCCCCACCAGGAGGTTCTGACAGCTTTGCAGGACCGCCATATACAGCTTTACCGCACCGACCGTCAGGGTACCATTCTGGTCACCAGCCAAGACGGCCGTCTTACCTGGCAAACCGAGAAAGGAGACTAAGATGCAGTTGATTATCGACCGCTTCGAAGGGGACCTGGCCATCTGCCAAACACCTGAGGGTGAAAGCCTGACGCTGGCCAAAACCCTTTTTCCGCCGGCGGCTCAGGAAGGCGATCTTTTTCTGTGGCAGGAAGATACCATTACGCTGCTGCCTGAAGAAACGGCCCGCCGCCGCAAGGCCCTGGAAGAAAGATTCTTCCGCTTATTTAAAGGGCCGGAAGCATAGCCCGGACAGTTTGCTCATTGAGGAGTCTTTGCTAATGCTTCCATTCCCAGCTTCCTGCAAAATCAAACCATGCGGGCATTGACCTGCATGATAAATCGTTTTTATTTATCGTTAGGCACACCATCGATTTTATCTAACTTTCTCACGGGTCTGATATACTTAAAATACTGTTCGGGATTATAAAAAAAGTACATTATCCTGCCGGGGGAAGTATCAATACAGTAACCGTTGCCAGCATAATCAAAGCTTGCCATTGCCCTTTCAATTTTTTCTTCGACACTGCAATTTTCCTGTTCATAATCAAAGGCCCCATGTTCAAAAACAATATACTCGGCTTCTGGAACATCAATCATCAGCATTTGCGGCGGTACTTCCCCGTTATAATCGAAAGGAAGCCGTACACCCCAACACTCTGTGCGCAGAATACCCCAATCGCAAAGCCTGCCCTTCGGGTCGTTTATATAGGCCATAATCTGACCGCTGGCGCAGTTAACTTCGCTGCCGCCATCATCATCCAATTTGCCCTTGATACTATCGAGTAAGCCGCAAATTGTTTCGCTGTCCTGTCCGGGAATAAGACTTTGCTTTTGCCAAAAATCCCAATAGCCGTTACTCTCATTGTTTTTAATGTGCAAAAATTTGTGCGCGGGTATGGTTACAAAATAAACTTTTACTTTATCTGCGGATTTAATCATACCAATTTCCCCTAATCCTAAAAAGTAGCGGTCAAAAGAGCTGATCTTTGTACGAAGAACTACGGGCCTAGGATTTTTTCGATATTCTCTGGGCGTCACACCATATGTTCCTTTAAAAGCTCTGGTAAAAGCCTCATGTGATGAAAACCCATAATCAAAAGCAATAGCCAAAAAGCTTTTATCGCTATCCCGAACCTCTTTTAGCGCAAAGGCTAACTTTCTGTGCCGCAAATACTCTCTAAACTGCATACCCGATATTTCTTTGAATTTTCTTGTCGTATAAAATTCAGAGTAACCCAGCTTACGGGAAAGGGAACGCAGCGTCAAGGCCTCGCCGATATGATTTTTAATACACCGGTCAATCTCGTCAACAATTATTTGAACTTGTTTCTGCCACACATACATTGGTTATTTCACCTCGTTTCAACCACTCCCTATTTATTATAAAGAAATAGGAAAACCGCCGCTTGATTTTACTTGTTGTTATTTAATCCTATGGGCTGACAGCGTCGCTTCCGCCATCCTGGAATTTGCAAAAAGTCTTTAGGACGCCCTTCTCAACACTATCGATGCACCTCTACAGTTTATACTATATCTGCCTGGTGCTCAGGAGGACACTGAAAAAGTCGCCTCAGTCTCAGCCGGGTGTACAAAATTTGAAGTATTATGTGGTGCGCTCTGTTAAAATAGGCATTTTAATCTGCCAAGACGCTAAATATAGGAAAAAGACGGTGCCCGGTGCGGTAAAACTTGAAATTCCGGGCAGTTAGCTGAGGCAAATACACATAATATCTCGTTTTTTGTACACACGGCTGGATGGGAAGCGACTTCTTCAGTGCCCTCGTGCTCAGAGCATTTGGGGCAAAATTGCAGGTTTGTTAACATGATCATGGCGTTTTGTGCAAAATTGCAAGTTTGTTTACATTGTTATAGCATTTTGAGCAAAATTGCAGGTTTGTAGTGGTGATTTTGGCCTTAAAATAGGATTTTGCCCTATTTTCGGGTCAAACTCGTTCTGAAACCGAGATTTAAGGGTTACAAACCTGCAATTTTGCTCAGTTAGCCTAAGCGAACGGCGACAAACCTGCAATTTTGAGTAAGGTCACTGCCCAGAGCCCAGCCCGCGGGTCACTGCCCCCGGCGCCCTCAGCCCATGAGGTCACTGCCCACTGCCCACTGCCCACTGCCCACTGCCCACTGTTCCACTGTCCGGCGCTCCCAGCCACTATATCCCCACCTATCCGTGACTATACCTGCCACGTGTATTGTGTAGTGTCCCGGAAAGTTAGACTCTTTCTGCAAACCTCCCGGCAAATAGAAAAAACCGGCTGCCCATAAGGCAACCGGCTAATCGTCTGAAAAAGAGTCGGAGCGACAAGACTTGAACTTGCGGCCTCCACCACCCCAAGATGGCGCTCTAGCCAAACTGAGCTACGCCCCGACGACAACGACTATTATAAAATGTATTCTGCCAACTGTCAAGGCATAAAAACTCAAAAACCGCTTAAATTGACGTAAAATTTAACACAAAATTTGAAAGCTTTGTTTGAATCTTAAAACTACAGCAATTTATTGATTTCCGCCACCAGCTCATCCCGGCTGGGAATAATGGATACCCATTTAACTTCGCCATTGATGCACAAGGTAGGCAGATTGGTCAGGCCTTTTTTGCGGATGCGGGCAATACCGTCTTTTGTGGTGTATTTGTACTCCACAATGTCGATCTTGTCGCCAAAGATCTGGTCCTTGGTATCCTTGACACTGGCCCACATATAGGTGCAAGCGGCACAGCTTTCGGAGTCCAGAGTGCAGACTTCGATCAAAGGCTTGGCCAGATTGGCATAGTCCGGCAGCTCCACATCGATGCTGTCGTCAACTGCTTCATAACCGGCTACCATTTCCCGGACTACCTCGGTGTTTTTCACGGCCTGCATGGCTGCCACTGTATTCTCAATGGGAACATCGTAAGGCATATCGCAGCCGGGGCTGAGGATGAAGTTGTGATGATCAATGCTGTCCAGCAGATCTACTACGCATTTCATGTTGTCCTGCTGATTGCCGTGAAGCATTACCGTGGTCAGGGGAATGTTGCCGGCCAGGGTAATGCCGTATTTGTCGGTGATGGCTTTGGCTGTGGGCAGACTGACGTTTTCGTCTACGGAAATGCAATCGGGTTTCGTATGGCACATCACTTCCAACTGCAGGCTGGCGTTGCCGCAGACAAAGAAGGAAGAGAACAGGCCCTTGCTGCGGATATAATCGAAGCAGGCAGTAAAGGTAGGATTGAGCATTGCTTCAAAGTGATCAGGAGAAATCTGGCTGACCAGCGGATCCACCAGCGCAACTACATCCACGCCGGCTTCGGCGTAATAATCGGCCATGGCCATGCAGACTTCACCGCAGAACTCCACCAGATCTTTCACGTATTGCTCGTTCATGATCATATCCATAAAGATATCGCTGCCCCGCAGATGGGAAGCCAAGGTGAAGGGACCGCAAATCAAGCCGTACAATGCGGTGGTGTCGCCGATTTCTTTCTTGATCCGCTTGGTTACGTCCAAAATCATGGGGATGCGGCCGGAGTCTTTCTTGGGAATCTCGCATTTGCAGGGAATCTTGTATTCGCCGCCGGCCAGGGGATGGGTTTTGACCGAAGGAGGATTGGACTTAGCCCACAGCAGTTCGCAGCCCAAAATCTCCGCCTCCAGCTGAAGATCAAATACGATGGGCAAGCCATCCGGTGCATAGAGTTTCTTTACTTCCATCAAGGATTCAAAAAGCTTTTCACCATCGGTGAGCACTTCTTCGGCTGTATAGCCCTTTAATTTGCCGGCATGAACGCCTGCAAAAGGCACCCAGGGTACGGAAGGGGTTTTCTGATGGCGCAAGGTCTCAAAAATTAATTCTTTACCCATAATTCATCCTCCGATTCGTTTGATTATTCTTATCATAAAAAAAATAGCGGTCTTTATTCTAGGATAAAAACCGCTACATTTAGTACAATCCTGACTACTAATTCCGACGATTTTTTATAAATCCGGATTATTTCCTACTAATTCCATCAGTCTACTTTAATTTGCACATCATCGCCCCAATATTTGCGGGCTTCCGCCGTAGCCAGAGAAATAATTTTAATGCCCACAGAGGCGATAACCACCAAAGAAGCCTCCCCTCCCATTTTGTCAACGGGCTGGATATTTATCTCCTCTCCCACGCAGCTAACAAAGCAGGGCCCCTCCGTGGTCATCATAAAACCCTTTATCCGGTAGGCATGGGGCGTCAAGCCGGCCAGCAGGGCTTTTAGCTGGCCCATCTCTATGGCCTTTGCCGGATGAATGGTCAAGGTCTTAGGCCGGGTTTCCGGCGTATTGGTGCTGTCAAGAGCCGGCCGGCCCGTTGCTGCCGCTCCCTCTCCCCCCTCAGTCTCATCCCGGGACGGCGTCAGGTCTTGATATAGCTGATCGAAGGCAATCCGGCAATAGGAGGTTTCGTAGACCGCAGCCGCCGGGTTAGTCTCCCGGATCAAATCCAGGCAATGGGCTATTTGCGCCGGCTCCACCAGGTCGGCCTTATTAATTAAAACTACTTTGCTATAAAGCAATTGTCTTTTTAAAGCCGGTAAAAGAGAGAAAAACTTCGGAAAATAGAGGGCATCCACCAGGCAGACTCCGCCCAGATAACGGTAGGCATCCTTCGTCTGCTTTTTGATGCCTTCCAGTATGGACGTAAAATTGGCAGGGTCCGCCAAACCGGAAGCCTCAATAAACAGCAGGTCCAGACTGCGGCCAGCCAAATCAATTAACGCATCCACAAAGTGATCTTTAATACAGGCGCAAAATATTGAACCGTTATTTAATTCCACCAGGCTGGTGCCTGAGGGCGCCTGGATAATTTGACCGTCCACACCGGTCTGGCTGAATTCATTGACGATAACGCCGACGGTTTTTCCCGGGTTCTCATTGCCGCTTAATAAGCGGTTTAATAAAGTGGTTTTGCCGGCCCCCAAAAAGCCGGTGAGCAAAATAATATCGGTCAACGGTATTTCCCCCTTTTCTATGTCAGCTCCGGAAAGTCCATCTGGCAAATATATTGCTCCATAAAGACAGCATCGCAGGCCAGCTCACAGTGGCAGGTATTGGCAATCAACTCCCGGGCCTTGGCCTCCAGGTTTTGATCCAGCAAATACATAGCCGTACCCAGGCCTGCTCCATTGCCGATGGGAATGATTTTATCGGCGGCTACGGCAGGCAGCAGACCGATGGCTAAAGCACTATCCTTATCAATATAATTGCCGAAGGCTCCTGCCAGAATTAGCTCGTCCAGCTCGTCCAGCTTCAATCCCCAATTGGCAGCCAAGGCCAGGCAACCGGCGCAGATGGCGCTCTTGGCCAATTGAATTTGCCGGATATCCTTCTGATCAATAAAAACTTGAGGCGTCAGATAAAAAGCCGGCAGCTCCCCATGGACTGCCAGATAAGGGGCCAGACGGGCCCCCAAATCAGAGCCGCCATGGAGCTCTTCGTATTCCTTACGGCTTAATATCCGGCCTGTTCTGTCCATCAGCCCGTAACGCAGCATGAGGGCCACCGCATCCACAATACCGGAACCGCAGATTCCTACGGCCTGGCCGCCGCCGATCACCTGGCAAAGGATAGCCTCCGCACCGCCAGCATCAACGGTTACTCTCTCTATGGCCCCTCTAGACCCCCGCATACCGCAGTTGAGGCTGGCTCCCTCAAGGGCCGGGCCGCAGGCAGTGGAAGCTGCCAGATAGCGGTCCTTCGTCCCTAAAACGATTTCGCCGTTGGTGCCCAGATCAATAATCAGCCGAAGCTTCCGGTCCTCCGGAATGGTCAGCAGTACCGCCGTAATGTCGCCGCCCACAAAACCGCCGATTAAAGGCAGGAAAGCAACCTGGCAGCGCCGGGGCAGCTCCAGGCCCGAATGGCCTCCTGTGGTTTCCTGTCTTTCCAAGGAGAGGCTGGCAAAGGGGCTATGGCCTAAGTTTTCAGGATAATAGCCGAAAAAGAAATGCTGCATAGCCGTATTGCCGCCGGCCACGAAGGAGAAGAGATTTTCTTTCAGACCCGGCAGAGAGGCCGCCCCTTGCTCCAGCAGATCATTGATGGTCTTGCCGATAAGCTCCTGCAAGATTTTTGTACCCGCTTCTTCACCGCAAGCAAAAGCAATCCGGCTGATGACGTCGGCGCCATGGCTGATCTGTCCATTTAAGCCGGAAAGTGTCAGCAGTAAAGCGCCGCTATTTAAATCATAAATAAACAACGCCACACTGGTTGTGCCGATATCGCAGGCCGCTCCATAGAGCAAAGCCCTGGTATCTCCGGCCTGAATGTCGATAACCTGCTCTTGCCGTTTCACCAGGGTTATCCCTTGACCCTCCGCCCCTTGCCGGAATATCCCGCCCAGCTTCTTTAAAAGGTAAGGATCTGTCCAGGAGGTGAAACCGCCGCAATAATCGGGCGTCATCTCCTTTGGCGGCAAGTAGGTCTTCGTCACGGCAGGACGAAGCTCGGCCCTTCTGCCGGCAAAGCCGCCGGTAAGGATATTGGCCTGATGAACGTAATCCTCTTTCTGCAAAAACAGGCTTACCGGCTCCTCCAGCAAAGTCCGGCAGGCCATAACCCGGCTTTTTACCCCTGCTTTTTCTATGCTGATCCAGCATTTGCCGCAAGTACCTTTGCCGCCGCAAACCAGATTCAGAGGGAACCCGGCTAAAGCGGCAGCCTGGGCCAGGGTAATGCCCTGAGGCGCCTGTATGGTCTTGCCCTGGAGGGGAAATTGTACGGTGTATTCCCGGCTATTGTCCATCTCAGAACTCCTTTCCGATGTCCTACGTCCTACGACTCAATATAACAAAGCGGGAGATAACTCCCGCCTCATTTATTATACTCCATTACTTGCCCCGGAAATAGCATTTTTCCCTGGTGCAGCGGCTGCAATCGTGCTGAATATCGCATTGAGGGATATTGGGGTCTGCCCCAAATACATATAGGATACTTTTTTCCGGATTCAGCATATAATGGTTATTTATACTGACAGGTATTTCCCCCTGTCTTTTCATTTCCTCTAAAAATAGGGCTTGGTACTCTAATTCCAGGCAGCCTTCACCTGGAGAAAAGGGAATGGTCAGATTATAACCCTGCTCCCTCACTTTGGCTTCGATAAGCCGGTTCATTTCCTCACTGGCACTAAAGAGCATTTCGTTGCCCAAATGATCCAGCAAGTAGCCTTCCAGATAATCTCTGCTCTCAAAGTAAAGTCCGATTTGCGCCGATATCTTGGGGCCCAAAGTAGCAAAGCATAGTACCAGCTTTTCACATTGGGCCAGTTCCGGCTCCGGCAATTGGTATAAGTTGGGCACCAGGCAGTAATAACAGCTGCTTTCTATCAACCCGGCGCTTTTTTCAAGCAATGATATAAGGGCAGAGCGAGAAGACTGGCAGGCAATAGAATCACCGGTAATGCTAAGCCGGCGAAACACAGCTTCCTGATCCACCGGACAACTTGTTTCCAATTTGATCAAGGTCATGCCTCTCCCTCCTCATTATTTCATTATATAGCGTAATCTTATTTCAATTTTATAAAATTTTTGCGACTTTTTGTAATATTCCGCTATGCACTGATTCTTCCATTGCGGTATTGTTTAGGTGTTTGGTTCATCACTTTTCGGAAAACTTTAGTATAATAACTTTGATCTTCGAAGCCCACGGCCAGAGCGATATCCAGTAAATTATTGTCCGTATCCCGGATCAGGGACAGGCTCTTGTTGATGCGGATTTCATTCAGATAATCCGTAAAATTCTGACCCATTTCCTGCTTGAACAGCTTGGAAAGATAGGATTCATTGACATGGAGAAGCTCCGCCAAATTCTTCAGATTGATTTTCGTCATATAGTTGGTATTGATATGGCGGATAGCATTGGCGATAATAAGAGAGCGGCCGGAATAAATACTGGAAAATACATTGTCAATAAAATGGTCTACCACCTTTTGGGCCCATTCCTGTAATTGGGGTACCGTAAGGATACTATTTAAGGAAGCCACCAGGTCAAAATTAATACCGAAAACCTTTTGAATAGAAGCGCCGCTTTCTACGCCCGACCGGGATAAGGTTATATAAAGCTCAAAAAGGCGTAGTTTCATGACTTCAAAATTACCGGCTTCCGACAGGCGGATATCCTCTAAGACCATGTTAGCCAAATGGTAAGCTCCCTCCCGGTCTCTGGAGCGGATCCGCTTTTGCAGCTCCCTGACCATATCCTCCGCTGCATTTTGGGCCAGTTTTTCCGTAGAAAGCCGTTGTGCTTCTTTATAATTTTTTATGTCCTCAGAAATCTGACTGTATGTATTATATTTCGTGCTCATGTATAAATAATCTTCTTTGTTGCTATATAAGCTCAGCACCGTATTAAACAATAATTGGGACAAGCTGGATATCCTGGAGGGAGTATATATGGGCATGTCCTTGATGAATAATGTTAGCTTTGGTAAAAACTCCTGCATATTGGCGTTGCCTTCATTTAATTCTATAATAGTGCTGATGTTTTTTTCGCTGATGGTATTCATGGATATAGGTCCGGCAATAAAGCAGCCCTGAAATTTCTTGTCATTAATCAAGGCCACGCAAATATGCAAAAACCCTGCCGGGCAAGAATAAATATACGGTTCTCCCAAATTAAGAGCCATTTCGCCGGAGAATTTTAAAACTTTTATACAGGCACCGGCCTTATTGTATATCTCGGAAAATTTACAAACTTTCATTTCCCGGCCCGCCTCCGCTATGATCACCATTTCTTCATCAAAAACAGTAACCGGAACGCCTGTACAGTCGGTATAGGATTTAGCCATATTTTCTAGCTGTTTCAACGAAAAAAAATTCGCCAGCATACTTATTCGCCCCCCTATCCTTTTTTTATCCGTTTTAAACGCTATTATGTATTATAATAAAAATGCGGTAAAACTGCTAGCCATTAATAGCATGATTTTTTACAAAAATGGTTTTACATCAAAAAAACGTTGTACTAATATTTACAAATATTTGTGGAATTTATTTTAGTTTTTTATCAGCCAATAAGCGATAATGCCATCAGGACCACTAGTGGAACAAATGGTTCAGAGGCTTTGTACGCCACTCGATAGCGCTGAAAGAGTTGGAGGGGAACATGAGCCTATACGAAGAAATCGCCCAAGCAGTAGCAAACGGTGACGAAGCAACCGCATCCGTAGTTTGCCAATCCATGTTGGAGGCCGGATATAATCCGGTGGAAATCATCAGCCGGGGTTATGTACCGGGCATGGACATGGTGGAACTGGATTACCGGCAGGGAAGAAAGTACATACCGGAAATCTTGATGTCCGCCAGGGTCATCAACAAAGGTATGGACAAGATCGCCCAGTATCTGGGCGACCGGGAACTAACCCGGCTGGATAAGGTCGTCATCGGTACGGTCAAAGGCGATATCCACGATATCGGCAAACAATTAGTCAAAATGATGCTGGAAAGCGCCGGCTTCGATGTCCTTGATCTGGGCACCGATGTGAGCAAGGAGGAATTCATCAAAGGCATCCGCCAAGCGGAAGCCTCGGTGGTTTTGATTTCCGCCATGCTAACCACCACCATGTCCAATATGAAGGAAGTGGTGGAAGCTATCCGGCAGGCAGATTTTGATCGTCCCGTAACCATTTTGGTGGGCGGCAATCCCGTAACCAACCAATTTGCCCGGGAAATTAACGCCGTCTTCGTGGATAGTGCCGTGGAGGCCAAAGATACTGTGATGGGCATCTACCAAAACAACAGGGGAGAGGAAGGTTGAACAATGAGCATTTTGCAGGAGCTTAGCGATCTGGTGATCGCCGGTAATTTCATGAAAATAACGGAGAAGACCCAAGAGGCAGTGGATCAGGGCCTTTCCGCCCAGGACATCCTGGACAACGGTTTGATGTGCGGCATCAATATTATTGGCGAGCGCTTCGCCAAAAACGAGGTTTTTGTACCGAATGTGCTGATGGCAGCCAAAGCCATGAACGCAGGTGTGGACGTCATTAAACCTCTGATGCTGGAAGGCGGCATTACCACAAAGGGCACCGCCGTGCTGGGTACCGTTAAAGGCGACCTCCACGATATCGGCAAAAACCTGGTAGCTTTGATGATGAGCAGCGCCGGCATCAAAGTTGTTGATCTGGGTACCGACGTATCCTCAGAAAAATTCGTAGCTGCTGTCAAAGAGCATAATGCCGATGTCATCGGTCTGTCTGCGCTCCTGACCACTACCATGTACGAACAGAAAAACGTCATTGCCGCTTTAGCAGAAGCCGGCATCCGCGATTCCGTAAAAGTCATGGTGGGCGGCGCTCCCATCAATCAGGCTTGGGCAGACAAGATTGGCGCCGACTGCTTTGCTGCCGATGCTGCTGAAGCTGCCCGGTTAGCAAAAGATTTCGTAGCCTAGAAAGGAGCGTTCCACATGCAAGGAAGAATCAAATATAACGTAATGACCCCCGAGGAATTGGAACTGATGAAAAACCGTCTGGAGGACCTCCTTTCCATCCGGGGTATCGAAGTAGATCACGCTGAGTTAGTAGCCGAACTGGCAGCCAAAGGCGCAGAGGTAAACGGCCATAATGTGAAATTCAGCAAAGATCTGATCAAAAAGGCTTTATCTACCATTCCGGCAGAATTCACTTTGGCTTCACCCTCCGGAGAATTCGATTTGAAATTCCCCCATCCCACCGGTGATTTCTACGTGCGTACCAACACCGGCGCCATGAACTATCTGGATGTCAATAATGATTCCCATTATATCACTTTAGATGAGGTAGCTGAGTGGACCCAGTTGATCAACGTTATGGAAAACGTCAACTACTGCACTCTGCCCTCCACCTCCGGCGAAGAAGTACCCGTAGAGGCTATCGACGTTTCCACCCTGGCCCAGGTGCTGAAGCACAGCAAAAAGCACATCTGGATTCAGCCTTATGAGACGGAAAACGTCCAGCATCTCATCAACATCGCAGCAGCAGCAGTGGGCGGCCTGGAAAACCTCCAAAAACGGCCTATCGTCAGCTTCATCGCCTGCGGCGTACCTGTATTGACCTTCAAGAACATGGACGCCGAGGTTATTTACCGTTGCGCCAAAGCAGGCCTGCCGATTCAGCCTTGCTCCCTGCCTACCGGCGGCGCCAACACACCGGTGACTGCCCAGGGCACCGCTTTGGTAGCCTGCGCCGAGGTTATGGCTATGATCATCATGGCTCAGCTCATCGGCCCCGGCACCCCGGTTATCGCCACAACTTTGCTCTTTTCTATGGATATGATGACCACCTACACCCTGCAGTCCAATACGGAAATTACCATGGGCCGCCTGATCTGCATGCAGCTCTTTGAGCAGGGCTACAATATCCGCGCTCATTCCTACGGCACCGGCACCGACAGCCTGGTCATCGACGAGCAGAACATGATTGAACGCACCTCCTTGATTCACATGATGGCTATGTCCGACGCCAGCGTATTGGGCGGCGCCGGCCAGCTGGAAACGGCTAAAACCATCAGCCCCCTGCAGTTGATCATCGACAATGAGATTTTCGGTATTGCCCGCCGCCTCCGCAGAGGTTTGGAAATCAGCGACGAGACTTTGGGCTACAATGAGATCATGAACGGTGACGACAAAGCCGGCTTTATTTTGAGTGAACATACCATGCGGCACTTCACGGAACCCCACCGGCCTTTGATGTTTAACCGGGACGGCATGGCCAAATGGGAACAGTCCGGTAAGAAAACCTTACTGGATCAGGCTTTGGACCGTTATCGTGAACTGGTGGCCAAACCTGTCAAAATTGATCTGCCCGAAGACAAAGTCAAAGCCATTGATCAAGCCCTCGCCGAAGCTCATAAAGCTTTAATTAAAGGAGGACAGCAATAATATGAAGGTCACAAAAACAGAATTGATTTGGCTTCTTGCTACAGCCCTGTTTTATGTGCTTTACAACCTGCCCGGCGTCCCTGCTCTTTTGGACGCCAGGGGCATGGGCATTCACGCTCTCTTTACCGTAGTACCTTTATGGGTCATCACTTATGTCGGCATGACGAAAGTCTATAACGAATATAAGCTGAGAGATCAAGACGAGAAGGAGGAATAGCCCATGTTGAGTTCAACCACTATATGGATTGCCTTTGCCTGTTATATGTGTTTCCTCATCGGCGTAGCCTCCTATGTGACCATGCAGGAACGGCGGCAAAGCCAAGGGGGCAGTCTGCTTACCGCATCCGTAGCCTGGCCTGTATTGGTTATGACGTATATCGCCTCTTTGATGAGCACCTGGGTCTTCTTTGCCGGCCCCGGCGCCTACTATCGGGGCGGTCTGGGCTACTGGCTTTCGGAAATGAGCTATATTCCCTTATTCCCCATTATCGCTCATTTCACCATGAATAAAGTCTGGTTAATCAACCAGGTTAAAGGCGGTACTTTTTCCACGCCGGCCGACTTCTATTTTGAACGGTTCAAAAGCCCCGCTTTAACTACAGTTTTAGGCCTTATCTTTTTGGGAGCTTCCTTCCCTTATATCTCTTCTGTTTTGGTTGCTATTGCCCAGGCAGCTCAATATGCTACCGGCGGCAACATCAACTACCAAACTGCCGTTATCGTGGTCGGCCTGATTATGACCATCTTCGTCTGCATCGGCGGCGTTAAATCTGCCGCTATGGCCGATACGATTCAAGGTCTGATCTTCATCGGTCTGCTCTGGGCCATCGTTATCGCCTGTCTCATCGTAGGCTTCGGCGGTTCCCTGGGTGCGGCTCTGGCCACCCTGAAGGCTAACACTCCTACCTTCTTCTCTTATCCCGGACCCAGCGGCTGGGTGCCTTACAGCGGCCGCTTCGGCTATCCTTTCTCCTGTGCTATTGGCTGGACCATCATGCTGCCCCACGTCTTTGTCCGTTCCGGCTATTTCGGCGACAACCTGAAAGCCCAGCGGCGTTTGTCCTACTTCACACCTATCCTGCAGGCTATCGTTTGGACAGGTACCATGTTTATCGGTCTGGTAGGCTTGGCTTTGGTCAATAACCTGGCTAGTTCCGACAGCGAACTGATCATTCCTTACATGATCCATAATTTCGTTGTGGCCTACAGCCCCAACTTAGCCGTCTTCCTGATGATCGGTTTCTTTGTAGGCGCCTGCGCCGTGGGCCTGTCTACAGCCAATGCTTTCCTTAGCGTAGCCTCTGCCATTGTCTCCACAGACTTGATCAAAGGCACCTTTAAGGTCAATATCCCTAAGGAAAAAGAAACCACTATCAACCGGGTGATTATCGCTATACTGGGTTTAGGCTCTATCGTTTTGGCCATCAATCCGCCGGAACTGATCTTTACTTTGATCATGTTCTCCATCGCCATCGTTATGCCCCTCTTCCCTGTACTGGTTTTCGGTATCTACTGGAAGAAGGCAACGAAGCAGGCGGCCATTGTTTCCTCCATTGTCGGCACTGTGCTGGTGCTTATGACCTACTTCGTCTGGAACATTGGCGGCACCTGGTACGGCGCCATCGGTATGCTGGGTTCTACCATCTGTATGTATGTAGTCAGTCTGGTTACCAGGCAGGATGCTGCGGATTCCGAGGAATTCTTCAACATGCTTGCTAAAGCCGGCCGCCGGTTCTACAAGGTACAAGACAGCTCCATTAAGAAAGCTGCCTAAAACAATCTCTTCATTCATCTTAACTCAGTTCTAACGTGGCCGATCCTATTGCGGGAAAGGCATGGACGGCTGCCTTTGAGCCAGGCAGCCATCCCCCTCTCTTTTTATCCCGTCAATAGGTATACTATACATCTAAATATATACAATGGATTATTAACAAAAAACGAGCTCCCTCGGAGCCCGTTTTTTATTGTACTTATAACATATAACATATTTACTTGTCTCTTTCTTAGCGGCGGCGGTGTCCTACCTGTTTCAGCAAGCTCCGTTCATCCTCATGCCAGCTAACCTCCGCCCCCTTGCCGCAAATGCGCAGATGGTAGACCCGGCAGCTAATCTCCCCGTCTTGCCAGGCTTTGGTGATGACTGAGCCGATAGCCTCTTTATTGCGGCCGCAAAACACCAATACGGAAGGACCGGAACCGGAAAGGCACACCCCATAGGCGCCGGCAGCCAAGGCAACTCCCATCACTTGATCCAACCCTGTCACCAAAGGCTGGCGGTAGGGCTGATGAAGCCGGTCGGCCATGGCCTGCCGCAGCAAATCATGGCGGCCGCTAATCAACGCCCCGGCTAAAAGGGAAGCCCGGCCCACATTAAACACAGCGTCGCTATAAGCTACTTCCGCAGGCAAAACCTTCCGGGAGTTGGACGTCTTCAATTCAAAATCCGGTACTGCCGCCAGCACCTGCAAAGATTTAGCCGGCATGGTCCGCAAATAGCGGATAGCCCCGCCTTCCTGGATCGTAATGACGAAACCGCCCAGTAATGCCGGCGCCGCATTATCCGGATGGCCTTCCAAGGCTGAGGCCAAAGACAGCAACTGGTCATTATCTAAACCGGCATTGAGGAAGTAGTTGGCCGCCTTCAAGCCCGCTACCGTCAGCGTAGCGCTGCTGCCTAAGCCCCGGGAACGGGGCACTCTGGCTCTGATGGCAAATTCCAGCTCCGGCAAGCGCCGGCCTGCTTCCTCTGCCAGCTTCGCCGCCGCCGTCATGGCCAGATGGGGGCCGCTGAGGCTGTAGTAACCTTTGGGGAAAGGGCTGTCTGATTTTTCTCTGACAATAATTTCATTGTATAGATTCAAGGCAATGCCGAAGGAATCGATACCCGGCCCCAGATTGGCCGCCGTAGCCGGCACTTTGATCAATAACATGGATTAAGCTACACCTTCCACCCGTAATATGGTAATGATTTCTTTCGTCACATCCAGGCTGCGAATTTCCTCCAGGGCTTTTTGCATATCCCCTTCTCTTACCACGTGGGTAACGAAAACCAGCTCGGCGTCGCCGCCTTTTAAATCGATCTGATTGACTGTATCCAGGCTGACCTGATATTTGCTCAGGGCTTTAGTGATTAAAGCCAATACGCCGGGCTTATCCGCCAGCAACAACCGCAGGAAAAACCGGGTTTTTACTTCTTCGATGGGCAGGATAGCTTTTTCCCGCTGGCAGACTTCATTAAGCCTGCCGGAGCAGCCGAAACGCATATTCCTGACGATTTCCGTCACGTCACCCAAGATAGCGCTGGCTGTGGGAAAACGGCCCGCTCCCCGGCCATAAAGCATAACCTCTCCCAGATTATCGCCTTTCACAAAAATGGCGTTAAAGGTATCCTGAACGGAAGCCAGGGGATGGCTCTTCGGCAGCAGGGTAGGATGAACCCTGGCTTCGATTTTGCCCTCCACCTCTTTGCATAGGGCCAAAAGCTTGATGGCGTAGCCCATCTGATCGGCAAAGGTTATGTCTTCCCTGGTGATTTCGGTGATACCCTGAATATAGACGTCGTCTAAGGTCACTTGGCTGTGAAAAGCCAGGGTGGATAAAACAGCAGCCTTCCGCCCGGAATCGATGCCTTCCACGTCGGAAGCGGGATTAGCTTCAGCATAGCCCAGTTTTTGGGCATCGGCTAAGATAGCGGCAAAATCTCCGCCTTCTTTGGCCATTCTGGTCAAAATATAATTGGTGGTGCCGTTGACGATACCCATAACCTCTTTCGGCGGATCAGCCGTCAGGTTCTGCCTTAAAGCGCTGAGAATAGGTATAGCCCCGCCTACACTGGCTTCAAAATAAAGGTCAACACCTTTTTCTTTGGCAATAGCAAAAAGCTCCTGGCCGTGCAGGGCCAATAAGTCTTTATTGGCGGTAACCACATGCTTGCCGCTTTTTAAGGCTTCGCTGATAAAGGTTTTGGCCGGTTCAATACCGCCCATCGTTTCGATAACAATGTGGATTTCCGGATCCTCCACTATGTCCTGCCAATTGCCGGATATATCGATTGCCCCCCGGTCAAAATCCAATTGCTTATCCTGGTATTTCTCTAAGATGCGCTTTAATACCAGTTGGCAGCCCAGTTGTTTTTTCCAAAATTCCTGCTGTTTGATCAGCATGATGGCTACCCCTTGGCCTACGGTTCCCATCCCCAAAACCGCTACATTAACTGTTTCCATTTTATTCTCTCCTTACGCTTTATTCCTCATAATCTTTATTAAGATTTAATTGCTATCTTCAACCCGCAGCAAAGTCAAAACTTTTTTGGTCACCGCCAACTGGCGGATTTTGGCCACAGCTTGCTGCATTTGGCCGTTGGCCACCTCATGAGTCACAAAAACCAGTTCCGCATCGCCGCTGTCCAGCACAATCTGGACCAATCTGGCAATGCTGACCCCCCATTGGCCGAGAATATCGGTAACCTGGGCTAAAGCGCCGGCTTCATCCTTCAGCAAAAGCCGCAGGAAAAACCGGGTTTTGACTTTTTCTATGGGCAATATGGGCAGGATCCTGTTTTCCACCATGTTTAGCCGGCCCTGACAGTCGTAACGGATATTGCGGGCCACGGCCACCACATCCCCCAGCACTGCGCTGGCGCTGGGCAGCTGGCCGGTACCCACGCCGTAAAACATAGTCTCACCCAGCTCCGGCCCCTTTACAAAAATAGCATTGTAGATATCACGGACGCCGCTTAAAGGATGATCCAGCGGAATTAAAGCGGGGTGAACCCGGGCCTCGATGACTTCGCCGTCATTGCGGCAAATGGCCAGCAGCTTGATCCGGTATCCCAGATTGCGGGCCAGGGCCATATCTTCCTTGGTGATTTTGCTGATGCCTTCGGCGTAGACGTCGTTAAAATTAACTTGGCTGTGAAAGGCCAGGGTGGCCAAAATAGCAGCCTTGCGGGCAGCGTCGTGGCCCTCTATATCGGCAGTGGGATCAGCTTCGGCAAAGCCTGAATCCTGGGCTTCCTGGAGAGCCTTTTCAAAACTGCTGTTTTCCTCTTCCATTTTGGTTAAAACGTAGTTGGTGGTGCCGTTAATAATGCCCATGACCTGGGAAAGCCTGTCGGCAATAAGGCTTTGGCGCAGAGGGCCTATGATGGGGATGGCGCCGCCTACGCTGGCTTCAAAATAAAGATCCCGCTTTGCCTCCCGGGCCGCCCGGAAAAGCTCCTGGCCATAAGCGGCCAAAAGGTCTTTATTGGCGGTAACTACGCTTTTGCCCCCTTGCAAAGCCTGCAAAATATAGGTGCGGGCCGGCTCAATGCCGCCGATGGTTTCCACAATAATCTGAATGGAATCATCGTTCAAGATATCTTCCCAGCGGTTGGTGCACATACCCTCAGGCAGAGGGATACCCCGCTTTTTTGTTAAATATTTTTCCAGTACCCGGCCCAGCTCAATCGGACAGCCGGCATTTTTGGCCAACTGCTCTCTCTGCGTATTGAGCATGGTGATTATGCCTTGCCCCAAGGTGCCCAGGCCCAGCACCGCAATTTTTATTTTCTCCATGGTTTTCCCCCATTTCTTGTTTGGGCTCAATCCTTTAATGCATTGACCCGCGATATTTGGAATTGCCGCGCCGAGCCGAATACGTTTTCCAATGCAGGGCGGAGGGACGAGGCCTAGCCGGAGCTATGGCGAGGAACCAGCGCCGCAACCGGGAAAACAGGCAAGCAGCAAACCGAATGTTCAGCGGGATAGTACACTATAACTGGGTTACAACTTCTACTTTTTTTACGCCTTCTTGAGCTTGTAAGTTTTCCACTAAACCCCCTATATCCCTGATTAAGGTGGTATTTACATTCATAGTGGCTACCGCCACTCCCTGAACAGGCATACTTTGATTGATGGAAACAATATTTCCTTTCATGGCGGCTACCGTATTAAGCACATTGGACAGTACGCCGGAGCGGTGCTCCAGAATCAAGGTCATTGCCGTCACTTTTTCTTTATCCTCCCGGGTGTAAGGCAAAACCCCATCCCGGTATTTATAAAAAGCGCTGCGGCTGAGGCCGGCCCGCTCCACTGCTTCATTGACAGTCAAAGCGTCCCCTCTCATCAGCATTTCCTTGGCCTGGGCAGTTTTTAAAATGGCCTCGGGCAGGATATCTTCCCTTACGATATAGGATTTACTCACTTTTTTCGCTTTCAAAGCCCCTTCCGCCTTTCCATCCACAAAAAAATAGCGTCCGCCTGTAAAAGACATTTTATCACTTTTCCTTTGGGAGTACAATTGTTTTAATGGCGCCAGAAGGCAACTTGGCGACGGCACGGCAGTGGCACGGCAGTGGCGGCACGGCAGCAGCGGCACGGCAGCGGCGGCACGGCAGTGGCGGCACGGCAGTGGCGGTGGCAGCACGGCAGTGGCGGCACGGCAGCAGCGGCACGGCAGCGGCGGCACGGCAGTGGCGGCACGGCAGTGGCGGTGGCAGCACGGCAGCAGCGGCGGCACGGCAGCAGCGACGGCACGGCAGCGGCGGCAGCACGGCACGGAGCTGCTCCCAAAATTGCAGGTTTGTCATCGTTAGCTTAGGCTAACTGTGCAAAATGCCATGACTATGTGAACAAACTTGCAATTTTGCTCAAACGGGGGTGCGGAAGCCGCTTGAAGCGGCCTGGTTTAGTAGAGGCTGGTGTTCGACAATAACCTGTTTCCAGTATCAGCCCGGCCGCCGTCATTCTTCCACTAAAAATTTAATTCATGTTGTATATGCAACATATTTTCCAATCTTTTTCCGGTATGATTATTATAGAAAGTCCAGGACATACTGAGCAAAGCAGCGTAAAACAGAGCCAAGCAAAACTTGCCAGAGTAAATCACAGTAGTATTCGCCAGAATTTTACTGAATGACAGGAGGAGAAACCATGGAAAAGTTTATCCGCAATATAGAGCACAGTCAGGTATTGGACTTTGCCGGTCAGGTATCTTATCTTGACGGCCAAATCGTCAGCAGGACTTTGGCTCAAAGCAAACATCACAGCCTGACCCTTTTCGCTTTCGATAAAGGTGAAGAGATCAGCAGCCACGATTCCAAAGGTGACGCAATGGTTTTGGTATTGGAAGGCGAAGGCCGCATCACCATAGACGGTGTGGATCATATCCTGCGGGAAAAAGAAGCCATCGTCATGCCGGCTACGATTCCTCACGCCGTCTACGCTCAGGAGCGCTTTAAAATGCTTTTAATCGTTCTCTTTCCGGAAAACCGTGAAAACTAATTTTCTCAAGAACCTTTCAAGTAGTGACCAGGCAGTCTATAACCGCTTTTCAAGGAGTCAACACACTTTAAACTTGAAACCTGCGTAAAATCATAAAATCGCTTCCATCCGATATAGGCACACTGGTCAAAATCGCCTGAAAACCATGATCTGAAATAAAGCGAACAAAAAATAGAGCATATCCCCTGATACCCTGCCGGCAGCCGACAACTGGCCTGCAATCGAGGTAAAAAGGAGATCATGCTCTTTTTCTTATTCTGATTTTCTATTAATAATTCTTTATTGCTGCTTTTTAACCTATTTATCAACTCAGGCTATTATGAAATCTATACTGCGGCTAACTAATTCTTGTTTTCTTTCAGCAGGTCCCGGATTTCCGTAAGCAGAAGAGCTTCATCGGAGGGAGCCGGTAGGACAGGAGCGGGGGCTGGGCACTCTTCTTGCTTTTTCTTAAACCGGTTGATAAATTTGACCATCATGAAAACTACAAAGGCAATGATTAAAAAATTGATTACCTGTTGAATAAAATCACCATAAGCAATGGCTACTTCCGCCACATCCCCGGCGGCAGGCTTCAGGACTATCTTCAGATCGGTAAAATTCACACCGCCCACCAAAATACCGATAACCGGCATGAATATGCCTTGAACCAAAGCATTAACAATGGCCGTAAAAGCGGTACCGATAATAATACCAACAGCCAGATCGACCACATTGCCCCTGGCAATAAATGTTTTAAACTCATTGATAATCCCTTTCATGGGACACCTCCAGATATAATTTCGGATAAGCTATTTGAGAAATTATACCATGGCCAAAAATCAAGTGCAATTCTATTATTATTTGCTTCATTTGCCTCCTGAATGAAAAGAAAATCTCAGTTTAGTGGGATTTTCTTTTTTCAGTTCTTTCTTCTATTAAATTAATGATATGACCTTGGTCTTTTCGAAGTTTGCCGCAATTAAACGTCCCTGTGTATCTGACCCGCTGCCGTCAAAAACCAAAAGATATGTATTAATGCCCTTAAAGTTGATACAATTAATAATCTCCTCATTCGATGCAAAACAGCCGAGATTTTTTATAGCTATTACAGTATCCTTGGTTTTGGCTGGATCGGCCAGGGCCGCGAAACCTGGCCCTCCCGGTTCAGTATAAAGAGAAAAGCCACAGGGTAAAATCTCACAGTCCCCTTGGGACGAAGCAATCGGCTGCCACGGGCAGCCAATTACTCCTCCTGTACTGTTTCCCTTTGCGATACTTGCACCTACATCCAGGCTGCATCCAGCTATTAACAGAGACTGGCAACTGCCGATTTCTTGAATTGCCTTGGCAATGGCAAGGTCTACCCCATATATATCTTTATACGGCAGATGCAGCGAAGTGATTTTTTTAAAGCGTTTCTCCCAAAGCTCTCCCGGTGTCCCCCGACAAATTCCGCCTATCGCTAAAGGATACCCTTGACTGGTAATTAGTTTAAGCGCAAAAATGTCATAGCTTCTCATCTTTATATCTCCGCCCCAACTTTTTTCTTAGCGTTTTCCCGGCTCAAAGCAGGATGCATCGGCATATGGGTAAACCGCTACTCGCCGGGGCTGCGGTCCTAAATGACTCATCAGATCCTGCCAGGTTTCAATGTAGATATTGCCCTCTTCGTTAAAATGGTAAGAAGAGGCTGTCCCTTTATCCCAGTATTTTGAGAGAACAAAGAAACGGTTAATGGTAGGCGGCACTCTAAATTGTTTACGATACATAGGACCCCCAAGACCTGTATCTCCCCATTTTCCCCACATATAATGGCAGGCACATCCATATGGCGTATTGTACATCAGAACAATATCGCCGCCAGGCTTAACTGACTCCACGATTCCCATCTGCACAATGGCCACATTGGGCTCTGTAGGTTTAAAGTAGTTATTAGCAATGACGATATCCGGATTATCAATATATTTCGTGCAGAAAAACTCCTGAATTTCATCAATGTGTTCCATGAAAATCTTATCATAATGTCCTGCGTAAAGCTGAGAAATTTCTCCTTTGCCGTTCATCAAGACATCAATTTTCATATCAAGCTTCAGGAAGTCAGCAGCTTGAACCACGCTGTCCCGGGCTTGACTGTCGGTTTTCCACATACCTGAGTCCTTTAGATGCCATTGGCGGATGGTTTCAAAGGAGGCAATGCCCGGTAAAACAATTTTTCCGCCGCCCCCAACACCAGTGGAGGAATGAGGAAAAAAGGCGCCGATAGCCACTTTATAATCGGCATAAACACACTCGGCATTCAGCTCAATAGGAACACCATAGGTTGTTTTCCCCAAATATACATTGTTAAAAAAGGGATTATGTGAATAAATCCTAAATTCCTGGGTGATTTCCCGTCCTAGCTTTCGTTCAAAATCCTCCCGACACATGGCCCGGTGGGCTCCTGTGGAAGCGATAAAACGAATCTTATCACGGTCTACACCGGCCTTTTCCAACTCAGCAATGACCACCTTGGCAATAGGCTCAATAGGAGTAGCCCGGGTGAAGTCGTCAAAAATAATTACCGCGTCCTTGCAGCCTTTTGCTCCTTCGGCTATAGGAAGCAAATGCTCGGGGTGTTTAATCTTTTCAGCAATCTGCTCTTGGGCAAGGGCGGGTGCTGCGGCTCCTTTAAAATTGCTGATCTGCACATCCCAATTGTCCGGAAATTCTAAGGGTACAGATTCGTTGCCAAACAGGCTGTGAGCCGGCATATCTATACGCATGGTTATTCCTCCCCTCGTGGGTATTGATCATAAACTGCCTGGGCCATTTCCTTATTAATCTGACTTAAATCCATTCCGGCAGCATAACTATTCAAGAAAGCACTCATAGCTGCCTTGGCTTCATAAAAAGGTCCCGGCACATTAATAATTACGGTTTTATCCTTTTTACCGCAAATCAGCTTGCACCAAAGATGGCCATTCTTTCCATATATCTCGCTGGCGGCTTTTTCTATCAAAAATTTTTCCAGAGCCGATTGGGTATAGTCCTTGCCTAAAGAGGGGGAAAAGCGGTGACCACCGCCGCTTCCCCCCACAAGCACAATTAAGTCAGGTGATTCCAGCACCGTTTCCTGCAAAAGGGTTAGAATAGCCTCTTCATCATCTGTTAGCGGCCCAAGACGCACCACTTTCATTTCAGGAAATTGCCGGATCAGCTGAGCCAGGATTTCCGGAGAGTCAGTGTCCAGCACTATGCCGTTTTTCACTTCATCCCCGGTGGGTATAATAACGGCAGATTTCATCGCACCGGTCCCCATCTTTCCGCAGCGCAGGGCGTATGGGGCGGAATATTGTCCCAATCCACCCTCACGATTTTTTCGCTGCAGCTCATCATAATCAGGTCTGTAGCGGTTATCCCTTCTGACAAGGACAAAGCTTCAATAATGGAGCTTTCATTATAACGAATCTGATCCGGTTCCAGACCGTAAACGTCCATCTCAATGTTATCTCCGGTTACCCCGATCACCCTCACTGTAGTATTCAGCTTTTCCGCCAAAGTTGTTTCCAACTGCCCGGCGTCCAGCCCCTTCACCTGCAAACCGGAAATCTTAAGAACCGCTTTATCCGCATGGGCAATGATATATTGACGCTCCATATCTCCGGCCTCCTCCCTTAGGGAATTTCTGCATATCTGATTTCCGCCAGCTCCGAGGCTTTGCATACCTCCATGCCCACAATACCCGGAACAATTTCGTCAGCCCGGGCCAGGACTTCTTCTGCCGTCAGATGCTTTTCTGCCTTTTCTCTCATCCAATCTGCAGTAAATCCTATGCTGTCCAATTCCGCCTGGGCCATTTCGGTGATATTTTCCACATTAATGGGAAAGCCCATAATTTTGGCGATTGCCAAAACCGCCGGAGCACAGCCAATATCTCGCCCGGGCACCATCCCGGCCTGCAAAGCTTTAATAATATAACCGGCATGAACTCTCTTGCTGGCAGCAATACAAGGTATCTCCGCTTTTAGAGTTTTGGCCATTTCCTTGGAACCGTGAGCCGTATCCCCAGCCCGATAGCGTCTGGTGGAAAAAACCCGGCCAAACTTTTCTTTCACTGTCATTCCAATAGCCACAGAAATGATTTCCCCGGTAAGGCCTATAGCCACTTCGCCGTCAGCCATAATCTCTTTCTGGCCGATATAGGGCATCAATACTTCTCCCATAGTTACTAAGTCCATCATTTCCGTGCCGGAATTGTTGTTGCAGGCCCGGCCGCTGATGGCTACATTATGCACGGGAATCTTTTTATCAGCCACATCCGGCCCCCGATAAAGACGACGGCCTTTATAATTAGTATCCCATTGCTTAAGGTGGGGCTCGATGGCGATGAGCTCATCATCATATTCTATTTCCGCCATAGGGACAAAGCCGTATTCCCGGTGAATCTTGCCCCGGTCGGAAGCTGCCATGGCTACAATGGCGCTATCCACCATGATACCGTCACTGGTAGTAGTGACTGCCTCCATATCAAATATATTGATAGCTGTGGGGCCATCCAAAGACTTGGCTATTGCCGCACAGGCTTTTTCCGGCGTAAGGCCGCAAACCTTCACATCCTTTAGGTTCACTAACGCAACATTTAAAGGCATTTTGCCTTCGGCACTGCCATTAGGCACCAGCTTGTACTTGAGTTTCACCATCTTTCACCTCCACATCTGTATAAACTGACATCATTGGCCTGCGGTCAACTACTTGCTCACAGTCTACCAGGTAAATATCTTCAGTGGGAACCAACATATCCACGGTTTCCACAATTGCTTTATTGCCCTTGCCTTCTTTTCCGATACCCTTAACAATTACAGTGTGCATGGTTTCCGGACAGCGGGGACAGATAATAAATTCAATGCTCTCAACGTCATCGTCTTCAGCTATTTCCTTTACCGCATTGGCAATCCGCCCCGTTCGCAAAGATTGCAGCTTTGCCGTCCGAACATTTTCCATACCGCTGATATTTAGCTTTTTTTCCGGAGCCGACAGCCTGGCTGCATCAACCATCCGCTGTACAAATTCTGTTAGTTTGGTGTGCATGAGTTTCATAAGATTATCCTTTCTCTACTGCCTGGAAATGCTTTTAATATCCGGATACCACGGCATAAGCCAGGATCAGACTTGAGGCTATAATGAATATGATGGTAAATGGCATAAACCATTTGATCCACTTCCGAAATGGAATGTTTGTAAAAGAAAGAGGCGCCAGCAACGCAGTAGGCCAGAGCATATTGCTGAATCCATCGCCAAACTGAAAGGCCAGTATGGCAGCTTGGCGGCTTACATTGACCATGTCGGACAAAGGAGCAATAATAGGCATGGTAGTCGCTGCCTGGGCAGTACCGGAGGGAACCAGGAAATTAAAGAGAAACTGAAATACATAGATCATCAGAAGAGCAAATATGCTGGAAGTCCCCTCCAAAGCCGTCGTAGCTGCATGAAGGATGGGGTCAAGGGTATTGCCATTTTGCAGAATCAGCAATACGCCGCCGGCCATTCCTACCACCAGAGAAGGAACGAGAATGGCTTGTACCCCTTTGACAAAGCCATCAGCCATAGAGTTAGCGCCGTCACCGTTGATTGCCGCCACTACGATGCTCATGGCAATGAGGAAAGACCCTATCTGAGTACCGCTGGTCCAGCCCTTAACGCCAATGAGATAAATCAGAATTAAAAATCCTGCGATCAGACAAGCTAGCGCTGCTTTTCTCCGCGCAGTTAAATCCGCACCTCTGACATCGACATTATCAAAGGTGGAGAGCGGCGCATTGGGATCATATACAAGGCTCTTGGCAGGGTCTTTTTTTATCTTCTGGCAATAATAAAAGGTGTAAACCATCAGCATTGCCATGAACAGCAGCCAGCAGAACATTCTGAGACCTAAACCGGAAAACACCGGCACCTCGCTGATTTGCTGAGCCACACCCACATTCCACATGTTTGTAGGTCCGCACATATAGCCGATATTGTTGGCTACGGCCACCATGACAAAAGCAACTACTACGTCATAACCCATAGCCGCCGCCAGCACGGCGCACAAGGGAGTAAAGGACCAAAAGCTCTGTTGAATGCCCACGAAGGCTCCGCCTGCAGAAAACAGCATACTAACCAATGCTATGATCAGAAAAGACATTTTTCGTACACTGTTTAAGGATCTGGTGATACCGTCTTCAATCAGCCTGGTGCTTGTGATAATACCGAAAGCGCCGCCGTAAGCAAAGATAATGGAAATAACCGAGATATTCGCAACAATACCATTAGGAATGGCGGCAAAGATACCCATGATGGAAACGGGGCTCTGCTCTACCGCATGATAGGATGTGGGATCCACCAGGGTACGGTTAAGCGCTTCATTGAAATACCTGTCATAAGCTCCTGCCGGGATGATATAGGTAAGAACGGCTGCAACGACTAGCATGCAAAATATAAATAAAAGTACGTTTGGCGCTTCTGCCGGTTTTTTTGCGGTGGAACTCTTTAGCTTCTTGTCGCCTGTGTTTTCCATAAAATGCTCTCCTCCTCAAATTTAGTATGGCTAAATGATATCATTGGCCTAAAAACGAAGGTCAAGATGGCTTTTCTGCAAGAGGAGTGTTTTTTTAGCATTTTTTCAATATTTTTTTCATTCTTTTTTATTTATATATACTTTTATATCATTATTTGATAAAATCAAGCCGGTTCCTCCTGCAAAACCCTTCAGTTTTTGCAGACATATTTCCAAAAGGTTTGTGTTAAGACGCAGGTTAGTTATTTATGGCTAACATCTTAATGAGGAGGTTAATGTGAAGGAAAAATATTATGTGAAAGAATTTGCCTCCATGCTTAATATCTCAACGGAAACTCTTCGCTATTATGATAAGCTTGGTCTTCTAAAACCTGCGGAAATCAATAACGAAAACAATTACCGTATGTACAGCTTAGTGCAAATTTGGCCGCTGGAGCGTATTCGCTATTTGCAAACTCTGGGGCTTAATCTGGATGAAATCAAGACGGCTATTAATTCTGATGATATTTCCGGTTTTGTGCAAATGTTGGAAACAAAATATAAAGAAACAGTATTGGAAATCAACCGCCTGGAGAGTATCCGGACATGCATTAAAGACTATATAAATTATTATCATTATAATAAGCAACTAGATTTGCTGGATTTTCCTTATCGGACTTCCTGGGGCAAGCGTTATATTTTAACGGAAAAATATCGGCCTGATGAGGCTCTGATTGGTACTGCCGGACCCAGACTTTTGATTAAAAAGGCTAAATCTGAATTCGCAAGCATCACATTTTTACGGCAAATCGGTTTTTTACTGGATTACGACAGCCTCCGTCAAGGCAAATTTCAACCTACTCATTACTTCATTCTAATTAAAGGCAACCCTTCTATTGAGCATCCGGATATTTTTGAGGTGCCTGCCGGCAGCTTTATCTGCATTCGGGGCAAAATCCTGGCAGAAAACCACCAAATCAATATTCCTCAACAGCTCCTGACTGGAGATATGTTTCCTAAATATGCTTTGGCTCTGGAATGTGAAGATGATCTGGATACCAGCAGTGAAGCTTTTATCGAGTCTCAGTTTGAAGTTCAGATTTTGCTATAAGGTAATTACCAGCCATACAATAAAAACAGACTCCCATTATTCTTGGGGAAGTACTTAAAACTACAGGAAATGAGATGATCAATATGGCGGATATGTTGAATCTGGTAACCTTTGACCGCATCAAAGAGGCGGCGGCAAGAATCAAAGACCAGGTAAGCCCCACACCTCTTTTAAGACTGCCGCATTTGGATAAATTTTTCAAAGGTGCTGAAGTTTACGTTAAGCCGGAAAGCTTTCAACCCATCGGCTCTTTTAAGATACGGGGAGCAACCAACAAAATCCTGGATTTGACCGCTGCCGGCTGCACCCGGGGAGTAATTACCGTTTCTTCCGGCAACCATGGGCAAGGCGTAGCCTATGCCGCCAAAAAAGCCGGCCTCAGAGCTACGGTACTGATGCCGGAAATCGCTTCCCAGCTCAAAGCAGACAAGGCCAGGTCCTACGGAGCTGAAGTAATCATCAGCGGTCAAAACAATAATGAAGCGGAGGTCAGGGCTCTTGAGATCATGAAGCGGGAGGGCTACAGCTTCGTCCATGCCTACAATGATCCCTTAGTCATAGCCGGCCAGGGCACCATCGGCCTGGAAATTATGGAGGAAGCGCCGGATATGGCAGCCATCGTCTGTCCCATCGGCGGCGGCGGTTTGATATCTGGCATCGCCCTGGCCGTGAAATCACTCAATCCCCAAACCGCTGTTTATGGTGTGGAACCTGCTTTGGTACCCCGGTTTGCCGCAAGCTTTGAGGCCGGAAAGCCCCTGACCCTTTATCCCGACAAGCTTTCCATTGCCGACGGCACCCGCACCATGACCGCTAAGGAGCTAAATTACCGTATGATCAAAACCTATGTGGATCATTTGGTAAACGTAGAAGAAGACATGATCAAGGACGCTTTGCGGCTGATGACCTTTGAAGCAAAACTAATCATGGAGACCAGTTCCGCCATGACCTTTGCCGCTGCTTTAAATGGCAAAGTTCCTCTGGAGCGGGGCAAAAAAATCTGCTTCATCCTCTCCGGTGGTAATATCAGCTATGAAACATTAAAGCAGCTTTTGAATTGATTGGGACTTATCGCAAAATTAAAGCCTAGATGGTTCTGATTCTACGACTCCCTTTTAAACTAAATAATAAGACAAAAGCTTCTTGAGGCTGATTCTCAAGAAGCTTTTTGGGGTGATAATCTATTTAATTTGATCGTAAGAGTAGGAGATTGATTTTACATCGTATACACTGGTTCTAATACACTTAAATAGCTCTTGTTCGAATACTGCCAGATTCACTCCATTTTTGCACATGGTGCTAATGTACTCAATACCGTCATAGCCTTTATTTCTGCCATCAAGGCCCTTGCTTTTAATATAATCGCTTATGTATTGTGTCGGCAGGTAATCCAGAATGTTATCGTTGCGTAAAGGTTTGGCGATCTCTTGACCAAGCATTTTCAAATGCTCAATATTTGTGGCATACTGGGTAAAATCGAACCCATAATTAATACCGATGAAAGGGCTGATCTTATCAATCTCAGCTAGATTAACAACCTCGATACTCTTTTGAAGCCTGAACTTGCCAACCACAACATAATCATAAACTCCGGCTCTGATTTCATAAAGGGTCGTATCCCGTGTATCGGCAAGATATAAGATGCTAATCCCCTCTGGATTAACACGCCCTGCTTTTGCTTTTATCTCCGGCGGCGCACCCATCTCTTTGCAGAGGTAACCTTTTGTTGTCGGGCACACTCTCGCTCTATAAAACATACTACCGACTTTATAAGATTTTTTTGCACACCGTAAAAAAATCCGCAATATTTCCGTATTAATATAATCGCTGTGAAACCTGTTTTTTCTTTTTATTCCCTCAACAAAGTCACCCCAGCAATGGTTTTTCAGGATAGAGTTTTTCTCTAAGTAATCACAATCCTGACTTTGCAAAATTCCGACAGGGCCGTCAAACAGCTCCGGCTGCTCTTTATACCGCTCCGCACAAAGGTTAGTAATCAGACGATAAATAGATTCCGGTTTTATCGTAAAGATATGCCAGTTGGTATACAAAATATTTTTTAACAGATCTGTACGTTCTTTAGGAAAAGTGTCCGGCAAATTCACTGAAGGCGTATATATATCCAGCAAACCTTCAAAAAGCTCCGCTAAAATTTGGTCTTTTCCGATTTCATAGATAAGGGTATTCTTGCTACCGCAAAAATCACAATCCCCTCGCACTTTATTACCTTCAATAATTGCCTTGATTTCAGCATCAGTAAAACAATTGCTGCAGCAAAACATATTACTCCACCTCATCGAGGTATTTACCCATTAATTCAAGGTGGTGCATTAGTGACAGCTTCTTGACCGTTCCCAAGCCTGGATAAGATTGCTGCTCATAATGCTGCAAAAAGGTCTGCAGTCCCAAGGTACTTTCAACAGGACGAGGAGATGTATTATACCATTTCGCTAATTTAGATACGGCCTCATAATATTTTAGAGCCGGATTAGTTATATCTTCATTGGAATCGGAAACGAAGTGCTTTATACGGAGATTTTTGTCCGCATCAAAATATACGATATGTATTGCAACGGCGTATGGCGCAAACCCAGCCTCTATATACTCATTTCCTACAACAGAATAATCTGAAAAACCAATAAATCCGTCATCTTTATAATACAAATGATCGTCGGAGAAAAACTCGTCTTCCGCCTCTTGATAATCGGCATTTCTCTGTTGTTTTTCAAATTTATCGTCTAATAAAACTTTATGATGCCGAACTTTACGCCTGAACACGCTCTCATCAGGCATCAGTACGTATTTTGGAATAATAGTACCAAAGGTTTTTTCGTACAAATCCAGGAATTCCCGTTCAGTATTAACTACCAATAATTCAGACTTATCAACGCCTTGCCTATCCCAAAATTCAAGTAACGCTTCCGCATTGCGCTGCATTATAAGGGCTTTGACTATTGACTCATTTTCATACTGTTCTATGAATCGCTGCCTATACCCAGCTTCTTTAGAATTCTTCCGAACGCCTTGAAAATCTGCCATAAAGGTTCCCACAACCGGATTGCGAATGATTGCCACAGAATGCCGCACCCTAATAAACTCGTCCATCAAATTAACTAAAGTAGGCGACAACTTTACCGGCTCGATAATAGGGATAATATGATCGCCCAATAGATCGTGACCGGCTAATTCGCGCAGGGCAAGCAATTCATATTGACGTCCTCGAACATAGGGGAAATACATGGCTTCACCCTCCGTATCTTTCACTTAAAAATCTATTGATATCTTTCCACTCCGATTTAGAAGGCCTGGAAAAATAGATCAATGACTTTAATTCGTAGGGAACTTTTTCAAACTCGCTTATTAAAATCCTATTACGCATTTTCAACTGCTTCAATGCCATATTATAAGCATCAAGAACAGGGATCTGCAAAAACTGATCTAAACACGCGCCATAATAAAAAGCCGGCGATGCAACCGGTAGTTTGCCGTAATATTTCAACAGGATATTTTCGTATTCCCGTTTATGCAGCACTTTAAAAATAGCGGTATGATCCAAATTTGAATTATCAGCCGCCGGCTCTTTTTTTAGCTTTGAGCTTATGGTGTTTCTGCGGGTAAGCACATAAATTCCTACAGAAGTATTCTCCAGGAGACTGACGGCACGTTTGTAATGCTTCTCCGAAGTAACCAGACATACATGGTCAAAGGCTTTATAATAATCCTTTAGCTGAGTGTCAAGGCGCTCAAATGTATCGAGTTCTGTCTTTATTTCATACACAACAGCCTTACCGTTAATAAGTATAAAATCTGCTTTTGATTTACCTATGGGAATTTGCGTCAATGCCGTCGTCGTACTAATGCTGTGTTTTTTTAGCAAAAGCTTATTAAGCAGGGTATTTTGATAAAAATACTCATTTCGATATGAGTCTGACATGAACTTATATACTTCGCTTATAAGCGTCCCATTATCCTTATCTTCCGGAGCATTTACATATCGTCGGATAACCCCCGCATAGGCGGCATTACTATGGTTACGCACTAAATCAAAAAAGACATTTTGGGTAAAGAGCCGATTCAGGATCTTATTATTTTCAACCAAACCTGCGCCCTCCCTCCAATATCAGCTAAAAACTTGCTTGCTTTATTATAGCACATAGCCCGGTTCGCCGGTATAGCCTTCTGGGAGATTTTTGCTATTCTGTTACAATGGCTTTCCGGCGGCAGCTGCTCAATTTTTATCTGTGCCCATCTTCCCGGCTCTTGCCTGGACAATTTCTTCCTTGTGCGCAAATTACCAGCGCCGCCCGGACAGTTTTTCAGTAATGCGTAAATTGTAGTCCGCACTCAGAGACGGCCGGCCCGATTTAGGCCAAATTGGAGGGATTTCCAGCGGCTGTGCCCGGGTGCCCAGCCCCATTGCCTCTTGCAATTTAGGCATTACCGCAACGCTTGTCCAGCTCTCGACCTTCAATTGGCCACAAGTAAGATTTTTGGCCAAAGCAGCCGGTGGAGCAGGCAGTTACTCTGCCCCCCTATTAAATGTGCTTGTCATTCGTTAACTAACCAATACCAGTTCCTCCCCACAGCCTGAATTTAATTGCCAGAGAAACCAAAGAGCCGTCCCCCACTTTCGTGACAGGACGGCTTCGTTAAATTACATCCTATTGCATCCAAGCATTGACCGGCTCCGGCCTACGGGCCCGGTCCCGGCTCAAGCCGCCGGCTCTAGCGTTTGCTTCTGGCCAGCAGCTCCGCCAGCTCTTTTTCAATGGATTGGGCCATCGCTGCAATGGCCTGCTCTTTACCGGCGCCTTTCATTAAGGCGGCAAAGCGGCCCTGGACCTTCAGATAATCTGCCAGAGGCGACGGTTTCGTCTTGCCTTCGGCCAATTGCAGGGTAGGTCTACTGATGGTCAGCCGGCCCTCCTCCGCCTCCCATAAAGCCCAGGCCCCCGTCTTCACCGCCAGCCTGCCGATTTCCACCGTTTCGCTGGCGGGAAATTTCCAGCCGGGGCCACAGGGAGCGTGAAGCTCAATATAGCGGAAGCCTTTGATTTCTTTGGCTTTCGCTACTTTTTTGTAAAAGTCCTGGGGATAGGCAATAGAAGCTGTGGCCACATAAGCGGGAGCATGATCCAGCATCAGCAGGGG
The DNA here is from genome assembly GCA_018436095.1 of Clostridia bacterium. Taxonomy (GTDB): domain Bacteria; phylum Bacillota; class Peptococcia; order DRI-13; family UBA5745; genus WRMS01. Next base: position 30,842 of record JAHDMJ010000004.1, on the reverse strand, counting down.
CATGTTTTTTTTGCCTTCGTTTTTGCCTGAGGGCGTGGTGGTGGTAGCGGCATGAAGAGGCGTGGCGCCGCTGCGCTGAACGCCGGTATTCGAGTAGGCTTCGTTGTTGTAACAGAAATGAATGAAGTCGTCGTTGCGCTCGGCTGCCGCCGATATGCCCTGAAAACCGATATCGTAAGTGCCGCCGTCGCCGACCCAGTTGAAAACCACCGGCTTGGGGCCGGGGATAAGGCCCTTGGCGATCTGGACGTCCAATGCGCCGCTGATGCCGGCGGCGGAAGCGCCGGCGGAGGCAAAGCAGACGTTAAGTGTGGGCACATCATAGCAGCTTTTAGGCATCATGCCGATGCTGGCTACCGCGCAGGAAGGCGTCATCACCATGATGGCATTGGTGCCCAAGGCTTTGCCAACGATTCTCAGCCCCATAGGAGAAGGGCAGCCGGCGCAAGCGCCGGTACCTTTTTGAATCAACTCATAATCCGGCAGATCCGTTAATTTTGCGGAAATACTGTTCATGCTTTTGCCACCTCCAACAACCGCCTTACTTCTTCAACAAGCAGGGATACGGGCAGATCCTGGCCGCCGATGCCTATGGCAGAACCGGCTATCTTGATGTTTTTAGCGCAGCCGTATAAAGCGGAGCGGGCTTCCATTAATAGCACGCCGCCTTCATGACCGTAGGCCAGGTTCCGGTCCAAAACGATCAGGGCACTGCCGTCAGGCAGCAAGGCCGCCAATTCTTCTGCCGGAAAAGGCCGGTAAACTCTGAGCTTCAAGGCCGCGGTACTGATGCCCTGTCTCGTTAATTCCTCTGCCGCCAGCTCCATTTCCGCCGCCATGGAACCCATGGACAGCAGGTAAACCTGAGCCTGTCCTTCAGCACCGGTCTGTCTCTCAGTACCTGTCTGGCCTTCAGCGCCTGCCTGGCCTTCAGCGCCTGCCTGGCCTTCAGCGCCTGCCTGGCCTTCAGCGCCTGTCTGGCCTTCAGCGCCTGTCTGGCCCTCAGTACCTGTCTGGCCCCTGCGGCTGGACTGAATCAGCCCCGGCTGGGGCCGGCCCGTAAGCTTTTCATACTCGCTGATGGCAGCCTTGATCACCGGCAAGGCCTCCCGGGTATCCCGGGCCAGCTTATGGCGGTAGGCGGCGTATTCGGCGGCGGCGGCCACATTGGAAAAGGTGCCGCCCCACAGGGGATGCAGGCGCCAGGCCGGCTGCCGGACCGGCAGATAATTGTCGATAACCTCCTGCTCCAGGGTTTCAAAAGGCAGCATGGAGTGGGACAGCAGGAAGCCGTCATAATTGATCATTACGGGGATTTCCACTTGCTCCGCCACTTTATAAGCCAAAAAGATACTGTCATAAATCTCCTGATGAGAAGCACAGTAAAACTGCAGCCAGCCCGTATCCCTCTGGGATACGCTATCCTGATGATCCGCATACAGGCACCAGGGGGCACAGACCGCCCGGTTGACGTTAACCATTACCACCGGCAGCCTGCCGCCGGCAGCATAATGCAGAATTTCGTTCATGTATAAAAGCCCTTGGGAGGAAGTGGCCGTAAAGGTGCGGGCGCCGGTAGCCGCAGCGGCGGCAACGGCGCTCATGACGCTATGCTCCGACTCCACCGTCAGGTATTTGCCTGTCAATTCTCCGGCGGCGGCGTAATCCGCCAGTTTTTCCGATATGGTAGTTTGAGGCGTGATGGGATAAGCGGCAATAAAATCCACATTAGCCGCCTTTACCGCCAAAGCGCAGGCCGCATTGCCTGTAGCAATTTGTCTACTCATGACCGCTCTCCTCTCTAATCATGGTGATGGCCCCCGCCGGGCACTCTCTGGCACAAAGACCGCAGCCTTTGCAATATTCGTAATCAATGCTCCGGTCCTCCCGGGTAATTACCGCTTCCGGACAATAAATCCAGCATAGCAGGCAACCCGTACATTTATCTTTATTCAGCAGGGGCCGCTGGCTGCGCCAGGTACCGGTAGAGCCGCCGGCGCCGGCCACCGGCCTGGCCAGAGGTTGTAAAACTTCTTTCGTCATTGCCGGCTCCTCCCTTTCTCCGTTTCCCCTGGGTTCTTTATGTTTTCCACTCGCTTTACTTGCCCGTAGGCTTTCCGGGCCGCCGCCAGGTTGGGCTGGGCTTTTTGGCCCGGCCACTGCTCCCTGATGGCAGCTTCTATATCTTCCAAAGGCAGGCCCATCACCCGGGCTACGGCCCCCAGCATCGGTACATTGATATAGGCTTCGCCGCCAAAGACCAAGCCCTGCTCCTCAGCGATCCCCTCTCCATCCACCAACCACTGTTCGGCCTCCACCTCCAGCGGCTCCTTGCCGTTAATAATAAAAACAGGCGCCGCTTCCTTCCCTTGCCTAAAACCTTCCAGCTTGGCGTAGGGCAGCATATTACCATGCATCAGCGCAATATAGCCCGGCTGATAAGACATGGACCGCAAAAGGATGGGCTCTTCGGCAATTCTTACGCAGGCTTTCACCGCCGCCCCCCGGCGCTCCACACCGAAAAAAGGCAGGGTTTGGGCTTCTTTGCCGGCTTTCAAAGCTCCTTTAGCTAAAAGCTCTGCCAAAGTCACCACCCCTTGGCCGCCCCGGCCATGAATCCGTAATTCCAACATGGATTAACCTTCCTTCCGTTTCATCATTCTTTTGACGGCATAGGGAAAATGGGCGAACACAATCCCCGGATCCTCCAGATCCGCAACCCAGCGTTTTAACCATTCCAAGACCACGAAGCCTTTATAGCCATTATCTTGTAATAGCCATAATGCCTCTTTCACGGGCACATCGCCGTAGCCCATCATTTTATAAACAACCCTGTCCCCCTCCCTCAAGGAATCCTTGACGTGAGCATGGCAAATCCAGCTTTGCAGCCGTCCATAGGTCTCCGCCGGAGCTTCGCCAAAAAACCGGAAGGGATGATGGATATCCCAGAGAACGCCGATGTTGGGATCAGCCAATTTTTCCATAAGGGCGGCCATTTTGCGGGAGTCGGCGTAGAGGCCGTTCGTTTCAACCAGGATCATTACCTCCTTATCCTCTGCCAAAGGGGATAAAGCCTGCAGGTTTTCTATAACCACAGCCTCATCCACGGCCTGGCCGGGAGCGGCTTCCTTGTCTGCCAATACCCGGATATAAGGGGTTCCCAATAAAGCCGCCAGATTGATATAGTCCCGCATTTCCGTCTGGGCTGCCGCCTGCTGCCCTTGATCATAAATAAGGGCTGCGGTGCTCAGACAAGGTATCTCAAGGCCCAGTTCTTCCAGCTGCAGCCTGATTTGATGGCAGTTTTCCAAAGAAAAGCTGCGGGTAGAAGGAAGATAAATCTTATTGGCTAAGCCTCGCAATTCTATGCCGTCATAGCCCAGATCCTTGGCTGTGGCTATTACTTCCTTCCATAGCCAGCCGGGGCAGCCGATGGTCGAAAAACCATATTTCATCGCTATCTCTCCTTTCTCCCGTTAAACCGTCTCAATGTTGGCGTCCTGCAGCTTCAGCAAGCCCGGGGCCATATCCCGCAGCTTGAACTTCTGTATCTTGCCGCTGGCAGTCATGGGAAACTCCTTAATAAAGGCCACGTATTTCGGCACTTTATGCCGGGCCATCCGTTCTTTTAAAAAAGCTTTGACTTCTTCTTCCGTCAGGCTGATTTCCGGTTTCAAAATAACGTAGGCCATGACTTCCTCGCCGTAAGTCTCGCTGGGGACGCCTACCACCTGCACATCTTGTACGCCGCAATGGGTATAGAGGCATTCCTCGATTTCCTTGGGATATATGTTCTCCCCGCCCCGGATAATCATGTCTTTGATGCGGCCGGTAATTTTATAATAACCATTTTCGTCCACTGTGGCCAGGTCCCCGGAATGGAGCCAGCCGTCGGCGGTAACGGCGGCGGCGGTGGCTTCCGGCATTTTATAATAGCCCTTCATAATATTGTATCCCCTGGCCATGAATTCCCCGGGCACTCCGGGAGCACATTCCAGGCCGGTTTCCGGATCCACTACCTTCGTCTCGATGAAAGGCAAGTTGCGGCCTACGGTGGATACCCGCAGCTCCAACGGATCGTCGGTGGTGGTTTGGGTACAACCCGGGGAAGCTTCCGTCAGACCGTAGACAATAGTAATCTCCGACATATTCATCCGGTCCACTACTTGACGCATTACCTTGACGGGGCAAGGGGAACCGGCCATGATGCCGGTCCGCATAGGAGAAAAATCCGTCCTGGCAAAATCGGCATGCTCCAGCATGGCAATAAACATAGTGGGCACGCCGTGAACGGCGGTGCATTTTTCTTCATGAATGGTTTTAAGCACAACGGCAGGGCTGAAGGCCTCAACAATGCACATGGTGCTGGCATGGGTAACGGAAGCCATGGTGGCCAATACCAGCCCAAAGCAATGAAACAAAGGCACCGTAAGGCACAGCCGGTCGGCGGTGGAAAATTTCATGCAATCGCCGATGGACAGGCCGTTATTTAAGATATTGAGGTGGGTCAGCATAACTCCTTTAGGAAAGCCGGTAGTGCCGGAAGTATACTGCATATTAACCACATCATCAAAATGGCAGGCTTTTTGGGCCAAAACCAATTCTTCGTCGCCCACCTCCTTGCCCAGTTCATATAGGGCTTCCCAGTTCAGCATACCCTCATGCTTTTTGCCGCCGCAGATAATGATGTTTTTCAAATAGGGCAAGGCTTCGCTTTCCCACCCGCCCGGCCGGGACCCGGCCAGCTCCGGCACCAATTCCTGCATGATGCTTACATAATTGCTGTCTTTAAAGCCTTCGGTCATTACCAGGGTATGGGTATCGGACTGCCGCAGCAAATATTCCGTTTCAAAAACCTTATAAGCTGTGTTTACCGTCACCAACACAGCGCCGATCTTAGCCGCCGCCCATAAAGCCAGTTGCCATTCCGGCACGTTGGCGCCCCACATGGAAACATGATCGCCCTTTTTGATGCCCAGTTTTAGAAAGCCTTTAGCCGTTAAATTTACCAGGTCCCGAAATTCCCGGTAGGTAGTGCGAAAAGGCCTGTCATTATAAATAACGCAGTCCTGATCCGGATGCCTTTCCGCCTGATAGTCCAGCAAGTCTCCCAAGGTGATTTCCCAAAGCTTCTCCATTTGATTATACACCTCTTTTCATCATATCCTTATGGAAAAGAAAAAGCTTTCGCCTCATCGCCCCATGCTTAAACATAGAGGCGAGAGACGAAAGCTTTGCTTCCGCGGTACCACTCTCATTGGCGGCTGGATCATCAGCCGCCCCCTTACTTGCTGCCCTTTGATAACGGCAGGGCTGCCGTCCTTCCTACTCTGACCGCTGTCCGGCAACAAACCGGATCCGTACTGTCATTTCAGTCGGAAGCTCAGGGGCGAGTCCCGTCATAAAAGGCCGCTGCCTTGCACCACCCGGCAGCTCTCTGTAGCGCCTGGAATATGACTTTTTCCCCATCTTTGCCATTGTAAATTACCCATAATTCTAAATGTCCCGGACTATTCTGTCAAGAAGGTTTTTCACCGAAGTTTGAATTTGCCAACCTCACTATGCAAGGTAGTGGCCTGAGCCGACATTTCCTCGCTGGTAGCGGAGTTTTCCTCAGCGGTGGCGGCGTTGGTCTGCACTACGGAGGAAACCTGGTTCAGACCTTCTTTAATCTGCTCAATAGCAGTGGTCTGCCGGACAGATATTTCTTCCACCAGGGCAATACTATCGGTGACAGCCTGGGCGCTCTGGCCAACCTTTTCTAAAATCTCCGCCGTTTGAGCTGAGATTTCCGTGCCTTTGGCTATTCTGCTAACAGCAGTTTCAATAAGTCCGGCGGTCTGCCGGGCAGCCTCGGCGGATTTGGCCGCCAGATTGCGCACCTCATCGGCTACCACGGCAAAACCCTTGCCGGCAGCGCCGGCCCGGGCTGCTTCGATAGCGGCGTTAAGGGCCAGAATATTGGTTTGAAAAGCGATATCCTCGATAACCTTTGTGATATTGGCAATTTGGGAGGAGGCTGTGCCGATATCCGTCATTGCTTCCGTCAACTGCACCATTTGAGCATTGCCTTCGCTGACGTCCAAAGCCGTCTGCCGCACTGCCCTGGCTGCCTCTTCAATGCTTTTTAAATTAGCCTCAGCTTGGTCGGCAATCTCAGTGGCGGAGGCATTCAATTCTTCCATAGCGGCTGCCTGCTCCGTAGCGCCGGAGGATAATACCTGGGCGCCGGCAGCCACCTGGTCCGCCCCCAGACTGACCTGCTCCGCCACAGTGCTGATGTTGCTCATGGCTTCATTAGTGGTGTCGATCATCCGGTTAATGGATTTATTCATTATATCCTTTTCCGAGCGGACCGCAATGGAATCAATAGCATAGTTGCCGCCGGAAAGCTCTTCGATGGTGCGGACTTGCTCCTGTATAGCCCCGCCCATTTTGGCCATAGCCCGAATCATTAAAGCAACTTCATCTTCGGCGGAGGAGTCCGTATCCCCGTCATTCCTCACTACGGAGACGTCGCCGACGGCCAGGGCTTCCGTTTCTTTAGCCAAAACAGGAAGCATGGCTAAGGATTTGCTGACCAGCCGGTAGACAATAATTCCCACAAGAGCGATAACGGCTAATCCCAAGCCGATGGCAACGGCCAGCAGCATAATGGAAGGACCATTTACCGTGGAGCTGGGCACCAGCCCGCAGATTGCCCAATATTTGCCTGTATCTCCAATCATGGCGCCCTGCACCAGCAATTTCGTGCTTTGGCCATTCATACCCTTAGGCTCCACAGCAGAAAAGCTGCCGCCCTTTACCAAAATCTCATCGATGGCCTCCCGGTAATTGCCTAGCCATGAATCCCGGTAATCCGTGAGCACCATATCCGACTCCTGAGAGGTGGCAATCAGGCCTCCCGGTGTAAGGGTACTGATAAAGCCTGTTTCTAAAATTCTGCCGGCATTCATGGCAGCAGTGAGTAACTGCATATCAATATCGGCGCCCACAACGCCTACCACCCGGCCCCCTTCAAAAACCGGAAAGGCCAGGCTATAAATCATGTCCACATCCGCCATCTGGGTAGGATTATAGGGATCGGAAATGTAGGGCCTGCCGCTATCTCTGGGTTCTAAGTAATATTCCGCCTGGCCGCTGTTCAAGAAGTAGGTGGCGTATCCGTTGCCCTCCCGCTGGACAAAGATGGAAAAACGCCCTGTGGCGTCATGATAAGGCTTGTTTCTATATTCAAAATCTTTGCCGTCCAGGGCATTGGGCTCCCAGGCGGTCCAGACGTCGATGATATTGGGATTACTGGCAAGAATGCCTTCAAAAATCGTAATAATTCTTTCCCGGGGGTCCTCGGAGCTCTTTGCCGTCACCTGTACCGTGGGGGCGATGGAGGAAGCTACGCCGTAAACATTCTCGCTGATGGCCCGGAACTCATTGACGTATTCATTGACGTGAGCCTGTACCAGATTGTCTGTAATGCTATTTGTCGTATTGAAGGACAAAATACCTACAACTGCCACCAAAAAAAGGATGCCTGCCGCCAATACTGCGCTTGTAGGCGCCAGTATTGCCGTTTTAATACTTTTTGCCCTGGGACGTGTTCGCTTCATTAAATTTTCCCCCTATTTTATATTAACTTATTCTATTTTACTAAAACAGTAAAAGCAAGCCAGGACAAAAGGCCTTACTGGCTTTCTCTATCTTAGATGGCTTAATCTGTTCTGTCGAGGTTCCTTCTTTGTCTCTTTTTGTATTCTTTTGTCTTTTCCCTCTATTTTGTTCTTTATAAAAATGCGGCTTTGCCCATATAAGTCATATTTAACTCAAGCCAAGTTTAATTTAGCTTAATTGCATTGCCTCCCTAATACAGTTCACGTTAAAACAAGGCTTACCCTTCTGGCATGATAATTGCACTATATAAGATCATTAACCGTTATAATGTCCAGTAAATATCCTATTTTCCCCAAGACGGCTATGATATACTGTAGAAAAGAGGCTATTTATATGAGCATCATCCATGAGCTTACAAAAAAGACGGCTCTGCCTCCCATGTTTCTTTGCCGCCAGCATTTTTCCCGGGAAAGACTGGAAGTTCAGGATATTCCGGACCATCTGAGAGCTCAATTGGACCAGGAGAAATTCCGCTCCAGGTTAAGGCCCGGCATGACGATAGCCCTCACCGCCGGCAGCAGGGGGATCAGCAATATGCCATTGATTATGCGGACTCTGGTGGATTATCTGTCCGGTATGGGTACTGTGCCTTTCATTGTACCCGCCATGGGCAGCCATGGGGGAGCTACGGCCCAGGGCCAATTGGAGATGCTGGCAGCCCTTGGCATTACGGAAGAATCTATGGGCTGCCCCCTGCGGTCTTCCATGGCCGTAAAGGAAATCGGCCGGACCGCAGAAGGTCATGCCGTCTATTTGGACGAGATTGCCGCCGCCGCCGACGGTATCATCGCCGTCAACCGCATCAAGCCTCATACGGCTTATGCCGGTCCTTACGGCAGCGGCCTCATGAAAATGCTGACCATCGGCCTGGGTAAGCAGACAGGGGCGGAAGCCTGTCATGCCTGGGGTTTTGAGGAGCTGGCCCGCCTGGTTCCTGCCTATGGCCAGGTCATTCTGGATAATACCCCCCTGCTCTTTGCTCTGGGCATCATCGAAAATCCTTATGATGAAACCTGGCGGCTGGCGCCTCTTCTCAATGAAGAAATCGCCGGCCGGGAGCCTCTGCTGCAGGAAGAAGCCCGCAAACAAATGCCCAGGATCTATATTGAGCAAGCCGACGTGCTGATCGTGGATTCTATGGGTAAAAACTACAGCGGCTTCGGCATGGATCCCAACATCACCGGACGGGCCGGCAGCGGCTTTCCTATGCCGGGATTAAACCCCCAGCGCCTGGGAGTTCTGGATCTTACCGCCGTCTCTCACGGCAATGGCGAAGGTGTGGGCATGGCCGATTTTATCACCCGCCGCCTGTTTAACAAGCTGGATCTGGAAAAAGTCTATGCCAACTGCGTCACCGCCCTTTCTTTCAGGGGCGGCTATATTCCGGTCATTGCCGAAAACGATGCGGACCTTATCCGTCTGGCTGTTCAATCCTGTGTAGGCACAGACCGCCGGCAGCCCCGGATCATTCGCATCAGCAATACTTTAAATTTGGAGCATATTCGGATCTCCGGGGCCTTGGCTGCCGAAGCCGGTCAGCACCCTCAAATGGACATAGAGGGAGAGGCCCAGCCTTGGCCCTTTGACAGGCAAGGCAATCTGACAGACCTTTATGGGGCATAAGCTCTACGCCCCTTGCCATCAGGTATAAAAGGAGGATGTATTCCTTTGGTCATTCGCAGCAACGACATTCTTATCGACATAAACCGGGCTCCCCAGCGGGCTTATCTCAATGCCCTGGGACTTTCCAAGCAAGATTTTCAAAAGCCTTTTGTAGCAGTAGTCAATGAAGGCAACGAAGCTTTCTATCCCCCTGCCCATACCGCAAGGATCCTAGAAGCCGTCAAAGCCGGTATATTAGCCAGCGGCGGCATTCCTTTTGAAATCAATACCATCGGCGCTTTTCAAAACGGCAAAAAAGCGGAGCAAAGGGGCCATGGCGACAGTATACCGGAGTTCCGGCACAGCCATCAGGATCTTTTATGCTACCGGGAGCTGATTGCCGACTCCATTGAAACGATGATTGAAGGCCACCGCCTGGATGGAATGGTTATCCTGGCCACCGGCGATACGGCCGTAGCTGCCGGCCTGATGGCCCTTTTCCGTCTGGATCTGCCGGCCCTGCTGCTGAACTGCGGCCCTTACTCCCTGGAGAGCTTGGATAGCCAAAACACTATGGCTTGTATTGCCGAGGCTTTAGGCTTATCCCTGCCCGGTTCCGCACTGGTTCTGTCCACTTCCGCCAAAAAGCTGCGGCAAGCCCGGACCGCCGGCCAATTAGTCTGTAAAATGATCAAAAACTCCGCCCGGCCCAGCGGCATGATCACCGAAAGTTCTTTTCACAATGCCATGGCTGTGGGAGCGGCTTTGGGCGGCTCGCCGGATTTTGCCATGCACCTGATCGCTATTGCCCGGGAAGCGGGTCTGACTCTTTCCTTCGGCGACTTCCGGAGCATAAGGGACATTCCTACCCTGTGCACTCTCCAGCCTGATTCTTTTGCCCCTCCGGACAATATTGACGGCGCCGGCGGCATTCCGGCCCTGATGCTCAGCCTGGATCAGCGGATTATCACCTCCGCCGCCACCGTTACCGGCAAAACCGTCAGAGAAAATATCAATGGTGCAGAGATTTTAAACAGCCAATTAATCCGCAGCCCGGCTACAGCTTTTTCGCCTCTGGCAAGCCTTTTGGTCATGGAAGGCAACCTTTGTCCCGGCGGCGCATTGGTCAAGCAAGCTCCTGCCATTGCCAACAGTTTGTATAAAGGTGCTGCCAAATGCTTTGACAGCGAAGACGAGGCCCTGGCGGGGCTGGCCGACAACCGGATTAGCCCCGGTGATATCGTGGTTCTCCGCTGCTTGGGCCCTAAGGGCGGCGCCGCTGCCGGCCCCGGTATGCCGCCGGTCTCCCGCTTTATCTATGCCCTGCATAGCCAAGGCTTGGCTGACAAGCTGCCTATTCTCTCCGACGGCAGGTTTGCCGCCTTTACCAACAGCCCTTATATCGGCTGCATAAGTCCGGAAGCGGTTCTGGGAGGGCCTTTGGCCTTGGTGGAAGACGGCGATAATATCTTGATCGATCTTCCCCGGCAGCAGCTTTCCCTGCTGGCGGCTGATGAGGAACTGGCCCGCCGCCGGCAGAAACAGCAAGACCGGCAGGCAGCGCTTAAGCGGCCGCCGCTGCCCAGAGGCTATCTGGAGCGTTACTACGATCACGTGTCCGGCGCCGAAAACGGCGCTGTGCTGGTTTGAGAGGCAATTGGATATGGTTAAAGCTATTGCTAAAGACAAAAGAAAACCTTTTATCGGTATCGCCAACACCTGGAACGAGATTTCTCTTTCCAACTGTCATTTAAAAGATATAGCCCAGGCCGTCAAAGAAGGTATTTTAGCCGGCGGCGGGGTCCCTTTTGAATTTCAGACCATTGCCGTCAGCGATGGCTATACCTTTAATCATGAAGGCATGAAATATGTGCTGGCCAGCCGGGAGCTCATTGCCGACTCCATAGAGATGGCTGCCAGGGCTTACGACTTTGATGGCTTGGTGTTTATAGCCGGCGGCGACAAGCCCATTCCTGCCGCCATGATGGCTATGCTGCGCCTTGACTTGCCCGGCATCATGATCAACGGCGGTTACAGTCAACCGGAAAAACGGGGCGCCGGCGGCTTCAGCACCATGGATCTGCTAAGGGGAATCGAGGATTACCGCACCAGCATAATGATGGAGGATTACATCAGGGAAACCGAGGAAGCGGCTCTCACCGGCGCCGGCGACGGCTCCGGCATGTATACGCCAAACAGCATGGCTTGCCTGGCAGAAGCCTTAGGCCTTGCTCTGCCTTATATGTCTACTTTTTCCGCCTCCTCTTTCAAGAAACTGCAATCCTCTTATCAAGCCGGCGAGCAAATCTGCCGCCTGGTTAAGCAAGGGCTTTCTCCCCGCAAAATTGTAACGCCTCGAGCTATGGAAAACGCTATCCGGGTAGGTATGACCATCGGGATTTCCACAAACTCCGTTCTTCATCTTTTGGCTATTGCTGCGGAAGCCCTTATACCTTTAACGCTGGCCGACTTTCATGTGCCCGGTACCGAATGTCCTCTTTTGTGCCCCATTACCCCCAGCGGCCCTTATACCCTCCACGACCTCCATTTGGCCGGCGGTATTCCCGCCGTGATGAAGCGGATCAAAGATCAGCTTCACCTCCAGGAAATGACGGTAAGCGGCGAAACCCTGGGCGACAGCATCAGCACAGCAGAAGTCTATGATGAGACGGTTATCCGGCCTTTAAGCCTGCCGGTTCATCCCCACGGCAGCATCCGTATCATTTACGGCAACCTGGCCCCTCAGGGAGCCGTTACCCGGCCCCTCAACATAGCTCCCCACCTGTGGAAGCACCAGGGCACCGCCCGGGTTTTCAGCGAAGAAAAAGAAGCTATTGAAGCTATCTATAATGGCAAAATAGAACGGGGCAATATTATTGTTCTCAGCTACCAGGGACCAAAAGGCGGGCCCGGCATGCAGGAGGTCTACGGTATCACCTCGGCCATTACAAGAGTAGGCTTGCGCAACAGCACTATTTTGCTTACCGACGGACGCTTTAGCGGCGCTTATTTTTGCGCCTGTATCGGCCATATTTGCCCCGAAGCGGCAGACCAGGGCCCTTTGGCTATCGTCAAAGACGGCGATACTATAGCCGTAGATATTCCCAACCGTTCTATCGACCTGCTGGCCTCCCCGGAAGAGATGGCAAAACGTCTGCAAGCACTGCCTCCTTTCATTCCCAAAGGCGGTAAAGGTTATTTAAAACGATACGTGCAGCAGGTAGGTCCTGCCTGCGAGGGGGCTACTATGCGTCCCTTTTTGCGATAAGGGAGGCGGCTATGGATTTAAAGTCTTTACGGAATCAATATGAACAAGAAAAAAACGGCGTATTGGTTGCCGATCATAAAGGCCGGATTTTCTACTTGAATCCCGCGGCTTTCCCTTTTGCCGGCAGCGCCGGCCAAGGCCCTTTACCCGGCCCGGCCCTCTCCGGCATTAATCACGACGGCAGCCACGACGGCAATCACGGCGGCAATCACGGCGGCAATCTCGGCGGCGGCTTGTTTTATCCCGCCCTCAGCAGAGCCTTATCCAGCAAACGCAAAGTCTCCCTGCTGGAAAAAGGACCGGAAGACATTTATTATCTGGTCACCGCTTCTCCCGTCTTAGACCCCGGCGGCAAGATCCAATATGTTCTATGCTTTTGTGCCGAAGCCGGCCAATACCCCGGCATCGACGGCAGCAGCCAATTAAGCTGGGAAGATAGCCATCCCTTCAAAAAAACTGTTCAAGGCTCACCGGATATTGAGAATTTCAACTTTGCCAGCTCCGCTATGCGCAAGGTTATGCAAAAGGTAGAAAAAACCGCTCAATACGACGCCACCGTTATTCTGCTGGGCGAATCCGGCGTCGGCAAGAATATTATCGCCAATTTAATTCACAGTTTGAGCGACCGTAAAGACAAACCTTTCATTTATATTAATTGCGGAGCCATCCCCTCCAATCTTTTGGAATCGGAGCTCTTCGGTTACGAGAAAGGGGCTTTTACCGGCGCTACAGCCAGCCATACGGGCCTTATTGAAAGAGCTCAGTCAGGTACCCTGTTTTTTGATGAAGTGGCGGAACTGCCTCTGGCTATGCAGGCAAAAATCCTTCATTTCCTCAACGAAAAGTTCATTTACAAAATCAGCGGCAAAAAACCCATTCATATTGATGCCCGGGTGATCAGCGCCACCAACAAAAACCTGCCCCAGCTCATCGAAAAAGGCCTTTTTCGGGAAGACCTTTATTACAGGCTCAATGTTCTAAAAGTGGAAATCCCTCCTCTGCGGGAGCGCCGGGAAGATTTAATGATTCTGATTAAGCATTATTTTACTTATTTCAATAATAAGTACTGCTTGTATAAAACCCTGTCCAACGAAGCTTATCAATATTTATTGAATTACCATTGGCCGGGCAACATCCGGGAACTCCGCAACATCATCGAACAACTGGTTATTTTAAGCGAAAGAGATATGATCAGCCTGGAGGATTTTCCGCCGGAGATCGCACGGCCGGAGTTTCCACGGCGGCCTGAAGCATTATCAACGGCTTTGGCGCCGGATTTCCCGGGCGGAGACGCAAAAATCAATCCTATACCGGCTCTGCTGACGCCGGGCCTGGAGGCTTTGGCTGCCGGTTCGGCCCTGGCTTTAGACGATCTGATGGATCAATATGAAAGCCTGATTTTTAATCAGCTCTATGAGAAGTATTCCAGCTCTTATAAGATAGCCAAACTATTAAAGATCAGCCAGACAAAAGCTAACCGCAAGCTGCAAAAATATTGCCGCCTGCCCCAAAAATCCCAGGAACGCCAGGAGCTCTAAGGACGCCAGGTTCAGCAGGACGCCAGGTTCAGCAGCTTCAGCCGCCTCAAGAGCACCTAATGTCCCGGCGCCGATAACGCCACAGCAAAGACAGCACGGCGAAGCCCCCATGACCAAAATTCATGGGGGCTTCTTTGCCGTTCGCTATTAACTTTGTATGGCCTTTTATCCTACGAAAAGCTGTACCCAGCACATGGTGCCGGAAGAGGTTTTATAAACGCCCAGGCCCAGACCGGTAAAATCTTTGGTCAGGATATTTTTCTTATGACCTTCCGAATTCATCCAGCCCTTCATTACTTCCTCAGGAGTCTTATGACCCATGGCGATATTTTCACCCATGGTTCTGTATCCGGCTTTATCCAATACGGTAAAGCAGCTAGTGCCGTCGGGACGGGTGTGGGAAAATACTGTTTCGATCTCCTTAGCCCGGACATTGGCAGCCGCCGTTACATCGTCAAGGAGCTTGACTTCCGATAAACCGGCTTTGGCCCGCTCTGCATTGACCAGATCCAGAATCTGTTGACGATATTCATTAAAATCGTCGGCCGGCTTCACCGGGTCTACAGGTTTCGATGGCTCTGTGGGCTTTGTGGGTTCTGTAGGTTTGGTAGGCTGCTCCGGCTTTGCAGGCTTGTCGGGCCAAGTTTCCTGCCAGGGCTTTTTGCAGTCGATGATTTGGCCGCCGCCATCAAAACAAATGGTTTCTTTTTCTGAAATAATAATGGTTTCAATCTTTTCCTGACTATCCCAGCTATCACAGGAGCTGCCGGGGCAGGTGCTGCCGCCTTTACTGCAATCTCCGTCTGCCGTAGGGCAGTAGCCGGAATCTGTGGGGCAGGAGCTAAAGCAATAGGTTGAGCCTTGATTGCAGTTTCCTGTTTTTACCCCTTTTAATTTCTGTGTCTCATAATAATTTTGATAATTGGTTACTATTCTGCTTTCTGCTGTCTTGCTTGCGTTGGTTCTATTTGTGGCGTATGTCCACCCACCGCAATCGCCAAAGGCCGGTAAAGCTACCGTACTAATTAATGCCGCAGTAACAATGCCTGCCATTAGCTTCGTGCCATTTTGTCTATGCATAATGGACACCTCCTTCGGACATAGACTACAACATAGGACAAATCCTCTCAATCCACAAGATATTCCAAAACTGCCAATTAAAAAATGTTGACAACCCTGGAAAAATTCCCAAAATTGTTAACAGCCCGTTAAGGTAAAGCTTTGGACCTGCTGGATTATATTTCCTAATTGATATCAAGGATTTAATTTCCAGCATATTCAATTATAGGGAAACCGTGATTTTTGGGAGAACGCCATAGGATCACGCTCTTGCCTACAACCTAGCCATGGCCTTTTGCTCAAAATTTCAAGTTTGTTCCTAATTGAGCAGGAGAATGTGCAAAATTTCAAGTTTGTAGTATGTGATTTGACCTGAAAATAGGGCTTTTACCCTATTTTCGGGTCAAATTTATTCCGAAAGCAAGATTTAGGGGTTACAAACCTGCAATTTTGCTCAGTTAGCCCAAATGAACGATGACAAACCTGCAATTTTGCTCAGTTAGTCTCAGCGAACGGGAACAAACCTGCAATTTTGAACAGCCCGCCACAGCCACTGCCAACCCCGGCCATTCGGTAAAAAAAGCGCTGTCTGAACCGTGGTATGCCACCACCGCTTCAAACAGCGCCTATGCCTATTGAATATTAGCTATTTGCAGGAGCCATATCGGCATCCTCAGGCCAGGCCTATGCTAAGCCTAGGCTTGGCCTGTCTGGGCTGGCTGGCCTGGTCCAGGCGGCGCCCCGGGGCTCCTACGCCGCCGGCTCTTCCGGCGTGCCGCCAGTTCCATCAGCACCGGTGCCTGCCGGCTCTTGACTGCCTGCGGCAGCCCCCGACCCCGCATCTTGCTCCGGCACTGCAGGTTCTTGCTGCTCTTCTCCTGCAGCCCCGCCATCGGACGCCCCTGGTTCGCCAAGGCCATCAGGCCCGGCCGCATCATCAGGCACAGTAGGCCCATCGGGATCCGTGGGCTGCTCCATACCCGGCGGATTTGGCGGATTTCCCGGTGATTCTGTAGGGGGCTCATTGCCCTGGTTGCCCTGATTCCCTGGCTCTTGATTTCCCGGGCCTCCCTGATTTCCTTGATTCCCTGGCTCTTGATTTTCCGGATTTCCCTCTCCTTCGGCAGCCCCGCCTTCAGCCGCCTCTTCTTCAGCCGCTTTTTCCGCGGCGGCTTTTTCTTCGGCTGCTTTTTGGCTCATAATCCGGCGGAATTCCTTTTCGGCCTCGCCCATGGGCAGGCCCAGCTCCTCCAAATAGGGAACAAAGTACCAGCCTCCATTGTAGTATTCATTGCTGCCCGGCAGCACCTGGTTTTCTATGCCGTTGCCGAGGATGGCTTTGCCGTGCTTGGCTAAAGCCACAATTTCCTGGGTACTGATATCTGTCTTCATGTAGCTCAAAGCCGTACTGGCGATCGAAGGGAGCTTCAGCAGATTGGAAGGCTGCAGGATTTTTTCCGCCAACTGAATCAGCACCTCTTTTTGGCGCTCTGACCGGTCCATATCCGACAGGGTACCGTCCCGATAGCGCATATAAGCCAAAGCGTCGGTGCCGTTAAGGTGCTGAGGCCCTTTTTTCAGGTTAATGCCCTCCAAAGGCTTTCTCATATCCTTGGGTACGTTGACGTCCACGCCGTCCATCAAATCCACCAAATGAATGACGCCGGTAAAATCCACCACGGCATAGCGGTCTATGCTGGTATCCAACAAATCTTCAACCGCCTGGACACTGCCTTCGGCGCCGTCATAATTGTAAACTTCATTGATTTTATGCCAGCCGCCTTTGTACTTTACCCTGGTATCCCTGGGTATAGTAAGAATTCGGGCCAGGTTTTCTTTCGTATCCAAGGTGACCAGCAAAATTGTGTCGGAGCGCTGGCCTAAGCCAGGCTCTCCCTCCCTGCTATCCAGGCCCAGAAGCAGGATATCAAACTTATCGATGCCTGCTAAAACGGCAGGAGCTTCCTCGCCGTCGATACCGGGCTTTTTCTCGCCTTCCGGCAAGGTAAAATACCAATTTTGCCAGACATAAAAGGTCAAGGCCAAAAGAGCCAAGACCGCCAGCAAAACCAATACCTTGTTTTTTCTGCTTTTTAATAAAGCTTTCATGACAATACCCCTGTTTTTGACAATACCTTACCGATGCCGCATCACCCTCTGGTTTTGCCGGCCGGTAAGGTATTGGGTTTATTATTTTTTTTCTTTCCAGGCGCCTTCGAAAGAAGAACGGGACCGGGTTAATATATTAAGCCAATCCTCGGAGGTAAAAAGCTGGCCAATCTGGCTCAACCCTCCGAATAACCCGCCAACCTTCTCAGGATACTCCTCTTCCACCACATCCAGCAGTGTCTTCGGATCTTTTATTTCTTCCTGTCTTCGCCTGTCTGACTCACTCATAAATCCTCCTATTTTTTTATTCCGCTAAAACCTCCGTCCAGATCCGGTCATATAAGACCAGGGCATCGGACAGATCCTCGAATACTTCAGAATTTTTCAAGTCGTCTACACCGGGATAAAAGGCCACATCCTCGGTGATTTCCTTGGGCAATTGTTCCCGCACCTTGCCGATGGGCGAGGAATAACCGATGTATTCCGCATTTTTAAGCCCTACTTCCGGCCGGCACATATAATCGATGAACAAATGGGCAGCTTCCACGTTTTGCGCCGTCTTGGGAATTACCATGGCGTCAAACCAAATATTGCTGCCTTCCTTGGGGATAACATAGTCCAAATCTTCATTATAACTCATGCAGTAAGCTGCATCTCCGGACCAAAATACTGCCAGGGCCGCTTCACCGCCGATCATTTTGTCTTTCATCTCATCGCCCACGTAAGACAGCACCAAAGGCTTTTGCTCAATCAAAGCCGCCTTGGCCCCTTCGATCTCCTGGAGATCCCTGGTATTGAGAGAGTAGCCCAGGCGCTTTAAGGTGATGCCGATGGAATCCCGCAAGGAATTAATCATAAAAATCTTCTTTTCATATTTGGGATTCCAGAGAATGTCCCAGCTATCCACCACATCATCCACCATGGTTTTATTATACAGAATACCTACAGTACCCCACATATAAGGTACAGAATATTGATCTTCAGCATCATAGGCCAACCCCTTAAAACGGTTCTCAATCTCGCCGTAGTTGGTAATCTTGGCCATATCCACAGGCAGCAGCATATCCTCGTTGATCATCTTTCTGATCATATAATCGGAAGGAATGGCCACATCATACTGTCCGGAAGCATTAGCTACCTTAACGTACATATCCTCGTTGGTATCGAACTGCTCGTAGACTACCTTTATATTATATTCCTTTTCAAAATCCTTCAAAACCTGAGGATCAATATAATCACCCCAGTTATACACATTGAGAGTTTCCTTGCCGCCGCCGCCGCAGCCCGCTGCTGCTAACATGATACCTGCCAGGCCGGCACTCAATATTATCCTGAAGAACTTTTTCACTTTTTTATCTACTCCCCTTTTGCTAATTTAATGAATCTACCTTGGCATTTTTTAATTTTACCATCTTAATTTAATTTTGACCAGTGCAATTCCAGTATTAACCGTTAAGAGCATGAGCAAACATTTTGTAAACAAGGGGAAAGGCTTTGCACAAAGGACATGCCAGCCACGCTCACTCTCCGCCGGTTAAATATTAAAATAAATTATCGATTGAGGAAATTTAGCCGGCTGCGAATGTTCGCTATAGCCGGCATGTCCTTGCCTAAATGCCTTCCCTCATTTTTACCGGTTGTCCACTCATTCACATGCTCTACTGCTTACATTTAAATATCCGCCGTGCTTTTGCGCAGCCGCCGCTGAATCAGATACATCATAGCCACTACGGCGGCAAAAAGCAGGGTGAGAACGGCATTGATTTTGGGATTAATGCCCCGGCGGGCCATGGAGTATATGGATATGGCCAGATTCTCTACGCCGTTGCCCGTCACGAAAAAGCTCACCACAAAATCATCCACGGACATGGTAAAAGCCAAAAGAAAGCCGGTAAATACGCCGGGCAGCACCTGAGGCAAAATCACTTTGGTATAGGCCTCCCGGGGTGTGGCTCCCAAGTCCAGGGCAGCATCAAAAATCTGCGGGTCTAGCTGGGCCAGCTTCGGCAAAACGGAAATAACCACATAAGGCAAGCCGAAGGTGATATGGGCAATGATCAGGCTGGCCAGGCCCCGGGGGAAGGATAGAGCAATAAACAGAATCATCATGGAAATGCCGGTGACGATATCGGGATTCAGGATAGGCAGGTAGGTTACATTGATAATGAAGTTTTTGCGCCAGCCCTTGAGATTATAAATGCCGATGGCCGCAATTGTTCCCACCACCGCCGCCGCCAAAGCCGATACCACGGCGATCAGCACCGTATTGCCCAAAGCCGTCATAATGGCCCGGTCCTGAAAAAGCTCAATATACCATTTCAGGCTGAAGCCCTCCCAGCTGGCCCGGGATTTGGAGGTATTGAAGGAAAACAGCACCAGTACTAGAATCGGGGCATACAGGAAGATGAAAATCAGCCAGAGGTAAGCCTTCTTCATGGCCGCCTTCATAGAATCCCCCCTTCCTCATTGGTATTGCTGCGGGAAATCAGGCCCATGGACAGCAAAATGATGATCATCAAAATGATGGATAAGGAAGAACCGAAGCCCCAGTCATAGGTCCGCAGATACTGCTGCTGAATCAGGTTGCCGATCAGGGTAAACTGGCCGCCGCCCAAGAGCTGGGAAATGACGAAGGTGGTTACCGCCGGCATAAAAACCATAGTAATGCCGGAGAGCACCCCCGGCAGACTCAAGGGGAAAATCACCTTCATAAAGGTTTTTAAAGGATTGGCGCCTAAGTCCTCCGCCGCTTCCAGCAAAGAGGGGTCCAGCTTCCGCAGCACCGTAAATATGGGAAAAACCATAAAGGGCAGGTAATTATAGACCATACCCAAGACCACGGCCCCGGAGGTGTAAAGCATGCTTAAAGGCTCTATTCCGAAAAAGCCTAAAAAAGTATTGATAATACCGTTGGTTTCCAGTAAAGACATCCAGGCATAGGTACGGGCCAAAAAATTCATCCACATGGGCACCACAAAAAGCACGATCAGGCTGAACTGCTGCTTGGCAGGGCTTGAGGCCAGAATCATGGCCACGGGATAGCCCAAAAGCAGGCAGATTACGGTGCTGACCAAAGCCAGGAGGATGGAGCGCCAGATCACCGACAAATAAAGGGGCTCAAAAACCCGGGCATAATGGCTTAAGGTCAGGCTGAAGCCGCCGCCTGCCTCAACGAGGCTGTAATACAGCACCATGAGAATCGGCACAATAGTGAAGACCACCATCCAAAGAATATAGGGATAAAGTGACCAATTCCGCTTCAAGTCCCCTGCACCTCCTTTTTCATCAGATGGATATTATCCGGCTTAAGGGACATGCCGATAATCTGCCCCGGCGGGGCCATAGTGGTGCTGTGGATCATCCATTCCTGGCCCTGGTCAGTCTCCGCCAGCATCTCATAATGAACTCCTTTGAAAACCACGGAGGTCACCGTAGCCTGAAGCATGGCTGCCGCCGGGTCTGCCGAGATATCCACATCCTCCGGCCGGATGACCACGTCCACGGGTTGACCGGGTATGAAACCCTTGTCCACGCAGGGAAAGGTTCTGCCGGCAAACTCCACTAAGCAGTCTTCGAGAAAACGGCCCTCCAAAATAATGCTTTCGCCGATAAAATCCGCCACGAAAACATTTTCCGGCTCATTATAAATATTGATGGGGCTGCCGATCTGCTGAATGATGCCGCCTTTCATGACCACTACGGTATCGCTCATGGTCAAGGCTTCCTCCTGGTCATGGGTGACAAAAACAAAGGTGATGCCTAGCTGTTTCTGCATGTTTTTCAACTCCAACTGCATCTCCTTGCGCATTTTCAGATCCAGAGCCGCCAAAGGCTCGTCCAAAAGCAGCACCTTGGGCTCGTTAACCACCGCCCGGGCAATAGCCACCCGCTGCTGCTGCCCGCCGGACAGGGAGCGGATGGGTCTTTTTTCAAAGCCGGGCATGTCCACCAGGTCTAAGGAGGCTTTGACTTTGGCTTTGATTTCTTTGCTGTCTTTTTTGGCAATATGCAGGCCAAAGGCAATATTTTCGTAGACATTCAAATGAGGGAACAAGGCGTAGCGCTGAAAAACCGTATTGACCTTTCTCTGGTAGGCGGGAATATCATTGATGCGCTGGCCGTCAAACATTACATCGCCGGAGGTGGGATGCTCAAAACCGCCGATAATACGGAGGGTGGTGGTTTTGCCGCAGCCGGAAGGCCCCAAAAGCGTAACAAACTCGTTTTTGGCAATACTCAGGTTGATCCGGTTTAACACCGTCTCCCCTTCAAACTCTTTATGGATATCGACGAGGCGGATCATTTCCTGGCTAGTTTTCCCTTGATTCTCCTGGGTCAATTTTTTCTTTCCCTCCTTTAGCCAGCTCCGGCTCAATATAGTCCCGCAGAAACTCTGCCGTCTGCTGGGGCGCCCGGCCCACAAACTCCTCCGGTTTAAGCATTGCCTGTAATTCCTCAAAAGTCAGGCGGAAGGCAGGATCGGCGGCAATCTTAGCCAAAAGCCGGTTCTCTTCCCCCTCTTCCCGCATGGCCTTTACTACTTCCATAGAATAAACTCTGATTTTTTCATGGAGTTCCTGGCGGCTGCCGCCTTTTTTAACTGCCAGCATCAGAATCTGCTCTGTGGCCATAAAAGGCAGTTCCGCTGCCAAATGTTTTTCAATTACTTTGGGATAAACCACCAGCCCGGATATGATCTTTTCCAGCAGATCCAGAATACCGTCCACCGCCAAAAAGCCTTCCGGTATACTAATTCTTTTATTGGCAGAATCATCCAGGGTCCGCTCCAGCCATTGACTGGCCGAGGTGAAGGCCGGATTTTGGGCGTCGGCAATCACATAGCGGGCCAGGGAGCAGATCCGCTCACTGCGCATGGGATTGCGTTTATAAGCCATGGCGGAAGAACCCACTTGCTTCTTATCAAAAGGCTCTTCAATCTCCCCTAAGTGCTGCAAAAGGCGAATATCTCCCGCTGTTTTGGCAGCGCTCTGGGCAATGCCGGAAAGCACATTCAAAGCCAGGCTGTCCAGCTTGCGGCTGACGGTCTGGCCGGTAACGGGGAAGCTTTCGGCAAAGCCCAGTTTAGCCGCCACCTTCTGATCCAAAGCCTTTACTTTATCATGATCCCCTTCAAACAAGGCCAGGAAGCTGGCTTGGGTACCGGTGGTACCCTTTACTCCCCGCAGCCGCCGCCGGGAAAGAAAAAACTCGATCTGCTCCAAATCCAGGAGAAATTCCATCAGCCACAAGGAGGCCCTTTTGCCTACGGTAGTAGGCTGAGCCGACTGAAAATGTGTATAGCCTAAAGTAGGCAGGTCTTTATACCGGCAGGCAAAATCCGCCAGGGCCCTCATTACCCTTCTCAGCTTATGCCTGACCAATTCCATGGCTTCCGTCATGACGATGATATCCGTATTATCCCCAACATAAGCGGAAGTAGCACCCAAATGAATAATACCTTGAGCCTTGGGACATTGTTCGCCATAGGTATGGATATGGGCCATCACGTCGTGCTGCACCTGGCTTTCCCACCAGCCGGCTCTGGCAAAGTCGATGTCCTCCTGATGCCGCCGCATTTCTTCAATTTGCTCGCCGGTAATCGGCAGTCCCAGCTCTTGCTGGGCTTCCGCTAAAACGATCCAGAGCCGCCGCCAGGTACTGAATTTCTTTTGAGGTGAAAAAATCCCCTGCATTTCTTTGCTGGCGTAGCGGGCGCATAATGGGCTTTCATAGCGTTGGCACAATGGACATTCCTCCTTTGCAGATTTCTTAATTATAACGCATCAGGAGAAAAATTTCGAGTACAAAAATATTGTTAGTCGTTGTTAGTCAGGGCCTGTTCATAAAAAAGGTAACGGACAGCGAGTTCTTGCCGGGATTTCAGATGTTAGATGAAGCCAACTGCACAAAAAGGCCAAGGCGCTCAGTTGCACAAAGGCCAGTTGCACAAAAAACGAGGTTGTGTGACAGTCTTATGCAAAAGCCAGTGCATATATGCAGATTACACCAAATTATGCACATAATTACTCAAAAAGAGGCCTTGAGAGCCGTAACAATTACTATTAAGACCGCACAACCTCGTTTTTTGTGCAGTTAGCCTCCTCAAATGGCGACACCCCCGCAAATTTGTGCAGTTAGCCTCCTCAAATGGCGACAAACCCGCGAATTTGTGCAGTTAGCCTCTTCCAATGGCGACGACCCCGCGAATTTGTGCAGTTAGCTATCCTCTTTTTTAAACACATTTAAAATATCGAGGCTCCCTCCAGGGTTTTTCCCGCCATCTTTTTGAACACCTCCAAGATCCCCCCGGCATCTTCCTCCGCCTTTGTTTTGGGGAGCTGCCATTTGGCCAGACGCTGCCCTATCTCCTCTTCAATCTCAGCCTGGGTTTTCTTTTGGCCCTGCCAGCCGATAATATCCAGTTTTCTGCGGGGAATATCGATGCGGATCAAATCCCCTTCCCGTATCACCGCAATGGGTCCCCCCGCCGCCCCTTCCGGAGCGACATGGCCGATGGCCGGTCCCCTGGTGGCGCCGGAAAAACGGCCGTCCGTAATCAAAGCTGTGGAAGAAACCAGTTCCGGCCTATTGTATATGGCTTCCGTGGTCTTCAGCATCTCCGGCATGCCCGCCCCTTTTGGACCTTCATAACGGATAATCATTACGTCGCCGGGCTGAATACCGCCGTTCTCAATGGCCTGAATTGCCGCTTCTTCACTATCGAAGGGCTTAGCCGGCCCAATATGAACGTGCATCTCCGGCGCCACCGCCGAATGCTTGACCACCGATCCCTCCGGCGCAATATTGCCGGTGAGCACCGCTAAACCGCCTTTATCATAATAAGGCTTATCCAGGGTTTGAATGACCTCCTCTTTCTTTACCCGATAATTCTTCAGAAACAAATCCGCCTGGTCAAAATACCCTTCCTTCTCTAAATCCTCCAGATTCTCCCCCAGGGTTTTGCCGGTTACCGTCAGGACTTCCAGATGAAGAACCTCTTTCAATTCCCTCATCACGGCGGGAACACCGCCGGCAAACCAAAACAATTGGGTGGGCCAGTATCCGGCTGTTTTGATCCCCGTGAGCACAGGTATCTTCTGATGGATGCGGTCAAAATCCCAGGGAGTGACGGCTATCCCCGCCTGCCTGGCAATGGCCGGCAGGTGAAGCAGAGCATTGGTGGATCCGGCCACAGCGGAATGGATTATCATAGCATTCTCAAAAGCCTCCCGGGTAAGGATCTTTTGGGGTGTAATTCCCGCTTTCAAAAGCTCCATTACCTGACGGCCCGCTTTTTGGCTCATCCGGTTGATCATAGTAAAGCTGGCCGGCATTAAGGCATTGCCTGGCAAAGCCATACCCAGGCCTTCGGCCAGCACCTGCATGGTACTGGCTGTACCCATATACTGGCAGGCGCCGCAGGTGGGGCAGGCATTTTGCTGGTAATATATTTGTTCAGTTACGGCCATCTTGTTTTGGGCCACCAAATCCGCCGCTTCATAGCATTTTTCCGCCGATATAAAATCAGGCCCCGGCGCCATGGAGCCGCCGCAAAAATGCAAAGCGGGAACCTTTAAACGGGCCAGGGCCATGAGATGGGCCGGCAGGGATTTGTCGCAGGAGGAAAAAGTAATCACAGCGTCAAAAGGCAGGGAACGGGCGTGGATTTCCGTCATGGCTGAAATAATATCCCGGGATAATAACGAATAATTCATACCGTCATGGCCCGTGGCCACACCGTCACAGATGTCCGTTACCGTATAAGCCGAAGGCTTGCCGCCATGCTTATAGATGCTTATCTTGGCTTCCTCCACCAATTGGGCCAGATGCCTGCTTCCCGGATGACTGTCGCCGAAGGTGCTTTCCAGGAGAATCTGGGGCTTGGCCAAATCCTCCATGGCCCAGCCGCTGCCCAGCCACAAGGGATCTATCTCCGGGCTTAAACTCCGGCTTACCTGACTGCTTAACATATAATCTCCTCCTTGCCGTTCTGAAGCATGAGGCAGCTAAATAGGCAAAATTACTATGCGCCTCTATCAAAAAGGCTGTCCCAAATGAGACAGCCCTTGAAAAAATTTTTGTACTTGTCTACTTGATGGTCTTGCCCTCGGCTTCCATATCCTCCAGATACATGCCCTTTAGGATTAAAGCCAGGGTTCTGAGGTCGCCGCACATGATGTCTTCTTTGTCATCCACCGGTCTGGGAATACCTTGACGGTTTACCCAAATGGTTCGGTAGCCCAGTTTATTGCCGGGAACCACATCGTATTTGAAGCCAAAGCCGGCATGCATCATTTCATCTATGGTGAGGCCCAGTCTTTCCCTGGAAAGGTCGAAGCCGTCGGTATAAGGCTTGTAGCAGCCGGCCATTTCGGCAGTAACGATATCGTCAACCTCGATGCCTGCATTTTTCATGCTTTCGGCAATAATGTCATTATCCGTATTGGTGAGCAAGACGACTTTCGTGTACTTCCTCATCTCCTTGATGGCCTCTCTGGAGTCTTCAAAGGCTTTCCATTTGCCCATGCTTTCCGCGAAGGCTACAGCGTCTTCTTCCTCAAAATTGAAGCCGAAATGCTTGCAGGTCATGCCCAGGGTATCGTGAAGAACCTGTTTGTAGGGACGATATTTTTCCATAATATAATCAAACTGTATTTCTTCCCAGGTTTGCTGCACTTCTTTGGGAGAAACTCCCGTAATGCCCTTTTTCTGCATAAACTCTTCAAAAAACTTGGCAATCTCGCCTTCCCAGTCAATGATTGTGCCAAAGGTGTCGAATGTAATAGCTTTTGGTACCTGTCCCATGAAATCATTCCTTTCTTCTCATTAGATTAATTATATTGTGTATAGTTACAATAGAGTCAACAAAAATTTTTTATGCTATACTGTATATGATTATTCAAGGGAGGACTTTATTAATGAAGGACTTGTACTCCATCGGCGAGGTTGCCAAAATAATGGGCATTTCCGTTCAGGCTTTACGGTATTACAGCAGTATCGGCCTGCTGAATCCCGCCTATATTAATCCGGATACAGGCTACCGCTATTATTCTGTCAACCAGCTTCATTTTATTGATAGAATTAAATACTTGCAGAAATTCGGCCTCAATCTGGAAGAGATCAAATCCATTCTCGACAGGAATGATATTAAACTGCTGCTTAAGCTCCTTGACAAAAGAAAAGAAGCCTTTCTTGAAGAGATTAGCAAAATCAAGGATATTATCGACGGCATAGAATGGTACAAAAATTATTTTACTTATGTTGACGCCGACAAGCTTGATTCAAACTGCTACATCCTTCATCTCGAAAAAAGATATATCGTGGCCGCCAAATGCATCGAAAATGAGCCGAAACAAGACTTCCATATCCGCCTTAATGAAATCAAGCACAGCCAGCAATTTAAGGACTTGTCCTATAACCGGCAGTTTTCCTTGATTCTTGATTACGACAACTTATTGGAAGGCCGGCTTAACCCTCTTTATTTGGGTATGTTCTTAAAAAAAGACCCGGGATTTGCCTCGGAGAACCTCCTCGAGATACCGGAAGGGGACTATCTCTGCTTCAAAGCCCGGATTCTTTCCGACGGCTGGAATCCTTATTTCGCCAAACTGTTTTTCCAGGGAAAAGCAAAACCGGCTATCGTTTTGGCCAACGAATATGAAGACAGCCTCTATGAATATTCCCGTTGCGTTTATGAGGTTCAGATACTGATTGACGATAAATCATAAGCGCCGGCGTATTTTTTGATCTGTTCTGCAGCTTTTTCCAGTATCCCGGCCATATCGGCATCCGGCGTAAAGCAGTAAATAATGGTTACGATATTTTGAGAATCAAGGGTGATCATGGCCTGGATGGAATCGCTGGTGGGGCTGCCGAAGGGTCCATTGGCATCGCAGAGCACCGGCAGGTTCTCAATATTGATGGTTTCCTTGCCGATTCCCTGGTAGCTTTCACCGGCCCGGCCGATCCGCAGCTCTATCTGCTCCGCCACCTGCCCCAGATCGTAGGAACCCACAGAAAATCCCGTTTCCAGAGAGATTAAATTATTGACGTCCACCACGGTATTGATTTTATACAGGCCCTTACCCTGCTTTATTCGCCGGTATAAGGCCTCGGAGGAAACTCTATACCTGCCAGGGTCTTTGCCAAAAGCCTTATAGGCTTGTCTCGAAAAGGCGATATTCTCTATTTCCGTTACGTTGGCGGTTTCCATTAAAGCCATAAGCTGGGGACAGGTTTCCCCTTCGATTTTTTGCCAAAGCTCTTCATTTCTTTCTTTGACTTCCACAGAATAGAAAATGCAGCCCAGTTGTACATGGGGATAGTTTGCCTTTAAATCGGGATTGATGCTTATTTTCATTGTTCACCTCATTGGCACTAGGGTATCTTGGGGATATGGGTTTCTTATTAATGTTGCCAAAAAGCCGGCTGAGCTATCCTGCAGCCGGCTTTTCGGCACTTTGGGAGGGAGGGTTTATGGTGTTGTAAGAGGGTTAACTGCCGAATACTTCGAGAGCCTGGTTGAAGTCGTAGATCAAATCATCAACGTCTTCGATACCCACGGACATCCTGAAGAGGCCGGGAGTAATACCCATGGCCCTTCTGTCCGGATCGGGCATATGGCTATGGGAGGAGGTGACGGGATGGACAAGGGTGGTGCGCAGGCCGCCCAGAGTCATGGCATAATGGGCAAAATGCAGCTTTAACATAAACTCGTCAATCTTCTTTTCATCCTCGGGAACAATGAAGCTCATCATGCCGCTCATCTCTTCATTGGACCGGAACAGCTTAAGAGCCAGCTCATGCTGGGGGAAGCTGTCCAAAGAGGGATGATTGACTTTGGAGACGTATTTATTCTGCTCAAGGGCTTTGGCCAGCTTGGCGGCATTGGACATTTGCCTTTTGACCCGGAGATCCATGGTGCCGAAGCTTTTCATCATGGCATAGGCGGCATGGGGGTCGCCGGGGGTGCCTGTCAGCATTCTGATGGGATGAATGGCATCGATAATGGCCGCTGTGGAAGTAATGGAGCCGGCAATGGCGTCGCTGTGGCCGTTCATGAATTTGGTCAAGCTGTTGATCACAATATCGGCGCCCAGTTTGATGGGTTTGATGGAAATCGGTGTGGTAAAGGTATTGTCGATCATCAAATATGCCCCGATCTTATGAGCCATTTCCGCTACGGCAGGGATGTCCACTAGATTCATAGTGGGATTGGCGCAAACTTCCGAATAAATCATCTTTGTGTTGGGCTTAATGGCTTTTTTGATGTTTTCATTATCATCAAAATTGACCAGGTCGCTTTCCACACCGAATTTCTTCAACAGTATATTCATGACGTCAAAGGTCTCGCCGTAGATATTTCTGTTGCAGACGATGTGGTCCCCGGGCTTTAAGAGAGCAAAGATTGTAGTAGAAATAGCCCCCATGCCGGAGGAGAAAATCAGTGATTTTTCGCCGCCTTCCAGGAAGGTGACCATTTCACCCAGGGCATCCCGGTTGGGATTGCTGGTTCTGATGTAGGTGAATTTCGATCTGTAGGCCTCTTTAACCTCGGTTAAGCTGTTCATGGTAAAAGCCGATGTGGTGAATAAGGGGAAGTTTTCCGGCTTATTGAAATCCATGCCTCTTACTTTTCTGCCCTTGTAGAGAAGCTCACTTGCTTCTGAAAATTTTCTTTCTTCCATAATAATCTCCTCCTTGACCAATTTCGTCATCTATATGGCAGCGGGCTTTTGGAGGCGCCGCTTGCTGATGCGTTCATTCTAAGGTGTATAGCTGCAATAGAGTCAAGGCCTTTTCTTTAGCTATTTTCAGTTATTTTCCGTAGGCAGCTTCCAAAGCATCAGTGAAATCCTTGATCAGGTCATTGGTGCCTTCAATGCCCACAGAAATTCTTAACAAACCGTCGGAAATTCCGATGGCCAGCCTTTCTTCCCTGGTCATATCGCTGTGGGAGCTCATGACCGGATAAGACATGGTGGTCCTGTAGCCGCCCAAAGTCATGGCGTAATGGCAAAGCTTAAGGCCCCGCATGAACTTATTCATCTTTTCCCTGTCTTCGGGCAATTCAATGCTCAGCATACCGCCAAAATATTGGCCAAATTGCTTGGCGGCCAGCTCATGCTGGGGATGGTCTTTAAGGGAAGGATGATAAACCTTCGCCACGTAAGGGGACTGGTCCAGGGCTGCTGCCAGGGCCGCTGCATTTTCGCTCTGTTTTTTGATGCGCAGCTCCAGAGTTCTCATGCCCCGCATGGTCAGCCAGGCGCTGAAGGGATCGGCCTGAGTGCCCACAAGAATCTGAGTATGGTAGATCTTTTTGATCAAATCCGCTTTGCCGGTGACGGCGCCACAGACGGCGTCGCTATGGCCGTTGGCAAATTTCGTCAAGCTGTTGACCACCAGATCGGCCCCTAATTGCAAAGGCTTAACCAGAGCGCCGGTCATGAAGGTATTGTCCACAATCAAAATGGCGCCGTTGCCATGGGCGATATCGGCTATGGCCTGCAGATTGGGAACGGAGATCAAAGGATTGGACACGGTCTCCGTATACAAAACGCTGGTATTGGGCTTAATATTGGCCTTCACCGCAGCAATATCCGTAAAATCGATGAAAGTGGTTTCTACGCCGTACTTGGCAAGAATATCCGTGAATATTTCAATAGTCTCGCCATAGAGGGTCTGATCGGAGAGGATATGGTCCCCCGCTTTGCTGTTGGTAATCAGCGCAGAGGCAATAGCCGCCATACCGCTGGAGCAGCCCAGGGAATCCTCGCCCCCTTCAACGTAATTCATCAGTTCAATTAAAGCGCTTCTGTTGGGATTTCTGTTGCGGTTATAGCAGAAGCCTCTTTCATCATAGCGTTTTTGCAAACCGTCCAGATCTTCCACATTATGAGCCGTAGACATATGGATAGGCAACGCTTCCGGGTGGGAGGCCGATTGGCGGAAATAAGCCCCGGCATTAAGAATGTTTGTCTCAAAATCCAATTTTTCATCAAAACTATCAAACATAAATACCCTCCTCGTTCATTTAATTACTTTGTTCAGGCTTGACGATGAAGTTTATCTTCTCATAATCTTTTTTCAAAAAGTTTGCCACGTTGTTGGCGGAGCGGCTGCGCACTTCCTTTAAGGCCTCTTCGGAAAAGAAAGCCGCATGGGGCGTGATGATGACGTTGGGAAGCTGGAAGATCCCGTCACTGAAATGAGGAGGTTCGTCTTTCAGCACATCCAAAGCCGCACCCCGGATTTGCCCTGCTTTCAAGGCCTCCACCATATCCTGCTCTGCAATGACGCCGCCCCGGGAGGTATTGACAAACAAAGGCTTTTGCTTCATTTGGTCAAAGAGTTTCTTATTGATCATGCCTGCTGTCCCAGGGGTCAGGGGCATGTGACAGGAAATAATGTCGCATTTCTCCAGGATTTCCTCCATTGACACCAGGGGTACGCCAAATTTTGCGGCCACCTCCGCCGGCAGATAGGGATCGTAGGCCATTACCTCCATCTCAAAACCCTTGGCCCTTTGGGCTACCATTTGAGGGATGCAGCCAAAGCCCAGCAGGCCCAGTTTAAGGCCGGACAGACGCCGCATG
>JAHDMJ010000010.1 GCA_018436095.1 Clostridia bacterium | reverse complement strand
TGCGCCATCTGCGCCAGTGGGGCCGGTGGGACCTGTCGGGCCAGTTGCGCCATCTGCGCCAGTGGGGCCGGTGGGACCTGTCGGGCCAGTTGCGCCATCTGCGCCAGTGGGGCCGGTGGGACCTGTCGGGCCAGTTGCGCCATCTGCGCCATCAGCACCAGTCAATCCGGTAGGACCAGTGGGGCCAATGGGACCCGTTGGCCCAGTCGGGTTAGGATCTTCAATTGTTACTATTGCAGAACCTGCCGTAACTGTTATATCTAGTGTAGAGGATTCAAAAATAAGATTTTCTCCGAGCCCAATTGTTGCACTACCAGCTTCTCCAATAACATTAAATAGAAATTGGCCAGGCTCAAGTACTCCCGTTGGCCCAGTGGGGCCGGTTGCGCCAGTTGGGCCGGCGGGACCTGCTGCACCGGCAGGACCGGTTGCTCCGGTTGCCCCCGCAGGGCCGGCAGGACCGGTTGCCCCCGTTGCCCCCGTTGCCCCCGTTGCCCCCGTTGAGCCAGTTACGCCGGTTGCGCCAGTTGCTCCCGTAGGGCCAGTTGCTCCTGTAGGACCGATTGGCCTAGGCGGGCAACAGGGCCTAGACGGCCTGCAAGGATCCGGCCGACAGCCGGGGTAGCAATTTCCGCTATATTTCTTCATGTAATCTCTCCTAAATCTATTTATGACAATTTATTGTTCTAAATAGAATTAATAATTTGTCATTTTCATTTTATGACACAGCTTATAAAGTGTGTCCTTTTTAATCCTTACTTTCATTGAACTTTAATTTTTTACTAACTCTTTAAAAGTTCAAATTTCTATTGACACAAAGTATTTATAATGTATAATTATATTGTAATGATTACAATATTGTTTTTATTACAGCGTCATGCTTAATAAAGGTGGTGAACGGAATGAAGCCATTGGATTTTGAACAAGAGCTTAAGAAAAGAAATATCAATCCATCCCACCAAAGGTTAAAAATTATGGAATATCTTGCCCGACATCAATGCCATCCGACGGTAGATCAGATATACACCGATCTTCAAAAGGATATTTCTACATTATCGAAAACAACGGTGTATAACACCTTGCATATTTTAGCCCAAGCTGGCTTGGTCAGAGTGATTACCATTGAAGATAAGGAAACCAGATACGATATTCTGACGGAAGACCACGGTCACTTCAAATGCGAGAACTGCGGAGCCATCTATGATTTTCAAATCGACATAAATGCCCTTGCTTCCAAAGATTTGAGCCATTTCAAGATCTATGACAAAAATGTATATTTTAAAGGCATTTGTCCAAAATGCCTAGGGAACAATCTGCCGGGTACTGAAAACCTATCCGTCCAAACAGCCCAAAGCTAAAGCAGGTATTTGCATCAAAGTAAAATAAGCACTATTTTCTCAGTCTCTACTGGACCGCCGGCAAACTGAAATTGCTTATAAAGATACTGTGAAAAAGCTAATTAAAGCTTTCAATAAATAATAAGGGGGATATAAAGATGAATGAAAACAAAACAATTAACAACTTAATGGAGGCTTTTGCCGGAGAAGCTCAGGCCAACAGAAAGTATCTGGCCTATTCCAAGAAAGCCGAAAAAGAAGGCAAGCTTAATGCCGCTAAACTCTTTAAAGCTGCCTCCGACGCTGAGACCCTGCATGCTCTCAAGCATTTTGAAGTTGCAGGAAAAGTATCTTCCACTGTAGATAATCTAAAGGATGCGGTTGCCGGCGAGACCCACGAGTTCCAGGATATGTACCCTGATTTTGTAAAACAGGCTGAAGCCGAAGGAAATAAAGCCGCTGTAATGTCGTTTACTTTCGCCATGAAAGCTGAGGAAGTTCATGCCCGGCTTTATCAGGAAGCTCTAGATAACCTGGATGAGACTGTGGAAGTGTTCTACTATCTCTGCCCCGTCTGTGGCAATATTGAGAAGTTTGTCCCCGAAAAGTGCAGCATCTGCGGCGTTTCCGGCGATAAATTTATCAAATACTAAGCCTAAGGTAGTTTAGGAGAAGCCTCTCTATACAAATCAAAAGGCACCCCTAATGAAGTTTGCCACATGTCAGTTTTTTTCCTGGCATGATTACTTCAAAGGGGTGCCCTTCTTATTATCAAAGCACCCAGCAGCATCCTTAAATTGTATATATCAACGAAGTCCACCATAACTAAGCAAATGCTACAATCATGAGCTACAAACTTTAGAGGTTAATGCCGTGAAACCACAAAATTACCATGAGTGCGCTGCCTACTGCTGTACAAATTGAATAAACTCAGTGCGGAATGAGTTTCATCTGCACATGCTAAAAGAGTGCCTCAAATGAGGCACCCTCTTCTGATAAAATTAATCGATCTTCTTAATGATCAATGTGGCGTTGGTACCGTCTTCAAGTGTCAGTGACAGTGCAAGCAGAGCGGAAACCGCTAGATCAAGCACATCGCCGGCAGCCAAAGTCACAAGTGCCAAGCCGGTGAATTCCGCTCCGGTAGCAAGCGTCAATGTCTGCGTATTCGTGAGGCTGGGGATGTCTGTGCCGTTCAGGCGGACAGCAACTGTTGTGGAAGCGCCGAGAGACGCAGTACCACGCAGCATAAAGCTGACTTCATACGTACCCGATGTATCAATAGTGATACTATTTGCCGGTGTATAGGTGACATCTGCTGACGGCATCGTATTTGCGAGAGCAACCTGTGTTGCTGCTAAAAGGGTAATTGCCAAAACCTGCGGGGTATCACTATAGAGGCCACCGAAGGCTTCCAGACCCATTGGGCCAGTGGGACCAGTTGCGCCAGTTGCACCATCAGCACCGTCTGCACCCGCCGGGCCAGTGGGGCCTGTAGGACCTGTCGGGCCAGTAGGGCCAGTGGGGCCGGTTGCACCATCTATGCCGTCTGCACCCGTCGGGCCGGTAGGACCGGTGGGGCCGGTTGCACCATCTATGCCATCTGCGCCAGTGGGACCGGTAGGACCGGTGGGGCCGGTTGCTCCGTCGGCGCCGTCTGCTCCAGTGGGGCCAGTTGCACCGTCTGCACCCGTCGGACCGGTAGGACCGGTGGGGCCAGTTGCTCCGTCGGCGCCGTCTGCTCCGGTGGGGCCAGTTGCACCGTCTGCACCCGTCGGACCGGTAGGACCGGTGGGGCCAGTTGCTCCATCAGCGCCGTCTGCGCCGGTGGGGCCGGTAGGACCAGTTGCGCCATCTATGCCATCTGCGCCAGTGGGACCTGTCGGGCCAGTTGCACCATCAGCGCCGTCTGCGCCAGTGGGACCTGTCGGGCCAGTTGCACCATCAGCGCCGTCTGCGCCAGTGGGACCGGTGGGACCTGTCGGGCCAGTTGCTCCATCTGCACCATCTGCACCGGTGGGGCCTGTCGGGCCAGTTGCGCCATCAGCACCAGTCGGTCCGGTAGGACCAGTGGGGCCAGTGGGGCCAGTGGGACCTGTGGGGTTAGGATCTTCAATCGTTACTATTGCAGAACCTGGCGTAACTGTTATATCCAGTGTAGAGGATTCAAAAATAAGATTTTCTCCGAGACCAATTGTTGCACTACCAGCTTCTCCAATAACATTAAATAGGAATTGGCCAGGCTCAAGTAATCCCGTTGGCCCTGTGGGACCGGTTGCGCCAGTAGGACCTGTGGGACCGGTTGCTCCGTCAGCGCCGGTTGCGCCAGTAGGACCAGTGGGGCCGGTTGCCCCGTCAGCGCCGGTTGCACCCGTTGCCCCAGTTGGGCCGGCGGGACCTGCTGCACCGGCAGGGCCGGTCGCTCCCGTTGCCCCAGTTGGGCCGGCGGGGCCTGCTGCACCGGCAGGGCCGGTTGCTCCTGTTGCCCCAGTTGGGCCGGCAGGACCTGCTGCACCGGCAGGGCCGGTCGCTCCCGTTGCCCCAGTTGGGCCGGCAGGACCTGCTGCACCGGCAGGGCCGGTCGCTCCCGTTGCCCCAGTTGCTCCAGTGGCTCCAGTGGCTCCCGTTGCTCCAGTGGCTCCCGTTGCTCCAGTGGCTCCCGTTGCTCCGGCAGGACCAGCGGGACCGGCAGGGCCGGTAGGACCAGTCGGGCCGATTGGGCCTGGTGTGCAATACGCAGGTCTGCAAGGATCCGGGCGGCAGCCGGGGCGACAACTGTAACTATCAAATTCGCTAAAGCGATCTTCGTTACGACTATTACAACATCTCATAGTACCTTCTCCTTAATTTATTTACGGCAATCTACCAATTAGAGATTGGCAGCTTGCCAATATTAGCTTATGTCACTCTTTGCAAAGTGGTGTATTTTTTTACATTTTTAATGTAAATCAATCAATAATTTCTTGATTGATCAAATTTCCGCCGGCTATTCTCTCCCTTTCCCCTTCTTTTTCTTGCCAAAGCTATCGCCTTTGCACTGATATCGCAAGCCGTTTATCAAAATACCCCCTAGTGCAGTAATTTTCTACACTAGAGGGGTTGTTACGAAGGGCGCTTATCGCCCGGTTATATCCTCAAATCTCTCATCGGTACGCCGGGTTTATCCCAGAAAACGGAAAGGAACAAGGCTACTAACGGCGGCAAGGATTACAGGGCCGGCAAGGGCGGATGGCGTTGGGCCAGCAGGGTCTGCAAGAAGGACGTTCTGCCTCAGAGTCAGATTGCTGATTTCCGCATCTTCTCTCACAGTTTCTTTCACAATTCCGTAAGCATTGCCAAGGATTACAGGAACACCTGCACTTTCTCCTACAGTTACGTCTACATCTTTCTTCACATTCATACCGGGCGGCACATTCGCTTTTGCATGCTTCACAACGCTTACAGCTACCGCAGCAACGTATTTCGCACTCCCAATAGGAATTGCCCTGGCGGCGGCACTGTCTTATACACTGTTCGCAGCGATTGCATTCGCTCCTGCATTCGTTTGCACAGCGTTCGTCAGATCCATTTCCAGCACTCAAAACGCTGACTTCACCATTATCTTCTTCATCATCTTCAACGTCTTCTTCGTCGTCTTCAACTCTATTTTGGTAGCAGTCTCCCTCGCTCCGGTAAAAGCCGGCTTCCTGCCCAAAGTAATCTTCCCTCTGACTTTCCCAGGTATCTTCTTGATTGTATCCTCTACAATCGCTATATTCCTCTTGGTCGTAATAAGACACTTTTCTTCCTCCTTAAATTAATAGCGACATTAAGTCAGTAGTATTTTATGTCCCATCGGACAAAGTGTGCATGCCTGCTCTTTTTTCAGAAAGAAAAATCTCCTTGTTTATGGCTAAAATAGCAAAGGCAATCAAGCCAAATAATAAAAGGCGGTGGAATCTGTATCGTTGTACAAAATCAACCGCCTTTTTGTTAGATTGGGCTTGTGGACTGCTTAAGCCTGCCGCTCTTGCCAAAGAGCAGACCCTGCGTCATACTATCTGTCACATTTTTTAGCAACCACTACGAATCGGCCGTTTTCGGTATGGTAAGAGCAAGTCATAAGAGTAATAAGCTCATCTCCATATTCCGGATAAATCCCCGTATCATAGAGGGAAAGCGCCTTGATCCCTGCGCTATACTCATCAAACGCCGCATGGTTATCTGCGTTTAGAAAATTATAATGTTTAAATACCATATCGCTCTTTTGGTAAACCTCACTTTCGAACACAGCAACAATTTTATATTCCTGCGCTTCATACAGCGTGTCAAAACGAATGATGGGGTGCTCAGCATAATAATCCGAACTTTTATAGTTGAGAAGTCCGGAAAACATCGTGCCGTTTTTCATGTTGTGCGCATAAATAATTGTATTTGTACCAAACGGTTTCACGGCGCATCGCTTGTCAATAAAGGGAAGCCCGCTTTTGGAATCCGTCTTATCAAAGCTGTGCCTAAGATAGAAATCATCTCCCGTATACATAACAGGATAATCTATTTCCGTGCCATCTATCTTAATCCATCCAATCAGGTCCCTGTTTTGCCGGCTCAACTCACAATACTGCTCTAGTATAGCCGAGGCCGATGCTTCCGCTAACATTTGTGTTGAGATGTCCATGGAGGGCAAAGTAGAGCTCTTAGTACTCCCCTTTGTTTGTACCAACTGTTTTAGCGCATTTTCCTCTTTGAGGCTTCGCATATGCTGCCAACCCAATATTGAGATAGAGGAAACAAAAACAGCGATACAAACGAAAAGAAGAAAACGTTGTGTTTTATTTCCCTCCATAATTCACTTCCTCCGTTTTCTGAATGCCTTTAGCAGGAAAGCTGTTGCCCTTGAAAAAAAGCTTAATTGGCATATATATCTTTTACAAATATCACTTAATGTAAAATGCGGAATTGGCTAATAGGTTATGGTTTTATCTGCTTTCCAGCCTATAAATATCCAATTAAAAACCGCCTTTGATATGTTTTGCAATTAAATCTACTTTTTGTGTTGAGGGGATAAGCACATGCCATTATTGCAGCGCTTATCCCCTCACTGATTTATTCGGTTATATAACTGCGTCTCTTTCCTGATAAAGTCAGTGTAATCATACCAGAAGCCGAAATACCACAGAGCAGCCACAGGAGGAAATGCCCGGCGCCGTTATCACCGGTTTTGGGTAGATCGTCCAGATCGAGGGACCCGCTCGGGGCCTTTCCATCATCTATTTCAATATAATCATCGCCGCCGGGGCTAGTTTCGCCGCCGGGGCCAGTTTCACCGCCGGGGCCAGTTTCACCGCCGGGGCCAGTTTCGCCGCCGGGGCCAGTTTCACCGCCGGGGCCAGTTTCGCCGCCGGGGCCAGTTTCACCGCCGGGGCCAGTTTCACCGCCGGGGCCAGTTTCGCCGTTACCGGTATCTTTTTCCCAGGCGGCCCACAGGGTCATATTCTTATCCGGTACAGTGTCGTTTTCGAAGTCCCAAAGTACGGGATCATCTCCATCCAGATAGCTGTACCAGCCTTTGAAGAAATATCCGTCGCGGGTCGGATCGGCGGGTTTTTCGGTGACTGTGCCACCGGCGGGAACCGTTACTTTGAAGAAGTCCTTGTAGCCTGTCTTCCCATCGTCGGGGTCAAAGACCACAAGACAGCCTTTTTCCCAGGCGGCCCACAGGGTCATATTCTTCTCCGGTACAGTGTCGTTTTCGAAGTCCCAAAGTACGGGATCCTCTCCATCCAGATAGCTGTACCAGCCTTTGAAAAAGTATCCGTCACGAGTCGGATCGGCGGGTTTTTCGGTGACTGTGCCGCCGGCGGGAACCGTCACTTTGAAGAAGTCCTTGTAGCCCGTCTTCCCATCATCGGGGTCAAAGGCCACAATGCAGCTTTCTGATGGAGCTGCTTTTTTATCTGACTCTTTCAATAAAGTGATACTCTCTTCTTCTACTGGGTCCATTTCAAAGGGTTGGCCTGAAGCAGTTATAACATCTTCCTCTTGGACTATGGCTTCAACTTCTGTCAACGTTTCCTCTGCCGGCCAATTGTTCTCTTCTTCTCCGGCATCGGTTTGATCGTTGGTTTCGGTTTCTTCCATCATGGCAACAGGAACAGATTCAGCTTCCGTTGCCAATACCTGCACCGGCAACACCCCGCAGATCAAAACTGCGGCTAAAAGCATGCTTATGATTTTCCCCGTTTTACAGTGCACTTCTTTATGCATTTGTTCCCCTCCTCATTTATATTAAACCTTATTGACTTAACTGCATTTTGAAAATGCACTTCAAATATAGCCCTATACTGTGGAAGTCATCATCATTTCCCGGATTGGCTTGGACTGCTTTTCACCACATAAATCACTAATTTTTATACTCTTTAATGTATCAATAATCTGGTTTTGGATGCCTTCAAAGATTTTGTGAACTGGGCATATTAGAGTGGCGTTTCTGCTGCAAAAGCCATCCTCATCCAGGCATCGGTTGATGCTGATGTCCCCCTCCATCGCTGTAACGATATCGTATAGGGTGATATCCGCCGGGTTTTTTGCTATGCGGTATCCTCCGCCCGGGCCCTGTACAGATTCCAGAAAACCAGCCATCCTGATCTTCCAGGCTACTTTGTTGAAATAGCTATAAGTAATTCCCAGTTCCTTTGCCGCAGCTTCAGCAGTTGACACTTCCCCATCTTGTTGCGCCATAAAAAGCATCACGCGAATCGCATAGTCCGTTGTAATTTGTAGTCTCACATTATCTCACCTTCTTGTCTCGCTTAAGATATAAAATACTTTCCATGGAAAGTATAATTTAGAATTGAATATCTGGCACAGCCATGTACTTAATTTGGGCTTTCATGTAGTAAATGAAACCTTGCTATAAGCCGGGGAATAAAAAAATCCACCGGTCACATGGACCGATGGCTCTTTACACCAAATGATGAAACACTTTTTATCCTGCCGAAGGTTTTGGCGCTTTTATTTCAGCCCCAATCCAGATGGCGGCGGGAATCAACAACTGAAAGGGGATTGCAGCATACTGGTATACCCATACGAGGTCAAACATTTCAAAGGCGTTATTAAAAACCAGGGCACCGATGGCCAGCGTAAGAAGACCGGTGGGGACCAAGAGCTTTTTATAGTCATCCACCCTAAGCAGCTTGGAAATCCCCATGGTTGCCCCGGAAAGAAACAGCGCCATCTTTGTAATGCCAAGAAGGATATAGACAAAAGAGATGGAACTCTCGATTCTCTCAAAAAAGCTCCCAACCTCAATAATGCGCACGGCCATATAGGTGGAAAACTTGGCGGAATTCTCCAGATCGGCTCCAAGGATAAAAATGTTGCGCAATATGACCAGCGCAAAGAGACAGACTCCCAGTATGACGCCTGGCAAGTATATCCGGTAAGCGCTCCGCTCTTTTTTTCTATTGCACAGTATGACCATCATCATAACCGTCTCACCCACAGCAATACTCCCCAGTGCAAAGGAATTAGACAGGACAGCGCCGGGGGTATGATTCATGACCGGCAGGATATGAGACATATCCATGATATTCAAAGAAAACAAAATGGTAAAAATGATATTCATGCTGATAACAATGCAGACTATGGTGGACCATCGCCCTAATACGAAGAACCCCTGCTTAGCAAGATACAGCACCGTAAGAATCAATACAATCATGATGGGAATGGGGGGCGTGTTCTTCAGAGCGATCACAACGGTAAACTCAGTAAAATTTCTCAGTTGCAGCGCCGTGACAGTCAAAGCATAACAGGTCATGGGCAAGACGAAGAGCACGCTTCCTATCCGGCCAAACAGTACCTCCATTATGCCGAACAGGTCTTCTTCCGGGAAAAGCGTACAGATTCTACAGTATATCAAAATCGCAGGGAGATAAATCACTGCCATGAGCAGTACGGAGATCCAAGTATCCTGCACAACAGTAAAAGCGCCGTTTACCAATGACCCGCAAAGGATCATGATAATGAGCAGGCTCCGTAAATTCCAGGGCGTCAATTTTTCAGATTCCATATGCTTACTCCTTTGGGCAGGCGCTTCGCTTCCCATGAACCGGATGTCAGGCAATACTCTTTATCAGTAATACCGTCAGGCTGACGCCTATGCTTAAAATATAAAAAACATTTTCTCTCCTGCTGCGGCCTGGAAATCCCCGGCAAAGGCCAAGCAGAATAACCCCTGCAAAAAACACGATCACAACAGCGATACCCATTTGCCTTTACCTCCTCAATAATCTTTCAATACGCCGGCGGATTGGATTTTCGCGTTAACCTTTATCTGAATATCAGCGTTTTGAAATAGTTCGTTCCAGTCATCTTCAATGGACGCCCATTGACCGGGGGTTCTCTGGTAGAGTTGCCGTCCAAATCCAAAGATATCAGCCTTATTCTGCGTTTGTACATCTTTGAAAAAGCCGGCAATGCTTGTCTGTAAAAACGCAGATATCTGCTGCTCCAGGTCTTTACGCTGGCTTGCCTGGGATATGCTTAACTGTGATTTGATCTCCATCACATTGAGCTTTATATCAATGGATAGGGTAATGAAGGCCTGTCCCTTTTGAACGGAAACATCAACATTTGTTTTGCAGCCCTTGATTTCCAGAGAAACGCTGTCATCCGGCCGGCTTATCGGTAATGAGATCACGCCGCCCTTTACCTCGTTTCTAAAGAACAGATAGTACATGCTGTTCTTTGAAGGCAGAAACCCGATAAGCTTGTCGCCCTCAAATACGGCGATCCCGTTGCTTTCAACAACCGTTTCCTCTCCATTTTGTACACAGTGTACCGCAGGAAGCGTTAAAGAATTGCCTGTTCCCTTGATTGCGTTATATGCCTTATACAGCGGCATGTTTACCGTTGCCGCGGTTACCCGGTTATCCTCTTCAACCATATCATGAATCTCATAGGATATGATTTTAGAATCGATACCTTCCGCAAGAAGAATATCCTTCGCTGTTTCTTCCTGTGAGATGACAACGCTCATGGTCTCACGGGGTTCTCCGTCGCGCAGCATCTCCTCCAGAATAACAGAAACGCCTTCTGTTTCGGCGATTTGCCGGCTGATTACCAATGTTTGCATATTACCGCCATATAGCTTGTTGATCAACCGCTTCTTGGAATTGCGAATGGCGTTAAATATGGTTTCTCCCTGGGCTTCTACGTATTTTG
This sequence comes from Clostridia bacterium, assembly GCA_018436095.1. Lineage (GTDB taxonomy): Bacteria > Bacillota > Peptococcia > DRI-13 > UBA5745 > WRMS01. Next base: position 57,744 of record JAHDMJ010000010.1, on the reverse strand, counting down.
CACCGAGATCCCCCTCTTTGGCAGAGCCCTGGGTATCAACAATTTCTATGGTCAGCCGGTAGATTCCGGCCTTATCCTTATCCACAGCGATTCCGGTTACGATATCGATCTCATCCAGCCCCCGGTAATCCCAGCATCCGCTCAACGATACACAACATAATAAAATCAATGCACAGGCGGTAAGATGCTTCATTGCTGCCCCTCCTGATGACCCTTTTGACGTACGTCATTCTTCGCAAGCTGCTCCGGGCGCAGGATCATTTTACGCCACGGCGCCCGAATCACCGTGTCTTTTATACTCTGAAAATGCAGTTTGCGGCCTGATGATAACTGCCAGACGCCAAATGACTGCAGACCCAAAACATGGGCCAGCAAAAAGGCGACGCCGACGGTCACGCCCAGGAAACCCAAACAGGAAGCGAGCAGCAGGATTCCAAAACGAAGGATGAGAATTGGGGCGTTCATTTTAGGGACCAGCAGGCTGGTAATGCCTGACATGGCGACAATGATAATCATAGGCGCGGCAATCAGCTTGGCCTCCACTGCGGCCTGCCCCACTACAAGGGCGCCGACGATGCTCAGCGCTTGCCCAACGTTCGTCTGCATCCGAAGAGCCGTTTCACGGAGGATTTCAAAGACGATGAGCATAATCATCGCTTCAAGCGCGGCTGGGAGCGGAACGCCTTGCCGCTCCGTGGCGATGCTGATGAGCAACGGCGCCGGCAGCATTTCCTGATGATACGCTACGATTGCAATGTAAATAGCAGGCACCAGTATGGTGAGAAAGAATCCTAAAATCCTGAGTCCCCGGGTAAAGGTTGTGTAGTAAAAGCTCAGATAATAGTCTTCATTGCTCTGGAAATTCTCGATAAACAGATATGGCAGCGTGAGCACTACGGGCGTTCCATCCACGAAAACCGCAATCCGGCCCTCCAGCAGCTTGGCAGCCACCACGTCAGGACGCTCGGTATAGCCTGTGGACCGAAACGGCGACCAGACGTCATCGCGGATCAGCTCGTTGATATAGTTGGCGTCCAAAATCCCGTCTATGTCAATATTGTCAAGCCGCCTATAAAGCTCCCGAACAATTTCAGGGTCAGCGATGCCGTCCAAATAAGCAATACAGAGCTGAGTATTCGTCTGCTTGCCCAGCTTGTAATAACGCATTTTAAGCTTCTCGGTTCTGAGCTTCCGCCGGACCATCGCCAGATTGGTCATCATGACCTCGGTAAACCCTTCCCGCGGCCCGCTGAGGATTTTCTCACCCTCAGGCTCTGAAACGGCTCTGGCAGGAAAGCTCTTCGTGCTGAAAAGTATGGGTTGGCCGATTCCTTCCGCTACCAAAAGCGTGTCGCCATAGGTTATGTTCTCAATAATTTCATTTAAATTCCCGGTTTTTTTAGCGCTATTAATCTGCAAAACATTGGAGAGTAACGTATCCGCAGTCAGTTTTTCCAACGTGGACTCATCGATCTGCATCAAGGGGCGAATCAAAAAATCATCGATCAGCGATGCATCCGCCAACCCGTCGCAAAAGACAAAACAGACTCGTATGGGCTTATGCCTGCCGGCCGAAATCTCCCTGAATTCAATGGGATCATCATCCTTAAATACATTTTTCAGATGTACAATCGTTTCCTGATAGCTTTCAGAGACCTCTCCCATTTCTTGATGAGGGAGCATTTTCTGAAAGGTTTCCTGTTTTTTTTGCTTTCTCTTTTTGTCGAAAAAACCAAACATAGCCACGCCTCGTTTCCCAAGTATAGTTTTATTGTCGGCAAATATAACCAATTATATACTCAGAAAACAAGCGTTGATATGCCCTGAATAGCTTGGTTTGCCTTGCCTTATCGGCGGTAGAGGCTACATCCGTGAAGGGTTATATTGGAATTGCATTTGACCAAATTCGTTTTATTTTGCTATTCAAGTCACCAAACGGCCAATTTGCGGTATGAGCAAACTATGCAGAGTTCGATATCACTATAATAGTTTAGATATGTCAGCGTTTTTGTGCTGCCTTGCAACAGAAAAAAGCCAAGCTGACAAAGGGCATCTGGCATGAGGAGGAGATAATAATGGCAAAAATAAAATTCAAATTTCAATTAAAAGAAAAGTTAGCGTTGTTTATTGGCGTTTTACTGGTTGCATCTATCTTGCTATCTTCGATAATATCCTATGTCAACATGGATAGAGCTTATAGCCTGGCCATCTCAGCAAAGCGGCAGGATTATGACAGCAAAATCAAAGCTGTGGCAGAAAGCATGACCGGCGTTTTGAGCGTGAACCATCAAAGGTACCTGAACGGGGAAATCACTATGCAAGAAGCACTGGAATCTGCAGAAAAAATAATCCGCGATACACGCTATAACGGCGACGGCTATCTCTGGGCATACACAGAGGACGGCGCTTGCGTCGTTCACATGGATCCGGAAATCGAGGGCACACGGCGATATGACCTTACAGACCAGGAAGGAACCTATTACGTTCGCAATATTATTGCTGCAGGAAACCAGTCCGGCGGCGGTTATACCGATTATTACACGAAAAAACCGGGACAGGAAGGACTCTTTCAGAAGAGAACCTATACGCTGAAGTTTGAGCCCTACGGCTGGTACATAAACGCAGGAAATTATGCGGAAGACATCGAGCAGGCCGAGGCGGCGTTTTATAAGCAGGAAGCGTCCGCACAGGCCATACTGCTGGCAGTCAGCTTCGGCAATGCTATCATTGGCGTTTTGATCGCCTTCTTTGGCCTCAAACGGCTGACCGGCCCGCTGGCCGGCGTCGCAAAACGCCTTGAGCAGCTTGCAGCGGGCGATGCGCATACGCCGCCGGTGCCGGTTACAAAAGACAGGGACGAGCTGCAAACGCTGACGCAAGCCACGGAAACTCTGATTTTAACCATTCGGGGAATTGTCGAGGATCTTACACGCCATATGGGAAATATGGCAAAGGGAGATCTGACGACACATTTTACGTATCAGTATGTGGGAGATTTTGCCCCGATTCAGGAGTCCTTACAGCAGGCTTATCTGGGTACCGCACATGCCTTATCCAACATCAACACGTCGGCCGACATGGTCAATTCGGGAGCGGCTCAAATCTCTGATGCCGCCCAGGCCCTTGCCTCCGGAGCCACGGAGCAAGCCGCTTCGGTTCAGGAGCTTTCGGCATCCATTGCCACAGTGTCCGGGGAAGCAAGCCATATTGCAGAAAGTGTCAAACAGGTCTCCGAAAGTGTGGCAAAAACCGCAGCCGGGGCCGAGGAAGGACAAGAGAAAATGATACGGCTGCTTGCGTCTATGGAGCGGATCAAAGACAGTTCGAACCAAATCAATGGAATTGCCGATACCATCCAGGATATTGCACAACAGACCAATATCCTGGCGCTGAATGCGGCGATTGAAGCGGCACGCGCCGGTACAGCAGGCAAGGGCTTTGCCGTTGTCGCCGAGGAGGTGCGGAATTTGGCCGGGCAATCGGCTGAATCCGCAAAGAAAACGGCGGAGCTCATCAAGCGCTCCATGCGAGAAGTGGACGAAGGACTGCGGCTTGCGCAGGAAACACGGGTTTCAACGGAATATGCATCCGGTGAAATTTCCGGCATGCAGAGAATCATGGAGAGCATTGCGGGGGACGTGCAAGGGCAGGCCGCCGCCATCACGCAGATTACATCGGGTATGGAGCAGATATCCACTGTTGTGCAGACCAATGCGGCCACGGCAGAAGAAAGCTCTGCATCCAGCGAAGAGCTTTCCGCTCAGGCGGCCATACTAAAGGATGCGGTATCCACATTTAAATATGAGGATGTAATCTGCTCCAGTGAAACGACAGTCCTACTTCCCCATACTGGATGTGATCTTTTCGGAATCCAAGGATAAGCGCTCACCCGAAAAACGCAGAAAATAAAGAGCCGGCTTGCCCAACAGGGATAGGCCGGCTCTTTGCTTGCGAGCATATAGGCCCCATTTGTGGCGTACTAAATAGTGTATCCGGATCTGAGGCCATCAGAAGGCTCAACTGGTCTCCGGCAGACAGTGTCATGATATTCGAGAACACAAAAGTATTGAGTTCTGCCGTGCTAAACTCTTGGGTTTGCATTGTGTTGGCCTGCGCAGCACAGCGGGGCCTTGAGGACCGGGAACACAACAATAATAGCCTGAATTGCAGCAACAGCAGCCATAAGAGGCATGGCATTTATTGCACCTATAGTTAGTAGTATCCATATAAATCATCTTTCTGTCTCAGTGTGGAAATAAAGTGGTGCTCTAAATATAATATTCTTAAGTTGGTCGAGGGGTGCTCCACTCGTCCCGAAACAAGAGACTATTAAGGGCGTCAATCTATCAATTCGCAGTGTATCTCTTCCATAAAGATTTCGGAATTGGTATAATTATTTATTAAAGCATTATACGTTATTGATAGATTCCGGCTTAGTGTCAGCCTTAGGTTTGGTGATTTAAGCAACCCAATCGAAGGAAAGGTGATAAGATGAAAGAAACGCTGATCGCGCCCTGCGGCATGAATTGCCGTTTATGCTATGGGCACGCAAGCATTTCTGCGGCAGTAGAAAGAACAGTATCGTTGTCCCGCCTGCGGTGAAACGCTTTGCGTACATAGGGAAGAATGTCCATCTTGTAAAACATCTGCCTGGTAAAGAGCAAAAAAGTCTTGAGATATTTTAGGATGAATTTATGGAGGCCTTGTTTACATGAATTACACAGGAAAAAGCAGGTTGGAACTTTTTGCGGATAATGCGCAAATCATCAAAAAAGAATTCACTTGGCAAAACACCCTGACAAAGCGGCTGGCAGCGCTTCTGTATGCGCAGAAGGGTAGAACGGTTGACTGTGAAGCTATTCGACAGTGCCACGCTTTGATGAAGCAGAACACCGGCGCCTTTTCTGCCTTTCGGGGCAATATGGCGTTATGTGTAGCGGCGCTGCTCTCGTTGTCCCCTAATCCCCAGCAGGTATTTAGCGAAACGCTGAAGGTATATGACTTATTGAAAGACGTAAAGTTCCGTGCTTCCGACTTTCTTGTGGTTGCCGCCTATCAGGTTGCGGTGCAAGCCGATGCTTCCGATTATGAGAATGTTGCAACCCGCGCGCGAAGCTTTTACGATGGTATGAAAGCCCGTCATTTCTTTTATACGGGGCAGGATGATTATATCTATGCGGCTATGCTGGGGCTTACGGATTTGGAGGTGACGGGGGGAGCGGAGCGCATTGAGCAGCTTTACAGCCGGTTAAAAGGCGGGTTTTCCAGCAAAAACAGCGTTCAGGCTTTGGCGCAGGTGCTGGTCCTCGGAAATTCGGATGATAGCGCTACGGATCGCCTTCTCGCTCTGCGGGATGCTCTTCGGGTGCAGCGAATCAAGTTGGATAAAGCTTATACCCTGCCGGTTTTGGGAATCCTCACCCTGCTGCCGGTGGAGATAGATACGATTGTCCATGACATCGGTACAGCCCGGAATACCTTGAGAGCGCAGAAAGGATTTGGCGTGCTGTCGGTCTCAACACAGGAGCTGCTGCTTTTTGCGGCGTCAATCGTAGCGGGCGGTTATGCCGAGAGCGTAAAAGACGGGGTATTGACGGCAACGCTTTCGACCAGTATCACCAATATTATGATAGCACAGCAAGCCGCCATGATAGCAGCGATTTCCGCCTCCACCGCAGCGGCGGCATCGTCATCATCTTCATAGGCTTTATTGCCTTTGCGGTAGTATGTGAACCGGAAAAGGTTAAATAAAACAAATAGAAACGGGGAGGTAAATATGGAAATCAAACTTCTCAGCAAATGCCCCGGCGTCCCCGGATTGGGCGACGATTATCTGGGCGCTATGTTTAAACGATCCCCACGAGTTGGCTGAAAAGTGCCTCTTGACTTTAACATTGTGTCAAGGCTTACGATGAATCTGCAAACCGGATTGCAACAACCAAAGGAGGTGCGCTCTTGTTCAAAATAAGCGTGTTTTCCCATCTTGTGCGTATATCACCCCGGATGCTCCGGCACTATGAGAAATGCGGACTGCTGTATCCCGCCGAGATTGATAAATACACAGGCTACCGGCAGTACAGCGCCGAACAGATTCCCCTTGCAAAAAATATTGTGCTGCTGCGGGATTTGGGCTTTTCCATTGATGAGATGGGCGATATTCTGCCACGGATGAATGACTTTGCCTACATGAACAAGGTTTTGCGCGCCAAGGCAGATTCTGTACAGTCAGTCATTACAGCAGAGCGGCAAAAGCTTGCCCGGCTGCTGGAAATGAGCGGCACAATGCGAAAGGAGCGTACGATTATGATTTATGAGGTTGAACTGAAGAAAATTCCCGCCGTGAAGGTGCTGTCCCTGCGAGGCATCATCCCCCAGTACAATCAGGAGGGCATCCTGTGGGAGAAACTGGGCAGATACATCGGCGAAAATCAAATTGCCTGCCACAGCGACGGCTATTCCACCTACTTCGACGAGGAATATAAGGAGAGCGACCCCGATGTGGAGATTGCCATTCCAGTGGACACCCTTGGCACAAACAGCGGCGAATTTGTCTATAAAGAATACGATGAAATCCCCCTTGCCGCCACGCTGCGCTTCACCGGACCCTTTGATGGGGGCTATGACGCGGCTACCGAGAAGCTGGCCCGGTGGATGGAGGACAATGGGTATTGCTTTGCAGGTCCCCTTCGCGGTCATGTCATCACCTCGCCGGATGATGTAAGCGACCCCGAAAAACTGGAAACTGAGCTGCAGGCCCCTGTTATGAAGAAGTAGAAAGAGCACTACGGGAGGATGCTTACACAGCATCCTCCCGTATATATAAGGAGAATTACAAGTTCGCTCTTAGCTGACCAGTGCCGCCTTTTTCCTGTCGTAATTGGGGCAGCGGTTACCCCAGGTATCCAATAAAACACCATCCTGATAGAAGCAGACTACTTCGCATTGGTTGGCGCAGCCGCCGCATTCATAAGCCCTGGTACTGAAGGTTCTTTCGGCAGCCCGGAAGTCGAAAACCTTGCCGGCAGCGGCCCTTTGGGCTAAAATGGCGGCGCCGATCGCCCCCATGAGGTGAGAATTTTCATCCACAATCACCGGAAAGCCCGTTTCTTTTTCAAAGGCTCTGGCCACTGCCGGATTTTTGCTGACGCCCCCTTGGAACACAACGGGCGGTTGAATGACCTTGCCTTTGCCCAAGTTGTTCAAATAATTAGTGACAACTGCCGTGCAGAGGCCAGCCACTAAATCCTCCTTGCGATAGCCGGATTGGGCCTTATGCACCATATCGGATTCAGCAAAAACCGTGCAACGGGCTGCGATTTTAGCCGGTGCCAATGAACGGAGAGCCATATCCCCCATTTCTTCTACCGCAATACCCAGCCGCTTGGCTTGGGAAGACAGAAAAGCTCCCGTGCCGGCAGCACATAGGGTATTCATCGCATAATCCACGATAACGCCGTTGTTGATCAGTATCAACTTGGCGTCCTGGCCGCCAATTTCAAAAATAGTCCTGGCATCAGGATAACGGGAAAGGGTTCCTACACCATGGGCAGTTATCTCGTTTTTGACGGCGTCGGCTCCCAGCATCACTCCCGCCAGCTTGCGGGCGGAGCCGGTAGTCCCCACGGCACATACTTCCACGTCTTCATTCAGCTTACCCAAGCTTTCCTTCAAAGAGCCCAGAAGGCTCTTCACTGCCGCAATGGGATTACCCTCTGTCCAGATATATTCTTCGGCAATAACTTGCTGAGCCTGGTCAAGAACGACTCCCTTTGTCGAAATGGAACCGATGTCCACCCCTAGATAAGCTATCTTTTTCAAATGTTTTCCTCCTCATCTCCAGCATATCCACAAAGGCTTCCAGCCTTGTCTGGACGCCTGTTTCGTTGGTCTGGCCATCAAAACTCAGGTACAAAATAGGAATATTGTAGTCCTTGCCCAGATTGTGCAAGACCGGCATAGCATTGATTTCCGGCGTGCAGCCGTAGGATTTCATATGAATAATGCCGTCATAGCCTAACCGGCCGTAGCGCCGGCTTTGAGCCACGCTATCCGTAGCATTGGCTCCAGGCCAATATTTCATATATTTGCCCGTATCTTTTAAAGATTTCCTGCTGTTTTTGCCAAACAAAAGAAAGGCAGCACTCATCTTCCGGCTAACCACAATATTGTGCTTCGCTAATTCCTTTTCAATAAATAAGTTGCTGTAAGGCTCCATTAGGGTATAAAGCTCTCCCACAATACCTACCCGCAACAGGTCGGGAGGGCGGCGCACCTCCACTTTGCTGAAGCTATCCGTATATTGACGGCGAATAGCAATCAGCTCCCTTAACGTGGAAACCTGCCTTAACTCTTCCAGCATACAGCCATATAAATATTCAAAGCTGCCGGGCCGTAAAGCAAAGCCGGTCCGCTCCCTCATGATAAAAGCGAAGTGGTCCATGATCCTGATGCTTTCAGCGGCAATCAATACATAGGCAAGGAATTTGGCCGGCGAGTGAGGCGAACCCAGCCGCCGAAACCCCTGGTATGCATTTTTAACCTTAGCATTTTCCCGGGCCAGGCTGAAGAATTGAAACTCGTAACCCAAATCCTGCAAGATCCGCTCCTGCACTTCTCCAAAGTAGCCGAAACGGCAGCCTAAACCGGTCTGGATCAAAACGTTAGCGCCTTTTTCCAAGGCTTCAATATAATTTCCCACATTAAATTTGAAAGGAGCGCAAATAAAATCCGGGCTATAGCGGCTGCCTAATTCGATGGTTTTCTTGGTAATGGGAGGCGGTACCAGAACCCGCCCCGCCGGAAACATGTTCTCCAAAAGCCGGGCAATAGGTACATGGTAATCCCCCATGTGAGGGAAGCTGAAAACCAGCTCATTTGCTTTCCGCTCTATTTTGCTCATGCCGTTGCCCGCCTCCTCTCTTTTAATATATCGATAAAGCTTTCCAGCCTGGTGGCCAGCCCCGCCTGGCTTTGCTGCTCATCCAGGATAATCTGTATCACAGGCACATCCTTGACCTTGCGAAGAACCAGCTCATTGACTAAAGCATCGGAACCGCAAGGATAGGCGGCCAACAGAATTATGCCATCCACCTGATGACGGTGCATGGCTATAGCCCCTACGGATTCCTTATTCATTATCCAGTACAAATTGCCGCAGATCTCCAGAGCCCGCTGACGGCACTGGCGGCGGCAGCAGTGGTCCGAGTATAGGGGAATAGCCCCCTGTTCCCTGATCATAGCCGCCAAGGGTTGGCCTATATAGGGATCATGGATCAAATAGGGCTGGGCGGCCAGAAGAATCTTGATGCCATTTTCCTGAAAAAGCCCTGTTTGCTGCTCCTGCCGCTTTTGATCTGCCGCTTCCTGAACCAGCCTGGCCCGGCGCAAGGCCAACAAGATATCGACAGCGCCTTTGCCCAGGGTTTTGCCCAAGCCCAGATAAGCCTGCCATTGGCTTTTATGTTCTGTAGCTGCCAGGTCAAAGCCAATAAGACTGGCTTCCGGGTAAACATTGCGGACAATATCGTACAAACCCATAAACCGGTCGCACATCACGTCATTTTTGCCGAAGTTCTCAAAGCGGGGCACAAAAATATGGTCACAGCGGCCGATTAAGGACCGGACGTGACCTAGATAAATTTTTGCCGGCAGGCAGCTTTCATCAATGGAGTCCTTCGCTCCCTCCAGCAGCATAGCCCGGTTAGTGTCCTGGCTGGTAACGATCTCACAGCCGATTTCCTGAAAAAATGTTTGCCATAATTCCCCGTAACGATAATAAAGAAAAGCCTTGGGAATCCCTATTTTCATTTTCATCACCCAAGGCTATTATGGCCAGAGAACCGGCAAATATAACGTTTTATGGTTTATTTCGTAAAAAACATATAGAAATAACCGGCTGCAAAAACCACCACCAGCATAATAATAGGCAACAAATAAGTCAAATAAGGCTTATCTTTATTTCTGACTATCCATTAGCTTTAGCAAGTTACGGGAAAAAATTTCTTTTACGGCAGCATCACATTCCTTTTCTAAAGCGATAAACCACTCCAGCAACTGCCGGCCTCTTTCGCTCAGGCTGGTTTCGCCGCCATAGCGGCCGCCCTGTCTGCGAACAACTACCTCATAGCCTAATTGCTCTTCAAGAGTGTTTAACATTTTCCAAGCCTTGCTATAAGATACACCCATCTGGCGGCAGGCCAATTGGACAGAATCGGTATTGCCGATGAGCTGCAGCAGCTGCCGGACTCCCGGGCCCAAAAAAACTGTTTCTTTGGCGATTTGCAGCCTGGTTACCGGCCGCCAGCGGTTTAACTCATGATTAACCAAAATATCCTGATTTTCCACCGCCTGGTCAAATTTTAACACAACCCCCGGATCCTTCACCTCCGCCAAGGTGAGCTTGTACTCGCTTTCTTTAACGGCTCCCGCCAATCCCCGGTCTCCTTTATACTGTAGAATCGAGGGGATCACGTCTTGAGCAATCAGCAGAGGATGGCCTTTCTTGCCCTGCCATACGGGGACCACCAGCTTGCGGTCATAGGTCAGCAAATCTTTCAGCGTGTCACTGGAAAAAAGGGTTACATCCACAGGCGTCACAAAGACCTGGCTGCAAGTTTCTTTCAGATAGGCCAGGCCTGTTTTAACGTAGTCAAACATTTCCTTGCTATCGCCTTCTACCGTCAAAAAGACAACGCCTAAACGGGCCGCCTCTTTCTCCAGTTTTTTGCGCTGGGCCTCCGCTATCATCACGACGATAGTGTCGATGCCGGCTAAGTGAAAAATGGTGATCAGCCGCCGCAAAATCGAAGTACCGCCAATTTTATGCAAGGGTTCAAAGACTTTTTCTCTATCCGTGTCGCCGCCGGTAATAATCAGGGCTCCTGTTTTCATCTTCCCCAAGCTCCTTATCTATTTGCTTCTGCAAGGAATTTTATCATACCGGAATAAAAGAATCTACTCTATCTCCGGCCATAGACTATAATAAAAGAAAATATTGAGGGGGCTGCATTATGAAAAAGCACCGTTTTACCGAATTGTTAAAAAAAGAGGTTACCCCTGCTTTAGGCTGCACGGCGCCGGTAGCCGTAGCTTTGGCTGCCGCCCGCTGCCAAGCGGAAATAACGGCCCCGCCCCTCTCTATAGAAATAACCCTTTCTCCCGGCATATATAAAAACGGCTGGGGGGTGGCCGTACCGGGCACCGATCAAAAGGGCAACGATTTGGGAGCTGCTTTGGGCTTATTCGGCGGCGATTACCGTTTAGGATTGGAAGTACTGAACAGCGCCGGACCGGAAGATATGGAAAAAGCCAAAACCTTTCTCAGGGAATCAAGGGTCCAAGTAAACTGCTCCGCAACAGAAAAGGGCATCTATATAGAAGCCGTCGTTACCACAGAGGCAGAAACCGTCCGCACGGTAATCAGAGACACGCATAGCACTATTACCTCCGTTGAGGTAAACGGCAAAGCAGCGGCAGCCGCCCCGGATAAAAAACAGGCCATCCCCCAGGACCAAAGGGCAATCACTTACGATGAAATACTGGATTATACGGAAAGCGTGGCTTTTAACGATATTGCCTTTTTAAAGGAAGGGGCTGTAATGAACCGGGCTTTAGCCCGTTACGGCCTGGAAAACCATATCGGCTTAGGTTCCGGCAGAGCCTTGTTTTTAGCGGCCGGAGGCGAGAGCCTGCCCGGGGACCCGGCCCTGCGCTCTAAGATCCTAACTTGCGCCGCCGCCGACGCCCGGATGGGCGGCAGCCTGCTGCCGGCCATGAGCACTGTAGGCAGCGGCAATCAGGGTATAACCGCTATCCTTCCCGTGGCTGTCTGGGCGGAAAGCCGGGCCCTCAGCGACGATCAGCTTTGCCGGGGCTTAGCCTTAAGTCATTTGACCACTTATTTTGTCAAACAATATGCCGGCCGTATTTCCAGCACCTGTCTCTGCGCCGTAGCCTCCTGCGCCGGCTCGGCAGCCGCCATAACCTGGCTCCGGGGCGGTAATGCCGAACAAATTGGCAATGCCATTAAAAATGCGGTAAGCGCTTTAGCAGGCATGTTATGTGATGGCGCCAAAAATAGTTGCGCCCTAAAAATGGGCGTAGCCGCTTTCGAAGCCTTCACTTTCGCCAGCCTGGCCCTGGCCGGCGCCTCCGTAGGTTATTATGACGGCATTGCCGGCAATTCGCTGGAAAGCACCTTGCAAAACCTGGGACAGATTACTGCCTGCACAAAGAACCCCTCCGACGATGCCCTGGTAGCCATCCTGATGGCTAAACAATCCGGCCGGCAGTGACACTTTGTCCAGAAAAAAAGCTTCTGATATTGTCGATAACCTTTTGTCCCAGTCTCTCCCGGGCCTGGGCAGTCACCCCTGCGGTTTTTTGGACACAGACTGCATTGGGCAAATCCAGAATCCGGCCCGACGGATCAATGGCGGCAGCCGTGTCGCTTAAGATATAGTTGCCGGGGGCTTGCAGCCAGGCCTCCAGGGCTTCGGTTTCATGGGAGGGACCAATGGAGGTATTCACCAGTATTTTGCCGTTGCCAAAGAGCTTAAATTCCCGCTCCCCCAATAAAATTACATTTTTGTTGAGACAGGTGCAGAGAATATCGCTTTTGGCCAGCAACTCATCCAGAGTCAGATACGTATAGCCTTGGGCCTGTTCCAGTGCTTCTTTGCGGCTGCGGCTGTAGTAATAAATATCGGCGCCAAAAAAGCTGAGGCCCTTGGCAATCATTGTTCCTGTCGTGCCCATGCCTGCTATGCCTACAGCCAGACCCGTCAGCTCCACCGGCTCCTGCCGCCACATCCGGGGCCCAAAGCCATGGAGCAAACGAACCAGTTCGCTGACAACGTATTCTACGACGCCTTCATCACCGTAATCCCGTACCCCCAGCACCGTAATATTGCGCTGGGCGGCAAAACGAATATCCACATTGGCGCTTTCCGGGGAATAGAGGCTGCAGCACATCCCTATATAACGAATATTAGGGCAGGCGGCAATAACTTCTTTGTCGATAGGGGTGGTGTAGCTGACCAACACCCCGTCTGCGTCGCCGATTCTGCCGATGATCTCCTCATTATCCCCGGGCCTGTCCTCATAAAACTCAGTCTGATCTGCAAAATCCTTCAATTTCTCTTTATATGTATCCGTAAAATTCAGAGGCTCTATCGCCACCAGTTTCCGAAACATCATCACACCTGCCTGTCTCTAATTATTGGCCGGCTAAATCTCCTTTGCCGGCTGGGGATTTCCCACCAAAAAATCGTGTATCAGCTCAGCAGCCCGGCCCGGTTCCAAAGGCCACTCTTTACCGGGGCAAATAACGGCGGCAGCCCCCTTTCTTTGATGGTCTTCCTTAATTTTTCCAGCAAAATAAAGGCTCATGGCTTTGATAAAGTCCTGGCCTTTCGGCAGCTCTCTTTTGCCTGAACGCAAGCGGCTGATCGTAGAAATATCCAGATACAAAACCCGGCCCAGGCTGCTGCTCTTTGTATTGGTAAGCCTCATCAGAAAATCTAATCGCTGCGCAAACAAAAAAACCGCCTCCATTTTGTATTCTAACAAAAATGGAGGCGTTAGACAATATTTTACATCGCTTAACTTATTTAGCCAATTACGACAATTTTTCGTCCGTCGATTTCGGCAACCGTAGAGTCTATCCCATAAACAGCCGAGATTATTTCCTTAGTAATAACGGAGGCGTCGCCATAGCGAAACACCTCTCCTTCCCGGATGAATAAGAACTTATTGCAATAGCGCAAGGCAAGACTCAAATCATGGATGACAATGAGGGCGCTGATATGCCGCTGCCGCACCATATGCTGCACCATGGCCAGCATCTCATACTGGTTTTTGGGATCGAGATTGCTTGTGGGCTCATCCAGCAACAAAAGCTTTGGTTCCTGAACGAAGGCCCTGGCCAGCATCACTTTTTGCAGCTCGCCGCCGGAAAGCTCGTTAATATACCGCAGCTTATACTCTGCCAGCCCAACCTGCCGGATTACTTTATCACACAAATCAATATCTTCCTGAGACACTGCCCATTTGATATAGGGCTTTCGCCCCAGCAGCACGGTATCGAACACCGTCATCTGACTGATCTCATTTTTTTGGGCCACGTAAGAGATATGCCGGGCCGTCTCCAGCCGTCCCATTTTTAAGATATCCTGATTGCCGAAATAGACCGCCCCTGTTTTCGGGGTGCGTATCTTATTCAGACAGGTAATCAGCGTACTTTTTCCCGCGCCGTTATTGCCCAGAACCCCCACACATTCCCCGGGCTGCACATCAAAGCTAATGTCTTTTAAAATCTCTCTTTGTCCATAAGAAAAAGAAATATGCTTAATCCTGATCACTTAATATTTCCTTTCTTCATGATTATGTACAAAAACAGCGGCGCCCCCAGAAAAGAGGTAAGAGCGCCAATAGGCAATACTACCGGCGCGATCAGCATGCGGGATACCACATCGGCGGCCAGCATCAGCACGGCTCCCATTAAAGCGGAGCAGGGAATCAGGAAGCGGTAATCATTGCCCACAAACCTGCGCACTATGTGGGGAGCAATCAGGCCGATAAAATTAATACAACCCACAAAGGCGACCGACACCGCAGCGATCAGAGAGCAGACGATCATGCTGATAAGAATCAAAGTATCCACCGGCACCCCAAGACTTTTGGCTGTATGTCCCCCGCTTTCCAGGGCATTGTAGTTCCAGCGGTTAAAAATAAAATACAGAAAGGCCAAAAGACTAAGCCCGGATATGAGAGCAATCTCCCGCCAGCCGGCCCTTCCCAGGCTGCCAAAGGTCCAATACACCACGGTAGATACCATGACGTCGTCGGCAAAATACTGGATCAGCGAAGTGGCGCCGGTGAATAAAGAACTGATGGCAACGCCGGCCAGAATCATGGCGGATGGAGTGATACTGCTGATACGGTACAATCCCAAAATGACGGCGGTAGTGGCAATCCCCCCCAAAAAGGCACAGATAGTCACCGTATAAGGATTCGTTACCGTAATGCCGGCAGCGCCGGCGGCATTGACCTGAATGCCTGCTCCAAGATATACGATGGCAAAGGCTGCGCCGAAAGCGGCGCCCTGGGATACCCCCAGGGTTGACGAAGAGGCCAGCGGATTGCGCAGTACATTTTGCATAATGCAGCCTGTCATGGCAAGGGCGGCTCCTACTGCAGCACCTGCTCCGATTCGGGGCATCCGCACATTCCAGACGATGGTCTTGCTCTGGACGGTGCCCCTGCCCAAAACAGCTTCGATTATCTCAGACAAGGACAGGCCGGAAGATCCCGCTGATAAAGAAATCACGGCCATGACCAGCACAACAGTGGCCAAGGCAAACAGAACAAGGCTTTTTCGCCGGACGTACCGGTTGTAGTCGCTGCTCATGAGCCTATGGTGAGGGTTCCATAATAAAGTCCACCTTCAACCATTGTATTATAGGTATCCGCTCCAAGGAAGAAGGTCAGAATTTCCGCAGCTTTAGCAGCCATATCCACCTCCGCAAACTGCCCGGGAAACAAAACCGTGCCCGCATAATAAGCGTTCATCAGGGCATAGGTGATGTTCATACCGCAGTTGTTAAAAGAGGGCATGGTATAAACCCGGCCTTTTTGCACGGCGGGAAGGGACTGGAAATACTTCGGGTTGGCGGCATACTCATCGTTAACCAGATTCATGTTGCCGGGGTCCAGAAAGATGACGTCAGGATTCCAGGCGATAATTTTTTCAAAATCCGCTTCATAATAGCCGTCTTTGTCAGCCTCATCGGCCACATTGAGAGCATTGATTGCAGTGAAGGGTCCAAAATTTGAATATGTCCCCGCAAAACCATGCCTGCCGCTGAAGGTAACGGCTCCGGCATAGGCTTTCAGCTTCTCGCTGTCAGGAATATGGGCAGTGCGCCCCGCTAAATCCTCTTTACAGGTATCGATAAAGGACAGCACCGCTTCACAACGCTCCTGGGCGCCAACAGTTTCGGCAAAAACCCGCATAGCCGTATAAAAGCTATCGTCGGCCAGGCCGTTGCTGATATAACGAACAGCCACAACAGGGATACCGGTTTGCTTTTGCAGCTCATCTGCGGCCTCCCGGGAAAAACCGGCCAGAATCACGTCGGGGGCCAGGGTGATAATCTCCTCGGGATAACCGTTGTTGCTGCCGCTGCCGCCGCCGGCTCCCACCACCGGCAATTCTTTCATAGACGCCTGCCAGACAGGGCTATAGTCTCTCAAAACCGTCATCTCATCTGCATCGTGCTGTTCGTTACCCACCAGCATATCCATAACGTCCAAATAGGCAGCCATGCGAGGGGCGCCGGAGCCCAGACAGATGACGGATGTCACTGTTTCGGGTATTTCCACCCTGCGGTCCCACACATCGGTAACGGTTCTGAGCTGGGAACCGCCGTCATCCGGCGCAGCAACATCAGCGGTTTGAGGGCCGGCTCCAGCCCCGGCATTTGCCGGGGTATTACTGCAGGCAGCAAGGCCTAATATTACTATCGATAAAAACAACCCTAGTAACTTTTTTATATTCATGTTGCAATTCTCCTTACCAGCCCCGGCTATATTCCTGAAAGCAATCCAGACAGACGGTTTTGCCCTGCTGCAACCGGATTTTATGCTCCGGCGCCGCCTCGCCGCACACCTCACAAGCTACGGAAGAAAAAAGCCTGGCTTGCTCCGGCAGTTTAACGTCTACGCTCCTGCAATCAAAAATTTCATCCACCGGTGCATTAAGCAGATAGTCCTGATACCGGGACCTCTCCATACCATTATTTTTTGCTTTGAGATAAAAACGCATGGCTTCCCCAGTGTCCCGGCGGATAAAGGTAAAAGCCTGCTTGCCGGTACCTTTATAAATTAAATTGCCCTTACCCATAGTGCAGCTCATCAGAGCCTGGACAGCATCCACACCGCAAGCGTCATTTTCGGTGATACAAACTATCTCTTCATCAAAAGCCGGACTGATACCCATTTTTTCTACCGCCGCCTCGCAGGCCTTAACGCCGATGGCCAAGCCGGGACACTCGTGGCCATGAAAAGCTTTGGCTTTTTCCCAATAGGTCATGTTCATTGCGCTCCCTCCTTATTTTAAAAGCAAGCTAACCTCTGCCAGAGAAAGTTGGTTTTCCCTGGCTATTTTAGCCATATCCTCATATTCCGCCTTCACCCTTGTAACGCCGTAACCGCTGGCCTTTTTCATGCGCACCGGGCCGTAAGGCGTTGCCATAACTTGTTCTACCCGTTCCAGGGAATGCCTGCGGCTGACGGTCTCCCTAAGCCCTAAGGTGGTGGTGTGCTTGAAGATCAGGGAAACGAACTTCTCCGTCTGGCTCTGCCTGCACATACAGGTAAAAAGAATACCGGGCCTGCCCTTTTTCATGCCGATTGGGATTGTATAAACATCCAGCGCTCCTTCCTCCATCAGCAGCTGCTGGGCAAAAGCGATAGCTTCCGGCGTCATATCATCGATATTGCAGATCAATTCCGTTATTTCTTCATGACCGCTGCCCTTATGGCCAAGAAAGGCCCGGATACAGTTGGCTCTTTCAAAATCCTTGGTTCCCATGCCATAGCCGGTTTTTTGCAGCGTCATTACCGGCATGTCGCCAAAACCGGCGGCAAAATATTTCAGTAAAGCCGCTCCCGTAGGCGTGCATAATTCGCCGTTAACCTGGCCGCCGTAAAGGGGCGCTCCTTTCAGGATATGGGCTGTGGCCGGCGCCGGCACGGGCAGAATACCATGGGCGCATCGGACCTGGCCGCTGCCCACATGGACAGGCGAGGCCAGCACCAGCTCCGGAGCTAAATCCTCCATCAACATACAGACGCCGATAATATCGGCCACCGCATCCATGGCGCCTACCTCATGAAAATGTATGTCCGTTACAGGCACATTGTGGGCATGGCTTTCCGCCTCGGCAATCAGCCGGTAAACGGCTAAAGCGTCTTTTTTTACCTTTTCCGACACCTTTAATCCATTAATCAAATGCTTAATATGCTGCATACTGCTGTGGGAATGGTGTTGATGGCCGCCATGATCATGATCGTGAGCATGGCCGTGATTATGACCGTGGTCATGACTATGACCGTGGTCATGACTATGACCGTGGTCATGGCTGTGGACGTGGCCATGACCATGGGCTTGGTCCTGATCAGCTCCTTCCACCTGGCCGTTTATGCTGACGGTTATGTGTGTACCGGTTATACCACACTTGAGAGAGGGTCCGGCAGTAATGGATACCCCAGGGATACCGGCATCATTAAGCCGCCGCAAAAAACCTGACCGGTCTTCATGTAGTTCCAGCAGTGCCGCCATCAGCATATCTCCGGCCGCTCCCATATTACATTCAATATATAGGGTTTTCATTCTATTCCCTCCTGACGCTATAACTGATTGATCATGCTGGCTAGATAGCCGGCGCCAAAACCATTATCAATATTGACTACACTGACTCCGCTGGCACAGGAATTGAGCATGGATAGTAAAGCGGATAAACCTTGAAAAGAAGCGCCGTAGCCCACGCTGGTTGGCACGCCGATGACAGGGCAATTGGCCAAGCCCCCGATTACGCTGGCCAGAGCTCCTTCCATACCGGCAATGGCAATAATAACCTTTGCCGCCATAATATCCTCCATATGCGCAAACAAGCGGTGGATTCCCGCTACCCCCACATCATAAAGCCGGACCACTTCATTGCCCAAAACCTCAGCCGTCAATGCCGCCTCTTCAGCCACCGGCATATCGCTGGTGCCGCCGGTAGCCACCACAATTTTACCGCTGGCTCTTGGCTGAGGGATAGGGCCGGCAATACCGATTTGGGCCCTTTCATGATAGCAAAATTCCAGGGAATCCTTCAATTCAGCGGCGGCGGCAGGAGACAGCCGGGTAATCAGTATGGTTTCCTGTCCTTTCTCCTTCATGGCAGCCGCTATACCCGCTATTTGCCCCGGGGTTTTGCCGGCGCCATAGATTACCTCCGCCACACCTTGCCTTAACTCCCGATGATGGTCAAGCTTAGCATAGCCCAAATCCTCAAAGGGCTCCATGCGAAGTTGCAGCAGCCCCTCCTCCGGCGTTAGCTTCCCCGCTTCCACGTCCTTTAAAATAGCCAGTGCGCTTTGTCTGCTTATTTTAATTCCTCCTTTCTATCCTCCAAATCCAGCAAAACCGAAGCAAAATAGGGCTTTATGGCCATAAGAATTTCTTGGCGCTGCTCAAGGGCCGCCGCCATCTGTCTGGCCGGCAATTGGATTTTGGCGCTTTCCTCTAAAAGCCGTACCCGCAAGTCGCTAAAACCCAAAGCAAACAACGCTTCCTCCGCTTTTTCAACGCGCTGCAGCAACTGGGCCGTAATCAGACGGCCTGTAGGGATCCTGGTGGCAAGGCAGGCATAGGAGGGCTTATTCCAGGTAAACAGGCTGGCCTCTTTGGACAAGCGGCGTATCTCCCCTTTAGTAAGGCCGCACTCCCGCAGAGGGGACCTTACGCCCAGTTCAGCTAAAGCCTGCATCCCCGGCCTGTCGTCTGCCCTGTCTGAGGCGTTGCTGCCATCGATAATGGTTTCATACCCCGCCGTTCGGGCCCGGTCTTTGAGGGCATTAAAGACCTGCTGCTTGCACCAATAACAGCGGTCGGCGGGATTGCTGGCCACTTGCCGGTCAGCCAGAACATCAGCCTCTATCACCTCGAAATCGGCGTCAAGCTGGTCGGCAAGCCTTTGAGCATCTTCCAGCTCAAAAGCCGGCTGAAAAACAGACTTAACAAAATACGCCTTTACTTGAGCGCCGCAACGCATGCCGGCATAAAGCAAATAGGAAGAATCCACTCCGCCGGAGAAACCAAGAGCAACTTTGGGATTTTCTGCAAAGAATTGCTGCAATATCATAACAAACCTCCTATAAAAAAACAGAAGCCCACGGTTGCGTGAACTTCTGTCCTCTTTAAGCCCTTCAGCGGGCTTTTATTCTATTATTCTATTATTTTAATAGTTTGTTTTGATTGCGGCTTCTGCCGCCGCCCAGCTTCATGCCGGATGTGTTTTTTAGTATACCGCAACACCTTGTCTGCTGTCAATGCAAAGAGTAAGGATTGCGAAGGATTGAGGGTGCATTTATGAAAAAGGTGATATTCGCTGTAGCAACACCTAGGTGCTTGATTTGGTGGCAAGCAAAACCGGAATGCACAAAAATCGAGGTAGTGCACGGTTTTGGCCAGGCTTTTGCGATGCTGCTGCAGAATATATCCACTTTCCGAATGGATATGCGAATATATGGAATGGATATACCGGAATATGCATATTGCCGCCTTCGTTTAATGCAATACCTCGATTTTTGTACAGTTAGGTTCTCCCGAATGACTGGCCAACAACGAAAAGTCGAGGGCACTGAAAAAGTCGCAATCCGTATAGCGGCTAAAATCGGATTCGCTGGGTCAACTGCACAAAAATCGAGGTTGTGTTCCGGCAGGCAGCGGATTTGATCGTTTTTCGCTTCCAGGTGCACAAAAATTGAAGTTGTAGACGGATTAGAGGGTAGTTTTTCGTAATCTGAGCTAAATTTGAAGGAAATAGTGCAACACAACTTCGTTTTTTGTGCAGTTAGCCTCTGCTTTTAGCCTTAATTTGATGTCCGCTGCAACACAACTTCGATTTTTGTGCACCTCGCCCAATTTGCCGGTTGACTTTTTCAGCGCTCTCCGAAAAGTCTGCAATTTGCACTTTCCCAGCGAACCATTTTAAATTTTTTTCTTTTATGAGAAACCTCTTGTCCTGATGGCGCATATACTTTTGGTGGGAGGTGAATTAAATGAATTCATCACAATTCGGTGATTTAGGATGCTTGCTTAATCACCGGCCTGACGCCCAGGCCTTTTTGCAGGGTAGTCCGGCTTTCCCTCAGATAAGAGGGATCGTAAATTTCTACAGAGTAAGCTGCGGCGTGGTTGTAGCGGCCAGTGTCACCGGCCTGCCTTTCGGAGCCGCCCCTTGCGGAAGCCGGATATTCGGTTTCCATATTCACGAAGGTTCTTCCTGCACAGGAAACGCTAGTGACCCCTTTGCCGATGCAGGAGCCCACTATAATCCGGCAAACTGCCTGCATCCCTACCATGCCGGGGATCTTCCCCCTTTGTTTGGCAACAACGGTTATGCATTGATGACGGTATTGACAAACCGCTTCACGATTTCGGAGATCGTAGGGCGTACCGTTATCGTCCACGACTCTCCCGATGATTTCACCACTCAGCCGGCAGGGAATTCCGGCGCCAGAATCGCTTGCGGTGTTATCCGCTGGCTATAGTATTTTTGACAAACTGGGGCTGTCTGCAGCCCCTTTTTTATTTTGCCCAAGTATATTTCGGCTCTCTCATTCACCGTCATTGGCTACGGCATATAACCGGTAATGCAATATCCTCCTTGACCTGTATTTCTGGTTTAGATATACTGAATTCGTATATTAAATTAAATACGATTTACTGATCTTCTTACTCTCTTAAAAGCTTTAGGATTTAGTTGCCGTATAAAAGGCGACCACTACATACATACAATGAACGGTGTAGAGGAAATCGTAAACTTGCAACCTTTAAACAACAAGGCTAAGGCATATCAGGTTAAACAAGTTCGTAACCTTATCCATAAGTATAAGTTAGGAGGCGATATCAATGGATAAATATGAGATCATTATTTTCTGGAGCGAAGAGGATAAGGCCTTTATCGCCGAGGCCCCGGAGCTCCCCGGTTGTATGGCAGACGGCAAAAGCAGAAATGAGGTTCTGCAAAATATTGAACTGGTTATTCAAGAGTGGATTGACACGGCGATTGAGTTGGGACGTCCCGTCCCCGCGCCTAAAGGCCGGCTTAATTACGCTTAAATAAATCGCAGGGTTTTAGCAAAAATAAAAAAGGAGCGCCCGCCCCTTTTTTATTTTGCCCGCCATTTCAGTAATAAGGACGAATTGATGATAACCGCCACTGACCCCACATTATGAACAAGGGCGCCCAACACGGGATTCAGAATACCGGTAATAGCCAGGGAAATTGCGGCGAAATTCAAGATCATGGAAGCCGCCAAGTTAATGTTGATGGTTTTTATGGTCTTTTGGGCCAGCAGGAGCAGGTGCGGTATTTCCTTAATATCATCGCCTACCAGAACGATGTCTGCCGCTTCAATGGCAATATCGCTGCCCACGCCACCCATGGCAATGCCTACATGAGCGGTTTTGAGGGCGGGAGCGTCATTAATTCCATCTCCTACCATACAGACAGGCTGGGCTTTTTGCTGGTAATTCTCTATTACCTTCAGCTTATCTTCCGGCAGACAATCGGAACGAACATCTCTGATCCCGGCAATCTTGGCCATATGGCCGGCGGCTTGAGAAGAATCCCCTGTAAGCAGAAGGGTGTTGACGCCGGTAGCTTCAATTGCCTTTATTACTTGGGCCGCATCCGGACGGATGGTATCGGCAAGGGCAACCATACCCAGCATTTTCTCCTGATCCATTATATAAATGATCGTGCCTCCCTGAGATTTGAAATGTTCCGTATTTTCATACAAACTTTCCGGCACCGTCAACCCCTGCTCTCTGACCAGAGCCTCATTACCCGCCCAAAAGGAACGCCCTTCTATTGCAGCAACTACACCCCGCCCTGCCAAAAGCCGGAAATCATCGGGCTGGGCGGGCGTTTTTTGATGTGTTTCCCGATAGCCTGCGACAATAGCCTTCCCAAGAGGATGCTCCGAGCGCAGCTCTGCAGAGGCCGCAATAGTAAATAATTGATCCTCGCTTATATCTTCCCGGCAGCTTTGCACCTGCACTACGGAAGGTCTGCCGTAGGTGAGGGTACCGGTTTTATCAAAAGCAATACGCTTAATTTTAGCAAGCCTTTCAAGGGCGTCGCCCTGGCTGACTAATATGCCGTATTTTGTGGCGTTGCCAATGCCGGCCATAATTGCCGTAGGCGTAGCCAGCACAAGAGCACAAGGGCAAAACACAACGAGAATGGTAACAGAACGTATGATTTCTCCTGTAATAAACCAGGTAGCTGCTGCCGACAACAAGGCTATAGCCACTATCCAGGTTGCCCAGCGGTCGGCCAGTCCGACAATTTTTGCTTTTCCGGCATCGGCGGACTCCACAAGGCGTATCATACGTTGCAGTGAACTATCCTCCCCCACTTTTTGGGCAACCATGTCAAAGGTCCCAAACTGGTTGACTGTGCCGCTTTGCACTTCATCACCCTCGCCTTTATCCACAGGCAGGGATTCGCCGGTCATCACCGCCTGATTGACCGAGGTTTTACCCTTCGTAATCAGCCCGTCAACAGCAATGGTCTCACCGGCCAATACCCGGAGAGTATCGCCAACCTGTATCTGGCGGGCAGGAATGACCTGCTCTTCACCCTGCCGCACCACCCGGGCCGTAGTGGGGGTGAGGTGCACCAGCTTTTCGATGCCGGCCCGGGCTTTGGCCACCGTTCTCTCCTCCAGAAAAGCGCCGATAGTCATAATGAAAGCGACTTCACCGGCAGCAAAGGTTTCGTTGATAATGACAGAGGCAACTAGGGCAATAGCCACCAAAACATCGGCCTTAATATCAAACTCGGTAATGAGGCCAACGACCGCGCCTTTGACAATAGGGATGCCGCAAAGCAAAATAGCTATCCAGGCGGCGTCAAATGGCAATCCGCCGATATCGAAAAAGCTGATAATAAGCGATACTGCCGCTAAACAAAGAAATAGGATTGTCCGTTTCTCATCATCTCTTAAAAATGAGATCAATCATACCACTCCTTTTATACTCATGGGGGTATCCGTATAATACAAGAGTATACCCCTATGGGTATACTCTTGTCAAGCAATCGAAAAAAGCAGCCCCAGGCTGCTCAATGTGCTTTCCCGATATTCTTTTCCTATCTCTTTAATACCTCTCAGGTCATGCGGGAAAAATGCTCAACGGCTTTGGCAAAATCCGCAATGGTTTTATCAGCGTCCCCGTGTTCGATGCCTTCCCGTACACAGTGATTCAGGTGCCCTTCCAAAACCACCTGACCCACCTTATGGAGGGCGCTTTTGGCGGCATTGATTTGAACAAGCAAACTCTCACAGGGAATATCCTCGTCCACCATCTTATCAATGGCTTTTATCTGACCGATGATCTTGTTCAACCTGCGGTGAAGATTATCCGCATCCATACATTGGCGCATGGTCTCACTCCTCACTTATACCTATAGGGGTATGCTCAAGGATAACACATCAAGCCACAGAGGTCAATTCTCTCTTTATTTTGCTTTGTGCTTCTCTTTTTATTTGCTTTGCGTCGGCTCTTCTCCGGCAACAATTTCAATCAAAATTTCCGCTGTCCGGGGATCAAACTGCCCTCCTGCGTTTCTCTCAAGCTCCGCCAAGGCATCTTGTATGGTCATGGCACGCCGGTATATCCGGTCATTGGTCATGGCGTCAAAAGCATCCACCACAGCCAGGATGCGGCAAGCAAGAGGAATCTCCTCTGCCTGTAAGCCTTGAGGATAGCCCGTTCCATCCCAGCGCTCATGATGGGATAAGATTAAGTCCGCTACCAGAGCCAACTCCGGCGTTTCCCGGGCGATTCGATAGCCGATTTCCGGATGGCGTTTCATCTCATCCCATTCGGCGGGGGTCAAGGGACCGGCCTTCTGCAGAATATTGGGGTTAATTCCGACTTTGCCAATATCATGAAGGAGCGCCAACAATGATAGCTCATCCATCTCTTTGGAAGAAAGCTGGAGTTTTTGCCCAATGGCGTGGCAATATGTTTCCAACCGTTTGGAATGCTCTTCCGTTTCGTTGCTCTTCTCATAAAGCGTTGCCAGCAGCGTACTGATGATGGCATTACGGTAGCTTTTTCCGTTTAGAAGCTTTTGCTGATACATATTTTTTTCCGCCTGCTGCATGGCAGCGGTAATACTTCCGTCTGCCGTATCTGTACAGGCGCATCCCAGGGACAGGCTGAAAACCAGATTGCTGCTTTCAATTGAGACACGGGCGTTTTTCATTTCCCAGGCCAGTTCTTCTGCTGCTTCCAGGAATGTACCAGGCATCAAAACAACAAATTCATCCCCACCCCAGCGGGCAACCAAGCCTTTTTCTTTGCAGTATCTGAGTATCAGGTCAGCTACATTTTTCAGCAAAATATCCCCGGCCCGGTGGCCAAACACGTCGTTGGTAATTTTTAGCCCATCCACATCCGCCATAATGACGGAAACAGGAAAACACTCTACCCCATTCAGCCGGGGCATCATTTCCTCCAGATAATGCCGGTTGTACAGGCCGGTAAGGGAGTCGTGATAACTTAGAAACTCAATTTTTCGATTATGTTCCTTTGCGTCGCTAACATCACGAAAAACCATGACAACGCCGAAGGTTTGGCCGTTCTCTGCCTTGATGGGGGCGGCGCTGTCGGCAATAGGAATGGTATCTCCTTGCCGCCTCACCAACTCCGTATGATTAGCAAGCCCAACCATTAACCCCGTCTCCAATACTTTCCGGATAGGATTTTCCACGGGCTGTCCTGTATCCTCATTTTCCAGGGTAAACACATCGGCAAAGGATTTACCTACTGCCTCATTGCTTGTCCAGCCCGTCAATTCCTCGGCCACTCTGTTGAGGCTGGTGATCCGCCCCTGGCTGTCGGTAGTAACCACGCCGTCGCCGATGGATTGCAGTGTTGTACGCAGGAGCTCTTTTTCCCGCAGCAGCTCCTCCTTGTACTTTTCCCTGTCTGTTGAATCGTACAAAATAGCATAGACCAATTCCCGATTATTATCATGAATTATGGAAGCATATACATCCAGAAATCTGGTTTCCCCGCCGGGCAGGCAATGGGGCACCGCAAAAAACATGGCGCCGCCCTTGGATAGGTTTTGCAATTGCTCTTCTTGAGTCTGGTCAGAAAGCAGGTTGTAATCCTGCATAGGCCGCCCCAGCATCTCCTGGCGCTCGACGCCAAAATACCTGCAGGTAGCAGGATTCGCATCTACAATCTCCTTGGTTTCTATGTCTATTAGCACCTTGAGAGCACTGTGTTGGTCAAACATAGCTTGAAAGCGATTAACCAGCTCGAGGTTACGCTCCTGTTCTTCTTCCAGCCTCTTTTTGCTGAAAAGCAGTTGCAGAAAAATAACGCAGGCCGCCGAAAGAGTGATCAGAATCGCTATAACGCTGGTGCGTACTACATCCTGAAAAATTGTGGCGGACCGCAGCAGTACATCGGGCCCTCTTACTATAGCCACCAAATGCCAGCCGTTATATTGGAGCGGAGCGGCAGTGGCAAAGTAAGCCTCTCCGTGACGCTCAAAAGTGGTACTTTCAACCTCCGGGCTGCTGATAACCCCGGCAATCCGTTGGATGTCCGGCGGCGTTAAGCCGTATGCCCCCAAATCGTCAAAGAAATTACTGACCCGGCGGGGTTCGTAGGTATTAAACACAATATCTCCATTGCCGGTGATAATGCAGCTATGAACGCTCTGATAAACGGCGCTCTCAGAAGACTCCGGAAGCATGTCACTCACTTTTAAGAGAGTATATAAGACGCCGGTAGTGACCCCTTCCTCTTGCAGCGCAATAATCACAGAAAGAAGCGCTTCCTCGCTGGACTCGTCATAATAGGGGCCGCACAGTACTGTTTCACCCTGGCTCAAACTCCGGAAAGTCTCCTGCTCATCAAAGGGCGCCAGGGCAGCCAGCATACCCGTCATCATCTCCCCGGCATCGGCATATTCAATGATATAGACAGGGTTTGCGGCATTGCGCCGGGCCAAATAGTTCCTAAGATCATCAGTTTTGGTAAACGCAAACATGGTTTTTGCCGTACCTATAGCCCTGGCTGCATCTTTAATTGCCCGATCAATGTTGGCGGCATTTTCATAGGTATGAATATTCAGGCTGTTGGCGATCATACCCTCATATTCCGTATCTAGATTTGCTTTTTCCCGGGCAAAAAGCAGAAAAATAGATGCCGCAAATACAATGCTGCATAAAACCATCACAATAGCCGATCGTTTTCTCAATGCCGAAGCAGTCGTTCCCTTAATATTTTTCATTACCAACGCCCTTTTCCCAAGCCTGACCTCAGCATCCTTGCTCTTATCCAGCGCCCCAGGCTTTTAAGATATTCTTATTTTCTCATATAAACGAGAATATCCATTGCGGCAATATTTATGATGCAACCTAATTCCCTGACCAGGGGGCCGTAATCTGCTCCATCTATTTTAAAGGGACAGTCCTTATAAAATCTCAAAAATGGCCACGAGTGACAACAAAAATAAAATTAAGTTATTGCCTAAAAACACGAAAAAGCACCGTAGAGGCTTAAAACCCTTTACGTGCTTCATCTTTTCTACAGTGCGGGCAAAAGGACTTGAACCTTCACACCTTGCGGTACTGGAACCTAAATCCAGCGCGTCTGCCAATTCCGCCATGCCCGCATATAAATTAGCCGTAAAATAAAAAAATGGCTGGGGCGGAAGGAATCGAACCTTCGAATGCGGGAGTCAAAGTCCCGTGCCTTACCGCTTGGCGACGCCCCAACAAAAAAGGGTGAATGAGGGGACTTGCGCCGCTCACCATATCCCGGCCCCACTGCCTGGCAGTTCGCTATCACGCCGGGGCGGGCAAACCCTTCCACAGGTCGGCTTTGCTGCTTCCTAAGTCCGCCCGTTCAAGTCCCCCCTTGGGGACCCTCCTGAGCACTTAGCGCCAAAGCCTGGATACATATACGTATATTGAGGGTGAATGAGGGGACTTGCGCCGCTCACCATATCCCGGCCCCGCTGCCTGGCAGTTCGCTATCACGCCGGGGCGGGCAAACCCTTCCATAGGTCGGCTTTGCTGCTTCCTAAGTCCGCCCGTTCAAGTCCCCCCTTGGGGACCCTCCTGAGCACTTAGCGCCAAAGCCTGGATACATATACGTATATTGAGGGTGAATGAGGGGACTTGAACCCCCGAGTGCCGGAGCCACAATCCGGTGCGTTAACCACTTCGCCACATCCACCATAATGGCGTGCCCACAGGGATTCGAACCCCGGACCGACGGCTTAGAAGGCCGTTGCTCTATCCAGCTGAGCTATGAGCACTGAACAACTAACTCATCCTCTTTTTCTCAAGGACACGTCAATCATTTTACCAACTAAACTTACCTCTTGTCAAGGCCTTATTCCTTCACATTAAGCAAATCATTGTACCATTTCACTGCCGCAATATAGGCATTGTTGATTTGCCGGTCTGTTAAGCCATTTTTAGTAGCAAAGGCTGCCACTTCATCCCAGTTAGCATACTCGTAATTGGCAAAAAATCTGACCATATCGGAATAGGGGCCGTCAGGAGTAAGCAAAGAATCCCGAATTTCATCGGCCACTGTAATTTCGGCAAAGACTTCTTCCTTAGTTTTTTCTAAAGCGATATCCAAAAGAGAAAGCAAACCCAGCAAAAACACATGCTTAGCGTTGCGCCTGGGCCGGCAAAGAGGGGCCAAATGCTCGCCAAACTGGGCTCTGATCAGGGAAAGACGAATCAACTCCAAGGGTTTATCAGAAGCCACTCCCCGCAAGGCCAGCATGGCAATCCACTTTTTCAGGCTGACTTCCCCCAAATAGGCTACGGCCATAGGAATAGAGGAAATAGGATTGCGCAGCCCCACTGCCGCCGAATTGAGCAGCCGCAGCAGTTTATAAGTCAAGGCCACATCCGATGCAATAACGGCACTGATCTCCTGAAAGTCAACGTAATCTTCGGTACTAGTAAGCTTAAGCAGCCGCAAATAATTGACCCGTAAAGGATCGATTTGCTTCGTCTTCTTAACTATGTTGGGCCGGTTAAAAAAGAAGCCCTGATATAATGCATACCCCTGGCCCTTGGCAGTTTCAAATTGGGCTGCGGTATCCACATTAGTGGCGATGAATTTTTTGGAAGGGTGCTGGGCAATCAGATTACGCCGGAAAACCTCGTCTTTCTCCCGGGGATCAAATTTGCAGTAATAAGCCAGACTGACTAACTGGGGTATGGCATTGAGCTTATTGAGGCCCGCCAAAGCCAGGGAGTAGCCGAAAGTCCGCAGTTTTTTGTAGCGCTCCAGATCCTTATCCGTGCATTCATCCGTAAGACGGATCTGAATAATAAATTTGTTTTTCGGCAAATTTCTCATCACCGATTGGTTTAGCAACTGATTGGAATAGGAAATGAAATAAAGGGTATCGCTTTCCAGGTCGTCAAGACCCAAAGCTTCCATGGTACGGTCGAATTCGTTAAGATTGAGGGAATCGTCATCTTCTTTGCCGTCATTGCTCTGATCCACCAGCTCGTAACCGTAGGTGCGCCCATCATCCAGCAAAATAGGCTGGATATTGATATATAAATCCTTAAACTTTTTGGCGGTATCATAATGATCCTCGAAATAAGCAATCTGGTTGCGGCCGGCTCCCTTAGCTTTATAAAGGGCAATATCCGCTTTTCGCAAAAGCTCGGAGAAGGTTTCCCCATGCCAGGGAAAGAAAGCCACTCCCATACTGATGGTGCAGGAGGCCTCAATATTGGGCATAGTATAGGACAGCAAAGCTCCCTGCAGCAGCTTTTTATAATAGGTGTAGCATTCCCCTTGCGTAGTGAATTTCTCCGAGGGTTCGGCATAGAACAAAACAAATTCGTCGCCGCCCAGCCGGTAGAGATGGCCTTTAAACGCTGAATCGCCTTCCAAATGATCCGTCAGCCGCTTCAGCATAACGTCGCCGGTGCTATGGCCATAGGTATCGTTGATAGCCTTAAAATTATCCAGATCAAAAATAGTTACAACGCCTACTAATTCCGTATTGGCAATTTTTTTCACTATGGCTTCAAAGTCTTCTTTGAGCTTTTGCCGGTTAGGTACGCCGGTAAGCTGGTCGATATAAGCTAAATTGTATAGTTTTTCTTTAGCCGTGCGCTCTTCATTGATATCCCGCAAAAACATAATGGTAGCCGGCTTGCCGTCCAGCCATTTGATTGAATTATAGCGAACAGAAAAGTAGTGCCCCTCTTCATCCTGCACTTCATAGGCAACAGGCCCTTCCCTATCCTCAGGATACTCATTAGGGCAATTCCTGCAGAGATCAGGGAAAAGATAAGAGTAGCCATTCCTGCAGTTTAACACTGACATTCCTTCATCCAGATGGTTCTTAGCGGCAGCATTCATTAAGAGAACCTTGCAATCCTTACTGCTGGTAATCACAATATCGATATCCTGGGAATCCAGAATATCACTAAGAACAGATTCATCCGGATTAGCTTTTTGCTTAGAGAAAAACATAGCGTTTTTACCTTTATGTAGTATTGATCAATTATTATTGATTATCATTACTTATTAATTAATTCATTATAAATCCAAAGCTCCCTTTTGTGAATAGTTTTTTGCCAGCAGGCCCGTCAATATGGGCAGGATTTTTCTTAATGCCTGACCCCGGTGGCTGATCTGATTTTTTTCCGCCATGGTCAATTGAGCCATGGTTTTCGTGCCGCCGGACAATACAAATAAAGGATCGTAACCAAAGCCGCCCTCGCCTTGAGGGGCAAAACCTATGCTGCCTTCGCAAAGGCCTTCGGTAATATAAAGCTCTCCGGCCGGTGAAGCCAAAGCTACCGCCGTTTTAAATCGGGCCTGGCGCTGACCCGCCCCTGCTGCCCTCATGTTTTGCAGCAACAGCTCATTGCAAGCTTGGGCATCTTTGCCGGGTCCGGCATAACGGGCGGAATAAACGCCGGGTGCGCCTCCCAGATAATCCACTTCCAGACCGGAATCATCAGCCAAAGTAAGGAGCCCGGTAAACTCCGCCGCTCCCTTAGCTTTGATTATGGCATTTTCCTCAAAAGTGGCGCCGGTTTCCGCCATTTTTTCTTCTAATTGGGCATAGCGCCGGCCAAGCTCCGCCTCAACCGACTCCCGAGGGCCTGTCAGAGGCGGCAGGCCGCCCAGCTCTTCCTTCTGCCACAATAAGGCCAAATCTTTCAGGCTGATAACTTGCCAGTCTCCGTCTGCCAGCAGCCGGTTTAGCTCTTCCACCTTGCCGGCATTGCCTGTGGCCACCAATAAACGCTTTGCCCCAAAACCCTTAGGGCCTAAATCCTTAACTGTTGAGACGGCGGACTCCTTCAAATAAAATCCGCCCCTAACTGCTCTTTTTGGCAAAGGATCAATTGGTCAATGCCTTCCTTAGCCAGATCTAAAAAGACATCCAGTTCTTCCCGGCTGAAAGTCATGCCTTCGGCAGTACCTTGTATCTCCACCAAGCCGCCGCTGCCGGTCATTACCACATTCATATCCACTAAAGCGACGCTGTCCTCATCGTAAGCCAAATCCAGGCAAGAGCCGATTCCCGCCACCTTGCCTACGCTTACCGCCGCCAGCCAGTCTTTTAAAGGAAGCGAATCCAAAAGGCCCTCCCGCTGCATTTTACGCAGGGCCAAGCCAAGAGCCACAAAAGCCCCGGTAATGGCTGCGGTCCTGGTTCCGCCGTCAGCCTGGAGAACATCGCAATCCAGCAAGATAGTGCGCTCCCCCAGCTTATTCATATCCACCACAGAGCGCAAAGCCCGGCCGATGAGGCGCTGAATTTCGCTGGTTCGTCCTGAAGGTTTGCCAGAGTTGACTTCCCTGCCGGTACGGGTCTGGGTGGCCCGGGGCAGCATGGAATATTCGGCAGTAACCCAGCCTCTGCCGCTGCCTTTCAAAAAGGAAGGAACTCTGTCCTCCACAGTGGCATTGCACAATACCCGGGTATCTCCTATTTCAATCAGAACGGAGCCTTCCGGCCATTGAATATAGCCTTTCGTCATCTTTACCGGCCGCAACTGCCGGTTATCCCTGCCGTCTACCCGCATCAGAACACCTGCTTCCTTATCTCTTTTAAAGGCCGGCCCAAAAGATTGCTGCCCTGGGCTTTAAAAGCCTCGCTGCCGCCGCTGCAATAAAACTCCCTGAAGCCTGTTGTAGCGCCGTCATTAAGCAAGCCCCGGTCTTTTAAATAATCCTCTACCATTATTGCCAATTGGCGGGCAGGATCCACCAGCCTGACGTTCTCCCCCAGGTAGGCGGCAATAGCCGGAGCAAGAAAAGGATAATGAGTACAGCCCAGGATCAACGTGGCCACACCTTTTTCCTTCAATGGTTTTAAATACTTTTCCACAGCCTGCTCTACTTCAGGTCCTGTAAGGATACCCTTTTCGATCAAAGGCACGAAATCAGGGCAAGACTGAGCATAAAAAGGCTGTCCGGGCGCTTTAGCCGCCACAGCCGCCTGGTAGCCGCCGCTTTCCACCGTACCCCGGGTGGCAATCAGCCCCAGGGGCCAAAGGCCTGCAGCATTCTGGCCTCCAGCCATGGCTCCTGCCAAGGCCGCTTCCACCATACCGTAAACCGGTACTTTAGCCGCTGCCGCCAAGGCCTCCATGCCCAGCAGCGTAGCCGTATTACAGGCAATCAGTATCATCTTGCAGCCCTGATCCTGAAGCCAGCTGCCGATTTCCACCGTAAAATCCCTGACCTCCTGGGGACTGCGGTCGCCGTAAGGCACCCTGGCCGTGTCCCCGAAATAGATGTAGTTTTCCGCCGGCAGCCGCTGCTCCAAAACCCGCAGCACCGACAGGCCGCCTACACCGGAATCAAACAGCCCTATGGGGCTGTTTTTCGCAGAGGCCGCCATATGCTGGGTTTCGGCAGTAGTGATATCTATAACCATAGCCTCACTTCCCTTTCCTGGCCAGCGCCGCCGCAGGTTTTTTATGCTTAAACATTATACCGCCATGATATTTTTTGGCGTCGGTAACAATCATGAAAACGCTTTGATCCCACTCGGATACCGCTTTGGAAAATTCCTTAGCGTGCCTTCTTTCCAGCAGCACCTGCAGCACAAACTGAGGACCGGAGCGTCCGGAGCCTTCCACTACGGTAACGCCATAGCCCTGCTCCCGCAAAATCTCCGCCAGCTTCAGGGGCTCCTTTTTGGTAATCAATTGAATAAACTGGATGCCGATGGCCAGCCTCTCCTCCACAATGCCGCCGACATAATTGCCGGTAGCAAAGCCAAAAGCATAGGCCAGCAAATTGCCGATATTATCAAGGTTGTCAAAAATCACATTCAATGCTACCACATAGATGAGCACTTCAAAAAATCCGATGCAGGCAGCCTTTAGCCTTTCTCCCCGCACCACTAGTATCATGCGCAAGGTCTGTAAGGATACATCACAAATCCTGGCTAAGAATATAAAAATATAACCCAGTACGGCATATTCCATAAAAATTCCAGGCATTTTCATCCTTCCCTTCCCAATTTTTCCTCATAAATGAAAGCTAAGGGGCCTTAACAGCCCCTTATAAATCTTACTACCTATTCTCTTGCCTTGTCAAATGTTTATTCAACGCCGAAGTACTTCTTAATGCCCTGGGCCACCGCCGTGGCCAGCTTTTGCCGGAATTCTCCCTGAGCCAGCAGCTGCTCCTCCTCGGCATTGGATAAAAAGGCGGTTTCTACCAATATAGAAGGGCAATTGGTTTCCCGGACCACCACAAAATTGCTTTCTATGATCCCCAAATTTGCCCGGCCGCAAATATTGACCAAACTGTCCTGGACAAATTGGGCTAAAGCCTTGGTCAACTCCCGGCGGCCGCTGAAGCGGGGATTGCTTGCCGGTGCGTAATAATACACCGAATGACCGCTATGCTGTGGAGAAGTTGAGGCGTTGGCATGAATGCTGACAAAGATATGGGAGCCATTATCATTGGCCACCGCCGCCCGGCCATAGAGGTTCAGGCTGGTTGCGCCGGTATGGGTCATCCATACGGTAGCACCCATTTCCTCCAAAATAGCCTTCAATTTAAAGGCTACATCCAGATTAACGTCTTTCTCCCAAATCCCCAGATTCACACCTTTGGCTCCGGGGTCTACGGGGCCGCCGTCGGAACGGACGCCATGGCCGGGATCCAGCGTAATAATTTTACCGCTGAGGATGCCCCCCGGATTGCCGGTACTAACAGTGACGGAATCCATGTTGTGAGCTTGACCCGGACTTTCTTGTTCTGCCGTTTGGGAAGAAGTCAGAACCACCGCTGTCCCCAGCTTCACATAGTCGCCGGAAATCCAGCCCGTATCCTGTCCGTACTGAACCTTGAACCAGCCCTGCTGATAATCCAGAGCGGCCAGGCTCTCTCCTCTGCCTGCCTGTCCCATGATCTCCCCTTCCAAAGAAGGGCTTTTACGGATGCGGACAGTGGAACCGGTAACGGTAACTTCATCATAACCCTGCAGCAAATCATTGCGGATATAGCCCAGTTTGCCATTGTCCAACTTAATCTGCGTCCAATTCTCCTCAGCGCCGTACCAGCCAAACAGCATATTCTTGTTGACTTTGCCGATAATTTCCGACTTTGTACTGGCTGATTGCCTTACGTTGACCTGGTCTTTTTCCACGGTAACCACCCGAGCCCACAGGGGGGCGGCGGAGGATAAGGTAAGCATCAGGCAAAGCATAATAAGAATAGTGAATTTGATTTTACTCTTTTTCATAAAATTTTCGCTTTTTCCCCTCATTCCCGGCTCCCTAAACAATTATATTTGTACTGTTTTAGTACGCCACCTATTATATATCGCAATAATTGGACAAAACAAGGCAAAAAGCCTGAACAGATTGTAAACCGGCCTGGTAGTTTTATGAAACCGTTCCTGGTTTTAACTACATTATAACGCCCTATGCACCTCATACACTCCATTATATGGACTGATGTTTCTATTTTGTATCCAATTCCAACAAAACCGGACAATGATCGCTGCCCATGATTTCCGCCAAAATTCGGCTGTCTTTGACTTGAGGCATCAAATCTTCCGATACCAGGAAATAGTCGATACGCCACCCGGCATTGCGCTGCCTGGCCTGGAAGCGGTAGGACCACCAGCTATAGGCCTCCGTGGCATCAGGATACAGCCGGCGGAAAGTATCGGCAAAGCCGGCCTCCAAGAGACGGCCGAATTGGGCCCTTTCTTCATCGGTGAAGCCGGCGTTCTGCCGGTTCTGCTTGGGGTTTTTCAAGTCGATTTCCTGATGGGCCACATTCAAATCACCGCAGACCACTACCGGCTTCTTCGCTTTTAGGCCTGCAAGATATTCCCGGAAAGCGTCATCCCATTCCAGCCGGTAATCCAACCGGGCCAAACCATCCTGGGAATTAGGCGTATAGCAGGTAACCATAAAAAATCCGGGATATTCCAGGGTAATCACCCTGCCCTCTTTATCATGGGCCTCCTGGCCGATGCCGAAGGCCATGCCCAAAGGAGCTTCCTTCGTAAAAATTGCCGTGCCGGAATAGCCTTTTTTCTCGGCATAATTCCAATATTCATGATAGCCTTCCAGATCTACCTCATGCTGGCCGGCCTGAAGCTTCGTTTCCTGCAGGCAAAAGATGTCCGCGTCCAGTTCTTCAAAGATCTTCATAAAATCCTTATTCATCACTGCTCTGAATCCATTGACATTCCATGATACAAGCCTCATCTTTATTCTCCTCCCTTAGTACTCTGCGACAACTTTTAGAGGTCACAAAGCACCTGTCCATCAGGCTATTTTCCGCAATAGTCAACCAATTATAACAGACTTTTTTCGTTTTCGCTATATTACCCGGGAAATGAAATCAGGAGGGGATGGTTCCTTTTTCTCAAATAGCCGCATATGCTGATGTTGATAAAACAAGGAGGGAAAGCCATGACCACCTTCAGCTTATGCATGATCGTAAAAAATGAAGAGGACGTGCTGGGCCGCTGCCTGGATAGCGTAGAGGGCCTTTTTGATGAGATCATCATCGTCGATACCGGCAGCGATGACAAAACCAAAGAAATCGCCAGCCAATATACGGATAAGGTCTTTGACTTTCCCTGGATCGACAATTTTGCCGCCGCCAGGAATTTTTCTTTTGCCAAAGCCACCATGCAGTACTGTATGTGGCTGGATGCCGACGATATCCTGCTGCCGGAAGACCGGGCGGGACTTTTGGCGTTAAAACAGAATATGCCGGCAGATGTTGACGTGGTTATGATGAAATACGTTACGGCTTTTGATCAGCAGGGCAATCCTTCTTTCGCCTTTTTCCGGGAAAGGATTTTACGCAATTGCCCGCAAGCTCTCTGGAAGGGAGCCGTCCATGAAGCCATCGAAGGCTTCGGCAAAATAATCTATTCAGAGTTAAAGGTTGTCCATAAAAAGCTCCGGCCTTCAGACCCCCGGCGTAACCTGCAGATTTTTGAAAAGCAGATAGCTGCCGGCGAAAAGCTAAACCCCCGGGAAACCTTTTATTATGGCAGGGAGCTTTATTATCACGGCCGCTATGAGGAATGTGCCGCCCTGCTCCAGGCCTATGCGGATAACGGCCTGGGCTGGCGGGAAAACCTGATTGAAGGCTGCCGCTTCCTGGCTTATTGTTATTATCCGCTTAATAAGCCCCACCTGGCCTTAAGGGCCCTTCTGCAATCCTTCTGCTTTGACCTGCCCCGGGCCGAGGTCTGCTGTGAAATCGGCAAACACTTCTTAAACCGCCAAAACTATGACAGGGCTATTTTTTGGTACGAACAGGCTCTTGCCTGCCGCCGTCAGGATCAATCCGGAGCTTTCGTTTCCCCTGACGCTTACGGCTATTTGCCTCACATCCAGCTCTGCCTCTGCTATGCCAGAATGGGCGACAACGAAAAAGCCCGCTTCCATAATGAGAAAGCGGGTGAGTTTAAGCCTCAGGATCCCAGTTATTTGCACAACAAAGCTTACTTTGCCGGCCTGGGTATTATAACGCCTCAGTAGAAAAATTTCGCTTGTGGAAATTTTTCTTACCTGCATGGGTTTCAACGAGGCGGGGGATATGCCCGCCGCCTGAAAAAATAGCAGGATCCCCTATCTGGGGAGGCGGGGGACATATCCGGATTTCTCGTTACTTCTTAACCAGGCTTTCATCCCTGAACAAGTCCTGGTCCAGTTTGACTTTGCCTGAAATCGTGTTGATTTTTTTGCCGTCGATACGAATCTCCACTTTTGTTACCGTAGGAAATTCCGTTAGCGTATTGACGATAGCATATATGGCTGTTTTTTCTTTCTTATTGCTGTCTTTCAAATTCTCCGACAAGTCGCCGCTAAAGTCCACAATGGCTAAGCCTTCCTTCGTAATATTGATATCCAGGAGCCGGGTTCCTTCCGGCAAAGCCGATTGCAGGTCGGCGCTGACGGGGCCTGCCAATAAAGCTTCGATGGAAGCTCTGGCAATCCCCTCTACTTTGGCGATTTGGCGTTCTTCCGCAATCAATTGTTCCCCATCCTGATCCGTAAAATAAAGGATTACCGATTTTGCTTGCCCTAAGGGGGCTGCGGTCTGGGTACTGCCGTTTTCCTCACCGCCGGCAACTGTTGAGGTGCCGTCAGGCAGAATCACTACTTCCGGCAAGCCGGCATTTTCACCGTTGTTTGCTTCCGGTTCTCCGGTATCTCCCGTCTGAGCGGTATCCTCCTTATCCCGGAAGGCCGACCTTAGCTGTCCTACTTTTTCCGTTATGCCACAGCCGCCTAAAAGCTGCATTCCCAGCAAACATACCAATATGATGGCCAGGATTTTTTTCATTTGCCTATCCCCTTTCCTTGCTTTTCTAAAGCATGTATATTCAACTTTTGCTCAGGAAAGAACCACAGCCCCCACGGAAGCTGAAAATGTGGACAAGCCCCGGAGCAGGGCCTCATTGAAACGAACAGAGGTAAGCAAATTTCTACACTCGAAATTTTACGATGCAAGTTTACCTTTTAAACTTGCTTCTGATGCGTTATAATTCGTTATAATACAAAAAAGTCGAATAATCGGCAAAATCTAAGAAAACTGTTGCAAGCAGCGGAAAGGAAAATCCATGAACGAACAAGAGATTCTTGATTATGCGGCCAAAATCCGGCCCCGCCACCGGGAAGCGGAAGCTCAAGCCAGAGAAATATTGGAGAACAAGGTAAAACCTTTAGGCTCTCTGGGAGTGCTGGAGGATTTGGCCGCCGTAATGGCCGGAATATTTGAAAAGCTGGATTATCGTATTGAGAAAAAGGCTGATGTAATCTTCTGTGCCGACAACGGAGTTTTTGATGAGGGCTTCAACAAATACCCCCAGCAAATCAGCCGTCTGGTGGCAGAGATCATGGCCGTAGGTAAGGGCGGCGGCTCCCTTCTGGCCACTGCGTTGGGAGCTCAGGTAAAGATCATCAATCTTGGCTTGAAAGGCGACTATAAGCAAGGGCGCTGCATTCCGGAAGGGGATTTGGCTGCCGGCCGGCAGCAAGAGTCTATCCGGGTAGTTGACCG
The DNA here is from genome assembly GCA_018436095.1 of Clostridia bacterium. Lineage (GTDB taxonomy): Bacteria > Bacillota > Peptococcia > DRI-13 > UBA5745 > WRMS01. The sequence continues at coordinate 19,361 of JAHDMJ010000010.1, read as the reverse complement.
GATCATCTGCCCCCGAGGCACAGGCAATATTACACAAGGTCCCGCTCTTACCAGAGAGCAGGTCTGCCTGGCTATGGCCATTGGCATTGAAGAAGCGGAGGGCTTAATCGGCGAAGGTATTAGTGTTTTATCTGCCGGGGAGATCGGCTTAGGCAACACAGCTACCAGCGCCGCCATTTTGGCCGCCCTAACCGGGGCTACCGCCCAGGAAGTTACCGGCATGGGCAGCGGCTCTTTAGGACAAGCGCTGGACCGCAAAGTAGCCTCGGTAGCAAAAGCTTTGGCCGTCAATCAGCCGGATCCGCAGGACGTTATCGGCGTACTGTCCAAGGTAGGCGGTCTGGATATCGCCGCCATGACCGGCCTGTACCTGGCTTGCGGCCGCCGCCGGATACCGGTGGTATTGGACGGCTTTATCTCTCTGGCTGCCGCTTTATGCGCCGTCCGTTTGCAGCCGGCCGTCAAAGAGTTCATGATCCTCTCCCACCATTCCGCCGAAAAAGGCGCCGGCTTAGCCGCCCGGACTTTAGGATTAAATATAAGCCGCCCGGATCAGGAAGCCGAACTAGCTTTGCCCCCTCTTCACATGGACATGCGCCTGGGCGAAGGCACCGGCGCCGTTCTCATGTTTCCCCTCTTGGATTGCGCCCGCCAAGTCCTTAACTACATGGCCTCTTTTGACGATCTGGACCGCTGGTTTCCCGGCTGGCGGTAAATCAGGCGGTAAACCTGACGATAGACCTGGCGATAAACCGGGTGTTTCTTCTCGGTGCTTGTTCATGAAAAGGGCAGCCTTGCCGGGCGGCACTCAAGGCGGCATTGGGTAGTGAGCAAAAAACGAGGTAGTGCAGCAATATAGCAGCGATACATGCAGTTTTTTTGAGTGGATATTCGTATATGCAGAATAGATATTCTAAATTTTGTATAAGCCGGCTTTCGTTTAATGCATTATCTCGTTTTTTGTGCAGCTAACTCTTTTTAAGACCAAAATCCGCCGGCCCAGGGATAGCACTGGAAAATACCCTTTTTTTTCTTTCCTGATCATATCAAGATTAATTCTTGTATGGTATAATAACGCAAAGCGGTTATTATAGGGATTTAATTTCCCAACATTATTAAAGGCAATACTCAGGAGGTTGAAGTAATGATCTGGAATCAGCATATTGAGTGCATGAGCAGAGAAGACATGGAAGCCCTGCAGTTGCGGCGGCTTCAGGAAATGGTAGACAGAATCTATTACAATGTACCCTTTTATCGCAGAAAGTTACAGGAAGTAGGCTTTATGCCCGGCGACATCCGCCATTTATCAGACCTGAGCAAACTGCCTTTTACCACAAAGCAGGATCTGCGGGATAATTATCCCTTTGGTATTTTTGCCGTACCTATGTCCGAAGTAGTCAGAGTCCACGCCTCTTCCGGCACCACCGGCAAACCCACAGTGGTTGGTTACAGCCGCAAGGATCTGGACAATTGGGCTGAGGTTACCGCCCGCTGCCTCTACATGGCCAATACGGACCGTCAGGGCGTAGTGCAGGTGGCCTATGGCTACGGTCTTTTTACCGGCGGCCTTGGTATCCACGGCGGCGCCGAGCGCATTGGCGCTTCCGTCATTCCCATGAGCGGCGGCAATACCGAAAAACAGCTTATGCTGATGGAAGACTTCGGCACTACTTTATTAGGTTGCACACCTTCCTATGCCATGCATATGGCGGAGGTTCTGGAGCAGTCCGGCATGGACCGCAGCCGGTTTAAAATCAAATACGGCGTTTTCGGCGCCGAGCCCTGGTCCGAAAGAATGCGCAAGCAGATCGAGGACCGCTGGCAAATCAAGGCATACGATATTTATGGCCTTTCGGAAATCATGGGTCCCGGCGTAGCCAATGACTGTGACGCCAGAAAAGGCCTTCATATTCACGAAGATCATTTTTATCCGGAAATTATTGACCCGGCTACGGAGGAAGTTCTGCCTGAAGGCAAAAAAGGCGAACTGGTTTTCACCACCTTCACCAAAGAAGCTTTCCCCCTCTTGCGTTACCGCACCCGGGATATCACCGCGCTGCACCGGGAAACCTGCGATTGCGGCCGCACTTTGGTACGCATGGACAAGATCACCGGCCGTACCGACGATATGCTGATCATCCGGGGCGTCAATGTTTTCCCCACCCAAGTGGAATCTGTGCTGCTTGAGTTTGGCGAAGCGGCTCCCCATTATCAATTGATTGTAGAACGGGAAGGTACTTTGGATAAGCTGACCATCGAAGTGGAGCTCTCTGCTGCCTTATTCTCCGATACGGTCACCGGCTTATCCAAGCTGGAGGCCCGGATTCGCCGCCGTATCGACTCTGTCTTGGGCATCAGCGCCGATATCCGGCTGGTAGAGCCTGGCCGGGTTCCCCGTTTTGAAGGCAAGAGCAAACGGGTTATCGATAAACGGGAAATTTAATGCCGGTCCAATATAGCCCATTTTCGCATAGCAGGGCTAAAACCCAAGCATAATATAAGGAGGGAAACTATGCTTAAACAAGTATCGTTATTTTTGGAAAACAAGCCTGGCCGGCTGGCCCACGTCTGCCGGGTCATGGCCCAGGAAGACATCAATATCCGGGCTTTATCCATAGCCGATACCACGGATTTTGGTGTGTTGCGCCTGATTGTGGACAATCCTGATCTGGCTGAAGAAAGATTGAAGGCCCGGGGATTTTTGGTCAGTATCACCGATGTGGTGGGCATCAAGGTGGACGACCGTCCCGGCGGCTTGGCCGACGCTTTGGACCAGCTAGAAAAAGAAGGCATTTCCGTAGAATATATGTATGCTTTCCTGGGCAAATGCGGCAACCAGGCCATGGTTATCCTGCGCCTCAATGACAATGCCAAGGGTATAGAGATTATCAAGAAATGCAATATGGAATTTATGACGCCTGAGGAGGTTTATCAAATCTGATGCCTGATCCGATCCTTTTTGCCTGGGGGCCATTTATAATAAGATGGTATGGCGTAATGATCGTTATAGGAATGGCTTTAGGTATATTTTTAGCCTGCCGGGAAACGAAACGTCAGGACCTTAACCCGGACCATTTCTTCAACATGGCCTTGGTTGTGCTGCCCGCGGCTATCATAGGGGCCAGACTCTATTACGTAGCCTTTAACTGGTCTTATTACAGCGCCCATCCGGCCGAAATTATTGCCACCTGGGAAGGCGGGCTGGCTATCCACGGCGGTATCATTGCCGGTGCCCTGGTCTTTATCATTATGGGTACTCATTACCGTTTTGGTATCTGGAAGACCCTGGACATCGCAGCGCCTTCCGTAGTTATCGGCCAGGCCGTCGGCCGCTGGGGCAATTTTTTCAATCAGGAAGCCTACGGCTATGAGGTAAACCCTGAACAAATCCCTTGGGCCATGTTCATTGACGGCGCCTACCGCCATCCCACTTTTCTCTATGAGTCCATCTGGAATTTACTGATCTTTATCTTTCTGCTCTGGTACCGCCGCCGCCGGGGCTTGGTCACCGGCGACGTGGCTTTGATGTATGTCGCCTTGTATTCTGCCGGCCGGTTGGTTATTGAGGGCTTACGCACCGACAGCCTGATGCTGGGCAATTGGCGGGTAGCCCAGTTGGTCAGCGGCGGCGCCATCATTCTTGCTCTCTTGATCATGTGGCTCAGACACCGGCGCAATAACCAGGGGGGCCGCATCACCAACGTCCGCTGATACGCATTTGCGGTAGAGGCAGCGTGAGGCAGCGAGCTTAAAACTGCTTAAAATATCTACAAACTTAAAATTTTGGACGCGGCACTCCCGTCAATGCCTCCAATTTAAAGAAAAACCGGAACCCGGCTCCTTAAAAGCCGCGTTCCGGTTTTTTTACTTATGCCATATCTTTTTGCAGGACTAAGTCTTAGTCTAAGATACCGGCGTATTTCACAGTGACGTTGATCAGAGCAATCAAGCCTTTGATAGCAAGTCTCATGTTCTCTTCGATCAGAGCACCTTGGTCATCCAGGGTGTTCAGGCCGGTGGAAACATAAATGTTGCCGTCATAAGCAATGGTGGGGATCATGCCCATAGCGCCGATACCTTCCTGGAAGATATTGGTGCCGCCGTACATATCCTCAATGGAGAAGATGGGAATACCCATCTTGCCATCTTTCCAGGTGCCTTCGTAGTTGATTTCAACAGCGCAAGAACCATAGGTCTTGGTGAAGGTAATGCCCTTCAGCAATTCAGGATCCATGCCCTTCTTGAATTCATCAACGATGACATCGTACATGGCATCAACAGGCTTGGTCATGATTTCGGGTTTGTCCTTCAGAACGCGCATTGCAGCGATAGCGCCGCAGAGGCCTTCTTTACCGGGATCGAAGCCAACGCTGACAGCTTTACCATAGGAGCTCAAGGAACCGTAACGGTTGCCGGCAAAGCCCATAGCCCGGCGAGCATTAACCATGATCTCTTCTTTACCGATGATCATGCCGCAGATGGAAGAAGCGGAAGCCTTGTCCAAGGAGTAAACGATGGCGTCGGCATCGGTCTTACGGATGTCATGGCCAACGAAAGGCAGGCACCATGCAGCGTCAACAACGTAAGGAACATCGTATTGATGAGCTACATCAGCCAGGACCTTCTGCAGAATGGGGGTGCCTTCTGCGTCCTTGTCGCCGTAGCCATAACCAGGGGTGTCATAACCGATAGAAGTAATACCGCTCAGCATATTGGCATGACGAGCAGCCATTTCTTCGAATACGGCTCTGTTCTCTTCACCCTTAACACCGGTCAGCTGCACTGCGGGGAAGTATTGGATACCGTGGTTGCTGTAGTCAGCACCTTTCAGCTTGGTTACGAGAACATCCAGGTTGGGCTGTCTCTTACCTTGCATACCCAGTTCGCCGGCAGTACATCCTCTGTTAGCAATGATGTCCTTGTACTTGGGGGGGAAGGGACGGCCATAACCACCCTGATGATGGAAATGCTTCTCGTAAGGAGCGATGTAGCGAGCACGATAGGAATCGCCTGCGCCCAGAACAGGAGGCATAAACATGCTGGTGTAGCAAACATTGATGCCGGCTTCGCAAGTGGCGGTAGGGCAAGCATCATAATCAGCACCATAGTAGTCTTTTACCATGTAGCGGATTTCTTCTACATAACCGGCCAAGCCTTTAACGGACTTAGCTTCTTTATGGGTGTATTCGAGAACGTCGTCACGCAGGGGGGCGGGGCAGCCGGAAACACCACCGGTCAAACCGAAGGTGCCGCGACCTTCTGCCTTTAACTGAGCCAATTTATCAGCAATGCCGATCTTCTTGGCTTCCTCTGCACATTCAGCATAAATGTTCTTGATGTTGGCGTACAGGTGTTGGTACATCTGTGTCTTGTACTGAAACTTTGCCATTGGAATCCACTCCTTTTAATTAAAAATATTTATTGTTCACCAGCTGCTCGGCTGGACGACAACCACATACGCGCCCTAGGTTTCTACGGATAGCGGATTGAGTCTGTAAGACCATACGCGCCCTAGGTTTCTACGGATAGCGGATTGAGTCTGTAAGACCATACGCGCCCTAGGTTTCTACGGATAGCGAATTGGGTCCGTAGGACCTGACTTGTCTTTTTTCCGTCGGACATTTGCGCCCTAAGTATCTTCGGATAGCAAATTGAGTTCCGAAGGAGCGGCGTTGCCTTCCCTCTTTCGGCTCAGTCACGTACGTCTAGGTACGCTCCTTCGCCGCCTTCGGGAGGCGCCTTGCCTGACGAAAAAAATCCTGCGTCACTTAAACTTATTTACCCTTGGCGGTATTGCCGCTCTCGGACATAGTCTTTACTTATTTAACCAGAATTATTTTGTTGAAAATTATTTTGTTACGACGGTACCTTTGCCGCCCCGGCCGGGATAAGCGCCTTCTGCGGTGCTGCCGTATACGCCGGCATATAAAGCCACAGGGAAGGTCTCATATTCCAAAGCTTTCTCCAGGGTATCAATGATGCCATTGACAATCTTCTCGGCAATAACGGCGGCTTGCTCCGTAGGCTTGATGGAGGCGCTGCCAAAGAAGCGGAAGCTTTCTTTCAAGGCCGTAAGGGTATCGATTCGGGAAGGCCCGGCAATGGGGCCGCCGGAGTAAGCTTCGTCGGAAGAAGCAATCGAGATGGCTTCAACGCCTAATGAAGAAGCCAGGGCGCCGTGCATAGCTGTAGACAGGGAGGATTGTACTCTATCCTCTGTCTGTGTCAAGAAACCGATGGGAGCGCCGGGCCAGATAGGAGCGTTGATGATGCTCCGCAAAGCCATGATCTTGCCGGCATTGAAATCCACATAGTTGTCTTCCATCTCGCCGGTGATCATGACTTCGGGAGAGTAGACAAACAAGGGCTGCAACACGGGACGGCATCCCATTTTAATAGCAATATGGGCTGTGGTCAGCATGCCGGCAAAAGCTTTGGCCGCCGGTACGCCGCAAAGCTCTTCGTTGGTGACAACGTCGAAGGGCATTCCGAATTCTTTGGCATATTTCATGCACTGAATAGCGTCCACGGTAAGCCGGGCAGGATCGGTGCCGCCGCCCAGGGAGCCGTAAGCCACATTGATCTTCGTCATATCAGCCCCTGCTTTACCGGCCAGAAGCACGGTTTCAGGAGTATTCAAACCCCGGTGGGCCCGAACCTGCCAAAGAGTGGAGGGCTCCAAGGATTCTTTGATTTTCTGTAAGTTTTCCCAGGTAATGATGGTACCATCCTGCTCGTGGGTCAAGACGCCTTCCAAAAAGCCTTCGGCTCTGGCATTCCAGGAGGGATCAAAATGGACGACGCCGTCGGCGCCCCAGGACTCGCCCACCTTAGCATGAGCAATATCCATGAAAGGACAGCCGGTACCGTATTGGATAAATACAGTAGGATTCTTGTCCGTTTTTTGAAGCTTCTTCATCCGCATCTGGCTTTTGGTGGTTTCCACGTATTTTTCCAGGTCAGCCATCTCCTGGGGAGCCAAAGGCCGGGTGTAAGGAGGCATGGTGCCGTTCTCATAGAAATTGCGGATTTTCTCGTCAGAAAGCTCAACATACTTTTTGCGGGCTTCTTCTCTCTCTTTGCCCTCGGGCAGTTCCAGCATCTGGCGGCGCAGTTCGGCCCGCTGAATGGCTGAAGTGGTTTTATCCGCAGCCCATGTCATGGTTTTTTCGGCAATCTGATCCAAAAGCTCTTCGATTCTCTTATTGGCATAAGCGTAGTCATAGCCTGTGGTAATATCCTTTTTGGCCTTGATGGCGCCGGACAAATCCAATACAGGCTCCCGGTCCTCAATAAAGGCAATAACCTGCTCCGGTACGGTGCCGGGGCCAAAGCCGGCGTCATAACCTAACTCCTGGGCTAACTCCACCCGGATACCCATGCCGCCGATAGCGATTTTCACTTTTTCCCGCAAACCTACGGCCTCTGCCTGGTCGATAAACTTCGATAACAGTTCCGCTACGCCATAGCCCAAGGTACGGCTGATCAAAACCGCTCCTACTTCATTATCCAAAGCGGCCTTTAAAATCTCTTCCGGCTGATAGTCCGGCGGCAAAAGAACAGTTTCATAACCATTTTCTTTAAGGGCCCTGTTCATTATTTTCAGGCCGATATCATGGACGGGATCAAGAGGAGCCAATAAAACTTTTTTATCCTTATTCATAATTAGTTTTCTCCTTCCAGCCAAGCATATTGATCGCCGGCCCGGTACAAATAGCCTCTGGCTCTGACTCTGGCTCCGGGACCGGAATGCTCAATGAAGACGATGTCCGTATCCTTCAGACCGAACTTTTCCAATAACGCTAAGGCCAATTCCCGGCCCTCCTCCTCGTCCTTGCAGACAAAGAAGGTTTCGATATCTACTGCGTCCATAACCTTTTTTAAGCAGGTCTCCATGATCATCTTCCTTCCTTATCGCTCATCATTGATGAGCAGTGTTGTATAAAAAAATTAGTTAAAAATTATTTCGATATTTTCTCAAACTATAATGAAGCTATTCGCCATCTTCCCTAATTATCCTCCACATAATGCCAATATTTATTGACGTCGTGGATCAGGCTTTCAATGTGCCTAACCATAGCTTCTTCCGCTAAGCGAGGATCCCGGTTTTCAATGGCCCGAATGATCTGGGCATGATCATAAGAGATAATGCTGTGTACTGTTTTTCTGATATACTCCAGAACCGGAGTCAATTGACCGTCTTGCCGGATCATCTCAATGGCCGAGTAAAGAACGGGATTTCGGGCGGCCTTGGCGATCAGGCGGTGGAACTGCACATCTTGCTCAGCAGCCTCCATATCCCGGGAAAAAGTCTCATACTGGATTTTTTGGACGGCCCACATCTCCTGAATCTCTTCCTTAGTAGCATGAATGGCCGCCAGCCTGGCCAGTTCCCGCTCAATAGCCTTGCGGGCAATGAGTATATCAACGAGTCTCTCTTTTGACTGGCTGCCGAGAACACTGAAAAACTCTTCCCCTTGCTGGTTTCTGGCAGCCCTGCTTTCCAGATCCTTTAATCTGCTGTACCCTTCTTCGGTGAGTGTGCGGCCTTGAAAGCCTATTTTTGTGGTGAGACCGGACTGATCAAAACGATTCAAAATCCTGCCTGCTGTGGCTTCGCTGACAGCAACACCAATCCGGCCCATCTCCCTGCTCAGATAACCGGAGCCCACAGGAGAAATGCTTTGGGCAATGATCTGCAGTGCTGCATACTCCTGCTGGTCACGTTCTGGCAACATCCTGTATACTCCTGATTCTTCTTTTTTTTCTTTATGTATATATTCTAACCCTTTTTCTTGCAAGATACTACCCCAAAAATAAAATATTTTTCTTCTTTATATTTTTTTTATGCACCGGTGAAAAAGTCTTAAAACGCTTGTAATGTAAAGCACTGTTATAACATTTCATTATATCTCTTGATGATAACGCTTCGTAATAACTCTAAAACATCAAGGGATCCTTATAAACGCCGACGTTGATAACCATACCCATAGCAATCATATTGGCTAAAAGAGCGCTGCGTCCATAGCTGACAAAAGGCAGGGGGATGCCGGTAATAGGCATGATGCCCACGGCCATTCCCACATTTTGCAGAATATGAAATACCAATAGGGAAACCACGCCGGATACCAGCAGGGCGCCAAAGAGGTCTTTGGAACGGCCGGCAATGGTCAGGCAGCGCAGCAGCAAGGCAAAAAACAGAACCAGCACCACAAAACAACCTACAAAACCAAATTCTTCCCCCAGCACACAAAAGATGAAGTCTGTCCATTGCTCCGGCAGATAGCCGCTGGCAGTCTGGGATCCTTGACCCCAGCCCTGGCCCCACAGGCCGCCGGAGCCCACGGTAATCTGAGCTTGAATTACATTCCAGCCCCAATTGCGGGGATCATATTCCGGATTGATGAAAACCACCAGCCGCATTAGCTGGTATTCCTGTAAAGGCAACCACCAGCCCCAATTGAGATGGCCATATATCCACAGGATAACGGCTCCCAGCCCGCCGCCGAAAAGCAGGCCCAGCTTCCAGAGGGAACCTCCTGCCGCCAAAAGCATGCCAAACAGAATAGCCACAAACACCAGAGCAGTGCCCAGGTCCGGCTGGGCCAGCACCAAAAGCAGGGGTACACCGCCGTAAATGAAAGCGGGCAGCATCTGTCCCCAGGTTTTAAGCTGGCCTTTTTTGGCCGCCAGATATTTTGCCATGCAAAAGATCAGCATGATCTTTGCCGGCTCTGCCGGCTGAAAGCGAAGAGGCCCCAGCTCAATCCACCCCTGAGTACCCTTGGCGGATACCCCAAAAAACAAAACGGCCAAAAGCATCAGGTTCATCAGGATGTATAGGGTTCGCTCAATATTTAGCAGGCGGCTTAAATCCATGACCTGCAGGCAAAAAATCAGCACAAAGCCCATAGCGGCGGCTGTAGCCTGCAGCAACACATAGTTGATGCCGTATCTGACGGAGGCGGCAACGCTGGCGCTATCTAACACCACAAAACCGGCGCAAAGAATCAGCAGCAAGAAAACCAGCAGCGTATAATCTATATTTTTGATAATTGTTTTTATTTTACTCTGCATTGACCTGTTGTTCTCCCGGCCCTTCTCCCGGTTGTGCCGCCGGTTCTTCCGGCAGCTCCTCCTGGGGTTTTTCGCTGAAGTAATATTCCAATACGGCTTTGGCCACCCTGCCGGCAGAGCCGGAGCCGCTGTGGCCGTGCTCCATGACGCAAGCAAAAGCAATCTGAGGATTTTCTGCCGGAGCAAAACAAATAAACAGGCCGTCAAAATCCTTGTTTTTGCTGTATCCTACCCGGCCGGGCTGGGCCGTACCTGTCTTGGCTCCGCCGCCGATGCCCGGGGCCAGGCCCGCAAAAGCGCTGTAGGCCGTGCCTCCCGGCCTGGTTACCGTGGTTAGGGCCTCCTTCGTTACATCCAGTATCCATTGTTCCACGTCAACCTTGCGGCTCTCCGGCTCATGCTGATACTTGAGAGAACCGTCGGGGTTGTAGATTTTGTCCACCACATAAGGCGTATAATAGGTACCGCCATTGGCAATGGTAGCCGTATAAGCAGCCAGTTCAATAATTGTATACTGATTATATCCCTGGCCGATGCCGGTATTAAAAGTATCGGCTTCACGCCAGATCGTATCGGCATTCAGCCTTTCCCGGCGCCGGGCCTCCAGGGTATTGACTTTGCTGCGTAATTCTCTTTCCAGGCTCTTTTTTTCCTGTTCCGTTGCCGCCTGACTGATCAAAGGCTGGTAAGTGGCCGCTAAATCCGCCAGTTGCTTGTCGATATCTTTATTGATTACGTCGGAGCGCCGGCCGAATTCGATGGTTTGCCAATTCAAGCTGGGCAAAAGCCCCGCTCCTTCAAAAGGCAGGTCCAATCCGGTTTTGGCGTCCATATTGAATTCGTGGCCGATTTTGCCGATCATGCCGATGCCGGCCCGGCGGGCGGCCTCCTGAAAATAGACGTTGCAGCTTTTAGCCATAGCCTGATAATAATTCAGCGAGCCATGAACGCCCGTACATTTGATATAAGGCTTAAACCAGTAAGAACCGGTGCAGGTAATACGGGTTTCCGGCGTAATATTGCCGGAAGCTAAGGCCGCCATACCGGTAATGGGTTTAAAGGTAGATCCGGGTACGTAGCTGCCCTGAATAGCCCGGTTATACAAAGCTGCCGGCTGCTGGTTAAAATAATAGTCCGCCTGCGCCTGGGTTAAAGGGTTGCCGTTGAAATCGCCGGGATACATAATAGGACGGCTTACGGAGGCTAAAACACCGCCGGTATTGACGTCCAAGACTATGGCCGCTCCTGCTTGGGCTTTGGGGTAGTTTTCTGCCACGGCAGCCAGCACACTGTCAAAGTTCTCCTCTAAAACCTTTTGCAGCTCTAAGTCCACGGTCAGCTGCAGACTGTTGCCGGATACGGAAGGAAGATTGGACACCTCCTGCAAAGGATGATTTCTGGCATTGACCGTTACTTCCCGGTAACCGTTGGTGCCTTTAAGATCAAACTCATAGGATTTTTCTATCCCGGTCTTGCCTACCAGATCCCCCAGGCCATGGTTTTCGTAACCTGCCTGGTCAATTTCTTCTTTAATAGGGTGGACATAACCCAGAATATGGCCCATGAGGCCGCCGTAGGGATAATAGCGCTGGGGACTGGTTTCAATTAATATACCCGGCAGCTGCCAGCGCCGTTCTTCCAAACGGATCACCGTTTCCAGAGGAATATCCCTCTTGATGACAATAGGCTCATAAAGGCGGCTGGCTTGGGCATCTATGCTGTCTTGCACCGCTTCCACCGTAATATCCGGATCCCCTAAAACGCTGACCAGCCCTTCCACTACCTGGGTAATATCCTGATCTTTCAGACCCAGATAATTTAACGTCAGATTATAAACAGGCCGGTTGGAAACCAGTACATTGCCCCGGTGATCCATAATCTCTCCCCGGGAAGCCTTTTCCGTAATCCAGCGGGTGGACTGGCTGATGGCTTTGTTGAGAAAGATCTCTTCCTGCATCACTTGCAGCCAAAAAAGCCGGCTTACCAGCACAAAAAAAATGGCGGTAACCAGGGCTCCGTATAATATAAGCCGCTTTCGCGTCTGCTTCCTTTCTTTGCTCTCTTCCCAGAGAGGAGATCCGATAGACATGAGTTAGTTTTCCTCCTGAAGATGCAACTGCCTGTCGGCCAGGTGAAAAAAGGGCCCATATAAAAAGGGGACCAGGCACACGTTAAATAGCACCTCAAACAGGCCTTGATAAAAAATATTGGCCAAATACCAGCGGGCCCCCGCCAAATGCCCCATAATAAATACCAAAACCAGGCTGAGAACAGAGCCGGCCAAAACATTAATAATCGGTACCCAGATATTTTCTTTGAAAATGCTTTTAGCCAAAGAACCGGCCAAAAAGCCTACCACGCATTTTGCCAAAGCGTTAAGGCCGATAAACCGGCCAAAAAACAAATCCTCCGCCAAGCCTATCAGAAAGCCGGTGACGGCGCCGTAAACCGGGCCCCGAAACATGGCGTTGAACACTACCAGCAACAGAGGAAAATCCGGCGTAGCCCAGGCCAGCCCTAAGGCCCGGGGGAAAATACTCCTGAGGATCAGTCCGGCAAAGGTGATGCCTGCCAGCATCAAATTATACATATTTCTCACATCTCCCTAAAAAGCTGCCGCCATGGAATTTATTTTTGGCTGCCTTCCGGCTGCATGCTAAATTCCTGGCCTTCCGGCAATACCGGCTCCTCGTCGGCATTTACCGACCGGATAATCATAACCTCCTCCAGCCGCCGAAAATCCACTGCCGGCCGGACGGTGGCCCGTTTGGTCAAACCGTTGGAATCCGGTACCACTTCTTCAACTACACCCACCATTAAACCTTTGGGAAATACGCTGCCGTAGCCTGAGGTAATGACCCTCTGGCCCGGGGATATCTCCGCATCATGATCCAGCCGCAGCATTTCCAGCAAATCGTCCTGCCCGGTGCCGGTGACCATGCCGGGAGAAAAACGGGTTTCCGATATTCTGGCTCCCACGGCGCTTTCCCGGTCAATCAAAAGCAGCACCTCTGCCGTGTGAGGCGTTACCGCCACAATGCGGCCTACCATACCGGCAGGAGCTATCACTGCCATTTCGCAGGCCAAGCCCGATGTAGTGCCTTTATCCAGAACTACTGTTTGATTCCAGTTGTCCGTATCTCTGCCGATCACCTGCGCCGTCACCAGATTAAAGGTCCGGCTATGGGTGGTCTTATAGTCCAGCAATGCGCCAAGGCGGCGGTTTTCCTCCTGCAGCTCCTGCATTTGCTGAATCCAATATTCCGCGGCGGCCAGGGATTCTTTTAACGCTTCATTTTCCTGACGCAATAGGCGGTTATCTTTAAAATAGCCAAAAAAACCGCCCAGCCCGTCGCCGATGACGCTAACGGCTTTTTGTACCGGCCAGGCCAGCTCCCGCAGAGGCTTGCCCGCCCCCACCATATCCGGATGCTGCCAGCCTGTGCTTTGCATCAGGTAAAGCAGAAGGATCACTGCCAAAGTGACCGCAATAGCCCAAAGAGCTCCTTTGCGCTTCATTTTTTCTTTCCTTTTCGCGTAGGATTTTGAATTTCGGCGGTAATGGCCGCCATCTTGCCGGACTCCAGCATACTGTGGTATTGACCATGGGACAAAATAATATGATCATAAAGACGGATGCCTAAAAGCTCGCCGGCCGCAGCCAATCGCCGGGTTTCCTCGATATCCCGCTGGCTGGGCCTTAAATCGCCGCTGGGATGATTATGGAGCAGAATAATACCGGCGGCGCTGCGCTTCAGCGGCGGTTTAAACACTTCCCGGGGATGGGCCGGCGCTGAATTGAGGCCGCCCAGAGATACGCTGTCCACAGCAATAACCTGGTTGGCCGAATTAAGATTGATGACCCGGACAGCCTCCCTGTCTAAAAAACCGATCTCGCTCTGCAGCAGATCGGCGGCGTCTTTAGGCCCCGCAATAGACGGGCGGCTCTCAGCCGAAAAATAAAGCAACCGGCGGGACAGCTCCATAGCCGCCTTGATCCGGCAGGCCTTGGCCTCCCCAATACCCTTAATCTCCTTGAGCTCGCCAGCCTCCGCTTCCAGAATAAATCTGCCCCCCTCAGCCTGCAAAAGCCGTTGGGCTAAGGTCAGAGCCGATTCCTCGCCACTGCCGGAGCCGATCAATATAGCCAAAAGCTCCTGATTGGTCAAACGACCGGGGCCAAAGGCCAAGAGGCGCTCCCGGGGCCGCTGGTAGACAGGCATTTGCTTTAGGCCCAGGCTATTGCTTTTGGCAGCAGCCTTATCCATTGGCCCCACCTGTCTTAATGCCCGCCTGTCCCAACAACTGGGCAGTCCGGTATAGAGGCAGCCCCATTACATTAAAATAACACCCCTCAATCCTGGGGATCAGGGAGCCGCCAAAGCCTTGTATTCCGTAAGCTCCCGCCTTATCCATAGGCTCGCCGGTATCCAGGTAAGCCTCTATCTGCTCCCGGGAAAGAGGCGCCATCCAAACCCTGGTCTCCTCATAGACCGGCGGCGGGCAGGACTCTCCCTGGTGAAAAAGGCAAATACCGGTGAACACTTGATGGCTCCTGCCGGCAAGCAGGCCCAGCATCCGGCGGCCCTCTTCCCGGTGGTCGGGCTTGCCCAGAATCTGCCCATCAATGCATACTATGGTATCTGCGGCCAATATCCAGCTATCTTTCTCCGTCAAGGCCACAGCCTCCGCTTTGGCTCTGGCTGAATCCATGACCTGTCTGGCAGGACCGCCGGAGAGAACGAGCGTTTTCTCATCAATAGGACTGGGCTTCACCGTAAAATCTACCCCTAATAAAGACAACAATTGCTGGCGCCGGGGAGATGCCGAAGCTAAAATTAAGTTTATCATGCTTTAACCCTCGAGCGATTGGTAATTTTTGTATATTCTACCACAATTCGATGGTTTCTGTCCAGACCTGGGGTCAGACCCTAAAAAATATCATAATTGCTATAATAAAGCCAAGAATCGAGCATAAATTCAGATGCAAAGCCGCTCCCAAGGTAATGGACAGCACCATTAAATCCAAAGTAAAAGAAGAGGACCCTAAAGAAATCAGGATCTTGCCGGCCCAGGGAGCAACAGGCTCCAGCAGGATACCGATGAAGCCGCCGATAACGCCGCAGGCAATTAACAGCGCCACCAAAAGCCAGGGATTTCTGCTTCCATTATATCTCGCCATCTACACTTTTTTCCCCTTCCGTCAAAAACTCCTTCAGCCATTGGTAAACCTCCGGATTTTGAAAGGAAAGGCCATCCAGGACTTCCTTCATCTCTCCGGACTCAAAAGCGAAAACCTGCTGATCCCGTCTATGAGAATAGCGGATATTGATCTCTTCATTGCCCAACAAAACAGCCAGCATTGTGGAGACCATATCCCCCAATGGCGGGCGGTCGATGTGGCTCCTTTGGTAAGAAGCGCTAACCACAGTACCTTCACCGGGCCGGGAGTCAATGGCAAAGCTGCCGCCGCAGGAAAGAGCGGTCTCCTTCAGCATGGGCAGCCCCAAACCTACCTTGCGGGTGGTACGGGTGGTATAAAAAGGATCCGTGACTTTGGCTATGGTCTCCTCATCCATGCCCTTGCCGTCGTCGGCTATGGAAAAGGCCAGACGGTCTTTTGAACTGTCTTCTTCAATGGTGATAGTAATAACACCGGCGCCTGCAACCACGGAGTTTTGCACGATATCCAAAATATGAAGGGCTAATTCCCGCATATTACGTTTCCTCTCGTTATCTGGATACTACGATGTCTCTGCCCGCCTGGCCTTTCATCGCCAGGGCCAGTTCCGCCAGGGACCACTGTTCCAGATAAGCGATGCAGTGTATCTGCCCGATCTGTTCCAGGGCATGGGCGTCGCAAGCCGTCACATACCGGTAACCTAGCTGCTGAATTCGCTCCAGCAATTTTTCGTCCCGGGGCAAATGGCGGGTGAGTTCAATGCCGTCAAAGGGTAAATAATCCGGAATGATGCCCAAAGCGGCGGTAACACTGAAGGCCGGCCTGTCCACATGGGCGGCGATGCAAAGGCCGCCGCAGCGGTGAGTAAAGGCAATGGCGTCATCTACGCTAATATTCATAGAAGCAAGAAGCATCCTCTCTTCTTCTCCTATCCTTTCCCCTTGACGGGAAAGCTGCCATTGATGGCCCAAAAAACGGCTGTCGTTTTTTTTGTCGGTCATAAAGGGCCGGAGGAATCCTTCAAAAGTTTCCAACGCCTCAATGGTATCGAACAAACAGACCACATGAATATCCTCCTGGGTCTGCAGCTCCATACCCGGTACAACAATTAAACCTTTTGCTTTGCCTTCTTCCCAAAAGGGCCTGACGTTGGCGCTGGAGTTGTGATCGGTGATAGCGATAACATCCAGGCCAAAATCCAGGCAACGCTGAATCACCGGCCCCGGCAGCATGCTGTCTTGACCGCAGGGCGACAGGGGTGTGTGCATATGCAAATCAATAGCCCATTCTCTCATGACTGAAGAAGCTCCAATTCCTGAAACTTTTTAGCCAGTTCATAAGCCGTCCCCTCTGCGGAAAAAACCGGGATGCCCTCGGTCCGGGCCCGCTCCAGCACCCCTGCTGCCGGCTGGTGGCCCTCCAGCAGCACTATGCCGGAAAGTCCCAATAATTGCGCCACTGCCACGATGTTGATATTCGTTATTACCGTAAGCCAAAGCTGGCCTCCGGCGGCTTTGCCCATAACATTGCTCAGCAGATCTCCGATATAACAGCCCTTGATCTCCATAGGCTGATCAGCCATCTCCGGCAGCAGCAGTTCCATACCCATGAGCCGGGCTGCTTCACCAGCCAGCATACTATTCCTCCATCCCCCGCAGGCCAGCCTGATATAGCTTGCCAACAGCCGTATACATATTATAGTCGGTGCCAAAGAGAGGTATGCCTTTTTCGGTGGCAATAGCCAGCATATCTTCCGAAGGAGATTTGCCCCTTACCACCACCACCGCCGCCAAATCCAGCATCTCCGCCGTACGGATAACCTGGCCATGAATCAGGCCGGTGAGCAAAACCGTATTCGTCTCCGTAAAGGCCAGCACATCGCTGAGGAGGTCAGCGGCGCAGGCCCGGGATACTTCCTTATCCTCCTGGGCACAAGAGTTTAGGCAGGTGGCATTTAATAATCTCTGAACTTCGCTTAGCTTCATATGTGTTCTCATTCCTTTCGGCCTAAAGAAAGTTCCTTGTTTCCAATGATGTTTGGGTTTATGAATTCTTCTTTGCCCCGGATTTTTTGGCTTCTTTGCTTTCCTCAATACCCATATAAAAACTGAGCACTTCCATATTTACCGCCAAATCCACATTGCGGCAGCGGATGTCCGGCGGCACCACCACGGATACGGGGGCAAAATTCAAAACAGCTTTAACACCTGCCCGGGTCAGCATGTCCACTGTCTCCTGGGCGGCAAAACCCGGTACGGTAATCACGCCGATTTGGATGTTGTTGCTTTTGACGAACTCATCCAGTTTATACATGGGAGAAACCGTCAGCTTGCCCACCTGTCCTCCCACTTTGCTCATGTCTTTATCGAATATCCCCATAATGTTGAAGCCCCGCTGTTCAAACCCGTTATACAAAGTAAGGGCTTTGCCCAGCCGTCCTGCGCCTACAATTATGGCCGTGCGGCCTTTTTCCAATCCCAAGATCTTCATGAGATTGCGGTTTAACAAACGGACATCATACCCTACCCCTCTGGTGCCAAATTCGCCAAAATAGGCCAAGTCCTTTCGCACTTGGGCAGAAGAACCATCAACCAACTCAGCAATTTCCTGGGAGGATACCCTGGCTATGCCATTGTTCTCCAACTGCTGAAGGTGTCTGGAGTAGACGGATAATCGAGTAACCGTCGCTTCCGGAATCCGCTCTGCTTTCAAGTTTACACCTCTTCCCCGGCATTTTATCTAATGTATCGCTTAAATTCATTTTGATTACCTGATTATATCATACAAAACCAACATCCCACAATAACTGATGCCAGAGATTTACAACGGCCAGGGCCTGCTGCTGGGCCAGCCAAAAGGAGCGGCCGTCCTTATTCTGCTTTAGCTCCTCAAGCCTCCCAATCCATTGACCCCAGCCGTCCTCCAGGCTGCCAAAGGCTTGGATATCTTTTAAGGATTGATAATAAGCTCCCAACCCCGCCATCTGGCGGCGGCACTCTCTGCCTTCTTCCAGCAGCAGATCCAACCGTTTCCAGGTGGTATTTTGGGTTTCAATTTCCTCCCAGGGGCTGCCGAAAAAATCGGCTCCCCGCCGCAAATGCCGAATCTGCTGGTTGCATAGCAGCATCAATTCCGATAAATAGGGGGGTACTTCTCCGGAGCGCTGCAGCCGGCCTTCGGGAAAGCTTTTCTGTACCAGCTTGCCCTCTCTACCGGCAGATGAAGCGGCGGCCAGCCAAGAAGCCAGGGCTTTTTCCCCATTGCTGAAACCGGCAAAGTAGGAAGGCTCTTCCTCCCCCTTACCGGCCACTTCCACAGTATAATACGTTAATTGGTCCAATTCCACCTCATAAGAAGCGGCGCCACTTTCAGGGTCAAAGGCAGACGGATTTTCGTTGCCTCCTTCTGCCGCCGGACCGTTGCGGCCATCGGTGGAAAAAAGCAATAAAGGGTTGCTTTGGATCTCCCCTTTTTGCAATGCCGGCAGCAGTTGGCTCAGTGCTGCCAGCAATAATACGGTCGCTAATAAGAGCAGGAACATCTGTCCCTTTTTATTTCTACGCCTCATGCTTTATGCCTCCGTTACCGGCAAAAACTGCCTGATACAGATTATGAGGCAGAGGCTGAAAACATGTCCGCATAGTAATGGTAAATTAAAATTCCTCTTCTCCACTTTTCAGGCAATAGCCCTGATTTGCCGAATTGGCAATTTGATGAGGCTTGGCGGCTTGCCATCTTGGGGAGGCTTAGCGGCTTGCGAAAAATATCACATAATCTCGAAAAAGCGCGTATTAATTTTTTGAGCAAAAATGCAAGTTTGTAACAACCGATCACAGTATTTTGCTCAAATTTCCAGGCTTAAAGGAGGGCACTGAAAAAGTCGGCGGCAAATCGGGCGAGGTGCACAAAAATCGAAGTTGTGTCGCAGCGGACACCAAATTTAGGTTAAAAGCAGAGGCTAACTGCACAAAAATCGAAGTTGTGCCGCACTATTTCCTTCAAATTGGCTCAGATTACAAAGAACTGCCCTATAATCCATCACACAACTTCGATTTTTGTGCATCTGGAACCGAAAAACAACCAAATCCTCTGCTTGCCGTCA
>JAHDMJ010000026.1 GCA_018436095.1 Clostridia bacterium | reverse complement strand
TCGAGAAAAGATGCCAATGATCAGGTTTGTCATGCCAAGCTTGACTCGGAATTCGCTTTTGTACGATCTGCAGGCTTTGTCCTCTGGTGGTGCGGACATTTCCTGTGCAAAAATGCAGGTTTGTATCCAGTAAGGGCGCCATTTGAGCAAAAATGCAGGTTTGTAGACACCCCTTAGAGTTATGGAGGCCCCCAAAACAGGTGGAAAGGTATGACTCGACTATATCTAGTGTCCTGGCAGAAACGAGTTCACTACCAAGCTGCTGAAAGTGCTTAAAGCGTTCTCCTATTTCCTCTGACAGGGTCTCCAGACGAAGACAAACTTGCAATTTTGCACCGAGGGGGACCTATAATAAGTCAACCACCCCCTGCCGGTGGCGAGTAATGTATCCATCAAAAAACCCGCAACTCCTCAAGTAAGGAATTACGGGTTTTATGGGCGATGACGGGATCGAACCGCCGACATCTTGCTTGTAAGGCAAGCGCTCTCCCAGCTGAGCTAATCGCCCGGGAAATGGTGAGCCATCCGCGACTCGAACGCGGGACACCCTGATTAAAAGTCAGGTGCTCTACCGACTGAGCTAATGGCTCTTGCTTGGCCAAATGGCCTCACATTCACGAATTATAACAGCTTTCCACTGGCCTTGTCAATGGTAATTTTAAAATATCCTCCGAAATATCCTTTTGCGAGCAAAACCCTGCTTCACTGCCGTTTTGCTTGTTCCAGGCACTCATAAACCAGCTGCTGAAATTCATTGACATGAATAGTACAGCCGGTGACGGCGTCGGTACCGCCTTCATCGCCTACCTGAAGAGCGTCGATACCATTGCGCAGTACAAATTGCTCTGCTGCCAAAGCCTGGTCATACCATTCATTGGAGGCGCCGGCGGCCAACATACCGTAAAGGCCGCTTTTGGAGTACTGCTTCTTGCGGATAGGAATGCTGTCGTCTTTATAAATGGCATCCCAATTGATCTTTGCGATTTTGCCGTCTTCAATGGTAACCTGTACCGTCTCTTTCCAGCCGCTATTGGCAAACTCCGCCGCCTGGGCGCTGTAAATACCGTCTTGATAAGGCGACCGGTTGATACTAAAGAGAAAAAGGGCTGCTGCCAGAACCAAAACAAGAGAACCTGCAATCAGGAAAATTCGTTTCATCTTTTATCCTCCATTTTTAAGCCCGTCAAAGGGCCGCGGCTTCCGGCAACAACCGGAACTGGGATACCAACTCTTTTAACAGGTTGGATTGCTGGGATATCTCGCCGGCGGCGTTGGCCGACTGGCTGGCAATGGAACTGTTTTGATCCACGATTCTTTTTACGTGCTCCACAGCCTCCAAAAGCCGCCGGATATCGTCAAGCTGCTCCTTTGAAAGGAGGGTAATATCATTGATGATGGAATTGCTTTGTTCCACACCGCTGACGATATCCCCCAGGGATTTGGAAGTAACTTCAGCAATAGAAGTGCCCAGAGCCGCTTTCTGAATGGTATCCTCGATCAAAACACCGGTTTCCTTAGCGGCAGCGGCGCTTTTTGTAGCCAGGTTCCGCACCTCTTCAGCCACCACGGCAAAGCCCTTGCCATGCTGGCCGGCTCTGGCCGCCTCTACGGCAGCGTTAAGGGCCAGAATATTGGTCTGGAAAGCGATATCGTCGATGACTTTAATAACCTTGCCAATAGCCTGGCTGGCTGTATTTATATCCGTAGCCGCCTGATTCATCTGCGTCATTTTGACCGTGCCTTGTTTGGCATTTTCCCGAATGTTTTCCACCATATCCACAGCTTCCTGGGCCAAACGGGTATTCTTCTCTGTTTTTTTGCTGATTTGTTGTATCGTTTCCGATAGTTGTCTTATGGAATCGGCCTGGGCCGCGGAACCGCTGGCCAAGAGGCTGGAGCCTTCGGAAAGCTGGCCTGCCTTATGGTTGACCCGTTCTGTAGAGCGGGCGATGGTGCCAAACTTCTGGTTAAGGTTGTCCAGCATTTTGTGAACGGCTAAGCCCATGGTATCTTGTTGGGATTGCAGAGCTACCTCTAATGTCAAGTCGCCATCGGCTACGCAAGACAAATTGCGGTCAAAGCTGTGCAGCCTGTCCACCATGACGGAAAGAGCCTGGGCGCATTGACCGGTTTCATCTTTAGCCCCCGCCACTTCATTCAGATTTCTGGCCAAAGCCCCTTCTATCTGCAAATTGCCGGATTGGCCGATATTGACCAAAACATCACGGATATAGCTTACGGGCCTGGTGATGGATCTCATAATAATCGTTGCCATAACAATAGCCGTCACTATGGAAAGGAGGGAAACCGCTACCACAATGATCAGGGCAATCTTATTAAAGCTTTGGGTATCCTGCATTTTGGTGGCCACCATATCGTCGATATCCATGATAGCGTTGGACAAAACCTCATGGGCCAACAAGTTGAGCCGCCGGGTTGCTACGGCTTTGCTGCGGAAGGCGTCTATTCCCTGGGCCGACAGGTTTTCCCCGGCCTCCACTCCACTCTTCATGTTTAACAGGTCTTGCCGCCACTGGCCGTACAGGGCTTCAAAATCCGTAATTTTTTGACGGTAAGCGTCCAACTCCGGATAGGCTTCAATATACTCATTTAGTTTCTTTAGGCGAACATCACAATACAGCAGTTGCTTTTCCACATTGCCATATGCTTCAGGAGACCGGGTCTCATATAATACCCCGGCAGATATCCTGGTTTCATTCAGGATATGCATTAAATCATTAGCGTTGCCCTGGAGGCCGCTGTAAATATCTACTTCGCCGATATTAGCTCCCGTGCGGGCCGATGAAATAACCGACGTAGCAGCAATGACCAACAAGAGGAGGACAACACAAGAAAAGCCCAAAAATATTTTAGCGCCGATCTTCAGATTCCCCACAAATTCACCTCATTTTATTGCGATATTCTTTTAATTATTCTGCCTACTATTATCGCATATTTTGGAATAAAAACAAGAAATAATTGCAAAAAAAATCGAGGAAACCCTCGATTTTATTGAAATTTTTTGAGATTAAACAATAATAATTACTATTTTTGCTATTTTACTGGTTTAATATATGCCTGGCCGCTAAGATACCGCTGGCCGAAGCCTGCATCAAGCCCCGGGTTAGACCGGCCCCATCGCCTACGGCATATAAACCGCTAATGGCCGTTTCCATGTTGTTGTTCACTTCAATTTTTGAGGAATAGAACTTAGCCTCCACACCGTAAAGCAAAGTAGCCTTGCTGTAAAGGCCCGGCGCTACATTATCCAGGGCTTTCAGGGTTTCCATAATTGAAGTCAAAAACCGCTGGGGCAGCACGAAGCTGAGATCCCCCGGCACTGCGCTTTTCAGGGTGGGAATGGTAGTGGATTTAGCCAGCCGGCTTTTGTCGCTGCGGCGGCCTTTGATCAGATCCTCCAGCCGCTGTACCATAATACCGCCGCCGGTGAGCATGTTGGCGCATTTGGCAATATATTTGCCGTATTCGATAGGCTGGTTAAAAGGCTGGGTAAAGTTGCTGGATACCAGAAGGGCAAAGTTGGTATTGCCGGTTTTCAGCTTGGGATCATGGAAGCTGTGGCCATTGACCAAAGCTACACCCCCCTCATAGCTTTCCTCGGAAACAATGCCGCCGGGATTCATGCAAAAGGTGCGGACCTTGTTTTCAAAGGTATCGGAATAATACACCAGCTTGGCCTCATACAGATCCCTGGTCAGATGATCCATAACGGAATTGGGCGTCTCTACCCGGACACCGATATCCACTGAATTATTGATAGTATTGAGCTTAAGCCGCTCAGCCTGCGACCTCAGCCATTCGGCGCCGCCCCGGCCGGGAGCGGTAATAATCCGCTCTGCTCTTACTTCCTCCTGGCTGCCGTCGGCATTCTGCAAGACAGCGCCCACGGCCTTGCCCTCCTCTACCAGGATATCCACCACCGGCGTCAGAGGCCGAAACTCGATTTTCTTTTGCTCCACCAGGTCCACATAAATATTTTTCAATACCGTAAAGCCGGTTTCCGTGCCCATATGGCGGACGGGGCAAGGCACTAAAAGAATGCTGTGGCGGGAGGCGGCATAAGAAATATCCTCCACGCTCTTCGTATTGAGGCCGTGGACCTGCTCCGGCGCCCCAAAATGGCGGTAAATTTCATCGGTATAGTCGATCATTTCCTGGGTCTGGCTTTGGCCGATATAATCCGCCAGTTGCCCACCCACCGCCGGTGACAGGGAAAGCTTGCCGTCGCTGAAGGCTCCGGCTCCGGCCCAGCCATTCATGATAGCGCAAGGCCGGCAATGGGCGCATTTGCCGGTTTTCGGTATGGGGCAGCTTCTTTCCTGAATCCTGCGGCCCTTATCCACCAGCAGTATCCTGGCTTCAGGCTTATTCCTAACCAACTCATAGGCGGCAAAGATTCCCGCCGGTCCGGCTCCGATGATTAATACGTCGTAACCCTTCATGTCTTATCCCCTTACTCGGCGCTATCGCCGCCTCTTTCATAACCTGAATATAAATTGAAAAACTTCGTAAACCGGTCGTCAAAGCCCAGCTCAATGGTGCCTACCGGCCCATTACGGTGCTTAGCCACAATAATTTCGGCAATACCCTTGCGTTCCGTATTACGGTCGTAATAATCCTCCCGGTAAATAAACATAACTAAGTCAGCATCCTGTTCCAAGGCTCCCGATTCCCGCAGATGGCTGAGACCCGGCCGCTTGTCGCCGGTCTTTTCTACCTCCCGGGACAACTGGGACAGGGCAATTACCGGCACCCGCAGTTCCCGGGCCAGAGCCTTCAAAGAACGGGATATCTCGGAAATCTCCTGCTGCCGGTTTTCCCCGCCTTTGCGGTCCCCTTGCATCAATTGCAGATAGTCAATCAAAATCATTTGCAGATCATTCTCCGCCTTCATCCGGCGGGCTTTCGACCTGAGCTCGGAGACGCTGATGCCCGGTGTGTCATCCACATAGATAGGAGCCTGGGACAGTATCGCCGCCGCATCTACTAGCTTTGCCCATTCGTCGCCTTTTAACCGGCCGTTGCGCAAGGCGGTTTGTTCGATATTGGCCCGGGAACTAATGAAACGAATCAGCAGCTGCTCCCTGGACATTTCCAGGCTGAATACGGCTACCGGCGCCTTAAAACGCACCGCAGCGCTTTCCGCCAGGTTTAAGGCAAAAGCCGTTTTGCCCATAGAAGGCCTGGCTGCCAGAATCACCAGATCCGAAGGCTGCCAGCCGCTAGTAAACTGGTCTAAAGCCGTAAAATAAGAAGGAATGCCGGTAATGCCCTCGGGCCTCTGGGACAGGCTTTCGATCTGGCTGACCATGGCCGGCAAAAGATCCCGGATCGGGGTCAAGCCCTGGCTGCTGCGGCCCTGGCCGATTTCAAAAATGGCCTGCTCCGCCTGGCCGATAAGGCCGTATATATCGTCCACATCCTCATAACAGCGCAGGCCGATTTCGCCGGTGACCCGGATCAGCCGCCTCAGCAAGGCTTTGTCCAGAACGATCCTGGCATAATGACGGATACCTGCCGAAGTAGGCACCAAATTGGCCAGAGAGGCCAGGTAACTCATGCCGCCGCATTTGTCCAGGGCGTCCTTTTGCCGCAGAGCTTCCGTTACCGTCACCAGATCCACAGGCTGGCCCTCTTGCTCTAAGCCTCTGATGGCCCGGAAAATCAGACGGTGGGCGTCCCGGTAAAAGTCCTCTTCATGCAAAAGCTCACTGCCGATGACGATAGCTTCTTTATCCAGCAACATAGCGCCCAGGGCAGCCTGTTCGGCTTCCTGGCTATATGGAGGCATTCTGTCAACATCCATATTGTCTTCAGACAGCCTCCGTTACAGTAATCTTCTTGGCCAGCACCACTTCGGGGTGGAGGCGGATCAGCACCTCATGCTCTCCCAAAGATTTGATGCTGCCTTTGATCTCAATCTTGCGCCGGTCGATGGTCAGGCTGTAAGTCTGCTCCAGCACATCGCCGATATCTTTATTGGTCACGGCCCCAAAAAGCTTCTGGCCGCCGCCGGTTTTTGCCGGCACCTTGATCTCCAGGTCTTTTAATTTGTCAGCCAGTTCTTTAGCTTGAGCAAGCTCCGCCGCCTTTTTTTCGGCCAGCATTTGTTGTTGCCGCTCTAATTCTTTCATGTTGGCTCCCGTAGCCTCTATCGCCAGCTTTTTGGGAAACAGAAAATTGCGGGCGTAGCCTTCGGCTACATTTACCGCCTCGCCTTTTTTTCCACTACCCTTGACGTCTTCAAGCAAAATTACTTTCATGTATGATTCCTCCTCTGTTACTTCTTTTTCTGCAGTAAATCCAGACCTCGAAAATCCATAAACACATCGGCCACGCCCACAAAGCAAATAGGCACCAGCAGATAGAAAAACGTTATAAAAATGGCTACGATCAGCAGCACCTTATAAAACCGCTGGCTTTGGGGCGAGGCTTTTCTGATATAATGGGAAATAACACCCATGCCCTGAAAAAAATAAAGAGCCAGAAAAATTATGGTAATATTTTGGCCCGCTATCGGTAATGTCGGATCTCCCGGGAATAAGTAGCGTCCGGCCACCGACAGGCCGATGCCGCCGATAATTCCGTAGATAAAAGGCAAGGGCAACTGAAAATCAGCCAGCTTCGTCACCGGCGGCAGACTGATCCGCAGCTTGCCTAAAACCAACTGGGCTACCATAAAATTGGTGAGAGCCGTAGTCAGTGAGGAAATCAGCAGTATGGCCGGCAAAAGATAGATCATCAGGGCAAAGATTTCGGTTATATAGGCAGTCAGCTCCGCCGCCGTCATCTTTATACTAGTCAATAGTCCATAGTCCGCCGCCATTTTTACGATCTCACCGACTGTCTCCCCATCAATGGAAAACATCTCGGCAAAGCTTATGCCCATGACGAAAATGGAAATAGCCAAGGAAGCGGCTATACCGATAAAGGCAGCGGCAGTGGTATAGACAAGAGTCCTTTCTGTCCTCCATCTTCGGTGGAGGCCAAAGCCCAAGGCTAAGGCCGGACCGGCGGAACGGATCAGCATGCTTAAGGCATTCAGCGGTGTGGAGATGATCAGGATTACCAGACCGGCCACGGCCATAGTCAGGGCTCCCGCCCTCATGCCGTGGTGCAGGCAGATCACCACCACCGGCAAAGTCCATACCAGCATAACTATAGGCGCCAGCATCGGAATATAAATACCGGTCATAGCCAATACAGCCGTCAAGCCGGCCATAACCGCTCCTTCTGTAATCGCTTTTGTCTCCATACCCAGCCTGGAATTAGCCATGTCCGCTTCCTTTCCGGTGTTATGTAATATTTATCCGTACTCTTTAGGATACCATAATTCTCATACCTTGGCTACAATGAAAAGGCTGCCTCATAAGAGACAGCCTTTTTGAACCTCAGCTACTGTTTTGCTTGGCCTTACTTAGCCTTATTCTGCGCTAAAGGGCAGAAGAGCTACGTTTCTGGCCCGCTTGATGGCAATGGTCAACTGCCGCTGATGCTTGGCGCAATTGCCGGAAATCCGCCGGGGAAAGATTTTGCCCCGCTCGGAAATATATTTCTTTAAGCGTCCGATTTCTTTATAGTCGATGCTTTCTACTTTATCGACGCAAAAGCTGCAAACCCGTTTGCGGGGACGCCGTTGGCGGTCACGTTTCACCTTATTTCCCTCCTATACTTAAGAATCAAAAGGGGATGTCCTCGTCCGTAAAGCCGATATCGCTACCCATGGAGCTGCTTTCCGCTCCGCCCTTACCTTCGCCTTTTCTGTCGAGAAAGCGCACCGTCTCCGCTATTACTTCCGTCATCCAACGGCGCTGGCCGTCTTTACCGTCATAGCTGCGGATCTGCAACCGTCCGTCTACGGCAGCTAAGCTTCCTTTGCCCAAATAATTGGCGCAGTTTTCTGCTTGCTTCTGCCATACAACGATGTTGATAAAATCGGCTTCTCTTTCTCCCTGGGCGTTGGTCCGGGACCGGTCCACTGCTAAGGTAAATGTAGCAACCGCCGTACCGTTAGGCGTATATTTTAACTCCGGATCTCTGGTCAACCGGCCGATCAATATTACTCGGTTTAGCATAAGAACACCGTCCTGTCGTTACATCCTGTCAAAAGTACCATACCTTGCCAGGCCTTTGTTCTTTATTTTTCGTCTTGATTAATGATCATGAATCTCAGCATATTGTCTGAAATCTTCATGATGCGGTCAAGCTCTTTTACCACGGCCGGTTCACTCTTAAAGTTCATCAGCACATAGTAGCCTTCGAAGAGATCCTTGATCTCATAAGCCAGGCGGCGCTTGCCCCATTTGTCAACGGAAACCAGCTCTCCTTGACCGTCGGTGACAATGGCGGAATACTTGTCAATAGCCTGTTGGATGGCCTCTTCCTCCATGTCCGGCTTCAAGATATACATGCACTCATAGTTTCTCATTTGACTTCACCTCCTCCCTTCGGACTAAACGGCCCCGCTATGATAAAGGCTTGTAGGCATCAAACCTTTCGGCGGAGCAGGGATACAACTTGATTATATTATCACAAAAGCAATTAATAAGCAAGGGCAAATCAAGACAAGCCGGGCAAATCAGGAGAGGCCGGGCGAATCAGGAGAGGCCGTCTTTCTCACCAGCTTCAGCAACTGCTCCCGCTGCATCAGCATAATGTGGCCGCAGCCCATACATTGCAAACGGTATTCCCAGCCGGGCCGCAGCACCTTCCAGTCCTTGCTGCCGCAGGGATGAGGCTTCTTTAATGTCAGTACGGTCCCTTCGGTATAAAGGCTCATGCTTTCTCCTCCAAAATCACCTGCGTGTGGGGATAGGCTATAGCTATGCCCTGAGCCGCCAGAGCTTCTTTGCCCTTTTTGCGCAAGGCTCTTTCAAGGCCCCATTGCTCCATGGGCTGCGACTTGCCCATCATGCGAACCACCATACCGGCAGCCGTCAAATCCACAATACCTAAAGCCGTAATTTTGTCCCGGATAATTTCTTTGAATTCTTCGTTGACAGCATCGCAGGCCTCCTGCAGCACCGCAACGACTTTGCCGATATCCTCTTCATAAGACACGGTTAATTCCACCATTACCCGGCAACTGCCCCGATGGTGGTTGGTCACTAAAGTCATACCGCCATTGGGCAGAATATGCAGCCGGCCGTCAAAGTCCCGCAGATGGGTGCAGCGTAAATTGAATTGCTCCACATAGCCGGCCACACCCTGGGCTTCGATGTATTCGCCCACTAAATACTGATCTTCAAGCAAGATGAAGAACCCTGTGATAATATCCCGGCAAAGACTTTGGGCGCCGAAAGCCACGGCCACGCCTAACACGCCGGCAGTGGATAAAATAGCCATTACCGGTACATGGAGCCGGTCCAGAATCGTTACCGCCATAATAAAGTACAAACCATATTTAACAACGTTTTTCAGCAGGCTTTCCATGGTTTTGACCCGGTTATGATCAAAAGGCCTGGATACTCTGTTCAGACGGGCCTTCGTCAAGCTGTCAATCAGGGCGTTGGCCACCCGGATCAAAATCAGGCCTGCGGCGATAATCAAAACCGGTACAAAAATTATCTCAAGAATCTCTTGTTTTTCTGTCAGAAAGTTTTCGATCCACGCTTTCATTTTTTATCCTTTTCCCTGCAGCTTTCCGTCAATATTCCGTTCTTTCGTTTATCTTGCTTATGGCCTTTTGGCGTTCTTCTTCCACCCAAGGGTCCGGGTCTTCTCCCATTTCCCGAAGATAAGGCAAAGCCTCCCTTTCAGCCCAGCTACCCAGAAGCAAAACGGCCCTGCCCCGCAGCCGCCAGCTAGGATGCTTGAGGTAGCCGGCCACATTCCCCCACAGGTCTTTCATTTCCAGCTTCTCGGCAGCTTTCAGCGCCGCCCTGACCAATTCCTCGCCGCCGGACATCAGCGCTAGAAAAGCTAAATCCTGGCAGCGGCCGTCTTTTATCTCCGCCAATAGTTGAAGAATCTGGGCTTTCAAGCCCCCGGGGCATTCTGTAACAAACCAGAGATTCCAAAGGCTATCGGCTCCTTCAGGGCCCAGGGCCAGCAAGACTTCGCCGGCTTTCACCGAGCTATGATTTTGCCGGAGCATTATTTGTGCCAAGGACTCTAAAATCAAAGCCGGCGGACATTCTTTCAAAGCAGCCGCTGCTGCCAGCTGCAAGACTTCCTCCCGCTCCTCCAGATACTTCAGCAAAAGAGCCACTGCCTTGGGACTGCCGCTGCGGCCCAGGCAACCTAAGAACTCCAAGGCCAAAGCTTGATCTTCCCGCCGCCGCAGTTTTTCTCCCAGCCAGTCTTCCTGGCCTCGAAACAAGGTCTCCGCCAGTCCTTGGATCTCCAGGCTTGAAAAGCGCCGGCGGTGGGTCTTGATTCTGGTCCAGTTTCCTTCGATGTCCATTTTAAGCACCACTTTCTATATCATGCCATCCAGGGGATCACGTATATTTGATAAATACCGGCCAGCCAGCTCACTAATTTTGAATCCAAAAGATAAGGGTAGATTCGGGCCATACCTTCCCCGCCCTCGGACATCAGAATGACGGGATAAACCAGCCCGCAAAAGATTACAAGGAAAGAAGCTGCCAATACCGTAGTAACAATCATACCCAGCAGGCCGTCAAAGAGGCCTAAGAAGGTTTTGCCTTCACTATCGGCAAATAGCATGCCCAAAAAGCTTCTGACCAAAAAGGTAATCAGGGACCAAATAATCATGAACAGCACAGCCCACAAAATACTTTGGCTGATTTCCCGCATAAGGACGCTGACAATCAGCTCCGGCGAGGGTACCGACTCTGCCGGCGCTTTCTCTAAAGCCCGCTGCAGATAAGAGGCGACTTCCGGCGGCAAGGGCAAGGCCAACAAACTGGTTTTAATATCCTGAAGGGTTTGGGCAGTTTGTCCCAAGGTCCGGATCAGCTCCTGCAAAGAAGCGGGTATCCTGGCGCTCAAAAACTCCGCCAGCTTAGTTTCTACCCCCCAGTATCCTTCCAGCCAGGCTTGGGCAAGCGGAGTCAGGAGCCAGGCTGAAATTAGGCCGATGATACTGCCGATAAAGCCTTTGAAAGCCCCCAGCAGGCCTACCTGATAGCCAATGAAAGCAGCTATAGTAATAAAAAGTATAATGATAATATCCGCCCAGGGCATTATCCGGCCTCCTTAATTCAGGATAGACAAATCCTTAATGATATTCGCTGTAATGATTGGGATCCACCAATTTTCGGTACTCGTCAACAACCAGTTTCATATCTTCCCATACTAGGGCTTTCAAATTGGGATTCCGTAAAAGGGCGGCGGGATGATAAGTAGGCATCATCTGAATACCCTGCCATTCTTGAAAACGCCCCCGGCTGACGCTGATTTTAGCTTTGGGGTCCACTAATCCCTGCAGAGCTGTGGCTCCTAAAAGAATGATGATTTTCGGCTCTGCCAGTCGTATCTGCTCCTGCAAATAAGGCAGGCAAGCCTCCCGTTCCTCCGGTAAAGGCGTGCGGTTGCCCGGCGGACGGCATTTAACGATATTGGCCACATAGGTATTTCTCTCCCGGGAAAAACCTGCTGATTCCAGAATCATATCCAAAAGACGGCCGGCACGCCCTACAAAAGGACGGCCCAGCTTGTCTTCTTCCTGGCCGGGGCCTTCACCGATAACCATCAGACCCTTTCCCAATACTCCCTCGCCAAACACTACCTGGTTGCATTCTTTTCGCAGGCCGCAGTTTTGGCAAGCCTCCGCTTTCTTCTGTAATTCTGCCATCAACATATTTTGCTTCATGATGATGCTGAGCTCCTTATTCTTCTATTTCCCGGGCAATACTGCCCTTCTGCCTTAAACGATTATACCGCCCCATTATATCATGACAGCGGTAATTTTGCCAATTAAGCCCGGTAATTTTGCCAATCAGGCCCGGGGATTTTTGTTATCTGTCTGCTGAAAGCATGAAAAAAAGGCACCGGGATCATCGCTGACCCAATGCCTTTTTGTAGCTATTTCCGCCTTGGTTACACTGTATCTCAGGCAATATTTTCTTCCTCTTGATCTTGATTTAGGGTATTGAGGGTACGGCAGCTGCCGATAAATTCTGCCCCTTCTTCCATGATCAGATTGCCCATAGTCGCATTGCCTCTTAGCTTGGCTTTGCTGCTAAGCTCAATCCTGCCCTTAGCCGTAACATCACCCTTGATGGCGCCGCAAATATAGAGATTGCGGGCGTTAAGATTGCCTACGCAAGAACCTTTATCTCCGATATAAATATCGCCTTCCGTCACCACGTCTCCGATATGGCTGCCGTCGATTCTGATGCTGCTTTCCAGCCAGATATTGCCCTCAAAACGACAGTCTTCACTGATGATGGTGCCTACGGCTTCCGCTCGATCTTTTGCCATTATTTCTTTGCCTCCCCGGCATCCAAAACCTTCATAGGATCAATGAATTTGCCGTCTAACTGAATTCCGAAATGAAGGTGAGGCCCGGTGGCCCGGCCGGTGCTGCCGCATTTGGCAATAACGTCACCCTTTTTCACCGTCTGGCCTTCGAGGACATCAATATTGCTGCAGTGGGCATATTGGCTAACGTAACCGTAGCCGTGACTGATCAATACCATTTTTCCCCAGCCGGATTTGACGCCGGCAAAAGTAACTACGCCATCACCGGCAGCCCGGATAGTCGTACCAGACTTATTAGCAATGTCAATACCCTGGTGGAATTCAGTGCCCCGGCCAAAAGGATTGCGCCTGGTGCCAAAAGGAGATGTGAAAATACCATTCATCGGCCAATAGCTGGGCAGCGCCGCCTCAAAGGCTAACTGCTTGTCCACATCGTCTTTGAGGTAGAGAAGCTCGGTGGCTTGCTCAGTCATCTGCAAATCCATATCCAGCAGCTCCTGGCGCAAATCCTCCAAGGTATCCATCTCTTCATCCACATTGCCCTCTGTATCAACCACAGGACTGTCGCCCCGGGATACGGTATAACCGGCAACCACCCGGCTTTCGCCGCTGTCGTCATCTTCCAGGCCTACTTTGCTCCGTACCTCGGAGTTTAAAGACTCAATGGCTTCCAGCTTCATTTTCATGTTGCCGGCCATGGTTTGTAAATCTTCAATTATGACTGCCTGACCCTGATTGGTACTGGTCAGGTCTTGATTCTCTTCATTTAAAGCTACTAAAATCTTTTTGCTATTAAGATAATCTTGGGTCAGATAAGTGGCGGTGCTGCCAAAGGCAATCAAAGATGCACAGAAAATGCTGAAGCCAATTTTAAACTTTTTGGCAGAGATCCGGATATCCCTTATAGGGCTGCCGGGACCACCCATGACCATAAATGTAATCTTATCATTTCGCTGATGCTTTATGTCCAACATAGAGTTTTCTTTTTTAGAAAGAATACTCAAGACATCTCCCCCCGTCTTTTTGGAAGTATTTTTAGCAAATTCTGACGTTTATATTTTAGCAAATGCTTGTTCATATTTTGTTAACATTATAGACGAATACTACCCAAAATGCAAGTAAAAAAATGCGCCACTATATGTAGGCAAATGCTGATAAAACCAGGCTAAACCTAGTAGTTTTCGTCGTTTTTTGCCTTACTGCCATAGGCCTACCAGCAGGCAGATCAGCAGCAGCGACGGCAGCATATTGGCAGTTTTGAATTCTTTGATTTCCAGCATATTGAAGCCGATGGCCAGGATTAGTACGCCGCCTACTGCCGTCATCTCGGTGATCATGGAATCGGTCAGGTACTGCTCCACCCAGCGGGCCCCCAGCACAATGGCCCCTTGATAGATACCGGTGGTTACGGCAGAACCCAGAACGCCAATACCCATGGTTACGGTAAGCACAGCGGCAAAGATTCCGTCCAGCACTGCTTTCGTAACCAGGATACTATACTCCCCCTGAAGACCGCCCTGAAGACTGCCCATGATACTCATAGGCCCGATACAAAAAAGCAGAGTGGCATAAACAAAGGCCTTGCTGAAGCCGTCACTGCCGGCGGCCAGCTTGTCCTCTACCCTTTTGCCGAATCTTTCCATGGCGCCGTCAATATCTAAAGCCTCACCCAGCAGGCTGCCGATAACCAGGCTTAAAAGCAACTGAATAAAATGGTTAACCTGCAAAGCCATCTGCATGCCCAAAAGCAGTAGTGCTAATCCTCCTGCTTTGATGGCACTTTGACGATAATTTTCTTTTAATCTATTGCCGAAAAGTCTGCCGATAAGGCAGCCGAAGGCGATAGCGCCTACATTGATTAGGTTTCCCAACATATCTTCTATTCGCATCCCAACATTCTGATCTATCCACAATGTTTTTGATTATACCACTTTTGCCGAAAAAAGGCGAGTAGTTTGCAATTGAAGGTAATACGATGTTTTTGGGGGCTTAGCCAACCCCGCTGCTCAAAAAAGGGCAGGTCTGGAGGTTACTGAAAAAGCCGGGCAAGCTGCCCGCCGCGGGGCTGAAATGTACAAAATTTGAGGTTTTCGGGCTGTTTGTGGTGGTTAACTGCCCGGAATCTTAAGTTTTCTGATGGATAACATTGCTTTTGCCTCGTATTTAGTGATTGAACTTGACTGAAGCCGCTATTCTAAACTATCAGTCTACAGAATACCTCGAATTTTGTACAAAGCCTGTGGCGTACCCGGCCGGTCATCTGCTCAAAAAGCACCAGGGGGTAGGCAATCTCATTTAGTTAAGAAAAAAGTTGACGAATTCATGGAGCATTAGCCGGCGCCGCAGCAACAATGGGGCGATGACTCCCGGCCCTGCCCTCAGTGGACCCTTGGCGGCGGCAGCGTCCAAGTTCGGAATCACGCCCATAAAAAACTGCCGCAGCTCCATGAACTACGGCAGTTTTTCTACAGTCTCTTCCAAGGCCTTCTTCCAAGGCCTCTTCTATTTCCCCATTCCGGCTTATCCCGGTCTGCCGCCTCTATTTCTTAGCGGCTGCCTGGGCCTCGGGAATTTCCACATTATACTTGCCCCGGCAAGTGTAATGGGTGTGCAGCAGATGATGAGACTTTTCACTAAGGGGTTTGCCCAGAAACTTCTCATAAACTTCCTTAATAGCCGGATTATCGTGAGACTTCCTCAGGGTCTTGCCCCGGTCCTCAGCATAAATGGCTTTACGGCGTACAACCTGATATTCCTCATCCAGATCCAGCCGCTGGCCGCTGGTGACCAAGGGCTGACCGCCGCCGCCGACGCAGCCGCCGGGACAACCCATGACTTCGATGAAATGGTATTGCTTTTTGCCTGATTTCACCGCATCCATCAGCTTGCCGGCATTGGCCAGGCCATGGGCTACCGCCACCCGGACTTCGCCGTAGTTTGGTATATCCAGGGTAGCTTCCTTAATTCCTTCCATACCACGGACAGGCTCCAGCTCCAGATTGGGCAGAGGCTTACCGGCCACCACTTCGTATACGGTACGGATGGCAGCTTCCATCACGCCGCCGGTGACGCCGAAGATATCGGCAGCGCCGGTACCCAGCCCCATAGGTGCATCGGCCACTTCGTCGGGCAGATTGACAAAATCAATGCCGGCCCGGCGGATCATGGCCCCCAGCTCTCTGGTGGTCAGCACTGCATCCACATCGGGAATGCCGTCCTGAGCCATTTCCGGCCGCTGACATTCGTATTTCTTGGCTGTGCAGGGCATAACCGATACGGAATAAAT
This sequence comes from Clostridia bacterium, assembly GCA_018436095.1. GTDB lineage: Bacteria > Bacillota > Peptococcia > DRI-13 > UBA5745 > WRMS01. The sequence goes on along the minus strand of JAHDMJ010000026.1, from coordinate 57,953 downwards.
GGATTTGGGATCGATGCCTTCTATCTCCGGATAATAGGTTTTGGCTAAAGCCCCAAACATCTGTTGGGGTGATTTGGCGGTGGACAAGTTATCCAGAAGCTCCGGGTAGGTATGTTCGCAGAACTTAATCCAACCGGGGCTGCAGGAGGTAATCACCGGCAGCTTGCCGCCGTTAACCAGACGGTCGATAACTTCATTCCCTTCTTCCATAATCGTTAGGTCGGCGCTGAAGTCCGTATCAAAAACTCTATCAAAGCCCAGGCGCCGTAAAGCTGCCACCATTTTGCCGGTGACGGGAGTGCCCATGGGCAAGCCGAATTCTTCGCCCAAGGCTGCCCTTACCGCCGGGGCAGTCTGTACCACCACATGCTTTGAAGGGTCGGCCAGAGCCTGCCAGACCCGCTTCGTATGATCCGTTTCTCTTAATGCGCCTACAGGACAAACGTTAATGCATTGACCGCAATTGGTGCAGTTGACTTCTCCAATGCCATGACCGAAAGAAGGCCCTACAGTAGCTTCAAAGCCCCGGTCAATCAAGCCCAAAACGCCTACCTGCTGCACCTGGTTGCAGACGGATACGCAGCGGCGGCATAAGATACACTTAGAAGCATCCCTGACGATAGAAGCCGAAGACAAATCCAGGTCATGAATAGTCCGCTCTCCGGTGTAAGGTATATCGGAAACTCCCATCTCCTTGGCCAGACTCTGCAATTCGCAGTTGGTGCTGCGGCTGCAGGTCAGGCATTCCTGAGGATGGTTGGACAGCAAAAGCTCGATTACTGATTTGCGGGCAGCCAGGACTTTAGGAGTATGGGTATAAACTTTTAAACCTTCCGATACGGGATATACGCAGGAAGCCTGCAGTCCTCTGGCTTTTTCGATTTCCACCAGGCAGACCCGGCAAGCGCCGATCTGGTTAATATCCTTCAAGTAGCAAAGGGTGGGGATCTTTATACCCGCCTTCCTGGCGGCCTTAAGGACGGTATAGTCCGACGGAACTTTAATTTCCACGCCGTCTATATAAACCGTTACCATTTCCATTGCTAACACACTCCTTTTTAAGGGCGGAGCCCTACTCTTTGATGACGGCGCCAAATTTGCAGCGGTTCATGCATTCGCCGCATTTGATGCACTTAGCCTGATCGATGACATAAGGCTCTTTGATCTTACCGCTGATGGCCTCAGTGGGGCAATTTCTGGCGCAGAGGCTGCAGCCCTTGCATTTGCGGGCATCAATCTTGTAAGACAGCAAGGCCTGGCAAACACCGGCGGGGCATTTTTTGTCATAAATATGAGCCTCATATTCATGGCGGAAATGCTTGATCGTGCTAAGTACCGGATTGGGCGCCGTCTGGCCCAAAGCGCACAGAGAGGCGTCTTTAATGGTTTCGGCCAAGGTCTGCAAATTAGTAAGGTCCTCAGGGGTGCCGTTGCCGGAGGTTATCTTATCTAAAATTTCCAGCATTCTCTTGGTGCCGATACGGCAGGGCGGGCATTTGCCGCAGGATTCTTCCTGGGTAAATTCCAAAAAGAAGCGGGCGATATCCACCATGCAGGTATCCTCATCCATAACGATCAAACCGCCGGAGCCCATCATAGAACCCGCTGCCGTCAGGTTTTCGTAGTCAATAGGGATATCCAGATGAGCTTCGGTAAGGCAGCCGCCGGAAGGTCCGCCGGTTTGGGCCGCTTTAAATTTTTTGCCCTTGGGAATGCCGCCGCCGATATCATAGATGATAGTCCGCAGAGAGGTGCCCATGGGGATTTCGATCAGGCCAATGTTGTTGATCTTGCCCGCCAAGGCAAACACTTTGGTCCCCTTGCTCTTTTCCGTACCCATAGCGGCAAACCATTCCCAGCCGTTGCGGATAATTTTAGGAATATTGGCCAAAGTCTCTACATTGTTGATGACTGTGGGCTTGCCAAATAAACCGGATACCGCAGGAAAAGGCGGTCTGGGCCGGGGCTCGCCCCGGCGGCCTTCGGTGGAAGCCAGAAGGGCCGTTTCTTCACCGCAAACAAAGGCGCCTGCGCCTAAGCGGATATCCACATCAAAGTTAAAGCCGGAATCAAAAATGTTTTTACCTAATAAGCCGTATTCCCTGGCCTGTTTGATAGCGATCTTCAACCGCTCCACGGCGATGGGATATTCGGCCCGGACATAAATATAGCCTTGAGAAGCGCCGATAGCATAGCCGGCAATAGCCATAGCTTCCAGCACGCTGTGGGGATCGCCTTCCAATACACTTCTATCCATAAAAGCGCCGGGATCGCCTTCATCCGCATTGCAGACCACGTATTTTTGATCTGCCTGCACCGGCGCCGCAAAACTCCATTTCATACCTGTGGGAAAACCGGCGCCGCCCCGTCCCCGAAGCCCCGACTTCTTAATGACGTCGATAACCTCCTCCGGCTTCATTTCCTTAACGCACTGAGCCAAGGCAAAATAGCCGTCTTGGGCGATGTATTCTTCGATGTTTTCCGGATTGATCTTGCCGCAGTTTTCCAAAGCCACCCGCTTTTGGTGCTTGAAAAACTCGATGTTTTCCATTTCTACGGTATCCGTGCTTTCCTTCTCATGCTGATAAAGCAGCCGTTCCACCGGACGGCCTTTGACCAGGTGCTCCTCTACGATTTGAGCAGCATCGGAGGGCTGTACCTGACAATAAAAGGTGCCTTCGGGATAAACCACCATGATGGGACCCATGTTGCAAAAGCCAAAACAGCCTGTTTCAATAACCTTTATTTCTTTATCAAGACCTCTTTTAAGGATTTCCTCATGCATATTCTGGCGGAGCAGACGGCTGTCCATGGAAGAGCAGCCGGTACCGGCACAGATCAAAACGTGAGCGCGATAAAAGTCCATGACCTCTTTCCTCCTATTCTTTAAACCTTGAGCTTATTTATCAAGATTAAGCAGCCACTCCTGGACCGGTTGTTTGTTGATCAGATGGCGGAGAACGATGCTTTTGGCGTTTTCCGGAGTAACCTTAATATAAACATAAGGCTTCTCGCCGGGAATAGTCACGGTCAGCATGGGCTCATTGATGCACATACCGGGACAGCCGCTTTGAACCACATGGATTTTATCAAGATTGCGGGTTTTTATTTCATCCATGATAGCGGTCAAAACTTCCCTGGCCCCGGCTGCAATGCCGCAGGTTCCCATATGGACGTTGATGGTAGGCACCCCTTTTTCGTTGCGGCTGACCACATCGCCTTTATTTCTCTCTTTAATAGCCCTTAATTCTTCTATACTTTTCATGACCGACCCTCCCTCTTCTCAGACTTATTCAAATTGACCGATGATGCCGGCAACGTCGTCGGCAGTCAAGCGGCCAAAGACCTTGCCGTTAACATTGAGAACCGGGGCTAATCCGCAGGCGCCCAGGCAGCGGCAAGCCTGCAGAGTAAACTTGCCGTCTTTCGTCGTTTCCCCTACTTTTACATCCAACTGGCGCTCAAACTCAGCCAGGATATCGCCTGCGCCCTTTACATAGCAGGCTGTACCCAGACAGATGCTGATTTTATGCTTGCCGATGGGTTCCGTGGTAAACAGAGAATAGAAGGTAACTACGCCGTAAATCTTGCTGAGGGGAATATCCATGGCTTCTGCCAGATAAGATTGTACATCCTCCGGCAAATAGCCTAATGCCGTTTGGATCTGTTCAAGATTTTGGATGAGAAAGGACTCATCCCTCCCGTTCTGCTCAAGAATTTGATCGATTTTGACAAACCGCTCATCCTTAACAGCAGAACCACATTTACAACTCATACCGATTGCCCCCTTTTATCCCTAAAATATTGTGAATTAGAACCAATGTAGCCGAAGAATCTTCCTTTTTCAAGATTCGCTTTATCTATAATTTTCTGACGCCTGCCCCCTTTTCTATGCTGTATTCCCATCAACAAGTCACGTTTATTGTTAGCCCGCGCTAATAATAGTGAAATTTTTCACCTGTATGCTTAATCTTAATAATAGCCGATTCCTGTTTCTAAAACAACCTCTATTCTGTTATATTTCGCTGTTGCCTGCAAATAATTCCAATATACGCTCGATATCATCCTGGGTATAATAATCGATAACAATTTTCCCGCCTTTGGCCCCCTGGATGATCTCTACTTTCGTATTGACTTTATCCCGCAGGATATGCTGAATTTCTTTTAATTCTACAGATAAAGGCTCTTTGACCGGCCTGCGGTCTTTTCTTCCGGCATCTTCTTTATTCCCATCAGCCTCATCTTCAACCTCTTCATTTCCATCTGGGCCTGATTTATCCACAGAGCCTGGAAAAGCTGCCGGCTCCTGGGGCTGGGCAATGCTTATTTCTGGATTAAGAATTTGTTTGGCCCAAAGCTCAGCCTCCCGGGCAGTGGCTTTTTCTTCAATGAGCCGTTGCGCCAAGGTCACAGCCTCTTTCTCCTCCAGCATGAGCAGAGGCCGGACATGGCCAATAGTCAGCGCTCCTCCGGCCAAATGGTTAAGAATGGGCTCAGGCAGATTCAATAAGCGCATGCTATTGGCAATATAAGAGCGGCTTTTGGATACCCGTTTGGCTATCTGCTCCTGGGTCTGGTTAAATTCCTCCGATAAACGCTTATAGGCCCTGGCCTCCTCAACAGGATCCAGATCCTGACGCTGAATATTTTCAATGAGGGCAATTTCCATCATTTCATGGTCCGTCATTTCCCGGACCAGGGCAGGCACTTCTGTCAAACCGGCTTGACGGGCTGCCCGCAGGCGGCGTTCTCCGGCAACCAACTGATAGCCGTCGCCAAAAGGCCGTACAAGGATAGGCTGGACTACGCCATGCTCTTTGATGGATTCCGTCAGCTCCCTTAATTTGTCTTCATCGAAAACACGCCTGGGCTGATAGGGATTAATACTAACCAGCTCCAGGCTTACTTTTTGCTCGCTGCCGGCGGCAGCCAAGCTTTCTATCTCTTCTGCTTGGGGAATCAGGGCCGACAAGCCCCGGCCTAATCCTCCCATGCCTTTAGGTTTAGCCACGATTGATTACCTCCAAAGCTGCCAAGCGGTATTGTTCTGCTCCTTTAGAGCGGGGATCATACAAATTGATCGGCAATCCATAGCTGGGGGCTTCACTAAGCCGTACATTGCGGGATATAGCTTGGGAGAAAGTCTTTTCTTTGAAAAAACGGCGAACTTCCTCTGCTACTTGATTCGACAAGTTTGTTCGGGAGTCCTGCATAGTCAGCAGAGTACCGAATATTTCCAGCTTGGGGTTAAGATGCTTTTTGACCAGCTCAATAGTATTCATCAACTGGCCTAATCCCTCCAAAGCATAGTATTCACATTGGACAGGAATCAGTACTCCATCAGCAGCGGTAAGAGCATTTAAAGTTAACAAGCCTAAAGACGGCGGGCAATCAATCAATATATAGTCAAACCGCCCTTGCGTATTAGTTAAAGCGTTTTTTAAGAGTTTCTCCCTGTCAACTAAGGAGACCAGCTCAACCTCTGCTCCGGCCAATTGAATAGTAGCCGGCAACAAGGTCAATCCCTCTACCGGTGTTTTTTGACAAACCTTGTCCAAGGGATACTCGTTGATCAGCAGATCATAGATACACCGCATTCCGGGTTTTTTTTCCACACCCAGTCCACTGGTAGCATTGCCTTGGGGATCCATATCTACCAGAAGGGTTTTCTTACCCTCTTCTGCCAGAGCTGCTGCCAAATTTATGGTAGAGGTAGTTTTCGCTACTCCGCCTTTTTGATTTGCGATGGCCAATACCTTTGTCATGGTTCCTCCATGTTTCACATGAAACAATTCTGCCTTTGCCGGATTCCTGATCTTATTTCTTTGCCCGAGGTATAGTAATAGTCAACTGAATAAAATCATCTGTCTCTGTCTGATCCATCTTAACATCAATACCTGATTCTTCAATAGTAGTCACTGCCGCTTTAATCGTATTAACATAGATCCTCATGTCAGCAAATATACGGCGGATTCGCTGCTGTTTCTGTACAGTATCCGCTTCACCGTCTTCTTGAGCTTCTTCCCCTTCGCTGATCACAACCCGGCCTTCGAGAAATTCTGAAATTAAATACTCAGAATCCTTTACGTTTAACTCTTTCTCGTAAATCTCTTTTAAAATCAATAATTGTTCTTCGGGAGAACGCAGCTTTAACAAAGCCCTCACGTGACGCTCTGTCAGAAGCTCTACCATTATATTCTCTTTAACGATTGGATCAATTTTTAAAATCCGCAGTTTATTGGCAATAGTCGGCTGGCTTTTGCCTACCCGAGCGGCCACATCCTCCTGAGTCAAATGGAACTCTTCAATTAATTTGCGATAGCCTTCCGCCTCTTCGAAATAATTCAAATCCGCCCGCTGCAAATTTTCAACTAAAGCAATCTCAGCCATTTCCCGATCCGTAAAATTACGAACCACCGCCGGTATCACCGTAAGACCGGCCATCTTGGATGCCCGGAAGCGCCGCTCACCGGCAACAATTTCATACTTATCCCCCGATTGGCGCACCACAATAGGTTGGATAATGCCAAGCTCCGCTATAGAACGGCTTAGCTCCTCCAACTGAATAGGATCAAATTGTTTGCGAGGCTGATAAGGGTTGACTTGCAACAAATTGAGATCCAGGCTCAAAACTTGATCCGATGCTTCCTCGGCCTTATTTCTGCCAAAAAATTTAGAAACTGAGTCAATCGCCAAAATACTCCCTCCTTGTGTAACTATAATAAATTCGCTTCCGGCTAATCTTTTCCTGCCGATTACCCAAAAAATGAATGATAAATTCCCCATGTCTGCCGCATGAACGATAGAAAAACGGGGAAAATAGCTATGCTACATAAAAAGGGGGGCTAAAAAATGAAAAGCAAGAACGACAGCATCCGGTGCACCGTCCAACAGTGCCAGTATCATGCCGGTCAGGATCAGTACTGCTCTTTAGACAAAATCACTGTGGGAACTCATGAAAAACACCCCACAATGGTGGAATGCACTGATTGCCAAAGCTTTAAGTTGAAGTAAATCTTGCAAAAAACTGCTTCAGGGATTACCTGAGGCAGTTTTTTTTATGCCGCTATATCATTCTATCTTAAAGCGAAAAAAGAATCCACACCTTTAGATAGATTTTACGAAAAATTTTTGATCTATGCTATAATATAGTTCATTACTTAATGAAGGGAGAACAATCATGGAATATAATGAACTGGGTAAAACCGGTCTTAAAGTTTCCCGTTTTGGTTTAGGATGCATGCGGTTTCCCCAGGAGGAACCCGAAGCCATAAGAATGGTCCGTTACGCCATCGATCACGGCGTCAATTATTTGGACACCGCCTACGTTTATAAAGGCAGTGAAGTCACTGTGGGCAAAGCCCTTCGAGAGAATTACCGCAATAAAGTAGTCTTAGCTACAAAAAGCCCCATCTGGAATATCGAAAAGCATGAAGATTTTGAACGTTATCTTGATGAAGAACTAAAAAGGCTGGGCACTGATTATATTGATGTTTATCTTCTTCATAATCTCAACCCTCAGCACTGGGAAACCGTTAAACGCTTTGACGGCCTGACCTTTCTGGATAAAATGGTGAAGAAGGGTAAAATCCGCCATAAAGGCTTCTCTATCCACAATACCTTCCCTGCTTTTAAAGAAATCATCGATTCCTTCGGCTGGGAAATGGCCCAAATTCAAATGAATATACTGGACGAGAACCAGCAGGTAACTATAGAGGGCCTGCCTTATGCCGCTGCAAAAGACATTCCCTTAGTGGTTATGGAACCCTTACGGGGCGGCTCCCTTTTAGTCAACCCTCCCCAAGAGGTCCTGGAGCTTATCAATAGTTACCCTGTCAAACGATCTCTGGCGGAATGGTGCTTTCGCTGGCTATACGACAAGCCGGAAATTAAAGTCATCCTTAGCGGCGTCAATACAATGGAGCAACTGCAGGATAACCTGGCCATCTTCGAAAATAGCGCGCCTCAGGTAATGTCTGCTGAGGAGCAGGAATTGATAAAAGCCATACAGAAAGCATTTGAAAACCGGAAAGCTATAGGCTGCACCAACTGTAAATATTGCTTGCCCTGCCCTCAAGGCGTGAATATTCCCAAGGTTTTCAGCATGTACAACCGCCATCAAATAACCAAACCCCATAATGTGCAAAAGATCGCTTATCGCTGCGAAATGGTATATACGAAAAGCAGCGGCGACCATTGCATAGCCTGTGGCCAGTGTGAAGAAAAATGTCCGCAAAAGCTGCCGATTATTGAGCTTTTGAAAACCTCCCATAAAGATCTTTTAGAAGAAAGCACCTTTAATGCCGCCGCAAAGTAATTAAAATAACTTATTTTCTACAGTGAAAGGTCAGCCGGCCTTCATCTTAAGGGTTGCTTTGCCGGTATGCCCGGCCGCCGGGGATAATTCTTCGGCGTAGCCGCCACCTTCTGATATATCAAGATGCTGCGTTCTCCCTGATCCATAGGCAGGGAGGCTTCATAGACCTCCACCAGCTTGCCGCCCAAAAGGGCGGCTGCTTTTTTAGCCTCCTCCGCCTCCTCCCGGCCACCGGGGCCTTTATAGGCTGCCATAAAACCACCCAATCGCAAAAAAGGCAGGCAATATTCCAGTAAAACCGGCATAGCCGCCACAGCCCTGGAAAGAGCCCAATCATAGCGCTCCCGAAAATCCGGATGCCGCCCCGCCTCCTCAGCCCGCAAATGAAAGGCTCTTACATCCTCCAAGGCGAGCTCGCCGGACAATTCCTGCAAAAACTTCACCCGCTTGCCCGATGCCTCAAACATATCCAGAGCAAGCTCCGGCGAAACAATCTTCAGGGGCAGCCCCGGAAAACCGGCGCCGCTGCCCACGTCCGCCACTTTGCCCCTGCCCGTCCACAGAGAGCATTGCCGCAAAAGCAGGGAGTCCAGAAAATGCTTGATCTCTACTTCTGCCGGCTCCGTAATAGCCGTTAAGTTTACCTGGCTATTCCACTGTAAAAGCATATGCCGGTAAGAAGAAAAATCCTTTAATTGATTTTCTGTCAGGCCTAAGCCTGTCAAGTGATCAAAGGTCATTCCGGCCCCCCTCCCTTCAGTCCTTTTCTATGCTCCAGAAAAAGCAGCAAAACATTAATATCCGCCGGCGTTACACCGGTGATGCGGCTGGCTTGTCCCAAGGAATAAGGCTTCAGCCGGTTCAACTTTTCCCTGGCCTCTAAAGATAAGCCTTTAAGCTCCTCATAATCCACATCCTGAGGCAAACGCTTTTTCTCCAGTTGATTAAACTGGCGGACTTGAGCCTCTTGTTTTTCGATATAGCCCTGATAACGAACCTGAATCTCGATCTGCTCTTCCACCTCCGGCAGATAAGCAGGCATACCGGTGAATCTTTTTAAATCCTTATAGGAAATCTCCGGCCGCCGCAGCAATTCCAGCAGAGTTATACCATGCAGGGGCATGGCGCTGCCTTTTTCCTCCATTAAAGCAATCAGCAAGGGATCTTTGGGAGACAGGGTCAGAGAGCCCAGGATCTTTTTACCCTCTTCGATAGATGCCCGCTTTTCCTCACAAGCCCGGTAACGCTCTTCTGAAATCAAGCCCAGCTCATATCCTAAAGCCGTTAGGCGCAGGTCCGCATTATCCTGACGCAGCAAAAGCCGGTATTCCGCCGCGGAAGTCAGCATCCGGTAAGGCTCCGTAATACCTTTCATCACCAAATCGTCAATGAGTACGCCGATATAAGCTTGAGCCCTCGTCAAGACAAAAGGTTCTCTGCCCTGAATTTTTAAAGTGGCATTAATACCGGCAATCAGCCCTTGAGCCGCCGCTTCCTCATAGCCGGAGGTGCCGTTAATTTGGCCGGCAAAAAATAAACCGGGAACTTCTTTTGACTCCAAACTATGGGTAAGAACCTGAGAATCGATAGCGTCGTATTCGATTGCATAGCCGGAACGCAGCACTTCCGCCTTTTCCATGCCGGCCACCGTCTGCAAAAAGCGCTCCTGCACATCCTCCGGCAAAGCCGAAGAAAAACCTTGGAAATAATATTCCTGAGAATCTAATCCCTCGGGCTCCACAAAAAGCTGATGGCGGTCTTTGTCATGAAAACGCACCACCTTATTTTCGATGGAAGGGCAATAGCGGGGGCCGTTGCCCTCCAGTTCGCCGGTATAAAACAAGGACTTCTCTAAGTTTTCCTTGATCACCTCATGGGTGTGCTGATTGGAATAGGTCAAATAACAAGGCAGATCCGGCAAAGGCCGTCTGGTTTCTCCGGTAGCCGCAAAGGAAAAATGTTGAGGTTCAGCATCTCCCGGCTGCAGAGACATCTTGGAAAAATCAATGCTCCTCTTATGGATCCGGGGAGGGGTGCCGGTTTTAAAACGCCGTATGGCAAAACCGTGGTCCGCTAAGGACTCAGATAGGCCCCAAGCCGCCGTTTGACCTACGGGAGAGCCGGGAACATTGGATAACCCCCGGATTATGCGGCTATTTAAATAGGTGCCGGTACAAATAATCACCGTCTTGCCTTTATACCGGAGGCCTGTTTCCGTTTCCACCCCTACCAGACGGCGGTTTTCATCCAAAAGCAGAGCTACCACCATATTTTGCCGCACCAAAAGTCCTGGCTGGCTGTCAAGAACCCGGATCATCCGCCGCTGGTAAGCATAACGGTCAGATTGGACCCGCAAGCCATAAACCGCCGGCCCTTTGCCCGTATTCAAAACTTTGGCCTGCAGGGCTGTAGCGTCGGCATTGATAGCCATTTCACCGCCCAAAGCGTCGATTTCCCGGACAATGGTCCCTTTAGCCGGGCCGCCTATGGAGGGATTGCAAGGCATCAAAGCAATCTGATCCCGGGATATGGTCAACATTAAAGTATTAAGGCCCAGGCGGGCCGCCGCCAAAGCGCCTTCACAGCCAGCATGGCCGGCGCCTACTACTATACAATCATATTCACCGGCATAAAACGTCAAGTTCCCTCATCCTCTCTAGTCCTTTGCAACAAGTTAAAATTTACAAAGGACTTGGTTATTTGCCCAGACAAAATCTGGAGAAGATCTCTTCCACCAAAGCCGGCTGCACAGTTTCTCCCGTCAGTTCGCCCAAAGCAGACCAGGCCTGCTTCAAATCGATAGCCGCCATGTCTTCAGGCCAGCCCTTTTCCAAAACCGCCAAAGCCGCTTCTAAAGCAGTTTTAGCTTTTAGTAAAGCTTCTTCCTGCCGCCGGTTCAGCAGGATTTCCTGGCTTTGACGATAATGGCGGCCTGTCACAAAAAAGCTTTTAATATGCTTTGCCAATATCTCAAGACTACGGGGATCCAAAGCTGAAAGACGGCAGCACTGCCAATCCTCAAAACCGGCTTCTTTCATAGCTTCAGCCGTCATTGTTCCATTCTCATCTTCTTCGATCAAATCCATCTTATTAAAAACAATCAAGGTTCTGGCTTTATCCAATTCAGCCAGCAAATCGCTGTCTTCAGCCGTAATGCCTTCCTGCATGTCCACAATATATAAAACCAGATCGGCTTTTAATGCCATCTGCCGGGCCCGGTCCACGCCGGCTTTTTCCGCCTGACTGCCGGTTTCTCTGATACCGGCAGTATCCGTCAACACCAAAGGAATACCTTTCAGGAGAATTCTCTCTTCCAAGGTATCCCGGGTGGTTCCCGGCTCCGGCGTCACAATAGCTCTCGGCTCCTGCAATATGCCGTTTAATAAGCTGGATTTGCCGGCATTGGGGCGGCCATAAAAAACAATTCGCAAACCTTCCCGGTAAATTTTGCCCAGGTTGGCGGCAGCCAGGAGTTCGGCGGTATCGTTCAAAATCTGCCGAAGCTGACGGCTCCAGCCTTTGGCCCCTTCCCTGTCGCCCAACCCTTCATCGGGAAAATCCACATCCACTTCAATTGAAGCCAAAAGATTTAACAACCGGCTCTTAATCTGGCTGATTCGGCGGGATAAAGCCCCTTCTATCTGCTCCGCCGCCAAACCGGCAGCCTTTTGGTTGCTGGCACTGACCAACTCCATAACCGCTTCCGCCTGGCTTAGATCCATTTTGCCGTTTAAAAAAGCCCTTTGAGAAAATTCACCGGGCTGGGCAGGCCTTATGGGTAAATCCGGCCAAGAGGTCAGCGTCTCTATAAGCCGGCCCAGTACCACCGGACCGCCGTGGCATTGCAGCTCCGCCACATCCTCACCGGTAAAACTATGGGGACCTTTCATTTTCAACAATAAAGCCTGATCCAAAAAACAATCCCCGGCATATATACCGCCGTAAGTCAGGCTATAGTCTCCCAATTCCTCCATAAGCCGGCCCCGTTTGCTGCGGAAAACCCGGGCGGCGGCAACAAAAGCTGCCGGTCCGGAAAGACGCAAAGCTCCCATGGCACCTATACCGGGAGCCGTGATTATGGCCGCTATAGTATCATTTGTAAAATCATCTCTCATAATATCACCTCTTAAAAAAACTGCGTTAAAATGGTGTTGGCCACTTCAACGCAGTAGGTAAGACGTTTACGCTTCTTCGCCCCTTTGGTCGCCGCCATCATTGTAGCTCTGACCCCAGGAAGAGCCGCTTTTACGATAACCCCGGTTACCGTAGCCGCCGCTGCCTTCCCGGTATCCTTCCCTGCCATAACGATTGGTACGGCCCTCATAACTGCCGCTATAGCGGGTTTCCCCGCCGGCGGGATAAATGACTAAACGGCGATAAGGTTCTTCACCTTCACTTTGGGTTTTGATTTCCGGATCATTTTGTAAGGCCGTATGAATTACCCGGCGTTCCATGGGGCTCATAGGCTCCAACACTACCCGGTGGCCGCTGCGCTTTGCTTTGCTTGCCAACCGCTGGGCCAAACGAATTAACGTATCTTCCCTTCTCTGGCGATAATCCTCGGCATCTACCACAATGCGTTTGCGGGATTCCTCTTTATCCTTGCCGGCAATGATATTTGATAAATATTGAAGGGCATCCAGCGTATCTCCCCTTCTGCCGATCACCGCCCCCATTCTGGGACCGCTGAGGGTATAAAGAATAGATTCCTCTTTTTCTTCTTTATTGATGGAAGCTTCTATGCCCATAAGGCTGGTCACGTCAAGAATAAATTGAGCCGTTTTATCATCGTGATCTGTTTTGAACTTTTCAGCCTTGGGCTTTTCTTCTCTTGCTTCGGCGGCTTTGAGATTTTCGGCTGCGGGCCGGCCGGCTTTCAACTCTTCCCGTTCGATGCTTTTTTCCTTCAACCAGACCCTGACCTTGGCATCCTTTGCCCCGATGCCCAAAAATCCTTTGGCCGGCGCCGTTAATATTTCGATCTCCGCTTGTTCCCGGGTGCAATTTAACTCTTGAAGGGCCAAATTAACAGCCTCTTCAACACTTTTCCCCGTCTTTTCCACAGTATTTATCATGACGGCCCTCCTCCACATCTATACTGTTTTTACACATCCTTATACAAAATCATCAAAATCCAAAGCTTTGCCACGATTGTCATCGTCGCCTTTTTTGCTGTTGCGTTCCGCCTCTTTTTTCTTTTCGGCAGTCTTCTTTTTGCCGGCGTCTTTCTGACGTTCTTTTTGAATGCCTTTGGCTGCTTGGGATGCGGCTACTTCTTTAACCTCGTCGGCTTCCATAGCCGCTTGCATATCGGCATGGGAACGGTTAACTATGGCATTGATAGCCATCTGGAAAATGAAGCCTAAGGTATTAAAAACAGTCCAATAAAGAGCCAAGCCGGAAGCAAAATTTCTCGTCATCCAGGCCAGCATCACCGGCATCACATAAAGCATGGTAGTATTCATCATTTTGGCCTGTTCGCCGGTTTGAGGGGGCTGAGAGGCCATGGTAACCTTAGATTGCAGGAAAGAAGAAAGGCCTACCACAATGGGCAAGATAATCGTGGTATCCGGTTGTGACAGGTTTTCCAGCCAGAAAAAAGATACTCCAGAGCCTGTATACTCAAAATTTCTAAAAGCGCTGAACAAAGCAAACAGGATAGGCATTTGAACCAATAAAGGCAAACAGCCGGACAAAGGATTGACGTTATATTTTTTATATAAAGCCGATACTTCACGGTTGAGTATTTCCGGACTATTCTTATATTGCTGCTGTAACTGTTTCATTCGCGGCTGCAAAAGGCCCATAGCCTTTGTGCTCTTAGCCTGCTTTAAGTTTAAAGGGAACATCAGGATGCGGATAGCAACCGTAAAAAAGATAATAGCAAAACCATAGCTGGGAAAACCCAAGGAAACGGTTAACCCATACATAAAATTGATTGCACTAGTCATTAATCCTACAAATGAACTCCACAAAATGCACCTGCTGCTTTTAATACCGACTCCGGATTAAACCGGAAGCCAGTGGGCAGCAGCTCACCTCCTTACCTTTATTAGTTAATCAACTCTTTTTTTCCGGAACAGGATCATATCCCCCTGGATGAAAAGGATGGCAGCGCAATATTCTTTTGATAGCCAGCCAGCTTCCTTTCCAGGGACCAAAGCGTTCGATTGCTTCCCGGCCATATTGGGAACAAGTGGGAATAAACCGGCAAGAAGGGCCTCGCAGGGGAGAAATGTAGCGTCGGTAGCCGTCGATTAACCATAAAAGCAGCCCCTTCACTTTAACGCCTCCATTATACAGCCTTTTCTACGTAAAGCGTTGATCATATCTTTTTCTACTTGATAAAAATCGGCTTTTGCCAAAGAATGTCTGCCAATAAATACATAATCTTTTCCCGGCTTAATCTTTGGCAGATGCGGGCGAAGAGCTTCCCGCATTAAGCGGCGGCAACGGTTGCGAACTACAGAATTGCCGATTTTTTTTGATACGGAAAAACCCACTCTTGGCGAGGCGTCCATACTTTTATTCCTAATATACAATACTATGGTGCCTGCCGCAACTGAGTTTTTTTCTCCGTATACCTTTTGAAAATCTTTGTTTTTTCTGAGACGATATTTTTTTTTAAGCAAAAAAACACCTTCCATACAAAATTAAGGCCACGTATTGTGGCCTTATACGGTCAGCTTCTTTCTGCCCTTCATCCGTCTGCGTTTAATCACTGCACGGCCGCCCTGGCTCTGCATTCTGCTTAAAAAACCATGAACACGCTTATGCCGGCGGTTCTTTGGTTGATACGTACGCTTCATTTCCATCCCCCCTTAGAAAAACTAGAGACACAGGTGAATTATACGTCATAGGCCAACTACTGTCAAGGAAAACCTGGCTTGAAAAACCTGGCTGCAAAAAAGTGCGATCTTAATCAAAGGGTATTTAGGGATTGGAAACTTTCGCTTTCTTTTCTTTCCTTCGCTTGCGCTGGACTATCCTATCTGGTATATTTATTTATGGGCGTCTGATACCCTGCATTTTTTCCGGGCAGGGTATTGTGGCCGCCATTTTAGTCTATTTGGGGGTGTATACTGTGGCAAATCTCAATCCTAAGTATACTTTTGATACATTTATAGTAGGTCACAGTAACCGCTTTTCCCATGCAGCCGCTCAAGCCGCTGCCGAAGAGATTGGCACCCGCTATAATCCGTTATTTATCTATGGTTCCGCCGGCCTGGGCAAGACTCATCTTATGCAAGCCATCGGCCATATGGCCATTCAGCGGGATTCGGAATGCAAAGTTACTTACGTCTCTTCCGAGACCTTCACTGAAGAATTTATTCAAGCTATCCGCAACGACGGATTAAGCAGCTTCAAAAAGAAATACCGGCGTTCCGACGTTTTGATGATCGATGATATTCAGTTTTTGGCCGGCAAAGAAAGTACCTTGGAAGAATTTCACCATACTTTCAACTACCTGTATGAAGCAAATAAACAAATTGTCCTGACCAGCGACCGCCCCCCTATGGAGATTCAGCCCTTGGAGGAGCGTTTACGGACCAGGTTTAGCTGGGGCCTTACCACAAATGTCTCGCCGCCGGACCTGGAAACCCGTATAGCTATCTTGCGCAACAAAGCAGAACTGGAGCATTTCAGCATGCCCAGGGAGTGCTTTGTTTATATTGCCGACCGCATTACCTCTAATATAAGAGAACTGGAAGGGGCTTTAAACCGAGTCATCGCTTATTCCGTATTAAACCATATCGAAATCACCTATGACAGATGTGTGGACGCCTTAGTTCCTATCTTTCCCTCCGAAGGCGAAGCTGTCATCATTACTATAGAATTAATTCAAGAAAAAGTAGCTAATTCCTTTAATTTAAAAGTTGAGGATCTCTGTTCTCAAAGACGTACCCGGGATATCACTATTCCCCGGCAAATCGCCATGTATTTATGCCGGGAGCTGACAGAGGAATCTCTGCCCCGCATCGGCAAATCCTTTGGCGGCCGGGATCACAGCACCGTTATTCACGGTCACAAGGAAATTGCCAAATCCCTCCGTTCCGACCCTCAAATTTCATTGATGGTTAAGCGAATTATGGAAGAACTCAAATAATCCGGAAAGTTTTAATTACAACATTCCATTCAAATTTTGCTGTCGAGAAGTGAACGTGGACCACATCCTCTTTTCCCCTCTTTTGTTGATAACTTTCGGGATAAAATGTTAATTGCTGTGGATACTCTCTGGATAACTTTTTTGCCTGTTGAACATGTGGACAAAGCCGCAAACTTATCAACAGGTTTTCGCATTTAAAAAACCCAGTTAAAATATGGCCGTTTTCCACTTATCCACATATCCACAGCGCCTATTACTACAGATACAATTTTTAAATAAAATAAAGTATATGCCTTAAGGAGGATGATTATGCTCATTACCACTTCAAAAGAAAATTTAATCACTGCCATCAACGCAGTACAAAAAGCCATCAATCCCAAAAGCATCATCCCCATGTATTCCTGCATCAAACTGGAAGCAAAGGAAAACACTGTTACCTTTACCGGCGCCAGTTTAGATATAGGTATAGAATGTAAAATTCCCGTCCAGGTGGAAAGAGAAGGCAGCACCCTTATTCCCGCCAAATATTTCAGCGATATTGTCAGAAAGCTGCCGGATGTACCCATTACTCTGGATCTGTCAGATTCTCTGGAAATGACCATCCGCTATGAAAAATCTTATTTTACTTTAAAAACCATGGAAGTGGAGGACTTCCCTCCCCTGCCTACCTTCAAAGGCGGCCTGGATTTTCAGATTTCATCCGAGATTTTAAAAAAGCTGGTGCGCCAAACCTCCTTTGCGGCCAGCGCCGACGAATTAAAAGCCGTTTTTACAGGATTGCTTTGGGAAGTAAACGGTGAAGAGCTGGGTCTTGTAGGCACGGATACCCACAGGCTGGCTTGGGGAAAAGGCCCTGTTCTTATTGAAGACAAAGAGGCCAAAGGCAGCTTCATCATTCCCGCCAAAATCGCCCTGGAAATTTCCCGTTTGATCCAGGATGGCTCCTGCCACATTCAAGCGGAGAAAAATACTGTTTTCTTCACCTTTGAAAACATTAAAATCAACTGCCGGGTTTTGGAAGGTAATTTTCCTAATTACCGCCAGGTTATCCCCCAGCAGTACGTCACCACTATACAGGCGGAAAGCAAAAAACTGCGGGATGCCGCAGAACGTATATCTCTATTTGCCCTTTCCAATGATTCCAGCAATACCATCAACCTGAAGGTTTCCGAAGGAGCCCTGACCATCCATTCCCGTTCCGACATCGGTTTTGGCCAGGAAGAGATGGAAGTAGAGCATAGCGGCGAAGATTTAAATATCGCTTTCAACGCCCGTTATATTACAGATGTATTCAAAGTCATTGACGGCGACAAGGTAATTATCCAATTATCCGGCCAATTGAGCGCCGGCATTATGCAGGATCCCGAAGAAAAAGACTTTTTATATCTCGTTTTGCCGGTAAGAGTTTAAACTTCTTGATTAACCCGGGAGCAATATCATGTATTTATCAACGCTAAACTTAAAAGATTATCGCAACTACCGCCAATTGGAATGCGAATTTTCTCCCGGCATCAATATGATCACCGGCGCTAATGCCCAAGGAAAAACCAATCTTATCGAAAGTATCTATTACCTTTCTATCGGCAAAGCTTACCGCCTGGCCAAAGATGAGCAGTTGGTCTTATGGGGCGCCAAGTCTTTTCAAATCAAAGCCGCAGTAGAAAACCGCCGGGGCAGGACAAATATCGAGATCCGTTACCATCAGGAGGAAAAACCCGCAAAGACCATAAGTGTCGGCGGTCTTCGTCTGACCAAAATGGAAGAACTAAGCGGAGCTTTGACCTCCGTTTTGTTCTCTCCCGACACCATGTCCATCATCAAAGGCTCCCCTCAGGAACGCCGCAATTTTCTGGATTACGATATCAGCCAGGTCAGCCTCAATTATGGCAGAGATATTTATAAATATAAGCGTCTGCTGGCCCAGCGCAATGCTTTATTAAAAAAACTGGCCTCCCTTTCCTTGCGCTTAGAAGAAAAAAAAGAGAGATTGTTGATTTGGGATCAGCAATTAATTGAATGCGGCAGCCGTATTATAAAAAAACGTTTGGCTGTCGTAGAAAAGCTGACTCCTTTGGCCCGCCTTGCCCAAAGGAAGCTGACGGAAGGCAAAGAAAATATAGAGCTTAGCTATATTCTTTGCTACAAAAACAACAAAAACGAGAGTAAGGAAAGAGATATCGGCTCTTTTCTTACCGAGGCCAGAGAAGAGTGTATGGAGGAAGATCTGCGCTGGGGCTCTACCCAATGGGGGCCCCACCGGGATGATCTGATGATAGCTTTGGATGGTATAAATCTAAAGCAGTACGGTTCTCAAGGCCAGCAGCGGACAGCGGTTCTAGCCCTTAAGCTGGCGGAGCTGGAATTTTTCCGGGGAGAATCCGGTGAATATCCCCTATTACTCCTGGATGATGTAATGTCGGAGCTGGATGAAAACCGCCAGCTCCAATTGTTGAATTTTATTAATGAAAAATCTATACAATGTCTAATTACGGCCACTGAGGCAAGAAATTTAAATTTAAGAGAAAAAAGACAAAATAAGCGATTTTATGTTGATAGAGGCAAAATTGAAGAGATTAAGACATAAAATTTCCAGGGGATACACTTTAGATAAAAGAAATTGATCAATTAAAGCGATTTCTCTTGCTTATTAAGCAGATATCAGATAAACTTTAAAAGGTTATAGTGTCATAAGGAGGTAAAAAATGGCCAATGATTATAATGCCAGTCAAATCCAGATATTGGAGGGACTGGAAGCGGTACGGAAGCGGCCGGGCATGTATATCGGCAGTACCGGGCCCCGGGGATTGCACCATTTAGTCTTTGAGATAGTTGACAATAGCATTGACGAGGCTATGGCCGGCTTTTGTACTCATATTGAAGTGATTATTAATCCGGATAATAGCATCACCGTTATGGACAATGGCCGGGGTATTCCCGTGGACAAGCATCCTAAAGCTAATAAATCCACGTTGGAAGTAGCGATGACCGTACTTCATGCCGGCGGTAAATTTGGTCAAGGCGGTTATAAAGTATCCGGCGGCCTTCACGGCGTGGGTGCCTCCGTTGTTAATGCTTTGTCGGAATGGATGGAAGTGGAAGTCTGCCGGGACGGCGGCCGTTATAAGCAGCGTTACCAGCGGGGTATTCCTACAGGTTCGGTAACCAGAGTGGAGGATAGTGATAGAAGCGGTACTACTACTACGTTTAAGCCGGATGCCGACATATTTACGGAGACTACGGTTTTTGAGTTTGACATTTTACTTTACCGCTTGCGGGAATTAGCCTTTTTAAATAAAGGCTTAGCGATTACGTTCAGCGATATGCGGGGTGAGGATCCCCGTGAAAAAAGGCTGTGCTACGAGGGTGGTCTGGCCGATTTTATTGTCTACCTTAACAAAAACAAGGACCCTCTTCACGAAAAAGTTATATACATCAACGGGGAAAAGGATGAGGTTCAGGTTGAAGTAGCCATGCAATACCATGACGGCTACAATGAAAATCTTTTTTCCTTTGCCAATAATATTAATACCGCCGAAGGCGGTACTCATGAAGCCGGTTTCAAAACCGCGCTGACCCGGGTAATTAATGACTATGCCCGGAAAAACAATATTTTAAAAGAAAAAGACACTAATCTGCAAGGCGAAGATATCCGCGAAGGCTTGACGGCTATTGTGTCTGTAAAGGTTAAAGAGCCTCAGTTTGAAGGGCAGACGAAGCAAAAGTTAGGCAATACGGAGATTAAAGGTATTGTCGATAGCCTTTTTGCCGAAGAGCTCAACAATTTCTTGCAGGAAAACCCCGGCCAGGCTAAGAAAATCATTGAAAAATCGGTGATGGCTTCCCGGGCCAGGGAAGCGGCCAGGAAAGCCAGGGAATTGACCCGCCGCAAAAATGCTTTGGAAACTACGACCCTGCCGGGCAAACTGACGGACTGCACTACTAAGGATCCTAAAGAAAGCGAATTGTACCTGGTGGAAGGTAATTCCGCTGGCGGCTCCGCCAAAGGCGGCCGGGATCCCAGAACCCAGGCTATTCTCCCTTTGCGGGGTAAAATTCTCAATGTAGAAAAAGCCCGGCTGGACCGGATTTTAGGCAATGAGGAAATTAAGTCGATGATTACGGCTATTGGCTGCGGTATTGGAGCAGATTTCGATATTTCCAAGGCCCGTTATCATAAAATCGTCATCATGACTGACGCCGACGTAGACGGCGCCCATATCCGCACCCTTCTCCTCACCTTCTTTTACCGCTATATGCGGCCTCTCATTGACAACGGCTATATCTATATAGCCCAGCCCCCTCTTTTCAAAGTAAAACTAAAAAAAGATAAAAACGATTATTATTTTTACGATGAAAATGAGATGCGAAAATTCATTGAAGGCTTTGATGAAAACGGCTATGATAAACCCCAGCGCTATAAAGGTTTGGGTGAAATGAACCCGGAGCAGCTTTGGGAAACTACCATGGATCCGGAAAAACGGACATTGCTGGTGGTAGAGCTGGAAGATGCGGTGGCTGCCGATGAGATTTTCACCATTCTGATGGGGGATAAGGTTGAGCCCCGTAAAGAATTTATCCAAACCAATGCTTTATTGGCTAAAGAGCTTGATATTTAAATTAAGGATCGAGGTGAGAACCCTAAATGGATAATGAAGGAAGCCTCTTTGACGGCAAGGTTGTCCCCATTCGCCTGGAAGAGGAGATGAAAAAATCCTATATCAACTATTCGATGAGCGTCATTGCCGGCCGGGCTTTACCTGATGTCCGGGATGGCTTAAAGCCGGTACACCGCCGGATTTTATATTCCATGCACGAATCCGGTATTACCAATGATAAGCCTTATCGTAAATCCGCCCGTGTGGTCGGTGACGTTATGGGCCGTTATCATCCTCACGGCGACTCTTCCGTTTACGATGCTTTAGTGCGTCTGGCCCAGGACTTTTCCAGCCGCTATATGCTGGCTGACGGCCAGGGCAACTTCGGTTCTGTGGATGGCGATGATGCGGCAGCTCAGCGTTATACGGAAGTCCGCATGTCTAAAATCGCTCAGGAAATGCTGCGGGAGATTGAAAAAGAAACCGTGGATTTTGCTCCTAACTATGATAATGAATTGCAGGAGCCTACGGTATTGCCTTCCCGGATACCGAACCTGCTGCTGAATGGCTCCTCCGGTATTGCCGTAGGTATGGCTACTAATATCCCTCCCCATAATTTGACGGAGGTTGTCGATGGCATTATCGCCATGATCGATAATCCTCAGATTACCGTTGAGGAATTGATGGAGCATATCAAAGGTCCTGATTATCCTACCGGCGGCAATATTATCGGTACCAACGGCATTCGCCAGGCCTATGAAACGGGCCGGGGCTCCGTCGTTACCAGGGGTACTGCGGAAATCGAAAACATCGATCACGGCAAAACCAGGATCGTGATTACCGAGATTCCTTATATGGTCAATAAGGCCAGGCTTATCGAAAAAATCGCCGAGTTGGTCCGGGATAAAAAAATCGACGGCATCACCTCTTTGCTGGATGCCTCTGACCGCAATGGTATGCGGATACTGATTGAGGTCCGCCGGGATGTTAATCCCCAGGTGGTTTTAAACAACCTTTATAAGCATACCCAGCTCCAGGAAAGCTTTGGTGTGATCAACCTGGCCCTGGTAGGCGGCGAACCCCGGGTATTAAACTTAAAAGAGATACTTTATTATTACTTAAAACACCAGGAAGAAATTATTGTCCGCCGCACGAAGTATGATCTCAAAAAAGCGGAGGACAGGCTTCATATCGTGGAAGGCCTGCGTATCGCCATCGATTATATCGATGAAGTAATCCGGCTGATCCGGGCTTCCAAAGATGAGAAAACAGCCCAGGAAGCGCTGATGAACCGATTCGGTCTTTCCGAGCGCCAGGCTAAAGCTATTGTAGATATGCGTCTGGGACGGCTTTCCGGCTTGGAAAGAGAAAAACTGGAGGCGGAATACGACCAGTTAGTTCAGAAAATCGCCTACCTCCGCTCGATTTTGGCTGATGAATACCTGGTAATGAAGATCATCAAGGATGAGTTGAAGGAAATCAAAAGTAAATATGGGGATGCCCGCCTTACTAAGATTTTACCTGATGCCGATGATATATCCATGGAAGATTTGATTCCTGATGAAGAGGTCTGCATCACCATTACCCACGGCGGTTACATCAAGCGGCAGCCCATTACCTCCTTCCGCAATCAAAAACGGGGAGGCCGGGGGGTCAGCTCCATGACCACCAAGGAAGCGGATTTTGTGGAGCATCTGTTTACCACTACCAACCACAACTACCTCCTCTTCTTCACCAACCGGGGCAAAGTTTACCGCAATAAGGTTTACGATGTACCGGAAGCCGGACGCCAGGCCAAAGGTACGGCTATCGTCAATCTGCTTTATATCAGCGGCGACGACAAGATTACGGCGGTAATTCCCGTCAAATCCTTTGAAGAGAGCAAATATCTGCTGACGGTGACCAAAAACGGTATTGTCAAAAAAACTCTGCTTACGGAGTACAATACCTCCCGTAAAGACGGCATTATTGCGCTCAATATGGATGACGATGACGAGCTTATCGGCGTTAAGCTTACCGAGGGTCAGGATCAATTGATAATGGCTACCTACCATGGTATGGTGATCCGCTTCTCCGAGGAAGATGTGCGGGCTATGGGCCGGGTATCCCGGGGAGTCAAGGGCATCAACCTGGGCGCCGGCGACCATGTGGTATCCGTGGAGAATATCGCAGCCGGCGAAGAGCTTCTTTTCATTACAGAAAAAGGCTTCGGCAAATGTACCAAGCTTCAGGAATTCCGGATTCAAAGCCGGGGCGGCAAAGGCCTCATCGGTATCCGCTGCACCAATAAAAACGGCATGGTAGCCGGTGTGACGGCTATTTCTGCCGGCGGCGAAATCATGATCATCACCAAAGAAGGTATTATGATCCGCTGCTTTACCGACGATATCAGTTCCATCGGCCGGGCCACCCAAGGAGTGAAGGTCATGCATCTGGGCGAAAATGACCAGGTTCAGGCCATTGCTAAGGTCGTGGTGAAAGACGATGAGGAAGATGAAGAAGAAGGTTTATCGGACTGAAAGATTTTAAAGATCACATAAAAGAAAATATTAAGGAGGCAATCAATTCATGAAGGTATTAGTAATCAACTGTGGCAGTTCCTCTCTCAAATATCAGCTTTTTGATATGGCTGATGAAAGCGTATTGGCAAAAGGTCTGGTAGAGCGCATCGGTCTGCCCGGTTCTATCCTGATTCACCGTCCCGGCGAAGCCAAGGTAGAGATTGAAGCGGAAATCGAAAACCATGATAAGGCTATTTCTATGGTTTTGGCCGCTCTCACCGACGCTAACCATGGCGTAGTGAAATCCCTGGATGAAATCAATGCTGTTGGTCACCGGGTGGTTCACGGCGGCGAAGCTTTCAGCGGCTCTGTAGAGATTACTCCTGCAGTGATGGAAGCTCTGAAAGCCAATGTGGAACTGGCTCCTCTCCATAATCCTCCCAATATCATGGGTATTGAGGCCTGCACCAAACTAATGCCCGGTACTCCCCAGTGCGGCGTTTTCGATACGGCTTTTCATCAGACAATGCCGGCAGAAGCTTACATTTACGCCCTGCCTTATGAGTACTACGAAAAATATAAGATTCGCCGCTACGGCTTCCATGGCACCTCCCACCGCTTCGTATCAGAACGGGCTTTGTCCATGCTGAATAATCCCCAGGCTAAAGTAATTACCTGCCATCTGGGCAACGGGGCCAGCCTGGCTGCCATTAATGCCGGTAAAAGCGTAGATACCTCCATGGGTATGACTCCTTTAGAGGGCCTGGTCATGGGTACCCGTTCCGGCGATATTGACCCCGCCTTGATTGAGTTCATTATGAATAAAGAGAATCTGAATATCAATCAGATGAATAACGTTCTTAATAAGCAATCCGGTGTTCTGGGCATCTCCGGCGTCAGCAGCGATTTCCGGGATATCGAAGGCGCTGCCGATCAAGGTAATAAACGGGCCCAATTGGCTTTGGACCGCTTTGCTTATGTTGTTAAGAAATACATTGGCTCTTATGCAGCAGCTATGGACGGCGTAGACGCCATTGTCTTCACTGCCGGCCTGGGCGAAAACTCCGCCTTCATGAGAAGCAAAATCTGCGGCGGTCTTTCCTTCCTGGGCATTGAAATTGACGAAGAGAAAAACGCCAAACGGGGCGAGGAAATCGAGATCACCAAGCCCGGCTGCAAGACGAAAGTTTTCGTTATTCCCACCAACGAAGAGCTGGTCATTGCCAGAGATACCCAAGGGATCACCAAGAAATAAATAACCGCTAAGGCGGCATAGTAGCAATATCATACAAAATGTGATTCCTATGGGAAAAGCCTTGTCATCCTTAAAAATGACAAGGCTTTTCGATAAGGATACCCCAGCAATGGGCAAAGCTTTATTTATGAAAAGTTAGAAAATGAAGCTAAAGAATAGAATTGGAGTAGCATAATGGCAGTGAGCCCGGGTAACATTCGAAAAAAAGCTTTAAAAGCGGCCTTTCCTTATACGATACCGGTTTTAACCGGTTTTTTCGTGTTGGGCTTGGCTTTCGGCATATTGATAAGCAGTAAGGGCTACGGCTTTTTTTGGCCTACCTTGGTAAGTATAGTCGTATATGCCGGTTCCATGCAATTTGTGGCAGTGGGTATGATGGCCGGCGGTTTGGAGCCTCTGTCCATTATCTTGATGACGTTAATGGTTAATGCCCGTCATTTATTTTATGGCTTGTCCATGCTGGAGAAATACCGGGGTACCGGCTGGATGAAACCTTATTTAATTTTCGGTCTTTGTGATGAAACCTATTCTATCCTCTGTACCACCGAGCCGGCAGAGGGTGTGGATAAAAATTGGTTTAGGTTTTTTGTTACTTTATTAAATCAGATTTACTGGGTTGTAGGCTCTACTGTGGGCGGTTTTATCGGTATGGTGATACCTTTTAACACCACCGGCATCGACTTTGCTCTCACCGCCTTATTTATCGTGATTTTCCTGACCCAATGGCAAAACGTGAAAGGCCGCCCTTCTGCCCTGATCGGTATATTCTGCGCCTTTCTTTGCCGTCTGATCTTCGGTCCCGACGGTTTCCTGATTCCCGCCATGCTTTGCATCTTACTGACGATGACGGTATTGCGCCAGCCCTTGGAAAAGAGGTATAACCGCCCATGACTACCATTACAATGAGCACAGGGGAAAGCCTGATCTTTTTCGGCCTTATTGCTGCCGTAACGATGTTTACACGGTTTCTGCCTTTTTTGCTCTTTCCGGAGAATAAGAAAACGCCCAAATACGTAGAGTATCTGGGCTTGGTCTTGCCTTATGCTATTATCGGCATGCTGGTGGTTTATTGCTTAAAGAATGCCACGCCTCTGGCCTATCCCTTTGCCTTGCCGGAGCTGATCAGCGTGGTTTCCATTGGGCTGCTGCAAAAGTGGCGCAACAATATGCTGCTTTCCATCGGCGGCGGCACTTTGCTTTATATGGTTTTGGTGCAGGCGGTTTTTGTTTAGGAGAAGGTGTATTTAACCGTTGCTCACTTCTCGCCGGCTAAATCAAGAAAAAGTTATTATCAAGGAGATTTAAACGGCTGCAAACGTTCGCTACGGTTAAATTAATAAAATTAACTTAGTAGGCTTTGCCCCAATAGACCATTTTTTTGGCAGGCTTGCCGCAGCAGACACAGGTATCGCTGATTTGCTCTTGATCAAAAGGCATGCAGCGGCTGGTAGCTGCGGTTTTTTCTTTGATGATATCCTCACATTCCTGATTGCCGCACCACATGGCTTTAATGAAACCGGTTTGTTTGGCCAAGATGGCTTCGAATTCTTCCAGGGTCTTGGCAGTGAAGGTTCTGGCTTCCCGGTTGGCTTTGGCTTTTTCGTACATGTTGCGGTGAATATCGTCCAGGAGGGCGGGAATCTCTTTTTCTAACTGATCCATGGGTACAAACTTCTTTTCTCCCGTATCCCGGCGGGCCAGGACCACCTGACTATTTTCAATATCCTTGGGCCCGATTTCCAGCCGCAGAGGCACGCCCTTCATCTCATATTCGCTGAATTTCCAGCCGGGGGTTTTGTCGGTTTCATCCAGCTTCACTTTGCAAATGGCAGTCAATCTTTCCTTTAAGCTGCGGGCGGCGTCCAAAACCCCTTCTTTATGCTGGGCAATGGGCACGATGATTACTTGGATGGGGGCGATCCTGGGAGGAAGCACTAAACCATTGTCGTCGCCATGGGTCATGATGATGCCGCCAATGAGGCGGGTGGAAATGCCCCAGGAAGCCTGATGGATATATTGAAGTTGGTTATTGCGGTCGGAGTACTGGATATCGAAGGCCCGGGCAAAACCGTCGCCGAAATTATGGGAGGTGCCGGACTGCAGGGCTTTGCCGTCATGCATCATAGCTTCGATGGTGTAAGTCCTCTCGGCGCCGGCAAAACGCTCTTTATCCGTCTTCTGGCCTTTGATCACCGGCATAGCCAGCACGTTTTCGCAAAGATCGGCATACAGGTGAAGAATTTTGATGGTTTCGGCCTCGGCTTCCTCGCCGTTTTCATGGGCCGTATGGCCTTCCTGCCACATAAACTCCACGGTGCGCAGGAAAGGCCGGGTGGTTTTTTCCCAGCGTACTACGGAACACCATTGATTGTAAAGCTTGGGCAGATCCCGGTAAGAGTGGATTATATGGGAATATAAATCGCAAAACAAGGTTTCTGAAGTGGGCCGGACGCACAAACGCTCCGCCAGCTCCTCGCTGCCGCCATGGGTGACCCAGGCCACCTCCGGCGCAAAGCCTTCTACGTGGTCCTTCTCTTTTTGCAGCAGGCTTTCGGGGATAAACATAGGCAAGTAGACGTTTTCATGGCCTGTTTCCTTAAGCCAGCCGTCAAAGGTATGCTGAATATTTTCCCAGATGGCGTAACCATAGGGCAGCAAATTGAGGCAGCCTCTGACGGCGCCGTAATCCACCAGCTCGGCTTTTGTAACAATATCGGTGTACCATTTGGCGAAATCCACCTCACGGTTGGTGATCGCTTCTACGTTTTGTACGTTTTTGGCCATTTCTATCCTCCTGACGCCCGGCAGGCGGGCACATAGCTTTTCATTGTTTTAGTATAGCAGATAAGCGGAGAAACGCAAGAGTAGAGCGGGCCCCCAGGACACAGTCACTACCCTGCAAATTTCCGCTTTTTCATTTGAGCTTTATCTAAATGACATTGCAGGTGGCCTGCCGCCTTCCATTCTTGATTTGCTCCTTTATCAACGATATCGGCTTCTTTCTTCTGCTTCAACCAATGCATTAATCAATGCAACCCTTAGTTCTTCTTTTGACAGGCTCTTTACATATTTTACGATTTGTTCATAGTGCTCTTGTTCCCGCTTTTCCTCTTCTCGCTCATATTCTTCAATTTCAGCCATATATTTATCAGCCTCTTCCGGAAAGACTGTAAAAAACAGAGCCACCTTATGCTTACATATAATTCTTTTCCCTTCGGCATGGGGACAATCACATGTGGATTTTTTGGGGTGTTCCGTGTCAATTATCACATGATAGGGCATATCGCTTCCGATAACCTCTCCCTCGAATACTGACAGGCTTGTTTGTTTCCAAGAGATAACCTTTTTTTCCTTATAATATTCATAGCCTCTCCATGCAGAGGTATTGCTGGCAATTGATAAAAGGCTCATGTTATTTTCTCCTAAGGCTTATCTTTTCGGTACCATATTTTTCCAAAAAAGAGAAGATTTAGTTCTTCTCTTTTTTATTGGTAGCAGTCCATGCGGACGGGGATGCCCAAGCCTTGGAGATACTCCTTTACCTGGCGAATCTCCAGCTGCCGGAAATGAAATAAAGTGGCAGCCAGCATGGCGTCGGCATGGCCTTCCGTAGCGGCGTCGCTGAAATCCTTCAAGCTGCCGGCGCCGCCGGAGGCGATAACCGGGATATTGACAGCATCGGCAATTTGCCGGGTGATTGCTAAATCATAGCCCTGGCCTACGCCATCGGCATCCATACTGGTCAACAGGATCTCTCCTGCCCCCCTCTTCTCCGCTTCCAAAGCCCATTCCAGAGCATCTCTGCCGGTGGATATACGGCCGCCGTTGAGATAAACCTGCCAGTTGCCCTCAGCCTGCTTTTTAACATCGATAGCCACTACGATACATTGGCTGCCGAAATGCATGGCGGCATCGGTAATAAAATCCGGATTGCGCAAGGCTGAAGAGTTTATAGAAACCTTGTCCGCCCCCAGACGCAGCAGGTCCTTGATCTGATCAATGGAAGAAATACCGCCGCCCACCGAAAAAGGAATAAAAACCTGCTCCGCCGTCCTGGCTACCACATCCAGCATGGTAGAGCGGCCCTCATGGGAGGCGTCGATATCTAAAAACATCAGCTCGTCGGCTCCCGCTTCATTATAGAATTTGGCGGCCTCCACAGGATCGCCGGCATCCCGGAGCTCCTGAAATTTGATACCTTTTACCACCCGGCCTTTTTGCACATCCAGGCAAGGAATTATGCGTTTAGTCAACATGGGGATTCCTCCTTAAAAAATTAGATAAGAGGCGGATACCTAAATCGCCGCTTTTTTCGGGATGGAATTGGGCGGCCCAGAGATTATCCTTCTCTACTGCCGCTACAAAATCCAGGCCATGGCGGCAAAGGCCGGCGGCGTAAGGAGCTAGGGTATCTCCGGCAAAATAGGAATGGACAAAATAAGCGCTGAACTTTGGGGGCAACCCTGCAAATAAGGCGCTGCCCGGCTGGCATTCTACCAGATTCCAGCCGATGTGGGGAACCTTCACTGCCAGATTGGCAGGGAAACGCCGGATAATACCGGAGAAGAAGCCCAAGCCTTTATGCAGGGGCGGAGACTCTACAGCCATAGAAGCCGGCGCTGCCGCCGGGACCTCTGCCTCCAGGCCCTCGGTACTGCCGGCAAACATCAGTTGCATGCCCAGACAAATGCCTAAAAGAGGGCGGCCTTGAGCCGCATAATCTTTGATGGCTGCAGTAAAGCCCCTTTGTTCCAACATTGCCATGGCGTCGCCAAAAGCGCCGACTCCCGGCAGAATAGCTTTGGACGCCGTCATTAGTTTTTCCGGCTTGTCGATCAGCTCTCCTTCATAGCCTAAAAAAGCGCAGGCCTTTTGAACGCTGCAAATATTGCCCATGCCGTAGTCGATAATGGCAATTTTTTCTCTGTTTAGATGCATATTAATCTCCCGTTGATGCATGTCTTTTCATTTATTATACAGCTATTTTAATGATCTTGCCAACCTGCTTTAACCATATATTTGCCGCATTTGAAATGGAGAAAAACAGATATTGCAGAGAAAACTCATTGTCAAGGACAGAAAATAAGGGTATGATAGAGGCCTGGGAGGGCTGAGCAAAAGCCTATTGAGAAGCGTTGCCCTGGGCTGAAAATTTGGGCCGTCATGACCGTATTGCTTGCGCTGTGCAGAGTACCCGGCG
Organism: Clostridia bacterium; assembly: GCA_018436095.1. GTDB lineage: Bacteria > Bacillota > Peptococcia > DRI-13 > UBA5745 > WRMS01. Next base: position 27,978 of record JAHDMJ010000026.1, on the reverse strand, counting down.
GCGTTTACGGCAGAAAATGAAGGTGAAATAGATGCATAGGAGGAGTGATCGCATGGCGCTGACCAAAGAAGATTTACAGGCAATACAGGGGCTTTTGGAGCCGATAAACACCAGGCTGGCTGCATTGGAGACCGGGCAAGTCTCCATTAATGATCGGCTGGAAATAATGCAGACCGATATGGAAGTAATGCAGACCAATATGGAAGTAATGCAGACCAATATGGAAGCAATGCAGACCAATATAGAAGTAATGCAGGATAAGGTAGAGGCTGTACACATGTCGCAAGTGACCTTTGAGGGGGTCCATGTACCTAAGATTCAAGCGGCTCTGGATGGCTATGCGGCTCTTTCTGAAAAGAACAAAGAAAACGAATTAAAAATTATCGATTTAGTTACTAGAGCGGATCGAACTGATTTGGAGATGGCCTCATTGAAAAGGGCTGCCCGAGGCTAAGAGCGGGTTGCCATGATGGTATAGCTTGTTTTGTAGACTTTGTTAGAGCTTACGACAGAAAATAAAGGGACAAAGGGCTAAAAGTGCTAGAAGCCAGGTCTGTATAACTGTTTATTACGATACAGTCACGCCGCCGGGATAAGCCTGGCGGCGTTTTTGTCGTGCCGTAAATCTGGACGCCAAGTTTTGAATAAAAACTGTCTTAGCCTTGGAGGTGGGTAAACAAAATTGCAGTTTTAAAGGAACCCTTCTATGGCAATGGGCAATTCCTATAAATTAGTGTGCCTGGCAAAATAGAACTCTGTATATAGGGAAAACGAGACATTTAAGCTTAGTCGACAAAAAGCTAGACACTTAAACTTGAAATTTTGTTTGCCCACCCTTGTGTCCGCCGCTACCCTACCGCCGCAGATGCAGCAGCTTACGAAATGCGCTGGGCAATCACCACAAACCGGCCCGTAGTAATATGGTAGGAACAGGTGGCCAGGGTAAGGAATTTGTCGCCCTGCCCAATATCTTCAGGGACTTCAATTAAAGAGGTCTTGCGTAAATGGGCAAAAAAGGCTTCCCTATCCTCCTGCTCCCTGAGATCAATATAGGTATACCAGGGGAAATCCTCCTTGCGGGTATCCACATCGGAATAGAAGGCCGCCACCACCTGATAAGTCCTTTCTTCATACGGAGTGAAGAATTTAACCAGGGGATGCTTTTCCCGGTAAGACTCCTCCTGGTACCGCAGAATGCCGGCAAACATGGTGCCGGAACGCATGTTGTGACCCCAAAGGATTATGTTGTCAGAATCGATATTGCAGTACTCATCCATGAAGGGTGTACCGCTGGAGGATTTGGCCTTTTTGAAATTGCGCTGGATATAATACTGAGGCCGGTCCGGCGTGTGCATAACCGGGTAGTCGATTTTTGTACCCTCAATCAGAACCCAGCCGGCCAAGTCTTGGTTTTCTTCGTGGAGGGCCTGGATAGAAGCCAGCATGGCCGGATCGCTTTCCGGTTGGGGATCAGCCTGGGGAGTTAAGTCAGAGCCGGATTCGGTGGGTGCGGACGCTTCCGCTTTTTGCCGGTGAAACTCCCGGGCTATGGCGGCAAACTCTTCCTCTGCCGCAGAAATGCTGCGCCAATAAGAAATAACTTGCCAAGCCGAGAGTGTGGCCAGCGCTAAAAGAGCGCAGGCCACACTGTAGCGTATACGGGGATTATTTTTTAGTTGCAGGATTTTAGAGATTAATGACCTCAATGTTTACGCCTGCCTAAAGAGAATTGGGGAAGAAGCAGCCAGCCGGCGCCGGCCAGAGACAAGGTGAGCACGATAGCCCAGAGAATAAGGTTGGATTGATCGCCGGTACGGGGGATAGGCCGCTGGCCTAAAGGAATACCGTTCTCATCCAGGTAAACGAAAGAGCCGTCGGGCTGAGGTGCTTTGGTGTAACGTCCCTGAGGCGTACCGTTTTCATCGATTAAGATGAAATCATCGGGGCTGTCAGGATTGTTGGGATCCGGTACATTTTCAGTGGGGATAGTGGGGTAAGTAGGCTCAGTGGGAGCCGTGGTTTCCGTAGGCTCGGTAGGCCCGGTGGTATCCGTAGGTTCGGTAGATTCAGTAGGCTCGGTGGGTCCTTCGCTGGGCCCCGTAGTTTCTGTAGGCTCCGAGGGAGTAGTAGTGGGTTGAGTAGGTGTCCAAGGATCAGTGGGTATAGTGCCGGAACGGCGGGTATTCTTGAAGGTTATTTTGGTATCAAGAGGCCGTGCCTTAATGGGACCGCTGACTTCCCGGCCGCTTATTTCGCTGCCGCCGTCAATGCTATGAGCGGTTGTAATGCGGTCAGTGGAATAGTCCTCCTCAGTAATGGTGTATTCGATGTCTTTGGGAAGATCGTGGATGGTAATGGATTGATCTTTTTCCAGCTCAATAGTAAGGATGCCGTCAATAGTTATATTGTCACTTGCCGGAAGACTAATGGAGCTGTCAGAGATGATAATATTATCTCCGGTACCGTTGGCAGTGTAATTGTAGGTACCTTTGTGAGGAGTAGTCGTGGTTCCATCGATTTCTGTGAAATTCAGGGTAAATTTGAACTTCTGATTGGGATCCCGAAGGTTGCCGACAACGGTTTTGGTCAGGGTCAGGTCACCGGTTTCACGGGTGTTGGTGAAAATGACAGTGCTGCCGGTCTCAGGAAGGGTTCCATTAGCAGTGTTGCCGCCACTGTGGCTGGTGCCATGGATTTTGTGAGTGGTCACTGTATATTCATCGATAGGAGCTTCGGTAATGATAAAACTGACATTCTCAGGTAATTTTTCAATGACAATATAGTCGTTAGCCGTTAGATTAAAGTCGAGGGTATTACTTGATAAAGAACGCTTGGTGAGATCGTTTTTGTAGTAATAGGTATAGGAACCCTCAAGAGGATTAAGCCCATCCTTCAATATCAAATTAAAGCTGAACAATTTATTTTCATCTTCATCCGGATCGGAGGCTGATTTAGGATAGTAACCTAAGGCTTCCTTGGCGATCATCAAATCACCGGTGTTACGGACGTTCTTAAAGGTAACGAGAGTCTCGGCACCAACAGTAATTCCATCCGTTGCGGGGGCAGAAGTATTGGCTTTAGTGGATATGCCTGTTCCATCCCGATTTGTGCCGCCGGGATTATTGATCTCGTAAGTAGTTACCGTAAACTTGTCTGTACCAGATGTCTCGGTAATGAAAAACTTGGTATCCTCAGGCAGGTCACTGATCGTAATATAATCAGTATCTTCCAATGCCAAACTAGTAGTACCACTTGCATTGGTGCTAAAACTGCTGGAGCCGCCGTTGATGCTATAAGAATAGGTTCCTTCGAGGGGAGTAGTACCATCCTTCTCTGTCAGGGACAGGTCAAATTTGAAAGGCTTCGGATCATCACCCGGGAAGAAGCCTATGGCCGTTTTCTTCAGAGTAAGGCTTCCGCTCTGCCGATCATTAAAGAAAGAAACTGTCTTGGTGTCCTCAGCAGGAATAGTGACATCGGCGCTTGTGCTTGGCTTTATATTGCCGTCATCAATCTGATAAGTGGTTTTAATGTATTCATCTGCCTGAGTTTTCTCAGTGATAGTAACTTTTGTGCTTGCTAGTAAGTTCTTTATGGTAACAGACTGACCGTGGGACAATTTCAGGTCGTAAATACCGCTTGCAGGGATATCAATGATGTCAGATGAACTATCACTGTAAAGACATATATACTTCCCACTATGGGGTCCATCACTATCAGTAAAATATAGCTTAAAATCGTATTCCTTGGAGAGAGTATCTAGCAGAGTGCCTGATGCGGTTTTACTGATGGTGAGATCACCGTACTTGGGACGGGCGGGATCATCAGCCTTCCAGTTTATTACGTTAAAGGTTGCGTCGGCAGCGGAACTGGCGGTAAATGTCGCAACTATAATATCTAATTCATCGTAGATATTGGTTGTGATATTCTCTCCGCTCCCTGTCACCACAACTCTGTATTCCTTGTTATTAAGTAGATATCCGCCCCCAGGAGCGGTTATTTCCTTAAGAATGTAAGGATTTGCAAGAGTATTAGGGCTGAGTGCACCGAAGCGAAGTATACCGCTGTCGGTATCCCCTTCTCGGATTACCCTGCCCTCTGATGTGGAGAGGGTAAATCTTGCCGGGGAACTAATCACAGCATTGTTTTTATCTACTTTTTTGATCCGCAGATATCCGCCCAACCTAAGAGATGCAAAGGCGTCAGAGTCCTCAATCAGGAAAGTGCCATCGTCGCTGGTTTTCTTCATTTTGATGCCTTCAACCACTACATTATTGGTGACCGGCTTAGTCGGAGCTCCTGTCAATATAGTCAGGTAGGACACAAGATAGGCCTTGGTTTTGTCAGCCACTTCAATGTTCAGCCGGCGGTTGGAAACGTCGTAGGTGACCTTTCCCTCAGCAATCCAGTCCGGCGCTAAATTACCGCCGGTTTCTTCCAATGTGCCGTCGAGCTTCAACTCCATTTCTTTGATGCTGAAGCGGGGCGTCGTACCTTCGTTTGTAGTGTCGGGCTTGAGGTCGCTGTCCAGATAGAGCTCGAAGCCGGAGTTTAAGGTATCCTTGATGAACACCTGATCCTGTACGGCAACGGCTTCCACTTCCAGGGGGTTGTAGGTAATTTTCCACTGGGCGACACCATCTTTCAACCTAGTGCTGTCCTTGGATACCTCACCGGTCTTGATGGTGACGTCGGTGCTAACGGTGACCGTTTTTCCGTTGCCGGAGAGGGAAGCGCTGTTTGTCTGGATGATATCAGTTGGGCTATTCTCCTCAATGAGCTTGGCATAGGCTTCATCGGTCAGTCTGGCCTTGACTAAAATGACATAGTGCTGATTCAACTCATCGAAAGTGAAGGATGCGGTTTTTTTGCCGCCGCTTTCAGAGAATACCAGGGTTGTCACGGGGTCGGGAGCGGCTAAGCTGGCAGTGGCCCCGGCAAAGATTTTGTAGCCCTTGTTGCCGTTATAAGTTTGGTCAAACTCCCAGCCTACGGGTAAGGTATCGGTGACAGTTATTGGAGTTCTGCCAAGGAATTCAGGGTCGCTCAAGTTCTGTCCGTCTTTATTGATGTTCAGCCGGAAAACAGCAGTTTTATTGATATGGTTAAAGCCGTTGCTTGCGTTGCCGAGGCCGGTTGCACCGGTCAGGCTGTCCTCATCGGCGGTGGCTGCCAATACGGCTTTCTCCAGGACCTTGACATCTCGGGTTAATGTTTTCGTTGCATCCTTCCGCTTGGCTTCCTTATCAAAAAGTGTGGCTGTGTTCATTACTTTGACTTTATTATCTGAGGATGTATTTTTAGTGAATTCCGAGGCATCAAGCATTTTACTGGAAAACTTGACGGTGTAGGTTTTACCGTCATCGCTGAAGTTAGAGATTTTAAGCAAATCGGCAACATAATGGCCGGCAGCATTTTTCACTTCGGTGTTGGTGACGTACAGGCCGGTTGTTGCGCTAATCGGTCCATTGTATTTCTGCCCGTACTGCGGCGTAAGACTGTTCCAGACAGCTGAAGTTATTATGCTGTCTTCCGGCTTTACGCCTTTATCACTGGGGCTTTTGCCGTGAACCAACAGGTCGTAAACGGTGAAGTCAGCCAGACCGCCAGGAAATTGGTTATTGAAGTTCAGCGTAAGGGTCCAGTTTATCAGATGGTTCTGTTGCCAGTTTGAATCAAAGTTGCCGTCTTTGTTGAGGGCATGGAAGCCCAGAGTGATACCGGGGGCGGGGCCGGGAAGGCCGACAGGCCCCCCCGGCTTTCCTGTCCAATCCACCGTGGCGGTATTGGTATAGATTTTCGGATCGGAGATATAGCCGCCGCTTTCGATGTCGGCGGTGGTCACAATGATCAGGCGCAGATGATCGGAAGTTGTTGCGTTGATATCATTCTTGTAGATGTATTTATGGTCTGAGGGAGCCGAAGTGATCGAAGATCCTTCATCTACCCAAGTGGCAGGGGCTCCCGGTGCGGCTGTATTCCTCTGCCACTGGCCAGACTTAAAGGTGAGCCCACTGCTTAGCTGATCAGTAATGGTCAGTCCCGTTAAGTTATACCTCCCCATGTTTACTTGGATGTACCAGGTGATTTCATCGGTAAGAGGATCGGAGGACTTTTCGCCTACCTTATTGATCCATTCTTTCTGGTCGATGGTAATCGTATGGCTTGCTGTAGGCTTATAGCCATATAGCTCTGCTGTTGCGCTATTCTTAAATGTATGCGCAGTAAAGCCGTATTTCACCGTCTCCCAATTATCTATTTGGGTTTGATAAACAATATCCTTCGGGCCATCGCCATCGCCGGCCAGAAAGATGTACTCTAATTTATTAACCGCCTTTACCACGGCGCTATCAGGGCGGGAAGCACCGCCAACGGTAAACGAGTTAGGAACATAAGTAACCCCAGCGGGTAGGGTATCGGTAAACTTAATACCCTCTAAAGATTTATCCGGCACAGCACCTTTCTTGGCGTTTGCCGTAACTGTCCAGGTAATAATTCCCGTACTTTCGTTAAGGGAGCCGGTCTTACCGATAATTGGCTCAGTGGGAACGGCAGCCTTAAAGATCCGAAAGGATTTTCCCAGAATGATAACTACTTTGTCTATTTCCTCATCGCCGGTGGCGTCTCCCGCATAGCGGAGGTCGGCGTTAAACCTCGCATTTTCAATAGCGATATAGGTATCGTCTGCCCACAAGTCCTCAAAGTCGATCCTAGCTTCCAGGCCGCTGCCGCCGCTTTGAAATTTCACGGTTCCGATTTTTTTGCCAGCACTATCTTTTAATTCATGCACCGTAGCCCCAGGATCAACGAGCTTAACGTCATCGGCAATAGGAAAAATCGCATAATTGCCTTTAGCTAAGTATGGCCCGCCGCTATCTGCGGTCAGAGGGATGTCGCTAAAAATACCCTGCACACGGAAGTTTTTTGTCGGATCAAGCTGTCCTCCCTCACCGATAGGTGAGCCTCCTTGGGTGATGGTCAGGGTTATCAAGTCCTTCAGCCAGTCGGTTACATCTCCGTACAAGAGGTCGACAGAGCTTAGTTTTCCGGCTCCCCCCTCCCCGGTTATGGTGTTGCCAAACACAGGAAAAGCGCTACCGATATTAAGCAGCATCAGAAGGGCCAGCAGGCCTCCCAACAATCTCTTTCTCTTCATAACAATCCTTCCTTTCGCATTGAATTCTCTGATGATTGCCTAATACCTGGTAATTTCATAGGAATTCTATAGATAGATAGTAGAATTATACAATATCTGTAATAAAGCCGCTTGAAACATCGGGAAAAGCAAGAACCATTACTATTAATCAAATGACTAAAATATTATAAATATTTTCCCGGAAAGGAAAGGACAAAGCAAAAAATTTATGCTATTATAGAATAATGAAAAAATAAATATCAGCGCGAGAAAAAAAGTGTCAAACTCTTGCCTGCTAAGTCAAGTATAGGATGAAAGGAGCATATGATTTACACGGCTTATTTCCGTGTATCATAGAAGGCTATGAAGTTAGAGCTGTTGCTGGAAGAATTAATTAATATTGCTCAAAAGCCCAAGACGGATTTTGCCCTGAGTCTGAATATGACTCCCAGTGGATTAAGCAAAATTCTCACAGGCAAAAGAGTGCCTGTTCTGAAAGAAAGAAAAGCGTTTACCAAACAAACAGCCGACTATTTTGCCGAAGCTATCTATTCGCCAAAATGCTATCTGAAATTTGAGAAGGTATTCCCTATTATATACGACTTTGAGTCTCAAAATGACTTGCAGCAATTTTTGGTTTGTGCTATTGAGTATGCCTTGGACGACGCCTATGTTGAGGGCAATCATCTAAGAATTGAATATGCCGACAGGGCTATGTATTATTTGGGCAGAAAGCCGGTATTAAACCAGCTTTGTGTGCTTTTGTCCGATTATACGCTAAAAGGGAACGGCGCCCTATCCGAGTGGTTTGGTTGCTTGCCCTTTCGGGATCCCTCCTATGCAAAAATCTTTCAAAAGGTTATATTGCAGGGCAGAAAGCTTATGGCCGACGCTGTTTTTAATTTTTATTTCGACGAAACCTTATTCGATAGCGGTATTGGGGGAACGCATTTTCTTACCTTGATTGCAACCCTCCAAGAGCATATAGCTCTTAATTTCTGGCAAACTCCGAAAGATATTGGCCAGAGCTTTATTCTACTAAAGGGCCAAATGTTGTTGCTCTTCAGTACTCAGATTGACGGCACTCCCATTTTGACGCCCATATTCAATAAGACATATTTAGCTATTTTTTATAATTTGCTTGTCAAAAAAGAAGCTAAGAAAATCAGCTATAGCAAAAAAGAAATCATTGAGTTTTTAGAAAACAATCCCGATGGTATTTCTGCATTTCTTAATAGAGAGATTGATTCCGTATATAATTTTATTTCCATTGGTTATCTGCTGCAAAAAAATGAACTGGCGGCGGCTCAATGCAACGATATGATAGTTGATTTAGCCTGGGGCCTCCTGCAAAATATTTTGGTAAGCAATAATACGGTTTTTTACGTTTCTTATGCTGCTATGGAGCGCTTTGTTACTTTAGGCAAAGCAATTGTGCCCTTGGTTGGCGCCATTCCTTTCGCACCGAAAGAACGGGTGCCTTATCTGAGCAGATTTGGCTCTTATCTGCAAGAGGGTGCCAGTCACGATAAAGTAAAGATTATCAACAGCGATTTAAATAATATCGCCCTGTTCTGTTGCCCAAACCTCAATATCGTTTATACGGTAGATGATAGCTTCCAAAAGGAGTGGTTCCATTTCTTCAATACCGACAAAATAGGAGCAACCCTGCGGGAAGAAAAGAAGCTGGAAACCATGGACTTTTCAGCCGATATCTGGGAAGCCTATCAGAATACGCTGAACTCGAAATTTTCTTAAACCGGCCCCTTGATAGCCGGTGCCCTGATATAAGAATTCAAAAAACCGCCTATAAGTTGCCGGTTCCGATGGGATGGCTATCTTATAGACGGTTTTTTAATGGCGGCTGCCGTGGCAAGCCGGATAGTGACCAGTGCCGGTTCCCGCTTATGGCGTTTCCGCTTAAAATTGCAAGTTTGCCATCTCTTACGGGGCGGTGGCATTGAAATGTGCAAAATTGCAGGTTTGTCGCCGTTGCCTAGGGCTAACTGTGCAATTTTGCAGGTTTGTGACCCCTAAATCTCGATTTCGAAAGGAATTTCGCCCGAAAATGGGGCAAAACCCTATTTTCAGACCAAATCACATACTACAAACTTGCAATTTTGAGTGTTCGCTATGAGTTGATGATACAAACTTGCAATTTTGCACAAAAGGCTCTGCTCATGTTAACAAACTTGCAATTTTGCACAACTGCCATAGATGGACATTACAAACCTGCAATTTGAGCAGGCACTCCCCTCTCCTTGCTTAACTGCTGTGTATGAGTATGGGTATACGGGTGCGTGTACCTTTACGGGATGCATAGGTGTACAATGAAAAATGTGGTAGATTAGACGGTAAAGGAACGAGGCTGCCGTAGCAGCCTCGGATAATTTCCATAAGGAGTCTATTTTACTTAGTATTTATCGTTATAAGCGTCGTTTTGGTAGAAAGAGTTGGAGCCGGAAGTGTGGCCGGCAGTAGCTGAATAGGCTGGCGCAGCAGCGGCGGAATAGGCTGGAGCAGCAACTGGTGCAGCGGCAACTGGCGCAGTGGCCGCAACTGGCGCGGCAGCGGCGGCGGCGGGAACGTCAAAATGGTCGATGGAACCGAAAGAATGGTCAGGGTTAATGAAGGAGGCTGAGGCTGCTGTTGCTTTCGTTGAGTAAGAAATGCCCATATCGCTGTCCTTCAGCTTAAATTTAGCCATAAGCTCTTTCAGCAGATTGGACTGCCCGGACAGCTCCTGGCTGGCGGCGGCGCTTTCTTCGGCGGTGGCGGCATTGGTCTGGACCACGCCTGAAATTTGATCCACACCTTGATTGATCTGTACAATCGCCTGAGCCTGCTCGTCGGAAGCCTGGGCAATTTTATTGATCAGGGTAATGGCTTCGCCGGTCTCCTTAGCGCTTTCCTCCAAGGCCTTTGCTGTAGCGTCCGCTATTTTGGTGCCATTTTTTACGGCGGTGACGGTTTCTTCTATCAAACCGGTGGTATTCTTTGCGGCCTCCGCCGACTTTCCGGCCAGATTCCGGACTTCGTCGGCCACAACGGCAAAGCCCTTACCGGCGGCGCCGGCTCTGGCTGCCTCTACCGCTGCATTGAGGGCCAGTATATTGGTCTGGAAAGCGATATCGTCGATGACTTTAATAATTTTTGAGATTTCGGCGGATTTTGTGCTGATCTGATCCATGGCAGCCACCATGTGCTTCATCTGGCCGTTGCTGTTTTGCAGCTCTTTGCCGGCAAACTCCGATTTGTTGTAGGCATTTCTGGCATTCTCGGCATTTTGCTTAATCTGTTCGGTAACCTCTGCAATGGAGGCGGACAATTCTTCGATGGAGCTGGCCTGTTCCGTAGCTCCCTGGGAAAGGGCTTGAGCGCCGCTGGCCACCTGGTCGGCGCCGCTGTCTACCTGCTGGGCCGATTGATTAATTTGCAGCAGCGTGCTATTTAAATGATCCAGCATCGACTTCATATTGTCCTTAACTTTTTTGAATTGGCCGGCGTACTCCTTTTGGAGCTCTACCAGCAAATCTCCCCGGGATACGCTTAATAAAGCGTCGGCAATTTCGTCGATGTAGCCTTGATAATTGACTAGCTGGCCGATGGTCAGATTAAAGGCCTGAGCCAACTTGCCGATTTCGTCTTTTGAATTGACAGTCAGAGATACGTCAAAATTGCCTTCGGCTATTTGCTGGGCGGCTAAAGTGATCTTTTGAATGGGCTTGGAAATTCTGCCGCTGATAAAATAGCTGACGATTACGCCGAATACCAATATAGCCGCACACAGAATGATCAACAGATCGGTAAGGGTGCTGACCTCATCCAGGATTTCGCTGGTTTCCACCGTTAATGCCAAAATCCAGGGGGTGCCTTCGATGGGGGCAAAACCGGCCAGTTTATTTACGCCATTGTAGGTGTAATCGCCGCTGCCAACCTGGCGCTGAATCATTTTTAGGGTGAGATCCCCCAGTTCCTTGAGGGAACTGTCAGTTTTAGCATTTTCTATATCATTGTCCTGCATTAATACCAAGTCGGTATTTCTGTGGGCAACGGTAACGCCTTCGTTGTTGACAATATAGCCGTATCCGGTGTTGCGGTATGTAACGTCTTTGGCGATATCGCTTAATAACAAGCCGTCCCTTCTGCCATACAGGACGCCGATTTGCACGCCGTTTGACAGAACCGGGGCTGCAAATATGATAACGGGCTGGCCGTCTAATTTGCTGAAAAGCAGATCGGAGGAAGTAGTTTTACCCTGCATGGCCCCTTGGAAGAAATCCCGGTCGGCCACATCATTGATTTCCCGTTTGCTGTTTAATATGGTAGCTCTGCCGTTTTTGTCGGCAAAGCCAAAGAGCTGGTAGCCGGACCGGGCTACCTCGGTCTCAAAGAAAGTGATCCTTTCTTCAAGGGGAATGCTTTGGTCGGTAATGATGGAGTTTTGAGCCAGTGCGTCAATGTACATTAATTGTAAATCGATGCTGGTGGCGATATATTTAGCCTCGGTTTGGGCTACAGTCTCCAGGTCGTAATGGGCGTCCTCAATTAAATTCCGGCTGACCACGGTAACCGTAATAATACCCAGTCCGGCAGTTACGGCAAAAATAAGCAGTGTAAACATGGCTACCAGCCTTAATCTGATCGATTTCATTAAAAACTCCCCCATGCAAAGTAATGTTATTAATCATCATTATAGCTTATTAGAATAAAATAAACAGTTAAAATTTGAAAAATATCATGTTTTTCCTCGTAAAATAAAATTGTCTTCATATTTTGACCTATTATTGACACATGGGGAGGCAAAAGGTAGTATTAATTTTGTCAACGGGGTTAAGAAATGGACAAACCGGGGGCGCAAGTATCAACAGGGAGCATATGTGATGAAAAAAGAGAACGCTTTAATTGGGCGCTGCCGTAGCTGGCTGGGAATAGAGCCTAAATTACGCTATCTTGTGTTAGCCTTTTTTTTACCGGTTATTATTTTGGGAACGGTATTTGCTTTGCATGGAGTCTATCCTTTTGGCGGCCAGCAAATTCTCGTTACCGACTTTTGGCACCAATATTATCCCTTTTTCAGTGATTTTTGGCACAAAATACGGCAGAGCTCTTCTTTGCTTTGGTCCTGGGGCAATGGCCTGGGCACAAACTATCTGGCCTTGATGGCTTATTATCTGGCCAGTCCTCTGAATTTTCTCGTAGCCCTTTTTCCTCATGGCTGGCTTAGAGAAGTGATTACGGTTTTTTTGTTGATCAAAATCGGCCTGGCCGGCAGCTTTTTTGCGGCTTATTTAAAGTATAGCTTTCAGCGCAATGATCTGTCCCTTTCGTTATTTTCACTGTTTTACGCTTTATGCGCTTTTACCCTGGGCTACTATTGGAATATTATGTGGTTCGATACCTTTGCCCTTTTGCCTTTGGTGATCCTGGGCCTCCAGGCTTTGGTCCGGGAGGGCAAATATAAGACGTATATCATTTCTTTGGGTCTGTCTTTTCTGTTTAATTTCTATATTGGCTTTTTCACTTGCCTTTTTGTAGCCCTAATGTTTTTCCTTTTTTGCCTTGTCTATGGCGTAAGGGGCAAGCAATTTCTGCAAAAGCTGCTGCACATAGCGGTATACTCCATCGTCGCCTTAGGCCTGGGGACCTTTTTGGTTTTGCCCACTTTTTATAGCCTGTCCAACGCTTACAGCAGCGCCGGCACTTTCCCCGCCGCCGCCAAACTCTATGAAAACTTCCTCGATATTATCGGTAATTTTATTGCCTTTGCCCTGCCCACTGCCAAAGAAGGGCTGCCTAATATTTATGGCGGCATGCTCTCCGTTTTGCTGTTGGGAGTTTTTGCTTTCTCCCCCCAGATCAAGGTAAGGGAAAGAGTCTCTTATATCGGCTTGCTGATTTTTTTGATTGTCAGTTGCAATGTCAACATGCTCAATTATATCTGGCATGGTTTTCGCTTCAGCAATATGCTGCCTTACCGTTTTTCTTTCTTGATCTCTTTCTTATTGATCGTTATGGGATACCGGGCCTTTCTGCTGCTGGATACCTATGATAAGCGGGCATATGTGGGCATGGGATTAACGGCTCTGTGGACGCTTTTTGCGGCTTATATCGGACCACAGGAGGATTTGTCCGTTTTGGCCGCCGCTGTTCTTACGGTATGTTATATTCTGCTGCTCTTCCTTTATGGCCGCAAGAAGCTGTCTCAAAGGTTGTTTGCCGGCATACTGAGCTTTTTGATACTGGCCGAGGTCTGCGGCAACACCTTTGTGGGCGTAAATACAGTATCCACCACTTCCAGGACAGACTACCCCCCTGCCTATGATGAAGTCAGGCAGCTTTTGGCGGAGCGAACTGCCGGCAGCGGCGAGCATAGCCGCACAGAGTTTGCCGCCTGGTATACTCTTAATACCCCCTCCCTCTACGGCTATGATGGCGTCACCTTTTTTTCTTCGACAGTAAATGCATCCACCACCAACTTTCTGGAGGGCTTGGGCCTGGCGGCCTGGAAATCGGGCAACCGCTATACTTATGGCGAGACCTCTCCTTTAACCAACGGGTTTTTGAATTTAAAATACATGATAGCCCATGAAGGCAAGTATATGGATAAGGTCCATTGGCGGCAGGCCGGCAAGGACGGCGCCGCTATTCTGCTGGAAAATCAATATTATTTGCCCTTCGGCTTCATGGTGAAGGAGGCAATTACCGATTTTGCCACGGAGGATAATACCAACCCGTTCTTAGCCCAAAACCGGTTGTTTACCATGGCCACCGGCATTGACCAGGAGCTTTTTACACCGGTGGATATTATTCATGTAGGCCATACGGATTTGAAGGCCAACCGCCAGTCCTACGGCAAATACAGCTACACGGTGCAAACGGAAGCCAAAGGGACTTTCAAGTTTAATTACGAGATGCCGGAAGACGGCGTTTTATATGCTTATGCCGTAATCAGCGATGATGAGGATATTAAAATATTAAAAAATAATGAAGAAGTTTATTCGGTGAACCGGAAAAGGCCCTATATTTTTTGCTGCGGTCCCTATAAACAGGGAGAAATTATGTCCCTGAAAACGGGGGCTCCTGCCAGCAGAACCAGCGGTACCGTCCAGATTTATGTAAATATGCTGAACCAGAAGGTTTTTGACAAAGGCTATGCAATTCTCCAAGACGAAGGCTTAGCCCTTACGGAGTTTTCCGGTACAAAGATCGCAGGCCGTATTCTGGCCAAGGAACAGGGCTTGCTCTATACGTCCCTGCCCTATGAGAAAGGCTGGCAAGCTTATGTAGACGGCAAAGAAACGGCCATTTTGCCGTTAAACGGCTCCATGGCCATGGTACCTTTAACGGCAGGAGAGCATGAGATTGTTTTCCGCTTCCTGCCGCCGGGTTTGAAGTTGGGACTGGGCATATCGGCCCTTTCTTTACTGGCTTTTTGCTCGCTGCTCTACCTGGACCGGCCCCGTCAGAAGCGGGAATTGCCGCCGCTGTAATGCTACAGCATGGTAGCCCGCAGCTCTTCCGGGCTTAGAGGTGAAAGGCTGGCAGGGGGCAGGTCAAACATGGTCTTGCAGCCCTTCTGGCCTTGCTCGGCCAGGCGGAAAGCAGCCCGGGCCGCCGCTACCAGGATGCTGGCGGTGAATTCCGGATTAGAGCCCAGAGCCAGCCGGTATTCGATGGTCTGAACGGTCTGGCCCTCCCAGCCCGTCTTGCCGCTGCGGATAACGCTGCCGCCATGGGGCAGGCTGCTGTGATCCAGCTCCATCTCCTCCCGGCTGATAAAGGTTACCGAGGTATCATAGTCCGCAAAGTAGTTGGGCATGGTCTTAATGGTATGGGCAAGGCTCTCTAAGTCCGCCCCTGCTTCTGCCACCACAAAGCACTCCCTGGTGTGTTTTTGCCTGGTGGTCAAATAGGGATTTTCTCCGCGGCGTACCTGTTCTACAGCCGCCTCTATGGGCACTGTGTACTGCCGGGCGTCCAATACACCGGGGATATGGCGTATTGCCTCAGAATGGCCCTGGCTGACTCCCTTGCCCCAGAAAGTATAATCCGTACCTTGAGGCAAAACGGCGTTGGCGTAGAGGCGGTTTAACGAGAAAAGGCCCGGGTCCCAGCCCACGGAAATCACGGCCACCTTGCCGGCCTGTTTTGCTGCTGCATCCACCGCCGCAAAATGGGCGGGGATGTTGGCATGGGTATCGAAGCTGTCAACTACATGAAACTGTGACGCTATTTCCGGGGTCATTACCGGTAAGTCGGTGGCGCTGCCGCCGCAAAGGAGCATGACGTCGATTTCACCCTTCATGGTGCCCAAGTCGGCGTAGGGCAGCACCGGCACCCCCTGGCTGAGGATGCTCACTGTCCGGGGGTCCCGGCGGGTAAAAACTGCCTTCAGCTCCATGTCCGGCGCCAGGCGCAGAGCGCTTTCCGCACCCCGCCCCAGATTACCGTAGCCAATAATACCGATTCTCATTGTCATCAACACTCCTTCTGCAGGTTTTTCCAGGCCGCACTCTGCAGGCTGCGGCGCTGCCTCTGTTTGCCCTTGCGCTCCACCGGCCCCATACAAAAAGCAGCCGATAGAGAATCGGCTGCTTGAACGGTCCTTGCCAACAGGAACATAGGAAAAAACCTTTGCTCCGGATACGACAACTATGTATCAAAGATAGCCCTCCGCAAATTACTTTGCGACAGTCAGACAAATCTTATTTTGCCTGCCCAGCCAGCCTCCTCTGCAGTGAAAGCTTACTTCGGCGCCGGCCCCTTTCTCCGGTATGCCCTGCAGGGCTCAATTACCGGATACTCTTTGCCAAACGCATCCTCTATCACAATATATGTTGATCATCTTATGCCATTTCCCCGGCCCTGTCAATAGGGAAAATCGATGATTCCTCCAGAATCTGAATAAAAATCTCTACGATTTCCGGGTCAAACTGGCTGCCGGCATTCCTCTTCAGCTCCAAAACCGCCGCCTGGCTGCTCATGGCCTTGCGGTAGGAGCGGTCATTTGTCATGGCGTCGTAGGCGTCGGTTACGGCAAGGATGCGGCAGAGCAAGGGGATTTGCTTGCCGGCAAGCTTGCGGGGGTAGCCCTTGCCATCCCAGCGCTCATGATGGGAGAGAATCAGATTAGCCACCCGGCTAAGCTCCGGGGTGGCCTGAACGATGCGGTAGCCGATTTCCGGATGCCGCCGCATTTCTTCCCATTCTGCGGGAGTAAGCGGAGCCGGTTTCTTAAGAATGTCGGAATTAATGGCCACTTTGCCGATATCGTGGAGGACGGTAAGAAGAGAAAGATTGTTCATTTCCCTGGAAGACAACTGAAGCCGGCGGCCGATACTATGGCAGTTTTCTTCCAGCCGTTTGGAATGCTCCTCCGTCTCCATACTTTTTTCGTAGAGAGTAGCCAGCAGGGTATTGATAATGGCATTGCGGTAGCTCTTGCCATCCAAAAGTTTTTGGTGGTACATATCCTCTTCCGCTTCCCGTAAGACGGCGTGGAGGTCCTTTTCACCGCCTTCTTTGACGGAGCAGCCGTAGGAAAGGCTGAGCCGCAGGCCGGACACATCGATGGCCGCCTGGTTGAGCCGGATTTTTTTGATGGTTTTTTCCGCTTCCTCTAAGCTTGTCCGCAGCATAATGATGATAAATTCATCACCGCCCCAGCGGGCGATCAGATCACCCCTGTGGCAGGTTTTTTCCAAGAGGTCGGCTACTTGCCGCAGCAGGCTGTCGCCGGCTTCGTGGCCGAAAACGTCGTTGGTGATTTTGAGGCCGTTGACGTCGCAGACGATGACGGCAAGGGGCAGGTTTTCCGGAGAATTGATGCTGTTCAGGGTTTCTTCGATATACCTCCTGTTATGAAGGCCGGTGAGGGCATCATGGTGGTTTAAAAAGCGAATTTGGCTGCTGTGCTCCTTTTCAAAGCTGACGTCACGGAATACCATAACTACGCCAAAAACCTGGCCGTCCTCGGTCTTGATGGGAGCGGCACTGTCCATGATGGGGATGGTCCGGCCCTGGCGGTTTTGCAGCACAGTATGGTTAGCCATACCGACGATCAGCCCCGTTTCCAGCACTTTTTCAATAGGGTTTTCCGCCAACAGGCCTGTTTCTTCATTTTGCAAGATAAACACGTCGCTAAAGAGCCGGCCTACTGCAGAGCCGCTGTCCCAGCCCGTTATTTTCTCCGCCATACTGTTTAAGCTGGTAATGATACCGGCTGTATCCGTGGTGACTACGCCGTCGCCGATGGAGCGCAGTGTGGTCTGCAGCATTTCTTTTTCCCGGATCAGCTCATTGCGGTAACTTTCCAGCTCTGATATGTCTTTGCTGCTGCAGAGCAGATACTGTACTTTATCGGCGACGAATACGGGAGTGACGATAGTCTGCCAAATACGGTTGCCGGGGGCAAAGGGGAAACCTTGCTCATAGCTTACCGTCCGGCCCGTCTCCACACATTGCCGGTAATAGCCGGTAAGAGTCCGGCCTATTTCTTCGCCAACCAGTTCCTCGGGGGTTAAGCCTTTGATGTGGATGATGCCGCTAAGCCTTTGGTGGGCTTTATTATTACGGACAAAGCGAAAGCAGCCGTTTTTGTACTCTACCAGGCTAACCGCGTCATGAATGTGATCAAATACAGACCAGGTATCCCATGAAAAGGGCATATCGTCATGTCCATTCATAAGAGTGCCTCCTTCCGTACAGCCTATAATTCCTTGGCGGGGGCGCCTGTACTCTGGAATGCTAATTTATAGAAGTCACAAAGTACCAGGCACAGGCTAATAATTTAGCTTGAACTTTTCTACTTCTCCCTGCAGGGTGACGGCCTGAGCGGACATCTCTTCTGCAGTAGCGGAGTTTTCTTCTGCGGTGGCAGCATTGGTCTGGACAACGTCGGAGACTTGAGCCAGGCCCTGCTTGATTTGTTCGATGGCCTTAGCTTGTTCGATGGAGGCAGCTTCGATTTTCACAATACTTTCGTTGGCCATATCCGCCTTCACTTCCACATCCTTTAAAAGTTGGGCGGTCAGAGCCGTGGTCTCCGTTCCCTTATTGACGTTGGTTACGGAGGCAAGGATTAAATCGGCAGTTTGCTTAGCGGCTTCCGCAGATTTTGCCGCCAGGTTGCGGACTTCGTCGGCCACTACGGCAAAGCCTTTGCCGGCGGCGCCGGCCCGGGCGGCTTCAATAGCGGCGTTGAGGGCCAGGATATTGGTTTGAAAAGCGATATCTTCGATGACCTTAGTGATATTGGTGATTTGATGGGACGAAGCCCCGATATCCGCCATGGCCTGGGTCAGCTCCGCCATCCGCTCATTGCTGGCTCTAACGCCTTCCTCGGCTTCTTCAACGTATTGGGTGGCCATTTTCACATTTACAGCATTTTCTTCCGCCTGCTCGGCGATGCTCATAGCAGAGGCGCTTAATTCTTCAACAGAGGCGGCCTGTTCCGTAGAGCCGGAAGCCAGAGCCTGAGCGCCGCTGGAAACCTGGCCGGCGCCGGTGCTGACCTGCTGGGCGGCCAAATTGATGGTATGCATCGTTTGATTAAGGCTGGCTATGGTGTTTTCTATTGCATCTTTAAGGACGTTAAAGTCGCCGGGGTAATCCAAATCGATACGGAGCCGCAAATCCCCTTGGGATATCCTGGTGAATTTCTCTATGACATCCCCTAAGACAGCGCCTTGCATCTGATTGGCTTCTTGGATAAGCTTGGCCATTTGGCCCATTTCATCCCGGCCTTCATATTTAATCTGAGACTGCATATTACCCCGGGATATTTCACTGTAAACGTTTACGATTTCATTTATGGGAACGAGTATGGATCTTCTGATGATTATGGTGATGAAGATGGTCAGCAAAAGAGCGGCTCCGCCGCAGGCAATGAGAATCAGCCATGCCCGGCTGCTGGTAGCTTCGGCCTCCAGCTTCTGGTTTTCGGCTTGTTGCTCCTCCATTGTGCTGAACTCAACTAGAATTTCTACGGCTTTATCCATAACGGCCGTATAATCATTGGCAAACATAGTTTTGGCCAGCCGGAGATTGCCCGCCGTAGGCTTTTTCATGATCTCCGCAATTTCCCGCCGGGTTTGGCCGGCTTGGGCAAAGTAATCCCGCAGCTCGGCAATTTTGGCTTCCCGGCTGTTGTCCCTTTGATTGGCGGCGTATTGGTCAAACTCACTTAAAAGGGAGGTGGCGTCTTGTTGGGCCAGGTCAAAAAGCTCTGCGATTTTTCTGGTGTCGGTCTCGCCAAAAGCCAGGGCCATATAGCGCTGAATGGATACGGTATCTCTGCGGATCCTCCAGGTTCCTGTGTTGTTGGGCAGGGTAAACTGAGCATAGTTATGAACAATATTATCGACAGCGCCAAGGCTAAGCAGTGACATGCCGATGATGCCAAGCATAATAATAAATATAATTCCGAAGCCAAGAATTAGTTTTTTGCTGATGGAGAGATTTTTCATGATCATTACGTCCTTCCCGAATTTTCGATGAATCCGCCGGGTTTTAACCATTAAGAAATTATTTTGTAGGATTATAATATATATTATAATATGCTACAAATCTACAGTATATAAGAAATTTGTTAAAAAATATTGGTTTAAAAGAAAAACCGCCTCCGGTTCACTGAACCAATTAGGAGGCGGTGTGACTACTTTTCCGGCCCAAACATTGCATCGATCATCCGTTGTATTGTTTTGATCTGTTCAGGCGTCAGGGTTTTGCACCTTTCGGCAATCCCTGTCAATGTATTTAATTCATTCCACTCCATGCTGTCTTGGACAAAGTAATCAAGGGAGCGGTGCAGGGCGTTGCCCAGCTTGACCAATGTGGTAATACTCGGCTGGTGTTTACCGGATTCAATTTGCCGGATATATACAGCGCTCACATCGCATTCTTGTGCCAATCTCTCCGAGGTATACCCAGATTCCTTGCGCGCTATGGCTAAACGCAGACCCAGGGCCTTACGGTCCATTGCCCCACCCCCCTTATTGTAGATAATACTTTACAGGAATGTATATTATAATTTTACTTGCCTATGAGATTTTGCGATAGCAGGATATAATATACATATTTATATAGTAATGGCTACTAAATAGAAATAAAAAAAGCTGCCCCTTTGGTTTGCGAACCAATGACGGCAGCCTGTGTTAAAAACGCCTTATTTCAACATTTGCCGGTTCAGAAAGAAACCCTCCCAGGGGTCGGGGCGGCCCATCCTTAAAAGGGCTTCTGCCATAGTAATGCCGTCGGGGGCTACCAGATCGAGCTCATCCCAGGTGATGGGCATGGAAACCCTGGCCCCTTCTCTTGCCCTTATTGAATAAGGAGCAATACTGGTAGCGCCTCTGCCGTTTCTGATCCAGTCGATGAATATTTTGCCGGTACGTTTAACCTTTCTGACATTGCTGGTGTAGCGGTCAGGCCATTTTTGCTCCATCACCTCGGCGATACCTTTGGCAAAATCGTGAAATACCTCCCAGGAAGGAGCAGGCTCCAAGGATACCACTACATGGTAGCCTTTGCCGCCGCTGGTTTTCAGGTAGGAATTCAGCCCCAGTTCCGTTAGAATGCTTCGGATATCCCGGACGCCCTGCCGCACCCTGTCTAAATCCATGCCTTCATCGGGATCCAGGTCAAAAACCATCACATCCGGTTTTTCCAGATTATCCACCCGGCTGCCCCAGGTGTGAAATTCTAAAGTGCCCATTTGAGCCTCGGCAATAAGGCCGGAGCTTTCCGTAATATAGAAGTAATCCTCGGCCTCCCCATCCTTGCCGGCAATGGATATGGTAACGGTACCAAGACTTGACGGACCGGGATGTTTCTTATAGAAGCAAGCCTCGGATATCCCTTTGGGGCAGCGGACAATGCTGAGAACCCGGTGGCTCACATAGGTCAGCATCCTCCCGGCTATTTTTTCGTAATAGCGAATGATATCAATCTTAGTAATGGCCGGTTCCTCGAAAATCACTTTATCGGGGCTGCTGATTTTTATGCCTTCGATAATAATGCCGTCAGCCTTGCCGGCCATTGTATCCAGCGGGCTGTTTGCGTCCATAGCCTTCTCCTCCTCATTGGCCGGCGGCTGAGGTAATATTTCGCCGGCAGCTTTTTCCCGTTTGATTTCTTTGGGATCCTTATCCTGCCGCAAGCCCTTGAAGCTGGCTTGCCGCAGCAGATTGTCCTTTGTCCACTCGGCAAACTTGATTTCCGCCGCCAGCCGGGGCTCAAGCCAGAGGATTTTTTCATTGGCCCTGGCTTTTGGCGGCTCTTGAAAGGGGCTTGCCGGCCTTATTAAAGGATGAAATTTCTCCGCAAGCTCTTCCCTGCCGGCCTCAGTGAAGCCGGTACCGGCCCGGCCGGCATAAATCAGCGCCTCGCCTTCATAAACCCCCAGAAGCAGAGAGCTTACCCCGCTGGTTTTTTTATCGGACAGAGTATAACCGCCGATGACAAATTCCTGTCTTTTATCGCATTTTATTTTGATCCAGTCGCCATTTCTGGTACCGCTGTACAGGGAATCGGTTTTCTTGCCGATAATGCCTTCCATACCGGCTTGGCAAGCGGCAGCCAGGCTTTCCTTACCGTTGCCTCTGATGTGGCGGCTGTAATGGAGGTTGGCAGGTCCGTTCTCCATCAACGCGGCCAGCTTTGCCTTTCTTTCTATCAGCGGCATACTTCGCAGATCCTGACCCTCCAGAGCCAGCAAATCAAATATAATATAAGTCAAATTTTGTCCCGCCGGGCTTTTCAAATAGTTTTGCAGAGCTTGAAAATCCGTTTTGCCCGAAGTATCCGTAACAACCATTTCCCCATCCAGCACCATGGCCTTGCCGGCGGCCAGGTGAATAAGGGAATGGGCAATCTCTTGAAAATACCTTGTATAGTCATTGCCGTTTCTGGTGACCAGCTGCAGGTCATTGCCTTCGATAAAGGCCAGAATCCTGTAGCCGTCATACTTTAATTCGTAAAGCCAATTCTCCTCCTCCCGGTCTCCGGGAACCGTCTTCACCAGTTCCGCCAACTGGACAGTAGTACTATTGAAAGGATTGTGCAGAAAAGGCTTGTCGATAAGGGACGGCGGCACTCCCTCGGCGATTTCCGCCATAGTGCGTCCCGTCCGGATACTGGTGGTGAATTGGAAGATACCCTCATCGGCTTTTGCGTATTCGTCTTTTTCTTTAAGGAGAAGCCAGTTAACCTTCTTCTCCTCTTCTTTGGCTTTAAGACGCACTAAAGCCCACTTGCCCCGGAGCCTTTTGCCTTTCAAGACGAATTTCAGCATACCTTGGCGCAGCCCTTCGGCCACATCGGTATAAGGCTCCCACCAGCCTTCATCCCAGAGCATAACTGTGCCGCCGCCATATTCGCCTTTGGGGATAGCGCCTTCAAAATTGCGGTATTCCAAAGGGTGGTCCTCCACCTGTATAGCCAGCCTTTTATCCCGGGTATTATAAGAGGGGCCTTTAGGCACAGCCCAGCTTAAAAGGGCTCCCTCCCATTCCAAACGAAAATCATAATGATCCCTGCGGGCCAGGTGATGCTGGATGACAAAACGCAGGCCCGGGCCGGAATCCTCTCTGGCGCCTGCCGGCTCCGGGGTCTGCTGAAAATTTCTTTTTTGATTATAGGCAGTAAGCTGAGCGGTCATCGAATTATGCCGACTCCTTCTCTTTTTTAGCTTTTTCCACGCTGGCCTTCAACGCTTCCATAAGGTCGATGACCTTGCCGGTGCTTTCCGGCACCGCCGCCACCACTTCTTTGCCGGAAATCTTCGTCTCGATGAGAGCCCGCAGCTTTTCCTGGTATTCGTCCTTGTATTTTGAAGGATCAAAAGGCGTATCCATGGAATTGATCAAGACCTTTGCCATATCCAGCTCCTGCTGGGCAATTTCCGGCTTAACGTATTGCTTTTGCAAGTCCTTGACATCCTCGGCGTAAAACATAGTGGAAATTAGCAGGCCGTCTTCCCGGGGAATTATGGCCATTAGTGTATCTTTCGTGCCCAGAACGGTTTTGCCGATGGCAATCTTTTGTTCGGCCATCAAGGCTGCCCGCAGCAGTTCGAAGGCTTTTTCCCCGCCTTTTTCCGGGGCGGCCTGATAGGTTTTATCATAGTAGACCGGTGAAATCTGGTTCAATTGGGCAAAATGCAGAATTTGAATAGACTTTTCCTTTTCTGTCTTGATTTTTTCGATCTCATCATCGGTGATGACCACATATTTATCTTTATCATACTCGAAACCTTTGACAATATCCTGGGACGTAACCTCCTTGCCGCAGTGGGCGCAGGTTTTTTTGTAGCGGATACGGCTGTTATCTTCTTTGTGCAATTGATTGAAATGAATATCGTTATCCTGGGTAGCTGTGGACATGGCAATAGGGATGGCCACAATGCCGAAAGTAATAACCGATTTTCGTGATACCATTAGAAAACACCTCCGGTTTTAGTGTTTCCCGTTGAACCATTAATATCCTTGTAAGATAACAGTAAATGGGCTATACTATTTTTAGTATTGATAATAATTGACAATAAATGAGGTAAGGCATGAAAATTGACATACCAAAATATCAGCAGATTGCTGCGGATATAGCCGCAAAAATCGCTTATGGCGAATATCCCGAGGGAGAAAAAATATACGTCAGATCCTCTTTAGTTAGCCAATATGGGGTTTCTTCGGAAACGGCCCGGCGGGCGGTCTGCGTTTTAGCCGATATGAAGATTGTGGAGATCACCAAGGGCAGCGGCGTTCTTATCAAATCCCGGAAGCTTGCGGCCGACTTTATCAATAAATTTGATTCCGTCAGCCAAATGAGCGATTTAAAAAAACGCATTTTGAAGGTCATGGATCAGCAAATTGCCGACAGTCTGGAATTAAAGTCGATGATTTCCGATCTCATGTACAAGACGGAACGCTTTCGTTCCGTCAATCCCTTTTCTCCTTTTGAAATCAAAATTACAGAGAATGCTTCTTACCTGGGCCAGACCCTTTCCCAGTGCAATTTCTGGCACAATACCACAGCCACGATTATCGCCATTCAACGGCAGGATAAGATGATCATATCGCCGGGCCCCTATGCCGTAATTTCGGCCGGAGATATCCTTCATTATGTGGGTGATGAGAATTGTCATGAACGGGTAAGAAATTGCCTGTACCCCAATCAATAGTTACTATTCTAACATAAAAAAAGCAGGCTTTCCCGCAAGGGAGAGTCTTTTTTTTGTATGAGAAGGTTCAATAAAGGAAATAATGATAAGCAAAGAAATTTGACAAATAAAAACATCTATGTTAGCCTATAAAGAGACAACACATTAGAAATACTGTGTTGTTACTTTTGAGATAAGGAGAGGATATATGCCAAAGGTTGAAGTACAAAAAATATATAAAGTATTTGGCCCGGCGCCTAAGCAAATCCTGCCGTTGCTGGAAAAGGGCGAGGATAAGGCCGGGATATTGAAAAGGCATAAGCATAGCGTGGGTGTAAATAATGTTTCCTTCGCTGTGGAAGAAGGAGAAATTTTTGTCATCATGGGCCTGTCCGGCAGCGGCAAATCCACGCTGATACGCTGCTTGAACCGTTTAATAGAGCCTACCGGCGGCAATATTCTCATCGACGGTCAGAACATTACCGAAATGTCCGCCGCGGAGTTAAGGGAAGTGCGGCGAAAAAAAGTAGCTATGGTTTTTCAAAACTTTGCTTTGCTGCCCCATAAAACAGTATTGGAGAATGTGGCTTTCGGCCTGGAAATCCAAAAGGCCGGTTTAGAGATGCGCCGGCAAAAGGCTGAGGAAATGCTGGAGATTGTGGGGCTGAAGGGATATGAAAATGCCAAACCCCAGGAATTGTCCGGGGGGATGCAGCAGCGGGTAGGGCTGGCCAGAGCTTTGGCCATAGAAGGAGATATTCTTTTAATGGATGAAGCCTTTAGCGCCCTTGATCCCCTGATCCGCAAGGATATGCAAAACGAGCTGCTTTCCCTGCAGCAGAAAATGAAAAAAACCATTATCTTTATTACCCATGACTTAGATGAAGCTTTAAAAATCGGCGATCGAATCGCTATCATGAAGGATGGCCGGATCGTACAAACCGGTACTGCCGAGGAGATTCTGCAAAATCCCGCCGATGACTACGTCCGGGCATTTATCCAGGATGTCAACCGCTCAAAAATCATAACCGCTGCCGCAATCATGCGCAATGCGGAAGCTATTATCCTTGAGAAGGCAGGTATCCGTACGGCTGCCCGCAAAATGAAGGACTTAGGTATTTCCAGTATTTTCGTCACCAATAAAAGCGGCGTTTTGCAAGGCATTGTTACCATCGACCGGGTATCTTCCCTGATTAAGGAAGGCAAAGAAGAGTTGGAATCCATCATCGATAAAAACATTGAGACTATATCTTTAGAAACATTAATTGACGAAATCATCCCCTTGTTCTTGAATACCGGTTATCCCATCGCTGTGGTAGACGAGGAAAAAAGGCTGAAAGGCGTTGTATTTAAATCCACAGTTCTGGCGGGAATTGCCGGAGAAGGGGGCGAGAACAATGCTTAACGCTAAGCTTCCTTTAGGCGTACATGTGGAAAGCGCCATTGATTGGATGACCGCAAACTTTGCCGGCTTCTTCAGCGTCATCAGAAAAGGCTTGCTGGGCATCATTGAGAGCATAGACTGGGTTCTGTCCGCAATACCGCTATTTGTCTTTATTGTTGCCGTCGTCTTTTTGGCCTGGTGGGTAGCCGGCAGGGGCACGGCTATATTTACGGCTGTGGGCCTTTTACTCATTAATAATCTGGGCCTCTGGGGCAAAATGTTGCTTACATTGTCCATGGTAAGCACCGCTACGCTTATCGCGCTGGTCGTAGGCCTGCCCCTTGGTATTTTGATGGCAAAGAACGGCACCGCAAATAAGATTATCCGGCCGGTGCTGGATTTTATGCAAACCATGCCGGCTTTCGTATACCTGATCCCCGCCGTGTATTTTTTCGATTTAGGCGAGGTTCCCGGGACTGTGGCTACTATTATTTTTGCCATGCCTCCCGTTGTCCGGCTGACCAATTTAGGCATCCGTCAAGTGCCTGAGGATGTGGTGGAAGCGGCCAGAGCTTTCGGCTCCACCCCGGCCCAGCTGCTTTTTAAGGTGCAGATGCCTCTGGCAGTGCCCACGATCATGGCCGGTTTAAATCAGACCATTATGCTGTCCCTTTCCATGGTGGTTATCTCCGCCATGATCGGCGCCGACGGCCTTGGGAAAACCGTCTATGAGGGAATCACCCAGATGAATATCGGCAAAGGTTTTGAGGGCGGTCTGGCCGTGGTGATCCTGGCCATGCTCCTTGACCGTATTACCCAGTGTCTGGGCTCAGAACAAAAGAAATCCGGCAAGAACTTTGTCAGAAACAGAATGGAGCGGCGCAGGGCGCATTCATGAAAAGGTCCCGGGGGCGGGCTCCAGGATAAATTAAAGGGCAGGAGGAGAAAGTTATGTTTAAAAAATCTACGTTAAAAAAACTAACAGGAATAATCTTGGCCATATTATTAGCAACGGTGGCCCTGGGGGGCTGCGGCAGCGGCGACGGCAACACCCCAGGCACAGGAGATAATAAGACGGTGAAGCTGGCTTACGTCAACTGGGCGGAAGGGATTGCTATGACAAACCTGGCCGCTGCAATTCTGGAAGATAAGATGGATTACAAAGTGGAATTGACCATGGCCGATGCGGCTCCCGTGTTTACTTCCGTGGCCGGCGGCAATACCGATGCTTTTTTGGACGTCTGGCTGCCGATCACTCATGAAAGCTATATAGAAAGATTTGGCCAGGACATGGTTGATCTGGGCGTTGTCTACGAAGACGCTCTTTTGGGCCTCATCGTGCCCTCCTATGTGGAAATCAACAGCATAGAAGAGCTTAACGCCAACAAGGATATATTTGGCGGTGAAATTGTAGGCATCGATCCCGGAGCCGGCTTGATGGCGGCGGCCGAAAGCGCCATCGAGGAATACGGCCTTGACTACCGGCTGCTTACCGGCAGCGGTCCCACCATGACCGCCGCCTTGGGTAAGGCTATTGACGCCAATGCGCCCATTGTGGTTACCGGCTGGGCTCCTCATTGGAAATTCGCCAAGTGGGACTTAAAAGTTCTGGAAGACCCCAAGGGCGTTTTTGGGGAAGTGGAGAATATTCATAAGTACGCCCGTAAAGGCCTGGAAGAAGATATGCCGGAGGTAGCGGCGTTTTTGAAGAACTTCAAATTAAGCGAAAGTGAATTAGGGGATTTGATGGGGGCTATCGAAGAAGAAGGCGGCGAGCCTTTAGACGTTGCCCGGAACTGGATGAACAGCCACGAAGAGCTGGTAGCCGGATGGCTCAACAAATAAAGCTATTAATTAATAAAGACCAGGGGGTGTCTCAAAACAGCGCTGAAAAGAGCTGAGGAGAGGCACCCTCCTTTTTTGTTTTTCGCTCTTTTCGGCATCCGCCAATCCCCCAAGGTTGCTTGACTCGGAATTCGCTTTTGTCCGGTCTGCAGGCTTTGTCCTCTGGCGGTGCGGACATTTTCTGTGCAAAAATGCAGGTTTGTAGACACCCCTTAGAGTTATGGCGGCTCAAAAAATAAGTAGAAACGTAGGCCTTGGCTGTATCTAGTGCCCTGGCAGAAATGAATTCACTACTAAACTGCAAAAAATGTTTAAGCTTTCTAACATTCCCGCTGATAAGGGTCTCTAGACGAAGACAAACTTGCAATTTTGCACAGAGAGGGAACCTCAATAAGCCAACCACCCCCTGCCGGTGGGGTGGTGCCATTTCTTTCCATTAGGGATAGGCCAATATCG
>JAHDMJ010000018.1 GCA_018436095.1 Clostridia bacterium | reverse complement strand
CAAGCTTGACTCGGAATCGCTTTTGTCCGGTCTGCAGGCTTTGTCCTCTGGCGGTGCCGACATTTTCTGTGCAAAAATGCAGGTTTGTAGACACCCCCTAGAGTTATGGCGACTCAAAAAATAAGTGGAAATGCATGCCTTGGCTGTATCTAGTGCCCTGGCAGAAACGAGTTCGCTACCAAACTGCTGAAAGTGCTTAAAGCGTTCTCCTTTTTCCTCTGACAGGGGTTCTAGACGAAGACAAACTTGCAATTTTGCACAGAGGGGGACCTATAATAATCTAACCACCCCCAGCCGGTGAGGGGGTACCTATTTCTTTCCATTAGGGATAGGCCAATATAGTTTGAACCCCCCTTATCCTCGCCGGCGAATCAGCATGGGGGAGCGGAAATAACCAGAAATGCAAGTCTAAAGTGTCCGGGTTGTAGTAAGAAGCACTGTCGCATGGAAATTTCCCACTACCATAGAGAAACGATCCACTTTAAACCTGCAATTTTGTCTGCCGGCCCACGGCCCCTTACGCCAAGGTAGAGTATATTATCCTATACAGCTTTTGGGATAAGAATCTGATTAACCCTTATTGATCAAGGATTCTAGGATTGTGTGGTTTAATTTTGCGGGAACTCAGGATCAATGCTTAAAGATAAGAAGACTGTTGCCTCTTGGAGCCTATCCTCCATCGGCAACAGTCTTCTTATCTTTAAGTTATCATAAATTCCGGCAATAGCCGCCAGGCTTTTTACTTTTTCTCAATGGGTATCATCAGCATGCAACAAATAGACACAGCAACGATACCTAAGCCAAAGTAAAAAACATCCCTTTGGGCCAACAGATAAACCCGGTTGTCCGGCGCCAGCCCCGCTGTGCTATAATAGCTTTGCCGCAAAGCCATAATGGCGCCGCCGAAGGCCACCCCCAGCCCCTGGCCCAGATTGCGCATAGTGGCTACCATGCCGGAAACCACGCCGGAATGCTCCCTGGGCACACTGCTGTAAATAGCCGTATTGATGGCCGCCACACTGAGGCTGTTGCCTACACCGTAGCATAAGAGGACTATTACCATATAAGCCAATCCTGTCTCCAAGGTCAGCAAGCTCATAAGCACACAGCCAAGGGCAATTAAACTAAGGCCCATTAAGGCAGGCCGGCGGCTGCCATAGGCGTCGGCCATCCTGCCTCCAACCGGCGAAAGCAGCATCATAGATAAAGGAGTGGCCAGCATGATCAGGCCTGTATCAGCCTTAGACACCAACAGGATATTCATCAGGAAAAAGGGCACCAGGAAAGTAGTCATCTGCTGAATCACATAAGAGAAAATACAGGCTATATTAGCTAACGTAAATACCCGGCTGCGAAAAAAGCCTAATTCCATCAGGGGCATGTCCACCCGGCTTTCCCGAAAAATGAAGAGGGCTAAGGCGCCCAGGCTCACCGCCAAGCAACCGATAAATCGGGGCGAGGAAAAACCCCATTCGGCGCTGAAATTGATGGTCACCGCCAAGAAACCGATAAATAGGGCAAAGAAAAAAGACCCCAGCCAATCCATGCGGCGGGAATGGCCCGTATAGGGCTCGTCTTTTTTCAGCACGATGACGGACATCACAATGCCCAAAATGCAAAAGGGGATATTGAAATAAAAAATCGACCGCCAGCTAAAATGAGTCATCAGCATGCCGCCGATGGTGGGTCCGATAGCCAGGCCCACAGAGACGGAAACGGAATTGATGCCCAAGGCCTTGCCCCGCTCCTCAGGCGGGAAGCTGCGGTTGCACATGGCTTGGGTAATAGAGATCATCATACCGTAGCCAAAGGCCTGAAGGCAGCGGAAAAAGATCAGAGTTCCCAGGCTATTTGACAATAAAGGCAGCAGCAGCGAGGCCGTACCAAAAACAATGAAACCGCCAATGAACTGCCTTTTATAGCCATAGAGATCAGCCAGCCTGCCGAAGATAAGCAATATACAGCTGGGAATGAACGAATAAACCAAGGAAAGCCAACTGATAGCCCCCATGGAAACCCCAAATTCGGCGGCCATCACAGGCATGGCCAGATTTATACTGTTGAGAGCAAAGGCCGACGTCATATTAGCCAGGCTGGTCACTGCAAAAATCCGCCATTTGTATTCCGGTATCCGTATCTTCATGGTATACTCATCTTCCTTCCGCCGAATTTTCCACTTTGCCTTTTCTTCCCCTCTCATTGTAGGCTTCTCTTTAGGGCAAAGCTTTAACTGAGGCTAAGAAAAAACCGCTCTTTATCAGAGCGGCATAAATAACTTCAGCCAAATACAAACACCTTAAAGGAAGGCTTATTTAAACTTTCTCTTCCGGGCGGCTTCGGACTTTTTCTTTCTTTTAACGCTGGGTTTTTCGTAGTGCTCCCGTTTACGAACCTCCGACAACACGCCGGACTTCTGGCAGGTACGCTTAAAACGCCGTAAAGCGCTATCTAAAGTTTCGTTTTTTCCGACTCTGACTTCACTCATCTTGTTACCCCCCTTTCAGGCCAACCGTGTGCCCATTTACCGCTGCTCAGGAGAGAACGACAAATATAGCATACAGTTAATTATATCCTATAAATCGGATGAGGTCAAGGATTAGGGTTGAGAACAGGAAAATTTAATCATCCCGGATTACTCCCTTGATTCCCCCCTGAATAAGCACTGAATAAGCACTAAATAGCATCAACCGGGAGGCCATTGCAGTTCTCTGCCGCCTAGCACATGCAAATGAAA
The DNA here is from genome assembly GCA_018436095.1 of Clostridia bacterium. Taxonomy (GTDB): domain Bacteria; phylum Bacillota; class Peptococcia; order DRI-13; family UBA5745; genus WRMS01. Next base: position 388,473 of record JAHDMJ010000018.1, on the reverse strand, counting down.
ATGGTTGACCGTCTGGCCCGCCGGTTCGCCGCAATTGGACACTACACGGTAGCCCTCCGATAAGCCCAGCTTCGGCGCTTCCCGTCCAATAACCTGAAGCATTCTGCCCAAAAGAGCCTGATCTGCCGGTGCCGCCTCGCCTAAATTGGCAAAGTGCTTTTTGGGGATAAATAATACATGAACCGGAGCCGCCGGATTAATATCCCGAAAGCCCAGGATTTCTTCGTCTTCATATACCTTCGCACTGGGGATTTCACCGGCGATTATCCTGCAAAATATACAATCCGTCAAAAGATTGACACCCCCTTGTCATCAAGTAGCTTGCGCTTACTAAAATTATAACAGCCGGATTGGGATATGACAAGCGGGCTTATTGCAATCCGGCGCCTATCCCGCTACGGAGGCGGCACAGCAGCGCTGCCCCCCGCAAAGGCAGCGAAACTACGACGGCAGCAAAACCGTCATGGCAGCGAAACTACCACGGCAGTAAAACCGTGACGATAGTAACCCGATGGCTGGTGCAATGACCCGGCAGCATGTAGTAAGCCGCTCAAAGCCTGCAAATTTGCAGGTTTGTCCGCCGCAGCCCAGATGAGCAAAATTGCAGGTTTGTATCTGGTGTGCGGGCGTTTTTGAGCAAAATTGCAGGTTTAAAGTGTGTTGTTTCTCTGGAATAGGGGGTTCTTTCCGCCTGCAACGCTAAATGCAGCCAAATATAGCCCAAAAGGGTTGTTTGAACACTTTAAACTTGAAATTTTGCTCATCTGGGGTAGGACAAACCTGCATTTTTGCTCAGTTAGCCTTAGGGAACGCTAACAAACCTGCATTTTTGCACAAACGAGAGTAGGACAGCGCCGTGGGACAGCGCCGGACTTGATACCCCTTGCATTAACCGCCGAATCATGCGGGCTCATACTCGCCCTGCCAGGCTTCCTCTTTCCTGTCGGATCTGCCTGTAATTGTCACCGGCAGCAGACTGCCTTTAATAGAAGTGACTCCCGGCAGCGAAGACGGCAGCAAGCTGCCGCTGATTGGGGCAGTTTCCGGCAACCGGAAGGTTACCTCTAAATAATTATCGCTATGACCGTACCAAAAGCCGCCGCCGATTTCTTCTTCGGCCAATACCCATTGCCGCCGGCCCAGCCAACTGGCGCCATAGTTATCCTGGAGTTTTTGGCCCAAAGCGATCAAGGCCCTGCTCCGCTGCTCCTTTACCGCTTTGGGCACCTGCCCCGCCATAGCGGCTGCCGGGGTGCCCGGACGCCGGGAATAAGCAAAGACATGGAGGCGGCTAAAGGCCATCTCTTCTACAAAATCCTGGCACTGCCGAAAATCCTCCTCACTCTCTCCGGGAAAGCCCACCATTACATCGGTAGTCAGGGCAATGTCCGGAATGGCCTGCCTGATCTCCGCCGCTTTCTCACGAAAGTCCGCTGTCAGGTAAGGTCTGTTCATGGCTTTGAGGATGGAGTCGGTGCCGCTTTGCAAGGGTAAATGCAGATGCTTGCAGGCATTGGGATAATCCCGGATCAGACTGATGAGCCTTGCTGTAGCCTCCATAGGCTCCAGGGAACCCAAACGGAACCGCACCTGGGGATAAGCTTCCAGCAACTGTTCCAGTACTACAGACAGTTGATCCTGCTTGCCGGTTTCCCAGCCGTAAGCGCCCAGGTGGATGCCCAGCAGCACCACCTCCCGCAGGCCTTGCTCCGCCATCTCCCCTACCCGCTCCAGGGCTTTTGCGGCGGGCAGGCTCTGCCACTCCTGGCGCACGTAGGGAATGATGCAGTAGCTGCAAAACTGGCGGCAGCCATCCTGCAGCTTCAAGGTAGCCCTGGTACGATCCAGGCCTTTCAGCAAAATAGGAGGAACGGCTTCTTCGTGAGGCATGGCGCCAGCCTCGGCACCGGCCCCCGCAGCAGCTCCCGCATCAAACTCCGGCTGCCCTGCCTTTTGCCGCCAGAGCTCCTCCACCAAAGCCGGCAGTTCTTCTTTTTGCCTGTTGCCCAGCACCAAATCGATTTCCTTGATGGCCGCCAACGCTCCCCCGCCGCTTTCCGCATAGCAGCCGGTAACCACCAGCAAGGCCCGGGGATTGCTTTTTTTGGCGCCTCTGATCATTTTGCGGGACTTTTGATCCGCGGCTTGGGTAACTGTGCAGGTATTAATGATATAAACCGCTGCCGGCTGGTCGAAATCCACGGGCTGCCAACCCCTTTGCCGAAAGGCGTCCAGTATGGCCTGGCTTTCTCCCTGATTTACTTTGCAGCCCAGGGTATAAATTGCAATGGTTTTATTCAATTCGGCCTCCCGTGTCCCCCCATTGGTATTGCAGCACCGACAAAAGCATCAAGCCTGCTGTTTCCGTCCGCAATATCCTGGGACCCAAAGTCAGGGTTTGGCCGCCGGCTTGACGGCCCTGCTCCACTTCTTTTTCGCTGATGCCGCCTTCCGGCCCAATCATCATGTATACCTTTTTCCCTTCCGGGGATAGGCCGGCCTCCTCAAAAAACTTGTTCAGGGATTGCCCCCCCTCTTCCCAGGGAATCAGCAGCAGGTCTGAGGTCTCTATTTGACGGAGAAAAGCCGCCAAATCTATAGGGGCCATTACTTCCGGCACCGTTAAGCGGCCGCACTGCCGGGCAGCCTCCCGGGCTACTTTCTGCCAGCGGGCCTGCCTTTCCTGGCGCTTCTTGTCCCCTTCCAGCCGAACCACACAACGGCTGAGCTCCAAAGGCAGGATGGCGGCAACTCCCAGCTCCGTGGCCTTCTGTACGATCCACTCCATCTTCTCCCCCTTGGGTATGCCTTGGGCCAGGCAGACCTTGAGAGAGCTATCCCTTTTTTGCAGTACCGGCTCGTCCAGGGATACGACGGCTTCTCCCTGGCCCACCGAGATTAGCTGGCCGGCAAAGCCAACGCCTGCGCCGTCAAAAATCTCCACCTGATCTCCGGCATTGAGCCGCAGCACTTTTTTCAGATGGTTGAACTCTTCTCCTGTTATTCTGGCTTCCCGTTGGCCAAAAGCCTGGGGCTCTACATAAAACCTTTCCATCTTGTTTTCTTCTTTTCCCTTCTATGTACAAAATCCTATTTTATTTTTTCAAAAACGAAGGCATTCCATTCCCCGGACGAGCCGCTTTCCAGTAAAGCAAAACCGGCCTGCTCCACCTCGGACAGCACTTCCTGCCGACGCTCGTCAATAATCCCGGATACCAACAGCTTGCCTAACGGCTTCAAAAAGCCGGTAAAGTATGGCGTCATAGCCAGAATCACATCAGCCACAATATTGGCAGTAATCATGTCCGCAGCTTGAGCCTTGCCGCCTAAGCGCTCGAGAAGTTCCTGATCCGCCGTTAAATCACCGCAATGCAAAGCATACTTATCCGGTGAAATGCGGTTTTGCTCCAGATTTTCTTTGGCTGTACGCACAGCATTTTCCTCTACATCTACGCCAATAGCCTGCCCCGCTCCCAAAAGCAATGCGGCAATCATCAGGATACCGCTGCCGCAGCCCAAGTCCAGCACCTTCATGTCCGGCTTAACCTGTTTTTCTAAAAGTTCCAGACATAAACGGGTGGTATGATGCTGGCCTGTGCCAAAGCTGGAGCCGGGATCGATCTCCAGTATGATCTGCCCTTCTTCCTGCTCCCAGCTTTCCCAGGTAGGCTTGATTACTAAACGGCGGCCTACGGCAAAGGGCTTAAAATAGGCTTTCCAGTTGTTGGCCCAGTCTTCTTCCTTCACGTTGGTAAGGCTCCAGCTAAGTTCACCATAAAGCCCTTCCTGATCATCGGCCTTCAAAGCGGCCAGGTCACTGCTCAGGGCCGTCCATTGGCGGCGGCCTTGTTCATTGTCGGCAATATAAACCCGAATCACTGTCAACCGGTCAGGGTTTTCTAATAAACTATCTTCCACGTAGTCCCAGCGGGCGGCCTGGGGGCTCTCCAGGTAATTCTTCAGATCCTTGGGGTCGTCTACCACCAGGCCGGGTATGCCGGCCATCAAAACCAGGCCGGTAATGGGCTCCACCGCCTCGCTGCCTGTTTCTATCTTTATTTCTATCCAGTCCATTGCGGACCTCCTCTTTTCTTGCTCATGGCATCATCACTATAAATTAATATTATAACGCCTCAAGAGAAAAATTTCGAGTGTAGAAATTTTTCAATACAAAAGGAAAGGCAAAGCAAGAGAAAGGGGTAAGCCGGGCCGCAATGTCATTTAGTTAAGAGTCAAAATATGGAGGAAACCAGGGGCAAATATCCTTTGAGAGCGCTGCCCCCTGACCGTGGCGGCATTGAGCGGTAGTGCTGACTTTGTTCAGTTTTTTCGTTTGTATACGGATTTTTGGTGGGCAGTGTGCAAATTTTCCACTTGTATGTAAATTGCATTAGAAAAAAGCCAATTTTAGGCCAATTCCGTGCAGTTTTTACGGTTATATGCAGATTTCTTCCCTGCATTTTATATAGTGAAGTAGGGGTTGGGGTTACCCCTAACCTCCCTCCTCAGAACCGGACGTGCCCTATTAAGGCATCCAGCTCCCCGGGCGTCATTGGGTGAGTTAGGTATACAGACAATGCTTTAGTTTAGGGCGGACAATCGGTAGTCTCTTTAGCAGCTCGCTGAATTCCGTCCAGTTGTAGCTTTTACGCTGGCTACGCTGGTTTAGGTTCTTCTTCAAGAGCCCCTCCACATGGTGCCGAAAGGCTGACACCTAGCGGAGGTTTCCGCTCACGGCGTAGTAACTGTAATAGCCTTGCAGGCTTCGGTTTATCCTGGCGATTAGCCCCGTCACATCCAGTTTGTTCCGGTTCTCCTCCAGCCAGATTTTCATTTTCTTCAGCTTCGCCTTGCTCTTCTTCCGATCCGACTTTACTTTTACCCGGAAGCTGCCATAGCTGCGGTCTTTTCCTCCATAAAACGTGAATCCCAGAAAGTTGAACGTCTCCGGTTTTCCTTGTCCTCTGTTGTTCCGGTTCTCCTCTGCATACCTCCCGAACTCTAGGATTCGTGTCTTCTCCGGCGCCAGCGCCAGGCCGAACTTCTCCATTCGTTCGCCAAGGGCTTCGTAGAACTTTTCCGCATCTTCTTTGTGCTGAAAGCAGGCCACAAAGTCATCTGCATATCTCGTCAGATATGCCTCTCCTCTGTACTGTTCTTTCTGCACGGCTGCTTCAAACCACACGTCCAGCACGTAGTGCAGGTACACGTTCGCCAGTATCGCGCTACCCACGTGCTTATTTATCTTAAGCTCGCTGTACTGTCAGCGCGCACCAAACGTAAAAATTGCTCACCCAGCTATGGATTCCTTGAACACAAATGGAATTTGCTTTGGTTACTGCCCATTACCAGCCGGGATTAGGCTTTAGTTTCAGCCTTTAGGCGCAAGCTTGAGCTTCAGGCTTTAGTTTGATGCATCTGCATAAAAAAATAGCTAGTATGCAAAAATAAAATCGGAACCTCGTCCCTTCATAGGATGATGTTCCGATTTTATTTTATTTTTGTTTTACGAACTTTTCCGCGCTCAATTTTCAGCCGCCGGCAGATTCTCCTCCAGCATCAGCATTTCTATGTGTCTCCTCATTTCCTGCTTAGCCTTTTTTGTGTCCTTTTCTTTAATCGCCATAAAAATATTGCGGTGGCCCTCAGTTGCTCTAACCATCTGGTTGGGCCGAGCAATCACCGTTTTATTGTATTCCAGCAAAAGATCCCTAGTGGTATCCAGCATTTCCGACAAATAAGCATTTTTTGCTGCCTCGGCAATCGCCATATGGAACTCAAAATCTGCTTTTAAAAAGGCTTCCGGATTTTCTTCATAGTTTAAGGTATTATTGAAGCTCTCCTCTATACGTTCCAGATCCCGCTCATCCCGGCGCTGAGCTGCCAGATCCACAATAGCAGCCTCTAAAAAACATCTAGCTTCCACCAGACCGGAAACACCAAATTTCATTTGGAGATTTTTCAGCTGGAAAAAATCTAATATCAATTTATCTTCACCACTGTTTAAAAAAGTGCCTTCGCCAACTCGAATATCCACGATTTTTAAAGTAGCAAGAGCTTTAAGGGCTTCCCGCACCGGCGGCCGGCTGACTCCCAGCATATCTGCCAACTCTCTTTCCGAGGGCAATCTCTCGCCGGGCAACAGCTTTTCTTCCAGAATCATTTGCTTTATTTGCTCAATAATCGTATCAGAAACCGTCGAACGCTTTATTTTTTTGAATTTATCCTCCACACTTATCCCACCAATCCCATGTTTTCTAGGCATTACTGTATGATGGTAATGCCAATCCTTAATAAGTATAACATAGGATACGATTTACCGCCAATATTCTTTTATAAGAGGATTAATCAGGACAGAGCGTAAGTGTGCTATCCTCGCCTAGGCACATCAAAAAGCTAGTGCCTCACCCCCCTTTGGATTTTGTGCACAATTTCAAGTTTCGTTTGTACGGAAAGACAGCCTACACAAGGAAATTACATACACCTTAAAACTTGGAATATCCAACTATTTTACGCCGACTTATAACAGCTTCATACCTTCCTTCACCGGTATTAAATTACTGCTTTATTGCTTCTAACGACGACGCAAATATTGCATACATTTCCGGATAATCGGCTTCAACCATATCCCAAACTCCTTTAGCCATTTCTTTAAACTGGGTTAATTCTTCTGTAGTCAACTCAATGAATTGGGCACCATAATCGCTTATGACTTGTTTGAATCCAGCCACATTTTCGTCATTATATTCATTGGTTTCTTGGGCTGCTAGAGCCATACTTTCAGTTACGATCTTCTGGAGTTCCACCGGTAAGTTATTAAAAAAGTCAAGATTCATAACCCATAAAGTGGCCTGGAAGATATGATTGGTAGAAATGACATATTTCTGCTGTTCATAAAATTTCTGAGTATAAATCAACTCAATAGGATTTTCTTGAGCATCTACCGCACCTTGCTGCAAGGCTGTATAAAGCTCATTGAAGGCCAAGGGGGTAGGATTAGCACCCAGGTATTTCCAGATAGCCATTTGATATTTGTTTTCTACTGTGCGAATCTTCATTCCTTTGATGTCATTGGGGATGTGCACCGCTTTATTAGCTGTTAAGGTACGGAATCCTTGGTCCGTCATCCCTAGAAATTTAAAGCCGTTGGCTTCATACCGCTGAGATAAAGCTGCCAGAAAATTGGGCTCCGCAAAAATTGCTCTGGCTTCTAGGTTATCTTCAAAAGCGAAAGGACAATCCAACACGGAAATCTCTTTAACAAAATTGGCATGAGCTACATTGCCAGTATTCATCATGGTGATTTGGCCTGTTTGTACTCCTTCCAACATTTCCCGATCAGCGCCCAACTGAGCATTGGGATAAATCTGGACAGTAATACGGCCACCGGATTTTTCCTCCACATACTCCTTGAATTTTAAGGATCCAAACTGATTAGAAGATTGCTCGGTTGTAGAGTGCCCCAAAGTGATAACATATGCTTCCGGTTGATTAGCCGGCGATGCAGCAAGGTTGGCAGAGCCGTTAGCAGCACCGGTACCATCGGGCGCTGCACCGGAATTAGCACTAGCACCGCAGCCGGCCAAAAAGAAGAGTAATAAAACAGCTAAGATTGATAACATGGTTTTTTTCATAAACATATCCTCCTTATAAGATGTTTAGGGAATCAAAATCAGGCTAATGGCCGGTATGTAAGTGATAAGTAGCAACGCAAAGATAAAGGCGCCAACAAAGGGCAGGGCTCGCCTAGATACCTCTGTTATAGGCAATTTGAACATAGTGCTAGCTACATAAAGGTTGACCCCCACCGGTGGGGTGACAAAGCCGATAGCCAAGTTTACCACCATGATCACCCCAAAATGGATGGGATCCATACCTATAGCTATAATTATAGGCAAAAAAATCGGAGTGAGAATAAGAATGGCCGACATCGCATCCATGATCATCCCTACAAATAAGAGGAATATATTGATGATCAATAAGATAAGCAGAGGCGAGGAGATAGTGCCGGTAATGGCGGCTGCTATATTTTGCGGTGCTTGGAGCAGAGTCAGTACACGCCCAAAGACGGTAGCAGCAGAAGCGATCATCAGCATGGGTACCGAAGAGCGGATAGTGTCCCGAAAAATTTCTTTAAGGTCAGTAAGCTTCAGGCTTCTATAGATAAAGAAGCTTACGACGAAAGCGTAGACCACAGAAATATCTGCTGCTTCTGTAGGAGTAACGATCCCCCCGTAGATACCTCCTAAAATGATTACCGGCGCTAGCAAAGCAAAAAAGCTATACTTAAAGAGCTGAAAAAAACCCTTTGCCCTTAACTGATGATGAGCCTGTTCCAGCTTCTCTTTGTCTTCTCCGTGCTTGCGGCAATGATAATAGGAATAGATTATCAGGCAAAGCCCAATAAGAAGACCGGGAAACACGCCGGCAATAAACAAATCTCCCACCGATTGACCAGAAGAAAGACCATAGGCAACAAAAGGAATGCTAGGAGGAATGATAACTCCTAAACCGCCAGCAGTAGCTACCATAGCTACCACAAATTTTTGGTCGTAGCCCAACTTGGTTAGATAGGGAATGGTCATTGCGCCTACTGCCGCTACTGTAGCAGGTCCTGAGCCGGAAATAGCGCCATAGAACAAACAACTGATAATGACGGCGGTGGGTAGGCCGCCTGTCTTATTCCCAATAAAATAGGCAAAAAAATTAAAAATGCGTTCGGAAATGCCGCCTTTAGCCATTAAGTTGCCGGAAAGGATAAATAACGGAATGGCTAAAAGGACATAAGAATCAATTCCTGAAACCAGATTGCGAAAAATATAGCCGGAGCTGGCCGCAAAACTGGGCTGCAAAAAGTAAGGAATTAAAGAGGTAATGGAGATTGATATTCCTATTGGAACTGAAATCAATAGTAGAAAGAAAAATACTGCAAATAGAATAAGAATCATGATTTCGTCATCTCCCCATCAGATTGTCTTCCTTCTTTGTATTTTTGTAGGTACTTTTGTGCCAAACGCAAAATAGCAAGTAAATATCCGGTCAATAGTGAAGCATAGACGATATAAATAGGTATCTTTATAGCAGTACTGGTCTGACCGGTATTTTTCAATGTGTTCAGCATCCGGAAGCCGGGCTCGATCATATAAAGGAGGTAGACAAGAAATAAGAAGTCAGAAATAGCCATCAAATATGGCCTGTATTTTGGCAGCAGGTTGTAAATAATATCTACTTTTAAATGAAGATTGTAGCGGATGGAATAGCTAATACCTAGAAAAGTGAACCAAATAAACAGGTAACGGGAAAGTTCCTCGGACCAAGACAGCGAATTGCTAAAGCAATACCTCATGATGACTTGAATCGTCATCAGCAGAACAATAACCGCCAGCAGTAAGGATATTAATACTTCTTCGCCATAACGATCCAGCCATTTTAAAACTTTCATTGGCAACCTCTCCTTATTAATGTTTGTACACCCGCTATTTTAGCGGCAAAAATACCTGAGAGCCGTCCAATCCTTTAGCCGCCGCTTTTTCGATCAAATAATCCCGGGTTGCCTGAGCTACCCGAACGCCTTTTTCTGCAGACCGTATATAAGACACCTGCTCAATTTCCCCGGGATAATAAATCCTCTCCCCTGGCTCCCGGACAGGGCACTGATGAAGGTAATCAATAAATTGGTCAACTCTTTGTTTGTAGGCCTCCAACTCACTAAAGTTCTGAATATTAATAGCAACAAAGCTATGGGTAACTTCATTTTTCTTTTCAACCTCGTAAGCGTCGGGTATAGCCGCTGCTACAGCTCCGTCGGCAAGTAAAGAAGTGATGGCTTCTATGATAACGGCTAAGCCAAAGCCTTTGTGAAGACCGAAAGGCAAGCCGATAAATTTTGACCAATAATTAGCCATAGAATCAGTGGTCGGATTACCTTGGGAATCAAGCCAACAATTTTCCGGAAAGGGCTTCTTCAGTTGTTGGTATTCCATGATTTTGCCTAATGCCATAATGCCATTGGCTATATCCAAGCAAAAACCGGCATGCTTTCCGGAGGGTATAGCCACTGAAAAAGGGTTATTGCCTAATATAGCAGTTTTACCGGCCGGGGCGGCTAATACAGGCTGAGTATTGGTTGCGGCAAAACCAATCATATCTTCTCCGGCCAATAGCTGACTCCAATAGCCGGCCGCTCCAAAATGATTAGACCGCCGAACAGTGACAAAGCTCAAACCGGACTTTTGGGCTTTATCCCTTGCTAGAGCAACAGCCTTTTGGCTGATTACCTGGCCGGAACCATTATCGCCATCCAACACTGCTGTGGTTGCTGTTTCTTTAAGCAGGCAAAGGCGGGCATTGACATTAATGGAGCCTGTCCTTATCTGATCAAGATAGAGCTGGATCCGAATGACACCGTGGCTTTTGACCCCTCGCATATCCGCCGTCACTAAGGATTGAGCCAAAACTAGGGCATCAGATGAGGACATCCCATACTGTATAAGTAATTCCTTACAAAACTCGGTCAATTTATCACTTTCTGCTATGTATTCAACAGACATCGGTTACCCCTCCTTTTTCCATGGTATATATGGTGGTAGTATCAATTCAAATAGGTCTTATCATACTATTTTGATTTTTTAAAATACACCTTTTATCCTCTGGGTTCGCCATCCAGCCCCACATTGGTAGCAGGCAGATCATTAATCAGTATAATGATTCGTTCTTTCGGCACTCCTGTGGTCTCGTGAATTTCTTTTGTAATGTTTTGGATTAACTTCTTTTTCTGCTCTACCGTTCTGCCTTCCGTCCAATCAATTCTTACTACCGGCATATCTATTCCTCCTTTTCACCTATTTTTTGACTTTATTGACAATGGTCAACAAATCCGCTTCACTGAGCAAGGCCTTCCTGACCCGGCTCTCTGTCTTTACTTCTTCCAGGATATCTGCCATTTCGTCTTTGCTGACGCCGGCAGGATCAATGCCGTTTTTCTCCAGATAATACATAATGTTGGCTTTACCGCTGCCCTTGCCAATGGAATACTGCTGAGGCTGGCCCCCCACCAACTCCTGAGTAAATGGCGACATACCCGTCTCTATACCCAGCTTGCGCATACGATAGGCCACATCCGAAACAAGGCCCGATTCCACTTGAGATAAACATTTTCCGACGATAGGTTTATTTCCTGCCAAAGGCGCCTTGCCAATTTCTGACACTAGATTAGAGGTTTCACAAAGCCGACTCAGTCCGATGCCGGTCTTTACACCTAACAAAACCTCCAAAGACATCACGATTTCCTCGGTAGGTACATTGCCGGTCCGTTCTCCCAAACCATTAATAGCGGTATGAACACCGGAGGCTCCCCCTTCGATGGCTGCTAAAGCCGCCGCCGTACCAAAGCCGAATTCATTATGGCCGTGGAATTCCAGAGGCGTATCACCGGTAACCTTTTTCATTTCCTGTAGCGTGTATTTGACGGCAGCGGGCAAGGCTACCCCAAAAGTATCCGTCAGGGTCACGGAATCCGGCTTGGCTTCCTTGATTATCGTGCCGTAAATCTTTTGCAAATAAGGAATACTGCAGCGAAACGCATCCCAACCAAAGAAATTGACATGAAGGCCTTTTTCCTTGGCATAACTGATGGAAGTAATCAACCGCTCCAGCAATTTTTCCACACTGAGTTCCAAGGCATGCTGGCACAGATAAGGATTGATGGGATGCTCCACAATAACGGAGCCCAGACCTAAATCCAGGCAAAGGTCAATATCCTCCTTTTTGGAACGGCACAGCGCCGCCATGTCCAGCTTTGTGCCCAGGGCCTGCAAACGCTTAATCGCCTTTCCTATCGTATCCGACACCACCGGCATGCCGATCTCAATTCTTTTCAGGCCGATTTCCTCCAAAGCAAGGGCAATGCGAACCCGCTCGTCCTCATTCCAGCAGACGCCGGGGGTCTGCTCCCCATCCCTGAGCGTAACGTCATAGACCAGTACTTCATCAGGATACTGCCCCCGTATACCGGCTTCATGATTGATTGGCGATACCCAATAATCCTTGTTAAACCAGGGTTTGCCATAGAGCTCCATCCCTTCCAGGACATCCATTTTGGTAACCTCTTTCATTAAGCACTCTCCTCCCTTATCTTAATTCTTTTCTTTAAGCTACTTTGCTGGGAATTCTCCGCCGCTGACAGCGGCTTTTTTAATTTTTATTCAATTCTCTCAATTGATTTCAGCACTATCTTAACACCAGGCTACTATGTTGTCAAGAGGTAATACCATCTTATGATCATTACAAGGACTTTGTTGTCTTTTACCCCTATCTGAAGGCTGGAGCACCCGGATAGAAGTTCAAAAAAATCAAAGAGCTGGAGCAGCAGACCCAAGGCTCTGGCCAAGACGGGGAGGGAGGTTTTTAAATGGCAACAGCAGTACTATTTCTCGTTGCGTTTGTCTTGCTGGCCCGGCGTACCTGTAGGAATCTCTCTGGGCCTGGGCATGGTAGCTGTACCCTAGGCTTTCAAACTACAAACCTGACCTTTCTCCATGTACTCCGGCTTTGAATCCCTTCCGGTGACCGCCATTCCTGCCTTTATGCCGGCAGGAGCAATTTACTGTTCGGTATTTCCAGCAATAAGGTTGTTATTTTGCGGGCGGCCCTCAAGCTTTACGGCGTGGATCCCATCCATTTCGGCCCTGATAATCGTCACTTATCTGCCCATAACCTCTTTAGGGCTCCTGCGGCTTCTGGGCAGATATTAAAGCCATTGGCTCAAATCATTGACGGTAATTGATAGCTAATTAATAGGCATCAAAAAAACAGGGTGCGGTAAATCAGCTTAACAAAGCTCTTTTATCACACCCTGTATTGATTTGCCTGTTTTAACGCCCCTTACTCTTTATCAAAGAGCCGCTCAAAGAAGTTTTTCTTGCCGTTTTTCCCCTGGGAGCGGTAATTTTCCTCGCCGGAGCTTTTGGCGAAATCTTTGAGCAAATCCTTTTGCCGCTGGTCCAGCTTAGTAGGCGTAGCAATAATCACCCGTACCAATTGATCCCCCCGGCCGCTGCCTCTGAGCTGGGGTATCCCCTTGCCTTTCAGCCGCAGCAGCGTATGGGTTTGCACTCCTTCCGGCACCTTCAGCGTGGCTTTGCCGTCCAGGGTATCCACCTGAATATCGGCTCCCAAAGCCGCCTGGGTGAAGGTGATGGGCATCTCCATATATACGTCGTTGCCCCGCCGCTCAAAAAGCTTATGAGGCCGGACCCGGACAAAGATATACAGATCGCCGGAGGGACCGCCTCTGGCCCCGGCCTCCCCTTCCCCGGAAAGGCGGATGCGGGAATCATTATCCACGCCGGCAGGGATTTTGACCTTGAGGGTTTTGCGCTTGCGCACCCTTCCCTGGCCATTGCACTCCGGACAGGGAGTTTCAATAATCACACCCTCGCCGCCGCAATCGGGACAGGGACGTACGGACTGGAAGGTGCCTAAAGGCGTCCTTTGCATGGTTTTTACCTGGCCGCTGCCGCCGCACTTCTCGCAGCGCTTCTTGGTAGTGCCTTCTTTGGCCCCCGTGCCCTGACAACGGCTGCAGGATTCGGCCCGTACCACTTCCACATCCTTTTCTGCGCCGAAAGCCGCTTCTTCAAAGGATAGCTCAATGTCCTTGCGCATATCGGCGCCCCGCTGAGGGCCTTTAGGCCTGCCGCCACCCATGGAACCGCCTTCACCGCCAAAAAACATGTCGAAAATATCGCCGAAACCGCCGCCATCGCCAAAACCGCCAAAGCCTCCGAAACCCCCGAAGCCTCCGGCGCCGGCCTGGCCGTCCACACCGGCATGGCCGAATTGGTCATAACGGGCCCGTTTGTCGGCGTCGCTGAGGACTTCATAAGCCTCATTGATTTCCTTGAACTTTTCCTCTGCCTCTTTGTTGCCGGGATTCTTATCCGGGTGGTATTGCATGGCCAGCTTACGGTATGCTTTTTTCAGGTCGGCGTCCTGGGCGCCCTTTTGAACGCCCAGGACTTCATAATAATCCCGTTTTGCCATGGTTTAATGCCTCCGCAATTGCCTTGTTATTTATCGTCTTTCACTTCGAAGTCTGCGTCCACCACCGTCTCATCCCCGCCGGCATTGCCGCCGCCGGCAGAAGCCTCCTGCTGGTAATCGCCTTCGGCGCCCTGACCCTCGGCCTGCTGATACAGCTTGGCAGAGATGGCGTGAAGGGCCGTGGTTAATTCTTCCGTCTTGGACTTCATTCCTTCATAATCATTGGCTTCGATAACTTTTTTCAGGGCAGCGGCAGCTTCTTCCACCTTGGCCTTTTCATCAGCGGTGGCTTTATCGCCTACGTCTTTTAACATTTTTTCCGACTGGTAGACCAGATTGTCGGCGTTGTTTTTGATTTCGGCTTCTTCTTTATGCTTTTTATCCTCAGCGGCATTTTGCTCCGCTTCTTTCACCATCCGCTCGATTTCCTCGTCGGTGAGGCCGGTTCTGGCATTGATGGTAACGGTCTGGGCCTTGCCGGTACCCATGTCTTTAGCGGAAACATGGACAATACCGTTGGCGTCGATATCGAATTTCACCTCAATCTGAGGCACGCCGCGGGGTGCCGGAGCGATGCCGGAAAGCTGGAAGCGGCCCAGGGTCTTGTTGTAATTGGCCATTTCCCGTTCGCCCTGGAGCACATGAATGTCCACGGAAGGCTGGTTATCGCTGGCCGTAGAGAAAATCTGGCTCTTGGAAGTAGGAATGGTGGTGTTTTTGTCGATGAGCCGGGTGAAAACGCCGCCCAAAGTCTCAATACCCAAAGACAAGGGAGTTACGTCCAACAGCACCACGTCTTTGACGTCGCCGGCCAGAACACCGCCCTGAATAGCGGCGCCGATAGCTACGCATTCGTCAGGGTTGATGCCCTTGAAAGGCTCCTTACCCATAAGATTTTTAATAGCTTCCTGTACCATGGGCACCCGGGTGGAACCGCCCACCAGCAGCACCTTGTGGATATCGGAGGCCTTTAGATCCGCATCCTTCAGCGCTTTCTTGGTGCAATCCAGAGTTTGATCCACCAAATCCCTGATCATATCCTCAAATTTAGCCCGGGACAAAGTCAAGTCCATGTGAACAGGGCCTTCGGCAGTAGCGGTGATAAAAGGCAGGTTAATCTGAGTGGTCATCAGCGTGGATAATTCGTGTTTAGCCTTCTCAGCAGCTTCTTTCAAGCGCTGTACGGCCATCTTATCGTTTTTCAGGTCGACGCCGTTGGATTTCTTAAATTCACTAATCATCCAGTCGATGATTCGCTGGTCGAAGTCGTCGCCGCCCAAGCGGTTGTTGCCGTTGGTAGCCTTTACTTCAAAAACGCCGTCGCCGATATCCAGAATAGATACGTCGAAGGTGCCGCCGCCCAAGTCGTAGACCAAAATGGTGTGATCCCCTTCTTTGTCTACACCGTAGGCTAAAGCGGCCGCCGTAGGCTCGTTGATGATACGCAATACTTCCATACCGGCAATCTGGCCCGCATCTCTGGTCGCCTGGCGCTGGCTGTCCGTAAAGTAGGCCGGCACTGTGATGACCGCCTGAGTCACCGTCTCGCCTAAATAAGCCTCAGCATCAGCTTTCAGTTTTTGCAGGATCATGGCGGAAATTTCCTGAGGGCTGTAGGATTTGTCCTCAATTTTCACCTTATAGTCGCTGCCCATCTCTCGTTTAATGGATTGAATGGTGCGGTCCGAATTGGTAATGGCCTGGCGTTTTGCCACCTGGCCTACCAGTTTTTCACCGGTTTTCGAAAAAGCCACTACGGAAGGCGTAGTCCTGGCGCCTTCAGAATTGGGAATTACAACGGCTTCGCCGCCTTCCATGAAAGCAACGCATGAATTTGTGGTTCCTAAGTCAATACCGATAACTTTTGCCATATGATTTTCCTCCTGTCTTCTTGGTTGAAGTAATTTTTATTCTTAGTACATCTATCCGCAGGTGATTGTTTTTAACCTATTTTATTAGAGCGCTATTCCTTCTTGGCCACCTGAACCATAGAAGGCCGCAGTACCTTATCTTTATACATATAACCCTTGCGCAATACCATGACAATTTGATTATCTTTCTGGTCTCCGGTACAAGCTACCGTCATCACCGCTTCATGAACATTAGGATCGAATTCCTGATCCAAAGCCGGTATCTCCGCCAGACCCTCCTGGCCTAAAATATCCAGCAACTGCTTCTGGATCATCAGAAAGCCTTCGGCTACACTCTTAGCCTCCTGGCCGGAGCTGTTTATGGCCAGGGCCGCCGCATCAAGACCGTCAACCACAGGCAGCAGCTTTTCGACAATGGTTTGGGAAGCATAGCGGCTCCAATCCTGCTTATCCCGGGAAGTCCGTTTCCGGAAATTATCAAAATCGGCATTGAGCCGCAGCAACTGATCCTTTAACTGCTCGATTTCCTGCTGGGATTTGGCGTCGCCTTCTGAGCCCTCAAGAACTTCCCCGCTCACTGCCTCGGCCTCTTCGGCGAAAACTTCCGTGTCATGCTGTGGGGATTGAGGGGTTTCCTTTTTCATTTCCTCTTTGGCTTGCCCTTCTGTCTTTATCTTTTTTTCCTGCTGATCTTTGGTGTGCTTTTTTGCGTTCAACTCTATGCTCCTCCCATAATATCATTGCGGCTATTTGTCTTTGAGCCCTTCGGATAAAAACTGGCTCATATAATCCAATAAGCCGGCAGTCTTTGAATAATCCATTCTCGTAGGCCCCAAAAGCCCTACTCTGCCGATAACACGGCCGCTGATCTGATAGGTGGCCGTCACCAGACTGCAAGCCGCCAGGTTTTCGTAGTCATTTTCCGTACCGATCTTAATGGAAATAGGCTGGCGCTCGGTGCTGCCCATCTTCAGCATCAGGTCTTCCATGATTCGCTGCTCTTCCAGCAGGGAAAGGACTTGCTTAACTTTATCCACATCCCGGAATTCCGGCTGATTCAAGATGTTCAGGGTGCCGCTTAGGTAGAGCTTTCGCTCATACTCCACGGTCAGGGTATCCTCAATGACCTCCAGAATCTCTTTGAGCAAATGAATCTGACCATCCCATTGGCGGCGAATGGACTGCAGAGGGGTTTTACGCCACTGCTCCACCGTAAGGCCGCAGACGGCCTGCCGCAGCATATCGGTGAGCTCCCCGATTTCGTCGTCGCTCAAAGGCTTAGGCAGATCAATAACCTGGTGCTCCACATGACCGTTGTCCAAAACCAAAATCAATACTAATTTTTTTTCGGCTACGGGCAATAACTGAATATGGGTCAACACATTCTGGCTGAAGGCGGAGAGAATCAGCATAGCTGTATAATTGCTGATCTGGGACAAGAGCCTGACAGCTCCCCGAACCAGGTCTTCTTTAACTTTAATTTGATCCTTTAAATTGCTGCGGATATACTTCTTAATTTCTTCGGTAACCAACTGCTTTTCCATGAGATAATCTACATAGTAGCGGTAACCGATCTGAGAAGGAATCCGGCCGGCAGAGGTATGGGGCTGCTCAATAAGGCCCATATCTTCCAAGTCTGCCATCTCGTTACGGATAGTGGCCGGGCTGACGCCCAGGTCGTATTTTTTGGTGATCGTCCTGGAGCCTACCGGTTCAGCGGTGGCAATATAATCCAGTATAATGGCTTCCAAAACTTTTTTCTTCCGTTCTTCTAACTGCAAAACCTGCCACCCCCTTTTTGGGATTCCGCTTTAGCTTTTCCCAAAAATCAAACCGTAGTCATGACCCTTTTTTTTAAAGCTGTTAGCACTCTCTCATTTCGAGTGCTAAACCTTACAATGATAAATTTACCACTTAAAAAAACCATTGTCAATAGGTTGACAAAGAAAAGTCAGGGAAAGTCAAATTTTTTTATTTTGATGAGGCGGCAGCGGCAGCGGCGGCAGCAGGGCAGCAGGGCTGCAGGCAGAACCCCACACCCCCAAGTGTGCAAAAATCGAAGTTGTGTGCTGATTTCCAAGATTCCCAATCTTAATAATCGTAAATTTTTCGGTTTCATAGTAATTTTTAGGTCAGATTTGCTAACTTTTTCGGCTTGCTTTATATTAGCCTCATCTAACCTTGTGCACAACCTCGATTTTTGCACACTTAGCCGTAACAAACCCCGGCGCCAGGGGCCAGCGGTGTCTAAAGGGCAGCGGTGACTAAAATGCAGTACGGTTCAATTTTTCAGGTTTGTTACGCCTTTGCTTGGAAAATGAGCAAAATTGCAGGTTTGTTACCTTATTCGTTCGGGAATGAGCAAAATTGCAAGTTTGTCACACCATTTTCTAAATCGGCACTGTCCACCCTCCGCTTTTCACCCTTATTTAGTGTCAAGGGGCAGTTCAATCCCTATTTGCAGATTTTCTTTAGCTCAATGGGGCAATTCGAGGGTTACAAACCTGCAAAATTGTGCAGTTAGCCAAAGCGAACGGTGACAAACCTGCATTTTTGTGCAGTCACAATCCCGCCCCCACTCTTCCTTAAAAGTAATCCTGCACCCAATAATTATATGCCAGCCATCCTTCAATGGTGGGGCGTAACCGCCCCGCCGCTTCTTGCAGCCAGCCCGCAGCCAGATGCTGCTCCAGCAAAGGGCCATAGGCTTGCCATAGGTCAAGACCCCAGCGCTGCCGGAATGCTTCCGGCTCCACGCCCTGCTGCAAACGAAAAGCCAGCATCAGCTCTTCCTGCCGGCCCAGAGAGGGCGTAATTGCCTCCTTCTCCGCCAAGGGCAGCCGGCCCTGCTCTACAGCAGATAAATAGTTTGCCAAATCCGCCTCATTGGTATAGCGGAGGCCCCTGCTGCTTTGGGCCCGTACAGTGCCAATTCCTGCGCCTAAGATTAAGTCCGTGGCTGAGCCTGCCCCTGCACCCGCCCCCTCTCCCGCTGCTGCTCTGGCCTCTCCGCCTTTGCTATTGCCTGCACCAGTGCCTGCCATAGCCCCCGCAGGCAAATAACCGGCAGCCCCCGCACCCAGCCCCAAATAATAGCCGTTGCGCCAATAAAGGCTATTATGGCGGCTTTCCTTGCCGGGCAGGGCGTAATTGCTGATCTCATAATGGCTGAAGCCCGCCCGCGTCAATACTTCATGGGCCAGCAAATACTGGCGGCGGCAGGTTTCTTCATCGGCCAGGCAGGTTTCCCCGGCGGCAGCCCGGCGGGCCAATACTGTCTCCTCCTCTATATTCAACTGATATAAAGAAATATGTTCCGGCAAAAAGGCTAGGGCTTGCTCCAAAGTTTGCCGCCAATGATCCAAGGATTGCCCCGGCAGGCCATAGATTAAATCCAGGCTCATATTGCGGAAACCGGCTTGCCGGGCCATTTCCCAGGCCCGGCGAAAATCAGCGGCCCGGTGGCCCCGGCCCAGCCAGGCTAAGTATTGGTCATCGAAGCTTTGGGCCCCCATAGACAGGCGGTTGCAGCCGGCTTTTCGCAGCAAAGCCAGCTTACCCTCGCTTAAAGTGCCCGGGTTAGCCTCCACAGTGAATTCTCTCGGAGCTACTCCCGGCTGGCATACAACAGCTGCTCCCGGCTGGCATACAACGGCTGCTCCCGGCTTGCCCGCAGCGGCTGCTCCCGGCTTGCCCGCAGCGGCTACTCCCGGCTGGCCCGCGGCAACTGCTCCTGGCCTCGCCGGCATTGCCTTTGCCGCCCCTTGGGACGCCTTCGTTTTCGCTCCTACCGCTGGCCGCCTAACATCTGCCTTCACTTTCTCTGCAGCCACCGGCAAGCCGGCCAAAATCTCCGCCAGGATATCCTCTTCCAAATAAGTAGGCGTACCGCCGCCAAAATAGATAGTGTCCCAATTCCGCGCCCAATCTTGAGACCAATCCTGTGCCCAGTCTTGAGGCCGGCCCTGGTTTTCATCCTCGGCTAAAGCGGCGGAAGCCCCGGGGCCATTGTATCCCCCCGCATTACCCCAGTGCTGCCGGTAAAGCTGCCATTCCTGCAGCAGCCCCTTTTTATACCGCTCCTGCCAGTTGCGGCCCAGGCCGGCGCTGGAAGCAAAGCTGCAATAATGGCAGCGGCTGAGACAAAAAGGGATATGGACGTATAAGCCCATACCCTGTTTTTTTGCTGCCTCATTCATTATGATTACTTCACTCATCATGATTGCTTCATTCATCATAATACGGCTATTCCTCATCATCCAAAGACAGCACGGCCATGAAGGCTTCCTGGGGGATCTCCACGCTGCCCACCATTTTCATCCGCTTCTTGCCTTCCTTCTGCTTTTCCAGCAATTTGCGTTTTCGGGTAATATCGCCGCCGTAGCATTTATCGATAACATTTTTCCGGTAGGCTTTGACAGATTCTCTGGCAATAACCTTCGTACCGATAGCTGCCTGCACCGGCACTTCAAACATCTGCCGGGGAATCAGGCTGCGCAGCCGGACTACCAGCTTGCGGCCCCGCACCTGGGCTTTATCCTTATGAACGATGATGGACAGAGCATCCACCACATCGCCGTTGATCAATATGTCCATTTTAACTAAGTCGGAAGCCCGGTATTCCTTGATCTCGTAGTCCAAAGAGGCATAGCCCTTTGTCCGGGATTTCAGCTCGTCAAAAAAGTCATAAATGATTTCTGCCAAAGGCAGGTCGTAATGGAGATGAACCCGGTTGGTGGCGATATACTCCATGGTAATAAATACGCCCCGCTTATCCCGGCACAATTCCATTACCGCTCCCACATAATCCGAAGGCACCATAATCGACGCTTTGACGAAAGGCTCCCTGATTTCTTCAATCTTTTGAACCGGCGGTATTTTTGTGGGGTTATCGATCAGAAACCTTTCGCCGTCGGTCTGAAGTATTTCATAGACAACGCTGGGGGCGGTAGTGATCAAATTCAGGTCATACTCCCGCTCCAGGCGCTCATGAACAATATCCATATGGAGCAGGCCCAAAAAGCCGCAGCGGTAGCCAAAGCCTAAAGCGACGGAGGTCTCCGGCTCATAAATCAAGGAAGCGTCATTTAATTGCAGCTTATCCAGAGCATCCCGCAGCCGGTCATAATCGCTGGCTTCCACAGGATAAAGGCCGCAAAATACCATAGGCGTAGCATGACGGTAACCGGGCAAAGCTTCGGCGGCGGGATTGTCGCCATTGGTGATGGTGTCGCCTACCCGGGTATCCTTGACGTTTTTGATGCTGGCAGCCACATAGCCCACCATGCCGGCCTCCAGGCTGTCCGTCAGCTTAGGGCTGGGAACAAAGGCGCCGGTTTCAATGACCTCAAACTTTTTGCCGCTGGACATCATTTGAATGGTATCACCTTTGGCCACCCGGCCGTCCATCACGCGGATATAGGATAATGCCCCCCGGTAAGCATCGAAATGGGAGTCAAAAATCAAAGCTTTTAAAGGTCCTTCCGGATTCCCCTTGGGGCAAGGCACTTTGTCAATTACGGCCTGGAGAATTTCCGGAATACCGGTGCCATCCTTAGCGGAAGCCAAAATCGCTTCGGAGCAATCCAAGCCGATGACTTCTTCAATCTCTTGTATGACCCGCTCCGGCTCTGCACTGGGCAGGTCGATCTTGTTGATTACGGGAATAATCTCCAGATCATGCTCCAAAGCCAGGTAAACATTGGCCAAGGTCTGAGCCTCAATACCCTGGCTGGCATCCACCACCAGGAGAGCCCCTTCACAGGCAGCCAGGCTGCGGGAAACTTCATAGGTAAAGTCCACATGGCCCGGCGTATCAATAAGGTTCAACAAATAGGTTTCGCCGTCCGGCGCTTGATAATTCATGCGCACTGCCGTCAGCTTAATGGTGATGCCCCGCTCTTTTTCCAGGTCCATCTGGTCCAGGATCTGCTTAGAGCTCATCTCTCTGGCGGATAAGGTACCGGTATATTCCAGTATTCTATCGGCTAAAGTGGATTTGCCGTGGTCAATATGGGCGATAATACAAAAATTACGGATTTTTTCTTGCTTCATTAAAATTCCTCCATGATCCTTAAAAAGGGTCAGACCAAGGCTTTCGACAAACCTTCCAAAAATTTATTCTAACAGTGGGACGGGGATTTGGCAAGAGCGGGCCAAATATTCGGGGCCCCAAAACAAAGGGTTCTGGGCATTTTACCGTTTTCTCCGCAGCATTCTTCTGACCATAGCGGTCTCTTCCATTTTCAGCAGCAGGCTCAATCCAAAGAAGACCAGACAGCCCACCGCTACAGCCCCGCCTACTTGGATGACCTGGCCGGCTTTCGTCTGAATATCCACCACATAAAGCTCCAGGGCCTTAGAAGTACCCCAGGCTGCCGCCCCCATCACCAGAGAAATGACTACGGTTTTGACGAAAGAGGCCGCCAGGCTCCTGCCGCCGATAGGACCGATCTTCTGGCGGACGACGATCAAAAGAGCCAAAAGGTTGGCGATGCCGGCAATGGAATGAGCCAAAGCCAGTCCGCCGGTACCTAAAGGGCCTACCAGAAGAAAGTTTAAAACAATAGTCAAAGCTATGGCGCTGGCCCCAATGGGTACCGGCGTCCAGGTATTTTGCAGCGCATAAAACACCCGGTTCATCAGCAATACGCCGCCCTGAGCAAACAAGCCTATACAAAAAAAGGTCAGGGTATAAGCCGTCAGAGCGGTGCTTTCGGCGCTGAAATTGCCCTGCTGATAAAGCAGGCGCACCACCGGCTGGCTGAGGGCCGCCAGGCCTACGGCACAAGGAACCGTGATATAAAAGATGCTGCGCAGGCCGAAGGAAAAGGATTTTTTAAATAAATCCATCTCCCGGCGGGCCACCTGGCCGTTGAGGGTGGGAAAAATCGCTACCACCACAGTGACGGCGAAAATACTGATGGGCATCTGCATCAGCCGCTGGGCCCAACGGACTGCCGATACCGATCCTCCCGGCAGGGAGGAAGAAATATTTTGCTGTACAAACAGTCCTAGCTGGGTCAATGTATAGCTGAGCAGTACCGGGATCATTAAATGGAAAACCCGCTGCACCCCCGGGTGTTGCCAGTGGACAACCGGTTTATAACGGAGGCCTATTTTGCGCAAGCCCGCAACCTGAATTAAAAATTGGACCATAGCACCGGCCACAACGCCTAGGGAAAAGCCTACAATACCCAGCCGCCGACCCAGAGCCACGCCAAAGATAATAATCATTACGTTATACATTACCGAAGCGATGGCCGGCCCTAAAAACCGCTGATAAGAATTGAGAATGCCCATACTGATACCGTTTAAGGCCATAAAAAAGGCCTGGATCAGCATGATTCTCGTCATGGTGACAGTAAGAGCTACGAATTCCGGCTCAAAGCCCGGCACCAGCCAGCGGGATACGATATAAGGCGCCGCCAGACCGGCCGCCGCTATACCGCAAAGCATGGCTGTTACGGTAATATTAAATACGGTGCTGGCCACCTCCCAGCCTTCCTCCTGCCGGTCCGTAGCAATATAGCTGGAGAACACGGGCATAAAGGCCGCCGTCACCGTCCCGGCAGCCAATAAATTATATAGGAAGTCCGGAATAGAAAAAGCCGCCTGATAAGCGTCGGTAATTCTTGTTTGGCCATAATAAGCTGCAATAATAATATCCCGCAAATAGCCCAGTATCCTGGACAATATGGTGGACATCATCAGCAAACCGGCAGCCTTTACTACCGTTGCCTTGCCTTTTGCCTCCATGATCCCTCCTGGAAAGTTCCAAATTTATATTGGTCTCAGTCATTGTCTTAGACGCTCTGCTTAAACGTTCTGTCTCATTTTACTGGAACTTGTCCACTTTGTCCATTACTCATCAATAAGCCTGACTTAAAAATTCTCCCTGGCCGCCCTGATTGCCGCCAGCAGTTCGCTCATCTTGTCCTGGAAATCAGCCCACTCCTGATTAATCCTGCCTTTCATGTCATAACCGGTAGTTTCCTGGATACGGTAGCCCACTTGGGCTAGACCGGCAAAAAGCAACAGGATAAAAAGACAAAAAATAGCCAGCATCCTTAAGAATTGGCTCTCTCGTTTCTTTTTTTCTTTTTTTATTTGCATAGTGCGGTCAAGACGGGAAGCTTGTCCATTAGGGCCGGCAACGGCAGTTTTGCCGCTGCCAGCCCCAGTGTCTTGAACCTTGCGTTTACCGGTCATGATTTTTCTCCATTTTTTATCGCTTTGCTGTATCCTTTATTGATCCTCTATTGGCCTTCCTGCAAAACCTCGGCGATGACCCGGGCAAAAAACTTGACGGAGTTGGCCGCATCTTCTGCCGTATTCAAATCGCTGCCTACCTCCAGCAATATAGCATGGGGGTGCAGTTGCTGATTATAGCGGCGGTCGTTGGCTATCCGCAGGGGTTTCATTAAGCCGGGATAAAGCTCATCGGCTTTTTCTTGGACCTTGCGGGCAAAAGCCAGATTTGTTTTATAACCTTCATGGGCATCGCCCATTACTAAAAGCAGCTTAGCACATTCCACACCCTCTATTTTCACCAAAGTATCCTGCCGTTTATTCATGCCGGCGTCCCGGTGGAGGTCAATAACCACTTCCATATTGGGATATTTGTTTACGTATTGCTTCAATAGCTGTTGGGAATTGATATAGGCCTTGGTGAAATCCGGCCTGTCATTTACCGCTTCGGAATGGGCCGTCTTGATACCGAAATCACCTTCCAGGGTCTGGGTCA
Source organism: Clostridia bacterium (assembly GCA_018436095.1). Lineage (GTDB taxonomy): Bacteria > Bacillota > Peptococcia > DRI-13 > UBA5745 > WRMS01. The sequence continues at coordinate 363,813 of JAHDMJ010000018.1, read as the reverse complement.
GCAACCGGCCGGCGCTGATTACGCCGCCGACGGCTTTCCTTTTTTCGTCACCGGTATAAGCCTCACTATTGTGCGTATGATAAATCAAAACCCTGGGATTGCCTTCCGGAATTAATACTACGTTATCCATGGGGTATTCCGGCCAGCTTTCCGCATAAGGATCCGTGTAAAGAGTATAATCCTCTTCTAAATCCGAGACGAAAAACGACTGGTCGCTGCCGGCGCCGGACAGGACGTCGGCAGACAAAGGGGAATTTGGAATCAAGCCTTTTTTTCCTGAGGCAACGCTGGTATAATTCAATACGTCGGTTTTCGTCTCCCGGCCGGAGACGTTAAGCAATTCAGCGCCGTATTCTTTACCCGGCAAAGCGGCTTCCAGGAGGAACTGGCGGACTGCCGCCCCCGGATTCTGAGGCCGGCCGGCCCAGATCAGTTCCGTTCCCACCCAAGGCAAGCCCGGTATATCTGTGGTCAGTTGATGTGCCTCTTCTTGGCCGGCTCCCAGGAGAGCCTTGCCTTCCCCTTGTAAGATATAACCTGTCCAAACGCAAGTTAAGATAAACATGAAAAGAAAAACCATCAGGCTATAGCGAAAACGGCGTTTGCGAAACTCAATGCGAGTGAAATTTCTGGGCAGCATATCCTACCTCCTCATATACCAAAAACGGGCCTTCACCCTTCTATTTATGGATACGCCGCCTTTTTTAATTTATTCCTGAAAATAAATCCTGAAAATAAACCTTGAAATATTGGATTGATAGTGTTAACATTACTTTGTTAAGCTCTGTTTCTGAAACGAAGGAGGTGAGTTGAGAGCATGGCCAATATTAAATCCGCAATGAAACGTACGCAGGTAATTCGTATTCGCGCTAAGCGGAACGCTGCTTACCGATCCATGATGAAAACCGCTATCCGCCGTTTCGAAGGTGCCCTGAAAGCCGGCGATAAGGAAAAAGCCAAGGATGAGCTGGTAAAGGCAATCAAAACGATTGACAAGATCGAGACGAAAGGCGTTATTCATAAGAACACCGCTAGCCGTAAAAAATCTCGTTTGACCAAGGCTTTGAATAAAGCTTCTTAAAGAGAACAAGAAAACAAATCACCCGTTTGGTTTTTACCAAGCGGGTTTTTAATTTTTTAGGCCAATTCTTTTTCCGCAATCCAAAATAGAATTATGTCGGGATAAGCATTTCTCAGCAGTTTACCACAACAACGGCCTTTTAACTATGCATACCGCATTTTCCTGACATGATTGCTGCTTGTTGCAAAACAAGCCAAAAAAGTAAAACCGCCTATCCGTAGATAAGCGGCCGGTAAACAACTAGGATCTGGCCGCCCAAGCAAAAGCAGCAGTTCCTATTTCTATTTATTTCCTATCACAATATGGTTTATTCTTCAAGAACAGATTTACCTTACTTCACCAACTATATCCTGCCTGCCAACTACAGCACCTTAGCTAATATATCGGCAATACGGCAGGAGGCAAAACCGTCGCCGAAGGGATTCTTGCCGCTGACCATCTTATGGTAAAGCTCCTGATCCTTAAGGAGCCGGGAAACAGACTGATATATCCGCTCCTCGTCGGTGCCCACCATTTCGATAATACCCGCCTCTACTCCTTCCGGCCTTTCCGTGGTATTTCGCATCAGCAGCACCGGTTTTTTGACGGCGCTGGCCTCTTCCTGAAGACCGCCGGAGTCCGTAAGGATGATATGGCAGCGGCTCATGAAATTGTGGAAATCAAAAACATCCAGAGGCTCAATCAGATGGATGCGCCGGTGATCCCGGAGATAGCGGTCAGCCATCTGCCGCACCTTGGGGTTTTTGTGAATAGGGTAAATCACCTTTACTTCAGGATGGTCCTCTACTATCCGCCGGATAGCGGCAAACATCCTGGCCATAGGCTGGCCCTGATTCTCCCGGCGGTGGGCCGTAACCAAGATCAACGAAGAATCCTTGGCCCAATCCAGCTCTTCATGGTGGTAATCCTGACGCAGGGTGCTTTTGATAGCGTCAAGAACCGTATTGCCCGTGACAAAAACCCGGCTGGGATCCGTTTTCTCACTGATGAGATTTTGGGCCGACCATTCCGTAGGGGCAAAATGGTAGCTGGCCAAAATACCGGCGGCATGACGGTTAAACTCTTCGGGATAAGGGGACAGCATATCATAGGTGCGTAACCCCGCTTCCACGTGGCCTACGGGAATCTGCTGATAAAAAGCTGCCAAAGCTGCGGCAAAGGTGGTGGTGGTATCGCCATGAACCAGCAGGATATCCGGTTTTTCCTGAGCCAGCACCGGCCCCAATTTATTTAATACGGCTACGGTGATATCGGATAAGGTTTGTTCGTCCTTCATCACGGCCAGATCATAATCCGGCTTGATCTGAAAATAATCCAGCACCGGCATCAGCATATGGGCATGCTGGCCGGAAACGCAAACCACCACCTCAAACTCTGTCTGCCGCCTCTGGCATTCCAGAATTAAAGGACACATTTTAATAGCTTCGGGCCGGGTGCCGAAAACCAGCATGATCTTTTTTTGCGTCATTTATTTTAAGCCCTCGGCAAATTGCTGGCCAAACTCTTCCAGCTTCGCAATATCTTCCGGCCGGGGCAGATGCACCTGTTTAAGGGGACCGCCGGCAATTTTTACGCCGGCTTCTTCCAAGCGGGCCTGCAAAATAGCGGGACCTTCGCCGCTCCAGCCGTAAGAACCAAAAGCCGCTCCCTGCTTGCCGGTAAGCTTCAAATGCTTAATGCCTTCCATGACGGCAGCCATAGCATGGGAAATACCGTTATTAATGGTGGGCGAGCCTGCCAGAATACCGGCGGAACGGAAAACTTCCGTCAGGACGTGGGTCTCATCGGTGCGGGCGGCATTAATCACTTTTGCCGTCATGCCGGTTTTCTCAACGCCTCTGGCCAAAGCCTCAGCCATGACCCTGGTTTCCTGCCACATGGTATCGTAGACGATCAATACCTGGTCTTCTTTGTAGTTTAAAGACCACTCTTCATATTTGTCTATAATCTGCATGGGGTTTTCCCGCCAGATAATACCGTGGCTGGGGCAGATCATCTCCACAGGCAGATTAAGGCCCCTGAATTGGTCGATCTTGGCCTTAACCATTTTGGCATAGGGCGAAACGATATTGGCATAGTACTTGATGCACTCCTGCCACAACAGGCACTGGTCCACTTCATCATTAAACATCTTGCTCGTTACGTAATGCTGGCCAAAGGCGTCATTGGGCAGCAAAGTGGCCATGCCGTTAATGTAAGTAAACATACTGTCGGGCCAGTGGAGCATGGGCGCTTCGATAAACAGCAGCTCGTAGCCGCCGATATCCAGCTTGTCTCCCGTCTTGATAATGGTGCAGTTCCACTCTCTGTGATATTGGCTCTCTAAGAATTGTTTGGCCTTGGCCGTGCAATACACCGGCAGATCCGGCCGCTTGTCCAACAGTGCTACCATAGCGCCGCTGTGATCCGTCTCCGTATGCTGGCAGATCAGGCAATCGATATTAGCCAAGCCGACGGTACTTTCCAAATGGCCCAGATACTCGTCTTTGAAAGGACCCCAGCAGGTATCTACCAGCACCGTTTTTTTGTCGCCTTTAATCAAATAAGAATTATAAGTGGAGCCATTTTCCGTGGTAAACTCGTCGCCGTGGAATTTTTTCAGTTCCCAGTCTTTGATGCCCACCCAGTACAGGTTTTCTCTGATTTTGATCATTCTCATACCTCCAATGTCGTCAGCTATCACGATAGCCACAGGATATTTATTAGTAATCATTTTCACATGATTAAAGTATATGCTCTTGTTGGCCCCGCCGTCAAGGTAATGGCCGGTACCGGCGCAGGCGCAGCTCATTTCTTGCAAGATAAAAACCTTAAAAGCGGCAGCCTCAGGAGGCCAGGGCAATCACCAGATCCTCTAAAACCTGAGCAGGGGGAGCACTGCTTTTCATGGCTAAATCTTTATTTAAGAATGCATTCATCGCCTCTTCCAACTCAGCAAAAGAATATTGCTTGCTTTGGGAGGCTGTTTTTTCTGCTACAAAGGGGGGCACACCCAGGGCCTGGGCAATCTGCCCCTTGACCATTCCCGCCTGGAGGCAGGCTTTTGCCCGGAAAATCAGCCGGAACTGCCGCAGCATCATCGCAAATACAGCATAAGGCGACTGGCCGCTGGCAAGGAGCAACCGCAATTCCTGCAAGGCTTGGGGCCGCCGCCGCTGGCCCAAAGCATCCACCATCCGAAAGATATTTGCCTCCAGGCTAGGCGTCAATACAGCCTTCAACATATCCGGCGTAATCTTTATCTCTGTACCGGCGTAAGCAATGACCTTGTCCAATTCTTGCAGACAAAATCGTAAGCCTCCCGGCTGCCGGGAAATTTGCTCCAGCAGGCTTTGGTGGCATTCCTTGCCTGCCTGTTGCAATGCTTTCTGCAAATAAGGCAGGATTTCCATCGCCGTAAGAGCCGCCGCCTCTACCAAGCCTTCCAGCTTGGCTATTTCGGCAACAAGCTTGTTGCGGCGGTCAGGCTTGCCCTGACTGCAGCGCAACACTAAGCAAGTAGTAGGTGAGGGCTGGGCTAAATAAGATAAAAGGGCTTGCTGAGACCCGGCGGCGGAACTGCCGGCTGCTTTTTTTTTGCCTGCAGGCGCCCTTCCTGCCGTTAAGTCTTCTTCTGCCGAGGCAGGGCCATCCTTAAGCTCTCCCTCGCCCTCTTGCTCCGGTTCACCCTTGCCTTTATCCTGATCTTTGCCGCAAGGAATAAAAACCGGTTCTTCAATGAGCACCAGTTTGCGCTCCGCCAAAAAAGGCAACTGGCATGCTAAATCCACCACCTGGGCTTGGGTCATATTTCTGCCGTCTTCCCGATTGGTGTTGAAAGCGTCGGCCTCGCCTCCCAGCCAGGCCATTTTTAACTGGTTAAGAAAGCTCTCCTGCAGATAGGTCTCTTCACCGTACAGCAAATAAACCGGTTTAATTTGACCGGTTTTTATTTGCCGCAATGCAGCGTCATAGCTTACAGGCCCTTTGGCTCCGCCTTTTCCTGTTTTCTCCGCCATGGTTTATCCGCTTACATCTCCAGCAGCTTGATAATCTCTTCCTTAGGCCTTACGCCTACGGAAGAAGCGGCAACTTTGCCCTCTTTAAGCACTACCAGAGTGGGGATGCTCATAACCCCATATTCCCGGGCCAGCTCCGGCTCCTCATCCACATTGACTTTACCGATCTTTACTTTACCGTCCAACTCGCTGGCAATCTCATCCACCAAAGGAGACAGCATCCGGCAAGGGCCGCACCATTCGGCCCAAAAGTCCACCAAAACCGGTTCGTTGGCTTTTAGGGCCTCTGCTTCAAAATTTTTACCATTTAATTTAATAATGGCCATGTTGACTACCTCCTATCTTTTGACGGTATCTGATCGATACCGACTTAAAGCAATTTTTCTTTATTATACCATTAATATCCTTGCACTTAAACAATAAAATTATACAACTGCCGCTATTGAAGCCCGGACTATAAATAAGCTGTAAAATCAGCGATGGCTGCTGACTTTCATTTTAACGCCCCGGGTAACGACTTTAACCGCGCCTTTCTCCATGGTCAGATAGGTTAAGCATCCTATATCCTGCAGCCGCTCCATTGTATCCGGATGAGGATGACCATAAAAATTTTTGCTGCCGCAGGAAATGACGGCGACTTTTGGCTTCACTTTGTCCAGAAAGGGCTTACTCGTACTGCCGCCGGCTCCATGGTGAGCCACTTTCAATACGCTGGCTCTTTTCCATTGGGGCGCCAGCTCTTCTTCTGTCTGGCTGCCTATATCCCCCGTCAATAACAACGAGAATTTTTTATAACGCAGTTCCAATACCAGAGAATCTTCATTCACATTAAACCGGCTAAGGCTTTGATGAGGATTCAAACAGACCAGCTCCACCTTGCCGTCTTTGATTATTTGTCCTTTTGACAGATAGACTACCTTTACCTGCCTTCTGGCGGCAATGGCAAGGAGTTCCCGGCCCGCTTCCTCTGCCGCTGCCTGTGGCGGCAGAAGTAAAGTTCCAACAGGCCAGCGCTCCAAAACCTCCCTTAGCCCCGAAATATGATCCTCGTCTGTATGGCTGGCCAAGAGAAAATCCAGCCTATTGACGCCCTGGCTGCGCAAAAAAGGCTCCAGCCGGTAGGCGGCCAACTCTTTAACGCTGCTGCTGCCGCCGTCCACCAACCAAATACCGCCGGAAGGCATCGTCAATACTATACCATCTCCCTGGCCCACATCCAAAATATGAATGGCCAAGGCTTTAGGCAAAAACAGCCAAAGGGCAAAGCCTAATATAGCCGCCGCTGCACAGGCGGGGCGCCGCCATTGCCATAATAACCAGAGCAGATCCGGTTTGGCCGGCAGAGGCTGGAAAGCGGCGGGAAAGCTTTTGTGACCCTGCGTCTGGCCCTGAGCCTGCGTCTGGCCCTGAGCCTGCGTCTGGCCCTGAGCCTGCGTCTGGCTCTGTCCCTGACTCTTGCTCTGACTCTTGCCCCGCCCCTCCGTATGCTTTTCCCCAATCCTTCTTTGTTTTTCTTTGATCTGCCTTTGCTTTTCCAACCGCCACTCCTGCCAGTGCTGCCAATTCTGCTGCCGGTATTTTAGCTTTCGACTCTGGTAAAGCCACTTAGTGATTGCCACCTCTTTAACTGCTAAGCCGGGCAAAATCCACAAAGCCATAGCCCATAAAATATAAGCAGGCCAAGGCATCAGTTTTATATTTACAGAGGAAAAAGGCAAGGCCGTCCAGAGGCCGGCCGAGCGGTCAAGAAGCAAAGCCAGAAAGCCGGGAGCCTGCCAAAATAGCTGGGCCGCCAGAGAACCGGCAAGACCGGCTAGGGCGGCAAGTCCCGATAAGAGCAAAATCGGCGGCATCAAAGCCACAGCCCAGGCATTGATCAGGAAGCCCAGCGGCTGCAACTGATAAAACCAGAAGGCTTGGGCCGGCATGGCTGCCAGCTGGGCCGCCAAGGGAATAGCAAGCCAGCCCGGCAAACGCCTTTGCAGCCAAGGACCTAAATGGATCAAGCCCCAAGTAACACCGAAGGATAGTTGAAAGCCGGCGTTAAAAAGACTTTGGGGCCGCAGCCAGAGCATAATCAGGGCCGCAGCGGCCAAAGCATTGGCCGTCTTGCCCCGGCGGCCTAAAACCGTAGCACCTTGCATCATGGCGGCCATAAGGAAGGTACGCCACATCGACAAAGGAAACCCGGTCAAGCTAAGATAAAAAAACAGAAGCATTAGGGCAAAAAACCGGCTCAACAGCTTTCGCTGCCGCAAAGGTCCCAGTCGCTCCGCGTGGAGGGCCAGGCTTAGCAGAATTCCGCCATGGGTGCCGGAAACGGCAAACAAGTGGGCAATACCGGCTTGCCGGTAAATGTCTTGATCTTGCCGGGCCATAAAGGACTGGTCCCCAAGAAAGCAACCGGCAATCACAGCCCCTGCTTTCTGATCAAGGTATCGCTCTATCTGATTTTTAAAATAACGGTGAAAAGCTGACAGCAGACGCTGATAAACGGAAGGCTCTTTGATTATAAGAACCTGCTCGCCTAAAGCCTGCCCCCGGCAATAGATACCTTTCGTCTGCAAATAGCGGTCATAATCAAATTGGCCGGGATTGCCCGGCTCTTCCGTTTGCTTTAATTCCGCGGTAAAAGCGATAAGGGCTCCTCTCAAGCTTTGGCGGCCAAAGGACAGTGCCTTTGCCTCTTCCGCAGGCCCTTTAGCAAATTTAACGGTCAGCAAAAGGCGTTTTTGCCTCTGCCATAGCTTTTGCATTTGTTGCTGATCTTGGCTTTGCTGCGCTTGACTTTGTTGCTGGTCTTGGTTTTGCTGCGCTTGACTTTGCTGCTGCGGCAGCAGCGCCGGCCTGGTACTGCTTTTTTGATCTTCCGCCTCGCCGCCATGATCTACTAACCGCAAAACTAACTGAAAGCCCGGCCCCTGGTAAGCCGTCGCCTCCAAAACTTTGCATTCCTCAATAACTCCTTTGCCTGACAGATACAATCCTTCAGGCAAAACAGCCGCTCCCCGGGGCCAGTCAGCGGCGCCTTGCTGTAAAAAACCTAGACAAAACCAAAGGAGCATAAAAAACCGCCCCAGCCAAAGGCTTAATCTTTTTACCTCTTCTGCTTGCATAGCTAAATTTTGCCGCCGCATGCCGGCGCTAAGGGTGAAGTAAAAGAAATAAGCCAGAAAAGCCGTCAACTCTAAGGCGAGAGCCGCCAGAGGCGGCAGGCTGAAGCCCATAAGGCCGGCGGCCGCAATCCCTGCCACAAATGCAGCCGTCCATAATGCCAGGGCTGGTTCCGGTAAAACATCTTTTAGGAGCAGCATACCAAATCCTTTAGCTCCTCCATTTTGGCCCGGCCAATCCCCTTCACCTTCAGCAGATCTTCTGCTGTGCGAAAGCCGCCTTTTTCCTCCCGATACTGAATGATGCGCTGGGAATAGGCAGGACCTATACCGGGCAAGGTCTCCAATTCCGCCGCCGTGGCTTTGTTGATATTGATTTTTCCCTTTGCCGGGGCCTGGCTTTGACCGCTTTCCTGCCATAGATCATCATTATCACCGGCTCTTAGGATCAAAGCTCCATCCTCCCAAGAGGAAGGCTTGCCGGTAATCGGCACCCGTATCTGCATGCCATCCTCTAAAGGCAGAGCCAGATTGATTCTGCCCAAATCCGCATCCTTTTCCGGCTCCGCCAACATCACAGCATCATAAATCCTGCTGCCCGGCGGCAAAAAATACAGACCGGGAGAAGCCACTTTGCCCACTACATGAACAGCCATATCCCCTTCGCCATAGGCCGGAAGGCCGGCTTTCCCTCCTGATGCGGGCAAGTCTGATCCATCTGCGGCTATACCTGGGCCTGCCGTACCAAAAGCTGCTGACCCAGCATCTGCCGAAGCCGGCTCAGAGCCCCCCCCAGCTTCTCCATTAAGATTCACCATTGCCTTTGGCTGCCGTCCTTTGCCGGTTACAGTATCTCCCGCCGCCAGCCCCGCCGGCCACCCTGCTACAGCTTCTTGATCCCCCGGTGTCTCCCCTTCTGCAGCCAGCTCCCCATCCCGCCCGTCAGCCTGCGCTTCCCCAGCCGCCGCCAATACTACCGCTCCGCCTTTTCTCTGGCCCTGATACCACAAGCCCGCCCAAAATCCTATTAATAATAAGATCGTCATGCTCGTCAAACCAATACGCTGCAACTGATTCATTTCCGCCGCCGCCTTTCTTTCGCCTTTTTACCCCCTCTTCCATCTTCGCTATATTTATTTCGCGACCAGATAGCTTTTTCCTTCAAATATTTTCCATAAAATATATTTTTTTACATACGCAGCTTCCTGAGATCATTGAAAAAGCACCCCTTTGGAAGAGGTAAATTTTATCTTCTTCTAAATTCAGCGAAAAAGGATGATCAATTTGGTAAAAAGTTAAAGGAAGAAGCGTTTATTGCGCTGTCTCCAACTCCTTTAACCGGATAATCTGCTTTACATTGGCCACAAAAGCCGTGAAATACATCTGAATTTGTATACCGAATAAGCCCACATACTTGCCAGCGCGTGAGTCCATGAGCATTTTCGCTATGTTATCCCTCAGTTTCCGAGCCGTTTTCTTTCCAGCCGCTGCTCAAGGACTTCCACTCGCTCTTTGGTATAGCGCATTTCTTCTTCCAGTTCTGCCGTTTCCAGGGGCTTTTCCGGAAAAGACTTGGCCAGTTCCGGCTAAGATTTATAGACTTCCTTCGGCGGGAATAAGTAGGTAAACCCTATTGGCCAATCCCTAATGTAAAGGGATTGCCGCCCCCACCGGCGGGGAGCTAGCTTTTCGAGGTTCAATTCTGCGCAATTTTGCAGGTTTGTCATCGTCGAGAGACCCGATCACAGGAAATATGGGAGAGGCTTTAAGCATTTTCGGGGGTTTGATAGTGAATTGTTTCTGCCAGGACACTAGATACAGCCAAAGCATATATCTCTGCCTGATTTTTGAGCCTTAGGGGGTATCTACAAACCGAGGGCACTGGAAAAGTCGCGTAAACTGATCACGTCGTCTAAATCTGAAAAAGTTGAAGGACTTTCCAGGCTCCTCATGGAGATGATCTGTTTTGTGCAAAAATGCAAGTTTGTATCATCAACTCACGTGTTTGGTGCAAAAATGCAAGTTTGTAACCTGTATTTTGGCCTGAAAATATGGTTTCAGGCCATTTATGGGCCAAATATGTGCCAAAGCAGGGATTTAGAGGCATACAAACCTGCATTTTTGCTCAGTTAGCCCTAGCGAACGGTAACAAACCTGCAATTTTGCTCAGTTAGCCTTGCGAATGGTAACAAACCTGCATTTTTGAGCAGTCAGGCCCGGCAAACAGGTAAGCTGACCGTCGTAGGCTGAAACATATAAACATAGGGCCTGTTGATTTGCCCTGCTTTTTCAGGGCGCTCCCCGCAACCGAAAATTTTCCTCACTTATACATACCAAAATGGCGTGAGCTCCATGCCCACGCCGTGTATAGCGGAATTTCCCAGTAAGTCAGGTCAAATGCAGGATTAAATGCCACCCGCTTAAATATCATCGGCTTAATATCGTCGTCTTAAATATTGCCGCAGCGCCTATTTCTCCACTGCGGCCTCCGGCCTCGGCGCAAACATCCGGCAGGTAATTTCCTTAGCGGTGGCTGTGGCCGCTATACCTCCCATAGCCGTTTCCCTTAAAGTCTCGGGCAACTGGCAGCCTACCTTATACATAGCCTGAATTACCTCGTCGGCGGGGATAATGCTAAACATGCCGGCCAAAGCCAAATCGGCGCTGATCAGAGCATTAACCGCCTGGGAAGCATTTCTCTGAGCACAAGGCATTTGCACAAGACCTGCCACCGGGTCGCAAATCAAGCCCATAACATTGATCAGGGCCAGGCTGCATGCCTGTACCGCCATAGCTGCAGTGCCGCCGGCCATCTGCACCGCGGCGGCCGCGGCCATGGCTGCGGCAGAACCGCACTCCGCCTGGCAGCCGCCCTCTGCGCCGGCCACGGTGGCATTGCAGGTGATAACGGCGCCAATGCCGGCAGCCGTAAGCAATCCCTCCAGAATTTGCCGGCGGGCAAGTCCATATTTTTCCCCTAAGGAAATCAGTACCGAGGGCAAGATGCCGCAGGAGCCGGCGGTAGGGGCCGCACAGATCCTGCCCATAGAGGCATTGACTTCGCTGCAGGACAATGCCCTGGCCATCACTTTATTGATAAAACTGCCGCTGATTCCTTCACCCTGAAGGGCATAAGTATTTTGCTGATGGGCCAGCCCCCCAATTAAGCTGTCTTTAATTGAAAAGGACGTGAGGGCAGCCCGCCCGGCAGCCTGCAGCATCACTTCATAGTGCTGATCCAGCTTCTTGAAAATAGCGGCCTCATTAAGGCCTGTTAACTCCATCTCGTTTTGCAGCACCGGCGCCCATAAGGGCAAGCCGCCCTCAGAGGCTAACCGCAGCAAATCCGCTAGATTGCTATATCCGGCTTTCCCGGCCTCGTCATTTTCCCGAACCGGGCCGCCGCCATTGGCTAAAGCCCCTGTCTCTCCCTCATCCTCAGCTAAAGGGTTGATGGCCTGGACGCTGATCACCCCCTCGGCTTTGCCGATGGCAGTCACTACCTCCGGCAGCAAGGGACTGTCGGTTTCAATGATGCAGCAGGCAATACCGCCTTTCGCTTTGCGGGAAACCTTCATAATCCCTATATTAATATTGTTTTCTGCCAATACATGAGTGATGTTGCTGATGACGCCCTTCTTATCATATTGGCGGATTACCAGCGTGGAGGACTGGGCCGTAAACTCAGTCTCAAAACCGTTAATGGAGCAAATCAGAATACCGCCGCCGCCGGTGGAAGAGCCGATAACCTCGGCAATGGCCTCATCTTGATTATAAAAGGTAATGATCACACTATTTTCGTGGTGGCCTTCCAACTCCGCCTCATAAAAATCATAGGTCATGCCCGCTGCTTTTGCTAAAGCAAAGGACTGGGATAACCGCTCGTCATCTTCTTTAAAACCAAGGGCTCCGGCCACCAGGGCTTTATCCGTGCCATGACCCCGATAGGTTTTGGCAAAGGAACCATATAAACCGAAGGAAACCCGGGAAAAAGTTTTGCCGGCAATGAGCCGGGCAATACGGGCCAAGCGGTTGGCGCCGGCGGTGTGGGAACTGGAAGGGCCCACCATAATAGGCCCAATAACATTAAAAACGCTGATATTCATAAGCCTTTCGCCGCCCTTCTGGCCAAAATAATATAAACAACATTCGTACCCAAAAGCAAAACAAGCACCAGCGGCAAAAACCAGGTTCCCAGAGGCATAGCCCGGGACGCGGCTACGATCAGATAACCGAACATAACCAGAATGTAGAGCTTGGTCAGGGAAAGCATATCCTTTATCAGGGGCAATACCCGCAAGCTGTTTTCCGGCGTAATCCTTACCGGTACATTCCAGGCAGCAGGAAACAGGCTGGCCACCGTCATTACAACATAGAGCATTGCATCAACAGCAATCAATATGATCAATGAATTCTTGCCGCCCCAGGCATCGGCCGCTCCGGCAGCATTAAAGTGGGTGGGTACGCTATCCGGTATAAACCGCCAGTTTACCGCCAGATAGATCAGCGAGCCCAAAAACACCAGAAAGCACAGCCCTTCTATTATTTTATGAAAAAGGGTAAAGGGTAATTTTATTCTCATTGCCGCCTCCTTATCATCACCTGAACCGGTGGTGAATATTAATCCTTTGCCATAAGTATAACGCAGCGACTGACTTTGTGCTATAAATTTAGGGCAAACAGCAGAATATCTTTTACAATTTGGTTAATCAATTACCCACCGTAAACCAGGTCAAGGCCGAATATTTCGCTAAGGATGAGGGCATTATCTTTTATTAATGATGCGGCACTGGCAGCCAATCCTGGTGATTCTCCGGCGGTTTATGGTTTTATATGATAAAAGATAACGAAACGGCCAATAAAAATCTATCCGAAGGCCCTATTGGAAAAAGTCTGATCCTCTTTGCTTTGCCTCTGCTGGGCAGCAGTTTAATTCAGCAGCTTTACAGCACCTTTTCCCTCATTTTTGTGGGCCATATCCTCGGCAAAGAAGCTTCCGCCGCCGTAGGAGCCAGCAGCCTGCTGGTTTCCTGCGTGGTGGGTTTTTTTACGGGGATGAGCGTTGGCTCCGGTATTGTTGCCGCCAAGTTTTTTGGTTCCGGCAATGAGACCGGCCTTAAGAAAACCATCCAGACGTCAATGACGCTGAGCCTGGCCGGCGGCGCTTTTTTGGCGGTTTTAGGCTATCTGCTGACCCCTTTCCTGCTGGGATTGCTGAATACCCCTGCCGGCATCATAGACCAGGCGGCTGATTACCTTCGGCTTTACTTTCTCAGCCTGGTCTCTTTGGTGTCCTATAATATGGGCGCCGGCATTTTACGGGCTTTGGGCAATTCTAAGTCGCCGATGGTATACCAACTTATTGGCGGCTTAAGCAATATCGGTACCAATGCTCTTTTTATCTGGTTTTTAGGCTGGGGCTTAAAGGGTGCGGCCATTGCTATCCTTTTTTCCCAAACCCTGGCAGCGGTTTTGGTTTTACGGCGACTCACGAAACTGGACAGCGCTTATAGCCTGACTCTCAGGAAAATCCTCATCGATACAACCATATTCAAAAAAATACTGTACATAGGCATACCGGCAGGCGTACAGTCTATGGTCATCACCCTGTCCAACCTGGTCGTCCAATACCATATCAACGGCCTTGGAGTGGACAGCATTGCAGCCTTCACCGCCTATTTCCAGGTAGAGCTTTCTATCTATTTGCCTATTCTGGCCTTTGGCCAGGCCGCCACTACTTTCACCAGCATGAACATCGGCGCAGGAAAAATAGACCGGGTGCAACAGGGGGTCAAAACCGGCCTTGCCATTAGCATATGCACAACGATCGGCCTCAGCCTTATCACTTTGCTGCTCTCTGCCAAAGCCTTCGCCTTATTTTCTAACGACGCCGATGTTATTGCCATTGGACGGCGCCTGGCTCTCATCGCTTTCCCTTTTTATTTCTTTTACGCTATCCTGGAGGTGCTGGGCTCCACTGTTCGGGGCGCCGGCAAAACCTTTCCTCCGATGGTAATTGTCTTGCTGAATATCTGTTTACTGCGGACGGCTCTGCTTTATCCGGTAATGGAATTTTTTCCATCAGCCTCAAGCGTTATTGCCGTTTTTCCCCTTTCCTGGGCCGGGGCAGCTCTTTGCCTTTGGCTGTACTACCGGAAAGTCCATTGGCTGCCCACTGCTTAGCCGGAACCCGCCGGGCCGGATAGTCGCGCTCCGCCTTTTGGCACTACTCAACATTAACGATAAGCTGCAACAAGGTTTTTTTACTGTTCAAATTCAAATAATTCATCTACCGTTGTTTGCAATAGATAGGCTAACCTAAACGCCAATATTAAAGTCGGGTCATATTTATTGTTCTCTATGGCGTTAATTGTTTGCCGGGTAACATTACAGAGTTTTGCTAACTCATCTTGGGATAGCTTCTTTTCTTTCCGTAAATCCCGAATATGGTTTTTCATTATTAACCACCATATTTCCTTTTTTGCCAGACTAAAGAAGCTAAAAATATAACGGCTACAACTATTAGTAAACTTAGATTAGATATAAACCCATTTGTTTGGTTGCCAATATTGAAAATAGCCCGGCCGAGATTTCCAATCAAAACGCCAACTGTTGCATAAAAGGAAATCACTATAGCTTTTGTTTTTATATGCTCATATCTTTCATCCCCTTGCTTTGACAGTGAAACTAAAAACACTATAATCAATACTGTCAAAAGGATAAACACGCCGCTTAGCCCAATCAATAACCAATCCATACAAATCCCCCTAAACAAAATTATGTAAAATACTTTTTACATTTTGAGCATAACACTTCTCGCCAAATATGTCAAATACTTTTTACATTTTTAATTGAATATACGAACAAAAAAGACGGGCTGTCAGCTTTATACCGATAGTCCGTCTTTTATTGCCACATTCCATTTGCTGACTGCTCAATCTGCAATAGCCTTTTAGCTGCCGGACGCCGCCACTCTTTTCTTCACTTCAAAAAATTTCCCGCAGCCTGCAGACAGCTATGCACCTCGTATCCTTTGTAATGCATCATCTTTAATTTAAAATCCAGCAACTCCGGCGGTACGCCCAGTTCTGAAGCTACCCGAAACAAATCGCCGCCGGCTTTCAGTTTTTCCCAGACTTCTTCGTCTTCCAATAAAAACTCAGCGGCAAATAAGTTGGCTTCGTACTCGCTGCTGTACTGAGGAGAAAAGAGTTGCTTCTCTCGGAAGGTATGGCCTTTGGCCAGTTTCTGGTGGTAAAGATAATGGCCCATTTCGTGGCAAATAACGGTGGGCCGCAGCTCCTCGGGCAAAGAGGAATTTAAACAAATCACGGCCACCCGGGATTGAAAAAAAATGTAGGCCTTTAAGCTGCCCAAGGCATCTTCCCTTAAAGAAACATCAAAATAAGCCGCTAGATCTTTAGGATCCCGGCTCCCTAGCTCTTTTAACAATTTTTCGGTGTCTTTGATGATCCTGGCAATCAAAAGGACTTCTTCTCTTTCTGGCCGAACTTCTCCCGGGCCTTATTTTTAGCGGCAAAATAAGCCTGGGTAATGGATTGGAAGAAAGCATCTTTATCCTCTTCGGACAGCTCGCCGCCGGTAAACATCATCCCCGCCTCCTCCAATAGCCGGGCAGCCTCTTTGCGGCCTTTGCTGCCGTAAGCTTCACCGGCAGCCGACAGAAAATCGCTGACCTCCTCACGGCGGGAGGTCTTATCCTTTTTCTGCTGCTTATCCGCCGGCAAGGGAATCGTATCATCCACAAGATAATCGGCGGTGACGCCAAAAGTGGCGGCAATTCCCCGCAATACGCCCTGGCCTTTGGGGTATCTGGCATTAGCCTCATAATTATGAATGGAACGCTCCGTCACTCCCAAACGCCGGGCCAGCTCCGCTTGGGACATGCCGGCTTCCTGCCTTAAAGACCGCAATTTCTCTCCAAAACTCATCCCTGTCTCCCTCCTTCAACCTGAACAAACTCTTCAGGGAACCGGAAATATTTTTCCGGAAAGTATTGACTTCTCCTGTAAATTAAGTATGATAAAGGCGAACGATATTTCTGCTTTTTATTATATAGTGGAATTTACGTTCCGTCAATATATTCCATTATACATTCAGAGGCGATCCCTGATGGAGACAGATAGAGTCATTTTACATTGCGATCTGAATAATTTTTATGCTACGGCGGCTTGCCGGCAAAATCCGGAGCTCAAAGGCCTTCCTCTGGCGGTTTGCGGCAATCCCGCCCACCGCCACGGTATCGTCTTGGCCAAAAGCGAGGAGGCCAAGAAATATGGCGTTAAAACCGGAGAAGTCCTTTGGCAGGCCCAACAAAAGTGCCCCGGCCTTGTGACGGTGCCGCCGGATTTTCCCCAGTATACGGAGCTTTCCAAGAAAGTCCAGGAGCTTTACAGGAGGTTTACCGATCAGGTGGAGCCCTTTGGCATCGACGAATGCTGGTTAGACGTCACCGGCAGCAGCCACCTCTTCGGCAGCGGCAGGGATATTGCCGACCGTTTGCGGCAGCTGGTGAAAGACCGTGACCTCACCATATCCGTAGGCGTCAGTTTTAATAAGATCTTTGCCAAGATGGGCAGCGATCTTAAGAAGCCTGACGGCACCACGGTTATCACCAGGGAAAATTACCGCTCTCTGCTTTGGCCCTTGCCGGTCAATGACATGATGATGGTGGGACGCTCCACCAAAACTACTTTGGACCGTTACGGCATATATAATATCGGCCAGCTGGCCCAAGCTTCTCCCGTCATGCTGGAAAAGCTCTTCGGCATTAATGGACGCAAGCTCTGGGACTATGCCAATGGCCGGGATGAGAGCCCCGTGCTTTCTTTGGAGACCATGGCCGAAGCCAAAAGCGTAGGCCACGGCATCACTTGCACCCGGGATTTGCGCAATGAGAAAGAGGCTTTGCAAATCCTCCATTTTCTTGCCCAGCGGGTAGCCCGCCGTCTTCGTGAAAGCGGCTTTTTGGCCCAATCCCTCTCTTTAATTATCCGCAGGCCTGATCTCTCTTTTCGCTCCTGCCAGTGCCCCTTGCAGCCGGCAGGCCGCTCCGCCCAGCTCCTTGTAGATGAGGCCCTGGCCCTTCTGCGCAAACATCATGATTGGCAGACGCCCATCCGGGCTTTAAGCCTGCAGGCCGGCAGCCTGATCCACGATGATACGCCCCTCCAGCAGTGCTTATGGGGCGGTGAGGACCGGCGCAGGCAGGAAGAAAAGCTGGAGGCCGTCACGGATCAGCTGCGGCGGCGTTTTGGAGCCGGCAGCATCTTTAGAGCCAGCCTGCTGCTGGATATGGCCGTGCCGGAGATTTACCAGGGTGATTTCGGCGTAATGCCCGGCTCCAGAGTTTAACGCAATGCCTCATCTCAGCCCACATTGTAGCGCTTCATCCAATCATCTACCTGCAGCAAATAGGCGATCATCTGCGGCCCGGCCATGAGCTGCCCAAACCACGGTTTTCCGTAATCCTTCGGCGCCGACAGGAAAGCTTCCGCCTTGCGTCCATCTACAAATCTGTTTACCGGAGCATTCCGGTCTTTTAAAACCTGCCGCAGCTTCCGAGCCAGGAGCTTTTCGTATTCCGGATTATAGGTTTTCGGATAGGGGCTTTTTTTGCGAAAAAGCAGTTCCTCCGGCAGAAGGTCACTGCATGCCTCTCTAAGCAGCGCTTTTTCCATACCCTTCCGGTATTTCATGCTCCAGGGGACGTTGTAAAGATATTCCACAATCCGGTGGTCGGTAAAGGGCACCCGGGCTTCCAGCCCCCAGGCCATACTTGCCCTATCCATACGGTCCAGCAGGGTCTGCATAAACCAGCGTATATTGAGACAAGTGATTTTGCGTCTGGATGCTTCCTCAGGCCTTTCGCCGCCGAGATAGGGCACCATTTGCAAAGACTCCTCATAGCGCTGTCTCACATAGTCTTCCAGATCAAGGGCAGCAACCAGCTCATCCCGCAGCAGCACTGTTCGGGCAGACAAGTCCGGGGACCAGGGAAAGCCCTCTGTGTTCAAGAGTTCCTCACGGTAAAACCAGGGATATCCGCCGAAAATCTCATCTGCAGCCTCGCCTGTCAATGCCACTTTGTTGTGTTTTTTGACAAGAGAACAAAAATACATCAGCGACGCATCCACATCGGTCATCCCCGGCAGATCTTTGGCCTGCAAGGCTGCGGGCAGCATATCCACCAGCCTGGTCTCATCGCATTCCAAATAAGTGTGGTGCAGGGGATAAGAGGCCAATACTTTATCCACATAGGGCCGGTCCCGGCTGGGTTGAAATTTGTTGGCCCGAAAATACTTATCATTACCGGCAAAGTCAAAGGAAAAGGTATTAAGCCTTGTGCCTTGAGCCTGTAAAAAATTTGACGCCACCGCCGTAACGATACTGGAATCGATGCCGCCGGACAAAAAACTGCACACCGGCACATCGGAAACCATTTGCCGGGTAATGGCATCCCGTATCAGATAAGATACCTTATCCACGGTTTCTTTGTAGCTATCGGTATGAGGCATAGCCTTTAGGCTCCAATAAGTGTGCTCCCGAAAGCCTTCCTTTGAAAATATAGCAAAGCAGCCGGGCTTTATCTCATTTATTCCTTTAAATACGCCGCAGCCGGCAGTTCTGGCCGGGCCTAAGCCAAATATTTCTCTAAAGCTGTCCATGTCCGCCTGAGGCTTTATTTGGGGATGGCAAAACAGGGCCTTGATCTCCGAACCAAACACAAGTCCCTTATTCTTTACTGTATAAAACAGCGGCTTAACACCAACCCGGTCCCGGTAAAGGAGCAGCCTATTTTCTTTGCCATCCCAGATGGCGAAAGCAAAAATACCATTAAGCTTTGACACAAAATCAAAACCATACTCCATGTATGCATAAAGAATCACCTCGGTGTCGCTGGTGGTTTCAAAGACATATCCTTTTTGTTTCAGTTGGGGCATAAGTTCATCCGTATTATAAACCTCCCCATTGTAAACAATCCCATAACAGGCCCCTTGCACCTGCCGCAACATGGGTTGCCGTCCCCCTGACAAGTCCCGGATCGACAGCCGGGTATGGGAGAGGCCAATATTTTTATCCAGGTATTCTCCCGTTTGATCCTTGCCCCGATGGGCAATTGCTTCTCTCATCGCAATCAGGACCTTGGTCCAGCGTCCCCGCTCATGGGTAAAATCCCCTTGAAAATCACAAAAGCCTGCAATACCGCACATTTCGACACCTCAATTCTAAAAAATAAAAGGCGCCGCCCCAAAAAGGAGCAAGCGCCTTTGCTTACACGCCATATTTTATTCCGGGTCTTTCTATTTGGTAACCATAATCCTCCGCCTATAAAAAAATAGACAGGCCCAATAAAACCGGCCTGCCTATCCCTTGCCTTCAGTCAAAACCCAAATTACTCCTGCTCCTCCACACCTCTTCTTATAGCAATATCCTCTCGGATATGCTGAAAAAAGCCGGTCATCAATGGAACATAGGTCATGACAAAAAGCAGCGTTGCACAATTTCTGGCTTTTCTCCTGAAAGGCAAGGCCACCGATAAGCCTGCCAGCATGCCTAAAGACATCATACAGCCTTTTAACAGGGCTATATCACAGACTCCCATTTTTTTGATATACCGGTCGGCACAGTGTAAATAACGTTTCATTTTTCCGTCCTCCTTTTGCAGGTTTCATTGGCCAAAGAATTCTGCACAAATTAGTATAACAAATATCCCGATTACCATACGTTAAAGCCAAAGCAAAGACAAAACCAAAGCTAACGTTAGGACAAAGAAAACCTCCGGTCCCGGCTTTTTTGGCCTGGAATCGGAGGTTTTAACGATCTCTATATTACTTTACTACAATATTGACCAGCTTGCCGGGTACGCTGATTACTTTGACCACCGTCTTATCGCCGATAGCCTCTTTGGCCCGGTCCATAGCCAAAATCGTTTCCTGAACCTCACTTTGCTCCATGGAGGCCGGCACCGTCAAGCGGCCTCTGACCTTGCCGTTGACCTGGAAGACCACTTCAATTTCCTCCTTGGCTAAGGCTGCCTCATCATAAGCAGGCCAGGCCTGGGCGTGGACGCTATGCTGGCCTCCCAGCTCCTGCCAAAGCTCTTCCGCAATATGAGGTGCAAAAGGCGCTGCCAGGCGCACCAACTGCTCCAAACACTCCCTCATGACGCCGGGATTCATCTCTCCCTTATCCTTGTACTGGTACAAGGCGTTGACCAGCTCCATGATAGCGCTGACGGCAGTATTGAAATTGAAGCGGTTCTCCACATCCTCCGTGACTTTTTTGATGGTGCTGTGGAGTATCCGCAAAATATCTTTTTCTGCTTTTGGCAAAAGGGAGACCTCAGGCCTGGGTGAAGCGGATTTTAATTCGGGGCATTCTTGCAAAGAAAGGGCCACAATACGCCATAATCTGTTGAGGAAGCGGTAAGCGCCCTCCACGCCCTGCTCGCTCCACTCCAAATCCCGGTCCGGCGGAGCGGCAAACAAAATAAAGAGACGGGCGGTGTCGGCGCCGTATTTCTTAATGATTTCTTCCGGGCTTACCGTATTGCCCTTTGACTTAGACATCTTCGAGCCGTTCATCAGCACCATGCCTTGAGTCAGCAGGTTTTGGAAAGGCTCGTCACAGCCTGCCAGCCCCATATCCCGCAAAGCTTTGACAAAAAAACGGGCATACATCAGATGGAGAATGGCATGCTCCACACCGCCGATGTACTGGTCTACGTTCATCCAATAGTCGGTTTTGCTGCGGCTGAAGGCCTCCTGATCGTTTTTGGGATCGGTATAGCGCAGAAAATACCAGGAAGAGCAAACGAAGGTATCCATAGTGTCCGTTTCCCGCCGGGCCTTGCCGCCGCATTTGGGGCAAGTAGCCTCGTGGAAGGAAGGATAGTGGTTCAGCGGTGATTCCCCGGTAGGACGAAATTCCACATTCAGCGGCAGTTCTACCGGCAGCTGGTCTTCAGGCACCGGCTGAGGTCCGCATTCAGGGCAATAGACAATAGGAATGGGAGCGCCCCAGTAACGCTGACGGGAGATCAGCCAGTCCCGCAGGCGGAAATTAATTTGCCGCTTACCCAAGTCTTTTTGCTCCAGCCAGTCCACGATTTGCCGCTTGCCTTCTTGGTTGGTCAGGCCGTCAAACTGTCCGGAATTGTCCATGAAGCCTTCATCCACATAAGCTTCCCTTAATGTCTCCATATATAAATTCTCCCCCGCCGGCTGAATAACCAGCTTCATGGGCAGACGGTATTTCTTTGCAAAAACGAAGTCCCTTTCATCATGGGCCGGTACGCCCATGACGGCGCCGGTGCCATAATCCAGCAGCACATAATTGCCCACCCACAGGGGTACTTTCTCTCCTGTGGCGGGGTTGATAACATGGGCGCCGGTGAAGACGCCTTCCTTCTCCACTTCGGTAGAAGTGCGGTCCACATCCGTCAGTTTTTGCACCTTGCGGACAAAATCCCGGACCGATTCTTCATAAGGTGTGCCGGCAATGACTTTTTCCACCAAGGGATGCTCGGCGGCCAACACCATATAGGTAACGCCAAAGATCGTATCGGGCCGGGTAGTGTATACCGGCACCCGGTCGCCGGTCTCCGCCACCTCAAAAATCAATTGGGCCCCTTCGCTTCTGCCAATCCAGTTGCTTTGCATGATCTTGACCTTGTCCGGCCAGCCCGGCAGGTCCTCCAGGCTGTCCAAAAGCTCCTGGGCGTAGGCCGTGGTTTTAAAATACCATTGTTCCAGAGCCTTCTTCTCTACAGTAGAGCTGCAGCGCTCACAGGCTCCTTCCACCACCTGCTCATTGGCCAGTACGGTAGCACAATCGGGACACCAATTCACATAGCCCAGCTTTTTATACGCCAGGCCCTTTTTATAAAACTGCAAAAACAACCATTGGGTCCAGCGGTAATAATCCGGCAGACAGGTGGCAACCTCCCGGTCCCAATCGTAGCTGATCCCCATGCTTTTTAATTGACGCCGCATATTGGCGATATTATCCAAGGTCCAATCTGCCGGAGGAGTACCGTTTTTGATGGCAGCATTTTCTGCCGGCAGGCCGAAAGAATCCCAGCCCATGGGATGGAGGACATTGTAGCCCCGCATCATTTTGAACCTGGCCAATACGTCGCCGATAGAATAATTCCGGACATGACCCATATGCAAGTGGCCCGAAGGATAAGGGAACATCTCCAAACAATAGTATTTAGGCTTGTCCTGATCCTCGGAAACCTTATAAGCCTTTGTCTCCTGCCAGCGGGCTTGCCACTTAGCTTCCAGCTTTTCATGCTGATATCGTTCTTCCACGGAAACACTCCTCCATATTTCAACCATGTAGTATAATAATGTACTAAAACCGGGGCAATAATGCCTTATTATACTCCAGCTTCAGTCCTTGAGTCAAATCATTTGCAGGCAATCAATTTTTCATATATAATGAAGTAAGAGATTTGCCCGCCGGGTTCTCTCGCAAACCGTATTAATTACTTTAGGGAGCATCATACCTGATGACAATGAACGAACGAGGCCTGCAAGGAGGACCTCCCCGTCAAAAACTGAAAAGAAGGGCCGGCTCCAGAAGCCGCCGCCGTTTAGCAAAATATTTTCGTTTGCTTATTTTAATGTTTTCTTTATTTCTTTGCACTTTTATCGTATCTTCTCTGCTTTCCGGCAATGCCCACCGGTTAGGCCAGGTTTTTCGCAATATAGCAACCCCCGGCCTGCCCAAGCTGGTTATCCAGGATGCCCAATACCTGCATAAGGTCAGCGCCCTGAGCCGCAAAAACGCTCAGGCCCTATGCGATCATTTAAGCACCAACTGCCAGGAAAACCAAGGCATTGTGGCCCTGAACACCGGCAACAGCGTTACCGAGCTGCAAAACCAAAGCTCTTTTCAAAAACTCCTCACCAAGATCAATTATAACCCGGAAACGCTGCAGATAAAACAAGGTTTAAGCCAAAAGGTAGAGTTTGCCTCTGCGCCTTCCACCATGAATGTGCTTATGTTCTTTAATGGCCAAACCATTACCGCCCAATCCCTGGAAAGTATTAATAGCTTTCTGCCGGAAAGCGACGGCACCTGCTATGTAGTGGTGGAAGCCCTCTGGAAGGCGGCAAAAAGCTGGCAGCAGGACCGCAGCGGCGTATATTGTTTTGCCATCAAGTTTGACCGGCCCGCCGTTTTTTCCTTAAATACCGAATCCATCGATCCCGGGGAATTACTGGTCTTTTATGCCGAATATCTGTCTCCCGGCGAAGCCGTATCTGTCCAAAGCAACTTGCCTCTCAACCTGCAATTTGCCCCCTACGGCCAAAAGCAAATGATCGCTTTGGCGCCCATCAGCTACGATATCCGTCCAGGGGTTTACAGCACTACCCTGACCGCCGGCGAAACCAGCCAAACCTTTGACATTACTGTTAAAGACAAAGAATTTGCCGTCCAATATGTCACCATGGATCCTCAGATTCTGTCGGAAACCCGCACGGAAGAAACCAACAAAGAGTTCCAGGAAAAAATCACGCCTATATTATCGGAGCAGCTGCCCCAGTTGCTATGGCAGGGCAAGGCTTCTCTGCCGGTGCCGGAAGGCAAGGTTCTCACCCTGTTTGGTTCCCGCCGCTATGTAAACGACGACGCCAATTCTTACCGCCACTCCGGCCTGGATCTGGCCGCCCCTATTGGTACAGAGGTCAGGGCCGTCAACGACGGCAAAGTTCTCTTCGCGGAATTTTTAGCTTACACCGGCAACACGATTATTATTGAACATGGCCTGGGCCTCAAAAGCTGGTATTACCATATGGATGAGCTCAGGGTAAACGTAGGCGATAGCGTCAAAAAGGACGATGTCATTGGCCTCTCCGGCCAGACCGGCTTTGCGGCGGAGCCTCATCTTCATTTAAATCTTTCCATTGGCGATACCTATATTAATCCCGTTACCGCCTTTAATGCGCCTTTGTTTACAGACCCCCTGCCTTAATACTGCGGCCGCTTTTAATCCGGCCCCGGTCCAAACCCCAGGAGTGACGAATACATGCTTAGCCGGATCAAAAAAATCTTGTTTTCCCGCGCCTTCTTCTTTGGCTCTTTGCTTTTACTGCAAATCATCCTTATTTCCTTTTTATTTCTGGCTTTAAGCCAGCAAGGAGCCGCCATTTATGCCACCTTGACCGTTCTCAGCGCCTTTGTGGTTCTTTGGCTGTTTAGCGGCGACTTAAGCCCCTCGTATAAAATGATCTGGGGCCTCTTAATTTTTATCTTCCCTCTTTTGGGCTGCTTCTATTTTCTATTGTGGAACAGAATAAAAATGCCCCGGCGGCTACAGCGTTCTTTCCTCAGAATCTTTCAGTTGACCCATGACATCAATCCCCAGTCCCCTCAAGTCATGGAGGAATTAAAGCTTCTTTGCCCCCACCTGTCCTGCCAGGCTCAGCAATTGCTCAATAGCTCCCAGGCCCCCGTACATTATTGCTACAATCCGAAGTATTTCCCTCTGGGCGAACTTTGGTTTGAAGATATGATGGCTCAATTGGCCGAGGCTGAGAGCTTCATTTTTATGGAATTTTTTATTATCGGCCCCGGCCAGGTCATGAACCGGCTTCTTGATCTCCTGGAAGCCAAGGTCAAAGCAGGGGTTGAAGTAAAATTCCTTTACGACGATATCGGCAGCATATTTATTGTGCCTCCCGGTTACCTCCAGTCCATTCGCAGCCGGGGCATTGATGCCCGGCTCTTTAATCCCATTACCCCTTTTCTCGACGGCTTTATCAATAGCCGTGACCACCGCAAAATCGTGATCATCGACGGTCGGATGGCATATACCGGCGGCTGCAATCTGGCTGATGAGTATATCAATGCCAAGGTTCGTTTCGGCCATTGGAAAGACACCATGGTTCGCCTGGAAGGACCCGGTGTTTGGAGCTTGACCCTGCTTTTTCTGCAGGCCTGGGATTTCACTACGGACAGCAGGCCCGATTACCTTTCTTATAAAAGAGATTTTCCTCTTCCCGCCAAAAATAAGGTGGGCTACGTCCAGCCCTTTGGCTCCAACCCTATGGTAAAGGGCAGCGCTCAAAACGCCTATATGCAGATCATTAACCGGGCTACCAGATACGTTTATATTACCACGCCTTATTTAATCCTGGATGATGAGCTGAAGGAAGCCCTTTGCCTGGCTGCCGTCTCCGGCGTGGACGTCAGAATTATCACTCCCGCCATCCCCGATAAAAAGACTGTTTTCATGCTGACCCAATCCTACTATCCGCCTTTAGTCCAGGCCGGCGTCAAGATTTATGAATACACCCCCGGCTTTATCCATGCCAAAATGTTCGTCAGCGACGACCTGGTAGCAGTGGTTGGCACCGCTAATCTGGACTTCCGCAGCCTGTACCTTCATTTTGAATGCTGCGCCGAATTCTATGGCGGCCCCATCGTTCGCGAAGTGAAAGAGGACTTCTTAAACACCCAGGCAGTCTCTCACTTGATCACTCCCCAAGACCTGCATGCCGTGCCTGCTTACAAGCGGCTGGCTCAGGCTATACTGCGTTTGCTGGCTCCATTGTTTTAAGCCTGCGGGCACGGGCAGCAGACGGCAGATTTTAGATTCGTAGGCATGAGCCGCGGAGGCCTGAGATGCTGAGGCAGTGAGACAATGAATCGCGCGGAATCAACAATGTATGGGCCAATGATCCCACCAGGCAGCACAGTCCTGCTCCCAATTTTTAAGTAGTGCGGCGGCAGAGACCCTGCTTGGGTTAAGAATAAGGTAAAATTACTCAAAAACGAACTAATGCGGTAGAATACGGACGTTTTTGGTTGTTTCAAGCAAATGATGACCGCACTACTTAAAAAATTGAGCAGAAAACGCCAAAAA
This sequence comes from Clostridia bacterium, assembly GCA_018436095.1. Taxonomy (GTDB): domain Bacteria; phylum Bacillota; class Peptococcia; order DRI-13; family UBA5745; genus WRMS01. The sequence continues at coordinate 337,719 of JAHDMJ010000018.1, read as the reverse complement.
GCAGCCTTTCCTTCTGATTTATTACCAATACTATACCCTATTTTAATGACTTTTTCAGTGCCCTCGGTTTGTCGTCGTTCGCTGGGCACTGACTGTGCAAAATTGCAGGTTTGTCGTCGTTAGTACAGGCTAACTGTGCAAAATTGCAGGTTTGTCACCCTCAAATCGCTGCCTTATAATAGATTTAGCCTGAAAATGGGGTGAAAACCCTATTTTCAGGCCAAAGCACCTCCTACAAACTTGCAATTTTGCTCAAAATGCTACGATCCTACAAACAAACTTGCAATTTTGCTCAAAAACCGCTTCGCCAAAGCACAAACCTGCAATTTTGAACAGTCATTGTCAGTACCTCGGCGAAGAACTAACAAAACTTGCAATTTTGCCCTATCCTCCCAAGGGGTTTCTGCCGCCATCGACTCACTTGCAGGCTCGGCTATCTGGTGGCTGCCTGCTTTTGCGGTTTCTCCTGCGCAACCATTCTACGCTACAGCAAATGGTGTCCCTGCACTAGTCGGGGAACATCATTTTTATCTCTATTTTATGTCTACATGTATACATGTTTTTAATATGCTTTTTCTGTTGTTTGCTGAACTCCGGAGTGTTATCATGGAAGCACCATGCCGCTGTTATGCTGCTTCACTACTTTTATCAGCGGAAATCTGAGAAATAAGGAGCCCTCTCTATGATTACTCTTGTAGAAAACGGTGCCTGGCTTTTGCCTGACGGCTGTTTGGTTCACAACGATGCCGCCGGCATCAGCCTTTTGGAGAAATCCGGTTTAGCCGCCGACCAGGAAGCAGGCAAAAAAAAGACCATAGCTTATGATATATTGCAAGCCCATAACACCGCTGACCAACCGGGTCAATTGAAAATTAAATTTGACGCCATGGCCAGCCATGACATCACTTTTGTGGGCATCATTCAGACGGCCAGAGCTTCCGGCATGACCGCCTTTCCCCTGCCCTATGTGCTGACCAATTGCCACAATACCCTCTGCGCCGTAGGCGGTACTATCAATGAAGACGACCACCTTTTCGGCCTGTCCGCCGCCAAAAAGTACGGCGGCATTTATGTGCCCCCCCATTTGGCGGTAATTCACCAATACATGCGGGAACAGATGGCAGCCTGCGGCTCTATGATCCTGGGTTCTGACAGCCATACCCGTTATGGCGCTTTGGGCACCATGGCCATCGGTGAGGGCGGCGGCGAGCTGGCCAAGCAGCTCCTGCAAAAGACTTATGACGTGGCTTATCCCCAAGTGGTGGCTGTAGAGCTTATCGGCCGGCCCCGGCAAGGGGTGGGTCCCCAGGACGTGGCCCTTGCTATTATCGGAGCCACTTTTAATAACGGCTTCCTGAAAAACAAGATCGTGGAATTTGTCGGAGAGGGCATCTCCCATTTGGATATGGATTTCCGCAACGGCATTGACGTCATGACCACGGAAACCACCTGCCTGTCTTCCATTTGGCGCACCGACGAAGCCGTGAGAGAATATCTGGCCCTCCACGGCCGGCCGGAGGCTTACCGCCGCCTGGCTCCCTCTGCCGGCGCTTTTTACGACAGCCTGATCCGCCTTGACTTGTCTAAGGTGGAGCCCATGATCGCCCTGCCCATGCACCCCAGCAATGTTTATACGATTAAGACTCTTCAGGAAAACCTGGAGGACATTCTGGCCAAAACCGAAAGAGATGCCCGGGAGTTGATCGATAATCCCAAAATCAACTTTTCCCTGCAGGATAAAATTATTGGCGGCCGGCTCCAGGTGGACCAGGGGGTCATTGCCGGTTGTGCCGGCGGTACTTATGCCAATATCAGCGAGGCTGCCCGCATCATCGGCAAAGGCCCTACAGGCCAGGGGGCTTACAGCCTCAGCGTCTATCCTTCCAGCCAGCCGGTAATGCTGGCCCTGACCAAAAACGGCGACCTTACTTCTTTGATGAGTGCCGGAGCCATTATCCGCAGCGCTTTCTGCGGTCCCTGCTTCGGCGCCGGCGACGTCCCCGCCAACAACAGCCTTTCCATCCGCCACACCACCAGAAACTTCCCCAGCCGGGAAGGCTCAAAGCCGGCTAATGGCCAAATCGCCTCAGTGGCCCTGATGGACGCCCGCTCCATTGCCGCCACTTCCCTGAATCAAGGCCGGCTCACTGCAGCCACGGAGCTGGATTACGACGCTGCCATCCCGCCTTACACCTATGACAGCGCCCCTTACGACAGCCGGGTTTACCAAGGTTTCGGCAAGCCCCGGCCCGCGGAAACTCTGCGGCTGGGCCCCGGCATCACTGATTGGCCGGCCATGCCCGCCCTGCCCAAGCATGCCCTGATCTCCATCGTATCTTTCATCAACGATCCGGTGACCACCACCGACGAGCTGATTCCTTCCGGTGAAACCTCCTCCTACCGCTCCAATCCTTTGGGGCTGGCGGAGTTTACCTTATCCCGCAAGGACCCCGCTTATGTGGGCAATGCCAAAGCTATTCAGGCTCTGGAAAAGGCCCGGCAGTCCCTGCCGGAAAAAGAGGCGGATACGGGGGCAGGCTCAGGGGCCGGCAGGGAGGCGGACGCTGCCGCCGCTGCCGCTCAAGCAGCATCCGCCACAGAAAAAGAGCTTGAGGCTCTGCTGGATTTAGTCAGAAAAGTGCCGGGCTTTAGTGAGGCGGCTTGGCAGGACCTGGCCATCAGCTCCGCCATCTACGCCAAAAAGCCGGGGGACGGCTCCGCCAGAGAGCAGGCCGCCAGCTGCCAGCGGGTTTTAGGCGCCGGCGCCAACATTGCCGCCGAATATGCCACTAAGCGTTACCGCTCCAATCTGCTGAACTGGGGCATGCTGCCTTTCCTCTATGAAGGCCAGCCGCCTTTCGGCAAAGGAGATACCCTTTTCTTCCCCCACATTAGGGAAGCTATAGCCGGGGATACCTCTGCTATCGAAGGCTGGCTCTTGGGAGAACAGCCCCAAAGGCTCCTCTTCTCTATTGCACCGTTGACCAAGGATGAGGCGGCGATTTTGCAAGCCGGCTCTTTGATCAACTACAACCGGCAAGGATAATAACCTCCTGATATCACATAACAGCAAAAAAGACCAGGGGCTATCGCAAATTTGCGGCAGCCCCTGGTTTTTCTACATTTTTTTCGCTTTGTCCATCAATTTCCTTAAAATGTTTAATTTTACAAGTTTTTTTGACTGCGGCAAAACTTTCCTATATAATAAAATGCATATTTGTATTCCAAAGAAATCGCAAAATGACTATAGAAAGAGGTTGTCCGATGATGAAAGGACTCCGTTTGCCCGGTATCTTTTTGCTGCTGCTATGTACCGGCCTGGCGGCCTGCGCCCCTGCCACCGGCTCTTCCGCCGCTCTTCCCCAGCTAAACCGGGAAGAGCCTGTGATTTTGGAGGTTTGGCATTACTATAACGGTCCCCAAAAGGCCGCCTTCGACGAACTCGTAACGGCCTTTAACGAATCCGTAGGCCTGGAAGAGGGTATCGTTGTCGAGGGTTACGGTCAGGGCAGCGTTACGGATCTGATCAATACCGTTATTGACGCCGCCAATAAAAAGGTAGGCGCCGGCCAGGTGCCGGATATTTTTGCCGCCTATGCGGATACTGCCTACGCTGTGGACCAGCTTGGCCTGGTAGCAAGCCTGGACCCTTATCTGACAGAAGAGGAGCTGGCAGAGTACCGCCCGGAATTTATTGAGGAAGGCCGGATCTCCCAGGACGGAGCCTTAAAAATCTTTCCCATCGCCAAATCCATTGAGCTGCTGTTTATCAATACCACCGACTGGACGCCCTTTGCCGCAGCCACCGGCTGCCGGCTGGAGGACCTTAATACCCTGGAAGGGCTGGTTCAGGCGGCGGAGGCCTATTATCTGTGGACCGATGCCCAAACCCCGGAGATACCGGAGGACGGCAAAGCCCTTTTTGGCCGTGACGCCATGGCCAACTACTGTATCATCGGCAGCCAGCAGTTGGGAGTGGAACTTTTTAGCGGCTATGGCCGGCAAGGAGTCATTACCCCGGATAAAGCAGTATTTCGCCGTCTTTGGGACCAATACTACGTCCCCTTTATCAACGGCTACTACGGCGCCTTTGGCAGGTTCCGCTCCGACGACGCCAAAATCGGCAAGCTGATTTCCTTCGTAGGCTCCTCCACCAGCGTCGTCTATTTCCCGGACCGGGTCTCCGTCAGCGATGTGGAAAGCTACCCCATTGATTGCTTCGTTTTGCCTGCCCCTATATTTGCCGGAGGCAAGCAAGTAACGATTCAACAGGGTGCAGGCATGGTGGTCACGAAAAGCGACCCTAAAACCGAGTATGCCGCCACCATTTTCTTAAAATGGTTTACGGATGCGGAGCGCAATACCCAGTTTGCTGTAGGTTCCGGCTATTTGCCCGTCAAACAGGAGGCTCTGCAATTGGATAAAATCAACGAGGCTCTTGCCAGTCAAGGGGATCAGGCTACAAAGGAGCGCATGGGCCACACCTTTGCCGCCGCCCTGGAGCAAATCCACAACAGCACTCTCTATGCCAATAAAGCTTTTGATGGGGGAACCCAGGCCCGCATAGTGCTGGATCAAGCCCTAAACGACCAGGCTAAGGCAGACCGGGAAAAAGTGCTTGCCCTCATGGCCCAGGGAATTAGCCGGACCATGGCGGTGGCCCAGTATAATACCGATGCCAATTTTGACGCTTGGTACGGGGAGGTTTGTACACGGTTGATGGAAACCTTGCCGGCGGAACCGCAAGCCAGGGGAAACAGCGGAGACTAATCTCTGTTTGATGGTTTTTTAGGAGATACGTAATGATAAAGCTTAACTTGAAACGCCATTCCATCATAAACCGGATTATTCTATCTCTGGCAGCAGTGCTGACACTGCAGGCCCTCTTGTTTGCAGCGTTTATCCTGCATGGCGGCACCGTGGAACAGCTAAACCAAAATGCGCTGGATATTTTAAATGAACGGGCTATTAACCGTAAGAACGATTTGCAAAATGAAATGGTTGAGCGCTGGTCCAACCTAATGCAAAGCCAGGAAATCATCCAGGCCCAGGTAGACTTTTATTTGTCTAAACGGGGCAAAACCTATAGGGATCTCTCTCCCGGCAACCAACAGACGGCAGACTTGCTGGCCCTCTTATCCAAGGAGTTGATCCAGCTAATGCGGCGTAATGTGGTCAGCGGCGCCTTTGTTCTGTTCCAGGGGGACAAGGAGGCGGAAATGCAAACCGGTCTTTACCTGCGGGATCTGAATCCTACTTCCAACCCCGGCAACAACTCAGCCTTGCTGCTGGAGCGAGGCCCCTCGGCCTTGGGCCAATCCTTGAATATTCCCATGGACACAGGCTGGCAGCCCGTTTTTCGCAGCTCGGAGAATCTTGCCTTTTATCAAGCCCCTCTGTCCGCAGCCCAGGCCTATCCCGGCGTACAAGCCCAAGATCTGGGCTATTGGAGCAGGCCCTTTATGTTAAACGAAGATAACCGCCGTTCCATCACTTATTCCCAGCCCTTATTGAGCCCTCAAGGGGAGCCCTACGGTGTGATAGGCATTGAGGTGACGTTGGACTATCTGCAGGCACAGTTGCCTTTTACGGAGCTAAACCAGGATAGAAACGGCGCTTATTTGATTGCCATAACAGAGGACGGCGGAAAAAGCTTTCAGCCTGTGGTTTATTCCGGGCCGATTTTCAGGGCATTATTTGGAGAAACAACCTCATTTACTGTCCAGCCCTTTTCAGGGCCGGAGGGCATAGTCCGGGCGCAAACAGACCCGGAGCGCACCAGCGATACGGTCTATGCCAGCATTCAATACTTCAATTTGTATAATACCAATACTCCCTTTGAACAGCAGCGCTGGGCCCTCATCGCCATGAGCCGGGAGACAGATTTATTCCATTTCTCAAACAAGGTAGTCTCCTCCCTGCTGCTCTTCTCTGTCATCTTGCTGGTGCTGGGGGTGGGAGTCGCTTGTTTTGTCGGCTATCTTGTGTCAAAGCCCATTCTGTTCCTGGCAAAACAAGTTGGCAAGCTGGATCCCTCCGTGCCCGTTACTCTGCCGCCTATTCATGTCAGTGAGATCGACGACCTTTCCGCCGCTATTGAATCCTTGAGCAAAAATGTGGCGAATAATGCCTCCCGCCTATCCCAAATTATCGCGATGACTGCTATCCCCATCGGCGCCTTTGATGTGAACCTGGCTGCCCAAACGGCCTATGTCACCAAGGGTTTTTTGGAGCTATTTCAGTTAACGGACTGCACAGAGCAAATGAGTGCAGCAGCCCTGCTGGAGCACCTGGAGAACCTGAAGCAGTACATAGAGGAGGAGTCTGCCACCGACCAAACCAAGGTGTTTAAGCTCAGGGATAAAGACGGCTCTTTCCGCTGGATACGCCTAACGATGGTGAAAACCGATCAATCCATCCTGGGAGTTGTGGTGGACGTCACCGCAGAGACCATGGAGAAGCGCCGCATCGAATATGAGCGTGATTATGACCTGTTGACGAACCTGCTTAACCGCCGGGCTTTCAACCACTGCCTGACCCGGCTGGAAGAGGAGCCAGAGCAAATCAAAACCGCCGCCCTGATCATGCTGGATTTGGATAACCTAAAGCATATCAACGACACCTACGGCCACGATTATGGGGATGAATACATTCGTCTGGCGGCGGAAGTGTTGCGCAGCTACAACGCCCACAGCGCATTGGTAGCCCGGATGAGCGGCGATGAGTTTTACGCGTTTTTCTATGGCTATGAAACCGAAGCCTCTCTAAAACAGGTCATCTGCGATATGCGGGAGAAGATGGACAAAACCTACCTGCCTCTGCCTGAAGGAAGACGGCTAAAGCTGCGGGCTTCCGCCGGCATTGCCTGGTACCCTAAGGACAGCCGTTCCTTGCCGGAACTCATCCGGTTCGCTGACTTTGCGATGTATGAGGTAAAAACCGCCGTAAAGGGCGGCATAAAGGATTTTGACGTGGGCAGCTACCAGCGGGACGCCTTTCTGCTGTATAGCCGGGAAGAACTCAACCGCTTAATTGACGAGAAACTGGTAGACTTTGTTTTCCAGCCCATTGTTAGCTGCCAAACCGGGGCTGCCATCGGTTATGAAGCGCTGATGCGCCCCCGTTCCAAGACCCTCTCTCAGCCCATGGACGTGCTGCGCCTGGCCAGGGCCCAGTCCAAGCTCTACCAAATCGAGCGCCTGACCTGGTTTACCGCAATGGAAGCCTTTGACGTCCTGCCGGATATTCCTGAGGACTGCCTGGTGTTTATCAATTCCATTCCCAGCCAAGCCCTATCTCCGGCGGATATTAGCCAATTTGAAGCCTCTTTTGCCTCCCTTTTAACCCGGTATGTGCTGGAACTGACGGAGCACGACGAGCTTAACCGTAAAAACAACCGCATCAAGCAGAAATTCACCAGCCGTCATTACGCAAAAATAGCCCTGGACGACTTCGGAATGGGACATAATAACGACGTCATTTTACTGGAACTAAGGCCGGATTTTGTGAAGGTGGACATGAATATCACCCGCAACATTTATCAAGACCCCAACCGCCAGGAGCTGTTCCGCAACTTGGCCAAGTTTTGCCGGGAGCGGGGCATCCATGTCATTGCCGAGGGGGTGGAAACAGAAAAGGAAATGGAGGTTGTGGTATCCCTGGGCGCCGATTTCATCCAAGGCTTTTACCTGGCCAAGCCGGCTCTGCAGCCCCTGCCTATTCCCCCGGAACGGGCCCAGGCCTTACGCAGAGCCTACGCAGAAAGGTAATTATAAACATGGAAAAATCTTTTGAAAGAAGAGAGCTGGCACTTTGGAAAAAAGCAGCCGGCAAACTAAATTTTATGTCGGGAATCATCTCCTTATATATGAAGCCTGAATTATCGCAACGTGCACTAAAACAAATTGCCAGATTACATTCGAGCCAAGATATTGCCCTATTTTTACAAAATGAACTAAGCAATATTGATGTTAAAGACCGTCAACACTTTTTAGTAAGTATTGCAACACCAATTCATGAAAGAAAACATTGGCATGATTACATTGGTACAACATTGGGCTTTGAATTGTTTTGGTCATCGGTAGAGTATTATTCAAGAATAATCATGATTTTAAGACATTTATCCACAGAGTCCATCGAAATTAGTTTGCCGTTAAAAAAGACTTTTTATCATATGGCCAGTGACCAACATGCTTTGGAATTCTCGCATTACAATAGTCTTTATAAAAAGTTCATAAAGCAGAAAGTATTTCAAGTTGAAAATATAGATTCTGATATAAGAGAAGTAACAAAAAAGGCATTTAGCTTACCTTATTTAAAAGATATGCCTTTTGTTTCATCTAATGGTAAGAACCCAGAATATTTTTTTAGTGATGTACCTTTAACGGGGATTTCATTACTGGAGGCCTCGGCTGTTTTAACAGAGTTTTTTAGCCTGTATGACATTTTGGGGGAATCGGAGTCTCACTCATATTTGAACAGATATCAAAAACCTGATCTCTGGATTTACAACTCAGTTATCAACGGTTTAAAGAATGCAACAAAAAACGTATCAATCGAACTAATGCTGGCTATTATTTCAAATTGTTTAATGTATCCCATTAATAGAAGTACAAAAGAATCAAATCCTATCGAAAGATTCAAGGCGTTTCTTGATAGTCTTTCAGAGTTAAAAGCTGCACCCACTTCCCTCCAAGACATAAAGCAGTGGATTATAAGCGTATTTGAAAGTAATAATTGGGCAATGCCTGTTGAGATAGCAAAGCAGCATATATTGTTCTCAAAAAGTAAAATAGATGAAATAAATCATACCTTGATTGAAGAAAACAGAGAAGCGGATTCATTAGAAAGTTACCTGATCTATTACTTAAATCATCACATCAAATTTTTTGAGTATTATAAAGCAAATCCTATATTTTGGGCGGCAGATTATTTTTATAAAGCACTGCCTTCTCCTCTAGCTTTAGAGAATCATTATGATTTAAATAGTATAATAATATTGGACAAAACTGACGCAAGTCTTGGATGGTATAGTATCACTAATGCAATTGACCAACTTTTCGAATTAAATAAAACTAATTTTACTTGCCCTTTTAAAAATATTTGCTCAATAAAAATTGAAACCTGTGGTAAACTTCCACTTTCTATGCCTCCCCAACATCCCGAATGTTACTGGTTAGTGGCAATGTGTGATTTATTGGCGCCAAATTGGAAAATATCTGACTAATATGGAGATGGTACTTAGATGAAACATATTGACTCTATTTTTGGAAGTATTGCTTCCCCAGAATCCTTCATTGAGCTTTTGGAATTTGTAAATCACCATTGCAAACACGTGAACTTCTGGAGAGGTCAGTCGGATATTGGTTGGAGAATTGACTCGGGAGCGGCCAGAAGGCTTAAAAACGATCAGCAAAGCGAAAAAAAGATTACGGAATGGCACATCGCTTATTATGAGCAAGAACTATTAAAAAAGGCCAGGAAGACACTTTTTGATTTTGACGAGCATAACAGAAAACTATCAGATTTTGAACTGCTGGCCAAATTACAACATCATGGCGCCGCCACAAGATTAGTCGATTTCTCAAAAAGTATGTTGGTCGGATTATTCTTTTGTTGTTATAATAAAGAACGTTTAAATGAATACGGTCTTTTGCTGGGAATAGACACCAATATAATTGGCGGCCACGAAGATGACTTTGATTTTGATTTTACTTATAAAGATTTCCAAAAGCTGATAGCTGAAAGCGGCGATAATTATATCTATTGCATTTCTCCCCCCATTGTCAGCCGCAGAATATCTGCACAGCATGCAGTCTTTTTATGCAGTAAATACATAGATGGCAAATACGGCAGTCTAAGCATGGAGGATAAAGATTGTTATTATAACTTTATCGCCATATCGCCAGAACTTAAAAAAACCTGCAACGAATTTCTGACCAGCTATTTTGACATAACTTTAAATTCTATGTTTCCCGACTTTGAAGGTTTTTGCAGCATTAATTCTGCCCAATGGGGATTATATGAGCATTCCCGCTGGTAATATGGTATTATTATGTAATTTTATAATGGAGGTGGTACAAATGAAAAAATCTGTTTCCTGTTTAATTATGGCAATGTTAATTCTTTGTTCAAACATTGGGGCCGTACAGGCTTCGGCTATTGAAAAAGGAAATCCGGCAGCATTATATTCATCCGATAGAATTATTCTATCAAACGGCACTGAGGTTGATTTGCAGGAGAATGCTGCCCTCTTATTTTTGAACGGAACTCCAATAACGGACTATGAAACAATCATCAGAAATGACAGGGCATTAGTGCCTGTACGGTTAATTGCCCAGGAATTAGGGGCTGCTGTAGATTGGGACGGGAGTAAGAGGACAGTTACCATTAAAAAAACTCAAAAAGAGATAGTTCTGACGATTGATAGTAACGCCGCTTTTGTCAACGAAGCAGAAATTGATTTAGGTTATCCGGCCATAATATACAAGGATCTTACCTATGTACCTTTGAGATTTGTTGCGGAAAACTTAGACGCTTCCGTTGATTATTCCTCAGAGCTATCACCGGATTTTACCTATTATTATGATACGCTGATGCCGGTGTCTCCTGCCAACACTATAATCAGGGATTTTGCAAACATAATCATTGACGAAAAATATGATTTTAGCCATTCGGTGACGGTAGAAGAAGCCATGAAAAAAACACAAGCTGTGTGTCTTGAGGGGCTTGAAAACTTTTCAAAAAGCCTAAGGCAAAACCTTGAAAACGCAAAGGAAAATCCCCATAGGTTTGACAGTGAACTTGCAGGCATCAAAAAGGAAATAGATAGAATGTTGTATATCGGAGAGGTATCCAGATTCTATAAATTCACCATAGGCCCTTATGATATTTTGTATGACAGGATTAACGATAAAATATTCTTCATTATATATTCCTCCGGAACAACCGTTAAGGAAGTTGACGTTAACGATACCAGCTTATATTTTCCCGTTTTTATTGTCGGTTAAATTGGGAGCGTATGAAAAGGAGAGCACTGATTTTGTGCAAAATTTTCGTTTGTATACGGTTTCCAGCCCCCGCCTGTTCAATTTTTTCGTTTGTGTGTAAATTGCAGGCCAACTTAATCCTATTTTCGGCGGGATTTGTTCAAAAACTCCAGTTGTGCGCAGATTTCCTCCTTGCATTTTACACACAATCGCAATTTTTGCTCACCTGGCCTTAGGCAATTGAATACAATCGCAATTTTTGCACAGGTGAGTCCCCAGTTTACTGGTTAAGACCGTTTTGATTTCCCTAAAAAGGACCTGTTACAGGATAGAGCGCAGGAATCCTTGTTTTAACGACTCGCCAAGGAGTTTTAAGCCCACGAGAAAGGGACTGATCCAACTGTTTTGTTGGGCCGGCCCCTTTCTCTTTTTCATCCTTATTCATTGCAGATTGATGACTTATTCTTTAATCAAAACCTCTAAAGCTGTAATGTAATTGGCGGGATGGCCCTCTACAAACTGATCGATAATGTTCAGGGTCACCACACATTCCTCCAGCTTGTACTCCCGGCCGGCGGCATACAGCTTGTCAATGCTTTCCTGAATCTTATGGTAAGGCCCGTAATGGTAGCCGCATAAATAGCGGCCGCCGGGGATGACAGCGGGGATGACGGCCTGCTCCGCTCCTTGGGACAGGGCCGGCCCGGCAGCTTCTCCATCAAAGAGCTCATCAAATAAATAAGCGCCAAACCATTTTTTCTCCCCTTGATAAAAGCCTACCGTAGGATAGAAGTAGAACAACTCATGGGTAAACAAATTAAGCTCGTCGCCTATATGGATAAACTGCCGCTGGGGATAGGTCTTAATCCGGAAGCTGTCCTTTTGGGTGAACTGGCTCTCTGCCTCAATGAAATCCAGCTTTTTTTGAATAATGTTGATGGTATCCATCAACTCTTCACAGCGCCGCCGCAAAATAACGGTCTGCTCAACCAAAGTATCCACATTCTTATTGACGTCGTCGGCATATAAAAATTTATTGATTTTATCTAAAGAATAGCCCAGCTTCCGCAGGTAGCGGATGGTGGCCAAAGGGTAAACCTGGTCGAAATAGTAAAAACGCCGGCCATTGGCGGCATTGCGGCGGGAGGGCACCAGCAGCCCCTTGGCGTCATAGTGGCGTAAAAGCTGCACATCCATATGAAAAATCTCCGCCATCTCACCGATTGTCAGGTATTCTTTCACGCTGCCTTCCCTCCATAAATACAAAATAAAAATAAAACAGGGCTTGAACCTATAATTATTATAGGTTGTAAACTGATCATAGCATAATTTTTATCGGTCAGCAATTCTACATAGATAAGGAGGGTTGTCATGCAGACTTATTTGAAAAATGGCTATATTGTGACTATGGGCAAGGACGAAAGGGTCTACGATGGCGGCGGCGTACTCATTGAGAAGGACCGCATTATCGCCGTAGGGGCTATTGATCCTGAGTTGATATCTCCCCAGGCGGAGATTGTGGATTTAAAAGGCAAGTATGTGCTGCCGGGCTTTGTCAATACCCACGTCCATACTTCTCAGCAGATCTCCCGGGGCGTAGGCGACGACGTGGATTTCATCACCTGGCTCCATAAGCGGATGTGGCCCTACGAAAGCAACATGACGGAAGAGGATTCCTATGTTTCTACCCTGATGTGCTGCCTTGAACTGATCCGCTCCGGCGTCACCTCCTTTGCCGAGCCGGGAGGCCAGTTCGTATCAGGTATGGCCCGGGCTGTGGCAGAAGCCGGCCTGCGGGCAAAGCTGGCCAAGTCCGTCATGGACTGCGGCACAGGACTGCCGGCTATCTGGCAAAAAACCGCCGGCGAAGAACTGGAGCAGCAATTAGAGGATTTTCAGCGTTTCCATAATACCGCCGGGGGCCGGGTCCAAGTCTGGTTTGGCCTGCGTACTATTTTCAACAATACCGACGATTTAATTGTCCGCACCAAGGAATTGGCGGACCGCTATGGCGTAGGCGTCCATATGCACGTAGCCGAGGCCAAAAGCGAAATCGATTATACTATGGAAAAATACGGCGAACCTACGGTGACCCACCTGGAAAAACTGGGGGTTCTCGATAAAAACCTGCTGGCCGTCCACAGCGTTTGGCTGACCAACGAAGAAGTGGCCTTATTCAAAAAGCGGGACGTCAAAGTCAGCCACAATCCGGCTTCCGCCATGCGGGTTTTGGGCTTTGCCAAAATCCCCCGGATGCTGGACGAAGGCATCTGTGTCACCATCGGTACAGACGGCGCCTCCTCCAGCAACCGCATGAACATCATTGATGAAATGTGGCTTACTTCATTGATTCATAAAGGCTGGCGGCTGGACTCCACGGTAGTGCCCTCTGAGGATATTTTACGGATGGTGACGAAAAACGGGGCCCGGGCCCTGCTGGACGAGGATCTCTACGGCTCTCTGGAGGCCGGCAAGAAGGCGGATCTGATTATTATCAATCCTTACGGCCCTTCCATGATGCCCGTTAATGATCCCATTGCCTCCTTAGTCACGGCTATGCGTTCGGAAAATGTGGAATCCACCATGTGCGACGGCAAATGGCTGATGCGGGACAGAAAAATTCTGACCCTCGATGAGGACGCCATTTTAGAAGAGGCTTGCCGGCGGGGAGCCGCCATTTATGACAGGGCCAATATCCGGATACCCCACCGCTTCCCGGTGGTAAAAGTCTAAATCACCATGATCCGACAAAAGCACAAAGAATAAATAAGGAGGTATGTACATGAATCATCAATTACTAGCCGTGGCTAAAGGCAGCCGTCCCGCCGACCTGGTGGTCAAAAACGGCCAGATCGTCAACGTCTATTCCGGGGAGATCTATCCGGGGGGTGTGGCTCTGTGCGGTGATACCATCGCGGCCGTCGGCGATGTGGACTACTGCATCGGACCGGATACCAAAGTTCTGGACGCTCAGGGCCAGTATATCACCCCCGGCTTTGTAGACGGTCACATCCATCCCGAAAGCGCCTCCCTTTCCATCCGAAATTTCGCCGGCGCTGTACTGGCTCATGGTACTACCGCCATTATGACAGACCTTCACGAAATCGGCGTCGTCGCCGGACTGGAAGGCATTGAAGCCGTCCTGGAGGAGGCCAAAGCTACTGATTTGAAGCTGTATTTTGTGGTGCCCTCTCATGTGCCCTTTTCCCCCAATTTGGAAACCAGCGGCGGCAGCTTTGATACGGAAATCATCAAGAAAGCCTTGGCCCGGCCGGATGCCGTAGGCCTCAGCGAATGCGTAGGCCCCTATATTCTGGCGGAATTCCCCGACCTCATGGATTCTCTGGACGCTGCCAAAGCTCTGGGCAAATCCTTGCAAGGCCATCTGCCGGAAATGCTGGGCCCCAATATGAGCGCCTGCATTGCCGCCGGCGTTTCCACGGATCACGAATCCCATTGCGAAGAAGATGTGCTGGAACGGCTGCGGGGCGGCTGCCATCTGATGATGCGGGAAGGCTCCGCCGCCCGCAATATGCCGGTGCTGCTGCAAGCCGTTCTGGACAGAAAGCTGGACACTTCCATGGTCAGCATCGTCACCGACGATCTTCATGCCATTGATTTAGAGGAGCGGGGCCACCTGGACGATGCGGTGCGCACGGCATTGAAGCTGGGGGCCGGCTTTGTCACCGCCATTCAAATGGTGACGCTGAATGCCGCCCGGGCCTTCGGCCTGGAACGGGAAATCGGCGGCTTAGCCCCGGGACGCCGGGCAGATATCAACATCACCACCGGCCCGGAAGATTTCCAGGTTAAAACCGTTATCGCCGGCGGCCGTCTGGTGGCCGAAGGCGGAACTTTGCTGGTGGATTATCCTCAGGCAGAGCACGCCCCCTGCCTGCTGAACACCCTCCGCCTCTTTGCTCCCATTACTCCCGAAAGCTTCCATATCAAAGCTCCCGCCGGAGCAAAAAAAGTCAAGGCTCTGGTCATGGATACCTTACCCCACATTCCCTTTACCATCCGCCGGGAAGTAGAGCTGAAGGTCCAAGATCAAGTGGTGCAGTGCGACCCCGATCAGGACGTGCTTTATATCGCCCAGGTGGAACGTTACGGCAAAAACGGCAACATCGGCCGGGCCTTCATGGGCGGCTTTAAGCTGCGGGGCGGGGCTTTGGCTTCCTCCGTGGGCCACGATAACCACAACATCATCGTTATGGGCGATAGCTTTGAGGATATGGCGGCGGCGGTCAACCGGGTGGTAGAATTGAACGGCGGCCAGGTTATCGTTCAGGGCGGCAAAGTGGCGGCGGAACTGGCTTATCCCATCTGCGGCCTGCTCAGCGATCTGCCTTTAAAGGAATTGGCCGAGAAAAAACGGGAGCTAAACCGGGTGGCCAAAGCCATGGGTACGGAGATTCCCATTCCCTTCATGTTCCTTTGCTTCATTTGCCTGGCGGCTATTCCCGATTTTGCCGTCACCGACTACGGCTTCATCGACGTCATGCAGCAGAAAATCATCGATCCTATTTTGGAGGTTTTGGAGGCCTAGTCTTGAGAAGCGGGGTATAGGAAACTAAACAGCAGAGAGCTGACCGAAAAGGCCAGCTCTCTTTCTTTCCTTTTATAATATTACAGAATCACCGTGACTTTCGTGCCGGCGCCTATAATGGACATCCCCAGGCCGTTACCGGGGATTTGCCTGATGCAGGCCTGATCGCCGCGAAAAAATGGTTCAAATACCCGCTTGGCGTCTTCCGCCGCCATTTCTATACCTGTATCCCTTATGGACAGGGCGGTTTTTCGCCGCCGGTAACGGTCTTAAACTCGGGCTTACTTTTGCTTGGATGAAAATCGGCAGGGTCGGGGCAGCGGCAGGGAAAAATGACAGAGTTAAGTTTATATAGTAAAATGGAAATAATAAGACTGGATGATACTGTGAAAGGAGCAAGCCATGGTATTAGAAAATAAATTAGGCATAACCACTTCTGCCGAACTTGCCCGTACTGAAGAAAAGCTCAGCAAAGCAAAGGCTTTGGAATTATTTGAAACCGGTTTATTAGATACCTTTGGAACCGGTACCTTTGAAGAATTAGCAAAAATTCATGAATTCCTTTTTGATGAAATCTATGCCTTTGCAGGAAAAATACGTGACGTCAATATAGCGAAAGGTAATTTTCGCTTTACTCCCGTCATGTATTTAGAGACGGCACTCCAGAATGTTGCCCGGATGCCACAGAGAACATTTGATGAGATTATTGAAAAGTACGTTGAAATGAATGTGGCTCATCCCTTCCGGGAAGGCAACGGCCGCAGCGCCAGAATATGGCTTGATGCAATTTTAAAGAAAGAAATTAAGCAGGTTGTTGACTGGAGCAAGGTGGATAAAGAAGATTATATTCTGGCCATGGAGCGAAGCCCTATAAAAGATGTTGAAATTAAGGTTCTGCTCAAAAATGCGCTGACGGATAAAATAGACGACAGGGAAGTCTACATAAAAGGTATTGACGCCAGCTACCATTATGAGGGTTATAACTTATATAAGGCGGAGGATCTTGGTAAGAATAAATAAGGGCAGAAAGGTATATATCCCATGAGAAAATCATTCTCGGCGGTTATAAAACGGATGAAGTTTTGCTTGATAGCGAAGTAATTGCATCAGTAAAAGGTTTTTTGCAGGAATTTCAGAGTATTGAAATTAACAGGGAAATACCCGTTGCTCTCATGATATATGATAGCGGGACAGCGATGAGATCTTACGCCTTGCAAGATTTTTTTGAACCGGCTAAGTTTAAAGACCTGGATTTGGTTCAAGTTGTCACTTTGGAATTTTCGGATAAATAACGGTTTTACATTTGTTGTTAAGAATATCGGTATCGCATAGCAGTTCCTTGATTTAATATTTCTTATCAAGATGCCTGAATATAAGTATCCCTGCGATATACTGAAAAGCCGCGTAGGCACCTAAATATAAAATCAAGATTTTCGCATTTTGCATAATTCCTAAGGAAGATAATACTGAAAAGACAACAATGGAAATACAAATAGTAATTAGCCCTAATAAATAAGCATACCGGCCTGATAGGTTTCTAAACTTTTCTTTACGCTCATCATGCAGATTGATTTTTTCTTCCTCCATTTTTTCTGCATATTTTGTAGTGTTTTGGGGGCGCGTCCAGTAAAAATATCTGTAAATCATTGTGAGACCGGGAGCAATTCCGCCACCGGCAAATCCCCAAAACAGACTATTTAATTTTGTGTCCAGAAAAATCCCACAGAGCAAAAATCCAATACCAATAAGGACGTATACAAGCCCAGCTATAAGCATATTTTTTTTCATTTTACAGCACTCCCTTCATTGATAAAAATTTCTTCAATAGACATCCCAAAAAAGTCTGAAATGGCAAAGGCCAGCTCTAAAGACGGATTATATTTTCCCGTTTCAATAGAGCTAACAGTTTGCCTTGACACTCTTATTGCTTTCGCAAACTCGTCTTGGCTCAATTTCCGTGCCTTTCTCAATTCCTCAACTCTATTCTTCACCATCTACCGCCTTCTCTTTTGACAAGTTTCCTTTACATTTATTGTATTCGTTCCATCGTCTTTTGTCAAGCTTCCTTTACATTAATCTGGAGAGCTGCAAGCGATTAAATCGCAGTATTTTGAAAAAGCACTTGACTCCAACCTCAGGTCAGACCTTATAGTTACATTCGGGAGGTGAAATTGCATGTCATATACGGTGCACGAAGTCGCAAAACTCTCCGGCGTGACAATCAAAACTTTATATCATTATCAGAAGATTGGATTGCTTATGCCGGAAAGTATTGCAGAAAATGGATATAGGTACTATGGTGACAAGGAGCTTGAACAGCTTCAGCAAATCCTATTTTACCGTGAACTTGATTTCTCACTGGGAAAAATCAAGACTGCCATGCAGAACGAGCCTTCCCGCTTGCGGTGCTTATGCGAGCAAAAAACTTTGTTGATGGCGCGCCAACAGAGGATTAGCCGCATTTTGCATACGCTTGAAGAAGCTATCACCTATGCGGAGAAAGGAGCTGCTATGAGTAAAGAAAAGATGTTTGCAGGTCTAAACAAGCAAGAATGGGAAGTTGCATTGAAGCCACAGAACGAGTATTTGCATGAAAACTATAGCTATTCCATTGATATGGGTACGATTGATGCAGACGCTATGAATGAAAAGGCAAACGAAGCCTCAGACTTCATAACTTTCATGTCAAATGCGCTTAGAAACGGTGTTAGTGTCAATGCAAATGAAGTTCATTCTGTCATCGACAAGCATATTCAGTTTTTGCAGCGCGATATGAAAATTGATGCCCAAAGTTTTGCCGCTCAATCGAAATTCTTAATGACTGATGAGTTCCATCGTCAAATGCTTGAAAAACAGCAGACTGGTTTGAGCTACTATATTTGTTTTGCGGCTGAAAGTTACGCTGGAAAATAAAACACTCAAAAAATAATCGCCACCGGGGCTACAAAAAAACCGTGGTTCCGAGGGACCATGTTATTTAGATAAGCAAAAAGCCGACCAATTCATGGAGGCAGTCACTACCCTGCAAATTTCCGCTTTTCCATTTGATCCTTATCTAAATGCCATGAAAAAGCGGAGTGTGGCCACAAACCACACCCCGCTTTTTTGCGGCCTGTTGGAAATGGAATTGTAGGAGCCTATCAATTTGCAGCAGCCCCCTATTATCAAGAAGTACAAATCAGGCGGTCCGTCCCCCCAGCTTCCAGCCGATGGGCTTTTCCCGCATACGGATAAAAGTCGGCGTAGAGGCCTCCCGCCTGCATCAGCTCCCGGTGAGAGCCCCGCTGGATGATTTTCCCCTGATCCAGCACCAAAATCTGGTCAGCATTCCGTACTGTCTTAAGCCGGTGGGCGATCATGATGATGGTTTTGCCCTGAGTAAGCTCAGCAATAGCCTGCTGCAGAAGGGCTTCTTTCTCAGGATCATTCCCTACTTTTCCTATAGGGTATTGACCAATACTGATTATTATGGTATACTTTTCCTATAGTTAGCCTTAGCTAACAAGAGGTGGTAGAAAGAGGTGGTCCACATGGCCGATAAAATACTTGATCTTAACCGGACCGTCCATGAATTATGCACTGCTGATCCGGGTATCCTTCCTTTATTAGCCGCCGCCGGATTTACGGAGATTACCAAGCCCGGTATGCTGGCAACGGCGGGCCGGTTTATGACTATTCCCAAAGGCGCCGCTATGAAAAAGCTGGATCTGGCAATGATCAAAAGCCGGTTTGAAGAGGCAGGCTACATCGTGAAGGAGGAGATTAAATGACCGCGGAAATCAACAATAGAGAATACCGCCAACAGGTTTTAGCCGAACTGATCAAAGAGCTCCATGACGGCAAAAGTGCGGATGAAGTAAAAGAAAAGTTTGCCTCTGTTTTCGGCAACGTATCCGCCGAGGAAATTGCCCAGGCGGAGCAGGCTCTCATTGAAGGCGGCTTGCCCGTGGCCGAAGTCCAGCGCCTCTGCGACGTTCATGCCGCAGTATTCAAGGGCTCTATTGCCGAGATTCACCGCCCCTCGGATCCTTCCCATATTCCCGGTCATCCGGCCCATACCTTAAAAGCGGAAAACCGGGCCATTGAAAAACAGGTGGAAAAAATCCGGGGTAAGCTGGTCCTGGCTGCTAATCCCAATGAAGCGCAAGCATTAAAAGACGAAGTGGTAAGGCTGGGAGAAATTGACCGCCATTACACAAAGAAAGAAAATCTCTTCTTCCCTTACATGGAGCAGTACGGCATCACCGCTCCGCCTAAAGTCATGTGGGGTGTGGACGATGAGATCCGCCAAGAGCTAAAAGCTGTCAGAGCCAAGCTGGAAAACGGAGATATTGAGGGGCTGCCGCAGCAATTGGAAACCCTCTTAACCAAAATCACGGACATGATTTTCAAAGAAGAAAACATCATGCTGCCAATGCTGTTGGAAAACCTGACCCAGGATGAATGGAAAATCATTGCTGACGAGAGTCCCGAACTGGGCTATTGCCTGATTGATGATGTGCCCCTCTGGCAGCCGGCCTCAGACAAGGAGGCTCAAGCAGTGCGTCAGGAGCAGCAGCAATCGCCGGCCCCGGGTATGATCACCCTGCCTACCGGTATGCTGAAGGCGGAAGAGCTGACCCGGCTGCTGGATACCCTGCCCATTGATATCACCTTTGTGGATAAAGACGACACGGTGAAATATTTTTCCCAAAACGCCGAGCGGATTTTCCCCCGCACTAAAGCCATCATCGGCCGCAAAGTATCCAACTGTCATCCGCCGGCCAGCGTCCATATCGTAGAAAAGCTGGTGGAGGATTTCAAGGCAGGGCGCAAAGATCAAGAGGATTTCTGGATTAAAATGGGGGATAAATATATTCTGATCCGTTACTTCGCACTGCGCAGCGAAGCCGGCGAGTATCTGGGCGTTTTGGAAGTAACTCAGAATATCCGGCCCATTCAAGATATCCAGGGAGAAAAACGGCTGGTTACCGATGAGAACCAAGGAAAATAAGAATTCTTAAACCAAAGGAGACCATGATGAACTTATTCGATTTAACAGGAAAATCCGCAGTAGTTACAGGGGCTTCTTCCGGCCTTGGCGTGGAGTTTGCCAAAGCCCTGGCCCGTCAGAGTGCAGATGTGGCCTTGCTGGCCAGAAGAGCAGAAAAGCTGGCTGCCGTCAAAAGTGAAATTGAAAAAATCGGTGTACGCTGCCTTGCCATTCCCTGTGATGTGACGAAGACCGAAGAAATTAAGAAGGCTGTTGCCCACATTGAGGGCGCTTTTGGCAAAGTAGATATTTTAGTGAACAATGCCGGCTCCAGCGTATCGGTACCCGCCGAAGACCAAACTGACGAGGATTGGAAATATGTAATGGATGTTAACCTCAATAGCGTTTACTATTGCAGCCGGGAATTTGCCAAAGGCATGATCGCCCGTCAATACGGTAAAATCATCAATGTAGGCTCCATTCATAGCTCCGTTGCCATGCCTATATTTCAACTTAGCGCTTACTGCACCTCCAAAGGCGGCGTGGTCATGCTGACGAAAGACCTGGCCAATGAATGGGCCAAATACAACATTACGGTCAATGCCATCGGCCCCGGTTATTTCCCTTCCGAAATGACTGATTCCTTTGTAGACAATCCCGAATTCCAGCAAGTGCTGGATGCCTACTGCCCCATGAAACGGGCGGGCCGCAGCGGTGAATTGGACGGCGCTATCCTCTACTTTGCCTCCGATGCCTCCAGCTATACCACCGGCCAGCTTCTGACCATTGACGGGGGCTGGACAGCTATTTAAAGAAATACACTCTAAACCCGATATACAAGAAAGCCACGCCATGGGCAGCTCGGTACAATTTGTACTGCGGATATGCACGGCGTGGTTTTTCTATTAGCAGCAAATCCTGTTAACTTTAAGTCAATAGGCAGATCAGGCATATCTACGGAGCGTGGATTGTTTATCGTGGGTATGACAGTTAAAATAAATAGGAGGTGATCCTATGGACCTAAAAAGAAAAAAACAGCTTATTAAGGAATATGAAAACAGGAAACCTGAGATGGGTATTATCTCTTTTTGCTGTGTTATAACTAAAGAAACCTTTTTAGACATTTCTAAAGATACAAAAGCGGATTTTAACAGCAACCGCTTTAAATTGATGGCAAACTGGCATCCTAATAAGAGGTTGCAGGAGCTTTGGAATCTGTATCACGAAAATAATTTCCAATTATCAGTGATACAGATTTTAAAATACGAAGATCCAAAGGCCGATCACACTGAGGAATTAGAGAAGCTGTTGATGCAGTGCTTAGAGTCAAACAGTAATGCAAGGAGAATTTGGCATGGAAAAAAATCAAATGCTTCTGTCCCCGCACAGGCAACTGACAGAAGCTGAAAAAAAACTTGTTTGGAAAAAGCCGCTATCTCATATTGAAAGCGAAACGGAGCATCGAATTTGTGCTGAGGTTAAGCGAAATTGGCACAGCGGAGAAATGAAAATAACAAATATTTTGTTGGAGGGAGATGCGGGTTCGGGAAAAACTCAGCTTGCAAAGGCGCTCTCGGCGGACTTTGGGTTGCCTTATACAAAAGTCACCTGTTTTGCGGATATGGATAAAACCGATATTCTTGGCTCTATCTTGCCGGTTTTGCCGGAGGATAAGCATGATGCAGAAGGCGTAAGCTATCAATTCTATCCTTCTGAAATTGTCCGCGCTTACGAAAACGGCTGGCTGTTG
The DNA here is from genome assembly GCA_018436095.1 of Clostridia bacterium. Lineage (GTDB taxonomy): Bacteria > Bacillota > Peptococcia > DRI-13 > UBA5745 > WRMS01. Next base: position 315,460 of record JAHDMJ010000018.1, on the reverse strand, counting down.
GAAATACAGGAACCTACCGTAATACGGGATGCCGCGGTGCTGATGGCGCTGAACTCCGCCCTTGAGCCCGATGGCAGTATTAACCTCCCCACCCGTATCGTTCACCGCCATCCTGATTTTATTGCTGTTATTACAACCAATAGGGGGTATAATGGAGTCCGGCCGCTCAACGAAGCCCTGCGGGACCGGATCCACCATGCTGAAAGAATGGATTTGCCGCCCAAAGCGGTTATGATGGAGAGAGCCGCCGCTAAAACAGGTTATTCCTATGAACCAATATTGTCGCTTTTGGCGGATACGGCTATCACGCTGGACGAAACAGCCAAAGCCAATGCCATTAAAGGCGTGGCGGGAATGCGTTCCTACTTGTTTTGGGTTGATGCCGTTGCAAGCGGAGTTTCGCTTTGCGCATCCATGTACCACAAGGTGATTTATAAAATCACTACCGACCCGGAGGAGCTCTCCATTTTAGAACAGGCTTTATCTGCAAAGGGCCTATTGGAGCAGCTGGAACAATGGGAAGAAACGCAAGCACATAAACAGGAAAGTCAAAATCCCGATGTGATGGAATTGCATTTATCCCAGGATGGCGAATACTTGAGAAGCGGCGAAGAAATACCAATGAATCCGAATGCAGTGCGTTTGCGCAAATCCCCGGATAGCGAGGGGCATTCCGATCAAACTTCCAATAATGCAACGGTGAAAACAGAAAGCAGTGATAATGGCGAGGACGGGGTTCCCCTTTATCATGAAATGGAGCCGGGGAGTCATGCCGGGCAGCAAAAACAGGAGTTCCGTAAAAGACTCAATCAGGAAGCCCGGGAAAGCGTGAAAGGAACTATCCATCAGCAAATAAAACTGATCATTCATCGTCCTGAGGCTACTGACGAAAATAGGGTTGAATATAGGAAACAAGCCTCTGCCCTAATGCCTGTGATTAGCCAGTTGATTCGGAAAACCACGCCTTTTTTGGAATATGAAACTGCCAGTGAATCTGCGGCGGCACAATTATACGGTACAACTTTTTGTGCAAACCGTGTTGCCATGCAGGATTTCCGATACTTTGCAAGAAAGCGCCCGCCGGAGGAAGACCCCTCCCTTGCCGTAGCCCTCCGCATAGACGAATCAGCATCCATGTCGGCCTTGGGCCGGTTAGACGCCGCAAAACAGGCGGCCATTGCCCTGTATGAATTCTGCGATGGCTGCGGTATTCCGATAATGATTTATGGCGATACCGCTGACCGTTCACGGTTGGAGCAAATGTCACTTTACTCCTATGTGGATTTTGACAGCGATGACCCCGATGAAAAATATTCTCTGATCGGCATTCAGGGCCGAAGCAACAACCGGGACGGCATGGCAATCAGAATCATTGCCGACCGTCTATTAGCGGCGCCGCAAAAAACAAAGCTGTTCATCAGCATCAGTGATGGACAACCTAAAGCCATGCCGGACTATACAGGTGATTTAGCCGCCCGAGACATGAAAAAGGCCTTGCAAGAATACCGCCGCAAGGGCGTTGTCTTTCTCGCTGCCGCTATCGGACAGGATAAGGAGATCATCAGCGATATTTACGGAAATGAAAACACACTGGATATCACTGACCTCAAAGAGCTCCCTGGCCGGCTGGTTCAAATTATTGCACGATATCTGTAGATTATCACTCTTTGGGAAGGAGGCCCCTATAATGGACTGTGTCAAAATTGGCCGCTTAATTGCCGAATTGCGTAAAGAAAAAGGGCTGACCCAACAAAATATTGCGCAAGCCCTTAATATCAGCAACAAAACCATATCTAAATGGGAGTGCGGTCTGGGATGCCCTGACGTTTCCTTGTGGGCAGAATTGTCGGCTATCCTAGGCGCAGATATGGCGCAAATGATGGAAGGGGAAATTGCCCTCAACCGCCCCGACGAAGCAAATATAAATAAAGTCCGATTTTACGTCTGTCCATCATGTAAAAATGTACTTGTCAGCACGGGAAGTTCCTCCATCTTTTGCTGCGGCAAAAAACTCGATCAGCTTACCCCCCAGGATGAAAATACACCTTCCATTACCGCGGACATAATAGATGTGGATTACTTTATTACCATTGATCATGAGATGACAAGGGATCACTATATTTTATTTGCGGCCTATGTAAAAAGCGATAAGGTTTTTCTAACCCGGCTATACCCGGAACAAAGCGCCGCAGTACGCATACCCCATATGCCAGACGGCAAACTGTATCTGTATTGTGTGGAGCATGGCTTAACGGTATATTCTCTCCCCATCAAATGACAGCGTGCGTACAATGAAAAGAAGCGGTCAGCCCTAGCTGCCGCTTCTTTTCAAAGGGGGTTTGTGAAAAGGGTTAAGAGAATAAGGGGTTAAGGGGTTTGTAAAGATGGTTAAAAGGGAGAAGGTTATTAGGGGGTTACCTAAAGGGACTTTATGGGGCTATTAAAATTCTGCAAAGGCAGCGCCAAACTCTTTACAAGCAGCATCGTCCGGCGCCTCCTGCTGAATAAAGCCTTCACCGTAAACATTTGCTCCTGCGGCCTTCGTACGGTCTTGCCAAGTACGCATCCATTCACCGTCACCCCAGCCGTAGGAGCCGAAAAGGGCAACTTTTTTGCCGGCCAGCTTATTTTCAATGGCAGCAAAGAAAGGTTCAAATTCTGATTCTTCCAGTTCTTCCGCACCCATGCTGGGGCAGCCGAAAGCGAATTTTTCATATTGATCAAGGATACCGGCGTCTACTTCGCTTACGGTAAAAAGGGCAGCGGCGGCGCCTTTTTCTTTCAGGCCGGCCTCAATTCCTTTTGCCATAGCTTCCGTATTGCCTGTACCGCTCCAAAAAACAATTGCAGTAGTCATCAAAATCTCCTCCTCGTATTTGTATGCTTACTTTTTATTCATACCTTTTTATTCTTCAACCGGCCAAAGCAGGCAGTTCCTCTGTGAAAATACTGCCGCCGTTTTCAATATGGCGGAGCAGCGTCTTGCGGCAATGGGCGTACTCGGCAAACAAAGCTTCAGCTTCCTCCACATCGCCAAAAACCTTCCATTGGCCGCAGAGTTTGCAATCCTCCCGGCATTCCATAAAACCGATGACATCCTCCGGCGGATAACCCAGAAAGAAACCGACTTCATGGGGGAAATCCTCAGACTCATAAAAGCGCCGCCGTAAAAAACTCAACATATCCCGCCAATTGCTTTCCACGGGATAACCCATCTCCTCGAGAGCCCGGCGGGCCCGCTTATGGGACAAAGTGGCGTTAAGCATATCGGGATGGTAAATAAGGGTTAAGGGCGTTTGGCCCCGCCATTGTAAACGAAAGATATGGAACCCCTTCTGCCGTAGCAACTGCCAGGGACATTTTTTCGGCAGATTCTTTTCTGCCAGCAGCGCAGCCGGCTTCTTGCAAAACAAAAGCGGAGCACAGTGATGAGCTAAAAGCGTTTCAAAATTCCGGTTCAAGCTGCTTCCTCCTTTGGTTTGTATAAATTGCCGAATAATTCTATTAAAGATTGCACAGGCTGGCTTTAGTCAGCCTTGGTTAGCAATAGCTAACTACAGTCTAAAAAAATATATCTACCCTTTGGTTTTATTTTAAGTTAGCATTAGCTAACCATCTATTAGTAGTATAGATGCTCTGCTGCAAAATGTCAAGACTAAATCCTTAGTTTTTTTGACCGTCTTTTAAAGTTTTTAAAAGCTTTTCAGGAGTTTCAGTGCGTTTTTATTCCTTTCGTTTTCAGCTTCCGGAGATTAAACGCCCACTGTTTATCAGTACGGTGAAGGCGCCCACATTATGTAAAAAGGCGCCAATGATCGGCGGCACAATACCGGTTCCCGCAAGAAAGATCATAATCAAGCTAATAGAAAAAGCCATAATTATATTCTGATATATAATTCCTTTCGTCTTCCGGGCCAGCTTAATGGCATAGGGGATATTAGCCAGGTTATTGTTCATCAAGGCAATATCGGCACTTTGGATGGCTGTATCCGAACCCATGGCCCCCATTGCAATACCCACATGAGCCTTTGAAAGGGCCAGGGCATCGTTGATACCGTCGCCGACAACCGTAACGATATGGCTTTTCATCTCATTTTCCACATGCTCGAGCTTTTGCTGGGGTAAAAGCTCACATTGCATATCATCGATGCCCACCTGTTCTTTGATCTTTTTTGCCGAAGAAAAACGATCGCCGGTTAGCAAACAGATTTTTGCTACGCCGATCTCCTTCAATTCAGATATAATGGGAGCCGCCTCTTCACGGGGCGTATCCTTAAAGATAATGCAACCCAGCACCTGCCCGTTTTTTACGAGCCAGTCACAGGTGCCCACATCCTCATATTTACCGGGAATATCATATCCAAGGGAGCATATCCAGCTATAGCTGCCTAAATATATTTCCTCGCCGTCTTTTCTCCCTTCAATGCCCCTGCCGATATGTTCTTTGATTTCCGGCCATTTTTCATGGTTTTCCTCACATAAAGCAATAATGGATTTGGATATAGGATGCAATGAGCCATAGGCAACACAAGCCGCTGTCCGGATCAATTCCTCAAAATCAGCGGCATGATCCAGATAGTAGCTATCGGCTTCAAGGGTTCCGTTGGTTATCGTCCCCGTCTTATCAAATATAACGCAGTCTGTTTCGGCAAGATGCTGCAGAAAGGCGGAGTTCTTGATAAGAATTCCCTTTTGGGAAGCATTGGAGAGCACGGCAATCATCGGCGCCGAACTGATCAGCATATGACCGCAGGGGCAGCTTACCACCAGAATAGCAATAGCTCTTGAGATATCCTGGGAAAAAAGCCAAACAAGGACTGCAACAACGAGAGTCAGGGGGATATAGTAAAACATAAATTTATCTACTATTTTGGTTTCCGGGATGGTGATATACTCGGCCTCCTCCAGCAGCTTTACTATCTTCTGAAAGGATGTGTCCGAATATTCCTTTGTTACCTTAACCTGAATGCTGCCGTCAATATTGACCGTACCTGCAAAAACGGAATCCTTTACCATAGCTGTCTTTGGTATCGATTCACCGGTCAGTGATTTTTGGTCTATGCTTGATACGCCGGAAATAACCTCCCCGTCAACAGGCAGGGCCATACCCGGCTTTATCACAATAATATCTCCGCATTTGAGCATTCTGGCGTTAATTTCAGTTTCTTTTCCCTCTTGCAGCAAAATAGCAGTTTCCGATTGCATTTTTCTCAGACCGTCAATTGCGTCCCGTCCTCCCATAATGCTTTTCTCTTCAAGAAAATGTACGAAGGTCAGGATTACGGGGATCAAAATCGCAAGGACGAACTGGCCGTCAAGGGCTGAGACAATCATTGCTATGGATACCAAAATCTCCATAGCCGACTGCATGTTTTTGGAAATCAATCCGCCTAGGGCGGTTGCCAGTACCGGGAGTCCTATGATAAGGATACCGGCGAAATAAATAATAGCCTGCACAATATCCTGGTCAGGAAAAAGCTTACCATAGATCAGCCCGGCCCCAAGGAAAACCAAAGCGCCGGACAGGGATAGAATTTCCCTTTGAAATCTTTGCTTGTCCTTATCAGAAAGATACTCCTGAGAACGCTCAATGACAACATTATTAACAATATGATCTATACTTTTCATCAATTCACCTTTCCTACCGGTTATGGCATCACAATAACCGGCGCCTCTCCTCCTGCGGGTATAATCACCGTGCCCCCCATTTTGGCCAGGATATCGCTGACCCTTTGCCGGAAGGTACCGCTGATTATGATTTGAGGATCCTTAATATACTGCTCATACACACCGTTAAATTCTGCAATTTCGGCCCGCACCACAGTCAGGGCTTCAGCCTGAATATGAATGGCCTCCTGCTTGTAAGAATTTGCGCTGGACTCTGCATTGAGCAATGTTGTGGCGGCATATTCCCTGGCCTGCTGAATTGCCGTCTGTTTATTCACCGATGCATTGATAACCTCCTCAAAGTACTCTTTCGTTTCAGCAGGAGGTACGATGTCCGTCAACTCTACATTGGTAATGAGAATACCGGTGTTCAGCTCATTAAGAAGCCGCTGAGCGTTTTCCATGATTCTAAATGATAATTCCGCCTTACCGCTGGTCAATATGGAATCAATATCCATATGAGTTATGGACCGCACTAATTCCCCGCTGATAATACCGCTGACGGCGCTTTCAGGATTATCGTTATAAAGGGCATACTGTACCACATCATCGATTTTGAACTTTATTTTTGCCTTGATCAATATGATGTTATGATCACCGGTGAGCAGGTAGCCGCTGTTTTCAATCGTTGAAGCTACGGCTTTCCCCTCGCCGCCGTAATGAGTTGTTATTTCTTTTTCGTGTACTGTTTGAACGGGGATTTTTATAACCTCGTCAATAAAAAAGGGCAAGGAGAAATGAAGTCCCGGCTGTTTGACCTGCTGCTCGCCTGTATTTCCCACCAGGCGGCCAAAGCGCAGAACCACAGCGGCTTCATTACTCTCAACCCGATATATGCCCGATAGAAGAATAAGCACCACTGCCCCTGTTACCACCCATTTGAAGTACTTTATGATATAAGACAGTGTTTGCGTAAAAATCTCAAAGCTTTTCCCATCCATTATTTGCTTCCTCAATCCGTTTCCAGAATAATATCAAAGGGTGATTCATTTGTACGCATGATAATGATCGTATCGGGGTTAACAGAATTCTCAAGAGCAATCAGCTTTTTAAGGAAGATAAACAACTCGGAGTTCCTATCGTAAGCCTCGCCATAGATTTCCGCAATACGCCTTTCAGTTTCCGCATTAATTTCCGAAGCCTCCAGCTGACCTTGGGCAATAATCTCAGCGGCCTTAGCTTCTGCTTCACTGGTAATAATAGCGGCATCTCTTTCTCCCTCGGCAATATACTGGGAAACATATTTTTGCCGGTCGGCTATCATTTGTTCAAAGACACTTTGTATATTAGCGTCAGGAAGGGCCAGACGCTTGATTTTCAAAGTTTTAATTTCAATACCGTAATTATTCAGGGCCGATTGAGTCACCTGTTCGTCAATAGTGTTCGATATCTCATCAATTTTAATATCCTCCAGGTTTGTGGATACAAGTGAGGAAAGCTTATAATTGCCTAGGACACCGTTTTTTGTATTAGCAACCAGGTCGTTGAGATGTCTTTGAGCCGCCGTATAATCATTGACGCTGGTATGAAATTTCTCCGCGTCCTTTATGCTCCACACCAGATAGGTCTGCAGAATAATATTAATTTTGTCGTTTGTAAGAGTTTCCGTATAACCGGAATCCATGTACTGATTTCTCGTATCATAGCTGATAATTTTGTCAACAGGCCAGGGCAGCTTAAAGTGCAGTCCCGCTTCATTATGAACATTGACAATTTTACCGAATCTGGAAACAAGGGCACAGGAACCCTCCTTGACGGTAAAAGTAAAACCGGCGGCGGCCACAATTGTTACAAAAGCTGCAACAAATAGCCATTTAAATGTTTTATTCATGATGCTCTCCATTTCCTAACCTAAAGACAGATCCGGCTAATATTCTTGAGGATATAACGTGATTTTGTCCCCGCCGATCAGAAATTTAGAAATATTACCCTCGGCGCCCGGCGAAAAAACGTATACTTTATTTCCTTTAATTACTGTTTCGTAAGCATTTAGATATTTATTAAGCTTAAAGCTTTCCGGATTCACTTGATAAGCCTCCATAGCCGCATAGTAAACAGCCATTTCATTTACGGCATCGCTGATTCTGCGGTGTTGCTCCGATAAAGCATGGTTGACAATGGTTTTGCTTTCCTGCTCTGCATAAATCAATTCCTTTTCAGCATAAGTTTCGGCCTGGGCGATAATCGTTTTTTTGTCAACAGAAGCAGTGACCACTTTCTGATAAACATCTGCAACCTCAACAGGGGGATGAATACTTTCAACAATAACCTGCACCACCTTCAGCCCCAGCTGTTCCGCTTCACAAAAGGCCGCCAGCTTCTCCGCCAGCAGATTAGAAAAGGAGCTTCTGTCAATGGATAAAAATGCGTCAAGGGTGGTGTTTATAGTTCGGTTCATCATAATCTCATAAGCTGCGGCAGATAAAACAGATTCCGGATCTGTGCAGGTTTTTACATAAGCATACAAATCCCCGATTTTGTATAATATCTTTACATTGACAGCCACCGCTTCATTGCCGTTGCCGAGAAGCAAAGTATACTCTCCTCCGTCATGGGTCTGATTCCACAAGAAGTTTCGGGTCTCTGATGCCTCGTATCCAATCTGCATGGCCCGTACAGACTCCACATCATAAATATCCGTTTTATCAATAGGCCAGGGCAGCTTCAGATGCAGACCCGGCTCCGCAATAAGCTCCTCATTTAAGCGTCCGAAGCGATAAACGGCAGCCTGTTGATTCGGCTGAACCACGTAAATAGAGGTTGACAGCAACAAAACAGCCCCTAGGCAGAAAAGTAACCCGGGGAAGATTTTTATGGCATAGTTAATACTCCATAATGATTTGAAAGAAACATTTAATTTTATTCCTTCAGCCCTTAAAATTTCGTCAACCGCAGTGGGTTGGCCCTTCTTATAAAGGAACTCATAATTGAAATCTCCCAGCAGATCCTGCTTCAGGATGGAAATCAATAAATTAATAGCTATTACGATAATAAAATAGACGGAAACTCCTCGATAGACCCAAGGCAATATGCCGAGAATACTTATTTCCAGAACCAAATTGGCGGCGATGACCGCCGCATAAATAAGGGTAACAAACGATAGTATCGTCAGGATACCGTGAGAGCTCTTGTCTCCCGGCCGCGTTCCCGGATAGGGTCTCATTTTAAGATATATTGTAGTAATAAAAGAAAAGGCCAGTAAAAACACTACCGTAAGAATACTATAATTATAATCTTCCTGGTAGGAAAGAGGCAGTACCTTGCCCATTCTTGCAGCAAATATAATCAGTCCCCCTGCTAAAACCAGCACATAGAAGACCGAAGCAGCCCGAATATAATAATCGCGGATAGATTTCCCTTGTAAATGCAGTTCCTCAGACTGACTTTTTTTACGTATTTCGGTTAGTTCCTCTGCAAAAGGCTCAGCCGCGTCTTTGTCCCTTGCTATTTGTGCTCTTTCCGCTTCCCGGGGCTCCCTCTGCCAATCCGGCTTATGGCGGCGCTTAAAAGCAGCCCCTATCCTTTCAAGCAAATCTTGCAATCTACTGCTATCTTTAGGTCCCTCTTCAAAGCACTGATCCCATTTATCTATTAGCTCCAACTTCTTAAAATCGATTTCCTCGGAACCTAAATGTTTTTCCGGCAGCTCAATTTCTGTGTGCGAAGGTTTATCCCCCTCGTCATCCTTTTTGGAGCGGTCAGGATATTCTACAGATAGCCCTTCTAAATATCTTTTTATGCGGTTAAAAATGACAAGAAGCAACAGAAAAAAAGCCGCCCAAATCAGTAAGCGGCTGAAACCTGCTAGTATCAGTGATTCACCGGCAACTATAACGACGGTTTTAATTAAAACTGCCGCATAAAATAGCAAGAAAACAGGAAATACTCGCATTAATTAACTCCTTATTACTGGGCGATGGCCTGGAAACGGCATACCCTATCGCCGCTAGCCCAACAGTCAATTTCCCGCACCTGGTATCTTCTACCAGTGTAGGCCTCAAGAATGCCGGCAATAAAGCCTTCGTCATAATAGCAAACAGTTTCACCACTGATAGGCAAGCCGCTGCAGTCCAAATCTTCAGCTACGGTAAGAATGATTTCTCCCGTCATTTCATTAATATTTTCCATGCGCAAAATACCGATTTTTAATTCTCTCAGCTTCTTTTGCAGGCTGGCCACAAAGGTATCAAATTCTACAGTCAAGTCCAGTACATGGCTGGCAAATTCTCTGCCTGCCAAATAGCCGGACTGCCGGAAATGATCATTGGCCCTTTCATTGCCGTAAGCCTTGCTTAGTACATCCAGCATGGTATACTGCATCAAGCGGTAAACCAGCACCGGCATATCTTCCCCTAGGGTCTCCCGGCCTTTTTTAATATCTCCCAGGCTCTTCTCCCAAGTAAAGGTATTGTGGTTATGTTCCTTCCTTTGCAGGGTTGTCATCATAGCTCCCTCTCATCCTAAATATTCTTCAGCGGCAGCTTTCCGGCAACTGATTTCACCGGCCTATTTTATCACGAAATTCGGTAAGCTTCAACAAATGCTGGAAGACGACCTACCAAGAGCCCATCAGCAAAGATCGTTTAAAGCCTCTATGAAATAATCGATATCCTCCCGGCATACTTCATTGGAGGTCACCAAACGAAAGCCCCGCTGGCCGGCCTCATTGATTTTAATACCCTTTTCCAGCAGCTTGGCCGGCAGGGTTTCGATAAACTCAGAAGTGCGGTGCAGCTTGAAAAACACCATATTGATTTGCGGGGAGTCTTCCTCCATTTCAACTCCTGCCAATTCAGCCAGCCTCTTGGCCAGATATTTGGCATTGTCATGGTCTTCCGGCAATCTCTTGACCATTTCTTCTAAAGCGATGATACCGGCAGCCGCCAAAACACCGCATTGGCGCATACCGCCCCCCAGCATTTTACGGTATTTTCTGGCTCTTTCTATCGTCGCTGCATCGCCGGCCAGCAAAGAGCCTACCGGGGCAGCCAGCCCTTTTGACAAGCAGCAAGACAAGGTATCGCAGTTTTTGCTGATTTCCCTGACGTCAACTCCCAGGGCAATTGCTGCGTTAAACAGCCGGGCCCCGTCAAGATGAACAGCAATATCCTTCTGCTTTGCCAGGTTATAAACTGCCGCCATTATCTCTATGGGAACGACTCTGCCGTTGCTCAAGGCATTCTCCAGGCAAATGAGAGCTGTCCGGGGCTGGTGGATATCCGCCGGGCGGATAGCCTTCTCGATCATAACCGGATCATATATTCCCCGGGGAAAAGATAAAGGCCTTAGATTGGCGCCGGACAATACCGCTACCCCTCCCACCTCATGAATAAAAATATGGCAGTCACCGCTGAGGATCACCTCATCCCCCCGGCTGGTATGGCACATTACGCCTATCTGATTGGCCATGGTACCCGAGGGCAGAAACAAAGCCGCCTCTTTGCCCAGCATATCCGCTGCCATCTTCTCCAACCGGTTTACCGTAGGGTCATCCCCATATACATCATCGCCCACCACCGCATTATACATGGCCTCCCGCATCTCCCGGGTAGGCTGGGTCACCGTATCGCTTCTTAGATCAATATACCTCATATCCCTGCTCCTTCCCTCTGCCTTTATAGCAAAAAGAGGCCTTCGGCAGAAGGCCTATCCGCCACCAAAGACCCCTTTCTTCTATGCCTTCTTATGCTCTTCCTGTACTCTGCACCTGCCTTTTGCAGGCCTGCTTATTTCTGCTGAGCCTTCTCTATCTGCGCCATGATCCAAGGGCTGTATTCCCCTTCACAGATAAACTCGGCTTGGCCTTCCATGATCACGTCATACTCGGGGCTGACGCTGATCTGCAAAATACCGCCTTCCGCCGTTACCTGAACCTGAGGATCAAGAAGGCCCAGGAGGTTGCCGGCCACCACGGAAGCGCAGCTACCGGTACCGCAAGCCAGGGTGTGGTGGGCTCCCCGCTCCCAGGTTTTGATTTTAATATGGCTGCGGCTCATTACCTGAATGAAATTGATATTCATTCCCTCGGGAAATGCCGGATGCCATTCCATCCGGCTGCCTAAATCATCTATATCAAAATTATCCAGATCATCCACCACAATTACGCAATGGGGTACGCCCAGCCGCATAACCGTCACCATCAGCAACTGGCCGTTTACTTCCAGAGGCTCCAGCATTACCGGATCCCCCAGGAGCGTTGTGGGTACTTTTTTGCTGTCAAACTGAGGCCGGCCGATGGCTACTGTAATCCTATCTACCTTGCCCTGTTGATCCAACTGCAGCTTAATAGTCTTTGTGCCGTCGGAAGTCTCCACATCAAATACAGGCTTATCTACCAAGCCCTTTTCGTACACAAATTTGGCAAAGCAGCGGCTGCCGTTGCCGCACATTTCGCCCTTGGAGCCGTCGGAATTATAATAGACCATCTTGATGTCGGCAACCTGGCTTGGCAATGCTACCATGATACCGTCGCCGCCGACGCCAAAGTGACGGTCACAAACAACTTTGGCCAAAGCGCTGTAATCCGGCAGCTCCTGGTTTATCCCGTCGAATAAAGAAAAATCATTGCCTGCCCCATGGAGTTTGGCAAACTGGATCATGGGCACCAATCCTCTCACTATGTATTCAATTAGCTTATTATAGCAAATAATTGCCGGCAACAAAAGAGTCAGTTGCAGCTTTGCCGGGAAGCTTTGCCGAAAAGCCGGGAAACAGCGGCTAACTGCTCAAAATTTGAGTTTGTGCAGCAGAATCGCCGCAATATATGCAGGTTTTTGAGTGAATATGTGAATACGTTGTATAGTAATCCTGAATTTTGTATAAACCACCTTTTGTTTAATGCACTACCTCGTTTTTTGTGCACTTAAACTAAAGCCTAAACTAAGCTAACTCTGATTCCAGTGCAACCTCTGCTTCCAGCACAACCTCTCTGCCCGCCGCCTTTTAAAACAGCCCCCAGACAAAACAATGTTTTTTATTTCACTGTCTTATCTGGGGGTAACGCATCACTTCTTAAATGATGTACAAAGGATCTGCCTTATATGGTTGATTACTTCTTTAGCGTTACGGTAGAATTGGCAGGATTCCAGATTACTTGCAAATCCATCAAATCGCCTAGGTAGCGTAAAGGCACCATTGTGCGGTTATTGATAATTGTGGGGGCAATAGCCATTTCTCCTGCCTTCTGGCCGATAGCCAGAACATGGGTCTTGTCTTCAAATTGAAGCCGTACGGTTTGATTGGCGCCATCCCAAGTCACCACGGCACCCATAGCTTCGGAAACAAACCGCAAGGGCACCATTGTGAAATCGTTGACGATCACTGGGGCTACATCACTAGTCCTGGCCTGCCCGTTAACCGTATAACCGGTTTGACCAATGGCGGTCACAATTTCCACGGCTTTATCGGAAATCATCACGCCATAGATACTGAGTCCGTTGGCTTCAGAATTGGAAGGAGGCAGAACTTTGCCGGGATTAACGGTAACAGTGATGATGTCCGTTTGGCCATCCCGCAGGCCGCCGGCCCAGGTCACTTCCACTTCCGTGGTGCCTGCCCTTACACCGGTGATCTCCAGCTTCTGCCAATGCCGTGAAGAATTAGGTACAGCAGTGGGCTCATTTTTATCCGTGCAATCAGTTAACTTCACCGTGGCATAATTAGTGTTGCGGCTGCGCACCGATACGGAAGCGGCGCCATCACCGCTTGCCGCATCACCGGGATCCAGATACAGCACCCTGGATTCTCCGGCGGGCATCTCGGCAATGCGGACATGCTTCTGGGTCTGCATGCTGGCAAAGCTTAGGGCATCGGCGGGCTTGCGTTCGGGGTCTAATAAGCCTACATTTTCTGAGGTCTGCATGAAGCGCAGGTGTATGTCCGGTACTTCGCCGAAGTAGGCGAAGTTCTTCATGTTCAAGGATCCAGCCTCTAATTTCGGCAGCTGGTCGGCGGGTCTTGACTCAGGATCCCAAACCGGCTTGCCGTCAGCCACGCTGACGAGATAACCGTTGATCACGGCATGGGTTTTGTTGCCGTCGCTATCTTCCAGGAAGAAGTTAGCCGGGTTGCCCTCCAGCAAGGTGGTGCCGGTGTTGCCGGCACTACCGGTAGCAGTAGTCGAGAAATCGCCATCACTAGTCGGTAAATGCAGCGTCTCGATCCTCACTGCGGGAACATTGGGCCCGATGATCACCAGAGGCAGATCATGGATACAATCCCGGATATCCTCCGGCATATTCTGCACCCGCACGGCGATTTCTCCGGCTTGCAGATGGGCGATAGCCTTGGCCAAAGTGATCTCCGCCATGGTTTTATATACGGTGTCAGAGACTTTTCCCGGTACTGCCGTCAGGTTCCTGGCACCGGCATTAAACTTCTCGTTTCCAAACAACGTAGCATCTGTATTCAGCGCTGCCCTGTAAATATGGCCTCGGGCATACCAATCGATATCCCGGTATCCGTTGGCCTTAAGATCATTGGCAAAAACATAACCTTGTCCGTCCAGAGTCACATTGCGGCGGATCAACATATTGTAAGTGCCGGATTGCCCTTGAATTTTTACATTTTGAAGAGCCAGATCCGCATGGGGATCGCTCATACAGTCAGGCATATGGAAATATTCGGCCAAGTCTGATACCTGGTATCTTTCTCTTTCCTTTGGTTCATAGTAATTTTCATAGTTGCCGGTGGCCATTTCCATCAGGCCCCGTAAAATCGCCATGAAGTTTAGCTTGCGATGGAGCAGCTTTTCCTCGTCATTGACGGAGCCGCCGCTTTCGATCAGGATGACGCTGGTACCTTCCGCAGTGAAGGAATCGCCGAAATATTTCCGCCCAAAGTCGTCGCCATAGCGGCCTACCTGATCGGGAATAACTTCTTGCAGCATCCTGTTCATACCGGTGATCACAGACATGGCGTTGGCCCTGGTCTGATCGATGGTTCTCCTGTGTTTTTGCAACAACTCTTCATAACTGCCGGTTACATTGCCGGGGCCTCCATCAATGGCCGGGGACAAAAGGGAGATGATGGCCAGATTGCCCGTTCCCCTTCCCGCTGCTGTATACTCATTTTGATCATGGAGGTTGAAGCCAAACTTCACCGGTGCGCTATCGGGATGAATCTCGTTGCGTACTTTCCAAAGGACGTAGGCTTCCGCCGGATCCGGCAACTGGTCAAATCTCCACCAGAATTCAATGGGATTTGTAGGATGGGTGTTGCCGGCATAGCGGTTTAAGTCCAAATCATGGGCATTGCGCCGCTGATACAGATTAGCTCCGTCGGGATTGGCGATGGGCAGGAAATACAGGGTAAGGTTTTCCCGGATAGTCTCCCGCAGCGCCCTTCCCGGCTCATCATTACTGCGCAGGAATTCAAACAAGGTAAATAGGCCCCGAGTAGCGGAAGCCTCGTTGCCGTGCATTTGAGACCAGAGAAAGACAGGGATATCGCCTTGGCCATACTTCAGCAAATACATAGGGAGACCGTTGGTGGAACGTCCCACCTCTTTGATCTCAAAGCCGTCGTTCTTGGCCAAATCCAGCATCAAGGGCACAATGACATCATGACGGAAAGCCCGTACATCCAAGTCTTTATTGTCCAAATAATAGTGTTTGTACAAACCTTCCAATTCTTCTGCATCAGGAAGATTGTTGTTCGATGCCTTAAGCTTAACGCCTATCTTAACCCTGCCGGACAATCCCTGGGGATTCTGAAAGCTGCTCAAGTCAATAGTCCCGGAAATAGTAAACGATTGATCGACATTGCCGGGATTATATGATGAAAGCTCCCAATCCACATCCGCCAGAACATTGCCTCGGAGTGTAGCCAGATTTACTTTGGGCAACAGCTTCGCAAAGTCGTCTTTAGCCAATCCTGCAGCAAAGGTCAAGGGTTGGGGTTGGTTGATAGCCAACAAAACATTATCCCCTGCCCCCGCCTTCGGCGTTACGGTGACGGTGATGACGTCCGTTTTGCCATGCCGTAAACCGCCTTCCCAGGTCACTGCCACTTCTGTGGTGCCGGGCGCCACACCGGTAATGGTCAATTCCTGCCAAGCCCGCTCCGGATTTGGTACAGCCACTGTTTCTTGCTTAAATAATTCATGATATTGTTTCACTGCTACGCTAGCGATGGTCGGATGCTTACTACTAACCGTTACGCCGGTGGCCCCGTCATTCACCTGGCTGCCGCCGCCAACATTATCGATGTCGCCGGGATCAAGGAGAAAGGTTTTGCTGTCTCCTACCCTCATCTCAGCAACTCGGAAATGCTTATGGAGTTGCATCGCCGTACGATTGCGGCCACCAAGGGGATCTGAAGCACTCTTGGCGATAGGATTCCAGAATCGCATATGGATATCCGGTACTTCCCCAAAAAAAGCAAAGTTTTTCATCTTCAGGGGAATACCGTTTGTGGAAACGACTTTGCCGTCTGCTACGTCAACTAAATATCCATTGACCACGGCATATTCAACTTTATCACTGCTGTTTTTGAGCAGGAAATAGGCCGGGGAAGTCGTTGATAAAGGAGTACTTCCGGCGCCGCCCTCCTTTGTCAAATCCAAGTCTGTGATCTTATCGGCGGGCACATTGGGTCCCAGGATCAGCAAGGGCAGACCATGGATTTGCTCCCGGATATCATCCGGCACTTCCTTTACCCGGACTACAATTTCCCCGGCTCGCAGATGCCGCAAGGCATCATCCAGCGTGATATCCCCTATCGTCAAGTAATTGTAGCCATGCAAGTATTGTGTTGCTGAAGATTGGTTCAAGGAATCGGACTCTTCATATAAACATGTGATAGCTGCTTCCTTACCTGGCACCGCCGTATAACCGCCGGCAGCAAACTGCTCATTGCCAAAAGGTGAGGAGCCTGAACTTTGCTCTACCTTAAAAATATGGCCCCGGGCATACCAGTCGATATCCGGATACTCGTTAGTATCGGGATCGAGATCATTGGCGTAAACAAAACCTTGGGTATCCAGGCTCACTTGACGCCGGATCAACATATTGTAGGCCGTCTCTCCCTGGCCTTCAATCTTTACGCCGTTGAGGGCCAATTCGGCATGGCTGGCGGAACCACAGTCAGGAATATTGAAATACTCTTCAAAATCAGGTACCGTATAGTTTTCTCCCGGTGATCTTTTTTCGTAATAGGTTTCATAGTTGCCGGTGGCCATTTCCGCCAGACCCCGCAATATGGCCATGAAGTTTAACTGTCTTTGGGTCTGTTTTTCCTCGTCATTGGCGTAACCGGCAGTCTCGATGAGGATGACGCTGGTTCCCGCCATGGTGAAGGTATCGCCGAAATAGCGTTCGCCAAAATCGTCGCCGTAACGGCCTACCTGACCGGGAATCCCTTCGTCTTCCTGCAGCATCTCGTTGATGCCGGTGATCACCGCCATGGCGTTAGCCCTGGTCTGGTTAATCGTCCTTCTTGCCGCTTGTTTCTCTATCTGTTCTTCATAGAACCCGGTTATATTACCGGCTCCTCCATCAATGGCCGGCGCCAGGAAAGACAAGGTGGCCAGCTTCTCGCCGCCGCTTCCCACCGAGGTATATTCCCCTTGATCGTGGAGGTTAAAACCGAATTTTACATCTTTAGCGTTAGGGTGGACCCGGTTGCGGACTTCCCAAAGGATCTCGGCTTCCACCGGATCCGGAAGATCTTCAAAATCATCGGGCCAGTCGTCAAAATCATTATCAGAAACACTGGGGGGACGGGTATCACCGGCGTAGCGGTTGATATCCAAATCATTGGCGTTGCGCCGCTGATAGATATTGGCTCCGTCGGGATTGACCATGGGAATGAAATACAGGGCTAGGTTTTCCTTGATTGTCTGCCGCAACTCGTCGTTTTGCCCGCCGTCATCGGCCAGAAACTCGAACAAAGTAAACAGCGCCCGGGTAGCGGAAGCTTCATTCCCGTGCATCTGAGACCACAGAAACACGGGAGTCGCGCCATGCCCATAACTGATCAAATAAATGGGCAGGCCATTGGTGGAGCGGCCCACCACTTCCACTTCAAAATCCTCATGATCCGCCCACTGCAGGATCAGAGGCTCCATGGTGTCCTGGCGGAAAGCCCGCACATCCAGTTCCCCATAATCAAGGTTTTTATAGGTGTTTTCCTCTTTAAGATAGTACTCGTAGAGATCCGTCAATTCTTTTGCGCCAGGCAACGTCATAATCGCGCTTTCATTCTGGATTGCTGCTCCATCAGCAGCAGCCGCCGCCATGGGCGGTATCAGGGAGAACAACAACATCAAAATCAACGCTAAGCTAACACGTTTCCTCATTGTCTCGCCTCTTTCTTTTCATACCAGATCCCCTGGGCGCTCTTCAACTTCTCTATTTCCCTACCGGTTACACCCTCCTTCCTGCCCTGATTTTCCTAAGCCCGCACCTCCTTGCATTTAAGTTTGCTTTTCCCATGGTCCCTCTTCCGCAACTTTGTCTTTTCTTACACCTGCTCAATGGTCTTGGCTTTCACACCCAGATAAGCTTCCTGAACCCGGGGATCGTTGAGCAGCTCCTCACCGGTGCCGGAAAGGGTGATCTTGCCCGTTTCCAATACATAGGCATGATCGGAAATCTCCAGAGCCTGGAAAGCATTTTGCTCCGCCAGCAAAATCGTCATGCCCTGGGATTTAAGCTCGGTAATAATATCAAACACCTGTTGGATGATCAGAGGCGCCAAGCCCAGAGAAGGTTCGTCCATCAGAAGAATCTTCGGACGGCTCATCAAGCCCCTGGCAATGGCCACCATTTGCTGCTCACCTCCGGATAAGGTGCCGGCGTATTGCTTGACCCTCTCCCTGATGATGGGGAAAAGGTTCATCATCTTCTCCATATCTTGCTGAATGCCTTCTTTATCCCGCCGCAAATGGGCGCCCATCAGCAGATTTTCTCTTACGGTGAGGTTGGCATAAAGACGGCGGCGCTCCGGTACCAGGCTGATGCCCTGAGACAGCACCCGGTGGGCTTCCTTCTCCAAGGGTTTGCCTTCATAGGTGATGCTGCCGGTTTTCGACTTCAACACGCCGGCCAAAGTCATCATCAGCGTGGATTTGCCGGCGCCGTTAGCGCCTACCAGAGAAACCACCTTACCGGGCTCTACCACCATGGACACATCCCGCAGGGCATGGATACGGCCATAAAATACGTTGATTTGATCGATATTAAGCACCTTTGCGTCCCTCCCCCAGGTAGGCCTTCAGCACAGCAGGATTGGCCTGAATCTCTTCGGGATTGCCCTCGGCCAGCTCCCGGCCAAAGTTGATCACATATAGATGATCGCAAATCTCCATAACCAAATCCATATGGTGCTCAATCAAAAATACCGTCAGATTAAGCTTCTGCTGGATCTCCTTGATCAGACGGCTTAATTCCATGGATTCTTCCGGATTCATGCCGGCGGCAGGCTCATCAAGGAGCAGCAGCTCGGGTTCCAGGGCCAAAGCCCTGGCAATCTCCAGCTTACGCTGCAAGCCGTAAGGTAAGGCATTAGCCTGCTTCTGGGCATGATCGGCAATACCTACCAGATCCAGGAAATGCAAAGCCTTTTCCCGCAGTTCTTTTTCGCAGCGTTTGACCTTACCGGGAATAAAAGGCCAGTTGAGGAAAAAGGTTGAAGCCAAATTGTACATAGGATTCTTTAAGTCCAAAGCCGTTACCACATTCTCCATGGCCGAGAGGTTTTTAAACAGCCGGACGTTTTGAAAGGTCCGGGCGATGCCCAGCTTGACAATCTCATCCGGCTGATGACCGGTAATGTCCTTGCCCTTGTAAATGATTTGTCCTTTCGTAGGCTGATAGACGCCGGTGATCAAGTTGAATACCGTAGTTTTACCGGCGCCGTTAGGGCCGATGATGCCCATAACCTCTCCGGACTTGATATTGAAGGTCAGATCCTCCACCGCCACAATACCGCCAAAGCTCTTGCTCAGGTTTTTAATTTCCAGGCTGATGCTCATGAGACCGTACCCCCTTTATCCTGTTTCGTCCCTAAATTCCGGAAGTAGCGGATGATACCGTTAATGGAGAACTCCCGGTAACCCATGATGCCCTGGGGCCGCAGAACCATAATAGCCACCAGCAAAGCGCCGTAGGCCACCAGACGCCACATTTCGGCTACCCGCAGAACCTCGGGCACCATGACGAAGATAAAGGCCGCTATAATCGGTCCGGTGATGCTGCCCATGCCGCCGGCCACAACCGTAGCCGTAAGCAAGGTGGATTGGACGTTGGTAAACATGTTAGGCTGAATGAAACGAATATGGTGGGCCATTAAAGCGCCGCCGATGCCGGCACAGGCCGCACTGTAAAACAGGGAGCGCAGACGCACCTGAAACAGGTTAATACCTGCCATTTCCGCCGCAATATGATCTTCCCGGATAGCCACAGCCATGCGGCCATAACGGGAAAAGATAAAGTTCTTTGTAAAAAACACCACAATAACAAAGATCACCGTTACCGTAGGCAAAACCGAGTAATGAGCCAGACCGGCCATACCTCTGGCGCCGTTGGTAATAGGCAGGTTTTCTAAAATAACCCGCATAGCCTCACCAAAGCCCAGGGTGGCAATGGTAAAATAGTCGCTGCGCAGCTTGGCCCGCAGAGTGGGAATACCGATAATCAGGCTGACCAGGCCGGCCATCAGAGCCGACATAGGAAGAGCGATAATAAAAGGTATGCCGAAGGTTTTCGTAGCAATGGCGCAGGTGTAAGCGCCTACGGCCATAAAGGCCGCATGCCCCAGGGACATTAAGCCCGTAAAACCGGTAAACACCGCCAGTCCTACAGCCGATATGGCATTGATCATGCATAAAATGATGACTACTTGTATGTACATGGGCTACCTCCTTAAACCTTCTCTTCCAGGTATTTGCCAAAGAGCCCGGATGGCATAAATACCAGGAAAATAATGAGGGTACCAAAACTGAAAACGTCCCTCAGGGTGGAGGACACATATACGGAAACGAAGGACTCCAAAACCCCCAGGATAATACCGCCTACCACGGCCCCGGGCAGGCTGCCCAAACCGCCGATTACCGCCGCTACATAAGCCTTATTGGTGATCCAGCCCATATTGGGATAAGCCATGTACTTTATACCCAAAAAAACGCCGGAAATACCGGCAAACAAACCGGCCAGCACAAAGACCAGGCCAATGACAGCGCCCAAATTGACGCCGTTGATCTCCGCCACGGTGGAATCGTAAGACGCCGCCCGAATGGAGATGCCTGTCCTCGTATGCTGAATGAAATAATTCAAACCATAAATAGCAATGACGGAAAAGACGATAGCAAATAAGTCCATCTTACCCAAAGAGGCTCCAAATATGGTTACGGTCGGAACCTCAAATATCTGAGGGTAGGCATTGTATTGGGAACCGATGGTGGCGTACACCATATTCTCCAGAAAAATTGCCGTACCCATGGCGCTGATCATAAAATAAAGAGGGGGTGCATGCCGTTTTCGCAAAGAACTATATGCTACCCGTTCATTAAAGAAGCTGAGAGCGCCGGCGCCGATCATAGCCAAAAAGAGGGCTACGCCCATGCCTACATGGAGCTTGCTCATGGCAAAATACCCCATAAAAGATGCCAGCATGATCACCATACCATAAGCAAAGTTACTGAAATTCAATATGCTGAAAATCAGAGAGTAGCCTACAGCCATCAAGGAGTAGATACCGCCGATAGCCAGTCCGGTGACCAGGGTCTGAAAGATCAAGGAAAAATTCATTAGGGAACATCTCCCTCCTTTGTTTAGCTAAAGTACTTTGTGACTCCTAAAAATTGTCACAGATGCAAGCAGATGTAGACTTTTAGGAGTTACAGAGTACTAAAAACCCCGGATGGCCGCCGAGGCGGCCATCCGAATCGGTCCCGCTGAAAGGGGGCCCGCTGGGGTTTTAAAACAGGGACTACTCGGCAGCAGTTACGCCCTTGTGGAAGACGAATTTGCCGTCTTTAACCGTCTCAATAACGGCGGGCTTGCCAAGAGGATTATGGCTGGCAGGATCGATAGTCAACTTGCCGGTGAGCACAGGCACATCTTTGCAGTTGGCCAGCCACTCGGCAATAACAGTAGGATCGGTGCTCTCGGTGGCTTTGATGGCTTCTACGATAGCCAACAGGCCGTCTACAGCCAGTACAGGGTTGGGCATGGTGGGAGCTTTGCCCCACTTAGCGGTGTACTCTTCTACCCATTGAGCAATAGCGGGGTCTTCCAGGCTGGCGATGTTAACGAAGTAGCCGCCCTCGGTGGCAGAGCCGCCCAATTGGACTAACTCGTCACTGGCCCAAGCGTCGCCGCCCAGGAAGTAGCATTCCATACCCAACTCACGGGCCTGCTTCATAGCAAGACCGGCTTCCTTCTGCATGGTGGGGATAAAGAGGAGCTCGGCGCCGGCGTCTTTGATTTTGGACAACTGGGCTTTGTACTCCAACTCATCGGTACGGAAGGATTCGTCGGCTACGATGGTGCCGCCGCCGGCAGTGAAGGTGTCAGAAAAATACTTGGCCAGGTAAGTGGAGTAGTCGGAGCCTACATCCTTCAAAATACCGGCTTTGGTGATCTTCAGATCCTGCAAAGCAAAGGTGGCAGCTACAGAACCCTGATAGGGATCGATGAAGCAGGACCGGAAAATGTACTTCAGGGGCTCGGTTTGACCTTCGGGTACAGTCAGCTTCTCATTAGTAGCGGTAGTTGCAATCATGACGATCTTCGCTTCTTCAAAAACAGCGGAAGCAGCAATACCTACACCGGACTGAGCAGGTCCGATAACGGCAATAACGCCGTCTTGAACCAAGCGGTTAGCTACGCTGACGCCTTCGGCCTGTTCGGCCTTGTTGTCATAAGCGATAAGCTTCAGTTCTCTGCCCAGAACACCGCCGGCGGCATTGATCTTCTCAATTTCCATGTCCAGGGCGTTTTTCTCCGATTGGCCCCAGAGAGCGGAACCGCCGGTCAAAGCTACTTCGTGGCCGATCAGAATAGGCTTATTCTCGTCGGAGCCACCGGAACTGCCGCCTGTACCTGCCGGCGGAGTGCTTGTGCCGCCACAAGCAGCTAAAGAGACTACCAGGATTGCCATCAACAATAGTGATACCGTTTTCTTGATTCTTTTCATTCGTTTACCCTCCCTCAAAGTTTGCGAACGGCATAATACGATATAAAGTATTCGTTCTGTTTTGTAATCTTCCTTCTTTTCGTTAGTAAAAAGAAATAATTTCCGAAATCTCTTACAAACTGCTTTCTCTTAAAGACTCACTATTCTTCGCAGACAGATAACCGATAGGTACATCAAAAACCGTCACTGCACCCCGGCGGCCATCCTTATACAAGCGCCAGGCCGCCCGGCAAAAACTAAGCATGACACTGGAAGTAAATTCGGGATTGCAATCCAGCTTGACACAGAATTCCATTAGTTCTTTATTGGAGCCCTCTCCGGTGACACCGGAACGAATGACAAAACCGCCGTGAGGTAAAGAGCTGTGTTCTTTTTGGAAGCTTTCCATATCCATAAAAGTAACCGTCGTCTCGTAAGGCTCAAAGTAATTGGGCATAGTAACGATTTGCTTTTCCAAAGCCGCCAGGTCTGCTCCGGCCTCGGCTACGACGAAACAATCTCTTTTATGCATCTGGCGGGGAGTATACTCTTTCATATCCCCTTTGCGGACTTCTTCCAAGGTGGCTTCCACCGGAATCGTATACTCTCTGGCATCCAAAACTCCCGGCAGGCGGCGCATAGCTTCGCTATGGCCCTGGCTGACTCCCCTACCCCAAAAGGTGTAGGTTTTACCTGCCGGCACCGCCGCTTCCATCATGACCCGCATAATTGAAAACAATCCGGGATCCCAGCCGGTGGATATCATAGACAGCTTATCGGATTGGCGGGCAGCAGCATCCACAGCCCCGAAATACTCGGGTATCTTGGCGTGGGTATCGAAGGTATCCACCGTATTGAACATCTTGGCTATTTCGGGAGTCTGCTGGGGGAGATCTGTAGCTGAGCCGATGCATAGAAGCATAATATCTATTTTACCAATATACTCCTTCATCTCTTCCAATTGATTAGGCGTTTGCACGGCAAAAATCTTGACCAGTTCAAAATCCGGATTGTACTTGACAGCCTTTTCCGCACCTTTGCCCAGATTACCGTAGCCAACAATGCCTATCCTGATCTTTTCCATTCTCAGTCTACCTCCCCATTTTAATCAAAAATATGATGTACCTTGCTTAATGCTTTTCTCTCTGACGAATCACCTCTTTGCCTATAACGTCCATCATAGTACGGGATATATCTGCTCGGGCCTCATGGGACCCGCCCAGCAGCACGCCGGAAAAAAAGGCTGCCCCTAACGATATATAGGGGTGTTTTGTCATATAATCTTTCAATGTTAGCTGCTGCGCCTTTTCGGCCAGCCGGTCCTTGGCCAGATCCAGCGACCTCCTGGCTTCCTCGGCAGAAGCTTGCTGTGTTTTTATCTCTGGACTTGTATTTATGTCTGGATTTGTTTTTATGTCTGTATCTACTTGAGGTTTTTGCTGCCCATCCATAAGAAAATACCTCCTGCCGCCAAAATCAATAAGGATGTGGCCAGCCCCGCGCCTACGGGACCAATAACTTGAGCTAAAGCGGTAAAACAAGTCCAGGCCAAAAGCAATAGCCCTATGGTCAGCAGCAATATACCTATGCCGAACCAACCCAGACCTTTTATGGTTTTTGCCGCCGTCAGCCGCAGAAGCTGCCATTCTTTTTCTAAAATTTCCAGCAAATTGAGAAAGTATGCTGTGATTTCTGCCATAATGCCCCCTTATTCTACGTAAAGCCTAATAATGCGTAAAGCCTGAAGCTTACGGGTTGACTGCTACCTTCGTTCCAAAGCCCGGCTTACAAGATAGCCGGCGCCGAAGGCGGCAAGCAAAAGGGGTATGGGGTTTTCCGCCATCTGGTGGCTGAGGCTCTCGGTAAGTTTTTCCGTACTGGGGCCCAATTGCTCCTTTACCTGACCCACCGCTATATTCAGCTTGCCGGTCATGTCCTTTAGCAAAGAGTCTACTGACTTCTCTTCACCTTGCGGCTCATCACTGCGATATTCCACCAGAGAATCCCGCAATATCTTGTTTTCCGCCCGCAGGTTTTCCAATTCTTGCATTAAGATGTCTTCCATGGGAATCGCCTCCTTTTTCCACTATTATAATGCCTCAGTAGAAAAATTTCGATAGCGAAAGTTTTTCTTACCTTTGTGTATTTCAACGAGGCGATGGCTGGTGATGACAGCCTAATCTCAAAGCATCGGATATTGCCGCAGACCGCCTCGTTATAACGTAAAATCATTCGATGAGGCTGTGTTTTTTTAGTTTGTTGTAAAATGTGGTTCTGGCAATATTCAATACTTTAGCGGCTTCCGCCTTGTTGCCTTTCGTCAATTCCAAGGCTGCGGTGATGGATTCTTTTTCGGCTTGGCCTGAAGCCTCCCTTAGAGGCAGCATGCTGCGTTCCTGAAATCTTTTTCCTAAAAAATTGAGAAAGCGCTTGGGCAGGTCCTCCAGGGTAATGGTCTGGGACTCCGCCATATTGACGGCGCTTTCCAGAACGTTTTCCAATTCCCGTACATTGCCCGGCCAGTCGTAAAGATAAAAGATATATTTGACGTCCTCGTCGATCTGTCTTACTATTTTACCCACTTTTTTACTGATTATAGGCAAGAAATACTCCACGAGATTCCAGATGTCTTCTTTATGCTCCCGCAGAGGCGCCAGTTCCAGGGTGATTACGTTTAACCGGTAGTATAAATCTGCCCGGAATTTGCCGGTTCTGACCAGTTCCTCTAAATTTTGATGGGTAGCGGCAATGATCCTGACATCAATATCAATGGGAGAAACGGAACCTACGGGATAGACCCGGTTTTCCTGAAGCACTTGAAGGATTTTAGCCTGGAGCTCCAAATTCATATCGCCGATCTCGTCAAGAAATATGGTACCGCCATTGGCAGACATAAAGCGTCCGATTTTGCCCTTGCCGCTGGCGCCGGTGAAGGAGCCGGCCTCGTAGCCGAAGAGCTCACTTTCCAGAAGAGCCGGCGGGATGGCCGCCATATTGATAGACACAAAGTTTTTGTCGGAACGGGAGCTGTTGTCGTGGATAGCTTTGGCAAATACGCCTTTGCCCGTGCCGCTTTCGCCCAGCAGCAAAACCGTGGATTTTGACTGGGAAATCTTCGCTGCCATTTTGACTGTAGATTGTAAGAGCTTGGAAGAGCCTATAATCGAGGAAAAAGCTTGCTCGTATTTTTCATTTTCCTGAAGGATAGCCTGGTATTGCTTAACTTCCGTCAAATCGTTGAAAATCAGCACTACGCCGTCTTCACCGTCAGAGTTTACCGTAGCCAGAAAATAGACGAGGCTAACCTGTACTTCAATATTTTCTACACAATCCTGCTCATTATTCACTACTGCCCGGATTGCCTGGAGACATTTTCGGTCGGGGAAAAAATCCATAAAGTTTTTCCCTTTATAGCTGAGAGGATCGTAAAACTGGCCTTTGGAGGCCCAGGCTTTGCCCCTCATAATATCGCCAAAGCTCTCATTGCGCAGGGTATAGCCCCTGTCCTGATAAAAAACAATCTCCTTCGTATCCTTATCCAGGATTACCATCATGGCATTATGAGTTTGATAGCGCATTTCCAGGCGGCACTGGCCTACAGTAATAGTCAGAATATTATTGATTTCATTGATCTGTAAACTGGCTTCCTTATCCTTAGTAATGCCGCAGGTAAGATCAACAATGAAATCCGAGGCCATATAGCGGGCCAGCTTGACTGCCGCCGAGCCGGCAGGGGCTCCCAGAGCGCCTACCGCCAATATGCCGTCGCCTTTTTCGATGTTGCGGATGTCCACACCGATGCAGCTTAAATCCTTCTTCATCAAAACATCGTCTTCAGAGTCCACGTAATTGCAGGCTACCAAAACCAAATCCCCCGGTTTGATTATGCCAGCAGGATGTCCGGGCCCCTGGTTGCTGGTAATCCCCATCATTTTCATAAAAGGGATATTGGCATAGGTGATATTCAGATCGTGGTCTAAGTAGACAATACCTTCGGCAATACGGTCGAGAAGCTTCGCTAACTTTTTTTCCATAGTCTCCCTCACCTTATCTTAAGACTTATGCAGGATTTATGCCAAGTCAACCTTGGCCTGATTCCTAAACACAGGTTCAAATACTGTACATTTTCCTGACATTGTGTTCATTTTATTGCACACTCTCCCTTACACAATACCATAAAAGTCTTATTTCTTCAATTCCAACTGTTAGTGGAAATTTAAATAAGGCAAAACGTGGTTGGAGGATTGGGGGGGGGTGAGGAATGCCGGGGTAGCTGGATGGTCGAATGGCTGGGCGTTAGGCAGTGCCACTGCAGCTGCGGGGGCGCTCTCCGGCAATGGCCCGGCAGCCGTGAGGGGCTCTCCGGCAATGGCCCCGGTAGCCGCAGGTGTTTGCTAGCCCTAACTGCTCAAAATTGCAGGTTTATCACTGTTCGACTATGCTAACTGAGCAAAATTTCAACTTTGTATGTGCTGTCCTGCCCTTTTTGTGCAAAATTGCAAGTTTAAAGTGAGTTGTCCCATTGCAATAGGGCATGTTCGTTTTTCGCGGCACTAGATACAGTGAAAAATCCACTAACCACAACACAAAGATGGTGCTCAGACGCTTTAAACCTGCATTTTTGCTCAGTTAGCCACTGTGAACGCTAACAAACCTGCATTTTTGCTCAGTTAGCCATTGTGAACGCTAACAAACCTGCAATTTTGCTCAGTTAGCCATTGTGAACGCTAACAAACCTGCAATTTTGCTCAGTTAGTCACTGTGGAAAGCCGGAAGCCGCAGTCCGTTACGAGGGCACTGAAAAATAGGCAAAAATGCAAGTTTAAAGTGTCAGGATACCACTTACCGCCAGTGCTCAATTGATTGTTCACTGTATTTATTGTGTGGATCGATAGATTGACACTGTTCCGAGGGGGGCGCCCACTTTAAACTTGCATTTTTGGATAAACGGCTGGGGCATGCCCGACTTTTTCAGTACCCTCGTCCGGCACCGCACTACCGCACTACTGTACTACCTTACTACCGTACTACTGCACCGCCGTACACCGCACTAACTAACCTCACCACCGCCCTGTTTGCACCGACATCAGGCCAGGAATGACTGTAACCGTATTGTTTATTTCCGTGGAGGTTAAGTCCAATTTCAAAAAAAAACAGAGGACTGCCGGCCGCTGCGGCATATCCCCTGCTCTCAAGCCAGAATTTTATTTTGTCCGGAACCGGCTTTTCAAGGCCTCGCCTAAGGAAGTTATCCTAAAGGAAATATAGATGGCTGCGAAGATTCTCTGCTGCTACTGCTACCGCTCTGCTTCGGCCGCCGCCGGCGTCTTGTTTAAGTTCAAGAGCGTTACTGCCGAAAAAATCATAGCAATACCAATGATCTGACTAAAGCCCAGCCGGTCTCCCTGGGTAACAACTCCCAAAAAAGTGGCAATTACCAGCTCTACTGCTACCAGCAGGGAAGCCCGGCCGCTTTCCATTTGAGACAGGCCCTTTGTATAGGCAACGTAAGGCAGGGTACAGGAGGCAATGCCCAGGGCTAAAGCAGACGCTATAGCAGTAGGCGAAGTCAGCAGAAACACGGCCCGGTCGGGGCGGGCAAAGGGAAACATAGCCACTGCTGCAAAAAACAAAGTATAAAAGCTTACCGTATCCGAAGAGCGGCGGGCCAGTGGATATTTGCCCAGGACGCTGTAAAGAGCATAGGCAAAACCAGCGGCTACACCAAAGATAATCCCCTTTGCCGGCAAAGTCATCAGTTCTGTCTGGAAAGCTCCCGTCACCAAAAAGCAGCCGGTCAAGGTAAAGCCTGTAGCCAAAAGCTTTGCTTTCGTCAGAGGTTCTTTGAACATCAGCCGGGAAAGCAGCACCACAAAACAAGGGGAAGTATAAAGCAGAGCCACCGCTATGGAAACCGAGGTTAAAGAAATAGCTCTAAAATACATAATATTAAAGAAAACCAGGCTGCAGACGCCGGTGCCAAGATAAAGGGGCACATCCTGCCAGCTAATAGGCGGCAGGCTTTTCTCCTTGGTCACATAGTAGATAAGGGCCGCCAGGCTGGCCACCACCAAACGCAAGCCTACGGCCTCCAAAGAGCTTACCCCCGCATTTTCTACCCCTTTATAAAACACTCCCGTAAAAGCCCAGGCGGCGGCAGCGATTAAAATGTAAACATCGCCTTTTTTTAACAATTATCCAGTCCCCACCAGTTGACCCCGAAGAGCTAGCCCAAGACAACCAACAGCTCACCGGATCTGACACTGGCCCCTTCTTTAACATTTATTGCCTTGATGGTACCGGCCATAGGAGCAGCAATGCTGACCTCCATTTTCATGGCTTCAATAATAGCCAGAGCCTGACCTGCCTCCACTTTCTGGCCTTCCTTCACCAGAAGCTTGGAAACAGCTCCCGGCAGACTGGAGCCTACCTCTTTGGGGTCATTGACATTGGCCATAACGATTTTTTCCCGGGCAGAGGCCTTCAGGGATTCATCGGGTACCGCCACTTCCCGGCGGATGCCGTTCAACTCAAAAATCATATTGCGGGTACCGTCGTCGTTGGCCTCTCCCTTGGAAACGTATTTGATCATCAGGGTTTTGCCGTCTTCAATGGTCAGCTCCGTGGTTTCGCCGGGCACCATGCCCATGAAGAACACGGAAGTTTCCATGCGGCTGACATCGGCGTTTTCCTGGCGATGCTTAATATATTCTTCAAAAACCTTAGGATACAAGCACCAGCTTACAATATCCCGCTGGGTAGGAGCATAGTTCATTTTTTCGGCCAGCAATTTGGCGGCCCCTTCAAAATCCGCCGGCGGCAAAAGCTCACCGGGACGGCAGGTAATCGCCTCTTGCCCTTTTAACACCACTTCCTGCAGTTCTTTGGGGAAACCGCCGGCAGGCTGGCCCATCATCCCTTTGAAATAACTGACTACGGAATCGGGGAAGGGCAGATTGCGGCCTTCTTCCACCAGATTGTCTTTGCCAAGGCTATTTTGCACCATGAAGATGGCCATATCCCCAACCATTTTTGAAGAAGGCGTCACCTTGACGATATCGCCGAGAATCTCGTTGACTTCCCGGTATTTCTCTTTAACCTCGTCAAAACGGTGGCCCAGGCCCAGGCTCTCTACCTGAGGCTTCAGGTTGCTGTACTGGCCGCCGGGGATCTCATAGCGGTAGATATCGGGATTAGGCGCTTTCAGATCCGATTCAAACTGGCGGTACATGGGCCGCACGTCTTCCCAGTAATTGTTGAGCTTTGCCAATTCCAAAGAATCAAAGCCCGTATCCCGGGGACCGCCGGCTAAAGCCGCCACCAGAGAATTGAAGGAAGGCTGGCTGGTCAAAGAGGACATGCTGCCGATGGCGCAGTCCACAATATCCACGCCGGCTTCCACCGCCATCAGATAAGCGGCGATCTGGTTGCCGCTGGTATCGTGGGTATGGAGATGGACGGGAATAGTTAGCTCGTCTTTCAACGCCTTGACCAGCTTGCCGGCGGCGTAAGGCTTGAGCAATCCCGCCATATCTTTAATGCAAAGCTGGTGCACTCCCCGGCGCTCCAGTTCTTTAGCCATATCGACATAATAATTCAAGGAGTATTTATCCCGTTTGGGATCAGTAATATCGCCGGTGTAGCAGATGGTGCCTTCAGCCATTTTGCCGGCTTTCAGCACCTCTTCGATGGCCAGCTCCATACCGGGCAGCCAGTTGAGACTATCGAAGATACGAAATATATCGATGCCGCCGGCAGCCGCTTCCTGGATGAAGGAGCGGATTACGTTGTCCGGGTAGTTGGTATAGCCTACGGCATTGGCCCCCCGCAGCAGCATCTGAAATAAGATATTAGGTATCCGCCGCCGCAGCTCATCCAGACGCACCCAGGGAGATTCCCGCAAAAAGCGGTAGCTGACGTCGAAGGTGGCGCCGCCCCACATCTCCAGGGAAAAAGCATCTTTCAAAATATTGGCGGTAGCCGGGGCTACGGTCAGCATATCCCTGGTCCGCATCCTGGTAGCCAGCAGGGATTGATGGGCATCCCGCAAAGTCGTATCGGTAATCAGTACCCGCTTTTGCTCCAGCACCCAGCGGGCTACCGCCGCCGGTCCCTGAGCATCCATCATCTGCTTCAGCCCGTCCTGAGGCGGCGTTTCCGGCACCTCGGGAATCCGCAGCTTATCGAAGCTGGGCTTTGACGTGATTTTATCTTTAAGAATTTTTTCGCCCATCCGGCGCAGCACTTTCGTAGCCCGGTCCTGGGGCTGCTCAATCTCAAAAAGGCAGGGGGTCTCATCAATAAACTTCGTATGGCAAAGACCTGACTGGAACTCAGGGCTTCTTAAAATATTGCTGATAAAAGCGATATTCGTTTTGACGCCCCGGATACGAATCTCACTGATGGAGCGCAGAGCCTTATTAATGGCTCCCTTGAATGTGCGGTCCAGGGTGGTGATCTTCACCAGCAAGCTATCGTAGTAAGGGGTGATCACCGCCCCGGCAAAGGCATTGCCGGCGTCAAGACGGACGCCGAAGCCGCCGCCGCTGCGGTAAGTGGTGATTTTTCCCGTATCCGGCAGGAAGTTGTTTCTGGGATCCTCAGTGGTAACCCGGCACTGGATGGCATAGCCACGCATCTCCACGGCCTCCTGGCCGGCAATGCCGATCTCCTCAGAATCCAAGGCATAGCCCTGGGCAATCAAAACCTGGGCCTGCACAATATCGATACCGGTGACCATTTCCGTCACCGTATGCTCCACCTGAATCCGGGGGTTCATTTCGATGAAGAAGTATTCCCCCCGGGCATCCACCAAAAACTCTACGGTACCGGCATTGACATAGCCCACGGCTTTGGCAATGGCCACCGCATCCCGGCATAAAGCCTGGCGGATGCTTTGATCCACAGAAAAGGCCGGCGCATACTCCACTACTTTTTGGTAGCGGCGCTGTACAGAGCAATCCCGCTCATAGAGGTGAAGCACATTGCCGTGAGTATCCGCCAAAATCTGCACTTCAATGTGTTTGGGATTGATCAAGTATTTTTCAATGAAGATATCGTCGTTGCCGAAGGCTTTTTTCGCTTCCGTCTTCACCAGGCCAAAAGCCGCTCCCAGCTCATCCGGCGTATTAACCAGCCGCATGCCCCGGCCGCCGCCGCCGGCGGCAGCCTTCAGGATCACGGGATAGCCGTATTTGGCCGCCAGCTCCTTAGCTTCCGCCGCCGAGGCAAGGGGAGCTTTGCTGCCGGGAATAATGGGGACGCCGCAAGCCTCCGCTACTTTTTTGGCGCTGATCTTATCCCCCACTTTTTCCAGCACATCTGCCGGCGGCCCGATAAAGATAATGCCCGCTTTCTCACAGGCCCGGGCAAACTGGGGGTTTTCCGACAGAAAACCATAACCGGGATGAATAGCATCCACTTTCTTTTTTTGAGCTAAAGTGATAATGCGGTCAATATCTAAATAGGCCGCCAAGGGACTGATGTTTTCACCGATCAGGTAAGACTCGTCGGCTTTTGAGCGAAAAAGGCTCAGGGCATCCTCCTTGGAATGAATGGCTAAGGTTTTCAGACCCAGCTCATTGCAGGCCCTGAATATGCGGACAGCGATCTCGCCCCGGTTTGCCGCCATTACTTTTTCCATTTTCTTTATCATAGGGTTCCTCCGCTTTCTGGGTAACAAGTTTTCTATTAATAATAGCCGGGACTTTCCTCTTGCGCAATAGTTCCCTTGTATACTTATATGTATTATTATGTTTTTATCGCTAAGGCCGACATGGCCTTTAGCTGTATAGTCTTCTCATATTATATGGCCCCTTAGGCTTTTTGAAGGGGGGCCCGGTATAAGGCCAGAATCGCTTCCTTTGCTTTATGGGGGGCCACAGCCCAGGCGCCGCCGCCCGGCACCTCAAAGTAACCTTCCCGAATAATGCCGTGAGCATCCAGAGCAGCCGCCACTAGCTGGGGCGAAATACCGGAGTCTGCAGCCCACTGCAGGGTAATGACGCCTACTTCTTTGATCTGGCAGCCCTCTGGCAATCCTTCTGCCTGATCCGGCTCCGCAATTACCGAAGTGCGCTGGGGGTGGCTGCGATAAAACCATTCATTGCAGGAAAAGAGCTTCAGCTCCTCCTGAGGATCCTCCGGCAGAGAAGCCATAATCATATTATTCATCAAGGCCATACCGTAAAGGCCGCCGGGGGCCTCGCCTTTTTCTCCGATCAGCGTACCGGCATCGTCGCTAAAGGTAGAACGAACCCAAAAGGGCCGGTTAAATTTGATAGCCGTAGAGACCGCCCGGGGATGGATGACCTTCGCTCCCGTCTCAGCCAGAATATACATAGGAGAAAAATCAATGGAGGATAAAAAGGGCGCCGAGGGAATCAGCCGGGGGTCGGTAAAAGCGATACCCGGCACATCCGTATAAATCTCCACCTCGTCTGCCCCCAGGGCGCCGCCTAAAGCAATGGCTGTAATATCGCTGCCCCCCCGGCCCAAAGTCACCAGATCGAAGCTTTCACTATAGCCCTGGAAGCCGGTAACAACGGCTACCGCTCCTTTGGCAATGATTTCTTTTAAATAGGCGGTATCCACCGCCTGCACAATTCCCTTAGTAAAATTGCCGTCGGTACGGATACCGGCCTGCAGACCGGTGACAGGCACTGCCGGATAGCCTTTGGCCGCCAGATCCTCCGCCACCATACAGGCAGAAATAATCTCGCCACAGCCGGCCAGCAAATCCTTGGTGCGGGCCGCGGGCCGGGGCGATACTTCCTTCAGCATATCCAAAAAGGTATCGGTGGCATAGGGATCACCCCGCCGTCCCATGGCGGAAACCACTACTACCACATCGTTACCCGTTTCTTTTTCTTTAATAATCTTTTCCAGCACCTGCTGCCGCCGTTCTTTCGTGCTGACGGAGGTGCCGCCAAACTTCTTAATAATCAATGCCATTTTGCCAAACTCCCATCTTCATTTGCCAAAGGAAAGTCCGCTATAGGAGGACTGTAATCCCCTGACAGCGGACAAAGTCTACGGAAAATTATACGCTTTTCAGTAGATTTGTCAACAATAAAATGGCTTTTATTGCCCACTCTCCAATTGGAGTTCGCCGGTAAGGTGATCCACAAACTGCCGGGCTGTCCGGGGAGATCTCAAATTTTGCCTGATCTCCCATTCCAAAGCCCGCCGTTCTAAAGCTTCTTTGCTGATGGGCAACTGCCGGGCTGCCGCCAGCTCCTCTACGATGCGCAGGTAGCCCTTCTGATCCGGCGACAGGAAGGTGATGGTCATGCCGAAGCGGTCAGCCAAGGACAGCTTTTCCTGAAGGGTATCTCCTGTGCGCAGATCCTCATCGCCAACGATCTGGCGGTCCTGAAATTTCTCCGGCAAAAGGTGGCGGCGGTTGGAAGTGGCATAAATCAATACATTATCGGGCTTCATGGCAATACCGCCCTCCAGTACCGCTTTTAGGGCTGCATATTGACTATCTTGCTCCAAAAAGCTTAAATCATCGATAAAGATAATAAAATGCAAACCCCTCTCCTTTAACTCCTCTAAAAGGTAAGGCAGATCCGGCAATTGGGCTTTCGTCATCTCCACAAGGCGCAGACCTTTGGGACCGTATTCATTAAGCAGAGCTTTAACGGCTGAAGATTTGCCCGTACCCCGGTCGCCGTAAAGCAAGACGTTGTTGGCCGGCAAACCCGCTAAAAACTGCTGGGTATTTTGGATCAGCTTCTGGTGCTCCTTTTCGTAGCCGGAAAGCTGGGAAAAGCGAATGGGATCCCGGCTGATTACGGGAATCATGGCGTCGGCAGGCCGCCATTCCGCAGTCTTATTGGCCGCCGCCGGGACGGCGGCGTTGGCGGCCACAGCCTGGGCCGTCTGCCAGCGAAAAGCATAATAACGGCCCAACCGGCCGGCGCCGTTTCTTCTATAATATTCTGCTAATATGCCGCCGCCTTCTGCCCAGGACTTGTCCGACAGAAAATACCGCCAGGCTTCCTGGCGCTCCTGGGGCGGCTCCGGTTTGCGGCTGCATAAACCCGGCAAATTCCAGGAGGGCAAGGCCGACTCCGGCACCCCAAGCCTTGATGCTACTAAATTAGCCAGCTCCTGCTGGCTAATTCGAGCCACCTCACCCAAGACTTTTAAATCTCTGGCCGCCAAACCGATAATTTCCCGGGCCAACTGATCAGACTGCAGCTCTGACTGCAGGATACGGCCCTTTTCCGCCCATAAGCTAAAAAGGTTTTCTTGATGCAGCAGCTCCATAACCATCAAGGCAGTCCAGCCTTCTCCCTGAAAAGTCCAAGGCAGACGGTCCAAATTGCCCAGCATCTGCTCTACCAGCAGGCAATACTCTTTCAGCAATTCTTGCTTGTCGGCGATGGCTGAGGACGCTGTCTGCCAAACCCGGCGAAAGGCGGTAATCAGCGGCGAGGATAATATCTCTCTGTACAAAACTAAGCCATCTAAATCTTGAAAAGCTTTTTTGTGCTCAATCATTCTCTCCGTACCTCCCCGGCCAATAGCCGGCTCTTTGCTCTACCGTATTGGTAATAAAACCGGACTGATTGACCGGCCAATAATTTTCCCACTCGTAAGCCACTTTACGGGCATGCCTTCTCGTTCTGGCCCGCTCCCGCAGTATGCCTTGAGCATCCTTGCCGCTGCTGAAAAATCCTTTGCAGCGGTTTTGCTTCTCCATATAAATCCGCTCAACCATCCGGTCGCAAACCTTAAGTGCCACATGATAAATAAAGCCTGCGTCCCTGACGGGATCACTGGGATTTTGCTGGCGGTATTGCTTCATGATCAGCCGCAGGTATTCATCCAGCCTGAGACCCACATCGGAAGGCAGGCCCGGATCCTGACCCTTCGATTTCCATAAAGCCTGGTATAGTTCATTCTCATAACGGTAGTGAGGCCCGGGTTTTTGAAACAAAATGGGATCACAATGGGCATAGGTGAAAAAATCAGCGGTATAATGGCAAATTACGCCCAGCCGGTAACTCAAAATATACATGGGGGGCTGCATGTGCCGGCTATGAAACATCAATATTCTGCATTGACGCAAAAACATGGGCAGGCTTTCCTGGAAAGTGTGGGGGTACTTTTTCATCCAGCGGGGGGTTAGATCCGGCCGGATATTCCCATAATAGAACATATCTGAGCGCAACTGGAGGCCGTATTTATCTTTGATATGCTGCTCAAGAGCCATGGCCAAAAGTAAATGGGACTGCATATTCATTATCGAGAATCGCTCCTCCGGACACAATCCGCTATCCATGATTATCAGGGCGCGGATGTCCCTTTTTATATAAATATATGTTATCTATTATATCACTTTTCCCTCGGAGAAAATACCTATTTCTTTGCCATCGGCAGAAATTAACGCAAACCTTAAAACAAAAATAAATTGCAGTCTATTTCTCTTTTAGCCCTTGCTTTTTTTACTTTTTTTTGGCATAATTGATTTATAGTCAGGAAAGGTCAAATAAATGCACTCTTTACTATTGGAGGTGGTATAGATGAACACGAATCAATATACGCAGAAATCCCGGGAAGCCATTGAGGCTGCCCAAAACCTGGCTTTGGAAAACCACCAGCAGCAGGTGGTTTCCGCCCATTTGCTGGCGGCTTTGCTGGCTCAGGAGGGGGGACTGATTCCCCGCCTTTTGGAGCACAGCCATATCAATGCAGGGCAATTGCAGCAGAAAGCGGAACAGCTCATCGGCAAAATCCCAGCCGTTCACGGCTATGAAGGCAGCCTTTCTATGGATTCCGGCCTGGCCCGGGCTTTGATCAAGGCAGAAAAGACTGCCGCCGAAATGAAAGACAGCTATATCAGCACGGAGCATCTCTTCCTGGGCTTGCTTCAGGAAGGGGACAAGGACGTCAAAGATGCATTGAAAAACCAGGGCGTCACCAAAGAAGCTTTCCTGGCCGCTTTAAAGCAGGTCCGGGGCAACCGCCCTATTGACAGCGAAAATCCTGAAGGCACTTATGAGGCCTTGGAAAAATACGGCCAGGATCTGACCAGGCTGGCGGCGGAAGGAAAACTGGACCCTGTTATCGGCCGGGACGAAGAGATTCGCCGGGCTATGGAGATCCTCTGCCGCCGCACAAAGAATAATCCGGTGCTCATCGGCGAACCCGGCGTGGGTAAAACCGCCATCGTGGAGGGCCTGGCCCGCCGTATCGAAGCCGGTGACGTACCGGAAACCCTAAAGAATAAACGGCTGATCTCTCTGGATATGGGGGCCCTGATTGCCGGAGCCAAGTACCGGGGGGAATTTGAGGAAAGGCTGAAAGCCGTATTAAAAGAAGTTTCCTCTTCCGAAGGCGCTATCATTCTCTTTATCGACGAGCTCCACACCGTAGTGGGGGCCGGCGCTGCCGAAGGGGCTATGGACGCCGGCAATCTCTTAAAACCCATGCTGGCCCGGGGTGAGCTGAAAGCCATCGGCGCCACTACCCTGGATGAATACCGCAAACACATCGAAAAGGACGCTGCTTTAGAGCGGCGCTTCCAGCCGGTAATGGTCAATCCGCCTTCCGTTGAAGATACCATTTCTATCCTGCGGGGCCTTAAAGAACGCTATGAAGTCCATCACGGTGTCCGCATCAAAGACAGCGCCCTGGTGGCGGCGGCTACATTGTCGGACCGTTATATCGCCGACCGTTTCCTGCCGGATAAAGCCATCGACCTGATGGACGAAGCCGCCGCCCACTTGCGGACGGAAATCGACAGCATGCCTGCGGAGCTGGATGAGATTACCCGCAAGATTATGCAATTGGAAATCGAAGAAGCAGCGCTGAAAAAAGAGAAGGACCATATCTCTATGGAGCGGTTAGAAAAACTGCAAGCCCAATTGGCGGATTTGAAAAATGAAGCCGCCGCCATGAAAGCCCAATGGGAAACCGAGAAAGAAGCCATCGGCAAAACCCAGAATATTAAGCAGGAAATTGAAGACGTCAAGCTGCAGATCGAGCGGGCGGAGCGCAATTATGACTTGGAAAAAGCCGCCGCTTTGAAATACGGCCGGCTTATCGAGTTGACGAAACAATTGCAGGCTGAGGAAACGAAGCTAGCGGAGAAATCCCAGGATTCCTCACTGTTGCGGGAAGAGGTAGGCGAAGGCGACATTGCCGAAGTCGTAAGCCGCTGGACGGGCATCCCTCTTTCCAAGCTAATGGAGGGAGAGCGGGAAAAACTATTGCATCTGGATCAGCTATTGCACCAGCGGGTAATCGGCCAGGACGAAGGTGTTCAGGCCGTAGCCGACGCCGTGCTGCGGGCCCGGGCGGGCATCAAGGATCCCCGCCGTCCCATCGGCAGCTTTATTTTCCTGGGGCCCACCGGCGTGGGCAAAACGGAGCTGGCCAAGGCTCTGGCCCTGGCTCTCTTCGACGACGAACGCAGCATGATCCGGCTGGATATGTCGGAGTATATGGAGAAGCATGCGGTCTCCCGGCTGGTTGGCGCTCCTCCCGGCTACATCGGCTATGATGAAGGAGGCCAGCTGACGGAAGCGGTAAGGCGTCATCCCTACTGCGTCCTGCTGCTGGACGAGATCGAAAAGGCCCACGGCGACGTATTTAATATCTTGCTGCAGGTCCTGGATGACGGCCGGCTTACCGATTCCAAAGGCCGCACCGTGGACTTCAAAAACACGGTGATCATCATGACCTCCAACATCGGCAGCCAGGAGATTCTGGAGGCCAAAGGCCGGTATGAGGAGATCAAGGAACAGGTCAGCAGCCTTCTCCGCCATTATTTCCGGCCGGAATTCCTCAACCGGGTGGACGAGATCGTGGTTTTCCACGCTCTGCAAGAAAAGCAGGTCAAGGATATCGCCGGCCTGCTGCTTAAAGAAATGGACCGGCGGCTCCAGGAAACGGCCCGGATCAGCTTGTCCTGGAGCGACGAAGCTCTGGCGGAGCTGGCCCGGCAAGGCTATGATCCGGCCTTTGGCGCCCGCCCCCTCAAGCGCTTGATTCAGCAAGCCCTTGAAACGCCCCTGTCCCGGCTGATGATTCAGGATGCGGTGAAGCCGGGCCAGGAAGTCAAGCTGGTCATGGAAGAAGGCCGGCTGGCCGTGAAGCCGTTGTAACGTGAAACAGGTGTAACGTGAAACCGGTGCAACGCGAGACCGGTGCAACGTAAATCTAGCGTAACGTAAAGTCGGTGCAACTGCAACGTAAAGCCGATGTAAGTTAGGACAATAGAAATCCCCCGCCGGGCTGCCGCTGAAAATATGCTTCAGCTAGCCTGACGGGGGATTTCTATACCTATTATTGTTTTACCTGTTAATATCGGCAAGGAAAAGAAAAACAGATTTGCAGGTTTGGCGACAGCTCCGGCTGCTTTGAGCAAAAATGCAGGTTTGTTAGGTCATCGTTCAAAAAATGAGCAAAAATGCAGGTTTGTTAGCCGAGGGATTCCCCGAAATAGTGTTTTCAATCAAGCGCAAACGCTGCATATAGGAAAAGAAAGGTATTTCACACCGCTAAGCTTGCTATTTTAAGCAATTAACCCCCAGCGAACCTATGACAAACTTGAAATTTTGCACATTTCGGGTAACCCGCAGCAACAAACTTGAAATTTTGCTCAAAAGGGAGTAGAACAGGTTGCCCTTCCCCCATTTCAAATTCAGTGTTTCTAGCCCAGCAGCTTCGCCCGTAAAGGCAGCAGGCTGGTCAGCTGCTGGCCGGACTCCGCCAATTCCAGCTTGATCGCGTTGTCCTTACAGAAATCCTGAAGCATCTGGAAGTACATTTCCTGGCAGACAATTAAAGTCCCGGGCCGGCCGAAGCTGAGAATATAATCGGCTAAAGCTTGAAATATGGCAGAGGGGCCGTTATCTCTGGGGGACAACATGGTATTGTTGACCAGGGCTCCCCGCTCCTTATCCCCCAAAAGCAGCATCCGGGGATAAAACAAAAGCTCATCGTCGCCGGCTTCGCCAGCCGCAGCAGTGCCGGCAGGGCTGCCGCTTTCCCCTCCCTCTTCCTCGGAGTCCGACAAGGTTGCCGGCCGGGGCAGGTAAAACATGTCCAGCTCCAGCACAGCCTTATTCTTTGGCTTTTGCTGCAGCTCTTTGACCAGTTCCACCTCGCTTATGGATAAAGAGGGATAGTCCAGAGGCGGAAAATATGCCTCTTCTTCCTTGGTCAGCCACATATTGGCTTCCCCATCATAATAGCGCAGCAGGGTTTTACCGGCGGCAAAATCAACATTTACCTTCCCGTCAATATAATTGCGGATAGCCCTGTTGACATGCTTCACCACCCGGCCTAAGAACCCGGCTTCCTCCGCCCGCAGCATCCGGGGCAAATAGCCGGGCCACCGGGCCTCCCAGACAAAATCTATTCCTGTCTGATTCCCTTGTGCCGTCTCCGTTTGCTCTCCCCGGTCCTCTTGGGCCGGCTCCGCCGCCAAAGCACTTTGTTCTGCAGGCGCCGGGGCTCTTTCCACAAAGGTCAGGCGCAAATCCTTTTGTTCATAAAGAAGGCGCCGGGTATCCTCTCCCAGGCTGTGGGCCAGACGATAAAAATTAATTAAGGCCTGGGCACCGGGCAAAACCCGCAAAGCTTGCACTTCCGTATTTTTGCCAAAAACGCAGCAGAAAACCGGTTCGCTGGCCTCCGGCAAATCAATGGTGATCATCTCCATCTCCGCCAGGTGCTGCCAAGGCTTTAAAGCCTGAAACTCCCTTGTTAAATGAAAGAGCTCCTGCCATTGTTCTTTCTCATTCTCTGTTTTAATTACCGTCATTCTCTTGCTCCTTCCCTTCCCCCTCAGCACTTTGCCGGGGCCGCCAAAAAGCCAGGTTCTTTTGGCGCAACTCCTTGCGGTCCACGACGGCAGGCCAGAGATGCTGGCGTTTGCCTTCCCGCATACCGGATACCAGATGATCAAAAACCAGAGGATTTTCTTTGCACAGCATACGAATTAATTCCTTTACCCTGGTACGCTGGGTATAACCGTCCAGGGGGCAAGGGCTGGGAGGGATCTGAATGTCCAGCTTATTGACGGCGCCGATAATATCCCGCTCCCGAATGTAGGCAAAGGGCCGGATTACCGTTACTTCCGTCCTGTCCAGAAAGGTTTTGGGCATAAAAGTGCCCAACTGGCCGGAATAAAGCAGTCCCATCAAATAGGTCTCCACCGCATCATCGAGATGATGGGCAAAGGCTACCTTGTTGAACCCTCTTGTTTTGGCGTAATTATGGATCAGGGCCCGCCGCCAGTAAGCACAGCGGGAGCAGGAATTCTGCTCTTCATTATGCAAAATATCCTGAGACATATCCAGCCGTTCCACT
The DNA here is from genome assembly GCA_018436095.1 of Clostridia bacterium. GTDB lineage: Bacteria > Bacillota > Peptococcia > DRI-13 > UBA5745 > WRMS01. The sequence goes on along the minus strand of JAHDMJ010000018.1, from coordinate 274,342 downwards.
TGAAAAGCCAGTCCTGCCGAAGCCGCTTTGGCAGCCAGAAGGCTGTAATCCGACTCCTCGGGGGATTTAAAGCCCAAATCAATATGCATTGCCGCCAGCTCCACAGGCCAGGGCAGATGCCTTACCAAATGGGCTAAGGCATACATCAGCAGCGTGCTGTCCTTGCCGCCGGATAGGCCCACTAATACCCGGTCCCCCGGCTCCAGCAAATCGAATTCCACAATGGCCTTGCGCATGCCCTTAATAATCACCTGAGGAATTTCCGGCTCCCGGAAACCCTCCATATCCGGCGCCGGCCAGCTATACAGCAAGGGCTCCCGCCGGCCGGTGTCAATTTCCGCCCAAAGGCGGTCCGTTGATTCTGTCATCTTATCCTTCTCTCTATTTAAGATTTGCTTCTATTAAGATTTGATTACTATTAAGGGCTTCTTATTAAAGCTTCCCTTCCGGCAGGCTAATATAAGCGCCAGCCGGCAGGATATTCGTTTTTCAGATAATCTCCTGTTTGCTTACCGAAACCGAGAGGATAACCGGCTAAGGTCACAAGAGTCCAGCCCGGCTCTCCTTCTGTCATCAGGGTTTCCCCCCGTAAGTAACGCTCAACCAAATCATCCTGAGGCAGCAGATCCAGCCTTCGTTTCATTTGGGAGGCGGGAATGCCCATGGCCAGAGGCTGGCTGGGGGAAAAACGGCCATGCTTGATCATGCCCAAATACCAGCCGGGCCGGCCCAGCTTAAGGCCTGCCAGATCCGGCAGACCGGCAGGGGTCTGATAGACATGGCCATCATACAAGGCAAAAGGTCCCGGCAAGGGGTAAGTGAAGTTTTCCGCCATGAATTCCAGAAAAGGAGCTAAAGCCCCCTCCGCTAAAGCCTTCGGCGGCAAAGCCGTTGCCTTTACGGCAGTTTCCGTCCCCGTTGTCCCCGTGGCCGAAGCCCGGCAGTTTTCAGCACCCTTTTTCTCCAGCAAAGCCAGGAATTGACCCTCTCCCTCTACTAGGTGAGGCCAGAGCTGGCGGCATTCTTCCAGCTGTCCGCCCCTTCGCCAGCCTTCATAAAAAGGCAAGGGCACCAGGCCGAAATCGGGATGCCTGTCCAGGAACGCCGCCACAGCTTCATCATTTTCCAGAGGATTAAAGGTACAGGTGGAGTAGAGCAGCCGCCCTCCCGCCGCCAGCATTATTGCCGCCTGATCCAGAATCTGATCCTGCATCTGCCGGCAAACCTGGCCATTGAAAGACTGCCAGCTTTTTAAGGCTTTGGCATCCTTGCGCAGCATACCTTCGCCGGAGCAAGGGGCATCTACCAGTATTTTGTCAAAAAAAGCGGGGAAAGCCTTAGCCAGCCGGGCCGGCTCCTCATTGGTGACAATATAATTGGTGGCTCCCCAATGCTCCAGATTCCAAATCAGGGGCTTAATCCGCTTGGGGCTATTGTCATTGGCCACCAGCAGCCCCTCTCCGGCCAAGGCTGCCGCCAGCTGGGTGGTCTTGCCCCCGGGAGCGGCGCAAAGATCCAGCACCCTTTCCCCGGGCTTGACGCCTAAGGCCGCCGCCGGAGCCATGGCGCTGGGCTCCTGCAAATAATAGAGCCCAGCCTGATAATAGGGCAGCTTGCCGGGCCGCCCTTCCCGGGGATAGACATAGCCTGCCGCCGCCCAGGGAATGGGCTCCAGAGAAAAAGGCAGCAAATCCAATAAAGCCTCCGCTGTAGCTTTCCCCGTATTAAAGCGTAGTCCGCCCCGGGGTTCCTCCTGCAAACAAGCCAGAAAATCCCTTAACCCATCAGCTCCTAGCTGGACTGCCAAACGCTCCGCCAGAGGCTGAGGCAGCACCGCCGTTTTATTAAAATTCTTATCTCTGCCTTTTCCTTTATTTTTTCCCATTCCATGCCTCTAATCGGTAAATTGGCTGACCCTGCTGCAGAAAGCGCTTTTCGTATTCGGTGGTCACATTGCCCTCAAAACCCGAATTATGCAGGTCCCTGGTAATTTTGCCAAGGGACCAGCCGGCCCTTGCAAACTCTTCTACAGAAAAATCAAAGAGCTTTTCCTGATCGGTTTTTAAATGGACTTGGCCTTGAGGCTTCAATATCCGGCTGTAAATATCCAGCTTGCTCTTATGAGTAAGACGGCGGGAGCTGTGCCGCTGCTTCGGCCAGGGATCACTGAAATTCAGATATATCCGCTCCACTTGACTTTCGCCGAAATACTGCTCCAGCTCCTTGGCGTCCACCGGCAAAAACCGCAGGTTAGCTAAGGGCCTCTGCTGATTTTTTCTGACGGCTATATATAAGACGGTAGGTATTCTCTCTATGCCCACAAAATTAACTCCGGGATGGCGGGCAGCCATGCCCATGAGAAAATCACCTTTGCCCATGCCAATCTCCAGATGCAGGGGCCTTTCCTCTTCAAAAATCTCCTGCCAACGGTGGCGGTAAAGTTCTGGACTAGCCTCAAGCACCCCCGGCATGCTGGGCAAGGCCGCTTCCCCTTGCCAGTTTCTCCTCAGCCTCATAAAATCCTCCTCAACAATTGGAATTATATCAAAAAAACGGGTATTTCCTTGAAAAACAAAAAACAATCAGAAAGAAATAAAAACCCCTAAAAAATTTATTTGCAATTATCATTCAAATGTTATATACTGGTAGCGTACATCGTTTTCTTGCGGTTGGCAAAAGATCTATTCTCTCCTGGGGTTAGATTTTGGTTGGCTCCCACGGAAAACGGCGCGACTATCTATCTTTCAGGAGGAATTGCAATGGAAGACAAAACTCTGGTATGTAAAGACTGCGGCGAGGAATTTGTATTCAGTACGGCTGAACAGGAATTTTATGCGGAAAAAGGTTTTCAGAACGAACCTGCCCGCTGCCCTGTTTGTCGCCGGGCCCGTAAGCAGGCTGCCAACGAAAGTCGGGGCGAGCGTCAGTATTATACTGTAAACTGCTCCGCTTGCGGTGTGGAAACTCAAGTTCCCTTCAAGCCTACGGGTGTTCGCCCTGTTTACTGCCGGGACTGCTATCAAAAGAATCAATAGATCAATCTGCCAACCTTTGATCAGATAGCAGCAAAGCCCTTTCCACGGAAAGGGCTTTTTTTTGCGCCCTTTTTGCTTTATAGCGCTTCCGGATTAAAATCCGGCAACAGTATTAGCTTCAAGCCGTTTCTTCCTCATCCTCGGAAAAATTCTTTTCTATGCTGCCGGGGTTCTTCTTCTGCCACCGCCACAGATAAAAGCCGGTAAGACAGAAGAAAAAAGCGGCGGTGACAAAGGGTACCCGGTAATTGATTTCGCCTAAATTGCCGCCAATAAAGGGGCCGATAATGAAACCGGTGGAGGCCAGGGAGTTAACCAGGCTGAATACCCGCCCCCGTTTCTCATCGGGAGCATTGATAGCTACCAGCACATTGGAGGAAACGGTGATGCCCGATTGAAAGAAACCATAGATAAAACGCTGGATCACCAAAAACAACAGGCCGGGAGCCAGACCTTGCAGCAAAGTGGTGCCGCCGGCAAGGAGCATACAGCAAATCAGGATTGCCACGTAGCCCACATGATATTTGCGGCCATGAAGCTCATTGATTAGGGGGGAACCTAAAGCCAGAGAAACAGCGCTGATGGAAAACACCATACCTACCATGAGCTGGGCCCGGGCCGCCTGCAAGCCTGCCACAAAAAGGGGCAGGATAGTCAACAGCATTTGGTTGCACATATTTAAAGTAAATAAACAAATGATGGGCATACGGATGCCGGGGTCAGCCAGCACTTCTTTGACGTCCTGCCAAAAAGGAGTCAACACTACATTGGCGGGAATAGGCTTTTCTTCCGTACCGAAATAAGCCGCCAGGCCTACGATGATCATAATGAAGCCGCCTATGTATAACGAATAGGTGATACCGAAGCTTTCCACCATAACTCCGCCTGCAAGGGGGCCCAGAATTATGCCTACCGCCACCGCCATGTTTAGGGTGCCCAGAGCATAGCCTACGGAATGACTGGGGGTAGTGGAGGAAAGCAGTATGTTCGATGACGGGATAAAGCCCATTAAAGCGCCGTTAAGGGCCCGCACTGCCATCAGTCCCCAAATACTGTGACATCTTGACATCATAAAGTAAGATAAGCCGATACCGATACCGGAACGGAGCAGAAGCATGCGTTTGCCGGATTGGTCTGCCATTCTGCCCCAAAGGGGCTGGGCGATAACATAGGTAAAATAGACCATTGTGGTCAGCATGCCGGACCAAAAAGACAAGTTATCCGTGAGCCCGGCATTTTGCCGGAGAATTACCGGCATAAAAGGGGTAACCATATTGAAACCTATATTAGCAAAAAAGTTGCAGAAGCACAGCACATATAAATTCTTCCGCCAGTTCAAGGTGATCAGACCTTTCTCGTTTATATCCTGGGAATAATCTGGGCAAACACAATAATCAAAAAGATGCTGTAAACAAGATTATGCTTTGCCATGCCCTCCCAGGGGTTAAGACCGTTGAGCGCCGATATGGTAAGTCCTACGGCAAAAAAAGGCGATACGGTAACGGCCACACTATATCCCAGCAGGTAGGTATAGGCAAGATTAAGGGGAGTCAAAGCCAATACTTCCGGCCGCAAGGCTGCCGCCAAAGCAATGATGGTGATGACGGGATGAATCCCCAGCAAAGCCAGAATCAGAAACAAAAAAGCGATCATCATAATAGCCAGCGAAGGATGGGCCGGGTTTTGGGGCAGCAGCTTATTAATCAGGTATTCGCCGATGCCGGAATATTCGATAGCCTTGCCAAAAAAACCTACGGAGGAAAACATCACTACCTGATTGACGATTCCTCCTAAAGTCTTTTCTTTATACTTGCGCCATTTTATCCGGTAGGTCTGTCCTGCGCCCTTGATCAGGCCGATAAAAGGCGGATAGACGAAAGCCGATAAAGAAATGATGGCCAGCACCGGCAAGCTGGTAAAGCGGTTCAGCAAAGCCACTAAAACCACTAATCCGCTATAGACGGCCAGCAGCTCGATTAATGTTTGCTTATCCTGCCGGGGCAGCTTGGCTTTGACAGAAGCAGCCCCTATACCGGAATCAGAGAAGGAAAAAGGGATACTTTGCCGGCCTTTCTTGCCGCCGGCTATATAGAAAAAAGCAGCGATAAAAAGCAGTTGAAATAGAGAAAGCAGCACGCCTTTGGGGGCCAGAGCCAGCCAGGATATGCCCGTATAGGTAACCACCGTGGCTACGGACATATGGCAGGGGGCCCAATAGCTCATGGACAGGTTACCCCGGCTCAGGGCCTGCGCCATCTGAATGTCATCGCCATAATGATCTTGATAAGGCCGCAGCAATTGATGCATCAGGGTCATGCCGCCCAGGTTCATCACCGCGCCCAAAAGGCCGGCAAAAACCGAGGCCAGCGCAAAGAACCACCAGCTTTGGCGGACATATAAACGAAAAAGCTTTTCCATGGCCCCCACATAATCGTTGTAATCCAATAAAATATTATATAGAGGCAAGGCAATGAAAAGGGCCACCAGTCCGCCATTGGACGTGAAAGCCACCAGCCATCCGGCAGGGCCGCCGCCGGAGAAGAAAAGCAGGATCATACCCAGCACATAGAGACTGCCGCTGACCAGGATATTGCTGCGGCTGGCCAAGGGAAAAGCCAGTAAAACCGCCAGCAGGAGCAATAGGCCGAAGGTAATCTGAAAAAAGATTCCGCTAAAGACAGTCCAGCACAGATAGACCATTGCAAGCAAAAGATAAAGGGGCGGACGCAAAACAGCCCCTTTCTCAATTAACCCCATGGTTATCCAACTCCTCAAGAATTTTTGCCATTTCTTCCTGGGTTGCCCCGTAAGCCGCCCAGTCGCCTCTGGCCAAGGCTGCTTTTCCGGATTTTTGCAGTTCGATGAGCCGGGTCAGCCTTTGGCGAATCTCTAAGGGTATAGTCTCATTGTCAGCCCAAGAGCCGGGCTCAACCTCATTGAGAGGTTCTTCTTTATCCGGCTCTGAACCGGGTAATACCGCCTCTCCAGTCCCCTGACCTGTATTCTCCCCATAACCGGAGAATAGCTGGGCCAAAGCCTCATCCAGACTGGCTGCCATGACGATCCGGTCATTATAATAAACGAATAGCCGCAATAGCTGAGGATAGCGGTTTTTATCAGAAGATAAATACAAAGGCTCCACGTAAAGCAAAGCATCATCCACAGGGTAAACCAGCATATTGCCCCGGATCAGGGTGCTGCCGCCTTGCCCCCAAAGGCTCAACTGGCTGGATATCTCCGGATCCTGATCGATTTGGGATTCTACCTGCATGGGCCCCATGATCTGGCTGCCTTTCGAAAAAGTATAGAGCAGCAGCTTGCCGTAATTATCGCCGTCACTGCGTCCGGCCAGCCAGGCTACCATATTGTCCCGGCCATAGGGTGTAAAATTGCGCAGCAGCACAAACTCCGCTTCTTCCTCTCCCGGCAGGCGGCTGATGGTGTAATAGGGCTCCTGCTCTTTACGTTCCGAGCCGATGATTTGGTCGGCAAAGGCCCAGCGGTCTTCCCGGTTGTAAAACACCACCGGACTGCTCATATGGTAATCCTGCAGCATCCTGCTTTGGATCTGGAACATGGCTTCCGGATAGCGGACATGATTTTGCAAATCCTCCGGCATATCCTCCCTAAATTTGAATAATCCCGGATAAATCTTGGCATAGGTGGCGGCAATGGGATCTTCCCTGTCAAAAATATAAAAATTCACATCGCCGCTATAAGCATCTACCGTAATTTTTATGCTGTTGCGCAAATAATTCATTCCGGAAGCATCATAAGCCTGGGAGTAAGGGTAACGGCTGGTATGGGTATAGGCGTCCAGCATATAAACCATCCCGCCCTCACCGTTCAGGACGATATAAGGATCATGGTCATAGCTTAAAAAGGGGGCAATCCTGGCTGACCGGTTCACCACATTGCGGGTTTCCAGGTAAAGGCTTTCCCCTGTGATATAACCGGAAAACAAATAGCGGTATTCCATATCCCGCAAGGAAAGCAGCAAACGGTTGAGGAGGGTCATGGGTATGCCCCCTTCCCCTTCATAAAAATAATCCTTGTTCTGCTCGCCGTCGGTATAATCCAGCTCCGCCAGCTTGGTTTTTACAATTACATTGTTGGAGGTCATCTCCCCGTAATAAATACGGGGCTGAGTAATTTCTAATTGCCGGCTAACCGGCGGAATATCTTTAATCAAATAATCCGGCAATCCGGTGGCCGTTACCTTATTGGCAGGACTCATGGCCAGGCCAAAGCCATGGGTATATTGGAAAAGACGGTTGTTGAAATTCTGGGATTGCTCGGGCAGTTTTGACTGGTCCATCTCCCGGGCAGCTACCATTACCTGAGTGTACTTGCCGTCAATGATATAGCGGTCCACATCTACATCGGAGAAGTTGTAATAACGCCGCAGCTCCTGCTGCTGGCTGTAGGTGGTGTGGGTGGCTCCCTGATCCAGAATACGGATATGCTCGATAACATCCCGGTTAGCCTCCAGCTCTTCCAGAGACAGAAGACCTACGGGATATTCCCGTTCCTCCAGCTGATTCAGATGGTAAGCCCGGTTGGTAAACTCAATATTGCGCTGAATATAAGGCTGCTCCCGGGAAATTTCATTGGGATCCACCACGAATTGCTGGTAGAAGCCGGGAATCACCTCTTGCAAAAGGAAGCTGAGAATGAGGTAGCAGGCAAAAGCCACAGCGGCCTGCTTCAAATAACGGCGGCTTCTCACCATCACCACCAGACCGATTATCAGAGAGATCGCCGCTAAAACATAGGCTGCCGGCAATCTGACGGCTATATCGGCAGCCCCGGCGCCGCCCACGATGCCACCCTGGTTATACATGAGGCGAAATACGCCCAGCAACTGCTCTGTTGCCTGAAGCATAATCAGGATACCCAGCAAAAAACCGCAATGGCTCCAGCCCTTCCACTGGGGAAAGAAACCTCCTTTTTTCAGTTTGGAAAAAGGTTGCCCGTCGATCCTGAAGAATTTGCCGTCCCCGCCGTCTACTTCTACAGCAGGCCCCGGCGAGCTCCCCCCATTCCCTGCCGCCTTGCCGGAATGCTCTCCCATAATTGCGGGAAGCAGGTAGATCAGCAAAGTGGCCAACAGGTGCAGGGTCAAAAAAGTACCCAGCAGGCCTTGAAGCAATTCCAAAAAAGGCAGTTGAAAGACATAGAAACCGATATCCAGACCAAATTGGGGATCGGCGGCGCCGAAAGCCGTGGAGTTCAAGGCTTGCAACACCATAAACCAGACATTGCCGGCTTCCGCCCAAAGGATCAACGCAAACAAAGCCGCCAGCAAGGCTGCCGGCAGCTTTTGGCGGCGATGGCCGGCCCGGCGCAGAGCCAGATGGAGATTAAAATAGCTGACGAGAAAAAACAAGCCGAATATACCCAGCCCCACCGCTCCCTTCCATAAGAGGGAGCGCCAGAAAACCGGCATATACCCAACGCTGGCAAACCACTGCTGATCTAAACGAAAGCGTATTAAAACCCCGGAAATAAAAAGCAGGACCGCCAGGAATCCCGCTATCGTCCAAAGCCAAGGCTTTTTCTTATTCATTACATCTCCTTTTCTATTGCACCGGTCCGTTCTTCAATTTCCTGCTCGCTAAGGCCGGATTTCTTCAGCTTATAATCAATGGCCTTTGTCCAGAAGCTGCTTTTTTCCTGAATTTTTTTGAACTTCTTAGCGTCGCCATCCTTCCTTTTTTGACGGGTGGAGGCGTTGCCGGACATAATCGAAGTGACAATCTTCGCCTGAAACAGCTCTTCTTCCGTCAGGCTCTCAAAATCTGACTGCAACTTATCCATGACCTTTTTATAGTATTCCAGAAATTCCTCGGTAGAAATCTCCGTATCCATTTTTACGTATTCTTTCATTTTGCCAAATAAGTTTTCCATGCTGTTAATCTCTCCCTTTTTCCTCGTTGATTAATTTTTCTATGCTTATGTCGAAAAGCTTTTTATTCCGGCTGCACGGTGGTCACGATAGTACCGCCTTCCATCACGATAATGGTATGTTCAAATTGTACCACATAAAAACCCTGGGGCACCACGAGGGCCCATTCATCGTAACCGCCGTCCTTCACCAGCTCCGGACCTTCGGATATAAAAGGCTCCAAAGCCAGAACCTGCCCGGGGTTGATTTTACCCCGTTCATATTTGCTGTAATAATTCAATATGTTTTCCGGCGCTTCGTGGAGCTTGCGGCCTAAGCCGTGACCGCAAAGGTTTTTAATAACGGTGTAGCCATGGGATTTAACCACCAGCTCCACTGCTTTGCCGATCTCATTGATTTTGCCGCCGGGCTTGGCTGCCGCAATAGCTGCCGCCCTGGCTTCCTGGCCTACCTGGCAAAGCTTCAGGACTCTTTCATCCTCCAGTTCTACAGGTATGCTCATGCCATTATCGCCATAATAACCGTTTAGCTCAATGGAAACGTCGATATTAACCAGATCCCCGGCTTTAATCTCCCGGGAACCGGGAATGCCGTGGGCCACCTCCGGCAAAATGCTGATACAGGTAGCGCCGGGAAAATTATAGCTTACTTTCGGCGCCGAATTGGCTCCATAGCGAAGCATCATTTCTTCGCCTATTTTATCCAACTGCCCGGTGGTGATACCCGGGCGGATTCGCTTCGCCATCTTATGTAAAATTTCTGCGGCAACCTTACCGGCCTCCATTATGCCCTTTAAATCTTGGTCTGTCTTTACAATCATGATTACTCCGCCTTCTTTGAATTTACCTGTCTATTAGAGTATTATAACCCTTCGGCAAAGAAATTTCCAGTGCGGATACTGCACTTTATCTTCGCTTTCAAGGTGTGCCCATAAAAAAGCTGCTTCCCTTTGGAATCTGCTCCAAAGAAAAACAGCTTTCTTAATTTATAAATTATAACGCGCCCAACTGTGACTTAAGCTCCTAGTAGTTTAAGCAGCGTTTCTCAAAGAAAGATTTGGGATGGTCGCAAACAGGGCAAACCTCGGGAGCTTTTTTGCCGAAATGGATATTGCCGCAATTTCTGCAGATCCAAAGGATTTCATCCTCTGATTCAAAAATAACGCCGTTTTTCACTTTATCCAGAAGTCTCAGGTATCTTTCTTCATGATCTTTCTCGATTTTGCCTACGCCTTCAAACAAAAATGCAATCTTGTCAAAGCCTTCTTCTTTAGCCTCTTTGGCAAAAGTAGCATACATGTCTGTCCACTCATAATTTTCGCCGCTGGCAGCATCCTGGAGATTGACGTCCGTAGAAGGCATGCCGCCATGAAGCAGCTTGAACCAAATATAAGCGTGAGCCTTTTCATTACGGGAAGTCTCTTCAAAAATATCAGCCACTTTTTCCAGACCTTCTTTTTTAGCCATGGCGGCATAGTAAAGATACTTGGTGTGGGCCTGGCTTTCGCCGGCAAAGGCTGTCATTAAATTTTGTTCCGTCTTGGTTCCCTTCAACTCTTTCATTACAAATAAAACCCCTTTCAATTTATGTTGCTTTTACCCTGCTATTGCCCTTTCATTAAATTAAGGCATGGCACTAAACAGTAATTATTACTATTAATAGTATAACATATCTTGCAAATTTGTCAAGAGCTAAATCAGGCTTACCGCCGGCCGGCGCCGCCGCCCCGGCTGGAACCGCCGCCACCGCTGCGTCCGCCAAAGCCGCCGGACCTGCCGCCGCCAAAACCGCCGGAGGATCGCCCGCCTCCAAAGCCGCCGGAGGATCGCCCGCTGCTGCCGGAAGAAGGCCGGCTGCCGCCGCTTGAGCCACCGAAACCGCCAAAGCCGCCAAAACCACCGAAACCGCCGCTGCTGCGGCCGGCGCCGCCACCCCGGCTGGAACCGCCGCCGCCGGTGCGGCCACTGAATCCGCCGCCGCCGCTGCCACTACCGCCGGGAGGCTTAGGACCGCCTTTGGTGCCGGGGCTGCGCACAGGCCGGGGCCGGGGCATACCGACGGGAGGATGGTAATGATAGGGCCTTCTGCCGCCAAAAATAATGGGACGGAAAATCGTCCGCCTGGCCATATAGGGCCGGCCATAGGTCCTGGGGTAACGGGGACGCCGGCTGAATAAGTAAAATGCGACAATGATCACCACTACAATAATCAACGCCCAGTTAATTCTGGGACCGGTACGATAAACCGGCGGCTGATATGAAGGATTGGGCGGTGTATAGCCGCTGCTTCCCCGGTCGGTGGAGCCGGAAGAATCGGGCTGGGAAGCATTGCCTTCCAGGCTTACTCCATAGATGCGCTCCAACCGCTCCAAAGTGGCATTAAAGAATTTGCGGACGCCGGCATCGTAATCGCCGGCAGCAAAATCTTCCTCCAGGAAATCATAGAGATATTCATCCAGCATACTGCTGCTAAATTGCTGTTCCAGCCCGGCGCCCTGCAAGGCATAGTAATTCTCCTCACCGATAACCAGGAGCACTAAAATGCCGTTGTCTTTCTCCGCCGATCCGATGGCCCAGGCATTAAATAAGCTGTAAGCGTAATCCTCAATCTCAGCGCCGTCCAAAAAATCCACAGTAACTACAATGATCTCGGCGCCGGTGGCATCCGTCAGAGCTACGTTGGCCTCGTTGATGTAGTTGATCGTATCGCCTTTAATAACATCGGCGAAATCCGCCACATAGCCATATTCGTCTTTATATTCCGGCACAGTCACCGCCGCAAAAACCGGCGTTAAAAAGGCAAACAAAAAAAACAGCGTAAAAGCGGCGGCTGCCAGCCTCTTGCCTGTGACTGCAATATTGTTTACTTTCATGCCCCATCGCCTTCTTCCGTTTTTACTTTTGCCCCTGACTTTTAAAGGGCTACTGAAACAATTCCAGAGGTTTCACCCCGGTGAGCCCGCCCAATAAACCGGCGGGGAAAGCCGACAGCTTTTTATTAAAATCTGCCGCTACCTGATTATAAGGATCGTGGCTGATGGTGTCGCCTCTTGACCGGAATTCCGTATATATCCGCTGAGGATATTTTTCGTCCTGGGCCGAAAGTTTGGCGGCAGCCAATACCTGGTGCAAATCTTTAACGGCGCTTTCCAAAGCTTTATCGGCTTTGGCTTTCTCCGCTACCGAATCCGCCGCCGCCAAATCAGCCCTTGCCTTTATGACCTGCTGAATTACCGCATTATCTTCGGGCAGATATTTGCGGGCAATGGTGACCATATTATATGCAGCAGCATCTCTTTCGCTTAAGTCCCCCTGGATGCCTATGCCGTCCCCTTTAATGCCCGCAACAAACACAGCCGCCCCTTCCTCTCTCATTCCTGCAAGAGTATTATGGCTGCCAATTAAGGTGCCGGCTATGATCATCACAAGCATAGCGACGAAGGCAAATTTGTTATTTCGCCAGATGTTCAATATTATCACCCTTACCCCTGATTGCGGTCTATTAATTATTGCGGTCTACTATTGATTGTTGTTATCTGTTGGCCGCGGCTATCCGTTGATTTCCAGCAGTTTCTGTTTTAGCTGGCCTTCGATCTTGCCCAGCTCCGTCTCTGCCTGGCGGCGTCTGGTTCTGCCGTCATTTTGAATTTTCAAGACCTCATCCAAGGTCTCAATGAGCCTTTGGTTTGTATGCTGAAGGGTCTCCAGATCCACAATACCCCGCTCCGACTCTTTGGCCGTCTCAATAGTACCCATTTTCAGCTTGTCGGCATTCTTTTTCAGCAATTCATTGGTCATATCGCTGACTTCCCGCTGAGCTTCCATGGCTTTTTGGCTGTGGGCCATGCCCAGGGCCAAAACCATCTGGCTTTTCCATAAAGGAATCGTATTGACCAAGCTGGATTGGATCTTCTCCGCCATTAAGGTGTCGTTGTTTTGCACCAGGCGGATCTGCGGAGCCATTTGGATGGATACCATCCGGGTCAGCTCCAGATCGTGAATTTTTTTCTCGAAACGGTCACAGAGATTAGCAAAATCATTGGCGTTTTGCGCATCCTCCGGCAAACCGCTGGCCTTGGCTTTGGCTACAAATTCGGGCAGGGTCACTTCCCTGGCCTCTTTTAAAGCCTTTTTGCCGGCCAGAATATACATAGCCAACTCTTTGAGGTAGACAAGATTCGTATTATACATTTCGTCCAGCATAGCCACGTCTTTAAGAAGTTGAATCTGGTGGCGCTCCAGGGACTGGGCAATCTTGTCCACATTGGCTTCCGCTTTATCATACTTCGTTTTCAACATCTGAACCTTATTGGCGCTTTTTTTGAAAAAGCCCAGAAAACCGCTTTCTTTCTCGTCTATCTCAAAGCCCCGCAGCTCCATCACTAAATTAGTGATCATATCGCCGGTTTCCCCCAGGTCCTTTGTCCTGACATTAGCTAAAGCCGCTTCCGAAAAGCCGGCGATCTTGCGCTGGGCGGCGCCGCCGTACTGCAGAATCTGGTTGGCATTGGTCACATCGATCTTGCCGGCAAACTCCAATACCTGCTGCTGTTCATTGGGGGTCAGGCTGCTCATATCCAGTACGGAAGACTCTGCCTGAACCTCCTGAGGCCGGGCCCCGGCGGCAGAGTCCAGGGTCAAAGCGGCGGCAGCCGGTGACAATACTTCTCCCTCTAAAGTTAAGCTGAGTTTTTCTTCTGTCATATTCGTTGTCCCCTCCAATTTCCTTTTCAATCTGGCTACAGCTTTAATTCCGGTATCTTTTCGGCCGTTTCTCCCTTAAGCTCATCAGGAAGCAACCCCTCCTGCGTCAGCATACCCTGCAAAACCGTAATATCCGTAGAAATATCCAAGGCCTCATCCTGGTATAAACCATCAAGCTGATTGCGGAAGGCCTGCAGCACCGTGTCCATGATACCCTCGATTTTTTTCATGGTTTCCTGAACCTTTTGGCCCTGAACCTGCTGTTCTTCCATATTGTAATAGGATTTCAGCAGCTTGAGCACCACCGGTAAATAATATTCCAAAGAACGCCGGATTACGGGGGCCTTTTGGGGCCTGCGGATCACTTCTTTAAATATCCGGCGGCACACATCCTCCAGGCTGGTAATCTGGGCCGACAGCTCGGCATCGCCGATCCTGTCATTGATAAAACGGATATCTTTAAGCAGGGCCTGACCCTGAGCCACCATTTCATCAGCCTGCCGGCTGCCTGAGGAGGCAAAAACTTCTTCTACCTCCACCAATTCCCGGCGGGGAGCAAAGATCTTATTGCCCACAAAAAAGGCGGCGGCGGAAAGGGCTGCGGCAATGAGGATATCCGTCAGCCGGTAAAAAGGCAACAGCAGACTGTAGACCAGCCAGCAGAGGCCCGCTAAATAATAAGGTATCGGTGACTTCCTGATGACTTCTTTCTTCATTACAGCAATCTCCTTGATTATCTGATTTTTCCCTTTCCTTATGCCTGTTTTAATCGGGCTTCTCTAATACTATAAATCATTTAAGCTCTTTTCGCAATTAAGATTACATTAAAATTCGCCGCTTATACTATTCTGCGCGGACTTTGCCCACTGCCGCACTTTTGCGGCATTTAATTGCAGATCAGTATCACTTGCGGAAAAAGCTGCGGCTCAGCCTGACCACAACGCCGGAAAGGGCGATTAAAGCCAGCATATTGGGCAGAGCCATCAGGCCGTTTAGCGTATCGGCTATATCCCAGGCCAGCTCCAGCCGGATTACCGCCGCAATGATAATGCAAAGCACAAAGGCCAGGCGGTAAAGGCCCAGACCCCTGCCGCCGGTGAGAAATTCAAAGCAGCGCTGGCCATACAGGGACCAGCTAAGCACCGTGGAAAACGCAAAAAGGCATATGGATACCGTTACAAAAATAATACCGAAAGAACCGAAGGCCTTTTGATAAGCAGCAATAGTCAAGGGGGCGCCGTCCAGGGAGCCCGGTCCGGTAAAAACGCCGGAGGACAAAATGACCAAAGCCGTTATGGTGCAAATCACTATTGTATCCATAAACACCTCAAAAATACCCCATAAGCCCTGCTTTACAGGACTGTCCGTATCGGCGGCGGCATGGGCGATGGGTGCAGATCCTAAGCCCGCTTCATTGGAAAAAACACCCCGGGCCACGCCGTAACGCATGGCTTTAGCCATGGTATAGCCCAGGGCGCCGCCGGCTGCCGACGGCAGGGTAAAGGCCTGGCTAAATATACTGGCCAGAGCCGGTCCCAGATGCTCCTTCTGAATGACCAGGACAACCACTGAGCCGGCTATATAAACTACGCTCATGAAAGGCACCAGCTTTTCACTGAAGCTGCCGATTCTTTTCATGCCTCCCAGAATTACCAGGCCTGCCAGTATAGCCAAAAGCACCCCCACACCGAATTTGAAAAAAGAAAATTCCCCCGGCAAAGCAACGCCGGATAATAACCCCAGCTCTGCCAGGGCGGTTTCCAGGGAGGAGGCAATCGCATTGACCTGGGTCATATTGCCGATACCAAAGGCGGCCAAAGCGCCAAACAATGAAAAAATCGCCGCCAGCCAGCCAAAACCCCGGCCCATTCCCCCCGTGATGTAATGCATAGGTCCCCCTACCCATTCCCCCCTGCTATTTCTTTTGCGGTAGTGCAGAGAAAGGAGGATTTCCGCATATTTCGTCATCATACCAAAGAAGGCTGATACCCACATCCAAAAAATTGCCCCGGGCCCGCCGGCCACAATGGCCGTGGCCACCCCCACCATATTGCCGGTGCCTACGGTAGCCGCCAGGGCTGTGGTCAGGGCCTGAAAGGGAGTCACCGCGCCGTAACCGGCCTTACGGCGGGAAAACAACTGGCCGAAGGTGCCCTTCATCCAGGTGCCGATGCCGGTAATTTGGAAAAATTTCAAACGAAACGTATAATAAACGCCGATACCTACCAAAAGAGCCAGCATGGCTGGTCCCCAGACAATACCGTTTACTGCTTCATTGATTGCCGCAATCTTATCCGCCACTTAACCCCCGCCCTTCGTGCCTTCCCTTAGGCTATCCTTAAATAAGCCATTGTTCTATTGTATTACTATCTCCATTGATTCATACGAAGAGGGGGTAAAATAGACAGACCTGCTGCTGCAGCATTGTAACTTATGGGCTGCATTGCATAACCAAACCGCTGCGGAATTGGCTGTTGTACATATTGGCGTAAAACCCTTCTTGCGCCAGCAGTTCCTGATGGCTGCCCCGCTCCACAATACGGCCGCCGTCAACCACTAATATCTGATCGGCATTTTTAATCGTAGACAGGCGGTGAGCAATTACAAA
Organism: Clostridia bacterium; assembly: GCA_018436095.1. Taxonomy (GTDB): domain Bacteria; phylum Bacillota; class Peptococcia; order DRI-13; family UBA5745; genus WRMS01. The sequence goes on along the minus strand of JAHDMJ010000018.1, from coordinate 258,088 downwards.
GCTGGTTCGCCCCGCCATTAGCTCCATCAGGGCTTTTTGAATTTTGATTTCCGTGCCGGTATCTACGGAAGAAGTGGCCTCGTCCAGGATCAGGATCGCCGGGCGGGTCAGAATCACCCGGGCAATGGATAAAAGCTGCCTTTGTCCCTGGGAAAGGTTATCGCCGTTATCGGCAAGAACCGTATCGTAGCCCTCCGGCAGACGTTCGATAAAGCCGTGAGCTCCCGCCAGCTTAGCAGCCTCCACCACTTCTTCAGGGCTGGCTGAGGGCCGGCCATAGCGGATATTATCCCGCAAAGTCTCTGAAAACAGGAAAGTATCTTGCAGCACGATACCGATATTTTTCCTGACGCTGTCCTTCGTAAAACTCAGCATATCTTCGCCGTCAATAGTGATACGGCCCTGGTCCGGGTCATAAAACCGGGCCAGCAGGCTGATCAGCGTAGTCTTTCCCGCTCCCGTAGGGCCTACCAGGGCCGTAACCGTACCTGCAGCCGCTGCCAGGCTGCAATCCTCAAGCACAGGTTTGCCCGGCACATAGGAAAACCCGGCCTCTTCCATAGCTACGTCGCCTTTCACCCCTGTCAAGGCTATTGCGCCGGGCTGGTCCTCCTCTTCCTTTTCGTCCATGATCTCAAAAACCCGTTCCGCTCCGGCCAAGGCCCCCTGAATCGTCGTAAACAGGTTGGAAAGCTCATTGATAGGCCGGGCAAAATTCCGCATATAAATCAGAAAAGAAAATACGATGCCCGGAGTAATATGGCCTTTGACGATGAGATAGCCGCCGGCTGCAGCTACGATCAGATAGGTGCAGTTGTTGATCAGATTCATTATAGGCCCCAAAGTACCGGTGCCGATCAGCGTAAGGATTGCGCTTTTTTTCAGGCGTTGATTAATTTCGCCGAATCTGGCCCGGGCCGCCTCCTGCCGGCTAAAAAGCAGCACCGCTTTCTGGCCTGATAGTATCTCCTCCACATAGCCGTTCATCTCTCCCAACTGCCCTTGTTGACTTATGTAAACCCGCCGGGTATAACGGGACAGAAAAAAGGTAATGAGAAACATGAACGGAATCATTACCAGGGATATCACCGTCAGTAAAGGGCTAAGCAGCAGCATGGCTATGAGCATACCGGCCAGATTGATGATGCCGCCGAAAAACTGGGAAAGATTCTGGGACAAGGCCATGTTGATCTGATCCACGTCATTGGTCAGGCGGCTCATCAGATCACCGCTGGCATGGCTGTCAAAATATTTCACGGGCAGCTTCTGCTGCTTTTCAAAAAGATCCTGCCGGATTTTAACGGCGGTATTTTGGGAAACGGTAATCATCACCCGGGCCTGGCTGTAAAAGAAAAGGGAACTGATTAAATACATAGCTCCCAGGCCCAGGCAAATCAACAGCAGTCCCCGGCCATCGCCTTTAGCAACATAATTATCCACCACAATACCGTTGATCCTGGTGCCGGCAATATTGACGGCGGTGGAGGCCAGAGAAAAGAGAACCACCAGGGCCAGCAGCCAGGCTTTATCAGCTAAATAGGCCCCCAGCCTTTTGATCGTGCCCTTGGTATCCTTCAGCTTCACCTTTTCCCTGACCAGATGAGCGCCGGGACCGCCCGGGCCCTGGCCCCCCCGGGGCCGGCCCATCACTGTACGGTTAGGTATTGCTGCATAACCTCGTTTTTGGTCAGCAGACATGGGACAACACCTCCTCCCCTAATTGGGCGGCGGCCACATGGCGGTAGGTTTCACTGCTCATCAGCAATTCTTCATGAGTGCCCCGGGCTTCTATGGCCCCGTCGTTTAGCACCAGAATCAGATCCGCATCTTTAATAGCGGCAACTCGCTGGGCAATAATGATCAATGTGCAAGAGCCCATGCGGCGAAGTATGGCTTGCCGGATTTTCGCCTCGGTCACCGTATCCACGGCGCTGGCGGCGTCGTCTAAAATCAGAATTTGCGGCCGGCGCAGCAGTGTTCGGGCAATGGACAGCCGCTGCTTTTGACCGCCGGAAAAATTACGGCCCCGCTGCTCCACCCTGGCCGCAAAAGCCCCCTCTTTTTCTAAAATAAAATCCAGAGCCTGGGCATCCCGGGCCGCCGCTTCCAGTTCTTCCCGGGTTGCATCATCTTTGCCATAGCGAAGGTTTTCTTCCAGGCTGCCGGCAAACAATATGCTTTCCTGAAGCACCATGCCGATCTTATTGCGCAAATCGGCAAGGGGGTATTGCCGGACATCCCGGCCTCCCACGCAAACCCGCCCTTGGGTGGCGTCGTAAAGCCGGGGGATTAAAGAAACCAGGGTACTTTTGCCGGAGCCGGTAGCGCCAATAATCCCCACGGTCCGGCCTGCTTTGATTTCAATATTGATATGTTTTAATATCCATTCACCGCCCTGTTCGTGGCGGAAGCATACATCCTCGAAGACAATATCATAGCCCCCGCCGTCTGCCGGGTCTTCTGCCGGGTCTTCTGCCGGGTCTTCTGCCGCCTCAAAGCTGCCGTCCTTGATGCCGGATTCCGTATCCAGCACTTCATTTAACCGCTGAACCGCCACCTGGGCCCTGGTAAAGCCCATGCTCACCATAATCACCATCATCATCGAGGACATGATCTGAATTAAATAATTGATAAAGGCCATAATCTTACCGGTTTCCAAGCTGCCGGCAATAGCCATGGAACCGCCAAACCACAATGCCGTCACCACGCTTAAATTCATCACCAGATTGACTAAAGGAAAAAGCAACACCATATTTCCCATAGCCTTAGCGCTCCACTCCATCAGATCCCGGTTGGCGCCGCCAAAACGCCTTTTCTCATGGCCTTGGCTGACGAAGGATTTCACCACCTTGGCGCCCAAAAGATTTTCCCGCATGACCTCGTTAATCCTGTCAACCTTGGTTTGCATTTTCATAAATAAAGGCATGGCCCTTTTGATTAAAAAGTAGGTGCCGCCTAAAAGCACAGGCGCCGCCACCGCCAAAATCATACTGAGGGCGGGACTCAAACGATAAGCCATGATGATGCCACCCACGCAGATCAAAGGGGACCGGACCATCAGCCGCAAGGCCAGCATAACGATCTGCTGCATCTGGGTAACGTCATTAGTCAGCCGGGTGATCAGCGATGACGTCTGAAATTTATCTAATTCCCCGAAGGAAAAGGTCTGGATATGGCTGAAGACTTGCTGCCGCAGCCGGCTGGCAAATCCCACGGCAGCAGTGCATGACGTAACTACACAGCCCAGGCCGCCAATAACCCCGATCAAGGCATAAAGCAGCATTCTGCCGCCGGTGGCAAAAATAAAGGCCACATCACCCCGGGCCACGCCTATATCAATAATCTCCGCCATTAAGGCAGGCTGCATCAAATCCATCATTACTTCAAGCAACATAAATAAAGGGGCGGCAATGGCCCATAGCCAACTGCCCCCCATAAATTGTTTAATTAGCTTCATCATATGTTATTCACCCTTATGATTATTACGTTTAAGGAAAAACAACAAAGGTAAACCCAGCACATAACAGGATCCGATCTGCCCCAGGCCCACCTCCGCCGCCGTAAGCCAAAAGGGCAGGCCCAGCACATAACTAAGCATAGCCCCGATTACCACAGCGTTGATGAGCACCGGCGGCAAAGGCACCAGCCAGGCTCTCTTGATTCTGCGGCTGAGCAAGGCCGCCGCCAAGGTTGCCAGGCTGCCGAATACTATGTCCAGCAAGCCGTTGCCGCCAAAGAGGTTTGCTATCAGGCAACCCAGAAAAAGCCCCGGTATTGCTTCCGGATAAAGCCAGGGCAGCACCGTCATGGCCTCGGATACCCGAAACTGCAGAGGCCCATAGCTGATGGGGGCTAAAGCTACCGTTAGGGCCGCATAAATAGCCGCCACCATAGCCGTCCTGGTCAGCCGGTGAGTATATGCCCGAATGTTATTCATCTTGTCCTTCATCCAATACAGCACCCCGTTTTCTTTGGCCTGGCTCCGGCCAGGTTTTGTCTAAATCCTTTTCCCAAGCCTCAGCGGCTTCCGCATCTGCAATTGCCCCGCCATATCCGGCTTCATATTCAGCGTCAGACTCGTACCCGGCTTCACCCTCAATCCCGTACCCGGCGTCAGACCCATACTCCATTTCAGTCTCAGGCTCAGCCTGATTCTCATACTGGGTGCCGGCTGCCGTTTCATTCCCGGCGCCAACCGCCGCGGTATTTCCCGGCGCCGCCGGCGCCATCGCCAAAAGGCCGGGCATCCGGTTCAGCATCATGACCATCCAAATACCGGAGATGAAAAAGCTGAGCAGGCAAAGAAGTATGATGCTGCGTCCGCCTGTAATATTGGCCAGCAGGGTTCCTAAAACCGCTATGCAAAAGATGATCGTATAATAGTTAAGATTTTTTCTGTATTGGGCAGCCTGAGCCGGATTGCCTTTATCCTCCAACAGCCAGGCATACCAAGTGACTAGCTGCCGCACCAGATATAATTGAGCCGCCTGAGTCACCGCCCATAAAATACGGGTAATCACCGGATTAAAGGTTATGCGCAAATAAGGCGCCAAAAAGACCACTAACGCCCAAAAGGATAAAGCATACGTCAAAAACAATACCCTTGCCTGCAGCTTTTCGCCGGCCTCACCGCAGGAAATGCGCTTTACCCCTATGCTCATTATGAAAAAACCAGCCCATATGGGGAAATTTGGCAATAATAAGGCCAAGAAACTAGCTGCTAAAAAACCCATGCCGATTAAATAATAATTGATATCCTCCCTCAGCTTTCTTCTAACCATCCGGCTTCCTCCTTATCCCGGCGAATATACCGTTAATGGTTCCGGCAGCGCCATTCGCCTATTCATCTTTCCAATATTATCATAGAAACAGCGAATCGCAAAGGAGTATTTAACATTTTAAGAGCATTGCAAGCAGCCACAAAACTGAGGCTGCTGAGAAAGTCGCAATCCGTATAGTGGCTAAAATCGGATTCACTGTTGCCAACTGCTCAAAAATCGAGGTTGTGTGACGGATTATAGGGCAGTTTTTCGTAATCTGAGCCAATTTAAAGGAAATAGTACAACACAACTTTGATTTTTGAGCACCTCGCCCGATTTGCCGCCGATTTTTTCAGTAGCCTCCATTGCAAAATGTTTACTCCTGCTCTTTTCGTGTTTTGCAATTAGGATACCCTTGCATTAAAATATTATCTGTTATAATATTAACAATAGTAAAATAATTACTATGAAATGGCGTATTGATATGAAAGTATTTATCGTTGCCACTCCTCTTTTTGATGCCTCTATGGCCGTAATGGCCTACCGTCTTTGTGACCGCAGCGGTGAAAATGCTATCGGCATTCATAATGACTTTCGCCGCATGCGCGAAGTTTTCAACTCTCCGGGCCTTGACCTAATCGAGCAATTAGGTCTTGAGACCTTTGCGGGAGACAAGCTTCTTTTTGCCAATATCAATCACTATCAGTTGTTGGTAGGCAGGCCGGTCAATGTCAATATTAACCCCCAAAAACTGGTCTGCACCCTGCCGGCAAGCATTCCGGCAGACGAAAAAGTATTGGATAGATGCCGCCGCCTCAAAGACCTGGGCTATGGCCTGGCTCTGGAAGGGCTGCCGAAACAAACTGAGGATAATTCCCTAATCCCGCTGCTGGATTATCTAATTCTGGATTATCTCGACCCCGGCTTTTCCGGCTGGTATTTTACGGCCAGAACGGAGTTGACCGGCTTAAAACTGGTCTTTGCCAATGTGCCCGACGGCGAATCTTATCAGCGGCTGGCGGCCAGAAATCCCCAAAGCCTGTTTGCCGGCGGTTTTTACAAAAATCCGATCACTGAAGGCAATACGAAACTCTCTCCCGTCAAAATCAACGCTCTGCAGTTGTTAAACCGCATCAACAGCGAAGATTTTGAATTGGACGACGTTGTTAAAATTATTGAGCGGGATCCCTATCTGACTATATCCTTACTGCGTTTTATTAATTCCGCCGCCGTCGGATTAAAAAGAAAGGTCGATTCCATCAGAAATGCCGTAGCCATACTGGGCCAAAAAGAAATCAAGCGCTGGGCTACCATAGCTATTTCCATCAGTCTGGCTGAGGACAGGCCCGGTGAGATCACAAAATTAACGCTGATGCGGGCCAAGTTTGCCGAAGGTCTGGCGACTGCCTTTTCCTTAGGAATTTTTCAATCCAGTTTGTTTATGCTGGGGTTGTTCTCTCTTCTTGATGTCATCCTCCAAAAACCTATGGAAGAAGCCCTGAAGGAGGTAGCCGTAGAAGAACGGGTGCGCCGGGCTCTTATTCAAAAAGAAGGCAACCTTTATACGATACTGGATTTTATCTATACCTATGAGCGGGCCGACTGGGATAAATGCTCCATCATCATGATCCAAAACGATGTGAAGTTTGAGGCGGTAAGCCGGGCGTTTCTCGAGGCAACTTTATGGTATCACCAGCTTTTATCTACTCTCGACCAGCCTTAAGAGTATGTAAAGATAAAAAAAGAGGGTTGCCGCAAAGCAATCTTCCAATAAGGATGTTTACAGGAATCATAATTGTTTAGCATACAGCCAGACGATTACCGATGAAATTGTAAATAATCTTTATTGGAGGATTTGCTTTATGGCAACGTTTGAATTCGAATATACAGAAATTGATGGGTTATTATATCCCAACATTGAAATTGACGGAAAAGCTGAACTGGATGGCTTGGGGCAGTATGGACGGCTTCGGTTAATCTATTTGCACGAGCAAAAACCAGAGATGTACCGAGAACTGCTTCTTACTGGCAAGCTGGCAGAGCATTGTCAAGAATATGATGAGAGGGGATATGAGCTGTCGGAGAAATTGCAGGGGGCATATATTGAGAAATATCCGCTACCGAATGATGATTTTATGGAAACTGTGAGGATAAGGACACAGGCGATGGAGTGGGCGGAAGAAATTGTGATTTATCAACTAACAGATGAGTGATATAAGGGCTAAACTGCTAAAAACAGTCTAGCCCTTATATTATATTTTACGATTACATTCTAATTTTTTAGATGTTGAACGATTTTCTTGTATTTATGAAGTATGTTTGATATAATTCTTTTGATGTTACAAGCTATGGCAAAGCGCCAGAGAGGTGTTGTCTATGAGTATAAGCTACAAAAAATTATGGAAATTGATTATTGATAAAGATATGACCAATGTCGAAGTAAGGAAAGCAACGGGTATTAGCCCTGCTACATTTACGAAACTAAAAAAGAATGAAATGGTATCACTAGAGGTGCTGGTCAAAATATGTCAGGTATTACAGTGCGAAATTGGTGATATCATTGAAATCGTAGACAATACCTTTGTGAAATAACTTGCTAAACTTAAATAGATTTCCAAACCCTTGGCTTCATTGGCTTTCAAATTTAAAAATGTTATAACTGTATGGAGGAATAAATATGTCGAGTGCAGCACAAAGAGCTGAATTGCAATCTAAAATCTGGAAAATAGCGAACGATGTCCGTGGTTCTGTAGATGGATGGGATTTTAAACAATATGTTTTAGGAACGCTTTTTTACCGCTTTATCAGTGAAAATTTCTCGAATTATATTGAAGGTGGAGACGAAAGCGTCAAGTATTCAGAAATTGACGATAGCATCATAAACAAAGAAATTAAAGAGGATGCAATCAAGACCAAGGGTTATTTTATATACCCAAGTCAATTATTTTCTAAAATTGCCCAAACTGCCAATACAAATGAAAGCTTGAATACAGATTTAGCGGATATATTTTCAGCAATTGAAAGTTCAGCCAATGGTTATCCCTCTGAATTAGATATCAAAGGTTTATTTGCCGATTTTGATACCACAAGTAACCGATTGGGAAATACCGTAAAAGATAAAAACAGTCGTTTAGCCGCTGTCATCAAAGGTGTGGCAGAACTTGATTTTGGCAAATTTGAGGATAACCAGATTGACCTCTTTGGCGATGCCTACGAGTATCTAATTTCTAACTATGCTGCCAATGCAGGTAAATCAGGAGGCGAATTTTTTACCCCTCAGAGCGTTTCTAAACTCATCGCTCGGCTAGCAATCCACAAGCAAACGACAATTAATAAGATTTATGACCCGGCAGCTGGTTCAGGTTCACTTCTCTTACAAGCGAAAAAACAATTTGATGCTCATATCATTGAAGACGGCTTTTTTGGGCAGGAAATCAATCACACAACCTATAACCTTGCCCGCATGAATATGTTTTTGCATAATGTCAACTACGACAAATTTAATATTGCATTAGGAGATACACTAAGAAACCCTCAATATGGTGACGAAAAGCCTTTTGATGCCATTGTATCCAATCCACCCTATTCTATCAATTGGATTGGTAGCGATGACCCAACCCTAATCAATGATGACCGTTTTGCACCGGCAGGTGTTCTTGCGCCAAAATCTAAGGCGGACTTTGCCTTTGTGCTTCACAGCCTTAGCTATCTTTCTGGTAAAGGGCGCGCCGCTATCGTTTGCTTCCCCGGTATCTTTTACCGTGGTGGTGCTGAGCAGAAAATTAGACAATATTTGATCGATAATAACTTCGTGGAAACGGTTATTTCTCTGGCACCAAACCTTTTTTACGGTACTTCCATTGCTGTTAATATTTTGGTTCTTTCAAAGCACAAAAGCGATACGAAAACACAGTTTATTGATGCCAGTGGTGAAGACTTTTTCAAAAAAGAGACCAACAACAACGTATTAACAGAAGAGCATATTGAAAAAATATTGGAACTATTTGACCGCAAAGAAGATATTGACCATGTGGCAAAGTCAGTCGATAAGGATAAGATTGCAGAAGAAAATTATAATCTTTCGGTTAGCACTTATGTAGAGCCAAAGAACACACGAGAAGTAATTGATATCGATGTGTTAAACGCAGAAATTAAGACAACGGTAGCCAAGATAGATAGGCTTCGTGCTGAGATAGATGAGATTATTGCAGAAATCGAGGTAAGGTAAATGAGCAGATTGGAGGAGCTTATAAATGAGCTTTGCCCTGATGGGGTGGAGTACAAGGTTTTAGGTGAATTAGGAAAATTCTATGGTGGATTAACAGGTAAATCAAAGACAGATTTTACAGATGGAAATGCAACATTTATTACTTATAAAAATGTGTACTCAAACCTAGCGTTGAATATAAATCCTGATGATACTGTGAAAATTGCAGAAGGAGAAAATCAACGAACTCTTAAATATGGGGATGTTGTATTTACAGGTTCATCAGAAACACCAGATGAATGTGGATTTTCATCCGTTGTAACTAAAAAACCTGAAAAGCCACTTTACCTTAACAGCTTTTGTTTTTTCTTTCGATTTGATGATATTAGTATAATACAGCCTGATTTTTTAAAACACCTATTTCGTTCTTATAATTTAAGGTATCAAATTGGGAAGACAGCAAGTGGTGTTACAAGATTTAATGTGTCAAAAGAGAAAATGGCAAAGGTAACAATCCCCATCCCTCCCTTGCCGGTGCAAGAGGAAATTGTCCGTATACTGGACAATTTCACGGAGCTTACAGCGGAGCTTACAGCGGAGCTTACAGCGGAGCTTACAGCAAGAAAAAAGCAGTATGAGTATTATAGAGATAGCTTGCTAACTTTTGGTGATGAGTTTGAGTGGAAAGCACTCGGAAGGATAACAAGCTTATCAAGAGGTGTAAGGGTTATTAGAAGTCAGTTAAACGATCAAGGCAAATATCCCGTATATCAAAACAGCATGACACCGTTGGGATATTATGATAAAAGCAATTACCAAGCAAAAACAACATTCGTTATTAGTGCAGGCGCAGCTGGCTCTGTCGGATATAGTGATGTTGATTTTTGGGCTGCCGATGATTGCTATTGCCTTGTTTGCCCTGAAGATTTAGATAGTAGATACTTGTATCACGCACTCTCGAACCAACAGGATTATATTTTTTCTCAAGTTAGAAGGGCAAATGTCCCTCGTATTGGGCGTGATGTAGTGGAAAGAATTCAAATCCCTATTCCGTACCCGAACGATGTAGAAAAATCTCTCGCCGAGCAACAACGTATTGTGGACATTCTCGACCGTTTTGACACTCTTTGTAACGATATTTCAAACGGTCTACCTGCCGAGATAAAGGCAAGGCAGCAGCAATATGAGTACTACCGTGATAAGCTGCTTACCTTTCCAAAGGCTGAGTTAGAGGTGTAATATGGGGAAAAGTTTAATTGAAATTGCACAGGAGTTAAATGATAGCGGCAAAAAAGTACAGCTAATTTATGCCTTTAACGGAACAGGTAAAACAAGGCTTTCCAGAGAGTTTAAAGATTTAATTGCACCAAAAAGCGATGCAGAAACAGAGGATACAGGATTAGCCAGTAAAAAAATCATTTACTATAATGCCTTTACAGAGGATTTGTTCTATTGGGATAATGATTTAGAAAATGATATTGAACCAAAGCTAATCATACAACCCAACATTTTTACAAAATGGATTTTTGAAGACCAAGGCCAAGATGGTCGTATCATTGAAAATTTTCAACATTACACTGATGTTAAATTAACTCCACATTTTAATGCACCGTACACCATTGAGGACAGTGGGAGAGAAAAACTAATACCAGCTTTTACAGAAGTAACTTTTTCCTATGAACGTGGTAACGACGAGCGTTCAGATAACATTAAAATTTCCAAAGGTGAAGAGAGCTGTTTTGTTTGGAGTGTTTTTTATTCACTGCTTGAACAAGTTGTTGATGTTTTAAATGTTCCTGAAGTAAGCGAAAGGGAGACACACCAGTTTGACCATTTAGAATATATATTTATAGATGACCCTGTAAGTTCATTAGATGACAACCACTTGATTGAACTGGCAGTCAACTTGGCGCAGCTTATAAAAAATAGTATGTCTGACTTGAAGTTCCTTATTACCACTCACAACCCTCTCTTTTATAACGTGCTACATAATGAGTTCAAGAAGGCGGCATTTAAGAAATACTTTCTAAAAAAAGATGAAGATGGCCAATATAACTTAGAGTCTCAAAGTAATGATGCTCCATTTTCCTACCATCTATTTCTAAAAGCAGAGATTGAAAAAGCAATTGAAACAGGACAAGTTCAAAAGTATCATTTTAATTTTCTTAGAAACATTTTGGAAAAAACCTCAACATTTTTGGGCTATGAAAACTGGGGTAAAATTTTACCCAAAACAACAGACGGTAAAACCGATCCCTACGAGAGTAGAATTATTAATATTTCCAGCCATTCCAAGCACTCAGCTGAAGAGATTGTACAATTAACAGAGAATGACAAAAGAGTTTTGGCTTACTTATTAAAAGAAATTAAGAAAAACCATAAATTCAATCATTGGGAGGGAGATATATGACAGATTGTAAGGTAATTGCTGAATCTAATAACTTTATCGTTTTAGATAAATATACTAAAATAAAACAGCAAGGTGTTGGCTACCAAACCGAGGCTGATTTAGAGCGTGAGCTCATTGCCGATCTGGTGAATCAGGGTTATGAACCTCTACCAAAGCTCACTACCCCACAGACGATGTTTGAAAATGTCCGAGTACAGCTGCAACTACTAAACAAGATGGTGTTTTCGGATGACGAGTGGAAACGCTTTTGTGATGAATACTTAGATAAACCAAGTGATACCCATATTGACAAAACACGTAAAGTTCATAACGATTATATCTATGACTTTGTTTTTGACGATGGACATATTCAAAACATTTATTTAGTGAATAAAAAAGATATAGCGAAAAATAAGCTGCAAGTAATTTCGCAATTTGAACAGACAGGAACCCACGCCAATCGGTATGATGTTACCATCTTGGTTAATGGACTCCCCTTGGTTCAAGTGGAGCTAAAGAAACGTGGAATTGCCATCAAAGAAGCGTTTAATCAGGTAAATAGGTACAGCAAGGAGAGTTTTAATTCGGAAAACTCGCTGTTCAAGTATCTGCAACTCTTCGTAATCTCCAACGGAACAGATAGCCGCTATTTTGCTAATACTACGAAACGAGATAAGAACAGCTTTGATTTTACGATGAACTGGGCAAAGTCAGACAATACCTTGATTAAAGATTTGAAGGATTTTACCGCAACTTTCTTTCAGAAAAACACATTGCTCAGTGTGCTGTTACACTATTCTGTTTTTGATATCAGCGACAATTTACTTATTATGCGCCCGTATCAGATTGCCGCAACAGAAAGAATTTTGTGGAAGATTAAAAGCTCCTACCACGCTAAAAAATGGCGAACCAATGAAAGTGGTGGGTATATCTGGCATACCACCGGCAGTGGCAAAACACTTACAAGCTTTAAAGCTGCACGGCTTGCTACTGAACTCGATTTTATAGACAAAGTGTTTTTCGTAGTAGACAGAAAAGATTTGGATTATCAGACGATGAAGGAATATCAGCGTTTTTCGCCTGATAGTGTGAATGGTTCTGAAAATACCGCAGGGCTGAAACGCAACATTGAAAAAGATGATAATAAAATCATTGTAACTACGATTCAAAAACTAAATAATCTGATTAAAAGTGAAGCAGATTTACCCATCTACAATAAGCAAGTCGTTTTCATTTTTGACGAGGCGCATCGTTCACAATTTGGCGAAGCGCAAAAAAATATTCACAAGAAGTTTAAGCAATATTACCAGTTTGGATTTACTGGCACGCCTATTTTTCCCGAAAACGCTCTTGGTGCTGAAACTACGGCTTCCGTGTTTGGGCGTGAATTACACTCCTATGTTATCACTGATGCAATCAGAGATGAAAAGGTGCTTAAATTCAAAGTTGATTATAACGATGTTCGCCCGAAGTTCAAATTAATTGAAATGGAGCAAGATGAGAAAAAGTTAACAGCCGCCGAAACCAAAGAAGCTCTACTGCATCCAGAAAGAATTAAAGAGATTTCTCAGTACATTCTTAATAATTTCAGAGTAAAGACGCATCGTTCCCATACTGGGGCAAAAGGGTTTAATGCCATGTTTGCTGTAAGTAGCGTTGACGCAGCAAAGCTTTATTACGAGTCGTTAAACAGCTTGCAAAAGGAAAGCGAAAAACCATTAAAAATTGCAACTATTTTTTCTTTTGCCGCCAACGAAGATCAAAATGCTATTGGTGAAATTGCTGATGAAACATTTGAGCCCACAGCCATGGACAGCAGTGCAAAAGAGTTTTTGACATATGCTATAAGCAATTATAACGCTATGTTTAAAACCAATTTTGGAGTGGAGAGCAAAGAATTCCAAAACTATTATCGTGACCTTGCAAACCGAGTTAGACGGCAGGAAATTGATCTTTTAATTGTGGTCGGAATGTTTTTAACGGGTTTTGATGCACCAACTTTGAACACACTATTTGTCGACAAAAACCTTCGTTACCATGGCTTGATTCAAGCATTTTCAAGAACCAATCGCATATATGACTCAACAAAGACTTTTGGGAACATTGTTACCTTTAGAGATTTGGAAAAAGCAACCGTTGATGCCATTACGCTCTTTGGCGATACAAATACAAAAAATGTTGTGCTGGAAAAAAGCTATAAAGAGTATATGCAAGGCTTTACCGACATTGCTACTGGAGAAGCCCGTCGTGGTTATGTAGAAGTGGTCAAGGAGTTAAGCGAACGTTTTCCTAATGTCGACAATATCTTAACCGAAAAGGATAAAAAAGACTTTTCTAAGCTGTTTGGAGAATATTTGCGAGTTGAGAATATACTACAAAACTACGATGAGTTTGCGAGTTTGAAAGCTTTTCAATCGATTGATTTGCAAGATTCTCAAGCCGTTGAAGCGTTCAAGGCTACTCACTATGTAAGCGATCAAGAAATCGCCGCTATGCAAGAAATAGCAATGCCAGAGGAAAGAACAATTCAAGATTATCGTTCCACCTATAATGATATTCGTGACTGGCTCCGCAAAGAAAGCGCTGGAAAGCAAAAGGAAGCATTTTCGGTTGATTGGGATGATGTTGTTTTTGAGGTTGATCTCTTAAAATCGCAAGAAATAAATCTGGATTATATACTAGAACTGATATTCGAGAAAAATAAGAAATCACAAGACAAAGAAACCTTGGTGGAAGATGTTCGTCGTTTGATTCGCTCTAGTGTAGGTAATCGTGCAAAAGAAAGTTTGATGGTCGATTTTATTAATCAAACAGACTTAGACAAATTTTCAGACAAGGCAAGTATCATAGATGCCTTTTTCTCGTTTGCTCAAGCTGAACAACAAAGAGAGGCGAAGGAATTAATTCATGCCGAAGAGCTTAACCAAGATGCCGCAAAGAGGTATCTCCTTGCTTCATTAAAAAGAGAATACGCTAGCGAAAATGGAACAGAATTAAATGAAGTGCTTCCTAAAATGAGCCCACTCAACCCTAAGTATTTAACGAAAAAACAAACCGTTTTTCAAAAAATATCTGCTTTTGTAGAAAAATTTAAAGGTGTTGGTGGAATATTGTAAAGAAACAAGCGTGATGATGCTCTCATGGCATTCATCACGCTTAGACTGAGGCTACTGGCAGCCCTCTCTTTTCTTTGACACACCCGTTCTATGTGCCCTCTTATGTATCCTTTCAAGCACCTCGCACTGCAGCAGCCTGTACAGGCTTTCTGTGCAGCCTTTCTGTGCACTTATTCGTCCTGCCGGCGGTTATTGCAATTCGTGCTGGCAGCGGTTGGTATAAGTCGTATGCAGAAGCTTATGGGATACGGGGCTTAAAGGCGCCTGCAAATAATCTTCGTAGAGCTTTTGAATGGCGGGATTTTCATGTGACTTTCTTAACTCCGCCTTTTGATCCACTTCATACAGGCCCTGGATCCGTTTTTCCCGCACCGCATTGGTGGTGCCGTAAGGCTGGCCGCCGCCGCCGATGCAGCCCCCGGGGCAGCACATCACTTCAATAAACGTATAATCGGCCTCTCCGGCGGCAATAGCTTCCATAATCTGTTTGGCATGAGCCAGGCCATGGGCTACCGCTACTTTAACCTCTGTGCCCCCCAGATTCACACTGGAGGCTTTTACTCCCGCCATACCCCGAACTCCTGTAAACTCCAGCTTTTCCAAGGTTTGGCCCGTAACGACTTCATAAACCGTCCGCAAAGCCGCTTCCATAACGCCGCCGGTGACTCCGAAAATGGCGGCAGCTCCGGTGGAAATACCTAGGGGCGAATCAAACTCCCCATCTTCCAGGCTGTTGAAATCGATGCCTTCATGTTTAAACATCCGTCCCAGCTCCCGGGTGGTCAGCACCGCATCCACATCACGGTAGCCGCTATCTTTCATTTCCGGCCTGGCCGCTTCGTATTTCTTGGCTGTGCAGGGCATCACCGAAACCACAAAGATATCTTTAGGGTCAATGCCGCTGATCTGCGCATAATAAGATTTGGCCATGGCTCCAAACATCTGCTGGGGAGATTTACAACTGGATACGTGAGGCAGCAGTTCCGGATAAAAATGTTCGATATACTTGATCCAGCCGGGGCTGCAGGAAGTGATCAGCGGTAAAACGCCGCCGGTCTGCAGCCGTTGCAGCAGTTCGTGACCTTCTTCCATAATAGTGAGATCCGCAGCAAAATCCGTATCAAATACCCGGTCAAAGCCCAACAACCGTAAAGCTGACACCAGCTTGGAGGTGGCAATGGAACCGGAGGGCTGGTCAAACTCTTCGGCAATAGACACCCGCACCGAAGGGGCCACCTGGACCACCACATGTTTATCGGGATTACCCAGGGCCTCCCAAACCTTATCGGTGTCGTCCTTTTCATAAATTGCGCCTACGGGGCAGGCCAATACGCATTGTCCGCATAAAACGCAGGCCACATCCTTTAATTCCTTGCCGTATTCCGGCGTCACGCCTATATCCAAGCCCCGGTTATGGCTATATAGAATACCCACCTCCTGAACGTGGTGGCAAACCTCGGCACAGCGGCCGCATTTAATGCATTTATTGGGGTCACGTACCAGGGAAGGGGTAGATAAATCCAAAGGCAGACGTTTGACGGTCTTGACCCCCTGGACCTCTTTCATCCCCAATTTGAAAGCTAATTGGCGCAGTTCGCATTCGCCGCTGCGGATACAGGTCAGGCATTCCTGGGGATGATCGGCCAGAATCAACTCCACTATGGTGCGCACGGTTTCCCGCACCCGGGGAGAATTGGTAGTAATCTTCATTCCTTCGGAAACCATTGTAGAACAGGAGGCAACAAGGTTTTTAGAGCCTTCCACCTCAACTGCGCAAACCCGGCAATTGGCTTTGACCTTCTGATCGGGATGGTGGCAGAGGCTGGGCAGGGAAATGCCATTTAGCTTGGCCGCCGCCATAATCGTGATGTTTTCCGGTACTCTGACCGTTTTTTTATTGATGGTGATTTCAACCGTTGACATCAGGCACTCTCCTCTCCGTATAAACAGTCTCCGTCCACACATTGGCCGCGGTATTCCTGGTCGTAATAATGCAAGGATGAAATCACGCTATTGCCTGCCGCTTGGCCCAGGCCGCAAAATGAGGCGTTTTGCATAACTCTGGTGTAGCGTTCCAGATTCTCTACATCTTTCATTACTGCCCGGCCTTCCAAAAGTTTTTCCATAATGATCTGGGCTTGACGCAAGCCTTCCCGGCAAGGCGTACACTTGCCGCAGCTTTCATGGAGGAAAAAGTTGATACGGTTGCTGACGTTATCTAAAATTGAGCGGGTATCGTCTAAAACAAAGACTGCTCCGGAGCCGATAGTAATCCCGGCCCGGCTGCAGGCTCCGTATTCCAACGGTACATCCAGCATTTCTTCCGGCACCAATACGCCGGAAGCCCCGCCGATATTCACTGCCTTGACTTTACGGCCGGGTTTAGGGCCGCCGCCATATTTGTAAACGATATCCCGGAAGCTGGTGCCAAAAGGCACCTCCACCAATCCCCGAAATTGAATATCACCGGACAGGGAAATCAATTTGGTACCGGGGCTGTCATTCGTACCGAGATTGCGGTACCAAAGAGCGCCTTTCTCTATAATTTTGGGAATATTGCTTAAAGTCTCCACGTTGTTGATCAGGGTTGGCTTGCCCCATAAGCCCTGCTGAGTGGGGTAAGGAGGCTTTACCTGGGGTCTGCCTTTGCGGCCTTCGATGGAAGACAAAAGGGCGGTTTCCTCACCGCAAAGGTAACTGCCGGCGCCGGAAAACAACTCAATATGCAAGTTAAAGCCGCTGCCCAAAATGTCGTCGCCCAAAAGGCCTGCCGCCTGGGCTTGAGCGATGCTGTCCCGCATAACGCTGCGGGGCTCGTCATATTCATGGCGTACATAAAGGATGCCCTGGGAAATGCCGGCCAGGTAAGCCGCTATGGTGACGCCCTCCAGCAATTGAAAGGGCAGGTGGGTCATAATATAACGGTCCTTAAAGGTTCCCGGCTCACCTTCATCGGCATTAATGATAATGTAACGCTCTTTCTCCCGGTTGTTCCGGACCATTTCTATTTTCAGCCCTGTCGGAAAAGAAGCGCCGCCCCGGCCTTTTAAGCCGGCTTCCTTGAGCATATGAACAGCCTGCCGGGGATCCCAGGCCAAAACCTTTTCCAGGGCCTCATAGCCGCCACGGCTGCGGTACAAATCCAAGTCCACATATTCCCGGCCTTCAACGTTAAATACCAACTGGCGATCCGTTATGCTCATTGCTAAACTCCTCCCTTAAACTGCGGATAATGGCTACAGCCTCTTCAGGCGTCAGGTTGCCATAGATCTGATGGTCCACCTTGATTGCCGGTGATTTGTAGCAAGCGCCTAAACAGCTTACCTTCTCCAGGCTGATCAATCCGTCTGCGGTGATCTCTCCCGCCTTAATGCCCAGTTCCTTCTGAATAGCATCCATAATGGCTGCTCTCCCCGCATTTTCACAAGGGGCATTGCCGCATATGCGGATAAGGTGCCGGCCCCTTGGCTTAAGAGATATTTCCGTATAGAAAGAAGCCGTAGAATAAACCCGGCAGCGGGAAACCCTCATCGACCGGGCGATGGCCCTCACCGCTTCTTCGCTGACGTAATTCCGGGGGCTGGCATCCTGCACTGCCAAAAGCACTTGCAGTAAAGGCGCCTTTTCATTGCCCATTTGTCCGACAATCTCCTGTACAACAGCTTGCATCTTTCCTTCTCCTCCTACCCTGTCCTTCTTACCTCTACCCTACCCTTTTTCTACCCTGCCCTTCAGCTTGCCGGGCCTTTTTAGCCTGCCCTGCTGCTGCTTCAGCTTACCCGGCCGTTTCTCCAGCTTACCCGGCCGCTGTTTTTTTGTAGTGTACATTGCTCTTTCGCCTTATGCAAGCATAGTTTTTTATTTGACAGCTTGTGTTGAAAACTTGCTAAGGTTTTTATGTTTACCCCTTCATCTTCGTCAAATATTTAACGATCTCCGCTAAAAGAAAAACAAGAAGGCCTCCCGGTGCAAGGTGATATGTTACCGCAGAGGTATCATCCTGCACTGAGAGGCCTTTTTGATCTGCTCCTCCGATTATACCCGCCGGCTTGGCCGGAAAGGTCAGGGTTGGAGTTTCTTTTGCTCATTGAGAGGTCTTGTTTTTTTGGGTAGTTTTTCTTTTTTACGTTTCATTTCATAAGCCAGTGTCATCAGGCTTTCACTTAGGTGGATATTCTCAATAGATACATCCTCCGGCACGTCCAGTTCCACGGAAGCAAAATTCCAGATGCCCTTTATCCCTAAGTCCACTACCCGCTGCATCACATCCTGGGCATAGATCCGCGGCACAGTAATGACGGCAATATCCACGGCATGCCGCTTTACAAAATCCTCAAGCTGATCATAGTGCAGAATATCGATTCCTTTAATTTGCTTGCCTATCAGATGAGGATTGGCGTCAAAGACCCCAACGATTTGAAAGCCTCTTTTCTCAAAGCTGCTGTGCTTTGCTATAGCCTGGCCCAGATTACCGGCGCCGATTAAAACCATATTGTAGGTGCGGTCAAGCCCCAGTATACAGCCAATCTCCTGCAGCAGGCTGGCTACATCATAGCCATATCCCTGCAAGCCGAAGCCGCCGAAATGAAAAAAATCCTGCCGCACCTGGGAAGCCGTGATTCCCAGACGCTGGCTTAAGTCTTTTGAGGATACCCGGCTGATTCCCATCTGCTGAAGGGTAGACAGATACCGGTAATATTTCGGCAAACGCCGGATTACGGCGTTAGATACTTTTTTGTCGCAAGCCACTGTTTCTCTCCGCCCCTTTTTAATCGTTTACAGCATGGCATTCAAACCGAAGAATTATTCTAACAAAGAAATTTGATTATTAGTATAGTCAAAATAAAGCCTTTTGTCGATAACACAAATTAAAAGAGCCGCCGCTCTTCGGCTGATTTTCTCAAGCCAATTTGCGGCAGCATCTTTATATACAGTGTATTTTATAATTTGTTTCCTTTAGCGTCAGTTGACTTCCACCTGTACCGTAAGCTCCAAGCCGGTAGCCAGATTATGAGCGGTAATGCTGTAGATGCCGCTGTAAACCTGATAACCTGCATCATCGGTAAGATTCCACAGCTCATTGATCCTTTGGGTAGCGTCGGGCATTATGGTAATCAAACGGCCATAGGAGCTGAAGGTGTGATGGCGGGAATACCGCCAGACTTCTTGATTATAAATGTTCCTGACCACAATCTCCACAAGCTGGCTGGAACTGTAGCGGAGATTTACCGGCGCATTGGTGATGTTGGTTTTCGAAAGCATAATCTGCACCGATTGATTAGGACGGTAAACCCGCCGGTCTGTATAAAGAATCTGGCGCAAGCCGTTGGAAATGCCGCTGTTTACCGGCAGGCTGGGCGAAGGCTGAGGCGGTTGGCCGCAATATACGCCCAGAAGGTTCCAGGTGCGGCCGTCAACTACACCGGAAGGATAAATGCCGTTGTCTTGCTGGAAATTTCGCAAGGATTGCTGCAGCCTGGCATTGAATATGCCGTCGTCAGGACCGTTGTAGTAGCCTCTGGCCCGTAGCAGCTGCTGTACCAGCACCACTACCGATCCCCGGCTGCCGGGCCGCAAGATGGGGCAGTGGTATTCCTGGGGCGGATAAATGGGCAGCGGTAACGGCTGGGGTTGAGGCGGCCTGGGTTGGGGTTGAGGCGGCCTCGGTTGAGGCGGCCTTGGTTGAGGCGGCCTTGGTTGAGGCGGCCTTGGTTGAGGTGGCCTTGGTTGAGGCGGCCTTGGTTGAGGTGGCCGCTGTCCGGGTCCGCCTTGCCCGCCTCCGGGTCCGCCTTGCCCGCCTCCGGGTCCGCCGCCGGGGCCACCACCGGGTCCACCACCGGGTCCGCCACCGCCGGGAGGTCTGCCGCCGGGGCCGCCCTGTCCGCCGCCGGGGCGCCGGTTAACATTATTGTTGCCATTGCCATTACCATTTCCGTTACCATTCCCGTTACCCCCGGCAGCGGGAACCATGATTATCTGTCCGGCCATCAATTCTGCATTTGGGCTAAGGTTATTGGCTGCCGCCAGTTGCTCCACCGTCAGTCCCCACATGGCTGCTATAGAATATAAAGTATCACCCTGTTGGACAGTATATTGCCGCATATCATCAACTCCTCTACCCTTACTTCGCGTTTTATCCTATGCGGCAATATACTTTTATGAGCCAGTCTTAAAAAATGTTTATTAGGGACATTTACGTATGACGTAGCGGCGATAGCGGCAGCAACAGCAGCGATACTGTCAGCGGCGCTGCGGTCAAGTATGCAAAAGACCAGTGCATTTACTTTTTCAACTGGCCAACTGCACAAAAATCGAGGTTGTGCACTAATCTCATGCAAATACGAGTGCATATATGCAGCATGCACTAAATTATGCACATAATTAATCAAATAGTGGCACGAAATATCATAATGATTCCTAATTACTACACAATACCTCGTTTTTTGCACAGCCAGGGAGCTGCAGGGAGACCACAGGGAGCTGCCGGGAGGTCACTGCCAGGGAGCTGCAGGGAGACCACAGGGAGCTACAGAGAGGTCACTGCCCAAAGCCGCCCAGGATCCCCAGAGTCCCCAGTGCCGCCCAGCCGCCGGTGCTCAAGACGCCATGGTCGCGGTACCGGGCAGCTTTGATTATTTCTCAGCTAAAGCCTCCACTGCCTGCATCCAAAACACCGGCTGCCCAGGCTTGGCAAATCTTAGCCTATACAGGGCCTTCAAGCCGGGCAGGTCCACATGGCTGCCCAGTGTACCGGTAATGGTAGGCAAAAGCCCTGCCGGAAAAAATATTTGATTAGCTGCGCCATAGGCGCCCTCCTGGCCGCAAACATTATGGCCTTCGTCAGGCAGGGGCCTTTCCTTATCATCACTGGTCAGCGTGAGGCCCTCAGGTTTTAGTGTAAGAAGCCCGCTCCCCCACGGGCGGGGCCGAAAGTCCTCTTTCAGCAAAACCTCGATGTCCACTGCCGTCTCAGCGATAGGCCGGATTGCCGCAGCAGCAGCCTGCCTTTGCAGTCCTGCCTCCGCCAGCATCGCCTCTGCCTGCATGGCCTCCGCTCCTGCCTGCGCCATCATCCGGTCTGCCTTCTGCACTTCTGCTTCTTGCCGCGTCAGTCTTTCTTTGAGGCAAGCCCCCTGCCAATCATACCAAAGAGGGATGCTTTCAAGGGCCTGGGCGGGCCAGAAAAAACCTGCCGCCGGCTGCAGACGGCTTTGGCCGCTGACTTGCACCGTAAAACCGCAATGCTTGCAAATCAGCCTTTCCCTTTGGGAGGTCATAGCAAAATCCTGCCGGCAGGCGGGACAGCGGTGCAAAAGGTTCTCCAGTCCTTCCGCCGGCTTGGAACATTTATAGAGAGCTCCTTTTTCTGCCTGCCATTGGTGGTCATTATAAGAAAGATCCCGGACAATCCTTTGATAAACTTCTTCCGCCGTAAGCCGGGCAATCTCTTCCCGGGAAAGCAGCAGCCGGCAATGAACCTCTATGGGGCCCCGGCGGCTTTGCTTTGCCCATAAAGGCCGCCCCAAGCTGACCCCCTCTTCCTTGACAGCCACTACCGGTATGCCGAAAGATTTCACCAATTTGCCTACGGCAGGAGCCAGGTAGCCCAGCCGGCCGGTCAACGACATCCGGCCTTCAGGATATAAGCCTACGGAAGCCCCTGCCGCCACCGCCCGTTTCATGGCGATGACACTTTTGGCTTCCACAAAGAACTGGCTTTTGGGTATCTGCTGCAAAACCTTGATAATAAAGGCCCCCCACCAGGTGGCCATAAAAGAATTGGACATAACATAATGAATTCTTTTGGGGAAAAAGGCGATGGTCATGATGGGAGCATCAAAATAAGAGCCATGGTTGCCTAAAACCACCCATGGCTCATCCTTGATCTCTTCCAGTCGGGGATCCTTCGTTATGCGGATTTGATGAAACAGCTTCAGATAAAGCCAGATCAGCACCATTACCGGAGCTAAAATGCAGAGTATCCAAAAAGGATAGCGGACGTCGTAGCGCTCTTTTGGCCGGCGGTTTTCAGCCTTTTTTTCCTGTTTATTCATTGGCCTCTTTGCCTCCGGCATAACGCTCTACAATTTCCAACAGGATATGACGCTGATTCCGGCTGGGTTCCCGCAGTACTTCCGCCAATAAAGCTTTAAGGGCCTTGCCTCTTTTTGCCGGCGGCACCCCTAAGCCGGCCAGTTCTTCTCCCCGCACCGCCAAATCGCTTAAATCCAAGGGGCAGCCGCTGGTTAGCACTTGACGGCAACGCTGGGCGAAACCTTCAAACTCAATTAAAGATTTTTTCGTGTAGCGGGAAGCCAACAAATCCGCCTTCTGCAACAACAGTATCAACTCTAAATTTTCCTGGCGGGGCTTAGGCAGACCGCTGATCATCCGCCTGATGGTCACGTCTTTCAGCACCTTCAAATGCAGCATATGATGGAGAATCAGCAGGATCACCTGATCCCGTATAGCATGGCTGAAACGGAGGCGATCCAGAATCCTGCCGGCCATTTCCGCGCCTACCGCCTCATGATTATAAAAATGGCCCTTGCCTTTTGCATCGAGAGTAAATACGGCAGGCTTGCCGATATCATGAAGCAGGGCAGCCAGCCTGAGGACCAGATCCGGCGGCGTGTTTTCCACGGTCTGGATCAGGTGATGATAAACATCAAGATAATGATGGCTGCTGTGCTGGTCAAAGTCGATGGTATCCACCAGCTCAGGGATCACATAGGGCCAAATACCCATTTTGGCCAGCAGCCGCAAAGCCCTATAAGGGGAGGCCAGGAGCAGTATGCCTTTCAGCTCCGCCGCCAACCGCTCCGGACTGATCCATTGCAATAAGCCGGCTTTTTCCTTCATGGCCTGAAATAAGCTTTCCTCAATAAAAAAATCCAGGCTGCCCGCAAAGCGAATGCCCCGTAAAATCCGCAGAGCATCTTCCTCCAGCCGGTCCTGGGGCAGACCCACCGCCCGAATTACATTATCCTGCATATCTCTTAAACCGCCAAAGGGATCGGTCAAGCCGTCCCGGGGGCTGTAAGCCATGGCATTGACGGTAAAATCCCGGCGGGCCAGATCGTCCTGCAAAGAGGTGGTAAAGGCTACCCACTCCGGCCGGCGGTGATCCAGATAGGGGCCGTCTACCCGAAAAGTGGTGATTTCATAAGAAAACCCTTGGTAGCGAAAGGTTACCGTACCATGCTTAAGACCCGTATCCCAAACCGTCAAGCCTGCTGCCTTCAGCTTCTCCCGTACCAGCTCCGGCGGGCAGGGTGTGGCAAAGTCCCAATCAGCAGGAGTCCTTTCCAGAAAAATATCCCGCAGGCAGCCGCCAACCAGCCAGGCCGGCAGCTCCGCCTCATCAAACATCATGAAAACATCCAATATATGCTTCGGCAAGGCAAGGGCCGCCGATTTTCTGATTTCCGCCATGAATACCACCCGCTTTATTTATATTTATGTCCCGCCATGTTTTGCTATATTTGTTGACCCCATTTAGATTGCCCGCTATACTAAAGAAAAAACATTATACTCTAAATTTTAGGTGTCACCAATTATTAAAGGAGGGATTAACTATGCCTACCGTTATCGTCAAAATGTTTGAAGGCCGCAGTCTTGATCAAAAAAGAGCCCTGGTCAAAAAAGTCACCCAAGCCGTTTCGGAAACCATCAATGCCAAAGAGGAAGCCATCGTCGTCATGATCGAAGAACTGAAAAAGGAAGACTATGCCAGCGGCGGTATTTTGGCCGCAGACAAATAGTACCATATTTTAGACCCTATTGACAATGATTGAAAAAAAAGTTGGGTTCTGCCCGGTTAGGGGACAGAACCCAACTTTTTATTGTGATTACTGGTTCAAGCTGCCGGCTATCCCTGGCTAATCCTTGCTCTATTCGTTGCGAATAGCCAAAATAGGACTCAGTTTGGAAGCCCGGCGGGCAGGATAGAAGCCGGCTATGATACCGATACAGAAAGCAAAAATCAGAGAAAAAATCATCAGATAGGGCGGAATCACAGAGATATTTAGCTGCATACCATCCATGGTAGTGCCGAAATAATCGCCGGATAGGTAGTTGATGAGCTTGGAAGCCCCCAAACTGCAAATCAGCCCCAGGACGCCGCCGCACACACCGATGAGGCCGGCCTCCATCAGGAACATCTTCATGACGTCGGCGCCGGTGGCGCCGATGACCTTCATTACCCCGATTTCTCTCGTTCTCTCATAAATAGCCATAATCATAGTATTGGCAATACCGATGGAGGCCACCAAAAGAGTAATACCGCCGATGCCGCCCAAAACAGCCTGGATAATCAGGGCCTGATTCTCCACATTTTCCATATAATCGGCTACCGTCCAAAGATTGTAGCCGATATCCCGCAAAGTGCTGGCTACAACCCGGGCCTCTTTAACATCTTTGCAGCGGATGAGAATCTGGTCATAGTCCTTGGGGTCCCGGGTCATGCTGGTCTCTCCCCGCTCCTTCATTTCCCTTTCCCACTGTTCCTGCTGCTGGCGCTGCTCTTCGGTCATATAGGACTTGTCGTTAACAAAATCCCGCCATTTTTTTAATGTGCTGATAGGGGCATAAGCACTGTAAGCGTGATCCTTAAATTCCCCTTCCAAAACGCCTACTACGGTAAGGGGCTGTTTTTTCGACATTTCATAATTATAGTTATTATTGATGGTGACATAGACTACCTGATTCAGCATCTCTGTGGAATTAGATTGCTCCGTACCCCCGGGACCTATCATCATTCGCCGGCCTCCGCCGGTATCTTCAGGATCCCAAAACTGATTGATCACCTGCCAGCCTACGAGAACGCTGTTAACGTCCGTGTCCCTCAGGGTCCGGCCTTCGGCAATTTCGTAAGTCATCTGGTTAAAAATTTCCGGCTCCACGCCGTAAAGATTCAGCCAGCCTTCTTTCTTGCCGTACTTAGCTTGACCGTTGACCTGGATAGAGGGCATAACGGAAATAACTCCCGGCTGGCTTTTAAACAGGGCCACAGCATCGTCATTCAGACGCTGCTCGTCGCCTTTATACTCCCCTGTCTCCGGATCCCAGCTACGGCCCTGGTTGACGGTGATCATATTCAGATCGCCCCAGCTCTCCATCTGCTTGGTGGTGGATTCTTTCAGACCGATACCCAAAGACATCATCACCACGATGGCCATGGTACCGATAAACACGCCAACGATGGTAAGAATAGCCCGCATCTTCCGCCGGAAAAGGTTGCCATATGCCATGCGGAGGACGTCTACATTATTCATCGAAAAATTCCTCTTTCGCCTTCTTCTTGATGCGGACGATGTAGATCAACTGACCGGCCACAGCCAGGCCTAAAACTACGCTGAACCAATTGTTTTTCAGGAAATTGACCACGGCATTGCCTTCGTCTTCCGGCATACCCTCACCACCGGGGGGGAACATGTCGGGATCCATAGGGCCCATCTCCTCCATGGCCGTAACCATAACGGTAAAGGGGTATTCTTCAACGACTTCCTGGTTGTTGTTGTCCAGGTAAGATACGATCAGCTTACCTTCCTTCTCCCCTTCTTCCGAAGCAATCAGCATACCGGTATAGGAATTGGTAGAACCGATGGAAAGCTTTGCCAGATAGACAGTAGCGTCCATCGTCTCGAAATCGCCTTCCAGCTTAACGGTGAAATCCACTAGATCCACCTTGCCGGAGTTGACAAACTCCGCCATTACCGGCGTAGGCATGCCCACGTTGGCATCGGAGGGCAGAGTCATGGAGGTGACGCTCATCTTGGCCTGCTGGGTTACGGGAATATTGACGTTATCTTTAATGGCCAAATTATCGTACAGACCTTTTTCGTCCTCATAAGTAATGGTTACCGGTACGATATAAGTCTTGGCGGAAGCGCCGGGGTCCACGGCAAAGGTAATGGTATTCGTAATCGTGGATTTACCTTTGATTTGATCCACATGGAAGGTGTTACTGGAGCCTACAGGAGCAAAAACCGTGCTGCTGCTGGAGCCGCCCCCTTCGGAAGTAGTGCTTTCCACACCGAAGTTGATCAGCACGTTTTTCACCGGACGGCTGTTGGTGTTTTCGATGGCCAGGGTCAAGTCGATTTTGTCGCCGGCCAGTACCTGATCCTTAGACAAGGTGTAACGCTTGATGATAACCTGGGGTTTTTTGCCGTTGGTGGATACGTCTTCCTTAATCGGGATAAAAAGCTCTTCTTTCTTATCCTCCACAGAACCGTTTGTATAATTATAAGATGTAGTCATGGTTACCGTATTGGTGGTACGGCCTTCTTTCGAGCGGATTTTGAAATCGATGCTGCTGGCCTGATTGGCGGATATCTTGGAGATTTCTTTCTTGTTGGTAATATCCATGATTTCGAAGTTATCGCCGCCCTCCAACTGTACGAGAATATTGCGGAGATCATAAATTACACTGCCATTTTTCAGGGTCAGCCGCACAGTGAAGCCTTCCAGGGTATCCGGATTTTCTTCAAGGATTTTTAAATCCGATACCGTCAAATTGGGCTTAACGGTAGTAAAGCTGATGGGGACGTCGCTGATGGCGGAATAGTTCACGGTGGTGGCCATACCGGCGTCTTGAGCGTTGACCTGGCCGTTGATCCGGTAAGTCTTTTCCCTGGCGTCTTTGTCCACGGTAAACTTCACCGACATGGTGGCGCTGGCGCCTGGATCAAGCTGGGTAATGGGCTCCGGCTTCGTCAAGGTGAAAGGATAAAGGTCGTCAGAACCTACTATATTAAAGTTGTAATTAATATTAAAAGCCGGTTTATCACTAATATTCTTAACCAAATAAACGATGGTGAATTCTTCGCCGATCACCGCCGGATCCTGCCGGGATATTTCTAAAGACAATACAGGCAGGATAGAGTTCTCAATAGTGATCAATCCGCTGCCATAGGCGGGCAAGGCGCCCATCAGCAAAAGCATAACTACCAAAATACTCATTGCTCCCTTAAACTTTGACTTTCCGATTCTCATTAAACCGCTCCTTCTGCCGCTATGCGACCTTCATTTATAGCTTCTACAGCAATTTTCTCCGGACTTTCCGCTGCCGGAGGAGCTTCAACTTCTTCATGGATGAATTCTTGAACCGTATTATTGCGCTGATCCACGATTTTCTGAATACGGCCGTCCAGCATATAAATAACTTTGTCGGCGTCCTCCGTCAATTCTTTATTATGGGTGACCATGACTAAAGTAACGCCTTTTTGCCTGACCCGGCTTACCAGAATATCCATGATTTCCTTGGTGGTTTTGCTGTCCAGGTTGCCGGTAGGTTCGTCGGCATAAAGAACCTTCGGATTATTAATCAAGGCCCTGGCAATACTGACCCGCTGCTGCTGGCCGCCGCTCATCTCCGAAGGCTTATTGCGCAGACGCTTGCCCAGGCCAATTTGAGTCAGCAATTCTTTAGCCATTTTATCCCGTTTGAATTTTACCATGCCGTCAAACATCAAGGGCATACTGACATTCTCAATAGCCGTCAGCGTAGGTACCAGATTGTAGGCCTGAAAAATAAAAGCCATAAAGCGCCGCCGGAATAAAGCCATATCTTTTTCTTTAATTTTGTTAATACAGAGCCCCTTCACAAAAATATCGCCCTTAGTGGGCCGGTCCAGGCCGGCTACCAAGTGGAGAAATGTGGTTTTGCCACAGCCGGAAGGTCCCAAAATACAGACGAATTCACCGGCTTCTATACTGAGGCTGACATCGTTTACCGCCGTGATGACTTCCCGGCCGATGCGGTATTTTTTTGTCAGGCCTTTTATTTCAATCAAAGGCGCCATTACCTGCCTCCTTCCTGATTCCTTCTTTATTTAGACGATGAGGAGGGAGAAAAAGTTCCTTGAACAATGGCCTCCACCACACTTTTCATCTCTTTTTGAGTCACGCATTTTGAATGCAGCACCGGACGTTTATCCAATCCGGCCAAAGCCGGATGAGCGGGATTGCCGGTATAGGCTGCCAAAGCATCCAAGATCAGCAGTTCATCCACGTCTTCGGGTGCTTCCTCATCACCCAAAGCCGCCATGACGCTTTTAGAAAATTTAAAGGGGCTGGCGGTGGCGTCCATTACCGCCAGAGTCTCATCTTTCGTTTCTTCGGTATAGCGTCCGTAAACCACCGATCCTACAGCCGTATGGGTATCCATCAGGTAATGGTATTTCTCATAGACCCGGCGGATTTCTGCCGCGGCCTCTTTTTCATTGGCGCTGCCGGCCCAGACCAGCTCCTGCATCTTTTGCAGCAGGCCTTCCTCTATTGTAAAGCTGCCCTTCTCCTGCAGATCCCTCATGTACCCGGCAATGGCTTCGGCGTTGTGGCCATTCATCTCAAAAAGGAAGCGCTCCAGATTGCTGGAAATCAAGATATCCATGGAGGGGCTGCTGGTTTTATAAAATGTCCGCCGCCGGTCGTAATGGCCTGTGGCAAAAAAATCGGTGAGCACTTTATTCTCATTGGAGGCACAAATCAGCTTGCCTATAGGCAGCCCCATTTCTTTAGCATACCAGGCCGATAAAATATTGCCGAAATTGCCTGTGGGCACTACAAAATGAACGGGCTGGCCCATTTCCAGACAGCCGGCCTGGGTCAGGGATAAATAGGCATAGAAGTAATAAACGATTTGGGGGCAAAGGCGGCCCCAATTGATGGAGTTGGCTGAGGACAATTGCCAGCCTTTCTTTGCCAGTTCCTCATTAAAAGCCGCGTCGCCGAAAATATCCTTAACGCCGTTTTGGCAATCGTCAAAATTGCCCTCCACGGCAATAACGTAAGTATTTTTACCGTCAGTGGTCCGCATCTGCAGCTCCTGTACCTTGCTGACTCCCTTGTCAGGGAAAAAGCAGGCAATATGAATGCCGGGCACATCTTTAAAACCCTCCAGGGCCGCCTTGCCGGTATCACCGGAGGTGGCCACCAGAATTAGCAATTCCTGATTGTCGTCACTCTTTTTGATGGCCTGGGACAAAAGGCGGGGGGTAAGCTGTAAAGCCATATCTTTAAAAGCCGCCGTGGGACCGTGCCAAAGCTCCAGTATGCCCCCCATATCCTCCAATAAGGTTAAGGGTGCAATATCCTCATGAAAAAAGTTTTGGCCATAAGCGGCTTGGGTGGATTCTCTGATTTCTTCAGGCGTATAGTCATCCAGGTAATAGCCCAATATTTTTTCGGCTAAAGCCGGATAAGGCAAATCCTCCATGGCTTTGATTTCGTCCAGACTGAGCTTAGGCACCTTTTCCGGCACAAATAAGCCGCCGGGGGGCACCATACCCAGGTAGATCGCTTTTGAAGCCGTTACCGGCGAATAATTTCCTCTGGTGCTGATATACATCCTGCTGCCTCCTTCATTCTTTCGCAATAAAATCAGAACTTCCTAGATTCAAGGTTCGGCATCTGCGATAATCCCGTTCCCACTTTATACCTTTAAGCCATCAAAGTTGTATATAAAGCGCCTAATATGCTCAACAATTGTCCGTAGTTGGCGATAGCCGCCTCATCGGGAGAATGCTCCAGCATTTCAGCCGTTAATATACCTTGGGCAATCAGATATTCTTTTGCCTCTGCTTCATCGGTAAAAATCCGAACTTTCGGCTCTTCACCGGCTTCCCGGCCGCCAGCGTTGCTTTTCTCTCCCAAAGAGGCGGCTTGGGCCGCTGCGAGATAAAGCTGGCCTACGGTAATCTCGTCACCGGGCAAGCTGATTTGCCAAGCCGGGATTTGCTCCTGGCCTCTGTCTGCCGTCCGCTCATGGACGAGAGACATCAACTTATTGAGCTTGTTCTGTAAGGGCCAGCGGTTGGGTAAGGTCTCATCCAGACGGTAATCGTTGTTATAACCGCCTTCGGTCAGGCCCAGCTCCCGCATCACCACCACTCCGGGATAGGCCCAGTGACCCATCACTGCCATCCGGGGCGGGGTATATTCCGTCAAATAGGCGCCTTGCTTCTTCAACTGATCCTGCAGCCACTTGATGGCCTCGGGATCTTGAGACATCTGGCGGAAAGTCACTTCCTGCTCCACTGCATAGGCTGCCGCCGTGCCGCAAGCTTCACCAGCCACCATGCCTACGGGGATGACCCGGGCGCTGCCATGGGGCAGAGAGTCATAAGAGGCACTGCGTCCGGCCACCAAAAGCTGGTCGATTTCAAGGGGTACAAGGCAGCGAAAAGGTATACTATAAATATCAGGAACACCAATAATATTGCCGTAGTTGGAAGGGCTGGTAGGCTGCACATCCACAGGATAACTGCCGTGGCCAATCCTGTCCCAATGATCCCGGTTTTCCAGCATATCGGTGATGGTAAGCCGGTACTCCCCTTGAATATGGCGGGTTTCTCTTACATAAAGACGGGAAGCCGTATCCACAAAAGCGGCATTTTCAAAGCCGGGGAAATTTTCTCTCATAAATTCAATGATATGAGGTATCTCCGCCCGGCCTCTGGCAATACCTTCGGCCAGGGAATCGGGGTCCAGAGCATCCACTCCGAAAATCAGCAGGGCATTTAACAAGACATTGCCGTCCTTTTGCCGGGCAATATTGGGTCCCCTAAACCGCATGTTTTCATCCACAGGCTGGTATTTCATGGCTTCCGGACCATAGCCCCAGGCTGATACCGCATCGGAACCGGAGCCCTCATAGCCGTCGTTTTTCAAGTGTCTGGTCACACCGGCCCAATCTACACCGGAGACCTCAAAAACCAGAGTCACTCCCTGCAAAGTGCCGTGGGCGCCGTAATCCTCGCCGCCTACCGTATAAGGCACGCCGGCAGCGGCAGCCACATCGGCATCGACGGTAGCATCGATTACCGCCAGACTGCGCAAAACCTCTTCCTGGCCTTCCCTTTTGATCTTCAGGCCGGCAATGGTCTTGCCTTCCATAACCGGCTCCAATATCTCCGTATCAAGCAGTACGGTAAGATTAGGTTCGGCCTCACATTTCTGCAGAAACCAGGCTTTGGCCTCTTCCACATCAAAAGCATTGCCCAGGGCTTTATAAAATTCTTCGAAAATCCCCCTGGTCAAAAGCTCATTTTTTGGTCCGTGATTCATATCCAGAAAATTTAGCATGCCCAAAGTCATCAAACCGCCCAGAGCATCGCCTTTTTCTACCAATACGGTTTTCATGCCGTTTCTGGCTGCCGCCAAGGCCGCCGCAACTCCTTCCGGCTCACCGCCGGCTACGATGACATGGTAGGCTTCGGCACCGTCAATGACAGGGCCGGTTACCGGCTCTTTCACCTGAGGCTGGGCCAAGGCGCTGCAGCCGCCGAGCCAAACTCCGCCCAGCAGTGTCAGCCACATCAACACAGCCTGAATCAATGCAATAGTCTTTTTACCTTTCATCATATCTCTCCCAGTATATTTCTATAAAATCACATTTATATAATCATAACAGGCTTATCGCCATTTTTCTATGAATTAAATCTTAATATTTCTTAACAAAATACAATAAAAAAGAACCGGGCCTGTAATACTGATGCCTGATTAAAATCCATATTGAAGCGGATTTTGATCAGGCATTTGAACCCGGCAATCGCTGGAAAATAAAATCATTATGCTTGGTAGCGCAACAATCCCAGCATAACTTCCCGGGAGCGCTCAATATGGGCCAAGGCGGCCTCGTGAGCTCCTTGGGGATCTCTGGCCTCTATAGCCGCCAGAATTTGTCTATGCTCATCCAAAGCAAATTTTAACCGGCCTGGTGTGGACAAGGTGCTGGAGCGCAGCCGCTGGGTTTGCTCCCGCAAATCGTTGATCAGGCTTTCGATTTTCTTATTTTTAGAGGCCCGGTAGAGCAAAGAATGAAACTGAATATCCGACTCTACGGTTTTTTCCAAATCGGCGCTTTCCCATAAAACCGCTTCGGCCTCAATGCATTTTTTAATAGCGGCAATCTCTTCCTCCGAAGCCCTGACCGCTGCCTGGGAAGCCGCCATGGCCTCCAGGGCTGCCCGAATTTCAAAAACGTCATTAACGTCTTGAATGGATAAAGAAGCAACATAAGTCCCTTTACGGGGGATCATAACAACGTAGCCCTCTGCCTCCAGCTTGCGAACAGCCTCCCGCACCGGTGTACGGCTGACTTCCATCTCATCGGCCAGCTCAGTTTCCATCAGCCTTTCACCGGGTTTGAACTGGTTTCT
The DNA here is from genome assembly GCA_018436095.1 of Clostridia bacterium. Taxonomy (GTDB): domain Bacteria; phylum Bacillota; class Peptococcia; order DRI-13; family UBA5745; genus WRMS01. The sequence goes on along the minus strand of JAHDMJ010000018.1, from coordinate 225,449 downwards.
AATAATTGCCTCTCTTAAAGCTTCATAGACAACCTCACCCAAAGGCTTGGAACTATTAAAGTCAACGACCAGTTTGGGCCTCTCCAAATGCTCCGCCACGCTGTATCCTCCTCCGCTGATGATAACTTTTTTCTATTTTATCAGATTATCTATTGTTTGTCTGCATCACTTTTCAACAGTTTTCTGGAAAACCCTACAGCAAACTCTGCAGCTACCCGGTCAAAAAGGCGGCCTTAGCCCGCCTCCGGCAAATACTCCGGCCGCCGGGAAGGAGGCCCGCAAACCCGGCAAGGACCATAGGCCGCCGCTAAACGGTTCAAATAAGCGGGGATCTTGCTTTTCGCTAAATACCGGCAATTTTCTGTATGATATCTTATCCCCCAACGAGTTATATATACCAAGGATCCCTGTTCTTTTTGTCCTGCAGCTTGCTCCAGCCCCCGCTCCGGCAAGAGGCTGCGGCCGGTCAGCCAAGCCCTTTGCCGCTTGGCAAATATAATTTGCCAGGAATCCGGCAGTATTGCGGTAATGCCGTTAAGTTTAGCCGGAGCAAAACATAAAACCAAGATTACATCATCGTCACTATCATTTTCTCCCGCCGTCCCAATCCCGGCAACTCCGCCGGCTCCTTCAGCAGCGAAAAACGGCCCCCTGGCCTGCTTCCACTCAATAGCCTGTTTAATTTCCGGATATTCACTTAAATATTTATTCAAGCAGCGGTTGGCCCAAAGACTGCTTATCCCGGCGGCGGCCAGATTCCCCAGAGCTTTCTCATCCATTCCCAAGCCCACAGCCTGTTGTAAAAGGTAGCTGCTTTCTGCCAGCTCCCGGCAAGTGGCAGCTAAGGCGTTGTCGAGGATCAAGGCCCCCCTGACAGTGTAGATCAAGGCAATGCATAAGAGCAAAACCAAAAGCAAAAAGGGCAAGGTCAGCATCCCTTCCACTGCCAGGCTGCCCTGCTGATTTTTTAGTAATCTTGGCTTGTCCTCCTTTTTACGAAACCAAAGCAAAGGGCCGGTCATAGCCCATCACTCCTTCCCGCCTGATTAGCGCAACCCCAAAAGGCCATAAGGAAAGCTTCGTCTCTGCAATTATCCTCACTTCCGCAGCATAACGGCTAAGGCCAAATTCTGCCGCCCTCACTTGTCCTGCCAGGCCTTGTCCGCTTCCGGAAGTGTTCCTTGCCTGCCAGAACCATAGATTAGTTTGGATCAGCCGCTGCAAAGCCTGCTTTTGGCTTATTCCCTTTTGGCAAATCAGGAAAAGCCTTAAATGATCTTTATAGGACATGGTTATCCTTGTTTGTCCGGGAAAAGCCGGAATTCTTTCTCCGTTAAAGAGTTTTTCCACATCACTCCCGCCTTTAACCAGCGCCTGCAAAGCTTCTTTAGCTAAAGTGACCTCATCTATTGCTTCCATGTTTATCACCGACGCAAGTAAGTGAAAGCCCGAGCGCAGCAGGAAAAGCTGCAGGGCGGTATAGCGCAGGTTGTCCCAGCTATTGCCGTATCCCCACAAAACATATTCCGCTTCACAGCGGGAAAAATACCGCTCCATTGCCGGCTTATTGGTGGCATAATCCAACTCCTGCAGCAAATACTCAGTAAAAAGCAGTTTGTCTTTGCCTTTTGCCAAGACACCGGACAAACTATCCTGAAACCCCGCCAGGAAGATTTTTATTTTTTCCAAGGCGCCACGCGGAAGTTCCGCCGGCTGGTCTGCCTCATCATTTTTCTTGCTGCTGAAAAGGGAGGAAAAGCCTTGACCAAAAGCGGCCAGCTCCTCCAATTGCTTTTCCCCCTGTTCGTTTGAGCAGGCCTGATTTCCAATACCTTCCGGCAGCTCTACATTGGCAAAACCGCTGTGGATGGGCCAAGGCAGGAAAAAATGCCAGAGTCTTACGGCGGCGGACCCGCCTCCTTCCGGCTCCGTTCCTGTGGTTTGCCCATTTTCATCCTCGTACCAATCCGCCCAGTCCTCAAGGCCGGAATGGCCGGAAACTGCCTCTCCGGGATTTGCTAAAGAGTCTGCTTCACCGCTGACTAAAGCTTTTTCTTCTGTTCCGGAGGGCAGCCAGGATTTAAGAAGGCTTTGCCAATCTGTTAGACCTAAAAAGTCCAGTATATCCTGGCCGGCTTTAAACCAGCCTTCTATTCTCTGGCTGTCCACAGCCTGAATAGTCAATATTTCCTCCTGGTTTAAGCGGCTTTCTTCGGGAAAGCTCAGCGCATAAATCAGGCATTTTTGGCTATTGATTGCTCCCGGTTCACCCAGGTTAGCTGTGAAATAGGCTTTGCCTGCCGCCTGCAGGCCGGCTATATCCTGGGTATCCAAAGCAAACAATCCCATTTCCCGAACCAGATCAGCTTGATAATGGGACAGTACGGAAGCTGCCGAGGCTTCCAAAGCCGTCGCCGCTTGTTGCTTTGCCATCAGAAAACGGCCAAAATTAAACAGGGCCAGCAACAAAAGAATCAAGGCGGAGCCCGCCAATAAAAAATATACGGTAATCGCCGCCGTGTCTTCATTAATAAAGGAACGGTATGTTTTTATTTCTTCTCTCCCGAATGAAACCATGAGGGCAAACTCTCCTTTATGCTATATCCCAAATCAATCAGCAAATCAGCGTCTCTGATCCTTCTGGCCGGCGGCCCGTTTTTTAAAAAGGCCGGCCCGCCGCCATTGTCTCCCCCATAGGCCCCCGCTTCATATCTTTTTGCCTCCTCCGCCAAATCATTTTGTAAAATGAAGCCCCAGCGGACAAACAAAGCCAGCAATAAGAAAATCAAGGGCAAAATCAACAGGGCCTCTACAGTCAAACTGCCTGCCTGTTGCCGCTTTGTTCCTTGCCTTCTCTTCATCATCAACCCTCCTTATCTTTTTTTATCCTCCCGGGGCAGCCGGAAATCGCCAGAATAGCCAAAGGGTAAAGGCGGCACAAATGAAAGGCACAAAAGGAATTTGCCTGTCCTTGGGTATTTTTTGAAAGAAAGCCCAAAGGATAACGCCCAGACAGCCCGCTCCCAAAGGTAATAAAAAATAGGCAAACTGATCGGGCCTGAGGTAAAGTGCCAGTGCCGCCAGCAGCTTAATATCACCGCCGCCTATAGACCAGCTCGTCAAAGCCGACAGCACCATTAAAAGAATATAAACCCCCAAGGAAAAAAGCGTATCCTGCAAAGTGATGCCCGGCAAGGCCAAAAGGCCAATAGTTAAAACAATAGCCGGGGGCACATAACAACTTCGTAAATCTATCCAGCTTAAGGCCGACAAAAGCACCAGAACTAACAGGCCGGTCGCCGGCCTATCCAATAATTTGACTATGGCTATGGTCATAGACATTTCCTTTCACTTTAACGGTGATAAAATCCGTCTCCATCTTATAACCGCCGCCTACCTTGGGCTTATAAGCGGTCAGTTTCACGGTATAGGTTCCTTCCGGCGTGTCTAAGGGGATGATCACCACATTATCCCTGCCTTCGGCTTTCGTCCGGCCGCTGTGCCAGTTCATTTCCTTTGCTGCCGGGCTGCCTAAAGGCTGGTCCGGGAGAAGGTCTGTTTTGCCGGTGTTCACCAAGTGATTCCGGGGATACCACATTTCCGCCTCCACCCGGCTGGCCCGGCCTTCGGTATGGGCATTGATCAGCATGGCCTGGCCTGCAGCATAAACATCTTGCTCACTCTCTCCGATGATAGCCAGGGTGGATTCCACCTGAACCGTCTGGCTGTACCAGTTGCTCCATTTTCCTACCAGGTATGCATTCCGTCCTGTGGGATCATCCTTGATGCGTACCCTAAACTGGTAAGCTCCCTCCGCTTCTAATCCCATCGCTTCATAGGTAGATTTCCATCCGCCAGTCAGGGGCTGCCAGGAGCCGGCTCCCGGCCGGTAAACCTGCCACTCTTCCTCCACGATAGGATCACCCTCCGGATCCCAACGGTTGATGTTTAGCTGATAAGGCTCGTCCACCGCCACCGGGTTAGGGGATATGGTAAAACTAACCGTGGGGGCTAAGTTTTCCGTGATCACCACTGCTTGCTCTTGCACCGGCAAGGACCATTCCGGCATTATTCCTTGCCAACCCACGCCTGCATCCCTTACCTTCAGCTCGATGGTGTAGAGGCCTGTCCCATATTTGGACAGATCCTCCGGCTTCGTTGCCCCGTAATTCACCCATTGACCATCAGGTTTCTGCAGGCGCCAAACCCACTCTTCAATTCGGTAGCCATTGGGGGAATAGCTCTGGTCTTCGATGGAAAAGGCCCTCCCTATAATCTGGCTGAAGGGTGTGACGGTGAACTGAGCGATTGGGGGCCTCCTTATGGCCGATGTACTAACCAGATCAACATAAGGCAAACTCCAAATCCCCTCTTCATCTTGAACCCGTAAATAAACATAGTAGTTTGTATAGCTATCCAAGGGGCCTAAGAGCTTCCCTTCTGTCCAGGCGCTATCATTTACGCCCTTCCATTTCCACTCCTCTTTCACAATCCCCTTATTGGCTTTGCTGCTGTGATCCCTGTCATAGCTTTGGTTTTCTATGGTCACTAAATATTTTCTGCTTGGCCTGTCGTACTCTGTGGCTGCCGTGAAATACGCTGCCGGCCGGCGGTGCACATAGATATCCAGGGTTTCTGTGGGCATATAGGACCACTTCCGGTAGTTTTCAAAACGGGGATCCGGCTTAGGCTCATCCTGGGCCCTAAAATTAACATTGAACTTACCCACCCGGTTAAATGCAGTTACCTGGTTATCCAATTCCGTCTTATGGTAGCTGACTAAGCCCAGGCTGTTTTCAAAGTAGTGACTGTTGTGGTCATAGAGCCATTTTCGGGCAATCTCCGGGTCCTGCTCCGGATCGTTGTAATAGGTTTCGTATTTGATTTCCTCGTTAAGCAATATGTATTCTTCTAGCCCAACCGGCTCATTAGCCAATGCCGTTTTAACGTATTGGGCAATTTCATTGGCAAGGTTTACTGTGTTTGGTTGAGTGTTAAGGAGTTTGCCCCTGCCAAGAAGAGTATCTAACAATGTTTCTCTTCCAGAATGCCACAGGGCAAGATAATGGACATTGTTATTAAGTAAGCTTCTGGTGACGGCAACATCCTCCCTCTTGTAAGTCATAGGCTGTTCCGTTAGATTGATCAAAAACCTACTCGGGGTATCTCCCCAGGTGACTCCTTCCACCAAAGCCCTGAAGTCCTTATTCACCGTTTCTTTTAGCGCAAAGTTATTGATTTGAAAGGTATTTCTTCTCCCGTCTTCCGCTAGATGGCGATGTGCACGATTAACTGCCGCAATCCCATAATTAGAGGGGAAACCAGAAGAAGCCGTTCCTGTCGTTGCTCCTTCTCCCTCAAGAACCAGATTATTATTGACGTAAATTTTATAACTGCCGGCTGCATGAACCACTTTTATGCTCTTCTGCAGCGAATAGGGTACCGTAACTTCCTCTCGCAATCTCACTTGCCGATTAAAATATACTGCACTCCCGCCTCCCGGCTCTAGCTGCCGCCACCAAAAATCCTCCGTTCCGTTACCTTTGATCAAATCCCCCGCATGGTGATACATCAGACCCTGTAAATCGTTCATATTAAAAAGAGAATATACCTGTATTTTTGTAGGGTTGATCAGGAGCATAGAGCCTAATCCATAATACATAGTACTCGAATACCCTGCGTTAAAAAGAAGGGCCGGAATAGTCTCTGCCCGAACATTGTATCCGGTAAGATCCACATCAAAAGTAAACTCCTGGGTATTTGTTGAAGAATCTCTGACGTATAGATGATCCGCAGGGGCGTTTTTCAACGACTCATCATTTGCCTCAGCTCTTTCCGACCCCCACCCCGGCACTGCCGTTCTTCCAAATCCCCTGTAGGTATAGTTGTTCCCTGACTGTTGAAACTGGCCGTCTCCATTGCCAAATCCATTTTGGCGGTAGGTTCTTACCTCCCAGGAAAAAGAGGTTTTTGCCGTAGTGCTGTACCTTTCATAAAAGGTTATATTGGGCTTGATCTCGCTGCCCAGGCTGCTGCTGATTAAAGACCGCAGTTCCTGCATTTTATTGCTGTCTAGCTGATCCATGACGATAGCGATATCCGGTTTTTTGATCTTGATGGGACGGAAGCTTACCGAAGGCTCATTATTGATGACTTCCGCTATTTTTTCTTCGGCCGGCTTCCAGCTAGTGCTGCTGCGCAGGATATCTTCCGGCCCGATGAATTCCTCCAGGGTAGGCTGGCCGAATTCCTCCACTACCTCCAGCTCAAAGCGATAGCGGCCCACATCCCCGTTAGTGATCTTTGGCATTGTATCGTTGCCGGCAGAGAAGGTAATCCAAGTTTCATCTTCAAAGCTGCCGTCATTATTGCTGTCGTATTGGTACTTCCAGACCCTTTCCTTGATCCGGTCCCCGTCAATCACCTGGGAGGTATCCTGGGGCTGAATGATCGCCTTCCGGTTGTTGGTCACATCCCGAACCAGCAAAACAGGCAGCATAAAGTCTACGATGGGCGCCTCATCCGGATAGATTTTTATGGTTTGTTCAAACCATTCCGAATAGTGACCGGCCTCATTTTTGACCTTCAGCCGGATCTTCCAGTCACCCGGCTCTTTGAACAGCAGCGCCCTCTTCTGCAGATCGCCGGAGCTGCGAACCTTGCAGCTTTCTTCATCCTGGCCTTCTGCGGGCAGGTATTCCCATATCGTTTCCTCCCACAGTATGGGGGAATGAGGCACCGTGGAGCTGCCAACCGCATTCAGGTCCAGCCGGCGGTTTACTTTGTAGGTGCCGTCTATGGAGAAGTAGGCCTGGGGAATGGCCGGCTCTACTTCAATTTCCTTGGTGGTAGTTGCCGTTAGGCCGTCGTCATCCGTTACCGTTAATTCGATGGTATGGGTACCCAATTTATCGAAATATACGGTGCTGGTTTCCCCGTCCAGGATGCCCATTAAGGAGTCGTCAGGGGTAACTGTCCATGCATGATTGGCAATGGTTCCATCCGGATCATAAGAGGCAGAACGAATCTCCACGTCCCGGGCTTGCAGCACTCGCTCAGGAGCATCAATCCGGGCTACCGGGGGCTGATTCTCTACAATCAAAATGCTCTTGGTTGCGGAGCCGGCAGCGCCGTTATTGTCCGTCACCGTCAGCTTCAGCTCATGCTCCCCGGTCTTTGTGAAGCGAATGTCCCCGCCGCTATCGTCGGTACCGCTTAAATTGAGGGTACCTCCATCTGCCGGCGTCAATTCCCACTCCCATTTCACGATGTAGCCGTCATCGTCATAGCTGTTGTCGGTTACGGGAACGGCCGTACCTACTTTTTGATGCTCAGGCATGCTGAAATTGGCGGTGGGCGGTTTATTGCCCTGGATAATCTCAATGGTTTTTGTCAGGCTATCCGTTAGGTTATTGCTGTCCCAAATCGTTAGCTTTACCGAAAAGGTGCCGGGCTGCATGAAGGTGATGGTACTGGTGCTGCCGTCAGTTTTCATGTCCGCATCCACACCGTCCATAGGCCAGATCTCCCACTCTCTTTTGGTAATCGTCCCCCGGGAAGTGGACAGATCCTCCACCGGGACCGCAAAGCCGGTAAGCATATAGCCCGGCAGGGAGAAGTTGGCCTGGATCGCCGGCGCCGGCGGCGGTCCCACAACCAGGACAAATTGAACAGTTTCATCAGTCATGCTATCATTATCTGTAACCTTCAGACGGATTTCTTTCAGGCCATTTTCCAGGAAAGAAAGGGTACCGCCGCTGCCGCTGGTACTCAGATTGATTTCTGCATCTTCGTTTGGTGTTACCGTCCAGGCCCAGTGAATAATTGTACCGTCAGGATCATAGCTGAGATCGTTGACATTGATTACTTCTCCCGGCCGGGCCATGACCGGCACCTCAAATTTAGCCACCGGCGGCCGCTTGACCGGAGTGGGCTGCGGTTCCTGGGGCGGCTGGGGCAGATCGCCGACGGCAAAGGAAAGGGTTTTTGTCGTCCTCCGGCCCACTTTGTCTGTGGCCGACAGTTCCGCTTTATATATCCCTTCTGCCGGCACCGTCCAGGAGGCTTGGGCATTATCTATACGGGTAACATTGTTATAGCTGGCTACTGTGCTGCCGTTGACCTTGAAAGTAACTTGGTTAAGACCAGGGCCACCTACCAGGTATCCAGAAGCAGCAAACCCCGCAGCAGTCAGGGTAAAGTTGGCCTGACCTCCTACTTTTGCAGAGTAGTCGTAACCGATAAGCGCCGTTGGGTAAGGTGTAGTTTGTACCTCAGCAATCCAATTCGAGCTGACCGTAGGCGTAGCACCGCACAGCTCTGCCAAGACCCTGATCCAAATGCGGTTGCTGCTGCGTCCATTGATCATTATGGTGTTACTCCCTAAATCGGCAGAAAGAGTGGGATTACTCATTCTACTCTGCACAAAACTTAAATCACCGTTGAGCAGAGATACCCACTGGCTTAATTGACTGGTGGGTACAAAGTTGAATTCCAAGTAATTCTTATCGACGATACAGGGAGTAAGGCCGGAACCCTGCAAAACTCCTTTATCGTTGACTACCCGAATCCTCCAGTCCCTACTATACTTAAATGGAGCATTACCTATCCCTCGATATACCCTGGTATTTACCCCGGAAATACTAGTCGGTGCTCCAGAGGTGATTTCGCCAAAGTCCCGGACGTAATCGATAATTGTATTAGCCAACAACTGACCCGGCGCCTGCAGGAGCAGCAAGCAGACCAGGAAAATAGCGATATACCTTCTCACTTATCTTCCTCCTTTAACAAAATAAAAAACGCAGTAAAGACCACAAGCATTTACTTGCTTTAACCGGAATGCCGGTTGGCCTCTGCTGCGTAGCAACAGGTAATTCTCTGGATGATACCATTTTTCACCTTGAAGTATAAAATAGAATATGATATCATATACTTACAAAAAGGAGTTGTCGCTTCTGGAAGAGCGGCAGGTTCCGAAATGTAGCGAACGGAAAACCGCCGGCAACGGCGGTTTTGCCGTTTATTTAAGCTTTCTTAAATAACTGGCAAATGCCACTAGGAAAGTTAATAGAGTCAAAAGCTCCATCCAACTAACCATAGGCATCACCTCCCCTTTGGGAAGTGAACCGGCCGCTAAGCGACAACTCTACTCTATTTTACCACAGAGAACTGGCTGCCGCTATTTCGTTTGTCAAAATTTTGACAGACCATTTTAGTTGCTGATTTGTATCTCCTTTGTGGCATCGTCATAATCTACTGCCAGCCCAAGGGCCTGAAATACGCCCCGGAGAGGCAGCAGTGTTCTCCCATCCTGGAGGACTGGTACTGCACTTAATGTTAATTTTTTACCATTTACCAAAGCTGAAAACTGGCCGATAGTTAATTGTACTTCGACTTCGCCTAGGATAATCGTCACGGTTTTGCTGGTTTCATCGTAATTTAATTCTGCACCGAATTCCTCCACCACTCCTCGCAGCGGAATCATCGTACTGCCGTTGATTAACGTTGCCGGTACACTTAGAAAGCTTTGGCCGGTAGTTGCGTTATCTTCGATTAAGATTATTTTGTTGCTGCCCAGGGTCAGCTTGACTTGCTTTTTCTTTGCAGGAACAACTTCCGTAGGAACCGGCAATATCTCTGGTTTCTTAAACCCCAGCTTAACCATGGCCGCTTCCCGCCTGGCCCGTTCCTTTTCATCCGTAGGCATGGTTATGCCTCGTACATACAACGTATACTCCGGATCAGCCCAAACAGCCCAGAAAAAGGGATCAGCTAAGATGCCAGGGTCTTTCCTACGGTTTTCCTTGATCAAATCCCCCCAGGGACTTTCCTGCCAGGGAACATTATTGATATACATAGAAAATAAAGTCGGAGCTCCAGAGAATGCCCCTTTCATTCCAGCATGAATAGCCCGATCAAACTCCAGGTCATTCCAAATATAGTTAGGATTTTGGAAAAAATCTGCCCAAGACAAGTTACCAGAACTGCCACTAAAGTAATCAGTAACCGTAAAGCCGCTATCCGGATTTCCCCGAATGATCACGATATTATCCACAGCCTTTTTGTAAGTTTCCCCTACCGGCTGGATCATGTAGCCGGTTTCTGTGATCACACCCTCCGGCGGTTCTACTTTAATAGCATCAGACCAAAGCAGCTCTTTCGGTCCCATACGCCGGGCGGCCTCAGCCATGGCTTCCTCGAGGGTATCAAAACTGGCCGGCAAATAGGCCAAAACGGGTAGCACCGGCAGCAGTAAAAAGGCCATTAAGACCAAAATAAAAAATCGTTTCATCTCTGGTTTTCTCCCCTCTTTTTTCTGCCTATATTATATCATCCTTTTTGTTAAAGTCTGTCAAAATTTTGGCAGACCTTAAAATCAAGGTAAAAGGCTGGCGGGAATGAACTTTTGCCTGCTTGCGGCGAAGCAGCTTGCGGCAGAGGGCAGCCGGATACTTGCCTTTCGGCTTGCCCTCTGGGTCTAAAACCAATACCTTCTCCATCAGTTTACCCCGCCGGCGCCGGCCATCATTAAAAACAGGCTGCCGGCTTTTTCATATTCTTTGACGGATAGGGCCTGCTCCTTGCTGTCGCAAACCAAGGTTACGGCCGCCGGCAGCATGACCTCATCACCGGCGTAAGCATTGCCGCCTTGGCTGCTATGAATATCCTTACCCTTTTCATTAGTCACATCAGCAATCAATAGACCCTCAGCCACCATAGCGGGCAGGCGGACTTTGCCGCTATCGGCGGCAGCCGGGACAAAACCTACGCTGACTTGATCTGCCGGCCCGATCTTGCCGGCCAAAGCTGAATAGAGATCCACCCGAATGGTTACTTTCACCTGGCCTTCCTTCAGCGGCGGTATGGCTCCTTCCGGTGATTCTTCATCCTGCAACTGCTGTGCAACCTCCATGGCTTGCCTTGCCGCCAATAACTCGTAATGCTTTTCCTCAAACTTTTCCGACAGATAAATATGCTGCCCCAACCCGGCGGCAATAGCTATACCCAGACAAACAAAAGCAATAATGACCTTTTTTCTGATCATAACCTACTCCTATGCAATGTTAAGCGAATAATGGTTATCTACGTCCTTATGGATGCGCAGCCGGCTTTCTTTTCCCAGTAATCCATGGAGCCCAGGGATACGAACCCGGTAGCTGATGACTACATGGATTGAGGTTCTGCGGATAGCCGTACCGCAGCTGCAAGTCAGGCCCGATGTAATATCTTCGGGATTATATACGCTTATCTCTTCAATCGTTACCGGCGTGGTGATGTAATGATTGCTCAAAGGGTAAAGGCTGCTGTCCAGCTTGAGGTTTTCCTGAAGGGAAGATTTAAAAGCGGCAATAGCTGCCGGCTTTGAAAGCGTATATTCCCCGTAAGCAAGATCCTCTGTGGACTCTGACCGCAAAGCGGCCAGCCCGGCAGCGACTACGGCTATATCCCCTACCCGTTTAACGCTATATAAATAGCGCAGAGAAATAAAAGCAATGCAGATAAGGGTGATGATTACCGCTATCATGGACCCGCTAATCAGTATAACCGAGCCTCTATTGGTATTTTTTCGACAAGGATGCCACCGGTCCGTAAACCATGATCTTATCCTCAGCATCTTTGGTTAGTCCTCCTAATCCCAGACTATAGGTGACCGCTTGGTAATTGCAGCTAATCTTGATTTTCACCGGCTGGCCATAAGCCACAGGGTAAGGCGTATAATCAAGATGAACGCTCTCCGCATCAACACCTTTTTCTGCCAACGCCTCATAAATTCGGGCTTTGCCGGCTGCCGTCAGCCCCCCTTCGATTTCCATACTGAGAACAGCCTGATTGGCACACTGGCGTAAAACGTCGTATTGATTAATATTAAGCCAGTGAACTGCCGTACTGAATAAAGGCAGCAAAAGCAGAGGCAAAATCAAGATCATCGCCATAATTTCCGCACTGCCCCGGTTTGCTTGTCCGTGTTCCCTTTGCCTCATAAAAGTACACTCCTTCTTTTTTGCGCCTATTAGGAATCGCTTAAGGTTGTGGACAGGCTGGTGTTTAAATTGCTCACCGCGGTTCTTACCGTCTCCCCCAAGATCTTAATCTGCGGCGCAGCCAGCAGCAGAATGAAGACGAGTAATAGTACGAAGGCTATAACTTCATTGCTGCCTCTGTTTTTTTCCTTGTTCGTTTCCTCTTTGCTCATTTGTTTATGGATTCCCTTCATGCTATCCATCCTTTCCATCCTTCCTTTATCCGAAAATCCCTTGTAACCCAATATTTAAGTCTGTAAAATAGGCCTGAAACAGCAGGTTCATAATCCCCGCCAGCAAGATAAAAAGGGCGGCCATAATCTTATATTCGCAGGCCTTCTCCTGAACATTAATCATCGCAATCACCCGGTTAAACATACTGTTGGTGATATTCTCCAAAACAGCCTCCACCTTGCCGGTTTTTTCCCCTTGGCCAAGGGCCATTTCCAGTATCTTTGCTTCCGCTATAGTCACCCGCTCAGAAAAGACCCGCAAAGCTTCCGAAGGATCTTTGGTGGCATAAAGTCTGGCTGCCAGCAGAGCCAATTCTTCCTTCATCGCTTTAGACCGGACATTTTCAGCCGCCAATAGAAAAGCCTGCTCTTCCGGTAATCCTGCCGCCGCCGCCAGTTCCACCGTTTCTAAAAATATGGGGAAGTCCATTTTGAAAGCTTTTTTTCGCTCCTGGCAGCAGGAGTAAATCAAAATATCCACAACAAAGAAACCAAATACCATTGCGGCAGCCAGATTAATTGCCGGCACCGCCTGACGCAGAAAACACCAGAGAAACAGCGGTACAGCAATATGGAGGAGATAATAATGCAACGGCCTCATTCTCAAAGGCCGGCCGGCCTGATCCAGCCGCTGCCGCAGCCTGATCTGGCCCGGCAACTCCCTAAGCTTATCCTCCAAGGGAGCAAATGGCTTATAATTATAAAAGCGGCAGCGCAAAACATAGGTATACCAACCGGTAATTGCAAAGTAACAGCCAAAACCGCAAAAGATCCCGGACAGGAAAGTAAGCATACCGCCTCCTATTTGTTGATATTAAACACAAAACCAATGCTGGTTAAAGTAGCCAGAGCATTAAGGAAAAGATGCAGCCTTCCTTTTGCCGAATGGAAAAACACCGCTAGCTCAGCTTGATTGAGCAGACTGAACAACAATATCAGATTCATTATTATCATAAAAAGAATCAGTCCGGTACCCAAAGCGGCGGTAGAGGCTTTTTTAGCAAGGCTCTCCTCTTTATACTGCCCCTGGCGGATCATCTTTTTTAACAGCCCTTGATAATCGCCGCCGTAGCGGTGACTTATCCGGGTCATATTGATAAATTTCCGAACCTCCGGCTCATCGCCGGTATCGCTGAGAATACCGGCCAGGGCTTCATCAAAGGAAAGCTCCTTTCGTCCTTTGTAGAAAGCTGTCCAACGTTTGATGATGCTTCTGAAAGGATCTTCAATGTAGTCTGCCGCCTTTTCTAAAGCTTGTATTTCATCGGCTTCAGCGGCATAAAAGTTGCTGTAAATCGTCAGGAAGCTTAAAAAACTTTTACGCAGCTTCGCTTTATTCATTAAAACCAAAAGCAGCAAAAAAGTCGTCAAGGCCACCAGGGCAATAAACCCATAGGTTAAAGCAATAAACCTGCCGGCTGCCGAGAGCTTGATATAGACCAGGAAAGCTGCAGCCAAAAGGCAAAGCAGCAATACCTTATCGTTAAACCAAGGCAACCTCCCGGCAATTCCCGATTGGTAAATCAGCCGGTTTAACCAAACAAGAAATTCCCTGATGCTTCTTTTAACGGCCATGCTGCTCACACCTCCCCTTCCTTCTTTACTGTGACGATGTCCAAAACCTTAAATTCCTCCATGAAAACGATAATATCCAATGACTTTTCCAGCATACTGCACAGCTCCCTATGGGGAATGCCCGTGGCTGCCCGGGCCATTAGCTGCAGAAGCCGGTTGATCACAGCCTCCGGGTTTAGCTCCTTAACGGGGCTGTGCAGGGTAGTCATGCTGCCGGCATGGCCGGTATAAATGGCGTTAAAGAAATCGAAAGCTTCTCTGTCTTTCAGCTCCGCAATGAAAATACGGTCCACGCTTTCAAGGAGAGCCAGCTTCGTCAGCTCAAACAGGGTATAATCCCTGACCGAGGCATTATCGGAGAGGCGGATCATCTTATTTGTAATATTGGGATGCCGGGGAACGATCTCACAGGTTTCCTGCAATAAAACCGCCCGCTCATCAGCGGGTACCTGATCAATAAGAGAGGCCATCAGCGTCGTCTTGCCGGACCCGCCCCTGCCGGCAATGACAATGGTTTGCCGGTTTTCTACGGCATTCCTTAGAAGCCGGGCCTGCTCAGAGGTCAGCATGTTTTCCTGAATTAATTGGCCCAGCGTATAAGTCTCGGCATGCTTCCTGATGGCAATAAGGGGCGAGGTCATACCTAAAGGCCCCAGGGTGATGACTATCCTCATCAGCCTCTGCCGGTCGGTAAAAACCGCAGCGGCATTTTGATTTTCGTCAATTTTGCCGCCGGCTGCAGCCGCAACCTTATATAAAAATTTAAGATAGCTTTGCTCCGATTCAAAGGACAAGGGTATACGGATTTGATAGCCTCGTTTTTTGACAAACCAGGTATTTTTATTGTTGCCTAAAATATCGGTGATCAGAGGATCGGCCAGGTATGGTTCTAAAGGCCCGTAGCCTAAGAGTAAAGCGAGAGCATCATCATAGAACTGCGGCTCCCCGGCAAAATCCGGGAAATGCTTCTGAATGATTTGGGCAAGTTCGGCCCGAACCATTACCTGCTGTACCTTTCTTGCCTGGTAAGCATTGATCAGTTCGGTTTTTTCTTCAATCATCAATTCGATAGTTCTTTCCAGATGCCTTTGATAATCCTTTACCGCCGGTGTAAAGGGGGCCTTAGTAAAAATCGTTGCCGGATCAATAAGCATTTTTACCTCCTGCCGCCGGCAGCTGCCGCATAATCCTTGTGAGCAATAGCCTTTTGCTGAGGAACATGTTTGGCTCGGGGATGAATTGCCTCCAGTTCTTCTCTGCTGATATCCTCCTGGTCACGATTGTAGAGATGATTGATTATAAAGGAGATTTCTCCTTTAACCTGCCAATGCTTTTGCATAAATTCCACCTGCTGCTGCTGATAAGCCAGCAGACGCCTGTCCGGAACAACCACAGGCCGAATGGCTGTAGCCATAGACATGGCTCCATAGGTGCTGCTGTAGACCAAGCCGGGAGCGCAATCAATAATAAGATTTTGATAACAGCTTTTACAGAGGCCAAGCAGCCGCCGGCAATGCTCCAGGGTAAAATATTGATAACTGTCAAAGCTAAAGCCTGGAAAAATCCGCAAACCCTGGGTTTTAACTAAATAATTTTCGGCTTTTTCTACAGTAAGGCTGCCCTCTTCCAACTGGTTGATCAGCTTTAACGGGTCATAATTTTTAGGATGCCTGACGGATAAATAGCCGCAGATGGCCGGAGACGGCTCATGAAAATCCAAAAGCAGCACCTCTTTTCCTGCCCCGGCTAAAGCCAAAGCCTCCATAATAGCCATGCTGGTAGCGCCGGTGCGCCCCGTAGCGGACCAAAATGCCTGCACTTCCACACCATCTTCAGCAACGGCCTTTTCTTCTTTTGCATCTCTATAATGCTGCTCTTTGCAGGACAAACTATCATCCAGGTTTTGGAGACCGGCGGGATTCCGGAGGCGGTAACCGATATTTGCTTTTGTGGCATTAGCGCCCCGCAATATGTTCAAAAAACCATTAGCAAGAAATAACCTGATCCAAGGCCCGTCATGTCCGCCGCCGGTCAGCAGCAGCACCTTGTCTTTTTCCTTCGGCCAAGCGGCAATCAACTCTTCTGCCCCGGGCAAAGTCATGGCGTCTTGCTGGATAATCAACCGGTCCGCAGCATTGATATCAGCTGCCGGATAAATGAATTCGGGTATTTTTTCTGAAGCGGTAATAAAAAACAAAGCTTTCACGGTTGTCTCCTCTTGATTTTCTTTGCTTTATTGGCCTAAAGGGTTAGTACGGATATCCATAGTGGCGCCGCCCATAATGTTTTCCATGATATCTTTGACAAAGCCGAAAATATACTGGCGAAAAACCAGAGCTATACCTACCAGCACGGCCAAAATCAGCACAACCTCTACCGTACCTAAGCCTTCTTCTTCCCATAGAAACCTGTTCAATCCTTTCACTCCTTCCATTCGTTATCTTCTTTTATAAGTAATTTTATAATTACTTATTGACTAGTTAAAGACTCAGCAGCGCCGGAGCGGCTGTCAGCAATAAAGACGAAACCAGCAGCAGTATCATAGGAAACAACAGCCAGGTTTCCCTGCGGCTGTCCCGGGCTTTCTGGCTTAATAGGCATCTTTGTCTGCTTTCTTTAGCCTCAAGCCGCAGCATCGCCGCCAGGGAACTGCTGCCCAGGCCGTAATTTTGCAGCAGCAGCTCGATTAAACGGCAAAACTCCGCCCCCTCGCCGAATCTCATTCTTTCTAAAACGGCGGCAAAGGGAACACCTACAGCCAGCTGTCCGGCTACTGCAAGCAACAGGCTGTCCACGCCGCCTGTGGTCCTCTCCGCCTCCGTCAATAAAGCTGCCGACCGGCGGCTTCCTGCTGCCTGCTGCCAGGCTTCCGGCAAGCTGAGGCCTGCAGATAACTGTAAAGCCATTTCCTCCTGAAAATCAGCCAGCATCAGCTCCGCCGCCGGGTCCTCCTCCTGTAGCAGCAAATGAAAAAACAAGAAGCTGCCGAACATTTGCAGACCAAAAACTACTGCGGTTATTACCGGCCCTAGGCCCCTATAAAGAGACTCCATGTAGGCCGGTGCCGCCAGCCGCAAAAAAGCCGTATATACTGCCGGTGCTGCCGCCAGGAGGCAGCCTTCCAGTCTTCTGGCAGCCAGCCGGGCCTCCAGAACCTCCCATCCTGCCAACTGCTCCCGTATGGCGGCGGTACACTGGATAAACACCTGGCTGAGACTGGCCCCTGTCTTTACCGCCGATGCCAATACCGCAGCCAGAGCCCTAAACTCCCCTATATCCAGACCCAGGGCCAATTCTTTATAAGCCAGGTCTACCGGATAATTCAATTCCAGCAGGCTCAGGCATTGGCGCCAGGCTGCCGCCGCCTGGCCGTTTTCTGTGGCCTTACCGGGAGAGGCAAGGATACGATGAGCCAAATCCCGGGTAGCCGCAGCCAAAGCCTTGCCTGCTTTTAATCCCAGGGTCAATTCCTCCAGCCATAAAACGGCTTCTTTTCTCAACCTCCGGCCCTGCCGGCTCTTTCTTTGGCTCATCAAGAGAGGTAAGGTCAGCCGGTAGACCAGCACCGCAGCCGCCAACAGCAAGGGTTTGATCCGGAAATACAGGGCTGCCGCTGCCAACGCTGCCAGGGCCAGACCTGCCTTCATCAAAAGCAGCCGCAACTCTTTTCCCCCTCCGCTAAAGCTCTTTCCCCTTTTCCCTCTCATATAACCTTTTGATCTGCGGCCTTGCCCCCAGCCAATTTAAGACCTGGATAACTTCTGTGACCTGCCTTCCGCCCTCTGCCTGCCTCTCCAAATGCACCACTAAATCCAAGGCGGCACCGATCTGCCGCCGGATAGCGTCTGCAGGCAAGCCTAAGCCTGCCATCATCGCCATAGTCTCCAGCCTCTCCAGCATATCGGCGGCTGAATTGGCATGGCCGCTGGACATAGCCCCCCTGTGCCCCGTATTCATGGCTTGCAGCATATCCAAAGCCTCTCCTCCCCTAACCTCTCCGACGATAATCCTGTCCGGCCGCAGCCGCAGAGCCATACGTACCAATTGCCTTAGTGTCACTTCGCCTTGACCCTCCGTATTTGGCGGCCGGGCTTCCAGGCGGACTAAATTGGCCTGGCCGCCAATTTTCAGTTCGGCGGCGTCTTCCACCGTCACAATCCGCTCTCCTGCCGGTACTAAATTAGCCAAAGTATTCAGCAAAGTGGTCTTGCCGCTGCCGGTGCCGCCGCTGATAAAAATCGACCTCCGCTGCCTTACTGCCTCGGCTAATTCCCCGGCTACATCCTTCGTCAAAGATCCTTGAGCCGTCAACTCCTCCAGGCTAAAGCTTTTGGGTGCAAACTTCCGAATCGCCAGCACGGGGCCATCTAAAGCTACCGGCGGCAACACAGCTCCGATACGGGAGCCGTCGGGCAGCCTGGCGTCCACCATGGGGTTGGCCTGATTAACCTGACGATTAACCTGATCACAAACCCGCTGAATCAACTGAAAAACCTGACGGTCATCATCAAAGGCTATGCCGGCCGGCATCAGCCGGCCCTTTCTCTCCACATACACCTGTTGGCAGCCATTGATCAATACATCGGTAACTTCTTCATCCTCCATCAAAGGCTGCAAGCGGTCCAGGCGGCGAAAGCGGTTGAACAACTGCTCCAGCAGGGCTTCCTTCTCCTCCAGGCCCAGACCGAAGGCTCTGCCCCGGTCAAGAACCAAGGCCTCCAGAGTCTGCCGCACGGCACTGTCGGACCATTCCCCTTCCCGGGCCGCTCTGGATGAGAGTGCTCCTTCAATCTCTTGCAAACATTCGGCATATTCTGGTCTGGCCATGGAAATATTCTCCTTTTATTTCATAATATACCATTTTATTCCAGTTTTGTAAAGAGACAATGATTTTTTTCTTTTTCCTTGTATTTTTCGTCAAAACAGCATAGAATATCGTTAATCATAAAGGCAGGAGGTATGCGCTATGGATGTTAATGCTAAAGTTTTAGAGGTTCTGCAAGCCAGCGGCCAGCCCATGAAGTCTGCTGAGATCGCTGAAAAAGCAGGTGAAGACAAAAAGGCTGTAGATAAAGCCATCAAAGCTTTGAAGGCTGAGGGAAAAGTGGAGTCCCCAAAAAACTGTTATTATGCCGCCAAATAAGGCAATAGCATAGACACAAAAATAAAAAGCACTTTTGATCCGGAATCTGCATATCTATATAGGATCAAAGTGCTTTTTATTTATTTCCATTACCTTTTCTTGCATTAAATCTCATTTATGAAAATATAATTTTTTTATCAGATAATCAATTTATTTAAAAATATTATTTGACACTATAGCTTTTAGCTGTTATCCTTATCCTATTAATTTAAGGAATCATCCGTTAATTTATTTTTTATTTTAATTTAAATCAAAATATAATTGAATATTATGATATATTATCTTAATACTCCAGGAGATATAGGTACTTACGCTGAAGGTTATTAGTAACAAGATTTGTTTGGTGTTTAAAACTGCCGGCAATTCCTGCCGGCAGTTTTATATAAATTTAGATTACAGAAAAGGAGAGCGATTTTCATGAAGCAGCCCCCTTTCCTAGGCTCCTGTGTGGCCTTGGTGACCCCCTTCACCGATGACGGTGTGGATTACGAGGAGTTGGAAGAGCTTATCGACTGGCATTTAAGGGAAGGCAGCAATGCCATTTTAATCGGCGGAACTACCGGTGAAGCCTCAACTATGACAAAGGAAGAGCATAAGTCCATTATTCGTTTTGCCGTTGAAAAAGTCGCCAAACGTATTCCTGTTATGGCAGGAACCGGCAGCAACAATACTCAATATACTATTGAGATGAGTCAATATGCCCAGTCTGTTGGAGCTGACTGCCTCCTCCTGGTAACTCCTTATTATAACAAAACTACCCAGGAAGGATTATATCAGCATTTCAAGGCTGTGGCAGAAGCCGTCACTATACCTATTGTTCTATATAATGTGCCTGCCAGAACCAATTTAAACATCAATCCGGAGACTTTGAAACGCTTATCTGCCATTGAAAACATCGTAGCACTTAAGGAGTGTAATTTAAACCAGGTGGCTCAAACCAGGCTCCTTTGCAGTGATGATCTGGCCATTTACTCCGGCGAAGACGGAAATGTCCTGCCGCTATTGGCTTTGGGAGGTCTGGGCGTAATTTCAGTTATGGCAAATATTGTTCCCGCCGATACCAGCAGAATGGTTACCGCCTTTTTTAACGGTGATCTGGATACCAGCCGCTCCCTTCAAATTCGTGCTATCAATTTAGTCAATGCCCTATTTTGTGAAATAAACCCTATCCCTATAAAAGCGGCGATGAATCAAATGGGATTCCATGTGGGGAAATGCCGTCTGCCCCTTGTAGAAATTAGCGGCAATGGACGGAATACCGTCTGCACCGCTTTAAAAGAGTATGGATTGATTTAACAAGCCCTCACTGAAAACAGAGAAATGCTCCACCTAAAAGAAGGGGGCCTCAACATTGAGACCCCCTTGTCCTTTTTTCAGCTTCATATGCAATAAGACCTTGTTTTCCCATTATCTGCTGTAATGTCCAAACATCAAGCGCTGGCTTCCTCTTTACCATCCTTGCCATCTTTGGCTTTTTCTTTGGCGGGAGCTGCTCCTGCGGCAACGGCGGTACCGGTGCCGGCTAATGTGGTCAGCAAGGTCAGCTCGGCCCCGTCTGTCACAGCTTCCTTAGTCACCAGGCACTTGCGGATATCTTTGCGGGAAGGCAGCTCAAACATGGTTTTGCGCATCAAGTCTTCCATAATCGCTCTGAGTCCCCGGGCCCCGGTATTACGCTTGATCGCCTCATCAGCAATAGCTTCCAAAGCTTCCTCCGTGAACTCCAGCACACAACCGTCCATTTCCAGCAAAGCCTGATACTGGCGAACCAAAGCATTTTTGGGCTCCGTCAAAATCCGCACCAGAGCATTGCGGTCGAGGGGGGTCAGGGATACGGTCACCGGCACCCGGCCCACAAATTCCGGTATCATACCGTATTTGATTAGATCCTGAGGCATTAGCTGCTTCAGGTACTCCGCCAAATTCGTTTCCTTACGGCTTTCCACTTTGGCGCCAAAGCCCATGGTTTTTTTGCCTACCCGGTTGCCGATGATTTTGTCGATGCCCTCAAAAGCGCCGCCGCAAATAAACAGCACATTGGACGTATCCAACTGCAGGAACTCCTGATGGGGATGCTTACGCCCGCCCTGAGGCGGCACGCTGGCTACTGTGCCCTCCAGGATTTTCAGCAAAGCCTGCTGAACGCCTTCGCCGGAAACATCCCGGGTTATGGAAGGGTTTTCCGACTTCCGGGTGATCTTATCGATTTCGTCGATATAGATGATGCCCCGTTCTGCTTTCTCGATATCGTAGTCGGCGGCTTGAATCAGCTTTAGCAGAATATTTTCCACATCCTCGCCTACGTAACCGGCTTCCGTTAACGAAGTGGCGTCGGCAATGGCAAAAGGCACCTTCAAAATCTTGGCCAGGGTTTGAGCCAACAGGGTTTTGCCGCTGCCTGTAGGACCGATAAGCAAGATATTGCTTTTTTGGAGCTCTACCTGCTCTCCCTTATCATTTTTGGCGGTACGGCTATTCTTTTCCTTGCTCTTTTTCCCTTTGGCCCCGGGGCTGCCTATACGCTTATAGTGATTGTAAACGGCTACGGCTAAAGCAATTTTCGCCACATCCTGATCCACTACGTATTGATCGAGAATATCTTTAATTTCTTTAGGCGGCAAAGCCCTGCCCCAGGATTTATCATCCAGGGAATCATCCTCATCAGTGATCGTGCCGATAATTTCATTGCACAGCTCAATACATTCGTCACAAATGTAAACGCTGGGTCCTGCCACCAGCTTCGCTACCATGTCCTGGCTTTTGCCGCAAAAAGAACACTTTACATCATGTTCGCCATCGTCATATTTAACCATATATCACCTCGCACCGGCAGCCTTGGGCCAACCGGTATCCTTTATTTTTTCCCTATGGCATCCTTAGGAATCTGCGTCAGGATGTCGTCGATCAGGCCGTATTCCTTAGCATCCTGAGCTTCAAAGAAGAAGTCCCGCTCCACATCCTGCTTAATTTTCTCCAAAGGCTGGCCTGTATTCTCCGCCAATATCTGATTCAAGCGCTCCTTAACCTGCAACAAGCGGCGGGCGTGGATTTCGATATCCGTCACCTGACCCCGGGCGCCGGCAGAAGGCTGATGAATCATAATCTCCGCATTAGGTAAAGCAAACCGCTTGCCTTTAGCGCCGGCAGCCAGGAGGAAAGCTCCCATGGAGGCCGCCAGGCCGATGCAAATGGTAGAAACATCGGCTCTGATATACTGCATGGTATCGTAAATAGCCATACCAGCCGTTACCGAACCGCCGGGACTGTTAATATACAGCGAAATATCCTTATCCGGATCCTCCGCATATAGGAATAACAACTGAGCTACCACCAAATTGGCTACGGTATCATCGATTTCCGTACCCAAGAAAACGATACGGTCTTTCAGCAAACGGGAGTAAATATCATAGGAGCGTTCACCCCGGCTGGACTGCTCCACAACAATAGGCACATAGGCATTCATGGCAGGACGATAAATCTCGGTCATTTTTTACACCTCATCTCTTTATTCAACTAATATCTACGAATATCAACTAATACTTTCAATAATTGCCGTATATACTATAGAGGGCAGCGTCCTGCACCTGTATTTGAAACGGTACATCCGGCTGCCCTCTGGCCTGATTCGATCCCGGTGGTGTTTATTTGATCTTGGCGTTGTCCGTCAGAACTTTGATGGCCTTATTCATCATCAGATTGAATTTCAGGGATTCCACCATAGTCTTGTTGCCGCCGTAAATCTCTTTGATCTCCTCTGCCGGTCTGCCGGTCTGATCTGCCAGACGCTTATACTCATCCTCCAGATCCTCATCGCCGATGACCACACCTTCAGCCTTGGCCACAGCTTCCAGAACCAGCTCCGTTTGCAGCTCCTTCTGGGCTCTTTCTTTGAAGTTTTCCCGGATGTCTTCCAGCTTCATACCGGTAAGCTCCATATATTGCTCCAGCTCAATACCCTGACGGCGAATCTGGCGGGCAAAATTCTCCAGCAATTGATCCTGTCTCATGGCCAGCATGCTCTCCGGCAGCTCCGGATTAGCTTCTTCAACAGCCTTTTCTACAGCCTTGTTTTCCAGATCGGCCTGGGCTTTTTCTTTGGCTTCTTTATTTAATTTTTCTTCCAGATCCTTCTTTAACTCTTCAAGAGTCTCAAACTCGGAGACGTCCTTGGCAAATTCGTCATCCATCTCAGACAAAATCTTATGCTGGATTTCTTTGACGGTAACATCAAAGACGGCAGCCTTACCGGCCAGCTCCGTAGCACGGTAATCCTCGGGGAATGTAACATTTACCGCTACCTCGTCGCCAACTTTAGCGCCTACCAATTGCTCTTCAAAGCCGGGAATAAAGGAGCCGCTGCCCAGCTCCAGAGGATGATTCTGGCCTGCACCGCCCTCAAAAGGAATATCATCTACCTTGCCCAAAAAGTCGATGGTGCATACATCGCCTACTACGGCGGGACCTTCGGTTTTTTCCAGGCGGGCAAATCTTTCCTGCATAGCTTTAAGCTGTTTTTCTACGGCGCCTTCTTCGGCTGCCTCAGAAATCTTCTCCAGCTCCATACCTTTGTATGGGCCCAGCTTGATTTCCGGTTTTAAATCATAAGTGGCCGTAAAAACCAAACCCTGGCCTTTTTCAGAGGAAACGATCTCATATTTGGGGTAAACAATGCATTCATACTCGGAGCCAATCTCATCAAGAGCCTGGCTGAAGGCTTCGGGAACAGCATCATTAATAGCATCTTCCAAAAGAATTTCCCGGCCATACATCCGCTCCACCACATGCCGGGGCGCTTTTCCTTTGCGAAAACCGGGAATACTGATCTTTTTCACCACTTGGCGAAAAGCTTTATCCATAGATTTCTCAAAGGTTTCCGGGGCCACCTCAATCGTGAGTTTGGCCTTATTGCCTTCCAGTTTTTCTGCATTGACTTTCATTTCACACATTCCTCCTGTATTAACTTGCCAAAGGCTTATCCTATGATAGCCTTATCTATTTCTCATATAAAGAAAAGCAACTTATTCTTGTAGATATTATCATAAATTTTATAAGCGCACAAGGGCTTAAAATTGTTCGACAACGATAAGAGAATGAGCATAAGTAAACATTTATGCAAATAAGAAGAAAATTTTCATTCCCCTCACTCTTCCAAAAATAAGCTGAAAGCCGCCGGCAGGGGATGGGCCAACTGCCTCTGGCGGACGGAAGTCCATTCAAGCTCCTTTGCCGTATCCTGCAACTCTTCCTTTTGAAGAACCGTCCTTTCGCCGCCGGCAGCACAGCCTATGAAATAGCCGGTCATCCGCCACTCCACATGGCTGAAAACGTGGATTCGCTCTAAAGACTTCTCCAGGGCCACAGGATAGACACCCCAGGCAGCAGCCTGGGCCATAGCCTGATCGGGACTTAAGCGGCCCGCCACATTAGGCAGCTCCCACAAGCCCGCCAAAAGGCCCTGGTCACAGCGGCGGCAAAGAGCAATTTCCTCACCCCGCTGCAAAATAAATACGGTTCTTTCTTCTATGCGGCGGGGTTTTTTCACTTGCCGCACCGGCAAAAGTTCCGCCCTGCCGGAAGCATGACTGCGGCAGAGCTGCC
Source organism: Clostridia bacterium (assembly GCA_018436095.1). GTDB lineage: Bacteria > Bacillota > Peptococcia > DRI-13 > UBA5745 > WRMS01. Next base: position 200,880 of record JAHDMJ010000018.1, on the reverse strand, counting down.
GGGCCGGACATTGGCAGCATTTCGGCATGCCTTTGGGCAGGCAGATCATGGCCCCGATTTCCATCAGGCTTTGGTTAAAATCCCCCGGATCAAAAGACCTGCTTATATAATCAGGGACGGCAGCTCCCGAAATGCCCGCCATCACAGCCTCCAGGCCTTGGCTCACCTTTTTCTTAAAGGCCGGCTGATCAATGGCTTCATCACTGTCCAAAAGCCGGGCCATCACCCGCAGAACATTGCCATCAACTGCCGGTTTGGCTATGCCAAAGCAGATAGAGGCCACAGCTCCCGCCGTATATTCGCCGATACCCGGCAAGGCCAGTATCCCTTCATAATCGGCAGGAAAAACACCCTGATGTTCGGACACCACAAGCTGAGCAGCCCGGTGGAGGTTTCTGGCCCGCCGGTAGTAGCCCAGCCCTTCCCACAGCTTAAACACCTGCTCTTCCGAAGCGGCAGCCAAAGCCTCAATATCCGGCAACGCCTCTAAAAACCGCTGATAAAAGCCTTTTACGGCCTCCACCCGGGTTTGCTGCAGCATGATTTCTGACAGCCAGACGCCATAAGGCTGCCGGTTTTGCCGCCAGGGCAGATTGCGGGCCGCCGTCCTGTACCACTCTAAAAAAAGGCCGGGAAGCCCGGCCAACAGCGCCATATCCTCTTGATTTAACTTCATGTTTTTCTGCAAAGGTTTCCTCTTTCCTCCCGGGACTTAAACTATTCCCAATAAAAGCTCTGCCACAAATACGGTAAGGCAGGCAAAAATCGCTACTACGATCAGTTTTTGGCCCCGCAAAGCCAAACCCGCTCCCACCGCCAAAGCCGCCGCCGCCGACCAAAAAGAGCGGGTAGCATATAAAATATCCGGCAAAATCATGGCTGCCAGCACCGCATAGGGCACGTAATACAGAAAAGAGCGGATCAAGGGGCTTGCGATCTTGCGGCGGATCAAAGCCAGGGGCAGCATGCGGATCAAATAAGTTACCAAAGCCATAACGCCCGTATAAAGCAGCAGGTTAGCGGTCTCCATGCTCCACCTCCTCCACAGGATAGCGCAAAGCGGCCACAAATGCCGCCGCCACCGCGCAAAGGATCATGGCAAAGCCGGCGGAAAGCCGGGAAACCACCGGTGCATAGCGCATAAAACAACTGGCGCCGCCGGCCAGCAGGATCACCAGCAGCACCGGCCTGCTGTGCCGGGCGGTTGGCAGAATAATAGCGATAAACATGGCATACAAAGCCACATTCAGCGCCGACCGTAAAGCCTCTGGCATCAATCCTCCGGCCACAGCCCCCAAAAGGGTACCCAAGGTCCAGGAGACTACCGGGATCAAGCCTACCCCATACATATAATACCGGCTTACCTGCCCTTCCTTTTGACTGGCCAGGGCAAATATCTCATCGGTAATCATAAAAGCCGTCAAAAACCGGTGTAAAGCCGTCATTGTTCCATCGGCTTTTTGGGAAAGGGACATGGACATCAGCGAATATCTTATATTGATCACCAATTGAGTCAGAACCATTTCCACCAAAGGAGCCCCCGCCACCATTAAGCCGATACCGGCGAATTGTCCCGCCGACGTTAAATTGCTTAAAGAAACCAGTACTGCCGACCAAACCGGCAGCCCCATATTGACAGCCATAACGCCAAAGGAAAAGGAAACCGACAAATACCCCAGCCCTACGGGAATGCCATCTTGCAAACCTTGAAAAAAATCCTTATGAAATGTTAGCCTTTGATTCATTCTTCGCAACCACCATATTTTAAGTTAACATCAATACCAGTGCAGCCGGCAGATCTTGCCCCGCTCACTCAGCAAGTCATGAAGCTTCTGCAAAACTGTGGAACGCAGCCCCATGCTGTAAGGCAGGCCGGGGGTAAGATGGGCGGCGTTGATCCGCAGCCCCACCAGCAAATCGATTTCATCGCAGGAAAGCAGCCATTGCAGCAGCAGACTGGCTCCGTCCTTCTTGTTTTTAATACGGATCTGGCCTGATTCCAAGACCTGCACCACCCTGGTTAGCGTCAGGACCCCTTCCGTCACCAGGTCAACGCCGGGCATTTTGGCAATAGGGGGGATTTTGGGATCCACATAGCTCAAATCAGCGTCGATAGGCAAATTCCGCAGCCGGGAAACGATATTGGCGGAGGTGCCGCCGCAGATAGCCCTGGTTTTTTTTCCCTCAAAAAAAGCATCCACCATAGCCTGGTCCTGAGCCTTATCCAGGGGCGGGCCCGACAGCAGCACACCTTTGATCAAAGGCCGCACCTTCACTACCACGGCAGTGGTATCGTCCCCCATGGTACCGGCGCTGTAACACTCGCAGCATTCCACAATTTCCTCGGCCAGAATTTGAGCAGAGTTTTTTAACCCCACCTCCTGGCGCAGCATCCGCTCCAGGCCTTCTTCCCCCAGTCCAAGGGGCAGCAAAGCCTCCACTCCTGCATGGGTGACGCCGTCACTGCACAAAATCAGGGTATCGCCGTCATCCAACTCCAACATTGTCTCACTGATCTTGCGGCTGCCGTATTGCCTTTCCTTCCCTTTCAGAGGGATCGGCGGCTGGTTTCTCCGTAAAAGCATAGCTCTGGGATTATCATATTGAATGAGATACCCCGTGCCGTTTTTAAAAATTTGTAATATGGAAAAAGTGGAATAAGCCAAATTGCGCACCTGGCAGACCGGCAGGGTACTGGAAATCGTCTCCACCACTTCCGACAAAGGCACGCCCCGGATTAAAAGCCGGGAAGCAATGCGGGCGGTAAGGGTGGCCAGAATATTGGCTTTAACGCCGCTGCCTAAGCCATCGGATAAAACGATGACCGTAGACTGCTCATCCCGCTGTACCTCCACCACATCGCCGCAGAGGACTTCGTCTACTTTATTTTGGGAGGCGATGCCTACCTCAAAGGATATTGCCATTGCCCCTGTCCTCCAGATGCTTCAATAATTCGTATAAGGTGGCCTTTGTTTCCGCTGTAGTCTCTCCCAGCAGGCCGGCGATCTCCTGGGCTACCCGCATTTGCTGCTCGATAACGGTTTTGGCTTTGTCCATGACGTTTTCTTTCATGGCGTCAAGCTCATGCCGTTCTTTTAGTAAATCGGTAATATCCTCCAGAATCACCATGACCAGGCTCTCTGAAAGCACAGGCACGATGGTCTGGCGGGTATTTTTATTCCACTGGGGATATTCCACCAAGGCCCCATAAACATTCTCTTTTGCTAAAAATGCCTGGCGGTAGGGCCTGATATCCACATAGTCCCCCAAATTAAGGCCCTGGGCCAGAGGTATCTGAGGCAGCATCCGGGCCGCCGCCGGATTAAAGTCCCGCAAATGCAGGTGATGGTCAAGAACCAATATACCGTTTGGCGTATTGTCCAGCACCATGTTGGCCAGAGATTCCGCCTTTGACCGCATAAAAGGTATGCACATCTCCAAAGTAGCCAGGCCTGCAAGGACAGCCACAGCTTTATCCCGGCAGCTGGGGTAGCCGCAGCCTTCGCAGTTGCGGAGGTCCTTTTCTCCTTCTTTGCCCATTTTGCGCAGCACTTCCATGATCTGAGCTTCCGTAAAAGGGCCTTCCTTTATTTGCCGGTTGGTAAAAGATTTGGACATAGTGCCGGGAAATTCGGGAATGTCAGCCAAATACTTGCTTTCGCTGGTTTTAATTATATCCTGAACTTTTTGCTTACGCCAATACAAATTATGACGGGAGTCGATGGCCGGCCCCCCTACGCAGCCGCCCTGGCAAGCCATCATTTCGATGAACCGGGGAGAGATATCCCCATTTTCCAAAGCTTTTAAAATTTCCTGACATTGCTCGATGCCTTCAATGGACCAGTAATCCTGATTGCTGCCCCAGGCCCCCTTCACGCTGAACAGCACACCGTTGTGAATGGGATAGCTTCTGGTGGGCAGCCAGTTTTCTTCATATTTATAATGCTCCGGCGCTTTCTTCTCCGGCAGCCCCTCCATTTCCAGAAGGAGTACTTTTAGCTGGCCAAAGGTTAAGGCGCCGTCCAAACCAAATTTTTTGGCCTCATCCAGTTTGGCAATACAAGGACCGGCAAAAACCACTTTGCAGTTTTCCCCCCGCTGGCTTTTGATCAGGCGGGCATGGCTTACCATGGGCGAAAGGGCCGGCAGCAAGTTGTTCATCAAAGCGGGGTGATATTTTTCCACCAGATTAACAATCACCGGACAGCAAGTAGAAAGACCCGTTTTATCCTGCCATTGGTCTGAGGCTAATAAACGGCGGTATTCCCGGGTGGTCAAGGCGGCGCCGATAGCCGTCTCCTCCACGTCGGCAAAACCGGCCTGACAGATCCGGTTAAACAACTGGCCGGGCTTTTCCTCAAAGCTGCCCAGAAAGCTGGGAGCAATACTCAAAACCACCGGCTCTTCCCCTTGCAAAAGCCGGCGGATCTCTTCAACTTCATTAATATAGACCTTGGCCTTTTGGGGGCATTCCACCACGCATTTTCCGCACAATATACAGCGGTCCTCTTGGATTTTTGCCTGCTTGGTGACAAAGCCGATGGATTTTACGGGGCAGCCCCGCAAGCAGCGATAGCAGTCTTTGCATTCCGCCTGCTGGGTCGTAATTATTTCAGCCATCTTTTCTCAACTCCATTATTTGGGGCACCTGTTCCGGTGTTACTTGATGGTAGATGACGCCGTCTATGGAAACATTGACCCCTTTTTGACATTCGCCCATACAAAAACTTCCGCCCAATTGGATTTCATTTTGCTCGGACTCAGGGCGTTCGGCCACAGCTTGACGAAAGGCCTCAATGACCTGAGCGGAACCCTTAATATGACAGGAACTGCCAACACAAATTTTGATCATCATATATATCGCCTCGGTATTCTGCCGCCTATCATACAGACGACTTCATAGTTGATCGTATTGACCAAACCGGCCAGATCATCAACACTGATTTCCTCAGCGTCCTGTCTGCCGATGAGCACTACCTCATCTCCCGGCCGGGCCTGGGGCACCGCCGTTAAATCCACCATGAACTGGTCCATACAGATCCTGCCGATAACCGGCACACTTTTGCCGCCCACCAGCACCCTGCCTTTATTGCTCAGGGAGCGGGGATAGCCGTCGGCATAGCCCAGGGGCACCGTACCAACCAAAGTTTCTCTTTCTGTCCTCCAGATGTGCCCGTAGCTGACCCCCTTCCCGGGAGGCAGCCATTTGACGTGACTGAGGCAGCTTTTCCAGGAAAGAGCCGGCTCAAGGCCCAAACCCCAGCTTTTGGCCGCCGGTGAAGGATAAAGCCCATAGAGGCCGATACCCAGACGGCACATATTCATGCCGGCCGCCCCTCCCCTCATGATAGCCGCCGTATTGGCGCAATGCACCAGAGGGAAACTCAGGCCTTTGGCCGCCAGGGCAGCCAGGAAATCCTCAAAGGCCTCCCGCTGCTGCCGCCAGCTTGCTTCATCATCTTCATCAGCCCGGGCAAAATGAGTAAAGCAGCCTTCCAGCTCCAGTCCCCCCAAAGCGGCCAAGGCTACGATATCCTTCAGGGCAGCCTCACCGGGGCAAAAACCGATGCGGCTCATGCCCGTATCGATTTTGAGGTGAACGAGGGCTTTGTGTCCTATTGCCGCTGCGGCCTCAGCCAAAGCCCGGCCCTGCTCAGGAGAAAAAATGGTAATACTGACGTTTTCTTTAATCAAGCCCTCATAAGCCGCCGGATCGGAGTAACCTAAAATCAGGATAGGAGCCTGGATTCCCCCTTGCCGCAATTCGAAGGCCTCCTGGGGTAAAGCCACGCCCAGCCAATGGGCGCCGGCAGCCAGGGCCTCCCGGGCTACCGGCAAGGCTCCATGGCCATAGGCATTGGCCTTCACTACCGCCATCAAACGGCAACCCGGCTCCTCTGCCAACAGCTCCTTATATTTTTTGGCGTTTCTGCCAATGGCAGCCAGATCTACTTGAACAAAGGAAGGCCGCTGCCCCCTTGCTTCCGCTGCCGCCGCCGTTTCCTCTGCCGGCCACCGCTCCTCACCTGGCCGGCAGCTCCCTGACCTTTCATTCATCATATCTGTCTCCCATACAAATCCCTACTGCCTTGGCCGCCCTGACGATTTCGCTGTCCGGATTCACTCTTTTTAAGCTGTCGATGGCTTTGTCAATGGGCACCACCACAATTTCGCTGCCTTGCAAGGATACCATATGGTTCCAGGGTCCCTTGGTAGCCACCTCCATGGCCTTGACCCCCAGCCTGGTGGTCAGTATCCTGTCCATTGCCGTAGGGCTGCCGCCCCTTTGCAGATGGCCCAAAACAGTAGTCCGGCTTTCCAAGCCCATAAACTTGTGGAGTTTATCCGCCACCACCTGGCCTACACCCCCCAGACGAACGGGATCGGTGCTCTCCTCAATATGGGCGGCCACCACCATCTCCCCTTCTTTTTCCACAGCCCCTTCTGCCACCGTCACCAGGCTGAAGTGCTTGCCCATCCGGGAGCGCTGCCGGATTTTCTTGGCAATCTCACTGATATCATAGGGTATCTCAGGGATTAAAATAACGTCGGCGCCGCCGGCAATACCGCTGTGCAAAGCTATCCAGCCGGCATAACGGCCCATAACCTCCACCACCATGATGCGGTGGTGGGATTCCGCCGTGGTATGAAGCCGGTCCAGGGCTTCCATCACCGTATTGATGGCCGTGTCAAAACCAAAGGTCTGATCCGTGGCATCCAGGTCGTTGTCGATGGTCTTGGGCACCCCCACCACATTAACGCCTTTTTCTGAAAGCTGTTTGGCTATATGAAGGCTGCCGTCGCCGCCAATAACAATCAGAGCCTGAATACCCAGGCGGTTCAGATTATTGATGGCCTGATCGGAGACGTCGCCAAAGATGATCCTGCCTTCTTCATCCCGGCCCATAGGGTAGCGAAAGGGGTTGTCCCGGTTGCTGGTACCCAAAATGGTGCCGCCCCGGTGCAGAATGCCGGAGGTATTGGCCCGGTCAAGAACCATATATTTGTTTTCAATCAAGCCCTTAAATCCATCCATAAAACCGAAAACCTGGGCATGATAAATATTCTCCGCTGCCCGGGCTACGCCCCGGATTACGCCGTTTAGTCCCGGCGCATCACCGCCGCCGGTAAGGATAGCCACACGATTGATCATTCTGCCACGCTCCTATTGTCTAATTTTATGATGGCTTCGCCATAATACGAGGACATAAATCACCTACAGGACATTCTTCACAGGCGGGATTCTGGGCTTTGCAGCAGCGGCGGCCATGCCAGATCAGCCAATGGTGGGCGTCGGCCCAGTCTTTTTCGGGGATCAGGCTGCAAACATCCCTCTCCACCTCATCCGGCGTCTTGCCCCAGGCCAGCCCCATGCGGTTAGCCACACGAAAAACATGGGTATCTACTGCAAAAGCCGGAATCTTAAAGGCGTTGGCCAGCACTACATTGGCCGTCTTGCGGCCCACACCCGGCAGCCTCATCAGCTCCTCCCTGGTTTGGGGCACTTGGCCGTCAAATTCCAGCAACAACATTTCGGCCAGAGCCGCAATGTTTTTTGCTTTATTCCGGTATAGCCCCAGGCTCTGGATATAGGGAATCAGCGTTTCCGGCGTAATACCGGCCATACTCTGGGGATCAGGGTATTTGGCATATAAAGCCCGGGTAACTTTATTTACCTGAACGTCGGTGGTCTGAGCCGCCAAAGCCGTGGAGACCAGAAGCTGAAAAGGGCTGTTGTACTCCAGGGCCGTGCCGATATTCTGGTACTTCTGTGATAAAATGTCCAGCATGGCTAATTTTTGCTTTTTTGTGATTGTTTTTTTTGCCGCCATCTATGTTCTTCCCCTATTATTTATATTCTGAATCACTAATCATGTAATAATTTTCACAAATGCATAAGGACGGGCGCATCGTAATGCGCCCAATCCTACTCCCTTTTTCCCTTGAGCATCAGCCTTCCGGCCGGATCAGGGAAGCCAGGTTGACTACCGCGTGTTCCTTAATCAGCGCTTGGCCATGCTCCTCATAGTAAGGCCTGGGCACAAAGCTCCAGTGGCCGTATTCGCCTAAAACAGCAGCTACGTCCAATTGGCCTTCTTTCGTGGTGGAAACAGCCAAAAAGTACTGCTTCTCTAATTTGTACAAAGCACTGTCTTCAATCTGGGCAGGCTCCAGCCGATTGCAGGCCCGGATGCAGTCCTCAAGTTCGGCAAAGCACCATACCTGATGGCAATCCCGCTCCAGCTCTTCCAAATCTTCTTCGCTATCCCGGTCAAATTGGCCCAGATGGATAGTGCCCCCATGGGCTTCTCCTTGAGAGCCGGCGGGAATCCTGGTTAAAATAATGGCAAAGGTCTCGGCATTAAGGGGATAGGCCTCCACCACCAATTGGGAATCATCGCTGATCTCAAAGCCGCACTCTTTATAAGCCCGCTCCAGCAGATCATGAAAGAACTCCTGGAGTTTGGGGCTCATGGGCATCATCTCCCAGCGGCGAAAGTCCCTCTCTTCCAAATCCTGAGTAGTCAAGATGATTTGTATTTTATCTTCATTAATTTTACGAAATTTCATTTGCTTCACCTCCCGGCAGCAGTGCATTTCTCTATACTATTCCGGCAGTTTGATCAGAGTTCATTCTGCTACAATTACACTACCCCTTAATACATTATACTCTTAATAGCATGTCCTCTGCAAGCAGGAATAATAGTTAGAATGTCAAATATTTACCATAGAGGTGAACAAATGACAGAGAGTTATAAGACGGTTCTGGAGGCAGGACGGGATGAATTCACCGTTTCCCATTCCAGGTTTATCGGCTGGTCAAAGCCGGTGGATACGGAAGAGGCGGCCCTCCGGTTCATTGAGGAAATCCGCAAAACCCATTGGGATGCCGCTCATAATGTCTGGGCTTATGTGCTGGGCAGCGCCCGGGAGCGCTTCAGCGACGACGGCGAGCCCCAAGGCACCGCCGGTATTCCGGTGCTGGAAGTCATCCGCAAAGAAGGCTTGCGGGATGTGGCCGTAGTAGTGACCCGGTATTTTGGCGGCATTAAGCTGGGCGCCGGCGGCCTGGTGCGGGCCTATACCCAGGGGGCCAAAATAGCTTTGGAGGCCGGTAAAATTATTCAGCGGCTCCCTTATCTTTCCCGCTATGTGCATACCGAATACTCCCTGACGGGAAAATTTCAGCGGGAATTTGCTCAAAGAGGATATATTTTAAAGGATACTACCTATTTAGAGCAAGTGACTTTTACGGTGCTTATCCCCCCGGCAGAAGAGGAAAATCTTCAAAAACTGGTGGCGGAGCTTACCGCCGGACAAGGCCGGCTGCAACCGGGCCCCATGGAATATCTTGATTTTTGGCAAGGCGAAATTATCATGAAGCCCAGCAATCATCAAAGGAGTGAGTAGAATGAGTAAACAAACGGTAATCACCATTAGCCGCCAGTACGGCAGCGGCGGCCGCCTTATCGGTCAAAGGCTGGCGGAGATATTATCCATCCCTTTTTACGACAATCACCTGATTTCATTAGCCGCCCAAAAAGCAGGCTATAACGAAGAAATTTTAAAATCTGCTGACGAGCGGCCTGCCAGCAGCTTTCTTTATTCCTCTCTCATGGGCAATTACGCTTTGGGGGCCCAATATCCGGGAGGCGTCAGTATGCCGCTAAACGACCACTTATTCCTGCTGCAATCCGGATTGATCAAGGATGCGGCCCGGGAAGGCTCCTGCGTCATTATTGGCCGTTGCGCCAATTACGTTTTAAAAGATCATCCTCACCTGTTCAGCGTCTTTGCCCATGCGCCGATCAAAGACCGCATAGATAGAGCTATTAATGAGTATAAGCTGCCCCAGGAAAAGATACGGGAAACCATCGAGAAAATCGACAAAAGAAGAGCGGCTTACTACAATTATTATACCGACAGCCGCTGGGGCAAACAAGAAAGCTATCATCTGTCTATCAACAGCAGCCTCTTGGGCGTGGAAAAAACGGCGGAGGTATTGGCCCACATCGTCAGCCTGGCAGACTGACAGTCTGATAGCCTGGCGTAAAAGCAGACTGGGCAGCAGATGCAAAGGAACGGCGGATGCTGAGCAGCCGGCAGCTGCGCTGCGGCCGGCGAATGCGGTGCGGCCGGCGAATGCGGGAAGCTCTCACTAATTGGTTTGTGAAGCCAATTAGCGGGAGCTCTTTTTTCTATCCTGTTTGAACGAAAAGAGAACTGCCGCTTCTCGGTTATTCTCAAACCAAATTTGCAGCAGTCCCCGGTCTTTTCCTTTTACTAAAGATAGCCCTTATGCTACTCTTCCTCAGAACTTTTCTCTTCCGGACTATCGGCTCCAGCCTCGCCGGCGCAACCGCCATCCTCCGCCCCATCGCAATCTTTATCCTTGCTGCCGAAGCGGGGCAGCTTCAGATTCCGCCTTTCGATGGTGCCGTCAGCCTTTTCTATCTCAAAAACCATTTCCTTCATCACGGCGGCGGCGGCGCCTACTGCCGTCATAGCCAGCAGCAGCGGGCTAAACAGCATAACGCCCAGGCCCACTACACCAAAAGTGGCCGGAATCTCGATCAGGGTTCTTTCGCCGCTGATCAGCCGCACTTTCGTTACATTGCCTTCCTGGATAACCGACTTGATTTGCTCAATCAAGCCCCGGACGAAATGCTCTGTGTTTTCCTTATCCCATTTTGGCTCCTTGACATCTTCACCCAAAAATTCATTTTGCTCTCTTGCGGCAGCGGCAGCTCCGTGCTCTTCCAGGTAAACCAAAGCCTGAGCCAGATCGCCGTCGGATTCGTCCAGAGCCTCTTTAGCCTGAGCATACGTCACATTCAACCGTTCTTTTAACGCATCCATTTTTTCCAATTCGTTCATTTTCAACCCTCCCTTTGTCGATTGCCTTTGTTGACTACTTTGCTGATTACCTTTTGCCGATTGCCTTGTTCGTTATACCTTGTTAATCATGGACCAAGTTTTCATGGGCCTGCCGGTATGGCGGACAATCCACTGCCGCAATACTTTTGCCAAATCCCCCAATTGCTCTTCGGTTACCGTCAGACGAGTTAGTTTATCCAGAGCCAGGTTCTCCAACACCTGCCAAAGGCTGAGAGCTGCCGGGCTGATGCGGGTAAGCTCCTGCAGTTCTTTAGCGCAGGAGCCGCAGAGAAAGCCGCCTTCACTGCCGGAAAAAAAGCAGACCTTGTCTTTCGTCACCGGCTGGCCGCAGCGGCAGCATAGCCGGAAATCGGGGCTCAAACCCTGCTGCTGAATCAGCCGCACTTCCAGGGCCCGGCTCATCAGCTTACCGGCATTGACAGCCAGGCCAAGGAACCCGGCTTTCGCCAAGTAATACAGTTCATGCTCCGGCATTTCTTCCTGTCCGAAGTTTTCCAGGAGCTCTGCCCAATAAGCTCCCAAAGTCAGAGCATCGTAGCTTTGCCGCAAGGGCAGCAGCATCTCCAAACATTGACTTTGCAGTAAAGAATGAAGTGTGGAGCGGCCGGCGTCCAGCATCATTTCGTTGATGCTGTAAGGCTGGACTCCTCCCCGCAGGCTGCTGGAGGGCTTATAAATCCCTTTGGCAACGGCGGTAATTTTCCCTCTTTCTTTTGTCAGCAGAGTCACCAAAGCGTCTGCTTCCCGATATTTGCGGAGCCGCAAAACAATGGCTTCTGTTTTGTATTGTACCATATTCTTCCCCGGCCACAATGAACTCCCCATTAAACAATCATTAAAAATTAATGAAGAAGCCGCCGCTTTCCTTTGCTAATCTCCTTGCTAATTCTCTCCCAAACCCAGTTCCTTTAGCTGATGGACTTTATTGCGCCAATCTTCCTTGACCCGCACCCAAAGCTGTAAATTAACCTGAATCCCCAAAAGGTCTTCGATGTCTTTGCGGGCCTCAGTACCGATCCATTTGAGGGTGCCCCCGCCCTTGCCGATCAATATGCCCTTTTGGCTGCTCCGTTCCACCACTATAGCAGCATGAATATCCATTAAATTCTCGTGGCGGTCCGTCATCTTTTCCACCAGCACAGCAACGGAATAAGGCACCTCCTGGCGGGTGGCCAGCATCACTTTTTCCCGGATCATTTCCGCTATCATCACCCGCTCCGGCTGATCCGTCATTTCATCTTCGTCATAGCAGGGAGGACCGGGCTGAAAATGCTCGACGGTAGCCGCCAGCAGGTCCGGGATATTATCCCCTTTCAATGCCGAAAGAGGGAAAATATGATCGAATTGCCGCCGCTCATGAAAAGCGGCGATGATGGGCAACAGCTCCTCCTTGGCCAGCAGGTCAACCTTGTTGAGCAGCAGGAAAACCGGCTTCTTTACTTTCTCCAGCATTTGCAGGATATATGCTTCACCGGCCCCAAATTCTGTGGCAGCATCTACAATATAATACACCACATCGGCTACCTCAAGGACGCCGGCCGCAGTATCCACCATGTTTTTGCCCAACCGGTCTTTAGGTTTATGGATGCCGGGGGTATCGAAAATTACCATCTGCCATTGCGGCTTCGTCACGATCCCCATAATTCTCGTTCTGGTGGTCTGAGGTTTATCGGTAACAATAGCTACTTTTTCTCCCACCAGATAATTAAGCAAAGTGGATTTGCCGGCATTGGGCCGGCCGATCAAGGCCACCGAGCCAAAACGGTGCTCTTTTGTTTTCGTCATGTTGTGCTCCTGTTCAGCGTTTAATTTTTATTACAAATCTCGTTTTACTAACGGGGCAGCCCCATAGCCCTCAGAATCTGCCGCTGCAGCTCCTCCATATGAGCCGCCTCCTCCTGACTCTGATGGTCCAGCCCTAAAAGATGCAGCATGCCATGAACCGTCAAAAAAGCCATCTCCCGTTCGTAGCTATGGCCGTAAGCCAAAGCCTGCTCCGCCGCCCGGTCTGTGGAAATAATAATATCTCCCAAAAGCCGCCGCTGGCTGCCGCCCGTGGCCAAAGCCTGTCCCTCGTTGATGGGAAAGGAAAGCACATCCGTAGGCCTGTCCATATTGCGGTAAGCTTTATTCAGCTCCCGGATACCGGGATCATCAGTCAAAGTCAGGCTGACTTCCACTTTTTGATCGGCTTTCATCCGCAAGAGGCTTAGCTTCACTGCCTGGCGCAGCAAGGCTGCCATCTCTTCGGAAGGCTTGCTCTTGCCCTGACGGCTGAATACCAGCTTCATTTTTCTCCAATCCCTTCTATACTAATACCGGCTCAAAAACCGGCTATCTCTTTATTTCCCTTGCTGCGGCAGGCTGCCGGATTCCGGCAAGCCGCTAAGCTCCGGCGAGCTGCCGGGCGCTGCTGCCGGAGTGCCGGACTTGCCGGTACCGGCACCCTCTGCCACCCCTTCCGGCTGGCTGCCCGGCTTGCCGGCGCCGGCTTCCGCCGCCGGCCCTTCTGCCGGAATCCCTTCCCCCTGCTCTCCGGGATTATCTTCCGTTTTTTCCATGCCTTTTTTCATCACGGCCAGCACATTCTCCGGATACTCGATACGGCTATGGTAAATACCGTTCAGCACCTGGGTAAAACTCTGACCAATGGTTTTCAAATCGCTGAGAGATAAATGGGAATCCTCCAACTGCCCGTCGGCAACTTTGTCATTAATCAGCTTCTTTACCGCCGCTTCCATTTTATCGCCGCTAACATTCATGGAGCGGATGGCCGCTTCCACAGAGTCTGCCAGCATCACTAAAGCCGTTTCTTTGGATTGAGGCCTTGGCCCGGGATAGCGGAAATCGCTTTCCTTGACTTTTTCGGGATCCTCCGCCTCTTCCAGAGCCTTGTGGTAGAAAAAGGCCATGATGCTGTCGCCATGATGCTGGACAATAAAATCCAGCACCTTTTCCGGCAGTTTATTTTTTCTGCCGATTTCCAGGCCATCCTTCACATGGGAGCTCAGAATCAAAGCGCTGAGAGCCGGCGTCAGCTTGTCATGGGGATTGGCGCCGGCCAACTGGTTTTCCACGAAGAAATAGGGACGCCTGGTCTTGCCGATGTCATGGTAATAAGCCCCTACCCTTACCAATATGGGGTCCGCTCCTACCGCATCGGCGGCGGCTTCCGCCAGATTACCCACCAAAATGCTGTGGTGATAGGTGCCCGGCGCCTTCAGCAGCAACTCCTTCAATAAGGGCTGCCGGGGATTGGACAGCTCCATCAGACTGACGCTGGTGGTGACGTGGAAAGCCGACTCCAAAAACGGCAGGCTGCCGTAAGCCAGAATAGGAGAAAAGAAGCCGTTGACCACACCCAGAATCACGCCGTAGAAAATGGTCATCCTGGCATGGTTGTTCATAATACCCATGCCTATGATCATCCAGGAGTTCACCAGGGCAATCATTAAACCGGCCTTGGCCCATTCCGAACGCTGGGCATAACGGCTGATGCCGTATATGCCGATCATGCTGCCGGCAAAGGCCACAATAGCGTAAGAAAGGCCGCCGCCCGCTAAAATGCCAATATATAGGCTTACGACAGTGCCAAAAAATACCCCCAGCCAGCTATCCATGAGAATAGCAATCAATATGCTGCCGGCCGAGGCGGGAATCAAATAGGCCACCTGCTCCGCCATTATGGGCTCAGGGCTGATATTGATGGCCACAATAAGCCGGGCCACTGCCAAAATCATAAGAAAAAGCAGGCTCAGCAGCGTATAATGCTTGCCGTCGGCCAGGTTTTTGGGAGGGAACTGCTTCAAATACAGCGAAAGCAGGAAAAAGATGCCGGCAGTAAATACCGCCACGCCCACCAGCATCACATAAGGAGCCTTGCTCCGCTGATAACCCAGGGCTTTAAGGATCTCGATATGATTGGCTGTCACTACCTCGCCCTTGCCGATAACCTTTTGATTGCGGTATACCGTATTTAAAACCGGCGGCTCCTTGCTGGCCGCTTCTTCTCTGGCCCGCATAGTCGTTTCTTCGTCGAAAATAAAGTTGGCGTCCAGGTTAATAAAGCGAAATACGGCCTGCAGGAAAGAGACTTGCTCCTCATTATTAATTCGCAGGTATACCTCGTCTAATATTCTTTTTCTGGCTTCCTCTACCTCTTCTTTGCGCACGCCCTTCGTCCATTGTTCCGTCATAATATTGACGGCCTCACTGCGCAGGGACTGCAGGGTAATAGAATCCAGAGATAAAATAGCCTTGGCTGTGCTTTCCTTAATTTGCAGCTGAGCTATATAAGGAGCAGCCTGCTCCATCCGGCTTTTTGGTTCGGTGGGCTCTTGATTGCCTGTCGTCGGCGCCGTTTCTTCCGCAGCTCCATTGCCGGCGCTTTCACTGCCGGCGGCAGCCTGTCCGGTCGGAGCTTGTCCGTCTTCCGACAATAAAGCTAAATCCTCCCAGGCTTTAAAAAGCTGGTTTAATTGATCAACCTGGCCTTCTAAAACGGCGCTGTCAAAAACAAAAATATCCCCCACCTTCTCAGCGGCAGCCTGGCGGTTGGCTTCGGTTTTAGCCGTATCCTCATAAGTCACGCTTTTGTCAGCTTCAATGGTGGCTTGAGACACTTCCCCTTCGCTAACAAAAAAATTACCCGGCAAATAGTAAGAGGAAAAAATCACTAACACTCCCGCTAATGTGATTAGCCCCCATAACATGGCGTGATTAGCCGGACTCATGTCCTTAAAAAATCGTTGAATCTTTTCCTGCAAAGTCTTTGCCACTGGTTATCGCCCCCGTTTTTCTTCAACCGTCCTCTGCTCATCGTAATCTTCGTAAGCCTGAATAATCCGCTGCACCACGGGATGCCGGACAATATCCACCTTGGTCAGATAGAGGAAACTGATGCCGGGCACACCCTTTAAGATCCGCTGTACCGAAACCAGGCCGGATTCCTGGGCCTTGCCGATATCGATCTGGGTCACGTCGCCGGTGATTACCGCTTTGGAATTAAAGCCGATGCGGGTTAAAAACATCTTCATCTGCTCCGGCGTAGTGTTTTGGGCCTCATCCAAAATAATGAAAGAATCGTCTAAGGTTCTGCCTCTCATATAGGCCAGAGGCGCAATTTCGATAACGGACTTCTCGATGTAGCGCTGAGCCGCTTCCATGCCTAAAATATCAAAGAGGCCATCATAGAGGGGCCGCAGGTAAGGATCCACTTTATCCTGCAAATCTCCCGGCAAAAAGCCCAGCTTTTCGCCGGCTTCCACTGCCGGCCGGGTAAGAATGATCCGGTTCACCGCTTTATTTTTCAGTGCCGTAACGGCCATCACCACCGCCAGATAGGTTTTGCCTGTACCGGCAGGACCGATGCCAAAAACGATATCTTGCTTATTGATGGCTTGTACATAGCGGTATTGGCCGATGGTTTTGGCCTTGATCAGCCGGCCTCTGACCGTGGTCTGCAGGACTTGATTCAGCGCCTCCCCCAAATCCTTAGCCATACCTTCCTGCAAGGCGCCCAGGCAATAGGTAATATCCGCCGCTGTAACAATATGGCCTTTTTCTGCCATGGACTTTAATTGCTGCAAAAGAGCCAGGCCCAATTGCACTTCGCTTTCTTCCCCGATCAGCCGCAACTCGCCGCCCCGTCCGGATAAACGGGCATTGAGCCGGCTTTCCAGAAAACTTAGGTTTTCATCATTAGGACCGTATAAGTTGGCGGCCAGGCCGTTTTCCAAGGGGAATGCTCCTTCTATGGTCTTGGACAATCCTTTTCCTCCTCGTAGCATAACGAGATCAGGCTCGTTAAATTAATAAATTATATCAAATCTTTCCTTTTTCTGCAATCACAATGAGCAAAGCGCCAATTAGACCGCCTGGCAAACAACCGGTAAAGCCCATAGCCAAGGATACCGCCGATGACGTTAAAAATCACGTCGTCAATGTCGCTGACCCCTGTTCCCCATAGCCACTGCAGGGTTTCAATCCCCAAAGATACCAATAAGGAAATCAGCAATACCTTTCTGCCGCTAACAGGCTGGTTTTTTATTTGCCAACAAGCGGGCAGCAAAATTCCTAAAGGAATAAACCAGGCGATATTGCCTGCCACGGGATAAAACAGCTTCAGCCAGCCGCCCCTTAGCTGTTTTATTGTTACAAAAAAGGGAATAAGCTGCAAGCCATAACGGCCCCGGTGCCGGCCCTCCGCCACGGCAGCCCAATCAATGCCGGGTCTGGATACGGTGATTAAAAATAAGGTTGCGAAATAAAAAACCGTGGCTGTAAACCATAATTCATTATACCAGTTGAAGCTTTTGCCCTTAAGCCGGCAAAAAAGCCAGCGCCAGGCCAGGAAGGCGGCTGCTGCAGCCGGCGCCCAAAGGGCGGCCCGGGATAATATGGGCAAAATTTGATGGACAGGCATACACTGTATTCCTCTCTTTCCTGATACAGTATACCCTATTTCCCCCGGTTTTTGCGAGAACAGTTTTTAGGTGCACGAGCTTTAGGCAGGCCATTTAGTTTGCTAGCCGAATTTGCCAGTCGAGTTTCGCTAGTTGGCTATGGCCAGTTCAGTTTTGGTCTGTTGAGAGTTTCCAGAAGCTAACACTCAAAAATCGAGGTTGTGTGAAAACTTTATTCAAATACTCCTATAAAAATACGGGATAAACAAAATCATGCACATAATTACTCAAATACTCCTCTATAATTCATAACGATTACTGATTAAGTATACACAACTTCGTTTTTTGTGCATTCAACTGCATTCCACAGTACTCCCGCACTCCGCCGCACTCTGCCGCACTCCCGCATTCCGCCGCACTCTGCCGCACTCTGCCGCACTCCCGCATTCCGCCGGACTCTAATCCCGCCTTACGTATTCGCCTATGTCCTCCAAAGTCTCTACAGACCAAAGGATTTGCACCTTGCCATCCACCTCCTGGCCGGGCCGCACCTCCTCCCGCAAGATCCGGCAATCCAAAGGCGTCTGCCGGAACAACTCTTCCCTAGCCAGACGTATGCTTTCCGCCGCCGCTTGCTGCAAATCTCTTTCTTGTACGGACAGTTTTTGCTCTTTATGGGTAACGCTGATCAGTTGTATTTGCTTTTCTTGATTCTTGTCTTGCCACAAAGTCTTTACGTTTACGACCTGGCGGTAAACTTCATAAGGAGGCTGGGGCAGCCCGGAAAGCCGCCATTCCTGGCCCAAAACCCTTAGCTGATACCAGGTAGTCTCCTCTCCCGTATCCTGATGTATTTCCTCCCGCAAAGCGCTCTCTTGCAGGATTTCCCTGTGCACCCGGGCCCTGATCACTCCCCGGGCCGGCAAAAGCCGCAGCCCTTTTTCAGCGGCCTTTTCCTCCGCATCCTCTTCCCCGCTGCTTTCCTTTGGACCAAGGCCGGCTTTTAGCCGCCGCTCCTCCTCTCTTTGCTGGCTTTTCCAGCGGGCCAGCCATTCTTCCTGAGTTAAAGGCTGGTAGCCGGCAATCAACACCTGGCCCTTACGCACAGTTTCGCCGGGTCTTACCATAACCGTACCCTGCAAGACCAGAATCTCCTCCACAACTCCGTCAACGGCGGCTACTAAATCCCCCCGGCCCACCATGCTGGCATCCACCTGATTTTTCTTCTCCACAATGGTCAAGGTCAGGCGGCTGCCCTCGATTTCAATGCCTACCCAGGATATGCCCGGCAAAGACCGGTAAAGTCCGTTTCTTACTTCATCCTGATGTACTGCCGATTTTAAGCTGCCGGGAGTCAGGCCGTAAGCGCCGGCTATTTCCCTGGCAGCCAGATTTAATTGAGGATCATTGCAGCGAATATCCACAAACCAGATAAAACGGCTGACGCAAAAAAGCATCAGGATAAACAAGAGGCCGCCTATTACAAAAGAACGCCGCCTCTTCATTTTGGCCAGCAGAAAGGCCGGCCCCTTTTTCCCGATAATTTTCATGCGGCAACGGTTTTGCCGGGCCAGGCGAAATAATGGCCTAATGCCTTCAATGCTGGTTTCCAACTGCCAAATGCCTTTTTCCGTCTCCTTCAATTGCCATAGGGGTATGCCCCGGCTGACGGCCATATTTACGGTCCGGTCCGGTTCCCCGTCCCACAAGCGCAAGGCCACCCGGTTTTGAGTACTGTTTTTTGTCTTCATGGTTCACTCCGCATTATAACGAATCGATTAATGACCTTATAAACGAAAATGGATTTCTTCAATGATCCCTGCTAAACAAAAGAACTCCCGGTCTATTCTGCTGATTTCCAACTCACGGCCTTTAATCCTTAATTCCCCTGTTTTTAAGGCAACCACCGTCTCCGTCAGGGAATAGGATAAAATGCCCAGATGATTTTCCAGCTCGATATAGCGATTGCCCAGCATATTCATACGGGGCAGATCGAGAATACCCTGGCCGGGGAGCATCTCTTTTGTTTTTTCGAAAAGGCTGCCGCCTTCCCTGGGTTGCTGCTTCATTTCCTCTCCCTCTCCTATCCGGCTGCGGTTATTTCTGCCTGATACAAAGATTGCGTATATCTTCGCTATTTCTATATGTATGAAGGATGCTTTGCTCCTATGTTAAAAAGGCGGGGATACTTTGGTCAATTATAAAATGAGATCAAAAAAAGGAGGGTCTCCAAGCTTTTTTCAAGCCTGTTGAGACGTCTCCTTTTCTATCCTTAAGGTATGGTTGGGAAATTCAGCAGTGGTTTAGCTTTCTAAGACTTTCTCTTTAAAGAAGCTTCTTGCTTGTATTGGCGTAACTTTTTCCGGCGATCCTTCGCCAATTCTGACGCTGACCCCTTCCTGGCCGCAGCAACCCATGCAAAAGACGCCTCGAAGCTCCACCTGATCATGAAGCTGATGCTCCTCGATCAATTGTTGGAACGTAGAAATCATGTTATAGGAGCCCTTGACGTGGCAGGCGCTGCCGATGCAAACATTAATGTTGATCATTTGGGGCACCCCTTTTCCTGTAAGCTTTGCTGCCTTTCCTTGTAGGAGGCTGCATAGTCCACATGCAGAAGATGATGCACCTTCCCTTTTAGCAAACCGGAATACACGGACATCATAATGGGATTTTCCTCGGAACGCTTGATGCTGCTCATGCGGTCCGCATCATATAAGCCTTGACCCCGTTTTTGTTTGGCGGCATTGTTGACGGTAGGCTGGCCGGCGCCGGCCACGCAGCCGCCGGGACAGGCCATGACTTCTACAAAATCATAGTAGCTTTCACCGCTTTTAATTTTCAGAATCAGCTCCTCGGCATTTTTCAGACCGCTGACAATAGCGATTTTGACTTCCCGGTCGCCGTACATCAGTTTCGTCTCTTTTACCCCGGCCATGCCTCTGACGCCGGTAAAAGCCAGGGAGCGCAGAGCGCCGTTGGATTTATTGACGGAGATCCGCCGCAGTACGGCTTCCGTAACACCGCCGGTAACACCAAAAATGATGCCGGCGCCGCTCATGGTGCCAAAAGGCATATCCACTGCCTCCGGCTCCAGCTCCGAAAAGACCAGGCCGCTTTCTTTGATCATGGCAATCAACTCTTGGGTAGTAATCACGCAGTCCGTATAGGGCTGACCCGTATCATCCAAAAACTCCCGGCGGGCTGCTTCTTCTTTTTTGGCCGTACAGGGCATCACCGCCACCACCACTACCGTGCGGTTGGAATGCTTGAACTGCTCTTTCAGCATTGAGCTGAACATCTGCATGGGTGAACGGCAGCTGGAAATATTGCTTAGAAGATCGGGATGATTCTTTTCGGCGTAATTGATCCAGGCCGGGCAACAGGAAGTGAACAAGGGCAGCTTCTCGCCGCTGTCCAGACGGCCTAAGAACTCGTTGGCCTCCTCCAAAACCGTAAAATCGGCGCCGGTAGCCGTATCAAAAACCTCGTCAGCGCCCATGCGCCGCAAAGCCGCCACAATTTTGCCCATGAGATTCTCTCCTTGAGCCTGCCCCATTTTACCGCCCAAGCCCACTCTGACTGCCGGAGCAATCTGGAAGACCACCTTTGTCTGAGGATCGCTTAAGGCTTCCCACACCTGATCCGTATTCCGCCGGATGATGATGGCGCCGGTGGGGCAGACAGCGGCGCACTGGCCGCAGCCTACACAAGAGGAATTGGCAATAGGCTCGTCAAAAGCGGTGCTGACGGAGATCTTAGCGCCCCGGGAAATAAAATCGATAGCCCCCACGTTTTGCACTTCATGGCACATGCGGACGCAATCGCCGCAGAGAATACATTTGCTTTTGTCCCGGACGATGGCAAGAGAAGAGGTGTCCAGGGGACTTTGATCTGCCGTATTGGCAAACCTGACTCTGGAAATGCCGAACCGCTCCGCCAGTTCCTGCAGCTTACACTGGCCGTTTTTTTCGCAAATGGTGCAGTCCCGGCAATGGTTGGACAGCAACAACTCCAGAATCATTTTGCGGTAACGCTTCAGTCTTGGGGTATTCGTGAAAATCTCCATGCCATCTTGGGGCGGCGTAGAGCAGGCCGCTTCGATAGCGCCTTTTTTCGTCTCTACCACGCACATCCGGCAGGCGCCGTATACCGACAACTCGGAATAGTAGCAAAACGTAGGCAAATCAATACCGGCTTTGCGGATCAGAGCCAGCAAATTAGCTTCTCCATTGATCTCCACCGGGATATTATCAATCATGACAATGCCGCTGCTCATGTGCTCAGTCCTCCTTAATAGCGCCGAAGGGGCAAGTCTCTATGCAGGCGCCGCATTTGATACACTTGGTTTGGTCGATGACATAGGGGTCTTTGATTTTGCCGGAAATGGCGGATACGGGACAGACCCTGGTGCATTTTGAGCAGCCTTTGCACAACTGGGGATCAATGACGATCATTTTAAGCTTCTGGCAGTTTTTCGTGGGGCATTTCTTATCCACGATATGGGCCTCATATTCGTCCCGGAAATATTTGATGGTACTTAAAATAGGTGAAGGCGCCGTTTTGCCCAGACCGCAGAGGGCGGCGGAAGATACGGTATCCGCCAGCTCCAGCAGCAAATCCATATCGGCCAATTCGCCCTGTCCGGCCACAATCCTTTCCAGAATTTCCAGCATCCGTTTTGTGCCTTCCCGGCAGGGGATGCATTTGCCGCAGGATTCATTTTGGGTGAAGCCCATGAAAAAGCGGGCGACTTCCACCATACAGGTATGCTCATCCATAACCACCAGGCCGCCGGAGCCGATCATGGCGCCTGCGCTTTGGAGATTATCAAAATCCAGAGGCAGGTCTAAATGTTCCCGGGTCAGACAGCCGCCGGAGGGGCCGCCGATCTGCACGGCTTTAAACTCAGCGCCGCCTCTCATGCCGCCGCCGATATCATAGATGATTTCCCTCAAGGTAATGCCCATGGGTACTTCAATCAAGCCGGTATTGGCAATATTGCCGGTAAGAGCAAAGGCCTTAGTGCCGGGGCTGTTGTCCGTGCCGATGCTGCGGAACCATTGGCCGCCTTTTTCGATAATCATCGGAACGTTGGCGAAAGTTTCTACGTTATTCAGCACGGTAGGCTTGTCAAAAAGCCCCTGCTCAACAGTACGGGGCGGCTTAACCCGGGGAAAGCCCCTCTTGCCTTCAATGGAAGCGGTAAGAGCGCTGCCTTCACCGCAAACGAAAGCGCCGGCACCCCTGTTGATGTGGATCTTAAAGCTGAAATCCGTACCTAAAATGTTGTCTCCTAAAATCCCCATTTCTTCCGCCTGCTTGATGGCCCGGTTAAGCCTGGTCACCGCCAGGGGGTATTCCGCCCTCACGTAAATATAGCCTTCATCGGAGCCTACGGCGTAAGCTGCCAGCATCATACCTTCCAGCAGACGATGGGGATCGCTTTCCATAATGCTGCGGTCCATAAATGCGCCGGGATCGCCTTCGTCACCATTGCAGACTACATATTTTTTCTCTGCCGTCTGCCGCCTTACCTGCCGCCATTTTCGGGCAGTGGGGAAGCCGCCGCCACCCCGGCCTCTTAGGTTGGCAATATCCATTTCTTTCAGCACATCTTCCGGCGTCATCTCAAATAAAGCCTTTTCCAGAGTGCGGTAACCGCCGAAAGCCAGATATTCGTCTAAAGAATTGGCGTCAATATGGCCGCAATTCTGTAAAACCAACCGGTGCTGCCGTTTATAAAAAGGTATATCCTCCTGGGTTTTATAGGCCTTGCCTTCCGTCTGGTAAGTAAGACGGTCCAGGCAGCGTCCGCCCAGCACCGTAACATCCACAATTTCTTCACAATCTTCCGGCTTTACTTTGACATAAAGATATCCCCAGGGCTCAATACGAACCAATGGCCCCATTTCGCAAAAGCCGTGGCAGCCGCTTCTCTTAAGTCCTATGGACTCCTTTTCTTTCTCATCATCCAGCGTCAACTGGCAATCAATGTCTTTCTCCTGCAGCAGCTTTAAGAAAGTATCATATATAGCTAAAGCACCGCTGGCCACACAGGCCGTACCGGCGCACACGAGAATTTTTACTTTTTGTTTTGCCAGAGTTTCCTTATAAAAGAGGCTTTTTGCCTGCAGCTCCTGCTGGCTTTTAAGCTTTTGCATGGCTTTCACCCTCCTTAAGCTCGGCTAAAATCTCTGCCGCTTTATCCGGAGTCAACAATCCGATAACTTTTTCATTGACCGTGATGGCCGGCGCCAAACCGCAGGCCCCTAAGCAGGAGACGATCTCCACAGTAAATAGCTGATCGTCCGTAGTCACCTTGCCTTCCGAAAGGCCCAGTTCTTTTCTCAGGCGCTCTAATACGGGTATGGATTTCCGTACATGACAGGCTGTACCGTCGCAAACCTTAATCACGTATTTTCCTTTTGGTTCCAGGGAGAAGTTTTCATAAAAGGTAGCGATACTGAAGACTTTAGCAATTGGCATTTTTAGCTTTTGGGCATAATAATCAAAAGCTTCCCGGGGCAGGTAATGATACTCTTCTTGAGTTTCCTGTAAAATAGCGATAATGCTGGCGGAATCATACCGGTGCTTCTCTAAAATTTCGTCCAGCTTCCGATAATCACAAACCTGACTCATTTGCCTTGGCTCCTTCCCATGGTTGTTATTATGAGCAATATAACATTAAGTAGAGTTTGTGTCAATATTCACAATCTAAGAAAATAAATAATTGTTTTATACTAAAATTTAATTACTTTATTTTGTTTTTTTATATGGAAATCTAAACTTTTCTTATTATAATAAAAATTGCCATACAATTTTATTCTAGGTTTTTCCATTATTTAAGGCCAGGCAATTCTGGCACAACCCTTAGCAAGGGTTAAGAAAAAGTGAGGTAAATAAATGCTTTTTTATATGATCGCAAAAAGACTTTCGGCCGAATATCCCATCAGGACAAGAGCATGAGTAAACAATCGGTGAGCATTAGGGGAAGGAATCTGGAGAAAAGGCCATGTCAGCTATAGCGACATTTGCAGCCGGCTAAATTTCCATATAGAAAAGCTTCTTTCAACATTTGGCCGGCGGAGAGTGAGCATAGCTGATTTGGCCTTTTTGCAAAACCTTCCTTCTCGTTTACATAATGTTTACTCATGCTCTTGTCGTGAATATCCCATCAGATGGAAGAAATATGCTATAATAATGATAAATACGTAAGGAGAGGTGGGTTATGGACCAGGTAGAACAATTGCAAGATTATATTGCCAAAAGCAAGCATATCGTTTTTTTTGGCGGCGCCGGCGTCTCTACGGAAAGCGGCATTCCTGATTTTCGCAGCCCCGATGGCCTGTACCATCAAAAATACAAATACCCGCCGGAAGACATTTTAAGTCACAGCTTTTTTGCCGCTTATCCGGAAGAGTTTTATGAATTTTATCGGGACAAGGTTCTATTTCTTACTGCTAAACCCAACGCAGCTCATAAAAAGTTGGCGGAGCTGGAGAAAGCCGGGCAGTTGACGGCAGTGATTACTCAAAACATCGACGGCTTGCATCAGGCTGCGGGAGCCAAAAGAGTTTTGGAGCTTCACGGCTCCATATGGCGCAACTATTGCATAGATTGCGGCAAAACCTATGCAGTGGACGGGATTACTGCCGGAACTCCTATACCCCGATGCTGCTGCGGCGGCATTATCCGGCCCGATGTGGTATTGTATGAAGAAGCCTTGGACAGCGACATCCTGAGGCAGGCGGAAACCTGTCTGGGCCAGGCAGACCTCCTCATCGTCGGGGGCACCTCCCTTTCCGTCTATCCCGCTGCCGGCTTGTTAGCGTTTTATCAAGGCCCTTTGATTTTGATCAACAAAAGCGCCACGCCCCACGACCGCCGGGCATCACTGCTGATCAAGGAAAGCATCGGCCAGGTACTGGGCCAAATCGAAGTAAATGGAAAATAATAGAGTAAAGGATGGTGGACGAGAATGAAGAAGGAAAGAAAAAAAGTATTGGCTTTGGCTTTAAGTATGCTTTTGCTGCTTAGCCATGCAGGCAGCCTGGCTGCTATGAATACGGCGGAGGCCGGGCAACCGCCGGTTGGCAATCATATGCTGGAAGCCGCGGTTGGAGCAGCAGGCTTCCGGCTGCCTGCTAACCCCACAGATAATATCCTTATTGGCGGTACTTTAACAAAGCTGGACAATGGCAATCTGCGGCTGACAAGCGAAGGGGACCAGGCCCCCTATCAGGAAATCGAATTGCTTATAGACGATACCACTCTGATTATGGACGGAGTCAGTGGCCGGCCTGTACCCATCAATGAGCTAAAAGACGGTGAAAAGATCTACGCTTATATCAGCGCGCCCTCCGATAGGGATTTGCCGCCCCAGGTCACTGCCCAGGTGGTTTTATGCCGCCTCACTGAGGACAAAGCCGTTCCCGGGTACTTTGAGGTCCGCAGCATTACCGCCAACGAAGATGAGGCTGTCAGGCTGGTTACCGACAAGGATATGGTTTTGCGGATAGAGGACCGCTATATGCCGGAGGCTTTCAAAACCGCCTCGGCGGCTGCCCTGGAAAAGGTCACCGCCGATCAGTTAGTGCCCGGCACCAGAGTTTTGGCCTGGTACTCTGCAGTCTCTTTGAGTATGCCGGCCCAGACCTCACCCTCAAGAATTATCGCTCTGCCCTACGATTATAACGGTTACGTGGAACTGACACCTGAGGGCAGCCTCTATGTAAACGGCAAGCCTCTTGTTTTGGATAATAAGACTGTGGTTTATCAAAATGAACAGGGCTTCACCATGCTGCCTTTGCGAAAGGTATATGAAGCCCTGGGATATACGGTTGCCTGGGACAGCGCCAGCTCCTCCATAATCTTATGGCACGATAACACCAGAGAATTTGGTTTTCTTTTTGATCTGTCCCATGCCGGCAAAATGGCTGAGCTGGGTGGTACCATCGCCAACTCAGCCACAGATATCCAGGTCATTGACGATATCACCTTTGTTTCCATCGATGACTTGGCCAGGCTTTCGAAGGTGATGTTTGCCAGAGGCAACCAAGTATAGCGTCCCGCTCCTTTTGGACTAAATAGCTCAGGATGAATGGGATGTACACTGGGTCTCGGCCCTTCACTTTAACCGGCGCAATAGGGGAACCGCTACTCCAGGGGGAGCCAGCAAAGGAAATATCGTTTCGTCGGTGTATTCCACACCTTCCTGGCAAAGATCCTCTTTGACGGCTTTAATGATCGCCTTTCCTCTCTTATGCAATGAAGAGGAATCTCTGCCCTCAAAATCAGCCGCGGCCTCCGCTGCTCTGATCCAGGCATCCACTGCTTCAATGACTTTTCCACCGGCATAAGTATAAAACTCCGTCCGGTAGCCCTGCAGATAGATCAAGACTTCTTCTGCAGGGTTTTTGCTGCCCTGATTAAAATCATCCAGAGCTGCAAATAAGCTGTCTAACAATCCGTAATAGAACCGCTGCTTCTCCTCATAACCGGCCAGCATCAGCTCATGCTTGCGCTCCTGCCGGCTGAAGACTAGAGTAAACCAGGCTGCCGCTGTCAAAAAAGCGGCGCCGCCGCCAACAACATAACGGGCAAAAGGCTCCAGTTCCATGATGATCTTCGCCAATTGGCCTAACAGCATGCCCAGAAGCAAGGCCCCCGCAATCAGCAGAAAAATCCTGCTCTCCCGGTCTGTCCGGCGGTTCTTTTTTCCTTGTTTGGCTGTATCCGTCACTTTTGAATTCCTAAAGGCAATTTTTACAATGCTCATAAAAAAGCACCTCCTTTATGTATCCATCATACAAAAAGAAGAGTGCGATTTTCTGTACAGTAAATTGAGTTCCCCTCAATATTTTTCTAAAGCTTCTTTTAAGAGGCTCTTCATCTGCTGTCTGACTTCCGCCGGCTCCAAGATCTCAGCTCTGGCTCCAAACTGAATCAGCCAGGAAAAAAACACCGGGCTTACCGTCACCTTTATACTGGCCACAAACCAGTCTTCGTCCTCCCTGGTTATGGAGACCTCTTTGCCGAAGCGGTCGATGACTACGCCGACCAGCTCCGCCGCAAATCTTACCTTCACCCGGCTTTCCTCGCCGCTGAACATGCCGAATACACTTTGGCAATAGGCAGCCGGATCGATATTTTCTCCCAGAGGCTGCCGTCTTTCTTCTTCTAATTGTATCTCCGTCATTTTATCTACCCGGAAATGAGCCAAGCGTTCGTAGCGGCGGTGATAAGCCACCATATAATAGTTTTCGTTGTCCCAGCACAGTAAATAAGGGCTTACCTGATAACGGTGGCCCTGCCGGCGCAACACCTGGTTTTTTCCCATATCATAATCGAAATATTTAAAAGACACCTGCCTGTTTTCATTGATGCCCCGATGAATGGCATCGACGTTGTAATAAATACCCTCATTGAATGCTTTAACCCTGCCGGATACATAAACTTGGCGTTTTAGCTGGCCTGCCAGATGTCTGCTGGTTAATGCCGACAATTTTTTAATCAGTTGCTGCGACTTTTTGCCGGTAATAAACCTGGCAGCGGAAACCGTGTCCACCAAAAGCTTCAGTTCCGCCAGCTCAAAATCCCGTCCCCCCAGGTAATAGACGTAATTCTTTCTTTTTTCGCCCAAAATGTCCAAGCCGAAATCCTGTAAAAGCCGGATATCGTCATAGACAGAACGCCGCTCGCAGTCAATGCCTTGAGCGGCCAGCCGCCGGATGATCTCTTCCATGGTCAAGGGATGGTCTTCATCGGTTTCTTCCCAAAAAAGTTTCATTAAATATAATAATTTTTGCTTTTGGCGCTGCTTACCGGTCATATTCATCTCCTTGCACTATAGCAATAATCTCCTGCAGCCGCCGGATCCGGTAAGTTATGGGCAGCCCTTGCGCCGCTGAAAAATCCCCTGAGGGGGCATACCAGCAAGTATCGATGCCTGCTCTAATTCCACCGGCCATATCGGAAGTAAGAGAATCACCGCAAATGATGGTACGCTTTTTCTTTACCGGGCTGTCGATACCCAGTATTTGAAATACCGGATTAAAGAATTCCGGCTGGGGTTTAGCGGCCCCAAAGGCTTCCGATACGAATAAACCGGAAATATAGGGTTTGATTGCGGAAGCGGCTAATCGGCTTTCCTGGACCCGGGAAATGCCATTGGTTATGATGGACAGGCGGCAGACCCGGCTTAAGGTTTGGCATACCGCTAAAGCCTCCGGCATTAAATGACTGCCCTGACCCAGAAAAGTGAGGTAATCCTCAGCAAAAACCCAGACATCCGATGCCAGCAAGACTTTCCCTGTGTCAGCTTTAGCTTTATCAGGAGATTGGCTTAATTCTTCAAAAAAACGGGTAAAGCGGAGAACCTTTAAATCGGCTTTTTCGATCAAGCCCAGCTCCAAATCCCGCCACAAACCTTCGTTAATCCGGATATAATCCTGCAGATCAGCAGCCTCCATGGTAAATCCCCGCTGTTGAAACACAGCGAAAAAGGCTTCTTTTTCTGCCTGACGGAAATCAAATAAAGTATCGTCGGCATCAAAAAGCACATCGTCATAGAGGCAATTGGCCTTGTTTACCGTCATTGTTTCACTCCTTATTCCTATTATAGCAGATTATTGAAAAAGTTTCGCAAATCTTGCTTAGTCTCTTCGTCAAGCCAAGTATACCTTACACCCTCTATTGCCCCCTGCAGGCCATAAAGCATGTGCAGGCAGGCTCCTCTGTCAATAAGCCTGATACGGATAAAAGCTTCCTTGCTGCCCATTTCCCTGAGCTGCTCCGGCCGGTAAACACCTATGCTGTGCAAATTCTTTTCCAGAACTCTGCCCACATTGGGTAACGAAGATAAATTTCTCATAAAAACCACCTTTATACAAAATACTCTTTCCAGGCCGGAAGTTTTTTCATGCTGCTTTCGGCCATTTGTGCGGCGGCCTTTTTATCAAAGCCCTGGGTTTTAATTATAAATTGGATCATACCGGCCTTTTTCTCTTCAAAAGACTGCATTGATCCGTCGGGGCGGGCACAATGCACACAATAATCTTTACCGGTATCACCACAGGCAAATTCAGCGGCTTCCTGCATTGGCATACCGCAAGCAATACATATCTTCACTGCCGTGTCCTCCTTCTATTTTTTTATTAATTCGGCAAAGGTTCCTATAAGTTCCGGACCGTACCTCAGCAAAAGGGGCTGATCCGGTGAAAAGAAATCTTTATTCAGCAGATAGTAATGCAGCAATCCCATCCATGTATTAAACATCAAATGAAGCGGAATATTTTTGATTGCTTGATTTTGCCCTTCCCTCTCGATTACCTTGCTGAAATGATAGGCCATAATTGACTGGATATTGGCAAAGGCCATTTGGGTATCTTCCGGCAATAGACTTTTCTCGGCTATGAGCCGAATATAAAAGTTTTCATGCTTAGCTAAGGCATTTAAATGAGCTTTCAGTAATTCCTCAGTATTGCTGCCGGTTTCCGCCAAACAATGTATCTCCAGCCCCAGGGTATTGCCAAAATCCTGTATCAGATAACATTGCAGCTCCTCCAGAGATGAAAAGTGTACGAATATTGTCCCATGAGATACTCCGGCCTCCTTGGCAATGGCAGCCGTTGGGGCGGTAAAGCCTTGACCGGCATAAACCTTATATGCCGCTTCAATTATTTTTTTTCGTGTGCTTTCTTTTTGCAGTTGTCTTTTTGATTGCATAAGATGACTCCAAGCTCAATGAGTATACACTCATTATATTTTCCTTTTCAAAAAAGTCAATAGCTTTTTCTTGTGTTTATTTTCACAAATATAGGTTTAACTGTTCAGGTCTTACCTGCACGTTAAAAAACCGCCTGCAAGCAATGTTGCTTGTCAAGCGGTTCATTAACCCCGGGACTAATCTTGTCCTGTTGTATTGGTTTTTTATCCAGCTGCGTTTATGCTGCTTTACTGCTGCATCTGATTAGTGAACTTCTGCTTAACCTGGGTGACCTGCTGTTGTTCAGCCTGCTGAGTAGGATACCAGCCTTTGGCGGACATTTTTTGATAAATATCGGACTGCATGCATAAAGTTTCATCCAAAGCTGTGTCAAAGGCCTGGTGGACATTAGGGGTAGCGGATTCAATAGTGCCATGGAGATACAGATCTGCCACGCCTTTAGCGGAATTCAGCAGATCCTGCATGATCATTTGATCGTTCATGATGAGTAGACTCCTTTCAATTGCCTGATTTTAACTTATTGATGAGTTTGTTTTACAACAGGCTAAAAAACTGGCTGAACAACTGCTGGTGTTTATTGGCCATCTGCGTTACGAATTGCTTCAACTCCGGGTCGGTCAACTGCTGAGCAGCCGTATTCAGCTTAGACATACAAAACTTCTCATGACCCAGCGCATCTTCCACATACAACAATTCTTTTGGACTCATGTTACCCATATCATCCTTCCTTTCTGCGACGGCTTATTTCATTGTTTAACTTGTGCCCTGTAACCTCTAAAAGTTTACAAAGCACTTGCTGCCGTTCTCTATGGCTATTTTGCGCCGGTGCCAGTAAATTATTCCAGAA
Organism: Clostridia bacterium; assembly: GCA_018436095.1. Taxonomy (GTDB): domain Bacteria; phylum Bacillota; class Peptococcia; order DRI-13; family UBA5745; genus WRMS01. The sequence continues at coordinate 170,000 of JAHDMJ010000018.1, read as the reverse complement.
AAGGAATAGAGCAAATAGCAATACCATTCTTAAAAAGCGGCGGTGGAAAAATGGCGTAAAAAGACACCGGCAGGAAAATATCTGCCGGTTGAATCTGTCAAAATAATCGTGTATGGCCGCATGAATGGCCTGTATTCCAGCCGGAAAATCGAGCAGGCCTGCCTTCGGGACATCAATTTCATGTACCTTCTGGGCCGGGAACGCGCACCCGACCACGCAACAATCGCCCGCTTTTGCAGCCAACGCCTAACCGGTGTGGTGCAAGAGTTGTTTGCTCAACTGACAAAACTCTTGGCCGATGCCGGGGAACTGTCACTGGAACAGGCTTTTATTGACGGAACGAAGCTTGAGGCAAATGCGAACCGCTACAGCTTTTTATGTGGAAAAAGTCTACCCAAAAAAACGAGGCCAAAATGCAGGAAAAAATGAAGGCAGAGCTGCCCAAGCTGGCCGGGCAATTGGGGATAGGGTTTTATGGCGGAGAAAAAATCCGCAGCAAAGACCTGAAAAAACTACGGAAAAAGCTGTATGCCCAAAAGGGGACGAAGCCATTTGTTCAAGGTAAAGGGAAACGAAAAACCCCTTTACAGAAAGCCATCGAAACCGCAGAAGAATATCTTGCCCGTCAGAAAAAATATGACGACTACAACCACAGTTTTGGTGAGCGAAATAGCTTTTCCAAGACAGACAGGGACGCCACCTTCATGCGGATGAAAGAAGACCACATGAGAAATGGCCAGCTTAAGCCCGGCTACAATGTTACCCTGGCGGTAGACGCCGAGTACATCGTAGGCGCAATGGTCTCCCAAATGCGCAATGACACAGACACCCTTATCCCTATGCTGGAAAAGCTCCTTCCTCTTGGCTACCGCAAGCCGGTAGCAGACGCAGGCTTTGAAAGTGAAGAGAACTATACCTGGTGTGAGAAAAACGGACAAATGGCCTTCATTAAACCGGCCAACCATGAGCAGGCTAAGACAAAAAAATATAAAAGCGACATCGGTAAACGGGAAAATATGCCCTATGATGCTAACCAGGATGCCTACCTCTGCCATGCGGGCCACCTGGTCCAGGCTGCTTATGAGAAGAAAAGCAAAACAGGACATGGGCTTTCGGCGTTTTCTTATGCGTGATCAGGTAAATGTTCAGACGGAACTCCTTCTGCTGGCCATAGCCTTTAACCTTAACAAACTCCACAGTAAGATTCAGTCCGGCCGCTGCGGCAAACATTTACATATTCCTAAGGTAGCCTGATTACAACCGAAAAGTTATCCACAGGGGGAAGACCTCCCCTTGTTTTGTTGTGCCCAAACTAGGGCTAAAACGGCAATGCAGCTCTGTAATTAAGGTGTTCGCTGATCTAAACATGATAAAAAAGGGGCGTATCGCCCAACGTTTAGAATTAACGTTTTGCGACACGCCCATCTGTTAGCTTTCGGAACCTGCCGCCTATTCCATCAGTTGGCAAATGGCATTGGCAAAGGCAGCCGGATCCTCAATGGTCAATCCTTCAATCAGTAAAGCCTGATTGTAAAGCAAGAATGCATAAGTCTTTAATTTCTCCGGCTCCTTGCCCTCCAGTTTGGTCAAGGCTTCAAAAATGGGATGGCTGCTGTTGATTTCCAGGACCCGGTCGGCCTTTACCTGCTGGTCTGTGGGCATGGAGTTTAACACCTTCTCCATTTCCAAAGACAGAGGCCCGTCGCTGGTAAGACAAACGGGATGAGATTTCAGCCGTTTAGACAGCCTTACTTCCTTAACCTTATCTCCCAAAGCTTCCTTCATGGCGGCAAACAAATCCTTATGGGCCTCGGCCTGCTCCTTGGCCGCTTCTTTTTCTTCATTGCTCTCCAGATTCAGATCTTTGTCGGAAACGGATTTAATCGCCTTGCCGTCGTACTCCCGCAGAATCTTGATGGCAAACTCATCCACATCGTCGGTGAGGGCCAGGATATCGTAACCCTTGTCCAAGACCAGCTCCGTTTGAGGCAATTGCCTGATCCGGCTGACGCTGCCGCCGCAGGCATAGTAAATAGCTTCCTGATTCTCAGCCATTTTCTCTTTGTACTCCGCCAGGGTCACCATCTTATCTTCCTTCAGGGAATGGTAAAGCAGCAGGTCCTGCAATTTTTCTTTATCCGCCCCAAAGCTGTTATAGATACCAAACTTTATCTGGAGACCAAAATCTTTAAAGAAACCTTCGTATTTTTCCCGGTTATCCTTTTGCAGCTTTAGCAGCTCCGATTTAATCCGTTTTTCCAGGCTCTTGGCAATAGCCTTCACCTGGCGGTCCTGCTGCAGCATCTCCCGGGAAATATTCAAAGAAAGATCGGGAGAATCTACCAGGCCTTTGACAAAACTGAAGCAGTCCGGCAACAGGTCGGCGCATTTTTCCATGATCAGCACGCCGTTGGCATAAAGCTGCAGGCCTTTTTCATACTCCTTACTGTAATAATTGTAAGGCGCATGGGCCGGGATATACAAAATGCCATTGTAGCTGACGGTACCCTCGGCGCTGATATGCATGTAGGTCAAAGGCTTTTCATAGTCATAGAATTTTTCCATGTAAAAGCCTTCGTACTCCTCGGCGCTAACCTCATTTTTGTTGCGCCGCCATAGGGGAACCATGCTGTTTAACGTCTCAATCTCTTGATAGCTTTCGTATTCCGGCATAGCCTGGTCGTCTTGCTCCTCCCCTTCAGCCTTGGCCTTGGGGCGGCTTTTTGTCACTTCCATGCGGATGGGATAGCGGATATAATCCGAATACTTTTTGACGATTTCCTGGATCTTATACTGCTCCAGGTACTGATCGAAGTCCTCCTCGCCCTGATTCTCTTTGATTTCCAGGATAATGGTGGTGCCCCAATCCTCTTTCTCAAAGGGCTCGATGCCGTAGCCGTCGGCGCCTTCCGACTGCCAGCGCCAGGCCTCGCTGCTGCCATAGGCTTTGCTGATGACGGTGATGCGCTTGCTGACCATAAAAGCGGAATAAAAGCCTACGCCGAACTGGCCGATGACTTCAATGTCCGGCTGCTCTTGGGCATTGTCTGAGCCGGCAGACTTTTCAGCCTCACCAGATGCGCCGGCAGCCTTTTCAGCAGCCTCCGCGTTCTCCGCAGCCCCAGCAGTTTCCTCCGTTACCTCATCCTCTTCCTGGCTGTCAGTCTTGGGTTTTCTCAAGCTATCCTGATTTTCCTGCCGAAAATCCATGGTACCGCTTTTGGCGATAGTGCCCAGGTTATTTTCCAGCTCATCCTTGGTCATGCCGATACCGTTATCCTTAATGGTCAAGGTCCGGATATCTTTATTGGCTTCAATAAATATTTCAAAATCCCTTCGGTTGATATCCAGACCGCCCTCGGTCAGGCTTTTAAAATACAGCTTGTCCATGGCGTCGCTGGCATTGGAAATCAATTCCCGCAGAAAAATTTCCTTGTGGGTATAAATGGAGTTAATCATTAAATCCAGAATACGTTTAGATTCTGTCTTAAAAGGTTTTTTCTTCATCGTCTATCCATCCTCCGAAAAAGAATTATTAGCACTCCCAGGAGCTGAGTGCTAATATAGTTATATAACTTCAGCTAAATTTTGTCAAGGTCTTCTCTTGAACGCTTCCAGCATAAAGGTAAGGGCATGAATGCAACTTGCCACTTAGCAGCAGCGGCGCCGGCCAAATACCACCCAGGCATTTTGAGCAAAATTTCAAGTTTGTTAGCGTTTGCAGAAGCTTACTGTGCAAAATTGCAAGTTTAGCCGTGTCTTAACCTCACTTTTTTGCTGTATTTATCTATATTTAGTGTATTGCTCAGGATTTTCCCACTATTTTGGAGAAACGACACACTACAAACTTGAAATTTTGCTCATTTTGACCAGCCAGTGACCGACAAAGCTGCAATTTTGAGCAGTTAGCTTAAGCGAACAGCAACAAACCGAGGGCACTGAAAAGTCGCCGGCAAATCAGGCGAGGTGCACAAAAATCGAAGTTGTGTCGCTGCAGGCATCAAATTTAGGCTAAAAGCAGGGTCAACTGCACAAAAATCGAGGTTGTGTTGTACTATGACCTCTAAATTGGCTCAGATTACGAAAAACTGCCCTATAATCCGTCACACAACTTCGATTTTTGTGCAGTTGGCAACAGTGAATCCGATTTTAGCCACTATACGGACATAACCCTGCGACTTTTTCAGCAGCTTCCAACAAAGCTGCAATTTTGAGTATCCAGACCACTCCCATAAGAATACTACACGGAAACTTGCGGGTCTAAGCGGTTGATTGCTCCACTCCCACTCCAACTGCCGCCTGGGAATCCGCCTCCTTGCCTCCCCGCCCTTATTCCTGGGCTTGGGGCAGCTCAAACCAGAAAGAAACGCCGTCCTCCACATTGTCCACGCCAAAGGGGCTCTGATGGCGCTCCATTGCCGCCTTCACCACGGTAAGGCCTAAACCGCTGCCGCCGTATTCCCGGCTCCGGGATTTATCGGCTTTATAAAAGCTTTCCCAAACCCGCTCCCGTTCTTCTTCGCTGAGGAAACTGCCGCTATTGAAAACCTCCACTCTGACCCGGCGGCTTAGATTTTCATTATTGGCCCCGACTTCCACCGCTGAAGCATCTGCCGCCACTGCGGCGGCCTCTTCCTGCTTCTCTTCACCTTCTGCGGCCAGAATCACACCTTCCATAACATCTTCATCATAGGCTCCCTTTGTGTATGCGGCTTTAGAGGCCGACAGGGCTTTAGAGTCAGGCGCAGCGTTATAACCCAGCCCCGCGTTATGGCCCGGCGCAGCTTCGGTGCCGGTTGCAGCTCCGGCATTTGCGCCAGCGCCAGCTTCTGCGGCTGATCCTGCCGCCGCTTCTGCGGCTGCTTCACCCTGCTCCGACGCTGCCGGCAACTGTTTTACGGTAACCTGCACCAGCTTTCTGCCATCGGCGTAATGAATGGCATTGGTCATATAATTCAGCACCACTTCTTCAATCAAAAACTCATCGGCCCTCACCCAGGCCTCTGCCGGCGCCAGCAGCCGGAAATCCAGCTCCTCCGCCCCCGGCAAAGACTTGCTCCGCCGCATCACCGATTGAACCAGGGAAACAATATCGAAGTTCTCCAAATAAAGTTCGTCCTGGCCGGCTTCCAGGTTGTTTAAATTCATAAGCTTTTTCACCAGGGCATTCATCCTGTCCGCTTCATCGGAAATAACATGGTAATAGTAATCCCTGTCTTCATCACTGGTCACCACTTTCTCCTCCAAGGCCTCGGCATACCCCTGAATCAGAGCGATGGGCGTCTTCAACTCGTGGGAGATACTGGAGAGAAATTCTTTACGTTTTTCGTCCAGCCTGGAGATAAATTGAATATCCTCCTCCAACTGCCGGTTTTTCTCCTGAAGTTCCTGGATGGTTTCCTGCAAATGCTCCGATAGGGCATTGATGCTGGCTGCCAGGGAACCGATCTCGTCCTGAGTGTTTACCGTGATTTTGCGGGTAAAATCCAGATGAGACATGGATTTGGCTATACCCTCCACAGCCTTGATGGGTTTGGCAATTTGGTTGGACAGCCGGGCGCTGATAAAAGCCGAAGCCAAGATGCTGAATATGCCGGTAATCAGCAAAAACCGGTTGGCGATGCCTACACTGTCGGTAATGGTCTGTACCGGCGTCCGCAGCAGCAGGTACAGGCCGTTGTCCAAAGAGCCCACCAGGTCCAGATACTCGGTTTTCAGCCGTTCGTCGTAATTGCGGCTGATTTCAAAAGGCAGATTGCCTTTTTTGCTGATGAAACCCGGCAGATCCGGCCCCCCCAAAATACCCCGGCGGCCAAAACCCAAATTGATGGAATCCTGCCAGGCCATATATACCGCCTCCAGGTTACTGTTGAAAATAATAACCTGTATGCCCTGGTTGATCTGCATTTTGGCCAATTCCAGTTCGATGTCGGGGCTGCCGGCATTATATAAATGGTTAATGGTGGTCATGGAGCGCAAAAGGGAATTGCCTTTACTATATAAATAAAAGCGCTCCAAAAAAAGGCTGTTGATCAGCCAGCCAAAAATCACCACCAAGGCCACCAAACCGGCCATGAAGGTCAGCAGCTTCCTGCGCATATTATTTTTCATTGAGGAACCTCAAATTTATAGCCGATATTCCGTACAGTTTCAATATAATCGCCGCAGGGACCCAGCTTCTGCCGCAGCTTCTTAATATGGGTGTCAATGGTCCGGGTATCGCCATAATAATCGTAATCCCAGACCTGGTTGAGGATCTTTTCCCGGGTCAGGGCCACGCCCCGGTGATCAATAAGATAATTGAGGAGCTCGTATTCTTTATAACTCAACTCCACAGGCTGGCCGCAGGCCACCACTTTTCTGCCCTCCCGGTCCACGGACAACTGCCCCATGATGATGGCTTGCAGGTTTTTCTGGCCCTGGCTGCGGCGAATCAAAGCCTCCACCCGGGCAGCCAATATCCTGGGACTGAAAGGCTTGGAAATATACTCATCCACACCCAGGTCAAAGCCCTTCAATTCGTCCCGTTCTTCACCCCGGGCCGTCAGCATAATCACCGGCACGTTGGATACCTTGCGTATCTCCTGGCATACTTGCCAACCATCCAGCTTCGGCATCATCACATCCAAAATCACCAGATCGATGCCTTTAACGCCCAAAAAAATGTCCAGTCCGGCCTGCCCGTCGGCAGCCTCTAAAATCTGGACGCCGGCAGCTCCCAGATAATCGTGGATCAGCTTGCGCATCCGGCTTTCGTCATCCACAATCAAAATTTTTAAATCCTTCATCTATATCACCTGCTTCTTTGCTGATGCAGCATTCTTCTTGATAGCCTTTCCCATTAGGTTTATTATATTATATAACAGTTTTGTGTCCCTTTTGTGAAGAGGAAAAGGCCGAAATAAGGAAAAAGCAATGGGGAAATAATCCCATTGCTAAAGAACCTATAATAAGCTGTCCCCTGGTCGCTGTAAAGGGCTTAACCGGCACAATGAAGGCTTAATCAAAGGCCAGACCGGCCGGGGCTCAGTCTTCTTCCTCACCCTCGGCGTCTTCCGCCTCTTCTTCTAATTTACTGACTAAAGCTTTCTCCACCCGGTGGTCCAGAATCTCCTCCACATGGACCCGCAAGCCGTAGGCTTCAATCACAGGCGTAGTGCCATCCTCGGGAATTGTCCGCAGGCGGCTGAACACCAGACCGCCTAAAGTATCGAAAGCATCCTGGGGCAACTTGATATTGAACAGCTTCTCCAACTGCTCCAGATCTGCCGATCCCGGCACCCGCCAGGTTTTTTCGTCCACCTGCTGAGTGACCTCGGGCGCTTCGTCGTACTCGTCATAAATGTTGCCGACGATCTCTTCCAGCAGGTCTTCCATGGTGACAATGCCGCGGGTACCGCCGTATTCGTCCATTACCACGGCCAGATGAATTTTTTCCCGCTGCATATCCCGGAACAGCACATCTGTGGGCACTTGCTCCGGAATGAAGTAGGCCGGCCGCAGCAACTCTTTTAACGACTTAGGCTCGGTGGCCAGCATATTGGCAAGATAATCCCGCAAATGCAGAATACCCACAATGTCGTCGGCATCCTCATCGTATACGGGAAATCTGGTATAACCGTTTTCCAAAATCTCTTGACGGATCACCTCCGGCTCCTCATCAATCCAGAGCATGCAAAGATCGGTGCGGTGGGTCATCACATCGGCAGCTTCTTTATTGTTGAACTCAAAAACATTGGTGATCAGCTCTTTTTCGTCGGCGGCAATGGAGCCTTTTTCTTCACCAATATCCACCATCATGCGAATCTCCTCTTCCGTCACGTCGCTCATTTCCCCGGAAGGGTTGATGCCGAAAAGACGAAGTATGCCATTGGTGGAGGCCGTCAGCAGAATAACAACCGGTTTTAATATTTTGCCAATGAACAGGATGACGCCTGCCAAAGAAAAGGCTATAGGCTCCGCCTTTTGCAAGCCGATCTGCTTTGGTACCAGTTCACCGAACACCAAAGTCACATAAGACAAAACAATGGTAATCAACACAACGCAGAAATCATCTACCGCCGCCGGATCGGTAAACGGAGTGTGCTCAACGATAAATCTGGCCAGGGGTGCGGAAAAACTGCTGGCAGCAAAGGCGCTGGCCAGGAATCCCGCTAAAGTAACGCCGATCTGGATAGTCGATAAAAACTGACTGGGTTTTTCTAAAAGGACCAAAAGCTTTTTGGCCTTTGGATTGCCTTCTTCCGCCATGCGCTTGATCTTATTGTCGTTAACCGAAATAACCGCAATCTCACTCATGGTAAAAAAGGCATTGACAAGAATTAAAACCAGTAAAGTTAATAGCCGCCATATCAACGGGTCTTCCAAGAACTATTCCTCCCTATACATATCCAAATTTTAGTTAGATGTTATTATTATATCATAAGTATTGATCAAAAATCTATTTTTTATGGTATACTTATCATGAATTTTTCTAAATCCCTACAGTCTTCCTTTAGGAGGAGTTTTTATGCCTACGACGGACACCATTCTTGACGTACCCGGCCTGCTGGTGGGCCAAGCTCAAAATAAGTCAGCCCTTACCGGCATCACCGTATTGCTGGTTCCTCAAGGGGCAACAGCCGGCGCCGACCTGCGGGGCGGCGGCAGCGGCACCCGGGAGCTTAATCTTTTTGATCCCGGCACCACCACGGATCAGGTCCATGCCGTGGTTTTATCCGGCGGTTCCGCCTATGGCCTGGACGCCGCCGGCGGCGTTATGGCCTGGCTGGAGGAAAAAGGCTTCGGCTTTGACACGGGGGTAGCCAGGGTACCCTTAGTGCCCCAAGCTATTTTGTTCGATTTAGGCATAGGAGACAGCCGTATTCGTCCCGATCAGGCTATGGCCAGGGAAGCTTGCGAAAAGGCTGTCTCTGACGGCAGCGAATTGGCCCAGGGCAACTACGGCGCCGGCTGCGGCGCCACCATCGGCAAGCTGCGTCAAGGCAGAGGAGCGATGAAAAGCGGCATTGGCTCCGCATCACTGCGGCTGGCGGGCGGCTTTACCCTGGGAGCTATCGTTGCCGTCAATGCTTTAGGCGACGTCTACGAGGAGGGCCGGATTATTGCCGGCATGCTGGAGGGGGATGGAGCAGCGCCGCTCTTTGCCGACAGCAGCCGCTGCCTGTTGGAAATGGGGGCCGGCGCCGCCGGCCAAGAACCAAAAGCTCCTGCCTTTGGGGGCAACACCACCATCGGCATTATTGCCTGCAACGGCACTTTCACTAAACCCCAGTGCAATAAAATTGCGGCCATGGGTCACAACGGTATGGCCAGAGCCATCCGGCCCGTACACACTACCATGGACGGCGATATGCTTTTTGCTTTAGCCACAGGCCCCATGGCTGTTCCTTTGGATGTGGCCGGGGAAATGGCGGCCCTGGCCGTTGAACGGGCTATTATTAAAGCCGTTAAGGCGGCGGCTCCTGCCGGCGGCTTACCCGCCTGGCAAAGCTTTAACCGCCAATGAGCCTGACTATGCTAAATCAAGGCGCTGCCGGCAAGCCTCAAAGCGGCAGCCTGCAAATACGCCAAATCAGCGACGATAAATTAATATTTAAGGTGACAGGCACTCCCGGACCAGAGGTCTGCAGCAGGGCCTCCGCCAGCCTGGAAGAACACCTTGCGGGGCAGGGTTTCTCCGACAAGCTGATCAAAGGGCTGCGGCTGCAAAACTGCGTAACGGTAAACGGCTGTTTTCACCGCATGATCGATGCCGTAGCCATCGGCGATGAAATCGCCATCCATTGGCCCCAGGCGCCGCCGGACAAGCATTTGCTGCCCGCTGCCGATCTGGGCGTACCTATATTACATGAAGACAATTCTTTCATCGCTTTCGATAAACCTCCCGGCTTGCCCATTCATCCCAGCGCCCGGCATTACCGCCGCTCCCTGGGCAATTACTTTGCCGCCCTCTACCCCGGCCAGTCTTTCCGGCCTATCGGCAGATTGGATAAGGACACTACCGGGATTTGCCTTGTGGCAAAAAACCCTTTTTGCGCCGCTATTGCCAATCAAAATATTCAAAAGGTATATTACGCTATCTTAGAGGGCTCCCTGCCTCAGGATAAAGGCACCGTAGATTTACCTTTGCTGCGTTTGCCCGGCGATACCATTAAGCGGCAAGTGGAAGCCGGCGGCCAAAGAGCCGTTACCCATTTTCAGGTACTAAGCCGCTCTGAAGCTTACACTTTAATTTCTGCCGCTTTAGAAACCGGCCGCACTCATCAGATTCGGGCCCATTTTGCTCATTTGGGTTTTCCTTTGGCCGGCGACGGTTTATACGGCGGCGGTGAAACACAGATCCGGAGGCAGGCCCTGCACTGCGGTGAAGTCAGCTTCTACGATCCCGTAAAGCAGCAGCAGATCCGGCTTGCTTCCCCTTTGCCCAAAGATATGGAGCAGCTGCTGGCCGCCCGGGAGTCCATCGGTTAATTTGCATTTGCAAGCCTGCAGGCGCTGCCTCTGAATCCACTAATCCGGAAAGGAAGATATTCTATGCCAAAACCACCAGGACACAACCTTGATGTAACCGGTTCTCTTCATCAGCAGGAAATATCAACGTTTAATTTTGACAGAATAATCAACCGGCGGGGCACCGGCGCCCTAAAATACGATTCTGCGGTTAGGCGGGGTTATCCGGCAGAGGTCTTGCCTTTCTGGGTGGCCGATATGGATTTTCCGGCAGCTCCCGCCATATTGGAAGCCCTGCGGTCCAGGGTTAATCATGGTATTTTCGGCTATACCGAACCTCAGGAAGGCTATTATCAAGCCGTTCAAGATTGGTGGAAAACCTACCATAACTATAAGGTAAAAAAGGAATGGATCCTGGAATCTCCGGGCATTGTCTTCTCTCTTTCCACCGCCATCAGAGCTTTTACCAGGCCCGGCGACAGCATTTTGGTTCAAACACCGGTCTATTATCCATTTTTCAGCGCTATCCTTCTCAATGACCGCAAGCTGGTAAGCAGCCCTTTGACTTACATCAATAAAGAATACACCATCAATTTTGAAGCCTTTGAAGAAACAATTAAAGCCCACAAGGTAAAAATGTTTATCCTTTGCAACCCCCATAATCCCGTGGGCCGGGTCTGGACGCCCCTGGAGCTGCAAAGGCTTGGCCAAATCTGCCGCCGCAATGGCGTAGTGGTGGCAGCCGATGAGGTTCATTGCGATTTTGTTTCCCCAGGATTTAAACACCAGGTTTTTGCCGGCCTTGATCCCAAATTGGAGCAAATCACGGTTACATTGGCGGCGCCCAGCAAAACCTTCAATCTGGCCGGACTGCAATTTTCCCATGTTTTCATTGCCAATGAGGAAATGCGCAAAGCCTGGCTGGAACAAAAAGCGGCCACCGGCTATGATGAGCCTAATGTTATGGGGATTACTGCCTGCCGGGCCGCTTACGAAAAAGGCCGTCCCTGGCTGGATAGCCTGCTGAAGTATATCAACGACAACGACGCCTTCGTCCAAACTTTCATCAAACAGTACCTTCACGGCATCCATGTGGTGCGCCGCCAAGGCACGTATTTGCTGTGGCTTGACTGCTGGGGCAGCGGCTTTACCCCTGCGGAAATAAACCGCCGGCTGGTGGAAAGGGGCAAGCTCTGGCTTTATGAAGGCAGTAAATTCGGCCCGGAGGGCGAGGGCTTCCAACGGCTAAACTTAGCCTGCCCCCGGGAAATTCTCTCCGATGCCATGATACGGCTGGCCGCAGCTTTGGGCGTTATTCGTTAGCCGATGAATGGCCGGCGGCCAACGCTTAACCGCCGATTGCTTTTTTAACGGCTTTTTGCCATTGTTCATGCAATCTTTGCCGCTCTTGGCCAGTCATCCCAGGAGTAAAAATCCGATCCGTCCGCCTTAAACGGCGGACGTCTTCTTTTGTCTGCCAAAAACCGCAGGCCAGCCCCGCTAAAGCTGCAGCTCCCAAGGCAGTGGTCTCCACGGTTTCAGGCCGGTCTACGGGAATATTCAGCAAATCGGCCTGGAATTGCATCAATACATTGCTGACGGCAGCGCCGCCGTCCACGTTGAGGCTGGTCTGGGCAATGCCGGAGTCAGCCGTCATGGCATCCAGCAGATCCTTTACCTGGTAAGCAATAGACTCAAGAACAGCTCTGGCAATCTGCCGGCGGCCGCTGCCTCTGGTCAGGCCGCAAAGAACGCCCCTGGCCGCCGTATCCCAATAGGGGGCTCCCAAGCCGGTAAAAGCCGGCACAAAATAGACGCCCTCGTTATCCGGGCATTCTGCCGCCAATTGATCGCATTCGGCGGCAGTGTTAATGATCCGCAGCTCATCCCGCAGCCATTTGATAGCGGAACCGGCATTGAATACGCTGCCTTCCAGAGCGTACTCCACTTCTCCTTCCAGCCCCCAGGCAATGGTGGAAAGCAGCCGGTTGGCGGAACGGATGCGGGACTTGCCTGTATTCATCAACAGAAAGCAGCCGGTGCCATAAGTATTTTTTACCTGTCCGGCCTGAAAACAGCCTTGGCCGAACAAAGCTCCTTGCTGGTCACCGATGGCGCTGCATATGGGTATACCGGCCATGTCTTCAATCCCCCGGATACCGGATGCCACTGCCCCAAAATCCCCGGCCGAAGGGCGAACCTCCGGCAAGACCGAGAGGGGAATGCCTAAAAGGCCGCAGAGCTCTTCATCCCATTTCAGTTCGTCAATATTGAACAGCATAGTCCGGGAGGCATTGGAATAATCGGTAGCATAAACAGCGCCGCCGGTCAAATTCCAGATCAGCCAAGTATCTATGGTTCCGCAGCGCAGCCTGCCTGCCTCCAATAATTGCCTGGCCGCCGGCACCTCGTCCAAAATCCAGGCCAGTTTCGTTCCGGAAAAATAGGGATCGGCCAGCAAGCCGGTTTTTAAGCTGATCAGGTCTTCCTTTCCTTGCTGGCGCAGCTTTTCACAGCGGTCTGCCGTCCGCCGGCATTGCCATACAATAGCCGGATAAACCGGTTTGCCGGTCTGATTATCCCAGGCCACCACCGTCTCCCGCTGATTGGTAATGCCTATGGCCGCAATCTCGCTGCCTTTGGCTGCCGCTTTTTTTGCGGCGGTGCCCATGGCCAAATATTGGCTATAGAGAATCTCCATAGCATCCTGCTCCACCCAGCCGGGCTGGGGATAGCTCTGCTTAAACTCCTGTTGGCCCAGGCCGGCCACGTTGCCCCGGCCGTCGAATAAAATCCCCCGGGAGCTGGTGGTGCCCTGATCCAGCGCCATTATATAGCGCCTTTGTCTTTGGTTTGCCATATTGGCCGCCTCCTTTTTGTTATCCCTTTTCTAAACAAGAAAACACAACCGGCCTCGGTCAGAGCATGGCAGATTGTGTCCCGTAATATTTCTATGAAATTTTAGTGGCAAGGATTGTCCCGCACCATTTTAGCGCATTGGGTGATCAGGATGGCCAGTTCCAGCTCGTTTCTGGCATCCATTGCCGGCACTTTGGCCATTAAACAGCCTTTGTCCGTGGTCACGTACTTTGGCGGCAATTTGTTTAACACCAGAGCACAAGTGTCTAAAAAACATTTCTCGCACTGACACATGTTTAATCTGGACATGATTGATTTTGTTTTGGCAAGAATTAATTCCTCTACGCTATTACGGAGTGCATATTTCTCGCAGCATTCAGATATTTCCATAGACTCGGCGATCCTTCCCCTCATCCATATTTCCTTTTGCAAAAGAAAACCTCAGGCGGTAAAAATTGTATCCTATTGTTACTATGCTACTCTTTACTGATAGTTTTGTCAATTTTAAAATAATATTAATCAAAAATTGCGATAAGTTTATCCCTTTAGTTGTTCAGCTTCATTTTACGGTCAAGGGGCTTTTTATCTGTCTTGCTTTTAGAAATCTGCACAACTATACGGGTTAGGGCAAACAAAGCGAGAGCGTTGGGGAGAACCATCAGGTTGTTGAACATGTCGGTCAGCTCCCACACCAGATCGTTTGACATAAGAGTTCCGGCAAAAATAAAGACTAACGCAATCACCGAGTATACGGCAGACGCCTTTTTTCCAAAGAGGTAGATCACGTTGATTTTGCCGAACAAATTCCAGCTCAGTACAGTGGAGAATGCAAAAAAGAACAAACAAACAGCTACAAATACAGCACCCGGCCCTTCACCCATAACGGTTCCAAAGGCAGTCTGAGCCAGATTGGCTTTATTGACGCCTTCCGGAATTATGCCGCTGGCCAGGATGCCGTCGCTGGTGTACAGGGTGGAGATGACCACCAAGGCGTTTAGGGTTAGCACCACAAAGGTATCGATAAACACACCAATCATCGCCACAACACCCTGGTCATGGGGATTTTGTACGTTGGCCTGGGCATGGGCATGGGGGGTGGACCCCATACCGGCCTCGTTGGAAAAAAGCCCCCGCTTAGCCCCTTGGCTGATGGCAGTTTTCAGCGCATAGCCAAAGCTGCCGCCGATGATAGCCTGAGGCTGAAAAGCATACCGGAAGATCATGCCAAAGGAGGCCGGAAGATACTGTATACGGACGATCAGAACAGCCAGGCCTCCCAGTAAGAACACAGCCGCCATAAGGGGGACAAGCTTTTCTGTGACAGCAGCCAGCCGCTGTACACCGCCCAGAAAGATAATGCCGCAGATAACAACAAGTATAACGCCAATTATCCAGGTTGGAAGGCCAAATGCGGTTTCAAAGGTGGAGCCGATGGAATTGGATTGCACCATGCAGCCCATAAAACCCAAGGCTAAAATAATGGCAAAGGCAAAGAAGCCGGCCAGAAATTTGCCGAAAGTCCCCTGAAAGGCGGTGGTAATATAATAGACCGGGCCGCCATGGATAGTGCCGTCTTGATCGGTGATACGGGTCTTTATTGCCAAGGTTGCCTCGGCGTAGATGGTTGCCATTCCCAGAAAAGCAATGATCCACATCCAGAAAATAGCGCCGGGTCCGCCGGTTAAAATAGCTCCGGAAGCACCCACGATGTTGCCGGTACCCACCTGGGCGGCGATAGCGGTGGTCAATGCTTGAAAAGAGCTCATACCGCTGGCCTGCTTGCCTCCGCGCAATGAGAGATTGCCAAATACTTTTTTCATTCCCTCACCGAAGCAGCGAATTTGGATAAAACCAGTAGAAATAGTGTACCACAGACCTACCGCAACCAATAAAAAAACCAAAACATAGCTGGATAAGTAGGTATTGATGGCCGCCACCAGGGGGTAAAGAGTTGTTTCTAACTGCTGTAACATAATTACTCTCTCCTTTGGACAAAAAAATAGATCGTGGAGAAAGCCACGATCCGACAAAAACAGCAGAAACGTCCACCGGATGCGTAATTCTACGCAGTCCGGCGGAACGGTTTCGCCTCTGTCCTTTTGCCTGAGAGATTAACGGAATTGCATTCCGTGTTGCACCTTCGGCACTCATAATCGAGCTTCTCCAGAGTCACATCCGCGCACAGTCTTCATCCCCTGAGGGACACCTGAGAGTGTTACTCCTTCGGCAAACCTGATATGGTTACTTTCCTGCGCGCTTCATCTGTCCAGATTTAATTGTAGAAGTTAATTTATCATACCAGTTTCTATTTGTCAAATCAGAGAATCAGCCTCTATAGGCTTAACCACCGCTTTTTCCTTTGCAATGTTCAGCGCCCGAATAGCGTTGAGAATTGCCAAGACCGACACACCCACATCGGCAAATACAGCCGCCCACATGCTGGCCATGCCCATAGCCCCCAATATTAAAACCAGGCCCTTGACGCCCAAGGCGAAAACCGTATTTTGTTTGGCAATGCCAATGGTTTTGCGGGCAACGGCAATGGCGGTGGCCAGCTTGGAAGGCTCGTCGTTCATGATCACCACGTCGGCGGCTTCAATAGCCGCATCACTGCCCAAGGCCCCCATGGCCACGCCCACATCGGCCCGGGCCAGTACCGGAGCGTCATTGATGCCGTCCCCAACAAAGACCAGCTTGCCCTTGGGGGATTTTTCCGCCAGCAAAAGCTCCAGCTTATCTACTTTGTCCGCCGGCAAAAGCTGGGTAAAGACCTGGCTGATGCCCAATTGAGCCGCCACTTTCTTGCCGATGGCGTCATTGTCGCCGGTAAGCATCACCGTTTTTTTGATGCCGCAAGCCTTCAGGCTGGCAATGGCCGCTGCCGCATCTTCTTTGATCTGATCCTCAATTAGAATATAGCCGGCATAAACCCCCTGTTTGGCTACGTGTACTAAAGTGCCGGCAGGGCTTTCCGGCAATTGGACGCCGGCTTTCTCCGCCATCATTTTTTCGTTGCCGATATAAACGGCGGCGCCGTCAATTTCCGCCTCTATACCGTAGCCCGGTATTTCCTGAACCTGGCCGAGTCTTGCCAAATCAGGCTCTTTGCCATAAGCCCGGCGCAAAGACTGGGAAATCGGATGGGTAGAATAGCTTTCTCCCAAAGCCGCCAGCTCCAGCAATTGAGCCGCGGAAATAGCCATAGCTTCCGGCAGGGCGGCCGGTACAATTTCCGCCACCTCAAAGGTTCCCTTCGTCAAGGTACCGGTTTTATCAAAGACAACAATTTCAGCGGCAGCCAAGGCTTCCAGGTAGTTGCCGCCCTTCACCAGTACGCCCTGCCGGGAAGAGCCTCCCAATCCTCCGAAAAAGCTTAACGGAATGGAGATAACCAAAGCGCAGGGGCAAGAAATAACCAAAAAGGTCAGGGCCCGATAGACCCAGTCGCTGAACTGGGCCCCCGGAAGTACCAAAGGAGGCAATACGGCCAGGCAAGCGGCAACGATAACCACCGCCGGCGTGTAGTATCTGGCAAAACGGGTAATAAAGCTTTCCATATTGGCTTTTTTGCCGCTGGCATTCTCCACCAGATCCAAAATTCTGGCCACTGTGGATTGCTCAAACTCTTTGCTTACCCGCATCATCAGCCTGCCGTTTAAGTTGATGCAGCCGCTGAAAATTTCATTGCCCGGCAGGACTTCCCGGGGCACTGACTCCCCGGTAAGGGCCGAGGTATCTAGCGTAGAATTGCCTTCTGTAATCACACCGTCCAAGGGTACCCGTTCGCCGGGCTTAATCAGGATAATTTCTCCTACCTGCACCTCTTCCGGGTCAACTTCAATCCATTGGTCTTCCCGCATAATATTGGCGTGGTCCGGCCGGATATCCATCAAGTCGGCAATGGATTTTCTGGACTTGCTCACCGCCACAGACTGGAAAAGCTCTCCCACCTGATAGAATAGCATAACGGCAATACCTTCCCGGTATTCACCCAAAATCAGAGCGCCAATGGTGGCAATGGTCATGAGGAAGTTTTCATCAAAAACCTGTCCCCGCCTGATGTTGCCGGCAGCCCTTAGCAGTACGTCACCGCCGGCAATCAAGTAACTGACCAGATAGATGACAATAAGAATCCTTTCGTCTGCCGGCAGCAGTATACCAAGGACATACAGCGCCGCGGCGGCCAGGATTTTATATAGCTGTTTCTTTTGTTTCTTCGTCATTTCTCCACCTCTATAAAAAAGATTCTGCCTCAATGCAGCATCCCGTACATTTCTTGCAGAATCTATATATCCTTTAGGGAACTTACTTTTATGCTAATGATTTACGAAAGGATTACGCAATCCGGCTCTATCTTGCTGACAATTTTTCTGGCCTGCTCCAGAATGGAATCAATGAGATTTTCAGCGGCATTAATCGTCAGCTTCTGGGTTACGAAATTCACGCTGGCGCTTTCCACACCCTCCAGCTTGCTAATAGCATCTTCCATTTTGGCGGCGCAATGGGCGCAGCTCAAGTCTTCCATTTTGTAAACCTTTTTCATGAGTAAGCCTCCTCTATTTTAGATTTAGATAAATCAATATTTAATTAAACCTTCATTTGATTAAACGTTCGTTTAATTATCCTCATTATATGCTGAGCTGCCGCATTTGTCAACATCGATTAAACAAATACTTAATTGAAATTTAAATCCACAATAGAAAAAGGACTGCCATTTGAGACAGTCCCTATCCAGAGCATTTGCGACTTTCATTTGAAGCCGGTCCTTTAATGGCCAGGCCCTCTTTACTTTCTCATACTACCCACCCTATATTCAATAAACAAACCGTATATCTTGCCCTCTCCTACCTCAAAGGTCAGTCCAAACCGCTCATATAACTGCTCCGCCGCTGCCGCCGTAAGGCAGCTTTCCAATAAAGCCTCCATATCTATCGTCCTCCCTCATCCGGAATCCTGCACATGCCTTGGCCTGCGCTAAATATCTATTCCTAAGGGAGTCCGAATATGCACCGCCCGCCGAAGCCTTATTACTCGTCGCCGCAGTGCTTGCGGCCTGCGGGCGTGGGGCACTTGATCATAAAAATATCATCAATAATCTTATGGACTAACTCAGCTTCCGCCGTATCAGCTAAGGTATAATGAATCTCTTTGCCGATGCGGCGGTTGCCGATCAAACCGGAATGCTTCAGCATCTTTAAATGATGGGATACCGCCGGGGCGCTCATATTGATGGCGGCGGCTATGTTGCATACGCATTGCTCGCTATGGCATAAAATCCACAGAATCCTCAGCCTGGTACTGTCGCTGATTAACTGAAAAGTCTCCGCCACCCGCTGGAAGGCTCCGGCCCCCGGCATGGACGCCAGGATCTTTTCCGCATCCTGGCCGTGATCATGAGGCAAATAGGACCTTTCCGCTGCCTGCCTGGTCAACATCGATCCCCCCTAAACATAGCTAAATAACATAAGCAAACCGGCCGGCCGAAACTCATCCGCCTGGCTGCTGCCTTTAGTTTAAGCCTAAAGGCCGGGCTTGTCAATTGCTTCGCCCGGCCTTTGTTCTCAGCCAACTTCGCCGGCTCACTTGGCCAGCTTATCCAATATTTCATTAACCTCGGCCATCTTGGCCTGCTCGATTAATGGATCCCCTGAAGCAAAAGCCTCTTTCAGACAGTGCTCCACATGGGCTTTCAAAACCTCCCGGTTAGCCTTGCGCAGTATGGACTCCGTAGCCATTAGCTGATTGGAGATATCAATGCAATAGCGGTCTTCCTCCACCATCTTAAGCAAGCCATCCAACTGGCCCCGGGCCGTTTTTAACAGCCGGTCAATCATTTCACGTTTTGCCCTCATCATTAACTCCCTCTTGTTTTTCCCTTTACCGAATAGCAACCACTTCATAACCTGCATCTTCTACGGCAGCTTTCAGCACCTGGTCATCGACGGGGCTCTCCATTTCCACCGTGGCTGTTTTCTTCTCCAGATCCACCGTAGCTTTCACGCCGGCGATGCCGTTCAGCGCCTTCTCAACCCGGCCGGAGCAATGGCTGCAGCTCATTCCTTCGATCTCCATTTGTTTCATCATGTTACTTCCTCCTTTTACTTCGTTGTCTTTGGCTATATTAACGGGCTCGCTCTCCTTAATGCCTGCCGGCTCCGTCTCTTGGCTCTGCCGGATCACAGCGCCGCCCTGGCCGCTGAACTTCGGTTTGAAAAACCGCAGCCGCAAAGCATTGGTCACTACGCTGACGGAACTGAAGCTCATGGCCGCCGCCGCAAACATGGGACTGAGCTTCCAGCCCAGCCAGCCGTAAAACAGGCCGGCAGCCAAAGGGATGCCGATGGTATTGTAAAAGAAAGCCCAAAAGAGGTTTTGCCGGATATTGCGCAGGGAAGCTTTGGCAAGCTGTATTGCCGTAACGCCATCCAAAAGGTCGCTCTTCATCAGTACGATATCCGCCGATTCAATAGCCACATCGGTACCGGCGCCAATGGCAATGCCCACATCGGCCCGGGCCAAAGCAGGAGCGTCGTTGATGCCGTCGCCTACCATGGCTACCTTCCGTCCCTTTTCCTGAAGGAGGCGAATCTCTTTTTCCTTATCCTGAGGCAATACCTCAGCCACCACCCGGTCGATGCCCAGCTGCTGCCGGACGGCTTCCGCCGTTTGCTTATTATCACCGGTCAGCAATACCAGGTCAATGCCCATGGCTTTCATCGACTGGATAGCCCGGGCGCTGGTGGCCTTCACTACGTCAGCCACTGCAATCAGACCCATAAGCCCTGCTTCACCGGCGAAGAACAGAGGCGTTTTACCTCCCTGAGCCAGCCGGCTGGCCTCCGCAAGGCCTTTGGCACCGTCGCCGGCGGTTAGGTCAATGCCTTTAGCTTCCATCATCCGTTGATTACCGGCCCAATAACGCTTGCCATCGATTGTACCTTCGATACCCTGGCCAAAGACGGCCTGGAAATCCTCCACCGGCAAAACCGGCAGTTCCTCTGCCCGGCCGGCTTCAACAATGGCCTCGGCCAAGGGATGTTCCGAGGGCTTTTCTAAGGAAGCGCCTAATGTCAACAGTTCCTTTTCGGCGGTCGCCCCAAAAGCAACAATATCGGTGACTTTCGGCTTGCCCTCCGTAATGGTGCCGGTTTTGTCCAGTACAACGGTATCAATGGAGCTGGCCCGCTCCAGAGCTTCGGCAGATTTGATCAAAATACCCTGCTCCGCTCCCCGGCCGGTGCCAACCATGATGGCTACCGGTGTGGCCAGCCCTAAAGCGCAGGGGCAGGAAATAACCAATACGGCTACGGCGTTGGATAAAGCAAACTCCAAGGTAGCTCCGGAAATCAGCCATACCGCTCCGGTAATGACAGAAATAGCCATGACAATGGGTACAAAGATACCGGAAATTTTATCTGCCAGCCGGGCAATGGGGGCCTTGGAAGCGCCCGCTTCTTCTACCAGGCGAATAATTTGAGCCAAAGTAGTGTCGTCCCCTACCCGTTGAGCCTCAAAAAGCAGAAAACCGGCTTTATTGATGGTAGCGGCACTGATCTGGTCTCCCGGTCCCTTGGGTACGGGTATGCTTTCACCGGTCAAAGCCGATTGGTCCAAAGAGCTAAAGCCCTCAACGACGATACCGTCCACCGGTACTTTGCCGCCGGGCCGCAAAGCCAAAATATCGCCGGGTTCCACGCTCTCCACTGGTATCTCATACTCCCGGCCTTCAAAAACCACCACCGCCGTCTCCGGCGCCAGGTCTAAAAGCCGGGCGATGGCCTCACCGGTGCGGCCTTTGGATTTCGTCTCCAAATATTTGCCTAAAGTAATCAAAGTCAGGATCATAGCCGCCGACTCAAAATACAAATCCATCATATACTGCTCCACCCGGGGGGCATCACCGTGGCCTAAACCGTAACCGATCTGAAACAGGGCAAAAATACCATAAACGATGGCGGCGGTGGAACCTACAGCGATGAGGGAGTCCATATTGGGCGCCCCCCGGAATAAAGTGGTAAAGCCCACCCGAAAATATTTCTCATTGACCCTGATAATCGGTATACAAAGCAGCAATTGAACTAAAGCAAAAGTGGCGGCATTATGATGGCCATGGAGAAAGCCGGGCAAAGGCAGCCCCATCATATGACCCATAGCAATATAAAACAACGGGATCAGAAAAATAAAAGAAACCGCCAGCCGCCGCCGCATCTCCCTCATCTCGCCGGACATCCTGTCTTTGGCCTGATGCTCCGCTTTCGGTTTTTCTTTGCTCCTGCCTCCTTCGGCAGCCAAGGCCTGCAGTCTTTCCCGCCGGGCAGCGGCCAAATCAAGGCTATCGCCTTCTGCCGTCAAAGCTTGAGCAGCTTTCGGCCCCACTGCCGCAGCCTTGGTCTCGGCGCTGCGGCTTTTAACGGCCTCGGCGCCGTAGCCTGCCTTTTCTATGGCAGAAATAATCCCTTCCTGATCTACAGTCTCAGGCTCATAGTCCACTATCATAGAATTAGCCAGCAGATTAACCCGGGCATCTTTAACGCCGGCCAGCTTTTTTACGGCTTTTTCCACATGGGCTGAACAGGCTGAACAAGTCATGCCGCTGACTGCAAATTTTTGTTCCATAAAATTCACCTCACCTTTTATCACCCCTCGGGGGTGGTGTATATAAACTATGACATTTATCTTAGCATTTGTCAACAAAGAAAATTGCATTCGCTCCATGGCTATGCTATAATGGCTCCAGTCCATGAGGGAGTAGTTTGCGCCGCCGGCGTTGTAAGTCAACACGCTGACCGGGATTTTGATTAAGATCAAGACCTGGTCTGGCTTACAGTAAAAAACAAGACTCATGTACAGTGCTTCACTGTACATGAGTCTAATTATTTTGCATATAAATTTGCTAGCGGGCAATTGGCAGATGAAACCGGGGATTTTCATCCGCCAAATATCTTAATTAAGAGAATAATAATATGGGGGGCAACACAATGAAACTTTGGGAATTATTTTTAGTAGCCGTAGCTTTATCGATGGACGCCTTTGCCGTATCCATCTGCAAGGGCTTATCTATGAAGAAAGCCGATGTCAAGAATGCTGTTTTAGTCGGCGCTTATTTCGGTATATTTCAGGGCTTAATGCCTTTGATCGGCTATTTCCTTGGTTCTCAATTTTCCGATAAGATTGTGGCTTTTGATCACTGGATCGCCTTTGTTTTGCTGGGTCTCATCGGCAGCAAGATGATTAAGGAAAGCCTGGAGCCTCACCAGGAAGGGGAGTCCTGCAACCTATCCTTTGGCGCTATGCTGCCTTTGGCCATAGCCACCAGCATCGATGCTTTGGTAGTTGGCCTCACTTTTTCTCTCCTGGAAGTCAATATCCTGCCTGCAGTGATTTTCATCGGCGTTATCACCTTCAGCCTGTCAGCTTTTGGCGTTAAGGTGGGCAATATTTTCGGCTGCAAGTTTAAAGCCAAAGCAGAGTTTGCCGGCGGTGTTATTCTGATCCTGATCGGCCTGAAAATCCTGCTGGAGCATTTGATGCACCCCTGATTGGGCCGCCAGTCTTATTCTTTAAGCAAATCTTAAGTTTTTATCCGGAATTTTTAATATACCTTACCTCAAAATCTTAATTTCTCCTTGCTATGATTAAACTAACCCAAGCAAGGAGGAATTTTTTTATGTTCACTGATATAGGGCCGCAGCCTTCGGCGGCCGTGCCAAGGTTATTGATTCTGACCTGCCGCTTCGGTATGGGTCACTATTCTGCAGCGGCTAGTCTTGCCCAGGATATTTCATCCCAAAACCCTAGCAGCCATGTGATGATTTGCGATATTTATGAAAAAGCCTTTCCCCGGACCTGCCCGGCTATTTATGAAGCCTATTCTTTGCTGGCCGGTAAAGGCTGGGCCATCTATAACCTGGCTTACAAGAAAACCACAGCTTGCCGCCGTCACGGCGACAGTACTGACCTGGGCCGGCTGCGCCGGATTTTACTAAAGGCCTTATCTGATATTATCGAAGAATTTCAGCCGGATATGATTATTTCCACTTATTCTTTGTGCTCAATGCTGACTTCCTGCTATAAAGCCGAATCAAAAAGCGCCGTTCCCCTGATCACTTATATTACGGATATAACCAGTCACAACGTCTGGGTCAACGATTATACCGATTACTATTTTGTAGCCGATAAGACTACCCGTTTGGAGCTGATCGGCCAAGGGGTGCCTGCCCGCAAGATCGCAGTCAGCGGTATCCCCGTAAGGGCGGAATTCAAGAAGCTGACAGCTCAAGACTGCGCCTCCCTTGAAACTGCCGGAAAAAACCCCGGGTCCCAAACCGCCGGCTCTCAAAAGAGAGAGCTGCTGGTCATGGGGGGCGGTTTAGGCCTCCTGCCGGAAAGCCGGGATTTTTATGTCCGGCTAAACGGGGAGCCCGGCCTTCACACTACGGTTATCACAGGCAAAAACCGGCGTTTATACAGGAAGCTGGCGGGCAGGTATGAAAACATCACCGTCCTGGGCTATACCGATGAAGTATACCGTTATATGAGCAAAGCCCATCTCCTGCTCTCGAAGCCGGGAGGCATCACCTTATTTGAAGCTGTCTATGCCGGGCTGCCCCTGGCTTCCTTTACCCCTTTGCTGAAACAGGAAATGGCCAACGGCGCTTTTATCCGGGACAAGGGCCTGGGTATCTTGCTTGACAAAAATCCCGCCAAGGCTGCCGAAGAATTAATAACCTTACTAAAAGACCGGCCAGCTTTAGCCGAAATGCAAAAAAATATGAAGCAGTTAAAAGCCGGTATGCAAACCGGCGATTTTCTCCAATTGCTGGCCAGCCTGGAGGCCGGCTCCGGTTATGAAGAAAGCAGGATGCAGGAGGCTTTTGCATGCTGAAGGCTTCTTTGCTTCTCCTTATGCTGCCCTTGGCCTGCTGGATTGTCTATTGTCTGCTGCCTACCCTTTGGTACAAAAGGCTGCAAAATCACAGCCTGCCTATTGGACAAGCTGCGGCAGGCCCCTTGCTTTTGACTTTCGATGACGGGCCGGACCAGCAATATACGGCCGAGCTTTTGGATCTGCTGCAAGAAGAACAGGTTAAAGCCGTGTTTTTTATCCTGCTGGATAAAGCGTTAGACCGGCCTGAGCTGGCAGACCGCATACTGGCCGAGGGGCACCAGCTAGGACTTCACGGCCTGGATCATAAATCCATGTGGCTGATGAGCCCCCGGGAAGTGAAGGACCGGTTTGACCGGGCCCTCCGGCTGTGCCGCCGCCAGGGCTGGCAGCCTATATACTATCGGCCGCCTCACGGCCATGTAAACTTATTTACAATTGCTGCCGCCAAAAAAGCCGGTTTCCTGCCGATGTTTTGGACCGTCATGGCTCAGGATTGGCAAGAGCAGGCTTCCGCTTTTTCTATTTATAAAAAACTGAAAAAACGCAGCAAACCGGGGGCCGTGATTTGTCTCCACGATTCCGGCCAAAACACCGGCGGCGCCATCCATGGCCCCGCCAAAACTATAGAAGCTTTAGGCCGCTTTCTTCCCGAGGCCAGGGAGCAAGGATACACCTTTATAACCCCTTATAACCCCTCAGTGGGAACAGCCAGCCACCCGTTAATGGAAGGACAATAAACATGCTCAACAATGCTTCACTATTCAAAAAGCCCCGCTATATTTGGAGCGCCCTGCTCTTTCTGGTTTTGCTCAGCCTGACTTTTGCCGCTATCGTAAAAGATCTTGATTGGGAATTGCTGCGGCAGGTTATTCCCCGGCTCAATCCCTGGTACTTCTTCTCCGGTTTATCGG
Source organism: Clostridia bacterium (assembly GCA_018436095.1). GTDB lineage: Bacteria > Bacillota > Peptococcia > DRI-13 > UBA5745 > WRMS01. The sequence goes on along the minus strand of JAHDMJ010000018.1, from coordinate 144,890 downwards.
TGATGCTGGCTTTTTTCTGCTGCCAGGCTTTGAATTATCTCTGCCTGCTGACTTCTTTGGGCCAGCCCGCCTCCTTTTTAAGCTGCCTAAAATATTCCTTCATTGATTTTTATTTTAGCGGCGTTACCCCCGGCACTATGGCAGGCCAGCCGGCTCAGCTTGTCTATATGGCCAAGGACGGCGTCAATCTGGGGGCTTCCTCTTTGACCCTGCTGCTTTTTAACATGTCATACCATCTGGGCATTCTGCTGCTAACCCTGGCCGCCTTCCTTTTTCAGGGCGCCCGCCTTTTCGCCGGTATCGGCCTCTTGAAATATACGGCTTTGCTGGGGGTAGCGGTCCATGCTTTTCTGATGCTCCTTTTTCTGATCGCCATTTTTCACGCTGCCTGGCTGGAAAGGCCGGTTGCCCGCCTCAGCCCTCTCTTAGCCCGCCTCAAGCTGATTAAAAATCCTGAAGCAGCCAAAGACCATTTGCTCCAGCAGCTACGGGAATACCGGCAAGGAGCCCAATATATCAAAGAGCATCCCCTTATGCTTCTGCAACTGCTCTTTTTGACCATTTGCCATTTGGTATTTTCCTTGGCCGTACCTTATTTTGCTTATCGGGCCTTTGGTTTTGCCGGCTCATCACCTTTAGATATCATGGTTGCCCAACTGCTGCTGACGTTGACGGTGGAATCTTTGCCCTTGCCCGGAGGCCTGGGGGTAGCGGAAGCCGGTTTTCTCCTGCTCTACGGTCCTATCTTCGGTTTGCTGCTAACGCCGGCATTGCTGGTTTGCCGGGGCATCAACTATTACCTGCCCCTTTTGGCCGGCGCCGGTGTGGCCGGGATTTCCAGCCTGCTGCCCAAAAAGGCTCCCTGCTGATTACTCATTCTTTAATTGCCGCCGGCGCCTATAAAAAACTTCCCCCGAGACCTGTCTCAAGGGGAAGTTTTTTTTATAACTGTTGGCAAACGATTTGCCCGTTGTTTTATCCTTTAATTTTGCTATTTAGCAATCAGGCCTTTTTCCTGCAAGAATTCTTTAATCACTACATTGACGTCCTGGCCTTCCACATCTACGGCATAGCTCAGATCCGTCATGACCTCACTGGGGAAAAGGCCGCCCAGCTTATTGAGTACTTCTTCCAGATTAGGAGCTACGTCCTTCATCTCTTCAAACAGGGCCTCCCGTACAAGGATAGCGCCGTTGTATTCCGGGAAAAAGCCCTTGTCATCGGTCAGTGTTTTCATGTTGGATCTGCGGTTGAGACCGTCGGTGGCATAAACCACAGTCACGTCAATATTGCCGCTGTCTACCGCCGAATACTTAAGGCCGATGTCGATTTGCTTCGCTTCTTTAAAGTTCAGGCCGTAAAACTCCGTCAGGGGATTAAACTTGGCGCTGCCTTCCTCCGTGAAGAAATCATGCTCGGCGCCAAAGACCAGCTCGCCTGCCACTTGGGCCAGGTCGCTGACGGTTTCCATCTTGTACTTCTCATAAACTGCCGGAGCTACGCCCAAAACATAGGTGTTATTGAGGCCCAGTTTATCCAGCAGCCTGACCCCCTCGGCCTTGCCCTGCTCGTTGACAAAATCATAGAGGCTCTGACCCTCCGGTACATCAGAGGGATCCAAATGCAAGAATGTGGTAAGAAGAGTACCGTCGTAGCTGTTCATTAAGTCGGCGTCACCTTTAACAATTAAGCTATAGCTATTGGGCGGCGCCATTTCTTCCCTGATCTCCACCTTGGCGTCTGTGTGCTCTTCCACCAGCAGCTTTACTGCCCTATGCACCAGCCACATTTCGGAAAACTGTCCATCATAGATGATGATTGTATCCTTCCCGCCGGCCTGAGGTGCAGACCCTCCGCAGCCGGCCAGCACAAGCAGCATAACTGCAATCAAGCATACAGATAGCCATTTCATCATGTTCTTCTTCATCGTATCCCTTCCCTTCTTACTCATTATATGGTTTTGCGGGGGAAAAACGGCGGTATAATCGCTTTTCAATGTAAGACATTATGCCGTCGCAACCCACCGCCATTACCATCAAAACAAAAGTACCGGATAAAATCATGGCCATATTGGAAATCCGGATCCCCCGATAGATCAGGCTGCCCAGACCGCCGCCGCCTACAAAAGCGGCAAATACTGCCGTACCTACCGAGGTAACGGTGGCAATCCTGACCCCTGTAAAAATCAACGGAAAAGCTATAGGCATCTCTACATGCCATAGGCGGTACAGCTTCGTCATGCCCATGCCCTGGGCCACCTCTTTGATGGCCGGGTCCACTTCACTTAAGCCTATATAAGTATTTTGCACCACCGGCAGCAGCGAATAAAGCAGCAAGCCGATGATTACCGTAGGCTTGCCCGCCCCCATAAATACCATAATAATACCCAAAAGAGCCAGAGCCGGCATAGTTTGCAGCACTTCTACGATCCAGAGAATAATTTTGCGGACGCTTTTGTAAAAATAGGCCAGGATGCCTAAGGGCACGCCTATGACAATCGTTAATACCACGGCCGCCGCTACCAGATAAAAGTGGCTCATCACCATATTGAGGGTCATTTGTTGTCCCTCCTTAATTGCTTGGGAATCAGGGCCTTGCGCAAAAGATCGATAGCCAGGCTGAAAAGCAAGGCCATAATCGCCGCCGGTATAGCACCGGCAATGATCAAGGTGTTGTTGTTGCTGGAAACACCGGCATAGATCAGTTCTCCCAGCCCTCCCAAGCCGATCATGGCCGCCAACACAGCCCAGCTTACGGTATATACGGTGGATATTCTCAAGCCTGTAATAATGGAAGGAAGGGCCAGAGGCACCTCAACTTTCATCAATATTTGAAAAGGCGACATACCGCAGCCTTTGGCTGCTTCTTTAAAATCTTCGGAAACATTGATAATTCCGACATAAGTATTTTTCAGTATGGGGAATATGGCGTAAATGGTCAGAGCAATAACCACTGTAGAGGGCACCATGCCGTTGTAAAGAAAAAGCAGACCGATAAAGACAATGCCGGGAATGGTCTGAAAAACCGATATGACCGGCAGGATAAGATTAGCCCGCCGGGGCATCCGAGATAACAGAATTCCCAGAATAAAAGCAATAATAAAAGCAATGGTTATGGAAATCACCACATACCAAAAATGAGTAATGATAGCTGAAGAAAGCCTTTTGCCATAAAGAGCTATAAAATGGCTCATTGACTATCCCCCCAGACGGCGTCCGCCAGGGATTTAGCCATGCTGGTTTTCGTCACAATGCCGGCAATGGTCTGGTCGTGGTTCAGCACCACAACGTAGCTGTCCTGGCCATTGAGCAGCTTATCGAAGCAAACCTGAGCGTCCTCATCCACGTAAGACACCGCGTTTTCCTGGGTGATCAAAGGCTCAATAGTTTTCATATCCTTGCCGTGATTGCGGATGTTTTTGATGGATACAGTACCGGCATAAGTCTCGTCCAGATTCTTGACCAGCAGCGTATCGACTTTGCGGCGGGCCATCTGCTGAATGGCTTCCCGGACGCCCCGGTTCCGGTAGCAGCTATAAATATCCGAACGCATAAAGTCGGCGGCTGTCTGGGGCAGGGATTCATTGTCTATTGAGTGCTTGCCCATAAAGCTGCGAATCAAATCGTCGGCGGGATTTTCCAGCATTTCTTCCGGCGCCGCCATCTGGACAATCTTGCCCTTATTCATGAAAATGATCTTATCGGCCATATTGAGGGCCTCATCCATGTCATGAGTTACAAAAACAATGGTTTTGTTTAATTTTTTTTGGAGTTTGCTGACTTCATCCTGGAGGATACGGCGGGTCATAGGGTCCAAAGCGCCGAAAGGCTCATCCATCAACACTATAGGCGGTGAAGCGGCCAAAGCCCGCAACACCCCGATCCGCTGCTGCTGGCCGCCGGACATCTCGGAAGGATATTTATGAGCATATTCTTCATAGGGCATATTAACCAAGGCCAGAAGCTCCCGAACAATCTCATTGCATCTGGCCTTATCATAATTTAAAAGCTTTGGCACCACAGAAATATTTTGCTCCACCGTCATATTGGGGAACAAACCGATCTGTTGGATAACATACCCGATGGACCGCCGCAGTTTTACCTTATCGATTTGGGAAGTATCCTGATCATCAATGAAAATCTTCCCTTTGTCCGGCTCAATCAGGCGGTTAATGGTCTTAAGGGTCGTCGTCTTGCCGCAGCCGCTGGGCCCTATCAAGACGGTAAATTCTCCGGTGGCAATCTCCAGATTCAAATCATCCAATACCAAAGAATCCCCATATCTTTTGCTTACATGTTCAAAACGTATCATCTATTTCCCCCTCCCGCTCGCGCTCTCTCTTCAACATCTCCTTAATCTTTTGCTGAATTCTTCATCTAAAGTAATAAATAAATTTATAGTATAAGTATAATAAAAAAGGAATAAGCTGTCAAACCCAGGAGGGGCCAAGCTCAAATAAACCGCATAGGAATGCGAAAAAAACGCTGCCTAAGCCGCGTTTTCTTCAAGAATATTTTCTATTTCCTGGGAAATGATGGAATTCGTTTGTCAATTGGAGCTTTTTATTTCCTATTTAAAGGTGAGCCGCAATATTCGCAGTGGTTTTTGCTGCCGGGACGAATCCAATTATGGGCGCCGCAGCTGCGGCAGGTAACCGCCTCCTCTGCCGGCGGCTGATACTGCCCATAGTTTGGCGGATAACCGGGCTCTTCCCGGAATACGGATCCTTCCCGGAATGGCTGAAAGGAACCGCCGCCGCCATAATAAGGCTGGCTCCGGTAAACGGGAGCCTGGCGCTGATAAAGATGGATCTCGTTGCGGTTTTCATCGATATAAGCCTGCTCAAAATAACCCATTTTGATCATTTTCTTCAGATCTTTGCAGGCTGTGTTTTCTTTTACGCCCACAAAAGCAGCGATTTGAGGAATAAAGACCAGGCCATGATTGACGATGGCGTCGATATAGCACCGGTATCTGCCCCCTTCCGCCGTTTTCTTCTTAGCGGTGCGCAAAGAGGCTAAACCGCCGCAAAAAAAGAACAGGGCAAAAAGCAGTTCGGTAGCGCTGCTCTGATAGCTATCAAAGAATGATCCCAGAAACACCACGCCTACAAACAGCATTAGCCAGCCCACCACCGGCAGCTTTCTGTCTTGCTCTACTACCGCCCTTCTATCTGTGGTCAATTTCTTAATCAGCAGATATAAGCCTACGGGCCAGAAAAAAATTAACCACAAAATCACCGCCACCCAAGAGGGTCCTATTCTTTGTTTAGCCATCTTAGATCTTTCCCGCCCTTTTTTCTTTGATTTCCCGGTTCCTCAGCCGCAGAAGCCCCAGGATATCCGACGTTAGCAGATTTACTTGTTTTTCTGTATCTATACCGCCGGGCCTGTCCTCTTCCTTTGCTTCCTGCAAAACATATTTCAATTCCCGCAGCCTTTCCGTCAAGCCTTCATCCATACTGGAAAGTCCGGCATAATCGCTGTATTTGACCGCTTCTCCTATTTGTTTTAATTGCTGCCCGTACTGCCGGTTGGCAGGCTCCAGGCTCAAGGACTTGACCTCTTCTTCCAGTCCCCGCATAAAAACCACCGAGGGCAGGGTTCTGGCGCTGCCCCTGCCGCTGCCGCCCAATGCTGCCGCCAACAGCAGGATAAGGCCGAAAGCCAGGATAAGTATCACTTCCAGGGTAGCCAAAAGCCGGGGGGTTGCTCCTAAAAGCAGCAAAAGCAAAGACAGGGACACGGCGGCTACGCCATAGACAAAAAACAGGGAGTATATCCCGATCCGCAGCCCGGAGCCTAAGCCGGCCTTGAGCGTATCCTCAAGCCAGATAAACCCGGCTATGGGCAGGACTTCGCCTAAAATAATGAAAAGCAGGCTGATCCAATGGATGTCTTTCTGATCCTGAAAGATCCCCATAAACAATACCACGGTAGCAAAGAGAAGGATCAACCCCATAAAAGCCGTCAGTCTGGTTCTTCTGCTGTTGATCATCACGTTTCCTCCACAGCCTGGCCGCAATGGGGGCAAAACTTACTGCCGGCAGCAAGGGCCTTTTGGCAACTATGGCAGATTTGGCCTAAAGAACTGCCGCATTCCGGACAGTATTTGGCGCCGCCAATATAGACGGGCTTATTGCAGGCCGGACAGTAACCCGCCAGCTCCCAACCGATGATGGTCATCTCCGCCTTTTTGGCCAGGGCATTTTTCAGCTTGCGCAATGCCGGGTCATCCTCCGACACGCTGATATCATTAATGAAGAAATTGATCAGTTCTATGCCGTATTCATCAAAATCCGGCTTGATTCTTTCTTGCAAATACTGGGATATCTCCTCTAAATACGCGTTGATTTCCAGAATGCTGACTTTCTTGTGGATGAGGTAAGAGGATAAGGCGTCTTTGATTCTGGTCAGGTAAAAGCCCCGGAAATATTGAACCAGGTTTTCTTTGTCAAAAACGGGCATGGTGCCCACCAGCTTGACCAGAAATTTTTTAGAGTCGATGATTCTGATGCCAAATTGGCCAAAGGAACGCAAGGGAACAAAAATTCCATAACGGGGGTCCTGAATTTGGACGGGAGTAGCCGTGCCCCATTTGATGTCCAGGGAGTGAACCTTATTGATAAACCAAACCTCGGCGCTAAAAGGCGAACGGCCGCCGAAGGGCAACTTAATCATACCCGTAAGCAGCGGCACATTTTCCGTATCCAATACGTATCTGCCGCTGGGAAAGACATCTAAAGCTATGCCGTCTTTAAAAAGCACAGCCTCCTGAGAATCATTTACGATCAACTGGGTCCGGGTGCTTAGACTCTCGTTGGGAAATTTCCAGGCATATACCCGATCCCCGCCGTTATATTTAACTACATCAATAATCGCCATGGCTTTTCCTCCTTATCCTAGTGCTTTGTGTCCACTAAAAGTTGTCACATATGCGCAGAATATTTTCTCAAGTGCAAGGCGGAGAAGCGAAGCGTAGCGGTGTCTACGGTGAGCGACGACAACGCCGCAATTGAGAAAATAGGCAAGCAGGTGTAAGCTTTTAGTGGACGCAGAGTACTAGACCAATTATATGTTTTTCCCCGGCCCGGCGCAATAAGAAAGGGCCTCAAAAAGACCCTTTCCGGCATAATATAATCAAATCTTAATCCGGTTTTAATTTTTCCTGCTTATAGGTCGGGGGGATCTAAAAATATTTGCCGGATTACAATATTGAGACATTGGCGGTCGTTATACAAATCAAATACATTACCGTTTTCCAATACCTGTACCACCGGGCGCAGGGCAAATTCATTATTGATTACCATGGCTATTTTACCATTTGACAATTCCACTAAACTACCCAAGGGATAGGGATTGATCTTTGAAAGAAAAGCCATTACAATATCGTAATCGAAGAAGGTGCCGACGCCGCTCATTATGTATTCCATGGCTTCTGCCGGCTGCATGGGCTGCCGGTAGGGGCGGTTGGAGGTCAAGGCGTCATAAACGTCGGCCACCGCTATAATCCGGCTTAACAGCGGAATCTCATCCCCCCGCAATCCCAGGGGATAGCCGGTACCGTCATATTTTTCGTGATGGTACATGACGCTGTACCAAAGCTCGTCATTACCAATATCTTTGTTGGATAAGTACTTGAAACCTTCCGGCGAATGGTTTTTAATGATCCTGTACTCCTCTGCATCCAAGCGGGAGGATTTATTGATGATCTGCAGGGGAATGGCGATTTTGCCGATATCGTGCATCATAGCGCATTTGCCCATTTGTTTTAAATTTCTGTTGCTGAAGCCAATGGCCTGGGCTATTGCTATGGACACTACGGCCACGCTTAAGGAATGATGATAGGTATACTCATCAAAACTCTTTAAACTATTAATATTAACCATAGTGCGCTTGTCCTTAATTATGGCGTTGACCAGCTGCCCTATCCCTTCTTCAAAGGCCCTGACTTTAGCGGATAAAATTCCCTTATCTTCCTGCTGAACCAGATAAAATACATCTTCCAAATTCGTCAGCAGTTCCCGGCGCAGTACAGCTCCCACCGCCGGCTGCTCTTTCGGCACATTAATCAATGCCGGGGGCTTGAAGTCAGCTGCGACCATAACTTCACGAACACCGTTTTTCTTGATTTTATCGATCAGGTATTTCGTTAAGACCGTGTTTTTGGCTACAAGGGGCATCCGCATCTCCTGTGAGGAATAAACGCCTTCGGCCAAAACCATTCCTTCAATTAGTTCACTTACCGGCAGCCTCTTACCCATGGTTTTCACTCCAATAGCTTTTTTTCCCAGTCTTTACATCTTTTTCGATCCATGTTATTCTATAATTGTATTATTTTGTATTTTGTTTTGGCAAGGAGGTCAATTATGATCAGTAATCCCGTCCTTGATTGTATCCGCAGCCGCAGAAGCACCAGACACTTTGACGAGCAGCAAATACAACCCGAGCAGTTGAATGCCTTATTGGAAGCCGCTATCTGGGCTCCCAGCGGCGGCAACAGCCAAAGCTGGCTTTTTACCGCCGTTCAAAACCGGAAGCTGCTTCTTGAGCTGAATACCCTCGTGCGCCAAGCCTTTCAGCACTGGGTGCCCGACGATGATTATCCCGCCAAGATCAATGCCAAAACAAAGGCGCAAGATGAAAACTACAATTTTTATTATCATGCTCCCACTTTGATCATAGCCTCCAACCGGCCAGGCTATGCCAACGCCATGGCTGATTGTTCTTTGGCCCTGGAAAATATTTTTTTGGCGGCGGAGTCTCTGGGTTTGGGCAGTTGCTATATTAACCAGCTTCATTGGCTGCGGGACGATGAAAATGTCAGGGCTTTTCTCTATGAACTGGGCATCCCCAGAAAGCACATCATCTGCAATGCCGCCGCCATTGGCTACATTAAGAAAGCTTCGGATGTCCCTCCCCGCAAGGAAAATACCACAAAGATTATCACGTGATTATCCTGCCGCCCGGTGGCGCCGCGGGTCAATTTTATTGTAACATGTTTATCAGTAATTGGGAATCATTATTGTTTCTGCCCGTATAAAAAAAGAGACTGCCGGGTTTACGGCAGTCTCTGTCTGTCCCTATGCTTTTTTCATTACCTGTCATTACCCGGCTTATGGCGGTTGCCGGATTGAGTTTTGGCGTTACGGCTTTCACCGTCCAAAGCGCTTTCGGCCATAGTGGGACCACCCTTGGCCTTTTTCTTGCGGACTTCCTTGGGATCGATCTGGCTGTCTTTGGCCATGAGGAAACTCCTTTACTTTTTTTCCTGAATTTTAGTGCTCCCGCTGATATCTGGCCTCTTCCTGCATCTCCCGGGCCATCTGGGGAATTGCCTGAGCCCGCCGCTGATTTTTGGCGGCCAGCTCTTTTTTCAGCTTTTCGTCCGAGGTCTTATGAATCATTTCCTCGGCCAGCTCCATGTTCCGTTTTGTGTCTTCAATCGTTTTTTTGATCTTTTTCGCATTGTCGCATCGGTTATCGGGTTTGCTCATGATTTATCCTCCTTAAAGCCGCTTAGGATTGTTACTTGATTATTGTTTGATTAAGGTCTGCCGTTTATACGGCTCATTATTTTTTATTGACAACCTAAAAATGGAGTGCTATATTAAAAAATAAGAAATTTAAGGCGGTTGCGTTATGTCTGACCTTCGTTGCTCCACAACTGAATTCCTGTTTAGCTTTAGCCAGAGCTTTAGCTTTGGCTATTTTTGGTGTGGAAAAACGAATAAAGGATATGGATCGTCGTCGTCCTGATATGATTGAAATGAAATGTCGTGATCATTGAGCGGTGGGATTCAGCAAAGGAATCCCGCCGCTTTTTTGTATAACGAGACATAAAATTAAGGGTTTGGAGGAATCTGCCTATGATACAGCTTGATATTAACCTGCCGGGGCGCAGCTATCCTATCCTGATCGGAGAAAATGTGCTGCAAGAACAGGCCGGGCTCCTTGCCAGCTATTGTCCCGGCGGTACGGTGGCGGTGGTATCCGACGAAAAAGTCTGGTCTTTGCATGGTCCTGATCTGGAAAAAATACTCAAAGGTTTAGGCCTGGCCTACACTGCCGCGATTATCCCTCAAGGGGAAACCAGTAAATCCCTGGCCATGCTGGAAAAGCTATATAAAGAATTTTTTCGCTATGGTTTAAAAAGAAATCATGCCGTTATTGCCTTCGGCGGCGGTGTTGCGGGAGATCTGGCAGGCTTTGCCGCCTCCACCTACATGCGGGGCCTGCCCTTTATTCAGATTCCTACCACCCTTTTAGCCCAGGTGGATTCCAGCGTGGGCGGCAAAGTAGCCGTTAACCTGGAGGAAGGCAAAAACCTGGTAGGCAGCTTCTATCAGCCCAATTTGGTATTGGCAGATACGGGTCTTTTGGCAAGCCTGCCCCGGCGGGAATGGCTGTCGGGCCTGGCGGAGGTAGTCAAATATGCCGCTATCGGCGCAGGAAGCCTGCCCTCCCTGCTGGCCGGCCCCGAAGCTATCCGGCAAAACCTGGAGCAAATCGTTTACCTTTGCTGCAAACAAAAAGCTGCTTATGTAGAAAAAGATGAGCGGGACACCGGCGAGAGAATGTTTCTCAACTTTGGCCATACCTTCGGCCACGCTATTGAGAAATATCATGATTATCAAAAGTACAATCATGGGGAAGCCGTGGCCATCGGCATGGCTTTAGCCGCCCGGACCGGCCAGCTGCTGGGCCTCAGCGAAAAGGGCACTGCCAAAACCCTGATGGAAACCATGGACAAAGCGGGACTTACCTATACCTTGACCGATAAGTTGAGCCATATTATTCCCCTGATGACAGGAGATAAAAAAAATCAAAGCAGTGAAATTACTCTGGTGCTGCTGAAGAAGCTGGGAAGCCCCATCCTTCACGCCATCAGCCAAACAGAGCTTATGCACCTGCTAAAGGAGGCAGCGCCGGATCATGCAAAGTAAAGAAATTAAATGGAGCAATCCAGTTGAAAACGGCAGTACCGTCAATCATAACAAAGAAGCCAGGAAGGTCTCCGGCTTCCCGGCGGGCTCCATTAAAATGCCCCCCTCAAAAAGCATATCCCACCGGGCTGTTATCTGCGCCGCCCTGTCCCAAAGCCCCTGGCCCATCGAAAACCTGGTTTACTCCCAGGATATCGAGGCCACTAGCCGCTGCATGAAGCTGATCCGCCAGCCCGGCGCTCTTCTCGATTGCGGCGAATCCGGCTCCACCCTCCGCTTTTTGATTCCCCTGGCGGCAGCCTTGACGGGCCAGGCCGGCTTTACCGGCCAGGGAAGGCTTTTAGCCCGGCCCCAGGGCCCTTATATTGAAGCCCTGGCCAGTCACGGCATAACCCTTGAATACAAGGATGATATCCTCCGGCTGGAGGGCAGCCTCAAGCCCGGCCTATATACTCTTCCCGGCCACGTCAGCTCTCAATTTATTTCCGGCCTGCTCTTTGCTTTGCCCTTGCTGGCAGGAGAAAGCGAAATAGTGGTTACCAGCCCCTTGCAATCCAAGGCCTATGTGGATTTAACCATCGATGTGATGACCTATTTCGGCGTTACGGTTTGGCATGAGAACTACCAACGGTTCAAAATACCCGGGAAACAGCAATACGTAAGCCGTCCCTTCACCGTAGAGGGAGATTTTTCCCAGGCCGCCTTTTTTCTGGTGGCCAGCGCCTTAGGCAGTCATTGCGAATGCCTGGGCCTCTCCCCTTATTCCAAACAAGGCGACAAAACAATTCTGGATATCCTCCAGGCCAGCGGCGTTGATTTAGAGTGGAGCCCTCAAGGCGGCGTAACGGCCAAAGCCGGCGCTTTACCATATAAGGCTCAGATTGTGGATATAGCGGAAATCCCTGATTTAGTTTCTCCTTTAGCTGCTTTTTTCTGTTTTTGTCAAGGCCGGAGCCGCATCGAAAACGGCGCCCGGTTAAGGCTTAAGGAAAGCGACAGGCTGGCTACCGTTACGGAAGAACTGAATAAGCTGGGGGCCCGGATTACTATTGAAGGCGACGCTCTCGTTATCGACGGCGTAGAGTCCCTGGCCGGCGGCAGGATCAGCGGCCGGGGAGATCACCGCATTGCCATGATGGGAGCGGTGGCGGCAGTCAGAAGCCGGCAGCCGGTTTATATTGAGGATAGCGGCTGTGTGGCCAAATCTTACCCTCACTTTTGGGAGGACTTTGAAAAGGAGAAGCGGCTATGAGCAATGTTTGGGGGCAAAAGATCAAGATCAGTATATTCGGGGAATCCCACGGTCCGGCCATCGGCGTTACGATAGGCGGGTTGCCTCCCGGCTTTGCCATTGATTGGTCCAAAGTGGCAGCCGCTATGGCCCGCCGGGCTCCGGGCTCCGGGGATATCTCCACCCCCCGCCAGGAGAAAGACCAATGGGAAATCCTCTCAGGTATGATGGGGGACAACACCAGCGGCGCTCCCCTTTGCGCTATTATCCGCAATCAGGATACCCGCTCCCGGGATTACTCCCCTCACCTTTTACGGCCCGGCCATGCGGATTACACCGCCTGGATCAAATACAAGGGCTTCAACGATTACCGGGGAGGCGGCCATTTTTCCGGCCGGCTTACCGCCTGCCTGGTTTTTGCCGGCGCTATTGCCCAGCAAATTCTGGAAAGCCGGGGCATCAGCCTTGGCGGCAGGATTTACAGCATCTATAACATAGCCGACAGCCCGGGCGGGGCGGAAGAAATGGCGAAACTGGCTGAAAAAGCCTTCCCCGTATTCGACGATGCCGCAGGCGCCAGGATGAAAGAGGCTATTTTGCAGGCCAAAGCCGACGGCGATTCCCTGGGAGGCATCATCGAATGTGCCGCCTGGAACTTGCCGGCAGGTTTGGGCGAACCCTTCTTCGATTCTGCGGAAAGCGTCATCGCTTCCATGATGTTTTCTATCCCTGGCATTAAAGGCATCGAATTTGGCGACGGCTTCAACTTGACAACAATGACAGGTTATGGAGCCAATGACCAGCTGGAAGTCAGCGGTGACCGCATCAGGCTGAAAAGCAACCACAACGGCGGCATCAACGGCGGCATCACCAACGGCAATCCTCTGGTTGTCCGCCTGGCCGTCAAACCCACACCCACTATTCATAAAAAGCAAACCACGGTGGATATCGTAAAGATGGAAACCACGGAAACTTCCTTCGGCGGCCGCCACGATCCCTGCATCGTACCAAGAGCTTTGCCGGTGGCCCAGGGCGCTCTGGCCCTTTGCCTGCTGGATCTTTTAATGAGCGATACTTATTAACCCCCTTCATAATAAACCGGATAAAATTTAATACAGAAAGAGGAGCTGCAAATGATCATTATTCTCAAACCCGGTACGGAACCGGCCGAAAGGGAACCCATCGAAAAATTGCTGATGAGCAAAGGCGTCATCGTCCAAAATATTCTGGGGGAACCCACCAGCATGATCGGCATGGCCGGCGATACCTCCAGCATATCTGAGGACACTATTCTCCGCTTTCCCTGCGTGGAGCGGGTACTGCGGGTAAAAGAGCCTTATAAGCTGGCTGGACGCAAGTTTCACCCTGCCGACAGCACTTTTGATATCTGCGGCCGCAAAATTGGCGGCGGCCAGTTTACGGTCATTGCCGGGCCTTGCTCCGTAGAAAGCGAAGAGCAGATTCTGTCCATTGCCCGGGATGTAAAAATGTCCGGAGCCGGTTTCATGCGGGGAGGCGCCTTTAAGCCCAGAACTTCTCCCTACGCCTTCAAAGGCCTGGGCTTAGACGGCCTGGAGCTTTTAAAGATCGCCAGGGAAAAAACAGGGCTGCCCATCGTCACGGAAATCATGTCGCCGGAATACCTGGACGCCTTCGCCGAGGATGTGGACATTATCCAAATCGGCGCCCGCAACATGCAGAACTTCACCCTGCTCTCCCAGGTAGGCTCCTTAGGCAAGCCGGTATTATTGAAGCGGGGTCTCTCCTCCACCATCGACGAATTGCTGATGGCAGCGGAATACGTCATGGCCGGCGGCTCTCAAGAAGTTATTCTCTGCGAACGGGGTATCCGCACCTTTGAAACGGCCACCAGAAATACGCTGGACCTGTCGGCAGTACCGGTGCTCCACGCCAAAACCCATCTGCCGGTGATCATCGATCCCTCCCATGCCACAGGCTATTGGCATCTGGTAGAGCCCATGGCTTTGGCAGCCGTAGCGGCGGGAGCCGACGGCCTGATCATCGAAGTTCACAACCATCCCGAGGCCGCCCTCTGCGATGGCGCCCAGTCCGTAACGCCCCAGGTTTTCCACCGTATTATGGATAAAGTAAGAAAGATCCGGGAGATCATTGCTTAACAATTAATTGAGATCAGAAAGGATGGGTATATCATGAATAACAAAGAAAAATTAGAGGTTCTGCGCCGGGAAATCGACAGTGTGGATCAGGAGCTGGTAGCCCTTTTCGGCAAAAGGATGAATTCCATCAAAGAAATCGGCCGTATAAAAACGGCAGGCAATATGGCTATTCTCGATAAAGACAGGGAGCAGCAGGTTATCGAAAGGGCTTTGGCCGTCACCGATGAAGAGCTGAAAGCCGAAACGATCTCCCTCATGAGAACCTTAATGGCTTTGTCAAAGATGAAGCAAACGAAGGACATGGGTATGGCTAGCCCCGTGGATTTCCCTGCTTCTGCCGAGAAAAAGACGGAAAACATTAAAGTAGCCTATCAGGGGGTTACGGGAGCCTGGAGCCAGCAGGGAGCCGCCCGCCTGTTCCCTCAAGCCGAACTTTGCCAGCACGAGTATTTTGAAGATGTTTTCAATGTGGTAAAATCAGGAGAAGCGGACTACGGTGTTTTGCCTATTGAAAACTCTCAAACCGGCGCCATCGGCGAAGTTTACGATTTGCTAAAAAAGCATTCCTGCTATATTGTGGGCGAGGTCTGGATTACCATTGCCCAGTGTCTGCTGACCACTCAAGACACGGAGCTGGCCGACATCCGGGAAGTCTTCTCTCATCCCGAGGGCTTTGGCCAATGCCGCCGTTTCCTTAAGGGCAAGAACTGGGACCTGACGGCCTGCCGCAATACTGCCGTAGCCGCTCAGATGGTAGCGGAGAAAAACAGCCCTAAATATGCGGCTATCGGTTCCCGTCAGGCGGCGGCAGCCTACGGATTGAAGGTGCTGGTTCCCGATATCATGGACACCGCCAGCAACAAAACCCGGTTCATTGTCATCGCCGGCCAGCCTATCTACGATGAAAGCTGCGGCATGACCAGCGTTACTTTCTCCACCGCCCATAAAAGCGGCGCCCTCTGCGCTGTTTTGGAAAGCTTCATGCTGGCCGGCATCAATCTGACCAGAATCGAATCCCGGCCCGTCAGCCAGGACCGTTACCGCTTCTTTGCCGACCTGCAGGCAAACATCCTTTCGGCAACCACCCGGGATGCCTTGAGCCAGGCCGCCACTCAATGCGACTATTTCGAGGTTTTAGGCTGCTATTCCACCACCACGGAAGAATGATGGGCTTTTATGGCAAATTGCGTACCGGCAGGCCTTAAGCCTATGAAAAATGACATTGAGCCCATGAAAAATATTGCTTTTATCGGCTTGCCCGGCTGCGGTAAAACCACTGTTTCCAAAAAGGTTGCCGCAGCCCTGGGTCAAGCCTGGTACGACAGCGATCTGGAGATTGAGGCCCAATCGGGAATGAGCATTCCCCGGATTTTTGCGGAAAAAGGCGAGGAGTATTTTCGCTGCTTGGAAAGCCGGTGCATCGCCGGCCTGCTGGCCAAAGGGCCGGCGGTGATTGCCCTGGGCGGCGGCGCCATACTGCATAACGGCAGCCTCATTAAGGAAAATGCCGTCGTCATCTATCTAAGCCGCAGGGTTGAAAGCATTATAGCCACATTGCCAACGGATTCCCGGCCTTTGCTGTCAGGCAAAGCCCCTGCGGAAACCCTGGCGGCTTTGCAAGCTCTTTATGAGCAGCGGCGGCAGCTTTACGAAGACCTGTATGATTTTAGGGTGGATAATGAAGGTTCCATTGAAGAAGCGGTGAAGGAAGTATTGGCTGCATTGAAAATATAGGAAGCGGGGATAGCATGTATGGTATTGGAGGCAAAGGAGGTATCGAAGTCATGAGATATACTAAAGACCCGGGCAACGAGGGAGATACGATGGCTGCGGAAGGTCTGGCCCACAGGACTGTGGCAGGCGGCACTGACGGCTCTGACGGCGCTGACGGCGCTGTCCTGAGGCTGCTGGTGATCAACGGGCCTAACCTCAATCTGCTGGGCCGGCGGGAACCGGAGGTATATGGCCGGCAAACTTACGAGGATTTAGTGGACCTGATCAAAGAGCAGGCAGCACGGAAAGGTCTGGAGGCTGCTGTCTTTCAAAGCAACCACGAGGGAGAGATTATCGACGCCATTCACCAGGCTGCCGGCAAGTATGACGGCCTAATCATCAATCCCGGCGCCTATACTCATTACAGCTATGCTATATTCGATGCTATTAAAGGCGTGGGCCTGCCTGCCCTGGAGGTCCATCTTTCCAACATTGCCGCCAGAGAAGAATTTCGGCGCCATTCGGTAACCGCCGCCGCCTGCCTGGGGCAAATCAGCGGCTTAGGCTTCCAGGGCTATCTGGCTGCCATGGATTATCTGGCCCAATATTGGGCGGCCGGTCAGGCGGTGGGCAAAACTTCCGTTGCCGAGGGCGGCAGCCGATGAGGGGCGGCATCACCGGCAGCAGCAGCGGTAGCAGCGGCGGTAGCAGCGGTAGCGGCAGCGGCGGTAGCAGCAGCGGCAGCAGCGGTAGCGGCGGTAGCAGCGGTAGCGGCGGTAGCAGCGGTAGCGGCGGTAGCAGCGGTAGCGGCAGCATCACCGGCGCCACCAAGCTCCTGGCCGTAATCGGCCATCCCGTCAATCACAGCCTCTCCCCCCAGATTCATAACCGATTTGCGGACTCCTTAAATCTACCCTATGCTTATTTAGCTTTTGACGTTACTCCTGAAACCCTTTCGGATTTCATGGCGGCGGCCCGCACCTTAAATATGGCGGGGTTCAATGTCACCATGCCTTTGAAAAGCCTCATCCTGCCTCACTTGGATGAAATAGCCCCCAGCGCCGATTTGTACGGCGCCGTCAACACCGTCGTTTATCAAAACGGCAAGTTTAGCGGCCACAATACCGACGGTCAAGGCTTCCTTCTCTCTCTGGCCTCCGCCGGTCTTGAGGCGGCAAAAACCAATGCCCTGATTCTGGGCGCCGGCGGCGCTGCCAGGGCTGTGGCTATGGCTCTGCTGCAACAAGGAGCCCAAGTCCGGTTGGCCTGCCGCCGGTGGGCAACCGCCCCGCCTTTAGAAGGCGCAGTTTATTGCCCCTGGTCAGAAATCGGCAATACCATCAAAACCGCAGGCTGTAATTTGCTGATCAACGCTACGCCTTTAGGTATGGAGGGCACATCCCCTTCAGGAACCCAAAACGAAAGCGGCAACGATTTTAGCGATTTGTCCTTTCTTGATATCCTTCAGCCCGGCGCTTTAGTCTATGATTTAATTTACGCCCCCCGGGAAACCTTTTTGCTGCGCCAGGCCAAAGCAAAGGGCTTTGCCGTCATGAACGGCCTGGCTCATCTGGTCTGCCAAGCCGCCTTGTCCTTTGAGCATTTTACCGGCAAGACCCCTGACCCAAATATCATAGAGGAATTGATTGCATCGCTGTAATATGCGAATTTGCAGATTTCGTCCCGCCTGCACAAAATTGCAGGTTTTGTAAGAGGGCACTAAAAAAGTGCTTTCCATCCAGCTGCGTGTACAAAATTTGAGGTTTTTGGTGGGTGCTCCCTTTAAGATAGTGGATTCAAATCATCATTGACACTAAATACAGAAAAAACAGTACTTACCAACATAAAACTGGAGATTTTTTGTAGCTAGTCCTGGCAAATAAACATAAAACCTCAAATTTTGTACATTTCAGCTCCACAAAGGTTAGCTGGGCCGGCTTTTTCAGTGCCTTCGGTTTGGGGGACCCCCGGGTTAAGGCAGGCGAATAAATAAAGCAAAAATGCAGGTTTAAAGTGTGCTGCTCCTTTGAAATGGTGCGTTTCCGCCGAACGCGACACTAAACACAGCTAAAAAGCGGTGTTCAGCCTCATTAAAGAAGGGTTAAAGCGGGTTACAAATACTTTAAACTTGAAGTTTTGGCTAAAAAAACGCTTCTGACAGGTTCGCAAGCTTAAACAAAGCTGCAAAATTGAGCAAAGTTGGTCTTCAATAGCTTATCACTCCTCACAGCACTAAATATGGCGCACACTGGCAAGGGGGTGTCTCAAAACAGCGAAGAAAACGCTGAAGGGGGCACCCTCTCTTTTTATTTTTTCGCTTTTTTCAGTAAGGAAAGCTGACCCCCAAAGGGCAAGAAGAGTATAACCAGGCCATTATTTGCACAAAAGGCAGGAAGTTCCTCGGCAAACCGCTAGCTCATAAACCGGGCGATGGTATTATGGTCCGTACCTTTCTGTACAAAATTTGCGTTTGTATGCACTTTCCGCGCTCGGCCTGTACAATTTTTACGTTTGTGGGTGAATTGCAGCAGCAGCCGAGGTCTATTTTAGCCAAATCCAGGCCTATTTTAGCCAAGCCTAAGCCATTTTGTGCAATTTTTTCGGTTGTGAGGGAATACTTCCCCTGCATTTTACCTACAAACGCAATTTTTGTACGACCTGCCCCGGCCAATTGACCACAGCCGCAATTTTTGTACAAGCTAGCACCGCCAATGGTTCACTAACAGCAGTGCCGGCAGTCATCACTGCATTGCTCTATTGCCGCGGCGCCGGACAATGCTCCATGAATTCGCCAACGTTTTGTTTATCTAAATGACATGATTCGGGTGTCAAAAGTCATGTTTTATGACTTATGGCGAATAAGCGTACTATATATGCTGCTCTGAATTGGGATAACACATCATATGTAGTATAGATGCTGCTGATTCACACCTTTTGACACCCGAATCATAACATTGGGAGAGGGCCCCTCTCCTCACCGTTTTCTTCGCTGTTTTGAGACGCCCTCTTGTTTTTGTAATGCAGGCAACGCCTGCTTTTACTTCTATCTTCCTTTGTTCTTTTTCCGGCTAAAGTCCTTCATTTTTTTCATCTCAGCCATTCCGCCAAACATTGTGTTGATCTTTTCCGCTTCGATCTGCCTAGAGGAAAGTCCGTCATACTTGGCTTCTTTTTTTAGTTTACGGTAGCTTTCCAGACGCCGGCTATCCAGCTCCCCCGATTCCAAAGCCCGGCGGACAGCGCAGCCCGGCTCCTCCGTATGGCTGCAATCCCGAAAGCGGCATTGGCTGATTAATTCGTCTATATCGGCAAAGGATCTGGATAAATCCACGGCCTCCACGCCCAGCTCCCGCATGCCCGGGGTATCGATAACAATGCCGCCTTGAGGCAAAACCAGCAGCTCTCTGCGGGTGGTGGTGTGCCGTCCCTTATCCTCCCAACCGATAGCCCCTACGTCCAAAAGCTTTTCTCCTGCCAGCTCATTGATCAGCGTGGATTTGCCTACGCCGGAAGAGCCAATAAAGGATGCGGTAAGTCCCGGCTGCAAATAGGGCAGCAGTTTATGGCAGGAAGCCTGGTCATAGCCCGAGGTAACGATTACATCGGCGCCGGCGGCAACCTGGGACACTTCCAAAGTAATACCGCTTAAATTTTCGCAGAGGTCGGCCTTTGTCAGCACTACTACGGGAGTGGCGCCGCTGTTCCAGGCCACCGCCAGATAACGTTCCAGGCGGCTCAGGTTGTAGTTGTTATTTAAGGCCATGCAAATAAATACGATGTCTATATTTGCGGCGACCACCTGCCTTTGCTGGCCGGTACCGGCAGCGGCCCGTTCAAAAACGCTTTTCCGGCTTAGCACCTGCTGGATAATAGCATTACCTCCGCCGCTGTTGCTGCCGGAGCCATTATCGGTGCCGCTACCGCTGCCGCCGCCAAGATCGGCCATGACAAAGTCGCCTACGGCGGGATATTCCGCTAATTCCTTCAACCGGTAGCGGAATTTGCCGGAGATTTCCGCCAGGCGCTCCCCTTCCTCCGTAATAATTTTATATAGATCTTTATATTGTGAAATTACCCTTGCCAGAGACCAGCCGGGATAAAGAACAGCTTCTTCTAAATAGCGTTGGCTTGCGCCGTAGCGGATTAATTGATTTAACATTGTTCGCACCTCATAAGTATTTGAAATGATCGGCAAAATAAAAAGGTCATCGCCAAAACAGGAACATCATTGCACAACAAATAAACGATTAAAAATCGTCTTTTTGATTCTTATGCAATGACTATTCCTTATCGGACAATGACCACAAACGCCTCTTTCTTCTTTATATCAGTGCGGTATTATACAATTACAGTATACTTGCATGATCAGCTTTTGACAATAGGGATTCCCGGCCGCCGATTGCCGGATTTTGAGAAAAACTATATAATAAACTCAATTAAAGCTCAGAAAGGACAGCCGATATGATACGCGATTTGTTGCTAAAAGACAAAGAATTATTTATAGCAATGGCCAAGGAGTTCTACGCTTCAGCAGCAGTAGCCCATAATGTTGACGTCTGTAATTTCCAGATAACGTTTAATGCCGCCATGGCCAATTCCCCTTTTATCCGCGCCCTGATCATCGAAGCGGAGCAAAAACCTGCCGGCTACGCCCTTTTATCCTTTACCTATTCAAACGAGGCCGGCGGCATGGTGGTTTTGATTGAAGAGCTATATATAAATAAAGCCCTCAGAGGCAAAGGGCTGGCCGGTGAGTTTTTCAATTTTCTCGAACAGGAATATCCTTCGGCAAAACGCTTCCGCCTTGAGGTAAGGAAGGATAATAAAAAGGCTATATCCTTGTATCAGAAGCTCGGGTATCAAAGCCTGGATTATGTGCAAATGATAAAAGACTGCTGAGTGTCCTCTGCAGCAGCCCATTTGCCGGATCCAACTGTTGCAATTTATGGCCCGGTTCATTCTTCCAAGGCTCATATCCGCTTGTTTCTGTTTCTCATTTTGTACTCGCGTTTGTATTCATACATTCTTTCATCAGCAACGCCCAGCAAATCATTGGCCTGCATGGTATTGCTTGTGCCAACGGCAATAATGCCATAGCTTATGCTATATTCATAGGTAATGTTCTGCCCGGAACGGCAGCAGGCCAAGCGGTTGCGCAAAAGCTCCAGTTGCTTTTTGGCGGTTTCCGGCTCCCAGTCTTTTACCAGCAGCATAAATTCATCGCCGCCAATACGGCAGACAATGGCGGCGGGAGAAAATTCCCGGAGAGAATTTGCTACTTGAATGATATACTGATCTCCTTCGGAATGGCCAAACCGGTCGTTGACAAGCTTAAGATTGTCTATATCGGCAAAACAGAGGATAAAGCTGTCCCTTGCAGCCAGCCATTCGTTTAGCACCTTCATGCCGTAATGCCGGTTATACACTTGGGTCAGCGTATCGAAATTAACAATGTTTTGGAGATCGTTTAACCGCTCCCTTTCGTTGCTGATATCAGTGATAACAAAGGCCAGAGCATTGTGCTGATGCCAATACAAAGGATGGGAGGATACGGAATAATAGCGGGCGCCCTCGCTATTTACCAGTTCCAATTCCCTTGCACAGGCTTCTTTTTTGCATATGGCTTGTCCTTGTCTTTTCAGCCATTCCTGCAATTGCTGTTTGGAGCCCGAATCCGTCAAAGCCTCATCGGTTTCCCGGCTGACAAACAGCCATTCCCCCGTATCCGCATCCGTGACGATGATCCATTGGGCAATTTGCGCCGCCAGCATTTCAAAAAGTTTTTTATTTTGCATCAGGATATAGTTTTCTTTTTGGCGGATTTCTATTTCCTGCAATAAAGCTGTCCGCTGCTGCTCCAACTGTTTAGTCATGGTATTAAACGCTGCGGAAAAATCGCCCATAAAGTCAACCCGCTGCTGATAATCTCCTTTCGCCACTTGCTGGGTCTGCCAAGTCAAATGCTTCAGCGAAGCATGAAGGGCCTTGAGGGGAGCGGCTATTTCATTTTGGGGCGGCGGCAGCTTAATATTTAAATTACCTTTTGATATGTCTTTAGCCAAAGCTGTAGTCTCCAGGACAGATTGCGAAAAGGCCAGCAAACCTTGGCCAAATTCCCGAAAGCCTTCAGGCAGCGCCTCCAGGTCCAAGACCGCATTCTCCGGGGCATGTGCTACATTTCTTAAGTAATCAAGCAATAGCTTAGCAGCAGGGTCCAAAACGTTCAGCTCTCTTTCTGCTGTATTATATACCCAAAATCCGGACGAAGCGTTCAACCGTACTCCGCACCAAAATCCAGCAACAATGACGATTTGCCAAAGCCTTTGATTATTGCGCTGTTAGCTGTTTACGCTATAATTTTTACTATTCTTATTTTATTTTCTTAACATATTTCCGGTTTTATTGCCTGTTATAATCCTGCTATTTCTGGCAATGCTAAAAAGCCAAAGGAGGATGATAATGTGATTCCCAAAAAGCCCTTTAAGCGCTTATCTCTTGATGGCAACATAGACAGGCCGATTCCCGAGGATGTGTATCCTGTACTGGACACCGACCTGGCCCGGGACAATCTCGAAAATGATATTTCTGCCGCCGATTTACAAGATTTATAAGCAGCAGGCAGCTCCGCAATCTCCAGCAAATAGTTCTTCTATTTGCTTTTTTGCTTTTTTGTCCAATATGCCGCCGGATAATGCATTTAAAACAAAGCCGTCTATTTTATCGCTTTTTCTCTCTCTTCTGATCATCAACAATATGCTAAGCAAGTCCAGCAATATGGATTTGCGCATGGTTTCTTTGATGGCCATAAGGTCAAAGGCAACAAGAGGGTCAATTATTTTGTCGTTTAACTCCGGCTTATAGGGCAGTATTTTCCCCAGCCCTTGAACGCACTGGCGTATGGTTATGGGCTTTTCGTCATTTAAAAGATCCAAATACTCATCGATGACGTTCTCCAGCCGGTTTTCCTTATCCCATTTCGCATTTTCGGCAATCAACATAAGTCCGATACTTCTTTGATAGGAGTTTTCGCTTTTAAGCTTGTCCCGAAAGATATTCCAAAAGGGATAAACATCATCAAAAAAAACCGACCTATTTTGCATAAGAAGGAGCGCTTGATATCGGATGCTGCCGTCTTTTGACGACAACCAATCCACAAGCTGCGGAATCTCCTCTTTCGCCAAAGCCTTGGCGGCTTCCTGTATCCGGTTTTGGTCAATCGCCAATATACTTTCCAACGCCATAACCGCTTTAGCTCATCTCCTCTCAACAGACCTAGCAATTTAAGCTACTATATCATAAATACCACCAAAACAAAAGCAATCCCTGTCTGTAAGTTTATTTTCATTCACAAATTTCTTATTTACAAGCTTATCTCTCACAAAGCGGCTACAACAGCGGCAGCGGCGGCCAGGGCGCTGAATGCGCAGAAATTTCCTTTTTTGTTAATAAAAAGCCCTCCCGTGGCCCGGGGATAGCATACCACAGGCTGCGCAGGAGGACTTTTTCAATGCCGGCTTCAATATTTACTTCACTACTGTCCTAATATTGGTCTTAACACTTACTTCAACGCCGGCCTTGTTATTGGTCCCTGCCTAAAACGCCAATGCTTTATACACAAATGAGGGCGGGGTTTTCCAGATACTTCTGCAGGGTTTGCAAAGCGGTGCCGATGGCGGCGCCGTCCAGCACCCGATGGTCGTAAGTGATAAATACGGTCATCATGGTCCGAATGCAGATTTGATCCTGGTATACGGCCGGTTTTTTTATGGTGCGGCCAAAGCCGATAATCGCTACCTGGGGAGGGCTGATGATCGGCGTTCCGGTATCAATGGGGAACATGCCTACATTGGTAAGGGTAAAGGTGCCCCTGCTCTGCTCCCCGGGTTGCAGCTTGTTTTCCCGGGCCCGCGCAGCCACTTCCCGCAAAGCCTGACTCAACTCCAGCAGGGTCAACTGCTCTGCATTGGCAATCACCGGCACCATCAGGCCGATATCCGTAGCGACAGCAGTGCCAAGATTGATATTGGGATAGGTGGTGATATTAGTACCGTCAAAGGTGGAGTTGAGCAAAGGGTTTTTCTGCAGCGTCCGGATGGCGGCCATAGTCAGCAAATCGTTCAACGTAATTTTCCTGCCCAGGAAAACTTCGTTTTCCAGCAGTTTGCTGCGGAAATCTATCAGGCCGGTGACATCAAACTCCACGGTATTGCTGCACTGAGCCATGCTGTGCAGGCTCTCAAACATATTGTTGGCCACAGCCCGCTTCAGGCCTGCCAGCGGCGTAATCACGGGTTCACCGCTGACGGCGGCCCTGCCTGCTGCAGCACTTGCTCCGGGTGTGGCGGCAACTGCTGTGGCTGCTGCTGAGACGGTGGCTGCGGCGGTGGTCCCCGCTCCGGCGCCGCCACTGCCGGCCTGGGCCAGCACATCCTTGGCTACGATACGGCCGTTGGCGCCGCTGGGCTTGACGGCACGCAGGTCTACCTGATGCTGCTGGGCCAGCTTCTTAGCATAGCCGGTGGCATTAATACGCCCCTGATCTTGCTGGGACTGAAGGGCCGCCGGTAGGGAAGCTGCAGCCGCAGGAGTAGCTTCAGGTGTAGCTGCGGGAGTAGCTGCAGGCGCCGCGGCGGCGGCAGCTACCGGCGCCGCCTCAGGCCCGGCGCCTCCTTGCAGGGCCGCATATTCCTCCTGATTCTCAGCGATATAGCCGATGGTTCCTCCTACGGGAATTACATCCCCTACCCTGGCAACGATATGGAGCAGCCCGTCATAAGGAGATAAACATTCGATAATATTCTTTTCGTTTTCATATTCCATTACCACCTGGCCGCTTGCAACCTGGGCTCCCTCCGCCCCGCGCCAGCTGGTGATCGTTCCCTCGATCATGGTTAGGCCCGCTTTAGGCATGACTAATGTAAAGCTCATGTTTTATTTGCTTTGTCCGCATCTTATGCGCAACAAATCCTTCCTTTCCCTATAAATTTGCTTCCAGCCGCCTTTTCGGCAATCAGAACATTTTGCGGATGGCTGCGGCAATCTGCTCTGCATCGGGGATGGCGTATTTCTCCAGCTCAATATTGTAGGGCAGGGGTACATCCAGGGCGGCCACCCGCACCACGGGGCCGTCCAACTCATCGTACATTTCTTCCTGCATCATGGCTGCAAGCTCTGCGCCGACGCCGGAGGTTTTATTGCTTTCCTCAACGACCATAGCCCGGTGGGTTTTGCTGAGGGACTTGCGCACTGCTTCTTTATCGAAGGGCACCAGGGTACGGGGATCCAGCACCTCAACGCTGATGCCTTCTTTAGCTAAAGCCTCGGCGGCCTCCAGGGCTCTGCCCACCATCAGGCCGATAGCAATTATGGTAACGTCGCTGCCCTCCCGTTTGATGTCGGCGACACCGAAGGGAATGGTATATTCTTCTTCCGGCACCTCTCCCTTTGTCTTGTAGAGCTGCTTATGCTCGAAGAACATAACGGGATTGTCGTTGCGGATAGCCTCTTTCAGCAAGCCTTTGGCATCATAAGCAGTGGATGGGCTGGCAACCAGCAGGCCGGGAGAATGCATATACAAGCTTTCCAGGCAGTTGGAATGCTCGCCGGTGGCGCCGAAGGAGGAACCCATGGCGCTGCGGATTACCAAAGGCAACTTATATTCCGGACCGTGCATATATCTCCATTTAGCTATGCAATGATAGATTTCAGCGAAGGCTACCAGGGAAAAGTCGGAGTACATCAATTCGACGCAGGGCCGCAGACCGGTTTCCGCAGCGCCCATGGCGGCGCCGATAAAAGCCATCTCCGAAATGGGAGTATTGCGCACCCGTTTGGAGCCGAATTCCTCCAGCATGCCCCGGGTAATACCAAATATATTGCCAAATTCAGCGATATCCTCGCCAAAGATTAATATCCTGTCGTCCCGCCGCATTTCTTCTCTCATGGCGTCGCCGACGGCCTGTGCAAACGTAACCAGCATACTATTTCCTCCTCGTTTCTTTCCTGTTTATTTAAACGTACAAGTTATCGTAGATTTCTTCCGGCGTGATGGCGGGACTGGCCTCGGCAAAAGCGATGGCCCTTTCCATTTCGTCGTCAATCTGCTGATACATATTGTCGATAGCAGCCTGATCGATGATTTTCTTGTCCAGAAGCAGCTTCTCCATCTTGGCCACGCTGTCTTTCTTCATCCATTCCTCAGTGACGGCCTTATCCCGGTAAGGCGTTTGATCTCCCTCAAAATGGCCTCTCCAACGGTAGTTTTTACATTCCAGCACAGCCGGGCCCTTGCCTGCCCGGATATGATCCGTCAACCTTTTGGCAGCTTCATATACAGCCAGGACGTCGGTTCCGTCGGCCACTTCCGAGGGCATACCATAGGCGCCGGCTCTGTCGGCGCCGGGGTTGGGTACGGAGGAACCTTGGGAAACGTGGGTGGAGATGCCAAACTGGTTGTTATCACAGACAAAGAGCACCGGCAGCTTCCAGACCGCCGCCAGGTTCATGGCTTCGTGAACAGGTCCCCGGTTGGCGGTGCCGTCGCCGTAGAAGGTGTAAGCCATGTTGTCGATGCCGTCATATTGCAGGCGCATAGCCGCACCGCCTGCCAGGCCGATGTCGCAGGCCAGGGTAGCGGAAAAGCCCAGCATGTTGTATTTAAGTTGAGAAACGTGGTTAACACCGCCCCGGCCGCCGGCATTGCCGGTCCGCTTAGCCATAATTTCCGAGAAAGCGGTTTCCAGGCTAACGCCCAGCAGATTGGCAACAGCAATGCAGCGGTGGCTGTTTTTGAAATAATCACCCTGTTGGCGGGTGGCCAGAGTACCGACATAGCAAGCCTCGCCGCCAAGACCGCTGTGGATATGGCCGGGGATTTTGCCCAGGGCATAGGTATCCACCAATTTTTTCTCAAATAAGCGGCAGCGCAAAAGCTCTTCATACAACTTCATTAAAAATTCATTACTGTATTCCATTTGCTTTTTTCTCCTTGCTTTGTGATTTAGAGTCTATAGAAGGGTTATAGGGGGTTAGCGGTTGACCATATGAATAGCCCGCTTTTCCACTGCCAAAGCAGCTTCCCTGACGGCTTCCCCTACTGTGGGATGTCCGTGGATAGTGTTGATCAGATCCTTAACCGTGGCTCCCAGGCTAATAGCCAAAGCTCCTTCGGTAATCAGGTCCGTAGCCCGGGGACCGGCCATATGCACGCCCAAAATTTTATGATCCTCAGCCGCTGCCAGGATTTTAATCATTCCTGCGCCCCCGTTCATGATCAAAGATTTGCCGTTGGCCACTAAAGGGAAGGTCCCTACCGTATAAGCAATGCCTTTTGCCTTGCAGGCCTCTTCCGTCAAGCCCACAGTGGCAACTTCCGGGGCAGTGTAGACACAGGAAGGATTGGTGCTTTCATCGTAGAGAGCCTCATGGCCCATAGCGTTTTCCGCCGCAATCTCGCCCTGGACGGAGGCCACATGGGCCAGCATGGTTTTTGAGGCGCAGTCGCCGATGGCGTATACGCCGGGTATATTGGTTTCCATTCTGCGGCTGACGGCAATAAAGCCTCTTTCCAGCAGAATACCCACCTCTTCCAAGCCCAAGCTTGCCGTATTAGGACGGCGGCCGGTACAAACGAGAACCTTCTCGCCCTCGGCCAGAGCCTTCCGTCCTTCGATTTCGATCTGAACCCTGGCCGCAGCGCCGCTATCTGTAACAGATATAACCTTGGCTGCCGTCAGGATTTTTACGCCGTTCTTTTCCAACTGCTTGCGGGCGGCCTCAGCGATTTCTTTATCGATCATCGGCAAGACTTCCGGCAGCATTTCAATAACCGTCACATCCGTACCAAAACTGTTGTAAGCTGTGGCCATTTCTACACCGATAACACCGCCGCCGATGATCACCATGGAAGCGGGAGGCTGGCTTAAATTCAAGCCTTGAGTGGAATCAATGCATTTGTCGCTGTCCAGGCCGGGCAGCGGCGGCATCATCGGCAAAGAGCCGGCAGCAATGATAATTTTATCGGCGCTGAGGCTGCACTTGCCTGATGCGTCCCTAATCTCCAGGGTTTTGGAGCCTGTAAAACGGGCCTCACCGAAGATTACCTCCACGCCATTTGCTTTCAAAAGCTGAGTGACGCCCCGTACAAGCTTGGCGGTAATTTGACTTTTATTCTTTTGCATTTGGTCAAAATCCAGACGGGGCGCCGTAATAACACCGGACAAAGCGCCGTATTTGGCTTCCGTCAGCAGCTCTGCGCTATGCAGCAATGCTTTCATGGGAATGCAGCCAATGTTCAGGCAGGTACCGCCTAAGTGTTCCTTCTCAATCAGGGTTACCTCGGCTCCAAGCTGGGCGGCCCGGATGGCGGCAACATAGCCGCCGGGGCCGCCGCCAATCACAATCATACTGGTCATTTCGATCTCCTTTATCTTCTGGTTGAACTATTTTATAAAGTTAGGCAGGAACATGGTAATCTGCGGCACAAAAGTAATTACTAAAAGGGCTGTGATACCGGCCAGAATAAAGGGTATGATCTTCCGGCAAATTTCCGATACGGTAGTCCCCGATATGCGGCAGGCCACGTAAAGATTGATGCCCACAGGGGGCGTAATCAGACCGATAGCCATGTTGACCGTCAAAAATACTCCGGCGTGAACCAGATCCACGTTTAAGGTGTTCATGATGGGAATCATTATGGGCAACAGGATATAGAAGGCTGAGCTGGCATCCAGAAAGCAGCCGGCAATCAGGAAGATAACGTTGATCAAAAGCAGCAGCAAAACCTTACTGGAGGTGAGATTCAGCAGCCAGGCGGAGAAATCCGAGGCGATATGGGAGGTAGTCAGCAGCCAGGCAAAGACGCTGGCACAGGCTACGATATACATAACCACGCCGGAGGAAACAGCCGAGTCCACAAAGAGGTTCCAGAGGTTCTTAATCTTAATTTCCTTATAAATGAAGATACCGACAAACAGGCCGTAAACCACCGCCACTCCGGCAGCCTCAGTAGGAGTAAATACGCCGCCGTAAATGCCGCCCAGAATGATAACCGGCGTCAAAAGGCCCCAGATGGCGTCTTTAAAAGCCACCCACATCTCCTGCTTGGAGGCCTTGGGCTGGATGACAATTTTATCGTTGTTGCGGGAGGACCAACGGGCAGCGATAACATAGGCGATACCTACGATGACGCCCGGAATGATACCGCCGCTGAATACCTTGCTGACGGAAACGTCGGCAATGGAAGCATAAATAACGAAGGCAATACTGGGAGGAATGATGATGCCGATGGCGCCGGAGGCAGCCATCAGAGCGGAGGACATGCCTTTGTCATAGCCCAGGCGTGACATAGCGGGAATCAAAACGCTGCCCAAAGCCGCTACGGTAGCCGGGCCGGAGCCGGAGATGGCGGCAAAGAAGCAGGATACCACTACCAGCACGCCGATCATGCCGCTTTTGCGATGACCGACGCAAACCGTGGCAAAGTGGATCAGCCGCTTGGAGATACCGGCATAGTCCATAATCACGCCGGCCAAAATAAAGAAGGGAATAGCCAGCAGCGTAAATTTGCCAATGGCGGAATACATGATACTGGGAAACATGGCCAGGGGATAGCCGCCGTAAACCAGCCCCACCAAAGTAGAAAGAGACAAAGAGATGGCAATGGGAATATTCAAGAATATGAAAAGAAAAAACAGTCCAAAAAGTATTAATGCTAGCATATAACTTGTTCCTCCCCTGCCTTAGGCTCCTGTCCTCTCCATAAGCGCAAAAACTCAAGAATACCGGCCTGCAGGCTGCGAACAGCGATAAATAATCCGCCAACGGGCATGGCTAAGCCTTGCATAGCTGAAGGAAGACGGAGGGCCGGCGTCATGGATTTCAGCATGATCTGGTTACTGACCATCTCAAAGCCCAGGTAGACCATAAAACACATGGTGGCTAGGGAGCAGACCATGGAGAGCAGGACAAAGACAGCCTGCCCCTTAGGGGGAAATTGATCCACAACGAAGCTCATGCCGAGATGAGAGTATTTTTTGTAACCGGTGGCAATGCCCAGCATGGAAACCCAGACAAAGGCCATAACCGTCAACTCTTCCGTAAAGGAAAAGGAATTAGCAAGCAGATAGCGGCTCACCACATTGGCGAAATTCATTATTGTCATGAAAGCCAGTAAGATGACAATCAGTGTTTCTTCAATATAATCAAGGATTTTAAATACCATTTTCATCATTTCCTCACGATACCCTTTCTGTCATTTTGTAGAGAGGAAGGGGAAGCCTTAGCTTTCGCCCTTCCTCTATTTTGCAATACATTAAACGCCGGATTCTGCCGGTAGATAACGGAGAAAATTAGAACTTGTAACCAAAGGCAGCGAATATCTCCTCGCCGATGGTATCCTTGTACATTTCATAAATGGGAGCCGCAGCGGCCTGGAAAGCAGCTACTTCTTCGGGAGTCAGCTCGTTGATCTCCATGATTTTAGAGAACTCCTCGATGATCTCGGCATCCTTCTCCCGGGAGGCTTTAACCTGGGCTGCACCGGCAGCCTTGCCGGCTTCCAGGAAAATTTCTTTTTCTTCGTCGGTGAGGCTGTTCCACAGCTTGCCGCTGCTCATGATCATGAAGGGGTCATAAGAGTAGTTCCAGATGGTCATGTATTTCTGTACTTCCTGAATTTTGGCGCTGCGGATGGTGTCGTAAGGATTTTCCTGGCCGTCGATGGTGCCTTGTTGCAAAGAGGTAAAAACCTCGCCGAAATTCATAGCCGTGGGATCGGCGCCAAAGAGCTTATAGAGCTCTACATACATGGCGATTGGTGGTGTGCGGATCTTCAGTCTTGCCAGGTCGGCGGGAGCGTGAATGGGGCGGGCGTTGTTGGTCAACTGGCGGAAGCCGTTCTCGCCCATGCCCAGAACCTTGACGCCTTTTTCTTCGATCATGGAGGCCAGCATCTTGCCGCCTTCGCCGTCGAAGAGAATCTCGTCTACGCTGTCATAGCCTTTTGTAAACAGCCAGGGCATGGAAGTGACGGTAAGGCGGGAATCAAAACCGGTCATGTTGATGACGGAGCGCATATCCAGATCGGTAATGCCGGTAAAGAGCATTTCCGTGCCCTTTTGCAGGTCGCCTCCGGAAAGCTGCTCATTGGGGAAAATAGATACGGTATATTTGCCGTTGGTTTTTTCTTCGATAATCCTCTTAAATTCTTTAGCGCCAACCATCCAGACGCTGGCATCGGAAGTGGTCACGTTCATTTTCAGGTCGATAGCCTTCACAGGAGCCTGAGTAGCTTCCGTAGAGCCCTGGGTGGACTGGGAGCTGCCCTGGGAACCGCCGCAGCCGGCCAGTAAACCGGTAATCAATAATAAGCACAATAACGTAGAAACTAGCTTTTTCATTTTCTGTTCCTCCATTCGTTTTTATATTCTTCCCCTGCCATAGCAATAAGTCCGTTATTTTCCTCCGCTGATTACTACCCCCATTCTTTCTTCAATAATTTTTATACAAGCGCAATGGTCTTCATTTCCCAGATTGCGGGCTGCCATTTGCTCCATGTATTCCAATGCCAAAGCCGCAAAGGGAATTTCAACTCCCATGCTGTCAGCCAGCTCGGCGGCGTTTCTGAGGTCCTTTTGATGGAGTATAGTTTTGGCGCTGGGCCGGAAATCCCGGGCAATGATCTTCGGCGCTTTTTCATTAAGAACTGTACTGGCTGCATAGCCGTCCTTGATGGCGGCAAATAAGACCATCGGATCGATACCCGCTTTTTGGGCAAATGCGAAAGCTTCCCCCATGGCTATGATGTTGCAGCCAACGATCATATTATTGGCCAGTTTGGCGATATTGCCGCTGCCGATGGGCCCCATATAAGTGATCCGCCGGCCGATGCAACATAAAAGCGCCCTTACAGTTTCAACGGCTTCACTGTCGCCGCCGCACATCAACACCAGTTCGCCGGCAATGGCAGCCCTTTCGCCGCCGCTGACGGGAGAATCCAGAAGCTGCACGCCGGCGGCGCAAGCCATAGGATACAGGTCCTGCAAGATACGGGGCGCCGTGGAGCTTAAATCAATAATGATGGTACCTTCCCTGGCGTTCTGGAGAATTGTCCGGATTGCACCGTCAACGCTGGCATTGCTGGGCAGGCTGAGAAATATGAATTGACAGACTTTTGCGATATTTATAATGCTATCTTCGGTAATACCGCCGGCTTGGCGGAATAATTCCATTTTGCTTTCATGTACATCATAGCCCACAACGGTTAATCCGCTTTTGGCCAGCAGATTCTTTGCCATTGGAAGGCCCATTGTGCCTAACCCGATCATCCCAATTTTTTTCATCGTCTTCCCTCCGGCTATTCGACTATCGAGCTTTGGAAATACAATTTAATCATCATGTTTGGAAATGCGGTTTACAGAATCCATGTCAAGGTTTTATCACCTGTTTAACTTATTCATCATGTTATACAAGTATGATAATTCTCAATGCTCTATTTGTCAACAATCAATTTTTGAGATAACCGATGTAGATAGTAGGAAAGCCCGTTATTACTAGGGTTTCTTGATAGAACCTGTACTGGGCAAAGGCTATTGACAAAATCTTACCGCAATATTATCATACATGTATTACAAGACAAACAAGATGAAAGAGGTGGTTTCATGACAGAAGAAGTGAAGTTGCTAGACCAGTCCATTTCTAAGTACATTCGCCCTTTAACCTTTCCTGTAGCTTTTAAATTCCTAAAGGAAGGCGAAGAGCTGCCCGCCCGTACGAAGGTTCCCACCCGTGATTTCGGCTACCCCATTGCCTTTTGCCAGGCCATGAGCCTGGCCCGCAAATACGGCTGGGCAGTGGCTCTTTACCAGCAGGATCAGGCTTGTCCCCTGGGCCAAGTGATATTGGGCTACAAAGAAGAACCGGATTTCGTGAAAGACGGCAGCCTGGTTCATCCTTTATATGCGGGCAGCCCGGAAGCAGGCAAACTGACTCAGTCCACCACCCCCAAAAAGCCGGTTCCGGACACCGGCGGCATATTGCTGGCCCCCCTTCATCTTTGCAGCTTTGAGCCCGATGGCGTGGTATGCTACGGCAATGGAGCCCAGATCACCCGTTTTGTCCAGGGCGCTCTATACAATACCGGCGGCTATATCGAATCCCGCTTTGCCGGACGGGGCGCCTGCGGCGGCGAGGTGATTGTACCGATTTCGGAAAACCGCTGCAACGTGATTATTCCCGGCGGCGGCGAACGGGTTTTTGCCATAACCGACGACAACGAAGTGGCCTTTGCTATGCCGGCCAGCAAGTTTAAGGACGTCATCGAAGGCTTGGAAGCCACCCACAAAGGCGGCGTCGCCCGCATTCCCACACCTTTTGCCGGTATTGGGGCTCAGCCTAAATTTCCCGTATATTATAATGATTTAGCCACTTACTGCGGTTTATAGAATGAATAGATTTTTTGGTTGTATGCATAATCCTTTTCACCTCCTTTGTGCGGGGTTTACTTGCTAAATTTTGCACAATTAAGCCCAAACTAAAGAATAGCTTGAAAACTTCTTGAAAATGTGGTTAATTATTGTTATGACGTTAAAGATAATACAAGTCTGACATCTAATAATAATTAAGTGGGTGTGTATATGGATTATTATATAACCGGAAAATTAACCAGAAGCGAAGAAATTTACAATATGATGCTGCAAAACATTATTAACGGTGTTTGGACAGTAGATGAAAAAATTCCTTCGGAAAATCAGTTGTGCAAGATATACAATACCAGCAGAGCCAGCATCCGCATGGCGATTACCATGCTGCAAAGCAAGGGCTTTCTGCATACAAGGCAGGGTATCGGCTCTTACGTTTGTATTCCTGCCGGCTACCATGAGTTTATCAAATACAGCAATGCCAGCCCTCCGCAAGTAGACGAACAGCACCGTCTTTTTATCGAGTTCCGGCAAGCAGTGGAAGGCAAAGCCTTCGAGCTTTTCGTGCTCCGGGCCGAAAAGGAAGACTACGAAGAAATGCGCAATGCCGTTGAAAACATGAAGCTTCATTTTGATGACGGCGTAAAGTTCAACGCGGATGATCTTAATTTTCATAATGCAATATATCGAGGTTCAAAAAATAACTTTATCATAAACTCCATGCAGATGAACATGGCAGTAATGAGGTCTTATTTTGAAAAGATCAATCTGTTCATGACGCCGGAGCAGCGTAAAGACGTAAGTCTGCGCCATGAGGCTATCTATATGGATTTATGCAATGGCAAGGTACGGTCCTCCAAGGAGCGGTTGAATCATGAAATTGTGCAGTATTATCATAACATGCATCAATTTGCTCTGCCTGAGCAGGAGGAGGATGAAAAAACAAAATAAAATGACCAGCCGCACATAGCCGGCGGCAGAATGGAGTAAATATGATCCGTACAGTCCATGGTTCAATCAAAGAGGTTGCAGCCTTTCGTTTGGGTCCCGGTATGGATGTAATGAATGGCATTAAAGAAGTCTGTGAGCAGAAAGGTATTAAAAACGGCGTGGTGCTTAGCGCCATTGGCAGCCTTGACGGCGCCGCTGTCTGCAATCCCATGCCCGTGACTACGGCGAAGTTTGGCTTTGGCTATGGTAAGCCCACTGAGTTTGTAGGGCAAATTGAATTGATTTCCGCCAATGGCACTATTTGCCATGGCGATAACGGCGAAGTCCTGCTGCATCTCCACTGCAGCCTCAGCGACCGCAATGGCAACGCTTACGGCGGCCATATGGTCGAGGGGATGAATAAGGTGCTGATGACTACGGATGTGATCATCGGCGTGCTGGATAAGATTGACATGATCCGCCGCTACGACGAGGAAACCGGCGTGCCCATGTTCCATCCTGAGGCCTTAGCCTGATTCCCTCTTGATTTCTAAATATTATTTCTATATATTAATGAAGCGGTATGGTTGCATAGGCCATACCGCTTTCTTGTTTAAAATCCCCTATTGACAAATTAAACTTTTTCCTCTATACTCAAGAAGTGTTCTAAATGTATTAGATTGATTGCCACGAGTCGTAAGTCAATTTTCATTTTGGCTTCAACACCCGTGGTTTTTTCTTTTGCTCTAGAATAATAAAATTTTAGGAGGTATCATCAATGAATAATGGTACTGTAAAATGGTTTAATGCTGACAAAGGCTTTGGCTTCATCACCAATGATAACGGAGGCGACGATGTCTTTGTACATTTTTCCGCTATTCAGAGCAGCGGTTTCCGCTCTTTAAACGAAGGTCAAAGAATCACCTTTGATGTAGAGCAGGATCCCAAAGATAGCCGTAAACTTCGTGCTGTCAATGTTAATATTGCTTAAGCAATCCAGCAAAAAACCGAAGCCGTCTCATTGAGACGGCTTTTTTGTTTGTCTTGAAATTTTTTAATTTGCTGCCGGCTGCCGGCCTATTGTAAAAGCTTCAGATCGTCAATCATGCCGGCTATAGCCGCTCTGTCCGTAAAATCTACCCTTTGGCCGTAGGTATCCAGCATCATTTTTTCTTCATTATTTAATTCTGCCGCCCCCTTCTTCTTGATGGTTTTTACCATCGCGGCCATCATGATGCGGTGAATGGAGCTGAGCCTGGGATAATCGATACCGCCCCGGAAATGAAATATTTTGATTTTATTCATCATGTCGGGGGTAAGAACCTTCGTCAATGAATGACGGATATTGTTAATATTTTCTTTATCACATACATCTGCGGCTCCCACAGTAAACAAATACAGAACCTTATCCGCAATTGACGAAAAGGCTTTGGTGATTAATGAAATCCCGTTTACGCCGCCGGCATAAAGACCGCCGCCATAAATAACCACATCATAATTCTGTAAATCCTCCGCCTTTATCTTGCCCGCCTCCGCCAAGTCCGCACCTGTTTCCTGGGCAATCCAGTGAGCATATTTGTCCGTAAAACCATAGCGGGATTTATAGACGACTATCATTTTTGCCATATTGTATTTTCATCCTTTCGAGATTATCAAAAAGGGCCTCCACCGTAATCCTGGCGCTTTCCTGCTGAGGGCTGCCGACGCCGTCAAAAAGCTGTTCCAAAAAAGCAGCCCCTTTGGCTTCAAACCGGCCAAAAAATTGAAAGGTTTTCTCAGTGAGGGTTACGGATAGATTACGTTTATCCTGTTCGTTTACACCAAGAGTCACATAGCCTTTGGCGCAGAGGACCTCCAGCATCTTCCGGACATTCTGGCGGCTGCTGCCGATAAACTCCGCTATTTCCGTCACCGACGGCTGCTTTGTATCCATATTAAAAATCATGGCCAGCAGCAGCCATTGTTTTAAGCTAACCTCCTCCAGCATCGCGTCCCCTAAAGCCTGCAGCTTGTTGGCCAGAAGAAAGATACTGCCAAATAGATATTCTCTTGTGGGAATATTCATTTTACGCTCCTCCAAAACAAAACGCAACCTATTGCTTATTATAGGCAATAGGTTGCGTTTTGTCAATTAATCTGTTTATCGATTTATAGAGGTATATCCTGTTTTTTCAACTAAATATTGTCCCTGGGGAGACAGTATCCATTGAATAAAGCTATCCACATTGGGATGATTTGTTCCTGCAGTAACGGCATAAAACTCAGTGGCCAGGGGATAGGCTCCGCTGGCAATAGTGCCCTTGTCGGGTTTGACCCCATCCACTTTGAGCAATTTTATCTCGTTGTTTTGAATCATCTCCGTAGCAAAGAAGAGGAAGGAATAGCCTATAGCATTCTTATAGTTGCGGTAGCTTGCTGTCTGCTCAATAATCCCCCCCATCCCCAAGACCAGATCCTCTTTAGGCGGTACCATCAAAGTTTTGCCTTCCATCAACTTTTGCAGCATGGTCTGGCTGCCGCTGTTTTCCGGGCGTTGAAAAGCCCGGATCTTTTCGTTTTTACCGCCTACCTCCTGCCAGTTGGTAATCTTACCGGCATAAATATCCTGAATTTGCTCAGTGCTAAGGCCCTCCGCCTCGTTTCGGGCGTTGACAAAAAACACAAAAGCCTCTTTGCCGATAGGCGTAAGCTTTAATTCAACCCCCATCTCTTTGGCTTCCTTCAATTGCTGCTCCGAGGGACGGGCTGCAAAGATAATATCCGTTTCACCATTGATAAGCCTTGAATATGCTCCTGCGGTATTAGTGCAGGCCACTTCGCCTTCCCCTGGAAAATAATCGTATTTCACAGCGTATATATCATAGTCTTTTTCCGGATAAACAGCCTGGGCAAAGGCAGAGTACAACGGGTACAAGGCCGTGGCCCCGTCCAGCCGGGGCAGCTGCTCCTCCAATTTCAGAGTTGATTCCTCTTCAAGTTTCACTGCCTTGGTATTTTCCGCAAAGGGCTTATAAAGCTCTAAATTAACTCCCTGCTCATTAACCCGGGAAAAACTATTGTGGTAGGCTTTGTTTACTTCATATACGCCCACGGCCAAGACAGAAACTCCTAAAAAGGAGAAAAATAGAATTTTAAGCAACCGGGGCTTGATTAAAGCGAATACTTTCAAAATCACAAATATAATCAAGGCTCCTGTGCAGACCACGATGAGGATAAGGTAAAATTCGCCGACGCCGGACAAGGCAGCTATAAATAGGGCGATAAAGCCGGTAAAGGCCAGAGCCGCCGCCAAAAGGACGCATAGTAAAATTTTTGAAAATAGCTCTTTCATGAGGACCTCCTTTTCGCTAATGCCTTATATTATATACCGCATATTACAAATTTTGCAAATTAACGAAAAGCCTCAATTCTGCGGAGAATTACATATTCATGCTATTATTATAAGATATAGCCTTTACCGGACATGATTTTATTGCGTTCTCCAGCCTATCCGGGTCCAACGCATCATATGATTTTACAAGCGCCTTCTTGTTTTCCATCTCAAATACTTCGGGATAGTTCCTGGCGCATAGGGTACAGCCCATGCAGGCGTCCCGGTTGATATGAAGCCCGGCCTGGGCCATCACTTCTCCCGGCAGCTCCTCATCCTTGATGATTTTCGCTGTTATCCAAGAAAAAATGATGATGGCAATAACGGTAAGCACCCATCGAATAGCCATGAATTTTGGCCCTAAGAATTTAGCCTCATTGAGGAGCATAGGAATCTTAATTACAGCCCATGAGCTTAGGATAATGACAATATTACGAATGGAAGCCCCTTTTTTGTGAAGCATAACGCACATTGGAAACGCTGCATAAACCGGGCCTGCTGAAATACTGCCGACTACAAAAGAGAGAACAACGCCCTTTGCGTTTGCCTCCTTGCCTAAATACCTCATGATTTTTTCTTTGGGAACCCACATGTCCAAAAGTGCCGTCAGAATGAAGATAACCGGCATAATCATGAGCATTTCTTTGATATAATACCCGCTGCTTTTCAGTGCCTCAATTCCCATGGCCGGTTTTGCGATAAACATAATAATGTAGATCAAGGCCACAATGACCAAGAATAGGTTTTCCCTTATCTTTTTTATGATTGTCATATTATCACCCCCATCACAAGGGCGATAGCAATAGCAAAAAGAAAGCTAAGGCCGTTGCGGACTGCGGTAAATTTTACTCCAAACGCCTTTTTCTCAAGAGGAAACGTAACCACTCCCACCATTGTCAGAGTTGTCAGGAAAGCGACGGAGGGAACCACGCCGACGCCTGCCTTGACCAGCGTAGCCACCAGGGGAAAGGCAATAAAGGCGGGAACCAGTGTGATGGTGCCAAACAGCGCTCCCACCACCGTAGCCAACAGGACGGATTGATTGCTCACAAAGGCAGCAATTTCAGCGGGCGGCAGCAACGTTAAAATCAGGCCAATTGCAAAAATTATGGAAAGGATGCTTGGAGCCATTCCTTTTCCCATTCCAAGGGCCATTTTGAGCACTTGTTTTGTTTTTACTTTATCTTTAGCAAGAGAAATTCCAAGAAAAATCAACGTACCGATCCATATTGCCAGCGTAAAAACATCCATACATATCCCCCCTGATTAATTTACTTTCCCGGAGCCGGGGTCTAACGTATATATATTGTAAAGTTTCGATTGGCCTCTGGATAGAAACATATGTTTCTTTTTGCTATAATATTTGAACAGGGAGTGATGCTGCCGTGATAGAGCTCATTAAAGCTATGCCGCTGTTTTCACAACTATCGCCGGATGAGGTTATGCCATTGATTTCGGACAATCAAATTTATTTGAAGAGCTATTCAAAAGGTGCGGCAGTTTATAATCAAAAAGGTAGCTGTAAAACCTTTGATATTGTTTTGTCCGGCAATCTCGTTGCCTACTCGCTGTTTGAAAACGGTTCGGTAATGACGATGTTTGAATTTTCCAAGGGCCAGATGCTGGGGGCAAATCTGCTGTTTGGCAATGCCAATACATACCCATTTACGATCTACTGTAAGTCCGACGCCCAGATTTTGCATGTTACCAAGAATGCGATATCCCTTTTTTTGCGGAACTACAATTTTACAATGCAATTTGTCGGGATGTTGTCCCATAATTCACAGAAACTTAACCGAAAAATTACGATGGTAATACAAAAGACTCTAAGGGAAAACCTTTTAGAATATCTCAGACAGCAATCTGTTTTGCAGCGCTCGAATATTATCAGGCTGCCAATCAGCAAAAAGCAGCTTGCCGATTATCTTGGGGTACAGCGTCCGTCTTTATTTCGGGAGTTAAAACGCCTTAAAGACGAAGGGCTAATAGGTGTTTCCAATAGGACGATTCAACTAAAGGATAGTCGAGATTAGGTAATTATATGGATTTAGGCTTTTGTATGAAACTGTTCAAAGTTGTATGAGCGTTATCCGACAGAGAAGCGGCTAGAATCTGCCGTACTGACGTCAAAAGATTGGGCTGCCGGCAAAGTGAAAATACCTTGGCGAAGTACGCGATCTTGCAGGCTCACAAAGCAGCAAAAGAAATCGGCGCCCTTGAAGATATGGCTTTGTGCCATGCTATTGGACAAGCTTGCGGCGCAGTTCATGCAAATGGGCAGATTTTATGGGTGGATAAATTTTGAAATCTTTCCTGTTAAACTTGTTAGCGAGACGGTATAATAGTACCGTACTCACTTATGCCGGCGGCGGTGTCGCCGGCTTTGCTCAGAAAGGACAGGAGACGTGCTTGATATTGCCTTGATCGGAACCGGCGGCTTCATGCCCCTCCACAACCGCTATTTGACTGCTATGGTAGCCCGCCTGAACGGCAGCATGCTGCTGCTGGATTGCGGCGAGGGCACCCAGGTCACTTTGCGGCGGTTGGGCTGGGGCTTTAAGGATATTGATGTTATCTGCATCACTCATTTTCATGCCGACCATATTGCCGGCCTGCCGGGCCTGCTTTTGACCATTGGCAACAGCGACCGCAGGGAGCCTATTACCATAGCAGGCCCCAAAGGTATCCGGGAGGTGGTCAGCCATCTGTGCGTGATTGCGCCCCTGCCTTATGAACCCAGATTCATTGAGCTGATGCCTAAAGCAGGAAAGCCCCTGGATTTTACGGCAGGAGAGTTTAAGCTGTCGGCTTTACCCCTGGATCACCATATGCCTTGTCTGGGTTACAGTATTAACGTACCCCGGCAAGGGAAATTCGACGCCGAAAAGGCAAAAAAATTGAACTTGCCGCTCTTCACCTGGTCTAAGCTGCAAAAAGGCGAAAAGATCGAGCATGACAATAAAAGCTTTACGCCGGACATGGTATTGGGGCCGCTGCGAAAAGGCCTTAAGGTTTCCTACATCACAGACAGCCGGCCTATTGCCGCTATACCTGACTTTATCCGGGGCTCCAACCTTTTTATCTGCGAGGGGCTCTATGGTGACGACGAAAAGCTGGATCAAGTGGTGGAAAAGAAACATATGATATTCAGCGAGGCGGCGGCTTTAGCCAAGGCCGGCCAGGTGGATGAGCTATGGCTGACCCACTTTTCACCGGCCATGCCGGACCCGGAAAATTATCTGGATGTAGCCCGCAAGATATTTCCCAATACGAAGGCGGGCTTTGACCGGATGACGAAGGAATTAAGGTTCCGGGAAGATGCATAGCCGGATAGGTCAAATCGGGATCAAGGGAAACCGCCTGACGCGGATTGAGGCGCTGGGGATTGAGGCGCTGGGGATTGAGGCGCTGGGGATTGAGGCGCTGGGGATTGGGGCGCTGGGGATTGGGGCGCTGGGGATTGGGGCGCTGCGGATGACATCAATGGTAGTCGGTTACGACAATTGGCTACGACGGTCAGCCAAAACCTTGACTGCAGCCCAGGCTCTGTGATCAGTCGAGCCTGCCGGCTAATCGAGTCCCTGGCAATTAGTCAAGGATCCAGACAGCTAGGGAAAACCCGGACAGCCAGCGAAAGCCTGGGATAGCCAGGGCAGCCATTCAGTCTGCACAATAAAATTAATTTTGCGGCCCGCCTCGAATGTGATATAATTACACTCCAGGTCATACTCTGGCCAATATATTGCCGCCCGGCGAAAGGAAAGTGATCGGTATGGCGGAAGAAAAAATGAAAGTCATTGCCGAAAACCGCAAGGCCCGGCATGA
Source organism: Clostridia bacterium (assembly GCA_018436095.1). GTDB lineage: Bacteria > Bacillota > Peptococcia > DRI-13 > UBA5745 > WRMS01. The sequence goes on along the minus strand of JAHDMJ010000018.1, from coordinate 103,321 downwards.
TTATTTTGTACTTGATACTTATGAGGCCGGCATCGCCCTCACCGGCACAGAAGTCAAATCATTGCGGGCGGGGAAAGTCAACCTCAAGGACAGCTATGCTCAGGTCAAAGATGGGCAGATGTACCTGGAAAGCGTACATATCAGCCCCTATGAGCAAGGCAACCGTTACAATGTGGACCCCCTGCGGCAACGGAAGCTTCTGATGCACAAACGGGAAATCATGAAACTCTTTGGCCAGGTCAAACAGGAAGGATTAACCCTGATTCCCCTTAAACTTTACTTTACCCGCGGCAAGGTGAAGGTGGAGTTGGCCTTATGCAAGGGCAAAAAACTCTACGACAAGCGGGACGCCGCCGCTACCAAGGATGCCAAGCGGGAAATGGAACGGGCTTTCAGAGGCAGGGAGTAAAGTATTGCGCGTTTTTAGAAATTAGCTGACAATCAGCCTGAAACGGCCTATTTTGAAAATTTTTTAAAAAATATGCGGTTAAAACTGCCATGGCAGTTTTTCCTTGTTCATTTGAAAAATTGTACGACATATGCTATACTGTATGTGTAAATGTTTGCAGATAAAAACAAAGTCCATAGCTGACTTAGTTTGATCCGGTTATCCTTCTATTGAGGGGATGTACTGGTTTCGACGGGGGAAGTGGTGGCGTGGGAAGCGAGCCGGGTTGGTGCCAGCCCGTTAAAAAGGTACACACGCTTAATTGCAAACAATAATTACGCTTTAGCTGCTTAATTGCAGTTGACTCCCCACCCTCTGTGCCTGCGGTGAGGAATGGGGAGACATTTAGCAGGCTACCTTGGACCCAGCTTTCCGTAAGTTCAAGGGAAATTAACGGAAATAGCGTTGCCTGATCCTGTTTGTGGGAGCAGTCAGGGCGAAATTAAAGCACAAACTACGCTCGTAGATGCCTGCGTGGTCATTCTTTCGGACAGGGGTTCGACTCCCCTCATCTCCACTACATTAAAAAAAACCACTTTGAGACGATCAAGGTGGTTTTTTTGATGTAGCGATATAGAAAAGGGGAGTCGAACGCCCGAGAAAAAGGCCCCGGTGGGGCGTTTTTCGATGGGCCGGCGTGATAGCGAACTACAAAGAAATGCATCATCAGATCCGGTGAGCGGCGCGACTCCCCTCATCTCCACTACATTAAAAAACCACTTTGAGACGATCAAGGTGGTTTTTTTGATGTAGCGATATAGAAAAGGGGAGTCGAACGCCCGAGAAAAAGGCCCCGGCGGGGCGTTTTTCGATGGGCCGGTGTGATAGCGAACTACAAAGAAATGCATCAACAGGTCCGGTGAGCGGCGCGACTCCCCTCATCTCCATTGTTAAAAAACGTCGTCAGATATAGATTCTGGCGGCGTTTCGTTTTTGTGAATAACCCACTTTTAAACCCATTCTGAAAGATTTTTGAAGATATTTAGGGGTTTTCCTATGGCTTTTATGGTCATAGTTCTAACACGGCACCGCTCCGTCGGTCAATAAGCTAATATTCGCCAAAGCTTTGCTTTACCGCCAAACTGGGCGGCAGGCCATAATAGGATTGCCCGCAGGTTATCACATACTGTAGCGTATCCATAGCCTCTCTTATCTGGTCCCAGCGATTTGTAGTGGCTGCTATGTTAAGCTCCTCCAGGTGCTGACGCAGGGGCTTCCTCAGTTGTTCTGGTATAATCAAAATCATTCTCTCCTTTCCGGAAAGTTAATTCCGGTTTCGTGGCATGATTATACGATTTAAACCTCTCGGCAGGCAACAGGTAATAAAAGACAAAAAAAAAGCCGCCTCCGGTATGACGAAAATCACACCTGGAAGCGGCTTTGCTATGACCACCTATTTTACTATCACCTTGTCCCCTGTCCACTCCACCGTATGGCCTAGGCTTTCGCAAAGCTGCCGCACAGGTGCATAGATACTGCCGTCAAGCCTTATCCCCTCGACGGTAGCGATCAAGCCCCCACAACGGCAAAGCAACTCCACCGGCACAGATTCTGCCGTCGCCGGATCAACGACAGGCTCCGGTTCCGGCGCTACCGGCAGTGCATATCCCGGGAAACCGGCCACGGTGATATAGTCCTTGCCAGGTTTGCGGTAACGGTACCGACCCGGCCGGGTATCGACATGGATACGGCCTGGGTACAATCCAATGCCACCAAAGCCGACATATTCGGCGCACTGGGCGGCCTCCTCGTCCGGGATCCTGTCAGCAAATGTGTCACCGAACCAAATATCCGCTGCCATGCCTTGCGTGTGATAGCTGCCGGCTACACCGCCCACGGATGCATTATGCTTTACCGTCCGATAGACAGAATTAATATGCACAGGTTTGCCCAGCAGGTCACGCATTTGCTGGATTTTAGCAGCAAGCACCATGTCCACCGGCGTAGGCTCAGAGCCGTCCGAGCCTTTGCTGGCCAATTCGCCTAAAGTTATATTTGCCATAATCTTGTAGCTGGCCCCCAGTTTGGCCAGACTATAAAAGACAATGTCTGCTTTACCCATTACTAGACCCTCCCTTTGCTTCGATGGTATCCTTAATTTTTCGGGCCAATGGCATCAAAAATGGCGGGATAGGTGTGCCAAGGTCAATAAGGTTTTCCAGTATGCTGATCAGCTCGTTGCAGATTAACCATACTGCCACTAATGATGCAAATATCCATGATCCTGGCAAGACAAGACCAATACTATCCCCACCATGGGCCAGGAGAATATCGACTACGCCACCCAGGCACACCAGGATGTACATACCTAACTTTTTGATGATCCCCTTAATGCCTTTGCCAGAACTAACCTTTTCGCCCCGGCTCTTCGCTGCCAATATCGCCGTAAAATAATCAGCGATATTCAGCCCTAACAGCGTAAAAACCGGCAGGGCTAAAATGCCCAACTGCGCCGCAATAGCGGTTCCTATTGCCGTTACTACGATTTTGATGCTTTTGATTGTGTCCATGTCTCGACCGCCTCTCATTATTAAATTACAGCAACAAGGCAGGACCGTTAGGTATCCTGCCTTGTAATGGGTGTTGATATTTATTTTAGATACTACCACCAGTGTCGCTAGTGGAGCCGATCTTGCTGCTTGTCTCACCGTCACTGCCACCCAGCGGAGTGTTAATGATGGCCATATGTTTTGCCTCCTCTGGATTTATCCGAAAGCCATATAATTATATGTTCCATTCATTTGCGCTCCGTATGGCTCATCTACAAAGGCTCCTATTCCCGTACTGGTGAATGGCACTGTTCCTGAAAGAATCACTTTCCACGAAGGGGTGGTTGTCCCATATGCAAAAGGAGTGAAGGCACAAACTACATTATTTGTTGTAAAAAATCTAATTCCTGGATTAGAAAACCAAATGATCTGCCGGGATTCCGGTAGCCACATAAAGGCAAATTTTACGGGAAAGCCAACATTCATATCTGTTGGAAATGTAAACGCCCAGTTCGGATACGTACCAGTACTAGTTACAGCATATGTTCCAGTAGCGTAATTTCCGGCAAAATTACCTACCACCCCACCAATATTCACACCCTTCCGCACATTGCCCGCTATCAAATTAGCAAAACTGGCCGTCACCTTTCCGCTGCCATTGTGATAACCTGCTGGCACGGTATACTGCCCTCCTTGGGTGCTAATCGTCTGCGTAATAGCACCCCTGTTGGCCATGGCGCCGGTTACTTTCGCACCATTGACGTAAGCTGTCTTCGTGGTCAGGATATCCCCGGCCACCGCATTAGCATCGGCGGTAAAGGTGCCGGCTACGCCGCCGACGTTGGCGCCGCTTTTGATGTTGCTGGCCCCCAGCCCGGATATATTCGCCTCCACCTGACCGCCGGAAGTGTAGCCGGCTGGAACGATCACTTTCCCGGCCTGCTGAGTAATCGTACCTCCCACGGCTCCATTGTTGGGCATGGTACCAATTACGCTATCGCCGTCCTCATTATTGAGGGTTTTGCCTGAAAGCAGGTCTGACGCTAAACCAGTAGTGGGACCTCCCCATCCTGAATAAAACAATCCATTTACGATTGGCATATGTCACTTTCCTTTCTGCTATGAATACTCAAGCTTACCGGTTTGCTTGGCACTATTATAGCAAAAGGGAAAGTGACATTGGTTGACATGTTTTGTTCTGCTATTCCTCTCTTGCTGGCTGATCGTCCATCATGCCAGTCAGTTTCTGATATTGCTCGTTATCGAGTCGGCCACCGAAGCAGAATATGTCTACCCGGTGACGCATATCCTCCTTGTCGTAATCCCCAGATTCGATGATCTTAAATAAAGAAGTATAGAGTAATTTGTTATTCCTTGAAGCTTGACTTGCCATAGTGGCCTCCCCCTTTCTTAAAGACTATTTAGTTCCTCCAGGAGGATTAAATACTCCTGATTGATAATGGTTTGGTAACGGTACTGCTCTTCCTCGGATAGTGGTTGCGGAGGAATTGGTTTTTGCGCTGGCATATAAAAGGTGTCAGTCTCCCGGTCATACCGCATGTAGTTGACGATTTCATCCCGCTGCGGATGGTTTTCGATGTTGAAGCAGAGAATGGCATCGTCGTCCCGCTCGAAAAGGCCGTCACTCTCGTCGCCTACATGATTAACAAAGGCATCATCACCTTCTTTTTGGAGTTGCACGAATTTACGGGCACCTATATGTGGCTCTATTTCTTGCGTGATAATTGCGCCTCCGATGTATTCAGTTTTTGTTTTTGCCATGATTGTTTACCTCCTACCATTCAAATATAACAATACCGGGACCGCCTTTGCCTCCTTTACCCCCTTTGCCGGGTGTATTATCTCCATTTCCTCCAGCACCCCCTACTCCCCCTGAAGTTAAAGGATATACCCCATTTGCTGGGTTTTGTCCAGAGCCGGGAAGAATCCATGGATTAAAACTACCAGCAGCACCACCAGCAGCTAAACCACCAATACTCATTCTATAGTTAGATTTAGCACTACTACTACCGCCGCACGCAGCAGAACTAGAAGATCCATTGCCACCTGGTTGCCCAGGAACTCCGCTGCCTTTTGAACTACCATCTCCGGATCCTCCTCCTGCCCCTCCTCCTCCACCTATTCCAAGGCCTCCTGAGTGTCCAGCCTGGCGAAATCCAGCAACTCCTGCTCCCCCTCCGCCACCATAGCCTCCGCCGCCACTAGCTTCAATCAAAGTATATGGAGTACCAGTATCTGATACAGCTCCACCGCCTTTTAGCAGTGATAAATTTATATCAGCCCCAGAAAGCAGTGTATTACCTGTACCCACGGTTACGGTAATTATTTGGTTTGGTGTGCATTTTATATATCCATCGAACCAAGCCCCACCATTACCGCCCCGAGCTGGGTCATTACCGCCACCTTGGCCACCGCCTGCTCCACCTCTACCGCCACCTGCCCCGTATCCCCCACCCCCACCGCCTCCGCCTCCTTCTGCTGCACCCCATTCTGTACCTCGTCCAGCAGAAGGCGAAAGACCATCTTCCCCGTCATTCCCTGCTGCAAACGCCAGTATCTTCATTGCCGTCACATTCGCCGGTACAGTAAAACTACCATTTGCCGTAAATACGGCTTTGCGTGTACCGGCTTGGCCTGCGCCACTGAAACCGAAGGCTACCAGCAAGGCATTTAGTTTCGCCATCACGGTGCCCGCCGTTGAACTTCCGCCGGTGTTGTTGGTAGCACCTAACTTAGTATCGTTGATGGTGTTAGCCGTCCCCTGCAGCGTATTAAGGCTGGCCTGGGTAGCCCGGCTGCTTATCGTCCCATCCAAATTATCCAATTTAGCCGCCCTAGCATCCGTCCAGGCTGATCCAAACTTCTGCAGTATCGCATTCATCTTAGCCATCACGCTGCCGGCTGTGGTGCTGCCGCCGGTGTCGCCAGCGGAGCCGATCTTTTCATCCACGCTGCCAACCTGCCCAACTGCCTGCTGAGCCGCAACATAAGCCCCTACAACCGTCTCCGTGGTGCGGCCAGGACCAGCAACATCGTCGATAGCGTCCTCATTTCCTTTAATCAGCCCATCGATTACATCCAAATTGTTGTTCCCCACCTCAATATCATAGAAATCATTAGGTTCCGGCTTAGTAAAGCCATAATTCTCCGTATGTTTTGCCATGCCCTTTCTTCCTTTCTGCACTCAATACTCAAGCTCACCGGTTTGCTTGGCATTACTATAGCAAAAGGGAAAGTGACATTGGCTGACATGTTTTCTGCCATTTAAAAAGGCTATTCCTCCACCCCTGCCTAATCCCTTTATAACCCTCAACTCCTGACACTGTACGCCCCCAGCGGCTACCAACTCATAGCAAAAGGGGCTTGCAGTCATAGCCTTTGCGTTACTGTATAGTGCCGGGAAATGGAGCAGGCTTTTACCTAAGCCGTTTCATATTTAGCTGGGCAATAGTCTGAGCTCTATCTTAATCCTACTGTCTACGCCACCGAACTGCGGCGACTTCTCCTGCGCTTTACTGGACAGATGCTCAACAGGTTCGTTCCCGCCGTCATTATCCTCCTGACAGTTATACTTCGCTTTTTCTCAACCATCGCAGGAGAATACTGCGCTATCAATAACGCCGCAACGCCATACGCCTGCGTGGTATTGGTTTTCATATATATCAAATCGGTTTTGATGACGCTGATATTGTGCTGCTTAGCCCCTGGGCCACGCTGGCTGCATTCCTGTTTTTTATTATATAGAAGCAGGATCGAAGCATTTTGAACTCATTTCTATCCTTTGGATGATTCTGAGATTTTCATGCCCCCCAGAGAATTGACGGGATGAAAAAAACGGCTTAAAATAAAGGAAAATAGTTCTCTCTAATCAAAAACTGCCATGCGCTGAAAGGAGAGTCCTATAATGGGCACCAGATGGCGAATCCCTGTACTTTTCAAGTCATACGGGTTAATCGTTACAAAAAAGAAGGCCGCTTTATTACTATTTTCTTGCGCTATCACTTTCTTTTTCTGTTCCCCTGCTTACGCAGACACTATGGCCCCGGCCACGCCATATACCATCCTGCTTGATGACGGAAACAAAATCTTTCATATGACGCCTCTGGGCCAGGAAAATGAAGAGCAGCTAAAATCAGGCCTCTACTACAATTCCGACCCGCCGGTGAATATTTATTACATTCCTGAGGATGAGCGTTTCAACATTGATTATAGTTGGGGATACTTCTATAACGGAAATATTTTCTTTTCCCGTGACGGACTCCATTTCGCATATGTAGGCGCCGCTCACACCAAAGGATGGGGTGACCTGAAAGGAACAGCCATTGGGTTTTATGAAAGCGGAAATTTGGTAAAAAGCTATAGAGTAAAAGACTTGATAAAAGACCGGTCTAAAGTGACCTTTTCGGTATCTTCTGCCTGGTGGGAAGAATGGCAAAAGCGGAAATATAATGAGCAGGAAAATACACTAACCGTGGCAACAAAGGACGGTCGTATTATTACCTTTGATATTACCACCGGAGATATTGTCCCTATTAAAGATGATGACACAGTACCACCGGCGATAATTCTCATCGGCTCCATAGCCCTATTAGCTCTTGTAATGGCAGCGTCATAAAAAAGGAATACCAGATATCAGCCTGTGATAAAATCGGCAATACCTTCATCGGCGATTCGTCTCCATCCAAAACCACTTTGATTATCTCAAGGTGGTTTTTGTTTGAGACCTTTCCCTTCAGGCCACCCAAACCGGGCGCACAAAAAAGAGGGTGTCTCTCATTGGCTTTTGAAAAACCAATTGGGGACACCCTCTTTGCGGCAACCTGAATCAGTGAATTACGAAAAATTATACTTGTTCATAATGGGGGTGCGGTGCTCTGTCTGGTCGTTAAAGTATTCAAACAGGTTAATGCCCAGATACGAACCGCTGATATTGATGACGTTGCGATATCCGTTGCCCTGCAAACAGCATATGGCGTAATAGCTGCGCTGACTGGAGCGGCAGTGGATATAAACCGGCTGGTCCCGGGGAATTTCATCCATGCGCTCCCGCAGCTGAGAAAGCGGGATGTTGCGGGCGCCGTTCAGGTGCCCCGCCGCATATTCTCCCGGCTCCCGGACGTCCACAATGAACGCGCCGGACTCCACCAGCTCCCGCACTTGATTCACAGGCACCTGCCGGTACCGGCCATAGAGAATGTTCAGGCCAACGAAAGCCCCTTGATTTACAATATCCTTTGCCGTGCCGAACACCGGCGAATAGCAGAGCTCCAGCTCCTTCAAATCCTCCAGAGTGCCGTTCATAGTAATCATAGTGGCGATCACGTCGATACGCTTGTCAACAGCGCCCTTGCCGATGGCCTGGGCCCCCAGAATTCTTCCGGTGGGCACCTCGAATACCAGTTTAAACGCCATGTGATGACTTCCCGGCATCAAGCTGACCTTGTCAGGCGGGAAAAGAAGCACCGAATCAAAACTGTATCCCGCTTTTGCCGCCGCCTTCTCGCTTAGTCCCGTGGATGCGGCATTCTGCTCGAATATGCGCACGCAGGAAGAACCGATATATCCCTTGTTGTTGTGTGGGATGCCATACATATGATCGGCGGCTGCCCGGGCCTGCCGCTGGGCGGGGCCGGCCAAAGCAAGACGTCCATATGTTTTTGTCATGGCATTGAAGATTTCAACGGCGTCGCCTACGGCGTAGATATCCGGATCGCTGGTTTGATAATTGTGGTTCACCCGGATTCCCCGGGTCTCGCCGATTTCCAGCCCTGCCTTTTGGGCGAGGCTGGTTTCGGGGGCCACGCCCACCGACATCACAACCGCGTCCGCCGGGATCTCAAAGGAGCCCCCGTCCTTTTGGACCGTTACAATGCCATCCTCAATCCCGGTCAGGGTGCTCTTCAGGAAGAGGTCTACGCCGTGATCCATCAATTCCTTGTGCAGGATCTGCACCATATCATAATCAAAGGGAGCCATGATCTGATCCAGCCCTTCCACCAGGCTGACCTTCTTTCCGGCCTCGCACAGATTTTCCGCCGTCTCGACGCCGATAAAGCCGCCGCCCACAACCACTACGTTTTGAACGCCGGGTTTGTCCAGATAGCTTTTGAGTCTGCGGATGTCGGAAACGTTCCGGATGGTGAAGACGTTTTCCCTGTCAATGCCCGCAATGCTCTTGGGCAGGATGGGATTAGCGCCGGGAGAGAGAAGCAGCTTATCATAGCTCTCCTCATAGGTCTCTCCCGTCAAGGTATCCCTAACAACGACCCTCTTTTGATCACCCTTGATCTCGATTACTTCGCTATTGGTACGGGCGTCAATATCATGCTGCTTTTTGAATTTGTCCGGACTCATCAGCACAAGGCTTTCGCTGTCCTCCACCGTACCGCTCAGATGGTACGGCAAACAACAGTTGGAAAACGCCACGTGCTCACCCCGCTCAAATATGACAATTTCCGCCTTTGCGTCGATCCGTCTGACCCGGGCCGCCGCAGATGCTCCTCCGGCGACTCCGCCTACAACAACCAGTTTCATTTGGTATCCTTCTTTCCTTGCTTATGTATTACAGATTCGCTTTGACCTCTATTTTACTTTTCCCATCTGTATAGAGGTAATATACCAAAATAAAAACCGGGGCACAAGATGTTATTGATAATTCTTACGAAAAAAGCATGAGTAAACATCATGTCCTGACAATTCTCTCTTTTCGCTTGCAAATCACGATGATTTTCTTGCAGGCGATATGCCAATTGTTTTTATTGCCTTAGGGCTGATTGACCATACCGGTAAACAGCACCTGGCTTCCTCCATCATAGGTGTAACCGTACAGCACGAAAACAAAAGGTTTATTGCAAATCATCTCAAAGGGCTCCGTAGGCATCGGCATAGAAGTAGCCCCTGCTGTCATCACCGTCACAGCAGCCGCTGTGGTGCCTTTTTCGTCCACCTGGATCAATGCTTTATGGGCGGCGTCGGAAAGCCAAACCGGAATATTTTCCTCCAGCAAACCGCCGGTAAGATGGGCGGCCTCCCGGTCAAACAGCGGTACGCCGAGAGCCTTAAGAACATCCTTTAACTGGCTGATGCTGCTTTCTATGGAAAACCTGGGCAGCAAAAGTTTGCCCGTAGACCGGGAAGCGTTTTGCTGTATCTTTTCAAAATACTCCAGGGTCATCCCGCTCAACAGGCCTTGGGCATCACCGTCTTTGGGCAGCAGAATGTACAGGCCGCCGCCGGTTTTAAAAGAAAGGGGCAGAGCTTGAATTTTATCATCTTCATAATAGGTCAGCTCATCTCCCTGCCGCAGCATATAAGAAGCTTCGGTTTCCCCTCCTGGAGAATAAAACACGTCTTCCTCGGTCTGATCAGGATCAAACTCCCAGTGCCAGCGGTCGGAAAAATAAATGGCGTTAGCCAGGGCCGCTACCGTATCCTCATCAAATTTTTCTATAATACTGGGGATCAGGCCCTCCGTATTTTCGCTGGCCCATTGGTTTACCGCTGCAACGGCGTCCGGAGATTGAAAGTTCACATTCATCACATTGCCCCGAAAATAATCCATAAACAACTGGGCAAAATCCTGCTTCAACGTTACATTATTGCCTACAAAAATAGCATTGGCAATTTTCAGGGGATTATGAAATTCCTCGCCGTATTCTTTGGCCGTCTCTATTTCTCTTTGCTTCGTCAAATCGTGAAGCATCCGAGAAACGGCCTGGTTCAAATCCTCTTCGCTGATGCCTGCTGTCTCCAAAGCTTCCCGCAGCCCAGGCTTAGCGGCGTCATCGGCAGCATTGACTAAAGCCGCCAAAGGCAGCCATACGGAATAAGGGGAGCTGACCAGGTTTTCGGCGCCGGCCTCTTTAGCCAAAAGAGAACCCAGCTTGAAAGCAAAACGGTTGGCGCCTTGGGCCACAGCAGCAGCCTGCTCATCTTCCTGTCCATATACGGGAGCTTCCAATTGCCGTGTCTCTACAGAGGCAATATTCACCAAACCGGCATCCACCTTTTCTGCAATATCCGCTTGCGGCTGGTCACAACCGGAGAATCCGGCCAACGTAAAAAATAGCGTCAAAGCCAAAGCAAAATACTTATCTGCTTTCATATTCCCACTCTCCTTTATCGCCTTGCGGTGTTTTGGCCGCTTGGCTTTTTTCTTATATTGACGCAATCAGGACTGATTATGTTCCCGCTTTATCCCCTCCGCCTTATCTGTCCATATATAATATAAATTTTTTGTCCATTTCACTATGTACAAAAATAAGTTATGCTAATTGCATCACAAGCTGAATTACTGCATTACTTAAATTATCTCATTCATATTTCAGGAGGATTTCTCATGAACAGCGTTCCCTCTGCCGGCCAATCCGCTCTTAAAATGCTGGTCATCAATGGCCTGGCTATTGCCTTGGTGCTTGTCACCGCTATGTTTATTCATATCCGTGTTCCCATTGCCGGCGTCGGCGGCATGATTCATTTAGGCGATTTGCCTTTATTCATCTTCGCTCTTCTCTACGGCAGGAGAACCGGCGCTTTAGCCGGCGCTTTCGGCCTGGCCCTCTTTGACCTGTTTTCCGGCTGGACGCTGTGGGCCCCATTTTCTTTCGTCATTGCCGGTGCCGTAGGCTTTACCGTAGGTCATTTTGCCGAAAAAAATCCGGAAAACCGGCTTGGCTCTTATGCCCTTTCCATTTTCATCGCTAATTTAATCACCATCGGCGGCTATTATTTGGTCGAAGGCATCCTTTACGGCAACTGGCTTGCCCCCGCCGGCTCCATTCCCGTCAACTTCCTGCAAGTCACTCTGGCCGCCATCTTAGCCCTGCCTTTAGCCAAACGGTTAAAAAATCTGGTTTAATAGAATAAGACCTTCTGTCTCAGATCACAATATAACAAGAGACAGGCTTTAATGCCTGATCTATAACAACCATTGATCAAACAGGAGGAAACGTATATGAATGAATCCATGGGCTCTTCCCTGGCCATGAACGCCCTTAGCGACATCCCTACGCCTTTGCCGGATGCTAAAGAAATTACCGCTCTGGTTAAAGAAGGGGGACGGGTTACCGGCTATCATCTTTCCGACGGCCAGATTTTGGATAAAGCTCAGGCTGTGGCTTTGGCCAGGCAAGGAGGCATCCGCGGTGTAGGTATCGCCTCCCGCAAAGGCAATGAATACCTCAAATCTCTGCCCGACGGCAGGGAAGGCAATAACCTGGGCAATCTGCCCTCCGTAACGCATTAATCCGTATCGCAGCCCACTCCACTCCGGGCACATTTAAGGAAAAGAGCCTCTCCCTTTAAGGAATGAGGCTCTTTTTATTTTACCCTTTTTCTAATGGCGAAGATCATCCAGCTTACCGGCTAATTCCTCCAGGCTATGGCAGGGGGGCTGACACTCTTTGCCGCTGCAAAGATAGAAACCTGCCAGCTCCGCCAAGGGATAATCCTTGCTGAAGGGGGCTATTTCTCCCAAGGTATTTTCCTCAGCCCGCTCCTTTACCAATACCGTCAGCTCGGGCCGGAAGCGCCGGTTCAATATAGCCTTCAGCCTTTGCTCCAAGGGCAGGGCAATATCGCTCTCTCCTTTTTTTGCCGGCAAGGTGCAAATCAACTCCTGTTCCGGATATAGCTCCAGCATTAAAGGAATCAGGTAGAAGCAATGGCCGGCGGGATAACCGGCGGCAGCGCCGGCAAAGGCTTCGATCTGCTCATCAAATTTATCCCGCAGCTCTTGGCGGCCGGTAAGCCGGGCCAGGCGCAGCAGGTTGAGAGCCGCCACTGAATTGCCTGCAGGCATAGCTCCGTCATAAAAGGGTTTGGGACGGCTGATCAGCTTCTCGCCTTGGGAGGACGTCATATAAAAGCCGCCCCTTCCCTCATCCCAAAACTCCCGGATCAGGATATCATTGAGCTCCAGGGCCCTTTCCAGCCAAACCAGCTCAAAGGTGGCCGCATACATTTCCAACTGGGCCCAGATCAGGAAGCTGTAATCATCCAGCAAACCTTGGCCTTGGCCGGCAGCGGCGGCGGCAGCCGGGGCCTCCTCCCCTTTGTGGTAGCTTACCAGGAGCCGGCCTTGGGGACTAAAAAGCTTTTCCTCTACAAAAACCAAGGTCTTTCTGGCTGCCTCCAAATAATGATTCCAGCCAAAGGCCTGGTAAGCTTTAATTAAAGCTGCCGTCATTAAGCCATTCCAGGCCGTCAATATTTTGTCGTCTAAATGCAGCTCCATCCGGTCCAGCCGGTAGGCGTAAACCTGTTGAGCCAGCCATTGAATCAGGGGATTGGTGCCATCGGCAGAAGCGCTGCCCCAGCCGTCAATAGGCCAAGGCTCTTTTTCGCCAACTGCCGCCCCGGCTTTAGCATCAGCTTCAGTTTTAGCTCCGGCCCCGGCTTTAGCTCCAGTCTCAGCTTTGTCATCAGGCGAAGAACCGCGGCTGCTTTCGCCCTCTTTCTCCGCCTCCCGCTCCTTCAGCCATTCCTTCAATTGGTCAAACTCCGGATTGCCGATGAGGTTGGGAATATTTTTGCCCTCAAAATTGCCCTTTTCCGTGATGTCGAAGTACCAGTTGAAATACTCCCCGTCTTCTTTGCCCAATAACCCCAAAATCTCCGCCGGAGTGAAAACGTAATACTTGCCCTCCTCACCCTGGCTGTCCGCATCCTGGGCGGAGAAAAAACCGCCCTCTGCCGCCCCCAGCTCCCGCAAGGCATAATCAAGGGTTTTGCATGCAATAACCTTATATAAGGGCCGCTTGGTAATTTGCCAGGCCTCGGTATACACCATAGCCAGCAGGGCATTATCATAAAGCATTTTTTCAAAATGGGGCGCCAGCCATTGCCGGTCTGTGGAATAGCGGGAAAAGCCAAAGCCGATATGGTCAAAGATACCGCCCCGGTACATTTGCTCCAGGGTCTTTTCCACCATGGCCAGGGCTTCTTCGTCTTTAGTAAAGTGGTGATAATGCAGCAGGAAAAGCAACTGCGAAGGGCAAGGAAATTTAGGAGGCGGACCAAAGCCTCCCCATTGCGTATCAAAGCTTTGTTTCAATTGCTCATAGGCGGTTTTGATCATTTCCCCTTCATCATTGTTCAAAAAATCCCGGGGTGAAGGGTCATAATATCCTGCCGGCTCATTGCCCTCCTGCCCGGCTTTGCCGAGAATCTGCTCCGCAGCCATTTGACGGAAGCGCTGCCGCCAATTGTCCCTGGCCTTGCTTTGGTCTTTGCTTTGGTCTTTGCTTTGGGCTTTGTTCTGACTCTTGGCCTGTTCCCGCTCCTGCAAAATTTCCGTCCACTGCCGGCTGACTTCCTCCACGTGCCGCCGGTTTTCCCGCCAATGCTCCGCCAGGGAATCCAGGATATCCAATAAGCCCGGCATACCGTGGCGGCTCTTTTTGGGGAAATAGGTTCCCACATAAAAAGGCTTCTGCTCCGGCGTCATCACCACGGTCAGGGGCCAGCCGCCCTGTCCTGTGATCATCTGGCAGATATTCATATAGACTTCGTCCACATCCGGCCGGACCTCCCGGTCCACTTTCACCGGCACAAAGTCACGGTTTAGCCTCTCGGCCACTTCCTGATCCTCAAAGGATTCGTGAGCCATTACGTGACACCAATGACAAGTGGAATAGCCGATGCTCAAAAAAACCGGCTTGTCTTCTTCCTTCGCTTTCCGGAAGGCTTCTTCTCCCCAGGGATACCAGTCCACGGGGTTGTAAGCATGCTGGAGCAAATAAGGGGATTTTTCGCTTGCCAATCTATTGGGCGTTTTTTTCTCTGATAACATAGGACATCACCTTCTATCTGAAATCGGTCTTAATTGAATAGTATCTCTATCCCTTAAACAAATAATACCGTTTGATGATGTCCTTGTACAGATTGTTGCGATCAGGAAGTTAAATAACGCTCAAATTTCAAAATACTGTCTTTCGTACCCACGACGGCAATCAGGTCCTCTGTTTTTAGCTGCAAGCTGGGCATGATTTCCACAATGGTTTCATTGCCTCTGACAATGGCAATGATGTTAAGACCAAACCTTTTGCGAAATTCCAGTTCAAGAATGGTTTTTCCCCGTAGTTTATTGGACAATCTGATCTCCGAAATCGCGTATTGGATCATTTCGCTGATCGTACTCGAAACAAATAACCTACAATGAATGCGGCAACCAGCAAAGCAAGGGTTATTGCCCAGCGATAGGCGGCGGATTTGATGTTTACGCTTCGCCTTATTATTGCCATATATTCCATGATGGGTTTTCTAATATGATTCATTGCTATTTTAACGCTCCCGTTACGGCAAAATACAGACTCTGTTTCTGCCTTCCATCTTTGCCATATACATGGCCTGATCGGCCCGTTTCAATGCGGAAGAATAGTCCTCATCATCTTTTTTTAAATAGGAAATGCCAATGGACACCGTGGGGCTAATCTCACCGCTCCCGGCCGCAACCTTTAAAGACGATATGGCTTCCCTGATTTTTTGAGCAAAGGCGCCGGCATTTTCTTCCCTCATCCCATAAATAATACCGACAAATTCATCGCCGCCCCAGCGAATCAAGTGGTCTGTACTGCGGATAGTCCCGCATACAATGGCCGTTATCTCTTGCAATATTCGATCCCCCACGTCATGGCCCCAATTATCATTGATTTCTTTAAAATGATCCAGGTCAAACATCAGGATGGCCGGGCTGTTGCCGTCTGTTTTGAACCTCCCGAAAGCCCGCATCAGGCTTTTTACACCGTATCTTCTATTGCCGGCGCTGGTGATGGGGTCAATGTGCATCTCCGATTCCAGCCTCTCTTTTGCACGTCTGAACCGCCACCTTTGCACCAGCAGGATCAGCAGCAGGCAGAAAGCCACAATAAGGATCAACGCCAATAATAAGCTGAAGGCGTTCTTTGCTGTCATCGCCCGGCTTTTGGCATTGACCTGGGCAATGTATTCGTCCATCTCATTAAGAGGCATTCCCATGCCGATGACCCAGTTATAATCCTTATAAAGCTTGACATAAGAAATTTTTTCCGAAATCCGGTGGCTGTTCAGTTCTTTAAAATAATATTGGTTAAACAGTTCGCCATGCTTTTTAATACCCTCCAGCTCCGTAAGAAAATATAAATTACCCTTGATATCTTTTATATCCGTGGAAAGATACATCCCCTCCGTCTCCGGCAGATTGGGATGGATAAGCCGGATAGCATAGTTTTTGCCGCCTTCGTAGTTAATGATTTCATTAATCCAAAGGTAAGAATCATTATCGAATCTTGTCTGACGGACTCTCCTGCCGATTTCTTCTTTTACGATCTCTTCAATATCCCGGCGGCTAATGCCAAACAGGCAGGAAAGGTCGCCGTAGGTGATAATTCTGTAATGGGCCAGGTCAGGCTGCAGGCTTTCCAGAGTTGTTTCGATATCTTGAACCAGCAATTCCCTGGGATCATAGAGGACTCCGCCACTTTTGTTGTTCCAAAGCAAAACTGACCAATAATCATCGCCTTCCTGAAAGTCACTGTGAAATTTGGCCGTCAGGGACTGGCCAAATTCCTTCTCGTCTGCATATTCTTGATGGCTTAACAGGTCATAGCGGCATTCTACAATTTCATTATAGCGCTGGTCCTCCAGCCGGCGGTCCAGATCAATCTCATAAAACAGATTATCGATGGTGCTTTTTAAAAAGGCCTTTTTTAAATCGACAACGATAGCCTCAGTCTCATTTTGATAAATATCGCCGATTTTATAATAGGAAGTCAAATAAAAAAAGGTAATCGCAATGCAGATGACGGCAACCAGTGCCGCCGTCAATACGCCATGTCCAGACTCGCGGATTTTCCGCTTCAGCACTTGGCTCCACCCCTTTCCCTATCGTCTTACTCTATCAGTTATCATTACAATCTTCAAGTATCTCACCCCAAGAAAAGAGACAAGAAAAGAGCTAAAAAAAGAGCAATGTCATTTAGTTTAGGAGTAAAGCGGAGAGGGATAGGCTTGTTTCCGTTTCCTAAGGCTAACTGCACAAAAATCGAAGCTGTGTTCCGGCAGCCGGGCACAACCCAGCCCGGATTTACGCCCCATGGTTTCACCACTTTTTCTTAGCTAAATGACATTGAAAAGAGCCGGCGCCTTTTGGCTCATTGACAGCCAATTTGCCCCGGCCCTTGTTAAAAACACGGCTGCAATATCGCATTAAGCGGCAGTGACGGCAGTACAGTAGCAAGGGTAGTGCGTATACTAATACCCAATGCCTGTGCGATAGAGCGGGATCACATTAATTACCGGCTCTTCATAAGGATGCGCTTCCTTTATGGCAGCTATCGTCATATCCGCCTTATGACGCAGACAGGTAACTTCAACTTTCAGTTCCGGCTCTGAGCTAACGCTATCTTCCTCGCCGATATAAGGGCTGCTGCCTGGCAAGGGCCGCCAGCAGCCGATAACCCTGCTATAAGACAGGCAGCTATCGTAATTGCCGATATGTCCGGCATCTACTCTGCGCAAAGCCTCTTGCAGTACAGCCAGGTGAGTTTCCGGGATAAAGATTTCGATTTTGCAGTAACGAAATTCATTCATAAGTTTTCCTCCCAAGCGCTCTCCCCCAATAGCATTACAGCTATCGTTATCATACCAAGTATTTTGTTATTTACAATAACATAAGAAAGTTTATCGATAAAAAAATACTTTGTTTATTTCTGTTTAACAACAAAATAAACAAAGTATTTTAGGAGCTCACTTTGCAAACAACTGTTTTTATCTGTTTTAGCTGTTCTGCCGTTTATCAGCTGCGGCCCAGCATAATATCGACGGCCTGGCGAACCTCCTGGTAGCTGGTACAGCGGCAGAGATTGGATTCCAGCCAACTTTCGATCTCATATTCCTCGGCATCCGGCTTTTGATTGGCTAAAGCATGGCAGACCATCAAAAAGCCGGAAGTACAGTAG
Source organism: Clostridia bacterium (assembly GCA_018436095.1). GTDB lineage: Bacteria > Bacillota > Peptococcia > DRI-13 > UBA5745 > WRMS01. The sequence continues at coordinate 85,427 of JAHDMJ010000018.1, read as the reverse complement.
CCGCATTGGAAGGCGTTGGCCTGGACAAAGGCCGCCTGCACCGGGTCGATGTAGCCGCTGTCGGCGCCGTTGCCGTTGCCGCTGCCGTTACCGGTGCCGCTATCTGCATTGCCGCTGCTGCTGCCGGCGCTGGTGCCGGCACTGCTGGATTTGCTGCTGGTTTTCCCGCCGGAGGCGCCCAGGCCTTCTACCGTCATAATCTGATGGCCCACAGCCTCCACAGCCAGCACCAGGCAGGACTTCACCGGCCAGCCGTCCATAATAACGGTGCAGGCGCCGCAGTCGCCGTTTTTGCAGCCCGGTTTAGCCCCGGTCAGCCCCAGCTCCTGCCGCAGCACATCCAGCAATATATCGGCGGGGCGGACCATAACCTGGCGGGCCAGACCGTTAACTTGCAGCTCTATTACACATCGTTCTTCATTATATTCCATCATGCCCCTGCACCTGCCTCACTGGCCTTGCTTAATTCCATCAATGCCTGCCCGACCATATTTTCAAATAAAAGCTGTCTGTATCCCCGGGAGCAGTGAGCGTCGTCCGCCGGCTCTTCCGGCAGCAATTCTACTGCTTTGTTTAACCGCTGTTCAATGGTCATGCCGGTGTCGTTCAGCGCTTCTTCCATCTCTTTGCTGCGGAAAGGATAAGTACAAATCCCGGCAAAAGCGATTCTAAGCCGGCCTTTTTCAATAATAGCGGCTAAGGATACAGCCGGATAGTCGATTTTTTCCGTAGGAGCTTTTTTTACATGAAAATAGGGCATTGACGCATACCGCTTCGGCACATGCACTTTTAGGATAAATTCTCCCGGCAAAAGCTGCATTCTGCCGTCGAAAACCTCCTGCAAAGGCAGCCGCCGGACACCTGAAGGTCCCTGCAGGGAAACCTGGGCCTCCGCTAAAAGCAGGGGCAGCACAGCTTCCCGGTAAATGATAGTACCGCAGAGATTGCCTCCCAAAGTAATGCGGCATTGGTTGGTATGATCGGCAATCCGGCCTACGGCTTTGCCAAGGAGGGGAAAGCATTGGGAATCGGCAATGGCCCGCAGGGAAAGGGCCCCGCCCATGTTGATATGGCCCCCTTCCTCCTTCAATTCGCAGCAGGCCGGAATCTCTTTTAAATCGACCACAGCCTCAGGGGTGATGCTGCCCACCCTGGCCATGCTGATGATTTCACTACCGCCGCCGTAATACCAAGTCTTTTTGCCGGCTTTTTCGTAACCTTCATAAGCCTGGACAGCTTCCTCCGGCGTACCGGGACGGCAATAAGCAAAGTTTACAGGAATCATTGAATACCTCCTTCTGCAAATCCGGCCCCTGCCGCAAAGGCGGCCGCCGAGGCGTCAGCTCCCGCTGCATCTCCGGCTGCAGCCCCAGCCACCGCAGCATCAGGCGCCATCATCGGCTCAGCCACTGCTCCAGTCCCCGTGGCTGTCCGCCACAAGTCCTCCGGTTTCAAGGGCAACTGATTAAAGGCTACGCCACAGGCCTTGGACAAGGCATTGGCCAAAGCCGCCGGCATACCGATGATGCCGTGTTCCGACATACTGCGCATTCCGTAAGGCGCATCCAACTGGGGTGTTTCCACAAAATCCAATTCATAAATGGGTTCCTCCCCTATATGCAGGGCCTTATAGCTGCGCAGGGAAGGTGTTGTCATTTCCCCCCTGCCATTTTTGGCGTAGCTGAAATTTTCCCGGCTGGCCATGGAAATTCCCATGGACATGCCACCCCGGACAGAGCCTGACATGCCTTCGGGATTAATCAAATTTCCCACATCCATCACCGAATAGGCATGGATAATGCGATAGGTATAATCCCGCAGATCCATTTCCACTTCCACCGCCTGAGCCCCTACGGTCCAGGCCGGCCCCGACTGGCCTTTGCCGGTTTTCGGATTCAGGTTGCTGAGCCCCTTAAACATGCTGGTACCCCGGCCTACCACCGGCTCCCCTATTGAATTACCGAAAACATCTTTATAACCCATGACGATATCTTTAAACTCTATGTAAATATCAGGATTCTGCCGGGCATAAACCCGGCTTTGCTTGATTTCGATATCCTCCGGGAAACAGCTTAAGGCTTCGGCTCCCATCTTGCGCAATTGGGCTAAAATATCCTCCGCCGCCCGCATTACTGCCCGGCCGGCAATGTAGGAGGTGATGCTGGCCACCGTTTTATAGTGAACAGGATTCAGCCGGGTATCCACCTCCAGGACTACATGAACCTGATCATCGCTAATGCCCAGCTTATCCGCCAGCATTTGAGCCAGATGAGACTGGCTGGCGCTGCCCATTTCCACCACGCCTGTGTTCAAATTCAAAGAGCCGTCGGGATTGAAGGTAATCAAAGCGCCGGAAGGAGCGTTGGTAGGCGGTGTGGCCGCCTTCCAAAAACAAGCCATGCCTTTGGCCCTTACCGTATCCGCCGTTATTTGCACCGGCGGGCCTTCCTGCCAATCTGTCATCTCCTGCAGCCTGCTGATGCAGGCCGGCAGATTACCCAGATTGCTGAAAGTGCCCAAGACCTGGGTAGGCGTATAATGCCCCGCCGTTATTGCATTGACCATCCGCAACTTCAAAGGATCCATAGCCAGTTTTTCCGCCAGCAGATCCATGGCCCGCTCAATGCAAAAGGTCAGGGATTCATGGGAGAAACTGCGGCAAGAGGTGGCATAGGTATGATTGGTATAGACGCCATAAGCATCGCAATGAAGATTATCCACCCGGTAAGGACCGGTGCAGTCTGCCGCTATAGCTTTGACCATATAAGGCCCGATGTCGGTATAAGCCCCGTTATCCAGCCAAAAAGTAAGTTCCGCCGCCTGCAGCAGGCCTTCCTTCGTCGCTCCCAGCTTAATCCGGGCCGACAACCCTGCCCGGCTGGGCGCCGCCGTCAAGTCCTCTTTCCTGTCCATTACCAGCCTTACCGGTTTGCCGGCTACCTCCCGGGAGGCTATATAAGCCAACAGCTCCTGCATCACCGGGGCCTTGCCGCCAAAGCCGCCTCCCACAAAAGGCACCAGCACCCGGATATTGCCGGCGGGAACCTGAAAGCATTCGGCAATTTGCTTTCTCACTTCAAAAGGCGCCTGGGATGATGTGGTGATCGTCACCATACCATCCTTCGAGATTTCCGCCCTGGCAGCCCGCACTTCCATGGCCAGGTGATCGGAGGGGGGCAAGAAAAACTCCTGCTCGATGGTTACTTGGCTATTGCTCCACCCTTCCGTCATATTGCCCTTTCTTACGGGAAAATAGCTGGAGATATTGCTGTTGGGCCTGGGGTTTATATCCTCGGCCGCATGACCATATTTCCCTATATTCTCATGGACCAGCGGCGCCGCCGGTTTCATGGCCTCCTGGGGTGTGAATACGGCAGGCAGCACCTCATATTCCACTTTGACGGCTGCCGCTGCCAAAGCCGCTGTAGCTTCATCCACAGCAATCGCCATGGCTACCGGCTCTCCGGCATAACGGGCTATTTGATTAGCTATAGCCGGCCGGTCAAGCAGCAGGGGCCCGCAGAAATTTGGATAATCTTCTCCCGTTATTACCGCCTTGACCCCTTTGATGGATAAGGCATCTGTCTTATCTATGCTGATAATTCTGGCATGAGCATAAGGAGAAGTTAGAAGTCTGGCCGTATAATGGCCTACCGTGGGAAAATCGTCGGTGTATTTGGCCTGGCCGGTAACCTTGGCCCAAGCCTCTTTTCTTTTTACGTTTAATCCAATAGTTCCGCCCATAGCTTACCTCGTTTACGTATTTTGCTAAGGAGACACTTCCCATCATAATCGTTTAGCAAATATATCCTTAGTAATATTTCCTAGTATTAACCGCACTTTGGTTAATATGCGTTGCCGAAGATATTTTTCGATTTACGGCCCTTGTTGAAAATGGCCGGACAGGGTTTCAAGCAAATCGCCAAAGGATGTATGTCGATGTCTGTCGAATATTTTATAGTTTTCCGATTGGATTTAGAGCCGTACTTCTCCTCAGGCTATGTTATAATAGTGTGAATAGAAGGAAAGGATAAAATTGCAGGAGCGTCAAGGCCCTACATTAGGCGAAGCAGTCGCCTCTTTAATGATGAGGGATATTGAGCGTCAAACTGGAGGGTATTATTCTGTAGAAGCCAGTGACCCTTTATCTTGTGAAATATAATGTCAAGGGCCTATAGACTACAAGGCTGCAATATCAATACACTAACAGAAGGGCGGTACCATCATGAATATCATTCAAGCAAAGGCAGGCAAGGGCAAACTGCTGTTGGAAGCTGTGGCCACCCAATGCGATGAGGGAATCAATGTTTATTTGGGCGGCGGTGAAAAAAGTCACATCGGCTGTGTGGTTCTTTGCCAGCCCCGGCCCAGCTTAAAGCAGGACGGCAGCATGAGTGCCACCGCTTCCGTTCTCAATGTCCTGGGCCATAAAGACGACGGCCTGGCCCAACCTTTGGCCCGGGAGCTTTGCCTGGCCAGCGGCCAGACAGTGGTGGTCACCGCCGGTGTTCACATTGACAACGCCGCCGCCGAAGATATTGAGGGCTTTCTGACGCTGCTTGCGGAAATCGCCGGGCAAATCAAAGAAAATCTGCTTAAGGTATAAAGGCGTGTTCAGGGCCTGTTCGGCTCCACTCCGGCTTCCGTTGCAGCTCCGGTCCGCATTGAGCCCGCACAAAATGGAAAAGAGCTGCCGCCTAGGAATTTTATCACTGGGCGGCGGCTCTTTCTCATATACACCAACATTATAATACAGGACTGCCTGCCTGTGCAGCCCGCTGCCTTCGCTTTTGGGAGCAGGATACCGCAGATATCTGATCCGATGTTCAAGCTGCTTTATCTATAGGAAAAAATGCAACTCAAATGGGAAAAACGCAACTTACCCTCAATTTCATTGAAGCGTCAAAATGCATAGGTTATACTGTCCACGACAACAGACAGAAAGGGAGTATCACTTATGCTTGGAATCATCACATTACTGATTGCGCTTTGTACTCAAATCGGATTTCTTATTTATCGAATGGTCACCAAAAATCGTCAGATGAAGGTAGCGCATACCATCCGACTCACCGCTTTTGCCCTCTTTACCTTGCTCTTGGCGACTGGGTCTTATTGGTGGGGATTTCGCTGGATGGGGCTGTTTATCCTGCTCGCCGTTCTCGCGATTTTCAGTGGCATATATTTTATAAAAAAAACAAGGATGGAAAAGGATTATAAGGGATGGCGCACCATATTTTCCTGCGTGAATGGGTGTGTCCTGCTCGCAGTTTGCATCCTGCCCGGCATCCTCTTCCCGCAGTTCAAGCCGGTTGCTTCGACAGGACCTTATACTGTGAATACCGAAAGCATTACCTTCGTGGATGCCTCACGCACCGATCCCTTTTCCGAGGCGGGTGAAAACAGAAAGCTGACGGTTCAGTTCTGGTATCCTGACACCGGAGCAGCCGCAGACAGCTACCCGCTTCTCGTATTCTCCCACGGGTCGTTCGGGTATCGCGGCAGTAACCTCTCAACCTTTGAAAATCTTGCCAGCAATGGGTATGTGGTATGCAGCATCGACCACAGCTATCATGCTTTCTTTGCCAGGCATACAGACGGCAGTACCACATTGGTCAATACACAATTTCTGAGTGACGCCGTAAGCATCACAAACGAAGAATATGACGAGCAGACGACCTATCAAAAGACACATGAATGGCTGGCGCTGCGCACCGCCGACATGGATTTCGTCCTGGATGAAATCCTGAACAATGCACAAGAAGAAATGCCGGAATTCATCTATTCCATAATTAATGAGGAAAAAATCGGGCTTTTTGGTCATTCGCTGGGCGGAGCTGCCGCAGCACAGCTGGCGCGGGAACGACAGAATGTGGATGCGGTGATCGTAATTGACGGTACGATGATCGGCGAGGAGCTCGGTTTTGAAAACGGTCAGGCAGCCCTGAATGCAGACCCTTATCCCGTTCCCCTACTGAACCTATACAACGAAAGCCATTATGAAGATGCAAAGGAGCTGGGAGAGGCCTATAACAATTTATCCGCCAGTGCACGGGGGATTGAAGCTTATGATGTTGTAATCCGTGGCTCCGGGCACCTGAACTTTACCGACCTTCCGCTCTTTTCTCCGGCACTGGCGCACATGCTGGGTACCGGTGAGGCGGACAGCCGGTATTGCATCGAGACAATGAATCAAATTGTGCTGGATTTCTTCAATTACACGCTTAAGAATGCCGGCACGCTTCATTTGCAGGCAGAATATTAAAGACGATTATAGGGGGGGATACAAAAAATAAAAATGCTGTCCAATGATATGCTATAATAGCAATGCTGGTTATCGGTATTTAAACCACCGCAATGACTGTTTATTACCGGTAAAACAAAATCATGGCAGATAGGCAAATACGGCTTATTGCCAAATGATGAAGGTGTTGCATTGAAAGTTTCGGTTAAACAGATCGGCAGAGGTCAGGAAGAACAGGCAATTATCCTCTGCTATGAAGTCAATGAGAATGTGAAAAATATCGTCAGCTATATAAAGGCTGCCGGAGACACGCTTGCGGGATATGTTGACGAAAGGGTAAGCCAAATCTCCCTGCAGGATATTTTTTATGTGGAGGCGGTTGACGACAGAGTATTTGCCTATACGGCAAAGAAAGTGTATGAGCTCAAGTGCAAACTGTACGAGTTTATCACGCTATTTGAGAACAGACGGTTTTTTAGGTGCTCTAAATCATTTGTAATCAATCTGATGAAAATTGACAATGTACGCCCCATTCTAAACGGGAGGTTTTTGGCAACGCTGTTTAGCGGTGAGGAAATCATTATTTCCAGGCAGTATGTGCCGGAACTAAAAAAACGATTGCTGGGTGAAAACATATGAGCTTTAAGGCTTTTTTGAAAAAATGCTTAATGGAATACTTTGTTATTACCACGTGTGTGACGGCGGCAATCGCCATCCTGGGGCAGGCTCTTGACCCGACGGCAAGATTTGGTTATGAGGCATATTGGTCGCCTCTCACTTTTGGATTTGTAGGACTTATACCCTCGTTCATAACATATTCCCGCAAGGAATTGTCCTTTCAACAGGCGCTCCTGCGCAAAGCAATCCACGTCGTTGTGCTGGAGGTGACGCTGGTCGCATTCGGTTTTTGGGTTGGGATACTTCATGCCTTTTCTGATACATCTTTATTTATGCTTTCGGTATTTATCATTTATCTTGCAGTAAATTTAATAAGCTGGCAGTTTGATAAAAAGGACGCCGGCGAGATTAACAAAACGCTAAAGTCCCTGCAAGGCAGAAGTGAACAATAGGATACCCCTTCTTTAACAAAACTTAGCCTGCCCCTTTTCTCACCCCGCAGCTCATAAATGGACGGTTTCTCATATAGATATAGATTAATATATCTGTGTGTGAGGGGCTATGAAAAACAAGGTAAGATGGAATTATGTATTTAAATACGCCGGCTCCGTGGCGGCTTTTATCATCGGCTCAGGTTTTGCCACCGGACAGGAAATATTGCAGTTCTTTTCCGCATATGGCACACGAGGCATATTGGGGGCACTGCTGACTATGCTGCTGCTTGCAGCCACCTGTGCCATCATCATGGATTTAGGCTATCGAAACCGCAAGGGTGATCTGGGCAACATATATTATTATTGCTGCGGCAAGGGGCTTGGCCGTTTTATGGAATGGTTTACGCCCATATTCTGCTTTCTTATGTTGGCCGTCATGATCTCAGGCGCTGGCGCAACATTAAATCAATACATGGGCCTTCCACCCCTTGCCGGAAGAGTGATGATGACCGCCCTAACGGTGATCGTCGTCTTCGGAGGGCTTAACCGCCTGATCGATATCATCGGTTGCCTGGGTCCCTTTACGATCATTGTCACTCTGATCATAGGTGTGCTTTCGATTGCCCGGTCTCCGGTCAGCCTGGCTGAAATCGACCAGATCATCGCCACGGCTGAGCACGTGCCTTATAGCACAGGCAATTCCCGAGCCTTCTGGCCTCTTGCCTCCGTTTTATACGCCGCATATAATATGACCTGTTCGTTGCCTTTCATGTCTGAAATGGGCGCCACGGCCCAAAGCAGAAAAGAAGCTATTTTGGGCGGCGTGTTGGGCAGTGTGACTTTGATGCTCTCCGGCTTGATTCTGGCCTTGGCTATGATGGTAAACTTCAAAAATGTATCGGTGCTGGATATCCCGGTACTCTATCTTGCTCAACGTATCTCTCCGCTGTTGGGTTCACTTTTTACGATTGTGCTTCTGGGCGAAATATTCAGCACTGCGACGCCGCTGCTGTGGACGGCAACCAATGCCTTCGCCGGACCTGAAGGCACATTCAAGAATAGGGCCGGCGTGTTAATGGTGGCGATTGCCGCTTTTGGCGCCTCGGTTTTCCCCTTTGGAGCGTTGGTTGGAACTATTTATCCTTTTACCGGGTATATTGGCTCCTCGTTGATCCTATGCGTTATTGTGCGGTTTCTGCACGAAAGCAGAAATCCGAAGAACAGGCAAGTGCTACGTATGGTTCGAAAGGGTAAACCAAGGATACGAAAAATTCTTTTTCTATCGTTTTTCCAAATGAACAGAACTGTTTTTTACAGAAGCAAAAGATAGATCTGTTACTGTTTTAACCGTGAGCGAATATATGACACTTACGGTAAAAATCGATTTGATCCTAATAAGCTTTATCTAAGCAATTTCCATGTGGAAATGAAATTGGATCGTCGAGCAAAACCAATTAATTTATCTGTTTTGGAACCGGAGATAAGCTATACAGAAGTGAATGGACTTAAGATAAAGCGTCCACCAAAGCAGGAAAATGAATCTTAGCCGTTGACATCTCCCACCTTCTCCAAGTCCTGCAATTATACCCTGAGTTCCCGCAGAATTAAACCATACATCGAGAAAAGATGCCAATGATCAGGTTTGTCATGCCAAGCTCGACTCGGAATTCGCTTTCATCTGCTCTGTAGGTTTTATCCGCACTCCCCTCTGTGCAAAAATGCAGATTTGTATCCAATAAGAGCGCCAGATGAGCAAAAAAGCAGGTTTGTAGACACCCCCTAGAGTTATGGAGGCCCCTAAAACAGGTGGAAAGGTATGCCTCGACTATATCTAGTGTCCTGGCAGAAACGAGTTCGCTACCAAACTGCTGAAAGTGCTTAAAGCGTTCTCCTATTTCCTCTGACAGGGGTTCTAGACGAAGACAAACATGCAATTTTGCACAGAGGGGAGACCTCAATAAGCCAACCACCCCCTGCCGGTGGGGGCATGCCCATTTCTTTCATTAGGGATAGGCCAATATAGTTTGATCCCCCCTTATCCTCGCCGGCGGATCAGCGTGGGGTAGCGGAAATAACCAAAATTGCAAGTTTAAAGTGTCCGGATTTTTTCTGAACAAAGTTAAATATCATCTTTACTCTATATATAGTATTTCGTCGTAGGAAGGAACACTGTTGCATGAGAATTTCCCACTATCATAGAGAAACGATCCACTTTAAACCTGCAATTTTGTCTGCCGGCTCCCGGCCCCTTACGCCAAGGAGATTGCAATTACACTGGGCCACCCCAATCACCACATTAAAAAAGACCGCCGACAAAAGTCGATGGTCTTCTTTAATTCAAGTGGAAAATCGGCTGCAAAGCGGCTTTAAAAAGCCTCCTCATACACCGCCAAATCCCACCACATCTTATCCTATTCGGAATCTATCCTCCGCTAAGACACCCGCCGGTAGGGCTTGGAATTTAGCAGCTGCTCATAAACCCCGGCTACCTGCTGGGCAAAGCCGTCGGCAGAAAAGCGGCTGGCCGTCTTTAAGGCGCCCTGAGCCAGCTTTTCTCTTGTCCCGGCATCAGCCAAAACCTGCTCCAAGGCCCCCACCAAGCCAGCCTCATCACTAAAAGCAAAGCCGTTGACGCCGTCTTCCAGTATCCCCTCAAGGCAGCGGTCGGCCTTAGCAATCACCGGCAACCCGGAAGCCATGGCTTCGATGTAAGTCAGTCCCTGGGCCTCGCTTTGAGAGGCATTGACAAACACATCGCCAGCCTGATAATATTTGCCGATTTCATCCCAGGGCCGGGCCCCCGCAAAAATAATCTTATCCGCCAAATCCAGCTCCTGAGCCAGGTCCTCCAGCCGGCTGCGGTAGGGGCCATCACCGATCAGCAGGAAGCATAGCTCCCTGTGCTCCTGCAAATACCGCCGCAGGCTGTAAAACAGCTCCGAAATGTTCTTTTCTTCCGCTATCCGGCCCACAAAAAGCAGGACTTTAGCCTCCTGGCTGATCCCCAGCTCCTGCCGCAGCTCCTGAATGGCTGACTGACTGTATTGACCAGACTCGAACCTACCCAGCTCAATGCCGGAAGGAATGGCGGTAATTTCTTTGGTGACGCCATAAGAGCGCATCAGGTCCTTGACTTTTTCTGTAGGCACGATGACATGATCGGCAGAATTGCAAAAATCACCGCTGACCTTTTTGGCCACCGTTTTAGCCAGGGAATCCAGCATCCTGAACTTCGTTATATAATGAGTGTAGTCCTCATAAATCGTATGCATAGTATGGACCATAGGCAGCTGCATTTCCCGGGCCATATAGCGGCCAAAGATGCCCAGGGGAAATTCCGTATTGGTATGAATGAGATCCAAGTCCAACCGGCGCACCATCTTGGCCAGACCGTAATGGTAAAACATTCCCATACGGCGGTCTCCCACAAAAGGCAGGCTGGGCAGCCGGTAAACCCTGGGCTCCCGCCGGGGCGCTTCCGGATCCGTGGTGGTAAATATATAGACTTGATGGCCCTGGGCAGTCAATTTTTCTTTGAGCATCAAAACAGAGGTGGCTACACCGTTGAGCTGGGGATAATAGGTATCGGTAAAAATGCCGATTCTCATCGCAGTTCGTCCTCTCCGGGAAAGGGCAGTCCTAAACTTTCACAAAGCCGGCTGTAGCTCTCAAGGCTGCCCACGTCATGGCACTGGCCCTCAATCATATAGGTTGTAATAGGTTTACGGGGATACAGCCAGACAATAAAGTTGCCCGGGGCGTCCATCGGGTTTTCTTCCCTGCGGTATTGCTGAAAAAGTTTTACCGTGTCCTTCGTATAATAGTAAATGGCATACATGGCCAGGTTGGATTGCGGCAAAGCTGGTTTTTCTTCAATATTAATTATATTCTTATCCTGATCCAACAATACCACACCCATTTGGCTAAGCAAAGCCGGGTCCGCCACCGGTTTAACACAGACGCCGTCCTGATTTTCCCGCCGGCAGGCATCCAAAAAATCCGTCAGAGGGAAATCAAAATAATTATCCCCCGCCACAATCAACAGGTCTTCCTCAATATGCTCTTTTTCGATGGCGTAACAAATATCGCCAATGGCTCCAAGGCTCTCCGCTACATCATTGGTGCCGTCATCCAGCAGCTTGATGGGCAGGGAGCCTTGATAAGAGGCCAGCCATAGGTTGAAGTCCTCAATAAATTTGTGATTGGCGATAATAATGATTTCCCGGCAGTCCGGGATTTGATTAACGAGATTTACAATATGGCCTAATATGGTTTCATTGCCGATGGGCAATAATGCTTTGGGCAGCTTTTGATTTAAGGGGTAAAGCCTGGTGGCATAGCCTGCCGCCAAGATTAACGCTTTCATGAAACGATATCCTTTCAACGAGGTATTTTAGCTCAATAAAAAGCTATATTAATTTTAACACCAATAATGTTGAAGAACAATCGTTCTTTGCCGAAATCTGCCCTTTCTACCTCATTTTTAATGGGTTCTTAATATGTCTTTAATATTTCCACGTCCGCCGGCGCTATATATCTGGCAGGCTGGGGAAAATGGCCCGTGAGCATTAAAAGACTGGCGTAATATTCCACCCGCTCCAGACGGTAAAGGGCCTCCGTCATATTAGGTCCCCAGGTAAGAACGCCGTGGTTAGCCAACATGACGGCTTTATAATCCCGGCAATAAGGAGCGATGGACTCCGCCACCGCCGGCGTACCCGGCAAAGCAAAAGGCGCTATGGGCACCGGTCCCAACATAGCCACCGCCTCCGCCAGCAAGGGCTGATCCAGGGCAATGCCGGCGCAGGCAAAGGCTGTAGCCATAGGGCAATGGGCATGAACCACCGCTTTGACTGCGGGATTTTCCTGATATACCCGCAAATGCATCATCAGCTCTGTGGAAGGCTTATATGTGCCCTCCAGCACCCTGCCGGTCAGATCCACCTTGATCATCATTTCTTCCGTCATGTAGCCTTTAGAAACTCCGGTGGGAGTTGCCCATACAATACCCGGCTCCACCATGCAGGAAATATTGCCGTCATTAGCCGCTACGTAGCCTTTTTTATACAGCCGGCGGCCCACATCCATTATAGCCTGCTTTGCCGCCTCATCGCTGAGGTATTGGGGGTATAGGCGATCCAGCTCTTCCACTCTCTTTTTCATCTCAACCATTGCCGTTCCTCCTTTGAATCTCATTCCTTTGCTCCTATGGTATTGCTATTTAAGAAAAAAATCAAGAATCTAACCTATGTTGTTTCTGGAGAGGGGTACTCATGATATGATGGCGAATAGGCAATGATAATATTAGGGGGGATATTATGACTTTGGATAGCCTTAAATTTTCTGTCAATGGCAATCCTGTCTGCTTGCCGAAAGAAAAGGCCGCCGACTCTTTGTTGAGTTATCTAAGAGGTACGGCCTGTCTTAAAGGCACAAAGGAGGGTTGCAGCACCGGCCATTGCGGCTCCTGTACCGTTTTGGTAGATGGACGGCCTGTCCGGTCTTGCATTACAAAACTTTCATCCGTAGAAGGTAAGGCTGTAGAAACCATCGAAGGCTTGTCCTCCGGCGGCAGACTTCATCCTATCCAAAAAGCTTTCCTGGATGTGGGCGCCATTCAATGCGGTTTTTGCACACCGGGAATGGTTATGGCCACAAAAGCCCTGTTGGATCAGAACCTTAATCCCAGCCGGCAGGATATTGTCAAAGCTTTAAAACGCAATTATTGCCGTTGTACCGGTTACGTCAAAATTATTGAAGCAGTGGAGTTGGCTGCCGCCCGTCTCAGGGAAGAAAAAGGCCTGAGCTCCGGGAATCCGGCTCCCGCCGCCGCTTCTTTTTCTGCTCCGCCTTTATCCCAAAGCCGTTTATATATACAGCAAGCCCAGGGAGAGCCCATGGAAAAACCTCTGGCTGCTTATAATCAAGGTCCTGACCTTAGCCCCGGCGAGGGTAGGGGAGAGGCCGCTTACGATTACATGGGACAGCCTTTGTGGGACGCCGACGGCGCTGCCAAAGCCAGCGGCGCTCTAAACTTTGCCGCTGACCTGGAATTTCCCGGCATGCTTTACGGCGCTCCCCTTTGGGCCGGCCGGCCCCATGCCAGGGTTCTCAGCATTGATACCGCCGCCGCTAAAGCCAGTCCCGGTGTGGTGGCCGTACTGACCGCCGCCGATGTGCCCGGTAAAAACGGCTATGGTATTTTGACTCCCGACCAACCGGTTTTTTGTGATCATGAAGTAAAGTTCGTCAGGGACGTGGTAGCCTTGGTTGTGGCGGAAACGGCCGCTCAGGCCAAGGCCGCCCTGCCCCTGGTGCAGGTGGAATATGAGGATTTGCCTGCCGTGTTTACTATGCAGGAAGCTGCCGCCAAGGGTCAGGTCATCAAAGAGCTGACCCATGTAGTAGGCGATCCCGACGCCGTCCGCCAAGAACCGGATCTGTTGATTTTAAAAGGCCATTTCAGCACACCGCCTGTAGAACACGCCTATTTGGAGCCGGAATCGGCCATCGGTTTTTGGGATGAGCAAGAAGGACTGATTCTTTATGCTCCCACCCAGTCGCCTTTTGAGCTGCGGCGGCAACTGACGGCTGTGCTGAATCTGCCTGCCGACAAAATCCGCATCGTTGTCACTCCTTTAGGGGGCGGCTTCGGCAGCAAAGCCGACGCCACTATAGAGCCGGCGGCGGCAGTGGCTGCTTACTGTCTGAAAAGACCGGTGCAGATCGTCCTTTCCCGGGAGGAATCCTTAGGCATCAGCACCAAGCGCCATCCTTATGAAATGGATTACGAAATCGGCGTAGACCGCCAAGGTCATTTGCGCTTTATCGACGCTTACCTGCTGTCCGACGGCGGCCCCTATTCCAATTTAAGCCCCCGGGTTATCGATCAGGCCTGTATTTTTTCCGTAGGTCCCTATCGCATTCCGGCGGCCAGGGTCAGAGGGCAAGCCGTAGCCACCAACAATATTCCCGCCAGCGCCTTCCGGGGCTTCGGCATCAACCAAGCCAATTTCTCCATGGAGTCCTTACTGGATGAAGCTGCGGAAAAGCTGGGCATCGATCCCTTTGAGCTTCGGCTCCGCAATGCTTTCCGCTTAGGAGACAGCACCCTCTCCGGCGAGATTCTCCAAAAGAGCGTAGGCATCCGGGAAACCGTCACCCTTTGCCGGGACGCCGCCAAGAAAGCTTACGAAAAATATAAGGATCAATATCCTCAAGGCACGAAGCGGCTGGGCCTGGGTATGGCCAGCGGTTTCAAAAACGTAGGCGCCGGCAAAGGTAAAGTGGATGACGCCGGAGCTACGGTTAAGCTGGAGGCTGACGGCAGCCTGACCCTTTATGTCTCCGGCATCGACATGGGCCAGGGCTTCCGGACGGCTATGGTGCAACTGGCCGCCGAGGTACTGGGCTGCCGTCCTGAGGCGATCACCGCCATCAATGGCGACACCAAGCTGACGGTGCCCCACAGCAATGCCGTAGGCGAACGGCAGACCTTAATCAGCGGCAGCGCCGTGGTTGGGGCGGCCAAGGAATTCCGCAGCCGGCTGGCCGATGTGCTGGCGGGCAAAGGCATTGCCTGGGCAAAAGCCAATGGGAATGGCCAATCTTCCGAAACTCCCGCTGCGGGTACCGCTGCCGGAGCCAATGCCGGCACACCTGTAGCCGGCTCTCAGTATACCTTTGATCCCGACGATAACTCCTATCAGAAGCTGCCGGCCTGCACCCCGGAAAACCTGCGGCGGGCCCTGGAGCTTCTGCAAAGCGGCCAGGGCGAAGCCCCAGGCCTTACCGGAAGTTACGTTTACATCGCGCCCAAGACCTTTGCCCTCTACGATGTGGAAGGCCGGGCCAGCGTATCCAAAGAGGACTATAAGAACTATCCCGCTTACGCCTACACGACCCAGGCGGCTATCGTTGAAGTAGATACGGCTACCGGCAAAACCCGGGTTTTGGAGGTCATTGCCGCCCATGACTTGGGCCGCCTGATCAATCCCAACGTAGTAGACGGCCAGCTTACCGGCAGTTGCTCCATGGGCATCGGCTATGCTTTATCGGAAGCCTTTCCTATGGAAGAAGGCCGGCCCCAGGTCAAATACTACGGTCAATTAGGCCTGCCCACCATTGACGAGACGCCTCTTTATGATATTTTGATGCTGGAAGATCCCGACCCCGCCGGTCCCTTAGGCGCCAAAGGCGTGTCGGAAGTAGCCACGGTGCCCATGACCCCGGCGGTAATCAATGCCATTTATCAGGCTGCCGGCGTCCGCATCAAGGATCTGCCTGCCACACCGGCTAAGCTGCTGGCTGCCTTGGGCGCTAAAAACGCCGTTAAATAAAGGACCCTATTTCGGTATTTCAAAATATCGTGAGGCGAAAGAGAGGGTGTCCCAAATTGGTTTTGCAAACCAAGGAGGGAACCCTCTTTTTCTTGCATTTTGCCCGTCCGTATACCAGCATACCCCATACAACCGGATAAATTGACGCTATGCAACAGGGAAATCAAAATAGGTATGAGGGTATGGTTCGTTCCTCAATACATAATGCCACCATTCAAATCTATATGGTTCAAACCCACTGCTCTCCATAATGGAGCATAGCCGCCTGCGGTTTTGCGCTTCCAAGCCGCCAATCCCTTTCGCCCCATGGTGTGAACGCTGGTCCATAAAATCGAAGCTGCTTCCCATAGAAACAAGCTCCCCCGTGTCTAGATGGTAAAGCGTGAGATCAATAGCGCTTCCCCGGCTATGACTTGATTGTGACGCCACATATCCCTTTGTAAGCATCTCGGCCCGTTCGATATTCGGATAGTAACGTTCTTTTGTAAGATTGTCCTCCGGGAGATTGACCCATCGCAGAAAACAATCCACCGCACCTTTGGGCCGATACCCGTCCCACAGCAGTAAACCGTACCCAAGTACTGCCGCCCGGCTTTGCGCCTCCAGCAAGGCAAGGGCCAAGGCCTGCGTTCCCGCTATGCGGTTGACCTCATATCCGTCTACCGGCCTTCCCGTAAAATTGTCCCATGTGGCATATTTGGCATCCCAACGAACACCGCGCAACACTTCATCTAAAAAAACAAATCCCTTTTCCATGGCTAACACCCCTCCAACGCTAATACAATCAGACGGTCTATCAGCTCGGGAAGCGTTATACCCGCAGCAGTTATCATACGGGGATAACGGCTGTATGACGTAAAACCGGGCAGGGTATTGACTTCGTTCAGCACAATGCGGCCATCTTCCTGCAAAAACATATCCACACGGGCAAGCCCTCTGCAACCAAGGGCATTATATATCTTTTTTGCCATTTCCCTTATCCGTTGCCGCTCCTTTTCCGACAGATCGGCGGGAACGCTAATAACCGCATTTTCAGAGCCTTTTTCCGGCTCGGCTTCCTGATGAATGCGAAAAATACCATGCCGCAGCCTGATTTGGTCTACTTCGCCAACAATCAACTCTGAACCGTTCCCCAGTACGGCACAACCGACCTCGCAGCCTAAAATCGCCTGCTCAATTATAACTTTACTGTCGTATTGTCTTGCCGATTCAATGGCAGCGTCCAATTCATCTGCGCCCTCTACCTTCTTCACGCCAAAGGACGAGCCTGACCTGGCCGGTTTAACAAAAACAGGATAAGCAAACGCATCTGCCGTCCATTTATCGTTTTCATTGATAATCGAAAATTCCGGAGTAGCTATACCGGCATTTTGGGCAACAATGTATGCAAGGGATTTATCCATACAAATCGCAGAGCCTTGAATATCGCAGCCTACAAAGGGGATGCCGGACAATGCAAACAGGCCTTGTATTGCTCCGTCTTCGCCCAGCTTGCCGTGTAGAACCGGAAATGCCACATCAATGTGACGGATTTCATAATCACGGTTCTTATTAACAAGCAGACCGTGCATTTGTTTATCCGGGGAGAGTATGGCTGAATAGCAATCGCCGGTTTCCCATTCAACACATGGCTTTTCGCAGATTTTCCAAACACCGGATTTCGTAATTCCAATGTATAGCGGATCGTATTTTTCATTGTCAATGTGGGCGGCAATTTCTATTGCGGATTTTACCGACACGTCATGTTCCTCCGACCGGCCGCCAAATAAGATTGCAACCTTTAATCTATCCATTTGCCAAACCCCTTTCAAAATCCGAACAATTCCCGATTGTTTTTTCGACGCTATCCCACAACGCCCCATCGGTATGGTAAGCCACATGTGGCGTAATTATCACATTGGGCATATTTTGAAGTTTCAATAAAAAATGATTATCAATTGGTTTTCCAGTGCAATCAAAATAGAAAAGCCCTTCCTCTCCCTCCAATACATCTAATGCTGCGCCGCCTAACTTGCCGTTTTCTAATGCCTTAATAAGCGCATCGGTATCCACAAGGGCACCCCGCCCTGTATTGACAATAAACGCACCTTGCTTCATGCTTTCTATTTGTTGGTGGCCAATGATATGATGCGTATCTGCGCCCAGCGGCACATGAAGCGTAACGATATCGCTATTTTGCAGCAACTCGTCGAGGGGCGCATAATCTGCCGTTATTTTCTGGTCACGATCATAGGCCAAAACATGACATCCGAACCCCTGCAGCCTTTTAATAACCGCATTACCTATGCGGCCGGTTCCCAGTACGCCTACGGTCATGTCCCGCAGCTCTTTTCCACGGGTGCTGTTCAGCCTGAAATCATATTTTTCTGCGGAACGTACAATGGACTTCGCATTGCGTATGGCCATCAACATCAGCATCAGAGTGTAATCGGCCACACCGTCCGGCAAATAAGCCACATTGCCGACAGCGATGCCCATTCTCTCAGCTGCGTTTACATCTATATGATCGCAGCCGATGCTTCGAGTAGAAATATATTTCACTCCGGCGTTCTTCAACGCAACAATAGTCGGTTCGGAAACCTCAGATTTGTGTCCCACGCTGATGCAGCGATTGCCGGGCACTAATTTTGCATTGCTTTCCGACACGGTGTCGCTAATAATAGTAGGCATGACGTCAAAGCGAGGCGATAGCCTGCGGAACATATCCGCCTCGTCATGCTCACAGCTATAAATGGTAATGCCAATGTTGTTCATCAATTATTTGCCTCCTTGATTTTTACGTTCTCCGGCAAGGAATAGCAGATTTTACATTTGTTGGTGTAAAGCGGCTTTTGCCCTGTTATTTCGCCGGTGTCTGCGTCAATCTCCAATCTCTCAACGTCAACGTATTCATAAATCCCGCCACATTCCCGGAAATACTGGATGCTGCCGTTTACAACTCTGTACAGAACTTGGGGCCCTTTGTCTACGAACACTGTTCCGATGATGTTTTTATCATCGAAGGTTACCGAGATTTGATAGCTGCAATCTGTATCGTTTTGTGCTTTTAAGTCAATCCATCCCTCGGAGATTGTTGCGTCCACCCCTTTAATCTTGTCGCTGTTTGGTTCAGGGAACTCCTTGACTTCATGGCCCCTCCGCTGGATAACCGTCAATGGCGTGTGCAGAAACAGCCAATGGAGCAGATTGCTCATTTCACACATGCCGCCGCCCGAAGCGGTAGTAAGTTTGCCATTTGTAACCGTAAGACCGTCTTTATAGGGGATATCCTTGTCTGCATAACGTATAAGCCGCCAAAGGGAAAAAGTTTCCCCAGGCCTTATCAATAGGCCGTCCAGTGTCTTTGCCGCCAGCTTCAGGTTAAACACCTTGTTCTCCTGATACACCATATCAAAGCCGGTATTGCGATTGTACAATGGGCCCCTGGCTTCAAAAAGCTTATAAGGAAGCTGCTTCTCGTCAATGGTTTCTGCATAGCGGCGGCCATCAAACCGCATGCCGGCATAAAAACACATCTTCCGCTGCATTGCCCTGGCCGGCAGCAGGAAGGGTAATATTTGTGTCACTCTTTTTCTGCCCATGTGAGCCTCTCCTTTTTATTAAAACTGGTCTATAAACCTTTCGCCATAACACTACGGTTGCTATTATGGCAAAGCAATCTGTGTTTCGCCTGTAACCGGCCTGTAGTTTACCTGTAGCGGCAAGAAATCAAAAAAAGACCGGCAGGAATAATCCTGCCGGCCAAAGTGATAAAGTATAGGTTATATTATCGGGGTGGAGGGCCCATGACAAAATAACTGAGGTAAGTCCATCCAAAACAGAACGCCCTCCGGGGTGTTTTCTAAAGCGAAATCAATACCCATGGCTTCCAGGGTTTTCTGCACAATGGTGAGGCCCAAGCCGCTCCGCCCCCTTTTGCGATCCCGCACTTGATCTATGCGGTAGAATGGATCAAACAGCTTCGGCAGAACAGCATCGTCTATCCTCGTCCCTGTATTCAACACGCAAAGGCGATATTGTTCAAACACAGGTTGGCTCCATATCCGAATCTCACCCCTTTGGGGCGTATTCTGCACCCCATTCAATATGATATTGGAAAGAGCCTTCCGGAGCATTTTAGGGTCGATAAAGCAGGTCTGCATCTCAGGAATATCTGTAACGATACGCAAGCCCTTGGAGTCGGATAAGGTCTGATAGTCAGGCAGTATTCCTTCAACTGTATGTCTGAGGTCAACTTTTTCAGGAACGGGTGCAATTTTTCCATGGTTCAGGCTAACAATCTCCAATATCTCAGAAATCGTTTTGCTCTGTGCGTCCATCAGCTTCACGCATTCACGCAAGTATTTAGAATGGTCTTTGTAATCTCCCACATTTTCCAGCATTCCCTCCAACAATACGCTTGTGGCTGCGATAGGCGTTTTTAATTCATGGGAAGCCGCCGAGAAGAAATACCGCTGTGTTTCCTCCAATTCACGCTCCCGCAGGATTTCATCCTCCAATCTGGAGATAGTCTCTTTCAGTTTTTCGTACATGAAATAAGTGTCACGAGCCAATACACCAAGCTCATCTTTACGTTCTACCGGCGGCGGGACTTCCTCGAGATTCGCCATTCTCCCGGCGCTATTTACGAGCTGCCTGATTGGTTTAGTTATTTGTCTCGCAAAAACATAGGCGCAAAAAAGGCTGAGCGCAAGCATTATAGCAAACACAGCAAGTACCCTAAAAGCTAAATCACGATAGAGCGATTCTAACCCCGTCCTGCTTTGAGCAATAATGGAGAAGTTCTTATCCTTATGCACGACAAAGAAAAAGTCGCCGCTAAAATTATCTGATGTATCAGCTTTTGCTGTGGCATATATGGGATTGTTGTTATTATCCACAACGAGGAACTCAAAGGACTGGTTGTTTTCATAAAAGCGTTGTGCCATTGCGGCAATATCATTGTTATTGCTTGTCTGAATCCGTCGTACCAAAGGTTCATAAGAAGCTACTATTTGCCGGTTCTGTAATGTTCTGTAGAACAACATAAATTGCCCCGAAAACAGTACCGCCGTCACGCTGACAAGCAGCAATATGGCAATTACCGTGTAGGTAAATACCTTAATGAAAATCCCATGCTTCTTCATTCGGATTTCTCCTCCAACCGGTAGCCTACGCCGCGAACAGTTTTGATGATATTCGCGGGCAGCTTCGATCGCAGGTTTTTGATATGGGTATGCACGGTGCTGCCGTCGCCGTCAAAATCATAGCCCCATATGCGGGATAGAATTATCTCATGGGATATTGTCCGGCCTTTGTTCTGAACCAGCAGTAAAAGAATTTCAAACTCTTTAAGGGTCAAAACAATTTCCTCGCCGTTATAGAAAACGTTGAACTCCTCCGGCAGAAGCGTCAATTTACCGCAACAGACTTCCTTGGCCAACGCACCGCTGCGCCGGAGCAGAGCTTCCACCCGTTTGAGCAGAAGCTGAATTTTAAACGGTTTGGTCACATAATCGTCAACTTCGTTATCGAATGCCCGGATTTGATTATCATCATCAGAGAGGGCCGTCATGATCAGAACGGGCGCATTGTTCAGCTTCCGAAATTCCCGCAAAAGTTCATGGCCGTTTATGCCCGGCAGCATGATGTCGAGAATGACAAGCTGGTAAACATTATCGTAAAATTTTTTTTGGGCTTCGTTGCCGTCCCGGCAAGCATCCACTTTATATCCGGCTTCGGATAAAAAAGTTTTGACGGTATTGCATATATGCTCGTCATCTTCGACAAGCAGGATTCTTATAGGCATAAATGTCCCTCCATGAAAAAGGTAGCATATCAATCTGTAGTTTGTCTGTAGTATTCATCGGCTCAGGCAAAGGCTCTGCAACAGCCCTGTCCAACAGGCGAAATTGCTGCATTCTTTGGGCTAAAAGAGCCGCTTCTTCCAGCAAGCTCCGGCTTGTGGCGGCACACTGCTTAGAAAAAGCGCTGTTGGAAGCGATGGAAGCCACAATATCCTTCGTATTAGCCTGCATTTCCACAGCAGCTTGCTTCTGCCTGACAGACATACCGGAGATCTGCTGCAGGGTTGCTGTAACCTGCGTCACCATTTCCGCCATATCTTCTAAAGCTTGCAGGGTTTTCTGCCCATGGCTGCGTCCGGCTTGCACCGATCCTATGGATTGGCTCAGGAGAACCTGGGTATCCTCGGCGGCCTGCCTGCTTTTTTGGGCAAGCTGCCGCACCTCCCCCGCCACCACGGAGAATCCTTTGCCGGCACTACCGGCCCGGGCGGCCTCAATTGCTGCGTTCAATGCCAATATGTTTGTCTGAAAGGCAATATCCTCAATAACGCCGATAATTGCGGTGATTTGCTCCGTATTCTGCTCCATGGCTCCGATGGCTCCCAGCATATCCTGCATGCTGGCCTCTGCCCGAAGGGAGCGTTGCTGCATCTGTTCAGATAAGCTGCCTGCCTTCTGAAGGCTTTCCGTATTGGCTCTGATGCTATCGGTGACAGCGCCGATTCTGTCATCCAAGCGGGCCATTCCTTGGGCTTCGGCACAGGTGCGCTGAAAAATTTGTTCGGAATCGCAGGAAACCTGCTCCATGCCCTGCCGGATTGTATCGGCTGCCCCGCCGATTTCGGCAAACATGCCGTTGAGCGAGAGAAGAATACACTCCAAAGAAGTGCCAATGGGAGCAAAATCTCCCAGGTATTCGGCCTGCCGGTCAGCGGTGAGGTCACCCCCGGCGATCTCCGAAAGCACCCTGGAAATTTCCGATACATATCCCCGCAGCGAAGCGGTAGTATGTTCCAAAGCCTGCAACAAGGCCTCGGCTTCTTTAACAGAGGCGGCAGAGGGAACCGGTGATTCCAAATCTCCTTGGGCAAGCTGCTGTAAGCGGCTAACGGCGGCGGCAATCGGTTTAGCCAGAGAACCGGCAATCAAGGTAGCCAAAGCCCAGGAACAAGCCACGGCAACTATCAGGACAACCAGGGCAATCCAGACAGGCTGGCGGCTCATGGCCAGTATTTCGTCGTAGTCCTGGCATACGGCCAGGGACCATCCTTCCACCGCTTCAATAGGCGAGTAAGCCAGCAGCTTTTTTGTACCCTCTATCTCTATAATCTCTGTGCCGGACTCTCCGGCAGCCATAGCCTCCAGCAGCTCCGCCCATTGCTCTTGCCCGGCATCCCGGGCGGCTTGCAGCAGGTTGACCCCCAGTAGTGCCGGGTCTTCGTGGGCCACGGTATTGCCGGCGGGATCGATAATAAAACCGTAGCCGGTTTCACCCAGAGAAATCCGGCGGATATAGGGGCCGAAATAATCGCCGGGCAGTCTGCCGGCAACGACGCCGGTAGGCCCCATGGCCGTAACCTGAGCACCGGCTAAAATCACAGGCTCCTCTTGGTCCGGAAGCAGGACAGGCGCCGCCAAAAAGCTGACGCCCTCTATCGCCCTTTCAAAAAAATCGCTGCCGGCAATGTTTTCTCCTTCGTAGGTAATTCCATATCTGTCGCTGACGGAAAAAGCGGTAAACACAGTGCCCCGGGCCCGGCCCTTCAGATAGCTTCTCCGTTCCTCAGCATCAAAAACCGGGTTACAGACCTGTTCGTCGGCGGCAATGTTCTGTATTTGATTCTTTACGGAAGCCACCGCTTCGCTGACCGTCATAGCATAAGAAGAAGCCAGGCTTTGAGCCAGTATTTTATGGTTTTGCAGAGAATAGCGGCCGATCAGAAAACAGGTGATTGCCGTAATTACTACGCCGGCAACCACAACATTATATATGATAGCTTTTTGAACCCTGGATTGAATTGAGGCTTTCATGCCGCATTCCCCTTTATCTGTTCTTTACCCAAAACATAACACAACAATATTTGTGTTTTGCGATGTTTGCGTAAAAAGCAGGTAAAGAAACAAACTAGAGCACCCGAAATATAACACGATCAGTGTTTCGGCTGCTCAATGAATTTTCAGATCAAATTCGGTTTAATTGGTGTTTACACGCTTTTTATTTTTTCCATCCAGGCTGCAAAATGCTTGCACTCCTTAAGTATTATATCAATACCCATGTTCTCAGAAAGCAATGCAGCACTGATAACTTTTGCATAATTCGGAATCAATTTTTCTAGTCTTTTTGAGGGTGCCGTTTCAGGAGAATTGTTGATATGCTCCGGAGATTCCGCATCATTACGTATACGCTGAATCTCAGCAACTTTATCCACATCCGTGATTAAATTAAAAGATGACGGTGAAGAAAATAAAACGCCTTCGAATTCATGCAGCATTAAGTTGAAGAAGCAATTTATTTGACCAATATCATGATTAATAGCCTCTTCAATAAATTCCATCCGCTTATATATATTTGCTTCTTTGCAATCAATCATTGGTGTATTGCCAGGCATCCTATAATAATCAAACATTGTAGTTACAAACTCATTAGGATGCTGTTTACATAAAGCTTGCAGCTCTCTTCTGATTTTATTGTAGTTGATGACACCACCTTTGTATTTTGCCCTGGCCGTTCGTTTCGTCGTATGTATGATAGGCTTAACGTATATCATCATATTCGCAAAGTATGGCGCAAGTACTTTATTGATAAATGATTCCTCCGTTTGGCCTTCGCAATAGATATATATATTTTTCATTTTGAGAGCCTACCTCCCAAAACATTCTTTTTCCATAGGTCACCAAGAGAGTAATCGCTCTCCAGCCAGGCTTCCAGTTCTTGGGCATCCAGCCTTTTGAAAACAGAACCTTCGCCGCTGCGATCAACAACAATAACCTCCTCAACGTCAAACTCATTTAAAAGCTCTACGGATTGCGTTGAAACGATGATCTGTTTTTCATCGGAAAGCTGTCTGACCATTTCAGAAAAGATGACAATTGCATAGGGATGCAACCCCAGCTCAGGCTCGTCCACAATAATCGTTGCCGGCTGGAGCTCATGAGGCTGTAATAAAAGGGCAGCAAGGCAAATAAACCTGAGCGTTCCATCGGAAAACTGCGAGGCATTAAAAATATCTTCGCAACCCTTTTGCTGCCACTTTAAGATAATCTGTTCAGTGTTGCCTTCCTGAGGCTCTAATACGAAGTCTTTGAAATAAGGAGCTATCAACTGTATTGTATTTACAATATTGTTATATTCTTTGGAGAAGTTTAGTTTCAAGCGATAAAGAAATGCTGCCAAATTACCGGCGTCGTTCATCAACATCTTATTATTAGAGATATTGTGTTCCTGCTTGACTTTGGCGCTTCTTCCCGTGTCATGAAAATGATATACCCGCCAATTTTGTTTTGTCAAAATAGGTCTGACATAATCATTTATTCTGTTACTTACACCTATATCCCATTTCGACTCATCATGCCCGGATGCCACATGGCTTTCATTTTCCCATGAGCCATGATAACCAAAATACTCTTTGCCAAAAATAATTCGATTATCATCAGTAGGTATTAAATTGAAGCCATAGGAATTTCGCCCAAAGAATACTTCAAAGGCTATTTCCTCAGTAACTTTTCTGCCGTTATAAAAAAAGGAATTGACTCCGCTTTGTCCTACTGTCACCTGCAGATTCTTAGCCAATATATTTTGTAGCAAAGCAAATGCGGAAATAAAATTTGATTTACCGGCACCGTTGCTTCCAATCAAAACATTTATTTTTCCTAACTCTATGCTGCATTTCTTTATTGATCTGTATCCGGAAATATCTATTCTACTAAGCTGATCAGCGGACAAGCTCATGTTTTCCCCTCCATTCATTTTTCATTATAGCATATAACCATTAAAAAGTTGGTCGAATAAAAGAGCGGATTGTAAAAATTAACCCCACTTGTTTTTTGAACACCGAACCATCCCTGCGGGCCTCAAACTGGCCTCTTTTTAAATTCACCCCACAAGAAAAGCCCTCCTGCCCCAGCCTTAAGCTGCATCAAGAGAGCTCTTTTTTAAAGTTTTTCCTTAAGACATTCTATCTATCCTAATCCAAAACCAAAGAAGGCGGAGCATATACCCTGGCCCCCAACTCCTGATCCAACTGGTAAAGGCCTTGGGGCGTCTTGCCGAAAAGCTCAAACTTCTTGATCAGATCGCTGGCATTCTTCTCTTCCTCCAGCTGCTCCTTTACAAACCAATTCAGGAACTCCATGGTCCGGAAATCCTTGTCGGCGTAAGCAGCGGCGTAAATATTGTTGATGGAAGCGGTGACCAGCTGCTCATGCTCCAGTACCTGATCCAAAACCGCTGCGAAAGAAGCATATTCATAAGGCGGCGCGTCGATAGGCAAGAGCTTTACTTTGTACCCGTTGTTCAACAGATACTGCCGGAACAAAAGGCCATGATCCCTCTCCTCCTGGGCTTGAATCACAAACCAGTTTTCAAAGCCTGTCAGGCCTTCATCGCTATAGTAATTAGCCATATCCAGATAAAGGTAAGCAGAATAGAGTTCCTTGCAGATTTGCCCATTTAATAATTTTACCACGTTTTCACTTAACACAGACATCCCTCCTTGCTTTATTAATTAAATTATAACTCAACATTCCTTCTAATTCAAGGCATTCAGGATATATTATTGATAATATTTATCATTAATTGTGCTGGAGCAATTCAAAATGGTTGCGCTCGACCTGCAAAATCCCTTCTTCCCGCAGCTTCCTGATTTCATTAGTCATGGCGCTGCGGTCAACACAAAGGTAATCCGCCAGCTCCTGCCGGTTGAAAGGAATTATAAAGCTTGAGCTGCC
This sequence comes from Clostridia bacterium, assembly GCA_018436095.1. Lineage (GTDB taxonomy): Bacteria > Bacillota > Peptococcia > DRI-13 > UBA5745 > WRMS01. Next base: position 59,062 of record JAHDMJ010000018.1, on the reverse strand, counting down.
GGCTTTCTGAGCCTGGGCCGTCAGATAAGCGATTAACTTCTCCCGGGTGCTGCGGCGGGAGAGGATTTCTATCTTCTGATTGAGCATTTGATTCTTATCGGCCAGGATACCCAGCATATTTTCAATGAGCTTATTGTGAAAAACACAGGAAGAAGTGCAGGTGGTGATCATTTTGCGGTAATTGATCATCAATATCTCGCTTTTTTCCACCGTATAGACATTTACGGGCAAAATATGATTTTTGCCGCAGGCAAAGGCTTCCCCGAAGAGCTCTCCCGCCTCCAGCTTGGCCAGGATAGTACGGTTGCCCAGAAAGTCTTCTTTGACCACCTGAACGGCGCCGGAGAGAACCACCCCTACAAAGGAAGATACATCTCCTACCATAAAAACCGTTGCCATTTTGTCAAACTTTTTTGTTTTAGCAGAAAGACATTGCAACAAGCCGGAAAGCTCATTTTCGTTGATGCCGTTGAACAATGGCATTTTTTTTAATAGCGGATAAAAATTTTTCATTTTCCCTCTCTTTTGTTGTAAATACAACATACCTCTTGTGAACAGTATAGTAAACTAACTTCAGTAAGTCAAGCAAGATAAAGGATTAGAGCGAAGGAGGAATTGAAATGATTCGCAAAATTATCAAAATAGATGAAAGTAAATGTAACGGCTGCGGCCTGTGTGCCGAAGCTTGCCATGAAGGAGCCATCGCCATGGTGGAGGGAAAGGCTAAACTGATCCGGGACGACTATTGCGACGGCCTGGGCGATTGCCTGCCTTGCTGCCCTACCGGCGCTATTTCTTTTGAAGAACGGGAGGCCTTAGCTTACGACGAAGAGGCCGTGGCCATCAATATGGCCAAAAAAGCTGCGGAAGCAAAAGCCGGTCAGGCCAAGCCTCATTTTGCCGGCGGCTGCCCCGGCAGCAACGCTCATACCATCAACCGCCCGCCGGCAGGGGGCTGTCCCGGCAGCAATGCCCACGCCATTAAGCGTTCCGCTGCCGCTAATGAAGAATCAAGCCCGGCAGCCCCGGGGCCTGCCCATGAAATGGAAAGCCAGCTAAGGCAGTGGCCCGTCCAAATCAAGCTGGTGCCGGTGAACGCCCCGTATTTTAATCAGGCCCATCTGCTGATTGCCGCCGATTGCACAGCCTACTCCTACGGTGATTTTCATAACCGTTTTATGAAAAACCGGGTGACCATCATCGGCTGCCCCAAATTGGATGAAGGTGATTACAGCGAAAAGCTGACAGCTATTCTGCAGCAAAACGACATCAAAAGCGTTACCCTGACCCGGATGGAAGTTCCCTGCTGCGGCGGCTTGGCCAATGCGGCCATCAAAGCCTTGAAGGAATGCGGTAAAATGATTCCCTGGCAAATCGTCACCATCACCACCGACGGTCAGATAATCGAAAACTAACAGCAGTAAACTAGTGGACTGTAACGCTTAAAAGCTTACAGACCACTAGGACGAACCAAAGAAACAGAAACAAAAGGGAGGAATACTAATGTCAAACATGTTTTGTTTTCAATGCGAGCAAACCGCCGGCTGCACAGCCTGCACCGGTAAAGCCGGTGTCTGCGGCAAGCAGGACCACACCGCCAACCTCCAGGATAAGCTTACCGGCGCCCTGATCGGCCTGGCTCAAGCCGTCCAGGCAAAAGGTTTGGAAAATAAGGCCGACGATGAGTTAAGCCTTACGGTCATGGAGGGTTTATTCACCACCATTACGAATGTGAGCTTCGATGATGAAGCCATTCAGAAGCAGATTGACAAAACCCACCGGCTTACCGCCAAGTTCGGCGTCAGCCAGGATTACGATATGACAAAGATCTGGGAAGGCCATGAGGACATCCGCTCCCTGAAATCCCTTATCCTCTTCGGCATCCGGGGTGTAGCCGCCTATGGTTATCATGCTTACGTCCTGGGCTATCAGGATCAAGAGGTCAACAGCTTTTTCATCAAAGCCCTGGCTGCTTTAGGTGAGGAAGGCAGCCTGGAGACCCTGCTGCCCGTAGTTATGGAAACAGGCAAAGTCAACTTGTCCTGTATGGCTCTTTTAGATAAAGCCAATACCGAAAGCTATGGCACTCCCCAGCCCACTACCGTACCCCTTGACCTGGAAAAAGGCCCCTTCATCGTGGTCAGCGGCCATGATCTCTATGATCTGAAGCAATTGCTGGAGCAGACGAAGGACAAAGGCATCAACATCTATACCCATGGCGAAATGCTGCCGGCCCACGCTTATCCCAAGCTGAAGGAATACGGTCACTTGAAGGGCAACTTCGGCACCGCCTGGCAGAGCCAGCAGAAGGAATTTGCGGATATCCCGGGCGCAGTTCTCTTCACGACCAACTGTTTGATGCCTCCTAAGGACAGCTATAAAGACCGGGTTTTCACCACGGAAGTAGTGGCTTATCCCGGCATGATCCACATCGGCGAGGATAAGGATTTCACGCCGGTGATCGAAAAAGCTTTGGCTTTAGGCGGTTATAAGGAAGACCGTCCCATGACCGGCATCAACGGTGGCAGCCAGGTTACCACTGGTTTTGGTCACGGTGCAGTGCTGGCCGCTGCCGGCACCATTGTGGAAGCGGTTAAAGCCGGCGCCATCAAGCACTTCTTCCTGGTAGGCGGCTGCGACGGCGCCAAGCCCGGCCGCAATTACTACACGGAATTTGTCAAACAGACCCCCAAGGATACCATTGTCTTGACTCTGGCTTGCGGCAAATACCGCTTCAACGACCTGGATGCCGGCGAAATCGGCGGCTTCCCCAGAATTATGGACATGGGGCAATGCAACGACGCTTATTCCGCCATCAAGGTAGCGGTAGCCCTGGCAGAAGCCTTTAGCTGCGGCGTCAACGAGCTGCCTTTATCCATGGTGCTTTCCTGGTACGAACAAAAGGCCGTTTGCATCTTATTGACGCTCCTGCACCTGGGTATTAAGAACATTCTGCTTGGTCCCAGCTTGCCGGCCTTCGTTTCTCCCAACATTCTGGCCTACCTGGTGGAAAACTTCAATATCGCTCCTATCAGCACTCCCGAGGCTGATCTGAAAAAAATCCTGGGCTAATCTCTTGCATTAACTGCTTATTCTGGGATAAAACTCAATAAAACCAATAAAAAAACAGCAGGTCTATAGGGCAGACGCCCTATGAATCTGCTGTTTTTTGCAGTATAATTAATCCTTGGGAAAGGTGGGGATTTATTTGCTTTGCGGAAAGAAGAAACTGCTGGTTGTAGATGATGTGGAAATCAATCGTATCATTCTAAAAGAGCTTTTTAGCGAAGAATTTGAAGTGCTGCAGGCAGAGAATGGCTGCAAAGCCCTGGATTATCTTCAGCGTTATCCCAGCGAAATCGCCATCGTATTGCTGGATCTGATCATGCCGGTAATGAACGGCTTTGAGGTGCTGCAAAATATGCAGGCAACCGGGCTGATCCAAAAAATCCCCGTTATTCTTATCACCGGCGAAAACGACGACGAGAAAACTTTAAAGGGCTACGAGCTGGGCGTCTCCGATCTGCTAACCAAGCCTTTTAATCCCCGGATTGTCTACCGCCGGGTCCTCAATGTCATCAATCTTTACGCTCATAAGGAAAACCTGGAAACGAAGCTCAAAGAGCAGAAAGCTATGTTGGAGAAGCAAGCCCAGCGCCTGCGCCAATCCAATCAATTCGTCATCGACGCCCTCAGCACTGCCGTGGAATTTCGCAGTTGCGAGTCCGGCGAGCATATCAAACGCATTCGGGGTCTGACTAAGGTTTTTCTGGAGGCCATCAAAGACGCCTACCCGGAAGACTATCCCTTGACCCCCGAGGAAATCGACATGATCTCCAGTGCGTCGGCTATGCACGACATCGGCAAAATCGCCATCCCCGATTCTATTTTGCTCAAGCCGGGGCCCTTGGATTCCCAGGAGTTTGAGATTATGAAAACCCATACCATCAGGGGCTGCGAGATTCTCATCAGCTTAAATTTCGCCCGGGATGAAGAATATTGTAAATATTGTTATGAGATCTGCCGCCACCATCACGAACGCTGGGATGGCAGCGGCTATCCCGACGGCCTCAAAGGCGATGATATCTCGATTTGGGCTCAGGCCACCGCTCTGGCCGACGCCTACGATGCCCTGACCAGCGTCAGGGTGTATAAGCCGGCCTTTTCCCATCAACGGGCCGTGGCAATGATTATGCGGGGAGAATGCGGCGTTTTTAATCCTAAGCTGCTGGCTTGTTTCAGCCGCCTGGAAAGCACTCTGCCGGAAAAAATTCGGCTGGCCAGTAGCTGAGCCGGTTGCGATGGCTTCAGTGCGGATTATCCCGACTGCTTTTATTCGGCCGCCATTTCTTTAACGATAGCCTCCACATAGATTCGGGTTTTGCTGTAGGCGGCCCAAAAATCCGCCAAAGTCTCATCAGCGGCCAACTCCTGGCGCAGTTCTTCCGTCAGCCTGCTGCTGACTTGGTATAGTCTGGTCAAGGACAGGTTGCCTGTCATGCCTTTGATGGCGTGTGCTATATCCGCCGCTTTACCGTAGTTCTTTTGTAAAAGGCTTTCTTCCAGGGAAGCAAAATCTCCGCTTTCTAAAAACATATCCAACATTTTTTGATAAAGATTTTTATTATCTCGAACTCTGGCGAGAGCTTCCCCCACATTGACGAAATACTCCCGCTCTGAAGGCGCCTTATCCACTGTGGCCATCCCTTTCCTATGATCTGTTGAACCATGACTTTTTGTTATTGCAATATTATAACATGTTTGGCTTGAATATCCAATAACTATAGGTTAATATGTAAGCAGGTAAGAATTATTTTTATTAATAGGGGGGATCATTATGCCATGGACGCCATCTTTATCCGTGGGCGTCAATATGATTGACGAGCAGCATAAGACATGGTTTGATAAAGCAGAAAAGCTTTTCGAGGCGGGAAAGAAAAACCAGGCCAAAGAATACATCGGAGAATTACTCAATTTCCTGGACGATTATACAAGAAAGCATTTTGCCGATGAAGAAAAGTATATGCTCAGTATCCGTTACCCGGGATATGACGAGCAGAAAAAAGCCCATACGGCTTTCATCGCCCAATTAGATAAGCTGCGCAACGACTACAAGAACTCCGGCGGCAATATCTCCGTCATTATCAATGCCAACCAGATGGTGGTTGAGTGGCTGACGAAACACATCTCCAATATGGACAAAAAAATCGGCGAATTTGCCAAACAAAACCGTTAAGGCTTAAACAAATTTTCTACCATAAAGGAATGCACCTCAAGGTCAGATAACATCTGCTTTAGAGGTGTATTTTTTATATTCCGCCCAGGGCAGAAGGATATGAGGCCGGTTCCGCTTCACCTGCGCCCCGCATCTCTTGGAAGTTTTGAAAATGTTTCAGGGCCATTTTATCCCATTGAAAAAATTCCAGCAAGGTTTTCAGCCTATATACGGTATCCGGATTCAGCGAATGCTCAATCAGTTCCGTTTCTTCCAACGGGTTATCATTGCCGATCAGCTTTAAAAATTGCTCTACGGCATTATGGCGCTCAATCAAATACTCCCCCATCCTTTTTCCCTGGTCTGTCAAACGGATACTTTCGTAGTGGTCATAGGACAAAAATCCCTGGTTAACCAGTCTGGCCACCATCTTGGAGGCTGATGAGGGCCGGACGTGCAAGCTTTCTGACAGCTTGCCGATACGGGTATATCCCTCCTGGATACAAAGGCGGCAGGCCATTTCCAGATAATCCTCCATAGCCGAGGTAAGCTGATTCTCTTGCCGGTTGATGAGCTGGTAGCCCCTTACCGTCCGGAATTTATCATCTTTATGGTTTTTCATCATATCAGATCCTTTTTTATTATTTACCAGAGTATATTCGTAACCTTTGCAGTTTAACAATCATATAGTAGCTGCAGGAAACACTGTTTCCCGCGACTAACATTCCGCAAGGCATAGCAAAAGGAAACAGTATACCGTCAATAAAGAAGTTAATTGGAATAGGAGGCTTTAATCATGACAACGAAGGCAGGTCGAATATTGATATTAATGCTAAGCGTAATCCTTATTTTTTCGGGCTGCAGCCCGTCTCCAAATACGGATGCCGGGGGCAAGCTGAATGTTGTGGCAACCACCACTATGCTGGCGGACTTATCCGGGATCATTGGCGGCGAACATGTGAGCGTAAGCGGTTTAATGGGGCCGGGCATCGACCCTCACCTGTATCAGGCCAGCGCAGGCGATGTGCAACTGCTGCAAAAGGCGGCGGTTGTGGTATATAACGGACTGCACCTGGAAGGCAAGATGGGAGAAATTTTTGGCTCCCTTTCCGGCCAGGGGGGTACAGTGGTCTGCATTGAAGAAGGGCTGGATACATCAAAACTTCTTGCCTCAGAGGATGACCCCGCTATCTTTGATCCCCACATCTGGTTTGACGTATCCCTTTGGAAGAGCGCAGCGGCAACGGTAGCCAAAGGCTTTGCCGAAGCCGACCCCAATAATAAAGAAGATTATGAAGCTAATCTGGAACAGTATATAAAGGAGCTTGATGAACTGGACGCCTATATACACCAAAGAGCCGCCGAGGTTCCCGAGGCACAGCGGGTACTGGTCACCGCCCATGATGCTTTCAATTATTTCGGCAATGCTTACGGCTTTGAAGTCCGGGGCCTGCAAGGGATCAGCACCGACGCCGAGGCCGGCACCGCCGATGTAAGCTCCCTGGCAGACTTTATTGTGGAACGGCAAATCAAAGCAATCTTTATTGAATCCTCGGTACCCCGAAAAGCCATCCAGGCTTTGCAGGCGGCTGTCAAAGCCAAAAACTTTGACGTAACCATCGGCGGAGAATTGTACTCCGACTCCCTGGGGGATGAAGCTGCGGGCACCGCAACATACATTCTCACATTTAAAGCCAACATCGATACTATTGTGGAAGCCTTACAGTAACCGGAGGGATTAATATGGAAGCAAGCTTGCAAAACTATGCGGTGGAAGTGGAAGACCTGACCGTTGCCTATGATGCCAAACCCGTTTTATGGGATATTGACCTTAAAATCCCCCAAGGCAAGCTGCTGGCGGTGGTAGGGCCCAACGGGGCCGGCAAAACCACGCTGATCAAGGCCATGCTGGGGCTGATCCCTTCTGTGTCAGGCGTAATTCGTTTTTGCTGGGGCAAAGCCGCCATCGGGAAAAAGCATATAGGCTACGTTCCCCAAAGCGGCAGCGTAGACTGGGACTTTCCCGCCACGGCTTTGGATGTGGTATTAATGGGCTGCTATGGCCGGCTGGGCTGGATCAGGCGGCCCGGCAAGGCAGATGGGGAATTGGCCCGGCAGACATTAAAAAAAGTGGGCATGGCGGAATACGCCGGCCGGCAAATCAGCCAGCTTTCCGGCGGCCAGCAGCAGCGGGTATTTCTGGCCCGGGCCTTGATGCAGCAAGCGGATATTTACTTTATGGATGAACCTTTTAAAGGCGTAGATGCACAGACGGAAAAAGCAATTGTGCTGCTTTTAAAAGAGCTGAAGGAACAAGGAAAAACCGTGGTGGTGGTCCATCACGACCTCCAAACGGTTGCTGATTATTTTGATTGGGTAACGCTGATCAATCTGCAAGTGGTGGCCAGCGGTCCGGTAAGCGAAATATTCCACGAGGAAAACCTGAAAAAAGCCTACCGGAGCACCGATACGCTTTTAAGGAGCGGGATGGCAGTATGAACAGTTTTTTTGCTTTATTAGGCGACTACACCTTCCAAACCGTGGCTCTTGGCTCTATGCTTTTAGGGATAATCAGCGGCGTTCTGGGCAGCTTTGCCGTACTGCGGAAGCAAAGCCTGCTGGGTGACGGCGTTTCTCATGCCGCCCTGCCCGGAGTTGTCATGGCCTTTATCCTTCTTGGCAGCAAAAACACGGAAATCCTGCTGTTGGGAGCCCTGGTCTCCGGTCTGGCGGCAACCCTCTTCATTATCGCCATCACCCGCCATACCCGAATAAAATTCGACAGCGCCCTGGCTCTTGTCATGTCGGTGTTTTTTGGCCTTGGCCTCGTTCTCCTGACCTATGTCCAAAAAATCCCCAATTCCAATCAGGCAGGTCTGAAACGTTTTATCTTCGGGCAAGCTTCCGCTTTGCTGCAAAGAGACGTTCATCTAATGGCCGCCTGCGGTTTGCTATTGCTGCTGCTGGTTATGCTGTTCTGGAAGGAATTGAAGCTTTTTACCTTTGACAGCGATTTTGCCCACAGCCTGGGCTTTTCTCCTAAAACACTGAACCTTCTCCTGTCTGCCATGATTGTGCTGGCGATTATCATCGGCTTGCAGACAGTGGGGGTAATTCTGATGAGCGCTATGCTGATCGCGCCGGCGGTGGCTGCCCGCCAATGGACGAACAGGCTTTGGGTAATGGCTATACTCTCCGCCTTTTTCGGAGGAATTTCCGGTCTGGCAGGAACCGCAGCCAGCTCTTTAGTCCCCAAGCTCCCCACCGGCCCCGCCATTGTCCTGTGCGTTAGCCTGCTTGTGCTGATCAGCCTTTTATTCGCCCCGGGCCGGGGTATTTTGCACAAACTATACCGCCAGGAAAAAAACAGGCGATTGTTAAAAACGGAAGGAGCTGCCGGCAATGTCTCCTCAATTTGAAATACAGCTTATCGCAGTGACCGTAGCGGTGGCCTGTGCCCTTCCCGGCGTATTTCTGGTGCTGCGCCAGATGTCCATGATGTCCGACTCCATTACCCACACAATTTTATTAGGCATCGTGCTGGCCTTTTTCATCACCCATGACCTGTCCTCGCCTCTTTTACTACTCGGTGCGGCCCTGATGGGTGTGGCCACGGTCTGGCTTACCGAAACCCTTTACCGCACAGGCCTTCTTAAAGAAGATGCCGCCATCGGCATCGTCTTTCCCCTGCTTTTTTCCCTGGCGATTATCCTGATTACCCGTTATGCCGGATCGGTGCACTTGGATACCGATTCGGTGCTTCTGGGGGAGTTGGCCTTTGCGCCTTTTGACCGGATGATCATCGCCGGCCGGGACATAGGGGCCAAAGCTATCTACACTACGGGAATTCTGCTGCTGATCAATCTGGCCGCTATCCTATTTTTTTTCAAAGAACTGAAAATTTCAACCTTTGATCCTATGCTGGCTGCAATTTTAGGCTTCCTGCCGGGTCTGGTCCATTACGGCTTGATGACCATGGTATCTCTCACTGCCGTAGGCGCCTTCCAGGCCGTTGGCTCCATATTGGTAGTGGCCTTTATGATCGGGCCGCCGGTTACGGCCTATTTGCTGACCGATGATTTGAAGCATATGCTGATTTTAAGCAGCCTTGCCGGCGCCTTCAACGGCATAGCCGGTTACCGGGCGGCAGTTGTATTGGATGTGTCAATAGCCGGCAGCATGGCTGTCATGACGGGCATCCTTTTCCTGCTGGTCTTTATTTTCGCTCCCCGCCGGGGACTGGTCAGCGTTTTGCGCAGACGCAGCCGGCAGAAAATCGAATTCGGCAAAACCCTGCTGCTCTTTCATCTTTACAACCATGAAGAAAAGGTAAAGGTGCAGGAGGGAGTGGCAATTGATACCATCCTGCTGCACCTTCATTGGCATGAAAGATTTACAAAAAATATTTTATGGCGCCTGCAAAAAGACGGCGGCATACGGATAGAAAACAAAATCGTTAAGCTGACAAATCAAGGGCGGCAGGCCAGCCTGCAGGCTTATGAAGAGCTGTTTATGCAGTAGCTGTCAGCTATCCTCTATTCCTTGACGGGAGGCAGGGTGGCAAAGCCTTTAGCCAGCTCCTCGTCAGTGGGAATATAATCGCTGAGGGTACCGTCATTGAAGGCCATATAAGCTGCCATATCAAAATAGCCGGTGCCTGTCAGGCCAAAGAGAATGGTTTTTTCTTCGCCCCTTTCTTTACAGGCCATGGCTTCGTCGATGGCGGCTTTAATGGCGTGGGAGGATTCCGGCGCCGGTAAAATCCCTTCGCAGCGGGCAAATTGCCGGGCGGCTTCAAAAATCTCATTTTGGGGATAGGCCTTGGCTTCCAGGAAGCCGTCATGGTAAAGCTGGGAAAGCACGCTGTTCATGCCGTGAAAACGCAGGCCGCCGGCATGGTTGGGAGCGGGGATAAAGCCGCTGCCCAGGGTATACATTTTGATTAAGGGCGTGGTCTGGCCCGTATCGCCAAAGTCGTAAGCAAAACGTCCCCGGCTGAAGGAGGGGCAACTGGCCGGCTCCACGGCGATGAAGCGGATATTCTCTTCCCCTCTCAGCTTCTTAGCCATGAAAGGAGCAATCAGGCCCCCCAGGTTGGAGCCGCCGCCGGCGCAGCCGATGATCACATCAGGATGAATATCGTATTTGGCCATGGCCGCCTCTGTCTCCAAACCGATTACCGACTGGTGCAGCAGCACGTGATTCAACACGCTGCCCAATACATAGCGGCAATTGGGGGTAGTGGTGGCCACTTCAATAGCCTCGGAAATAGCGCAACCCAGGGAGCCGCCGGTGTCCGGCATGGCCTCCAGAATCTTGCGGCCTACGGCAGTGGTATCGGAGGGGGAAGGAATCACCTGAGCGCCGTAGGTCTCCATCACCGCTTTACGGTAAGGCTTCTGCTGGCTGGACACCTTCACCATGTAGACTTTGAGATCCACGCCCAAATAAGCGCAAGCCATGGACAGGGCAGTGCCCCACTGGCCCGCTCCCGTCTCCGTGGTCAGGCTGGTAATGCCTTGCTCCTTGGCATAGTAAACCTGGGCAATGGCGGAATTCAGCTTATGAGAACCGGAGGTATTGGTGCCCTCAAATTTATAATAGATCTTAGCCGGCGTGCCCAGGGCTTTTTCCAGGCAATAGGCCCTGACTAAAGGAGAAGGCCGGTACATTTTATAGAAATTCCGTACTTCCTCAGGAATCTCGATAAAGCTTTCGGTGGTGTTCAACTCCTGACTGATTACGCCGTCACAGAAAACCGGCTGCAGGTCCTGGGCCGTACAAGGCTGATGGGTGCCGGGATGCAGCATGGGAGCCGGCTTATTTTTCATATCCGGCCGCAGGTCAAACCAATGCTTCGGCAGCTCATCTTCTGTTAGAAAGATTTTGTAAGGGATTGCCTGGTTCTTGTTGGTCATGTCGGTCATCCTTTCGCTTTCTTAATTTTGATGAAATACAACAGCACCCGTTGCAGGAGTCACAAGGCACCGGAGTTTGTCAGGGGCGGGCCACAAAAAAAAGACTCTTATCCCTGTAGGGACAAAAGTCTGAAACTTCTGCGGTACCACCCTGATTGGCTCGAAAGCCCGCTCATCTCACATACTATCATATGTGCCTTAGGATAACGGGTAAGGTTCCCGTTGACGCCTACTTGCCTGCAAAGAAGCTTTCGGGCCACCCTCGTGAGTCCATTGGCCAAAGTATCCCTCACCGCACTCCCACCGCCGGCGGCTCTCTGTGGAGTTCAATCCTTGGTTACTACTCTCACTCATCGGTTTATGCCGTATTTCTTTATGAACATATCATACGCCGGACGAAAGACCCTTGTCAACAGCTATTTTAAAATCTAGTTTTTTCTGCAGGGAACTTTTTTGCAGCCTTCGCATTCGGCAATTTGCTCCATATGGCGAAGAATCTTCTCCATACTCTCCTTGCTGATCACATGCTCAATGCGGCAGGCATCCTCCTCAGCGGTAGCCTGGGATACACCCAATACTTCTGCAAAATATCTCGTCAAAAGCCGGTGCCGGCGGTAGACCTCGGTAGCCTTGGCCCTTCCCGATTCCGTAAGCTGAATTCCCTGCTCCTTATCCATAAGGATATAGCCCGACTCTCTCAGGATAGACATAGCCCGGCTGACACTGGGCTTTGTAAAACCCAGCTCCGCCGCCACATCCACAGAGCGGACAAACCCATTTTTCTCCTCGATCATCAAAATGGCTTCCAAATAATCTTCACCGGATTTCTGCAATGCCATAGTAATCCTCCCCTCATCCGGAAATAAATCTATTTTATCACGTCCGGCCAGATATCTCAATAGCAACGGTTTACAGGCTAATAGGAATCAGATATACTTATTATTAACTATATAATAAGGCGGTTATCATGACAGACGAACGTTTTGACTCCCTGGAAAAGGCAGACTTGGCCATGGAGGAAATGTATAAAGGTTATATGGAAAGTGCCCAGCCAAAAAAAGCTGAACATAGCGATCACACTAACGCCAGTACCGGCCAAACCCCCTATTCGGGAAAAGACCGGCGTTCAGGCAAGGACCGCCGTACCGGCCAGGGCGGCTGGACCGGCCCGGAGCGCCGCTCCGGCAAAGACAGGCGGCTTGCCGATTCTCTGACAAAAGGCAAACCCGTCCCCCGCAAAAACAAGGCTTTGGTTGCCCTGCTCTTAGCCTTCGCCATTCTGGCTTGCACCCTTTACCTGATGCCCCACCTGATTTGGCAGCCGGTGGAAGAAGTGATTTGGGTCAACCAGGAAAACGTGGCTGCAGATTATGATGTGATTGTGGTGGGAGCCGAGCCGGAAGGTATTGCTGCCGCTGTTTCTGCTGCCCGAAACGGCATGAATACCTTGCTGCTGGAAAAATCCTCAGCTTTAGGCGGCCTGATGACTTTAGGGCAGCTGAATTTTCTGGACATGTGTCACGGGCGGGACGGCACCTTGCTTACCCAAGGAATTTTTGAAGAATTTTACGATGGGGTAGGCGGCACCGCCTTCGATATTACAGAGGCCAAAAACTATTTCATCGAGCTGGTTACCGGCGAACCCTTGCTTACGCTGCGGACTAACGCGGTTTTGCTGGCTCCCGTCATGGAAGACAAGACCCTTACCGGCGTCAAGGTCTGGGAGAACGGCAATGAAGTCACCTATACCGCTAAACGGATCATTGACGCCACCGCCGACGGCGACCTGGCGGCTTTAACCGGGGCTCCCTATACTTACGGCGGTGAAGATATCGGCGAAAGAAACCGCCAGATGGGGGTTACTCTGGTTTTTGAGTTGTCCGATGTAAGCTGGCCCCGGGTATTTCTCCACCTCAACGGCCAGCGGCTAAAAGGAATGCTCAGCGGAGGCTCCACTGGCATGGGGGCCACCAGCAAGTCCGCCTGGGGCTACGAAAACGAGGGCTTTTCCTATGTCCCCCGGGATCCCCTCATGCGTCTGCGGGGCTTCAACGTCGCCCGTCAGCGCAACAACAACGTCCTGATCAATGCTTTGCTGATTTTCGGGGTTGACCCTCTGAATGCCCGCAGCTATGGAGAGGCCATCGACCGGGCCAAAACAGAATTGGTTCATCTTTTGCCCTATGTCCGGCAAAATTTCGCCGGCTTTGAGAAAGCGGAGCTAACCGCCACCGCCAGCCAGCTTTATGTCCGGGAGACCCGCCATTTTATCGGCGAATATCAGCTCACAATAGACGACGTTCTGGAAAACCGGGACCAGTGGGATAAAATCGCCATCGGCAGCTATCCCGCCGACGTCCAACCTTCCATGGACCAGCCCTTTGGCACAGTTATCGGCAATCCCGACCGCTACGCCGTGCCTTTTCGCTGTCTGGTACCTCTGGAAGCGGAAAATTTGCTGATTGTGGGCCGCAGTGCCTCCTATACTTCCCTGGCTGCCTCCAGCGCCAGAGTGCTGCCTTTGGGCATGGCTTGCGGACAGGCTGCCGGCGCTGCCGCCGCCCAATCCATCAATGAGGAAATAGCTTTCAGGGAGATGAGCCGGGACCGGCAGGCCATCGGCAGGCTGCAAGCCGCATTAAAAGCTCAAGGGGCCTACCTGGAGGATTTCTCCATCAGGGAACCGGTAATGGACCACTGGGCTTACGAGGGCCTGGCCGTTTTGCGGCGGCTGGGGCTGATGGACGGCGGTTATCAAAACGATTACCGTTTGGAAGCAGCCATGGATAAATGGCGTTACCAATACTTGCTTAATGGCGTCGTCAAAAAAGCCGGCTTTGACCTGGGCTACATTGAGGTGGGCGACGCTCCCCCTTGTGATGAGGTAATCAATACAGTGGCCGGGGCTTATGCCGCCGGCCGGACAGCCGCAACAGCTACCGCTGCGGCGGAGACGGCGCCGGCTACAGTTACAGCTGCAGCGTCAGCGGCTGCACCGGCCACCATAGCCCCTAGCGGCGATTTCCAGCAAAACACGGCGTTTTTAGCCGATAGCGGCCTGCTGACGCCAAAGCTGCTGCCTTATTTTGCCGATGCTGCCAAGGTCCCTGAAGCTGCCGAAGTGATCATGCTGCTGGCCAATTTATATAACGGGCTAATGGCCAGCCGATAAATGAGTCTATTGTGAAGGGGGCCTGGATTAACGATGAATATATTTGTTTGGTTCATGTTGATTGCAACGATAGGCTCCATCATATTGCTGGTTTATGCCATACTCAATCATCGTTCCGAGCGCTCCCTTTTCTTGATCTTTTCTTCCATCTGCACTTTTTTGTACGTCGTCGGCTATCTCCTGGAAATCACTGCCCCTACCCTGGAGGCCGCCTTTGCCGGCGTCCGGGTACAAAAAATGGGCACGCCCTTTCTTGTGGTTTTCAACTACCTTTTCATCCGAGACATTTATGGTGAAAAAAGGCTGAACATTTATAAGTATATTCTGCTCTTTGCATTGCCTGTCTTCAATACCTATACGGCCCAGGCTTTTCCCCTGGTGCGGCTGCACTATACAGATATCGAATTTTTCTTCAATGGCTATTTCTCCAACTGCCATGGTTTTCCCGGACCCATAAGCTATTTGGCTACTCTATACAATTTTCTGCTGGTTTTTTTGAGTATCCGGCGTATTCTAAGGCACTTAAGAAGCGGCAACAAACTGCAGCGGCCTCAGAGCTTTTGCTTGCTGGCTGCTATTTTGCTTCCGCTATCCGTCAATATTTATCATACCCTTTTTGCGAATCATCTTCTGGTCGATTTAAATCCCTTTGCCATTTCCCTTTCTCTGATACCGCTTATCTATGCCGTCAAGCTCCAGAAGCTCTTTGATGTGGTACCAATGGCCCGGGACCAGGTCATTGAATCCATGAGCGACGCCTTTATTGTCTGCGATAAGGATTTCAGTTTTTTGGATGCCAATAAGGCGGCAAAACAGCTATTTCCGGAACTGGATAGTCTACATCCCGGAGAAACTACCTTGCAGGTAAAGCAATTTGAAAGAGAGAATGAGCTTTCCCTCCAAATAGGCGGCGAAATGCGGTTTTATAAGATAACCCGCACCCCCATCCAGCAAGATAAAAGAAACAACGGTATTTGTATTGTCATCCATGATATTACCGATAAGGAAAATCAGTTGCAAAAGCTCTATGCTAAAGCCACCTTCGATCCTTTGATGAACATTTATAACCGGGCTACTTTTTTTGATATTGCCAATTTCAGACTGACCGGCAAAGAGGCAAAAAATCAGTCCTATGCTCTGCTGATGATTGATCTTGATCATTTCAAGATGGTGAACGATACTTACGGCCACTCCTGCGGCGACGCTGTGCTGCAGACTGTTGCCGCTCTGACCAAAAGCCATTTCCGGAAAAACGATATTGTGGGCCGCTACGGCGGCGAGGAAATTGCCGTATTGCTGGAGGATATTTCTGCCGGCCAGGCCTTTACCATATCGGAAAATTTACGAAAATCTATTGAAAATACAGTCACTTCCTATCAGGAAAAAGAAATCAAAGTCACCGTCAGCATCGGGTTGGCCCATTTGCCTGCCGGCAGCGGTCATGAGTTGGAAGATATGCTGGCCCAGGCAGATTCGGCGCTGTACAAAGCCAAAAACAGCGGCCGCAACCGTGTCCGCTTGTATGATTATTCCACCGCAAACTCTGCAGGTTAAGGACCTTGTCAGAGTTGAAATGTACAAAATTTAAGGTTTTGCACAAGCCTGTGACTTGGACAACTTTTCCAGTATCCCCAATTTGCAGGCCGTTAAAGGAAATGTGCAAAATTGCAGGTTTGTAGCGGTCAGCCACGTATTTTGTGCAAAATTTCAAGTTTGTAGCCTGTTCCTCCTTTAAAATAGGGGGTTCTTCTGCCCCTGACCCTAAATACGGCAGAAAAGCCGTCTTAGAACACTTTAAACTTGAGATTTTGCTCATTTTCAAAGGAAATAGACGACAAACCTGCATTTTTGAACAGTTAGCTTGAGCGAACAGCAACAGATTTGCATTTTTGAGCAACGTGGTCACTGTCACTGCCACCGCTATTGCCATACCTAGCGTCCACTGCCCGCCTTAGCTCTATATCGGGAATTGCTCACCTGGGGCAGGCAGCTTTAAATGCGGCGGCTGCCCCGATATGATCCCTTCATCCCCAATGGCGGCCTCAAGCATCGGCAAGCTGCCTACAAAACCGCAATCACCAGCACCAAAGCATCCTCATCTTGCAGCAGTACGGGGTGGATAGTTTGTTACACACCTCCAAAGCCGGCGGTGATGCGAAGAATCAATATTTTACTCATGGCAATCTCCTTTATGACTTTTATTGGCAATCTCCTTTATGACTTTTATGACTTCCTGCCCCCCTTTTGCCGCCAAAGCATTTTCTTAGCTTGCCACAGATATCCCGAAAGGTAAACAACGTCCCTTGTATAGTGCCGGCCATAGACTTGACTAAATGGGGAATCCGGCTGAATTGGCTGGCGCTTTCGTCGATCATATACGTCCATGTGGTGGTAGCTCCCAAAAGACCCGCCGCCGCCATATCGATGCCCTTTTCGGTAATTTTGCATTTCTGCATATGCTCCGTCACATCATTTTTAATATCCGCCGTCATTTCGGCAAAGGCGGCAAGGGCAAAAGCGTGATAGGCCTCCAGAGGATTGCGTCCTCCGATGACCATGAGATGAATGCCCTTGCGTTTATCCTCCATGGCCGCTAAATAAGAAGCCCAATTCATATTGATAAAATAAAGGGTCAACTGCCTTTCAGCCAGCCTCACTCCCTTTTCGCCTACACGGTCAAGCAGCTCTCGATAGGCGGCAGGCGCTTCCCTTTTCATGATTTCCGGCGCCTCAAGCTCCAGCAAAATCCAGCTGCGGCAGCCGGTCACCAGCTTCCTTTGCTTTTCAAGGATTTCCGAATACCGTTCCAGCATATAACGGGCTTCTCCGTCCTTGCTTTCCTGGATTCTTTGGGCCCGGCGCAGCAGCTTCGGATATTTTTTATAATGATAAAACCCAATGTCAAAAAAGGTTTCCAAAGTCAAGTCCCTCAGGCAAACAAAGAACTTGCTCTCCCCGGGATCCCCCTGCCTGCCGGCCCTGCCCCGCAATTGATTGTCAATGCGCAGGCTGCGGTTGATACCCGTGCTCACCACATATAACCCGCCGGCGGCCCCGGCGAATTTCGCCTCTTTTTCATCGCCGTCCCCAAGGCGGATATCCACGCCCCGTCCCGCCATATTGGTAGAAATCGTAACCTGATAGGGACGGCCGGCTTCCGCAATAACCGCTGCTTCCTCTTCATCGTTTCTGGCATTGAGAACCTGATGCTTGATATTCCGCTCCCTCAATAAGGCGGAAAAGTACTCCGATTCCTCTACACTTTGGCTGCCGATGAGAAGGGGCTGTCCCTTGGCATGGCAGGATTGCAGGCAGGCTAAAATAGCGTCCTCCTGTTCCGCCTTTTCTAAGAATATTGAGTCAGGATGGTCAACGCGGATACAAGGCTTATGGGGCGGGATTACGTCTACCTCCACAGCATAAGTTTTTTTCAGTTCCGCCGCAGAGGATGCCGCCGTTCCCGTCATGCCGCAAAGCATTTTATATTGCAATAAGAAGGCCTGCATGCTTATGGTGTTATAGATAATGGCCGGGGCCCCCTGCATCCCCAATTCCTGAATTTCCACCGCTTGGTGCAGCAAGTCGGGGAAGCGTCTGTTTTCCGCGGTGCGCCCGGTGGCTTCGTCAACCACCCAGATAGAACCGTTCTTGACGATATAATCCTTATCCCTCTTCAACAGAAATCTTGCTTCTAAAGCTGCGCTCACCATAGCCAGCACAGCTCCGTTCTCACTAAGATAAAGGTTGGCCAGCCCCAGCCTGGCTTCCATGAAGGCAATGCCTGTTTCCGTCAGCCATACTTGATTATCCGCCCTATTAACGCCTACACCGGCTGCCGGCAATTCCCCCACAGCCTCGGCAATCTTGGCCGCCATCTCCGGCTGCCTATCGGGATTGCCTGCCAAAACCAAAGGAATCCGGGCTTCGTCAATTAAAATGGAATCCGCCTCATCCACCAAAGCAGTCGGAAAATCAGGAAAGAGTAACTTTTCTTTTGCCATAGCAAGAAAATCCCGCAGATAATCAAAGGCAGCTTCCTTGGCCGCTACATACAGAACATCACAGCCGTAGGCAGCCTTTCTCCAGTTGAAATCCGAGGCCTCGTCTATATATCCGCAGGTTAAGCCGCAAGCTTTATAAACCGCAAGATTGGCCCCATAGTCCCGGCGGGCCAGATAATCGTTGAACACTAAAATATGGACCGGTTTTTTCTGCAAAGCAAAAATAGCCGCCGTAACTACGGCAGCCAGAGTCTTGCCCTCGCCGGTAGGAACCTCGGCAATGCGGCCCTGCTGCATGGAATAGGCGGCCGCTATTTGGCTGTCAAATAAAGAAAGGCCCACCTTTCTCCTTATGATTTCCTTTAAAATGCTATATGCTTCAGCGTTTTCTTCATTACATGGAAATTGAACAGATTGCCGCAGCAAGGCAACTAATTTTTCTTCCGCCCAATCCTGCCATTGATAACTATTTACCCGGCGGCAAAAATCGGCATAGGGCAAATTAAGCTCCCGCTGAGAGCCTGACTTTTTTCTCATATTCATAAAAACACTCCTTCATCCATAAATCATGCTTGTTCATTCAGCCTTGATGATGAAGGAGTGTTTATTCGTTTTTGCGCACCGACAGAGCCAGGGCCACGTAGCCCCGCTTGCCTTCCGGAGCGGCAAATGCAAAAGCAGTAACCGCCATAAAGATGGCGGGAAAGAATGTTATGATTGGATGAACCAATGCCATGGCCAAGGCCATTAGTACAAGGAAATAAAAAAGGCCGCAATAAATTGGATTTCTGAAATTCCGGTTCATGCCGAATATATTGAAGCCCATGTTTTCCTCGTTTCGCCGACTAGTATGTATCCGATTTTAATCTTCTTTAGATGCTCTCCCATCAAAAGCCAATATTTGATGATCTTGCACCAAAATTTTCATTTGGCTAATTGCAATCTCATTAAGTTTTTTTAATCTTTGCTTTTGAGCTATGCCTTCATTTATGAAAAGGGCATTAAGATTCTCTAAATTTGCAAGACATACCAGTTGAGAAACATTGGCATAATCACGAACACTCCCTTTCAAATTAGGATTTTTATCCCTCCATGTCTTTGCTGTTATTCCAAAAAGAGCAAGATTCAAAACATCTGCTTCGTTGGCGTATATTTGGTTCATTTGTTGCTTCGTTAAAGTTGGTGGTATTAGATTTTCTTTGATTGCATCTGTATGTATTCGATAATTAATTTTTGTTAGGTTTCGTTTTATATCCCAACCTGACTGTCTTAATTCTTCATCTTTGAGCCTCTGAAATTCTTTAATCAAGTATATTTTGAATTCCGGGCTTATCCACATACCAAATTCAAAGGCAATATCTTTATGCGCATAAGTTCCACCATATCTCCCAGCGGTTGCTTTTAACCCTATTGCGTTGGTCTTTTTCACCCATTCCTTAACACTCACTTTATAACTATTTAACCCAGCTTGGCTTTTAATTATGGCGAATTCGCCATAATTAAAATTTGGATTATAGATTTGTTCCCATATTCCTAAAAATTCAACTGTATTCCTATTTCGCAACCAGTCAGAAATAAAAAAATCCCCATCTTTTGCTTTAAGCATATCAGTAATGGAAATAAAATCGTTATCATTAATTGTCATTACTTTTATTTCTGTTCCAACAACATCTATTTTTTTTACCATTTAGCATTCCTCCTGATTAGTGGAGTTATATCTTACATATTTTCGATTTTAGTTTCGGCTCAGCTTCGTTTATGCTTATTTGGGGTTCATCTAAATATCCTTGCTTCAATGCCAATAATTCCTCAATTTCACTAGCATATAAACTCAATCCACTTGAAGATAATTTATCCACAAACTGACGATTTGTTATAATACCATGCTGCTTTAATAGATCCAGTGATTTCATAAATAATACTGGTTGTTGTAATGGCCATTCATTATCAAATGGCTCATTCGCTCTCCATTTTTTATTGAAATTTTTGTAAATTATAATATCATTTTTTGGTTATTTGTCAAGTATATATTGAAAATTATTAATATAGTAAAGTTTAAGTCCAGTAGAAGAAGACAGGGCTCTATCTCATTGCTAGACAAAAAAAACAGGACTAAATCAGCGAAACCCTTGTTGTACTAGAGCTTTTCTAATTTAGTCCTATTATATCGCCATCATGAAAAAGAGCTGGCTCAGGAAATCACGGCAATGGGAATCACGCTCTTAAAGCACTGCTGCTCATAAAGAAAGTCCTGGATTTTGACTTGCACGCTGAAGGCCCGGCCCATATTCTCCTCGTTGATGACCTGGGCAGCGGGGCCGTAGAGGCTTTGGCCCTCCCGGTTGAGGATCAGGGCCTTATCGGCGATTTTCAGGGCATGGGCCGGATAATGGGTGTTGACGATGGCGGCGATACCCTGTTCCCGGGAAAGCCGGCGGATGGTGTCCAGGATGATCAACTGGTTTTTGAAATCCAGATTGGATTCCGGCTCATCCAGCACCAAAAGCTGAGGCTTGGCCGCCAGGGCCCGGGCAATCAGCACCATCTGCAATTCGCCGCCGCTCATCTCGCTGCACTTCTTATTGCCGAGATGCCGGATGCCAACCTGCTCCATAGCCTCGGCGGCAACCCTGCGGTCCTCTGCCGCAGGCTGGGCAAAAAGCCCCAGCCGGGCGGAGCGGCCCATCAGCACCATTTCGGCGGCCGAATAGGAAAGGGCTGTGCCCTTTGACTGGGGAACATAAGCAATCCGCCGCCAGAGTTCGGCATGGGTCATTCGGCTGATGGCGGTACCGTCGATGAGGGTTTCGCCGCTTTTCCAGCGCAGCAGGCCCATCATGCAGCGGAGCAAAGTGGTTTTGCCCACGCCGTTGGGTCCAAGAACCGACAGCACTTCCCGGCGGTCCACAGAAAAGGAAACATCACGCAGGATAGGGGTATTGCCATAACTAAAGGAGCCCTTTCTGACCGAGAAATTCATAGCTTTGCACCTCCTGTTTTACGCAGCAGCAAAATGAAAAAGGGAGCGCCGATTAAGGCCGTCAGTATGGAAACGGGAATCTCGGCGGCGGTGGCGGCCCGGGCGGCAGTATCGATAACTACCATAAAGGAGGAACCAAGACCGACGCTTACGGGAATGATCCGCCGGTTGTCGCTGCCGTAGAGCATCCGGGCGGCATGGGGGATCAACAGACCTACCCAGCCCACCTGGCCGCACATGGAAACACAAGAAGCGGTGATCATCGTGGAAGCCACCATTACCGCCAGCCGCAGCCGTTTTACATTGATGCCCAGGGACTGAGCCTCGTCTTCCTGCAGCGAAAGGATGTTAAGCCGCCAGCGCATCAAAATCAATATAATAATGCCGATAAGGATAATCGGCAAGCCGAGAATAATGTTGCTCATGCTGGACCGGGACATGCTGCCCATCAGCCAATAGGTAATGGTGGGCAACTGCTCCTCCTGATCCGCCACATATTTCACCAGGGAAACCATGGCTTGAAACAGGGAGGAAACCACTATGCCGGACAGCACCACCATAATGATGCTGGTCTTGCCCCGCAAGCGGCTGATGCTGCAGGTAAACAGCAGAGCCAGCAGACCCATAGCCAAAGCAGCGGCCTGAACCAGCAGCATATTGTGGGTATGAAGCAAAGCCATTACGGCGCCAAAGGAGGCGCCGGTGGCCACCCCCAAGGTATCGGGGGTAGCCAGAGGATTGCCGAAAAGAGATTGGAAGGAAGCGCCGGCCACCGACAAGCCCGCCCCCACAAAAAGGGCCAGCAAGATCCGGGGCAGCCGGACGTTAAAGATTACCGAAATGGCTGTAGGCTCCGCCATATAGCCGGTAAAGGGGGAAAACAGCACCTGCAGAGTCTCCGCCGGGCTAAGATGGTAGCGGCCGATGCCCAGGCAAAGGAGAGCCGTTACAAAAGGCGCCAGGATAATCAAAATGGTCAGGGGTATGGCAAGAGAACGTTTCATGGTTTACTTTACGCCTGCAGCCTCACGGGCAGGATTGAAAATCTGGTGAATGTCCTCATCGCTCAAGGTAACGTTATAGAAACGCTGGTAGTAGGCTTTAACTTCGGCTTCCATATCGATATCGGCAAAGAGCTCCGGCTGGTTTTTCTGAGCCAGCCATTTGAGGACCAGGGGAGTGTCGGATGCAGGGGGGAACCAGCGGTACATGCCCAAGGGGAATTTATAGACCTTGCCTTCCCGCACTGCCTTCACATTGCTCCAATCGTCGCCGTCAATGGCATTATTGTAGAGGTCTTCCGGCAGATAGGGGCTGAAATTGGTGATGTAAATAATATCGGGATCCCATTCATATATCTGTTCCATGTTGATTTCCGGGGTTCCTTTGAGATCCGCCGCCACATTGATACCGCCGGTGGATTCAATCCAGTACTGGCCGAAAAAGTTGCTGCCGGAAGTCTTGATTACGCCGCCGGCGTAATTGAAGAGGATCAAAACCCGGGGCTTTTCAATCTGGCCGGCCTGCTCAAAAACAGCCTGAACCTCATCGTAGATCTGATGGCCGTATTCCGCAATACCGGCGGCCTTGTCTTGCTGCTGGAGAACCTCGCCTAAGAGCTTAACCCAATTTTCAAAGGTTTCCACGCAGTTAAAGTTCCAATTGGAGGTGGAAAAACCAACAGCCGGAATACCTGCCGCCGTCAGCTTGTCATACTCGGCGGTGTTGTTGGCGCTATAAAAAACCACGTCGGGCTTGAGCTTGAGCAGCTCTTCGATATTCATCTCGTCGCCCTTCATGAAGTCGGTGGTGACGTTGACAATATCCGGCACCACTTTCGGCAGAATGGAATTCTTGGCCGCCGCCATGGAAGAAGGATGGATACCCACCAGCTTGTCGGTGGAGCCCTCAAACAAGCTGTAGACGGAAGGCAAGGGCAGCAAAGAGGAAATAACGATCTTGTTGATTTCTGCGGGAATAGTGATTTCTTTTCCGGTATGATCCACTACGGTGCGGGTGGCGCCTTGGCCATCTTGGCCCCCGGCACCGGCAGCGGCCTCGGTGACCGGCTCTGTGGCTTCCGTAGGCGGGGGCGTCGGAGCTTCTGCGCTGGCGCCGCAGCCGGCAAAAGAGACAAGGATAAGGCAAAGTACAAGAAGGCTACCGGTAATGCGTTTAATACGATTCATTTAACATCCTTCTTTCTGTTGATTTAAATTCAGACCTTGGTTTTCTCTATCCGGAGGTTTACCCAGCGGTTAAAATGCGAACCGGTGAGGCGGGCTATTTGATCCGCAGCCAGCTTGCTGGAAACCGCATATTGGGCATTGGGCCAAAATTCTTTTTGATTATTCTGCAATAATACTTTTAAAAAAGGATCGGCTATAATCAAGCGGTAATTGTCCCGGTTAAGCTCTTGACCAATCAACTGCTCGCTTTTTAAATCCTTATCCTGAGGCAGGGCCAGACCGGGCTCCAGGCCAAAAAGGCAACCCACGGCCACAGAGCTTTCCCCATAATCCCGTTGTAAAGCCAGGCGAATGGCATTAGCTTGAACCTGCTCCCCTACAATGAGGATTTCCGGCGCAGTGCGAGAATCATTGGCTCTGCCGACGCCACAGGCGCCGCCGGCGGCGCTAAGCTTACAACAGTCACAGAAATCCCTGGAAGAAGCATTGAATATCCGGGATTGCCGGCTTTGACGAACCTCCTCTAAGGCAGCGAAGTATTCTTCCGAGGCCTTTTCCCCGTAGGGCAGCCCGCAAAGGTAAGGAATGCCGTAACGCTTTTCCATCTCGGCAGCCACCAAAAGGCCGGTACGGGATACCGCCAAATTAACTTCGGCGGCGGCAGACTGCCGTAAAGCTGCCAGATTATAATCCATAGCCAGGCAAGCCGTCAGGAAAAGGCCCCGGTCTTGCAGCAGCTTTTTGAGGTCCCGGAGATTTTCTCCTTTGCCAAAATCCATGGGCGTCGCCCCCAGGATATTTACACTGCCCGGCATTGTGGCCAAAGGCTCCGTAAACCGTTCCAAAAGCGCAAGGATGGTGGCGGCCGCCCCTTTGTCATAATAAGTCGTACCCGTGGTGTCAAAGCCAAAGCTAGGTATGCCGGTGCGGGCCTCCAGCTCCGCCGCCACCCCGGCCAGATCGCTGCCGATAACCATAGGCACCGGGCTGCCCACCAGGGCCATCAAATCCGGCTGAATATCCCGGGCGGCGTCGATCATCTTCTGAATCAGCTTCTCATCGTCCCCCAAAACCGCATCAATCTCCCGGAGGCCGGAGCAGTAAACCGGAGATTTTGAGCCATACCAGCGGGGCTCGTCGTAGCCGGTATAATTGCCGGTGCAGCCGGAGGCGTCGTGCATAGCCGTCACCGTTTTTAAATCGAACAATACCGCAGAGACACCGGAATAATCCGGAGAAAAAGGCGGCAAAAAAAGGGATAAAACCGCCATAGTCACACCACCAATCCGTATTCGTTGATCAGCCCTTCCAGATCCACTGGGGCTTTGGCCGCTTCCTCAATCAGCTCCATAAGCTTTTTCACAGCATAATAGCCGAACATTCCCTGATCGTTGAACAAATCTACCACATAGCGGGAGCCCGCCAGATAAGCGCCGTCCACCCCGATGGCAATGCTGCCCGGCAGCCGCCGCTGAAAAAGCACCGCCTTATGATGCTGGGGCTGAAAAATTTCTATCTCCGGATGCTTCGCCCTCAGCCACTCCATGTCGCTGCGGTCGATAGCGCTGCATTCCTGAGCTTCAATGCGGCAAACCGAGAAGCCGTATTCCAGCAAGGCCCGGGCCAGGCCAAAGGGCCGGACAACAGCGGAGCCGTCCACAATGACGGGCGTTGAGCCTACCAAGGTCCGGGCCCGCTCCACTTGCTGCAAAGCTGCCGCCTTTTGCCTTGAGAAATCAAAGGCAAGGGGCTGTCCCGGCAAAAGAAACTCCTGCAGCCGCCGGTAGCTTTCCTCAATTTCCTCCAGCCGGTAGCTCACCGGCAGAAAAAGAAAGGACAAGCCGTGTTTTTCCTGCATTTGCTGAGCGGCATACCTGCCGGCGGGAGCCAGCACCAGGTTGGCCCGGCTGCGGGCCATCTCCTGATAAGCATCATAGGTTTCGTATTGGGAAATGTGGCGGAGCCCATCGCAGCCTGCGGCCTCCAGAAAATCATGAAGCTCGCTGTCCGGTGAAAGGGCCACCAGATTGCCGAGGCTATTGACGCCTTGGTCCCGGTTTTCGGCGGGTTCCAGCAGGCTGTAAAGATTGTTTTGAATGGAAATAGGCGGCGGCGTAAGGGAGCCCAGAGAAATAGGATTCATGTGGCAGACGCGAAAAGCCACATCGGGGTGCTCTGCTCCCAGCACTGCAAGCAAGGCTTCATGATCGGTGCCGATCAAATCGTCCAGGCAGCTGACAAAGATAAAAAACACCCGGGGCATTTTCGGCAGGGCGGCAAAAACCTCTTCCACCGCCTCCGGAATCAGATCATCATAGCCGTTGATAATATCGCTTTGACTGATATACAGGTAGAAAAGCCGGTTTTTAAAACCCTGGCGCATGGCCCCAATGGCGCCGTGCCTGCCGCAAGCGAAAGGGCAAACGAAAAGCTGCACGCTTTCCGGCGCCAGCATACCGATTCGCACCACGCCCCAATCACCGTGGGCCGGCGAAGAATAGTGCAGGGTATTTTCAAAGCAGCAGCTCACAGCCCCACCTCCTTCATCACTTTATCGGCAAGGCAGTTGTATTCCCGGGCCATTTCACTGCCGGGAAAAGCCTCCACCACCGTCATGCCCTGGTTTTCCGCCTGCTGCACCAGCTTATGGCGGGGGATAATCTTGATCACTTGGGTGCCGCTTTCCCGGGCCACCTGCTGAACCAGGGCGTCCTCATTTTCCACATTTCTCGAATTTTGAATAAGGCCGGAATATTTGGCATAGCCCCGCTTGCCGAAATTCTCAATGGCATGGGCAATATTGGTGGCGGCATAAAGAGCCATCATCTCCCCGGAGGTAACGATAAATACATTGTCGGCATAACCTCCTCGAATAGGCATGGCAAAACCGCCGCAAACCACATCCCCCAGCACATCGTAAAACACGATATCCGGTTGGTAACGTTCATAGGCCTTTAACTCCTCCAGCTTTTGAAATGCCGTAATAATGCCCCGGCCGGCACAGCCGATACCGGGGGTAGGTCCTCCCGCCTCCACGCAGACCACACCGCCAAAACCTTCAAAGGCAATGTGATCCAGCTCTACCTGGTTATCCCGCTGCCGGATCTGATCCAGCACCGTGGGAATTATCCGGCCCTGCATCAGGTTTTTTGTGGAGTCAGCCTTAGGATCGCAGCCGATCTGCATTACCTTTAGCCCCCGGGCCGCCAAGGCCGCCGATAAATTGGAGGTGGTGGTGGATTTGCCGATGCCGCCTTTCCCATAAATTGCAATCTTTTTCACTGTGGCTCCTTTTCGGTTAGTTATTGCTAACCATATGGCATAAATATTAGTTAGCTTTAGCTAACTTTGGCTTATTTTATCACTCTTATTTTGACTTGTCAATCAGGAAAAAGGGCAGAGTAAACCATAATATCACCGGTATCTGCATCACCATCAATGAGAATTGCTCCGACGAAATCGTTTCTACCGGTCATAGCACCCGTGACGAGCTGGGCATTGTCGCTAAAGGCTCTATGGCGTTTTTTATGAACGGCGCTTGGCATGAGCTAAACGAAGGCGACAGTATTTTTGTCGAAAGAAACACCTCCCACAGTTACAAAAGAATTGGGGAGGGTGAATGTATTTCTTATTGGTTTTATGCTAAGGATCGCTATGATAATCAGGGCTCTGATACATAAGAAGCTTTTCATTGGAATGGATATCTAGATATTTCAATCCATAGCTTGATTTTGCAATACCTGGATTAAAACTTAATTCTCTTGCGTAAAAACGCTCATTGGATCAATGTACTCACCGTCAATAATCAAGCCAAAGTGTAGATGATTACCTGTTGCATCGCCGGTTGCACCGACATAGCCAATTATATCACCTTGTTGTACCGTATCATCATTCGCAAGGCTTTCTGCATATCCTGACAAATGGGAATAGAAAGTTTTTTGACCGTTGCCGTGATCTAAAATGACATAATACCCGTCCGTTTCATTTTTATCCATTTCAATAATAGTGCCCGTGTTAGCCGCTAATATGGGAGTTTCACTTGGCGCGGGTATGTCAATACCATCATGGAATACCGTCGTCTTTTCAACCGGGTGCATACGAGTACCATATGTAGCGCTAATAACATTATAACCCGTTAAAGGCCAGAGATATTTCCCGCCGGTATTGCTATCCTTTGGCGTATTTGATCCCGAAACAGACGGTTCTTCGTCCTGGGGGTTGGCGGTTGATTCCTGCATGACATCCGAATCCCGGATAGTATCCTCCCGGTTAGGTTCGTTAATGCCGTTTATAGAATATTCGCCGGGTTTATCATTCAAATCGGCATCCTCTCCTGTTACATTCATGGCTGATGCCATCGCAAAGCCTGTAAAGCATAATGCAGCAGTGATAGCAAATGAAATAATAACAATTCGTTTTGAGGTATTTTTTACGTTCATCATATGTGTCAGCCTTCTTTCAATTCCTTTTTTTGATTCCGCAAGTGTAGCGTACATACCCGAATGTTGATTTACAACCCTGGACAGGACATTGAGGATCGTTTCGCCATAAAATTGCCGCTCTTCCATGTTCATATCAGATACCACCTGCTCGTCACATGAAAGCTCGCAGAAAGTGTCAATGTTTTTCGTCAGCCGGTAGGCGGCCGGATTAAACCAATGGATTGCGTTTGCCAAAAGCGTCAGAGATTTCACCCATAAATCACGCCGCTTGAAATGAGTAAGCTCATGTTTGAGAATAACCTTAAACTCCCTTTCACTCATTTCCACTTCGGGCAGTATTAAAAATGTTTTGAACAGGCCGGCAAGCATGGGCGTTTTAATGATATTGTTTGATAATAGCCGGAGATCCCCCTTTATATCCATTTCAGTCATCGAGTTTTTTAGTGCCAGAAGTGTTCCCGTATCATCAATTTGCAAACTTGTCCCCATGATTTTCCGACTAAACCGGACAAACTGAATACCATACAAAATAATGAACAGGAAAACCCCAACAAGCCATATAAGCGGCAAAAATGATAAAACTGTTTTTAGTATAAAGACAGCCGTTACAGGCCCGTCGGGCGTTACGGCAGCAGGGTCTGTCTGCGGTAACTCCAGCCAGGTTTGTGGTGGTAATATATCCGTTTCTTGCTCGGTTATCATATCATTAAGGATGGCAGGCACATTTGGAAGCCCCTGATTCGCCGTGCTTGGTATATTTGAAAAAAGATTACCGCCCACAATTCCAACAGGAACAAGCAGAAACAATACCACTAATATATACATACGATAATGCCATGTTGCGGTTAGCGTTTTTGTTGTCAAAGGACGCAAAAGCGCCAAGCACAAAACAAGCAAGATACCCGTTGCCGACATCAAAAGCACGGTGATAAACGCTGTGTTCATTCTTTTGCCTCCTTTTGTGAAAACCACTGTTTTAGTTCGGCTATTTCCTCGGCGGTCAAGTCGTTGCCTTCGTATAAAGCTGTGATAAAACTCTTTACAGAACCGTCATGTACAGAGTTAAGAAAAGTTCGTGTTTCAAACTGTTTATATTCGCTCTCGGTAATCAGTGGTATGTACTCGTTTGACCGCCCATGCCGGACAGAGGTTAAAATACCTTTTTCGATCAATCGGGCGAGAAATGTTAAAACCGTGTTTGGCTTCCACTCCCTGTTAATCGTTTTTAAGTCGTCCAGTAATTTTGCAGAGGAAACCGAGCGGCCAGCCGCCCATACAAACTGCATGACTTCTCGTTCAGCCTCCGACATCTTTTGAAGTTTACCCATAAAAGCCACCCCATTCATTATACTACATCTTGTAGACAATAATATTCTACATTGTGTAGGTATATGTGTCAATAGTGTTTTGATTTATTTTTCTATGGGTTGTAGAATTATCCCAAAGAACCGAATGTTCGGCTACAAGGCGGAAGAAAACGGTGCGGGGAAAACCGAATAACTATAGGATTCGCAAGCCGGCACATCAAAAAGACAGACGGTGATAAATAAATGCACCGTCTGTCTTTTTATCTTCTTCTATCGCATTTGGCACCGTTTAATCCAGACCTGCTGTAAGCGCGTCTTTTATGGCAAGCAATATGACCCTGGCCAGGCCAACATCCTCAATCGGAAGATCCAAAGTCAAGCCTTTGACATCTCTGGAGTTATCATATTTACTCTGCAGCCCCATCGCGGGCTTTGCTTTTTTTTGCCGTCCCCGGCCTTTGCCGCCGGTAATCCAAAGGCGCCATGCCCTCCGCCTCCTTAAAAGCCCGGGTAAAGGAAGCGCCGCTGTCATACCCCACCTGGGCCGCCACATCCACCAGCCGGTAGTGGGTATTGGTCAAAAGCTCCTTGGCCTTCTCGATACGAATCTGCCGGATATATTGGGAAGGTGAAAATCCCGTTTGTTTCTTAAACCAATCCGTAAAATAAGATAAATTGTAATTTTCCAGCTTAGCCAGCTGGGATACCGTGATTTTTTCGCCAAAGTTTTCCCGGATATAACGCAGGGATTTGATGCCGTTTTGCTCCACCAGCTTGTCATAAAGGTAATAAAATAAATATCTGACGCTATCGCTGTCGGGGTTGCGCTGGACTTCCCCTTTGATCAAATCCGTCAAAGGCACAAAAGCTCCGGTCAAAGCCAAACAAACCTGGCTTTCCAATACCTCCAAGTCCTTAGCCTTAATCATAGAAGCCGGAATATTAATAATAATCACCTGTTCCTGGCTCATGCAATGATGAAAACGGCCGGGAGCAATAAAACCTAAATGGCTGGAGGTAATGATATGCTCCTCCCCATCCAGCCGCACTACCAGGGAGTGGGTCAAAGGCAGCAATATGTGGGCATGATCATGCCGGTGCCCTTCTCTGGTCTGAGGAATACCTAATACATGACAATCCAGCTTGGCCATTTTTGATTCCCTCCCCCGCTTTTCTGATGCTCCTATGCTCAAATCTGAGATCGGGTCAAGCAAAAGGCGTTTCTTGGCAAAAAACCTCCAAAACTCTTTGTTATACTTTAATTATATAATAAAAGGAGGCGGCTTTCCATGGAAAACGCATATTTTACCGTTCCTGTCCCGGCGAATGAACCGGTGCGGTCTTATCTCCCTGGCAGCAGCGAGCGCAAAGAGCTGAAGGAAGAATTAAACCGCCAGTCAGAACAACTCCTTAATATACCTTTAATCATCGGCGGCAAAGAATATTATACCGAAAAGACCAATAGGGTGGTAATGCCCCACGACCATAGCCATATCTTAGCCAAATGTGCGGCAGCCGAAGAAGAGCATTTTCAGTTGGCCATAAAAGCAGCTTTGGAAGCCCGCACCATTTGGGAGGCCCTGTCCTGGGAGCATAGGGCCAGCATATTCCTCAAAGCGGCGGAGTTGATCTCCGGTCCTTACCGCTATAAAATGAATGCCGCCACCATGCTGGGCCAAAGCAAAACCGTTTATCAGGCCGAAATCGACTCAGCCTGTGAGCTCATTGATTTTCTGCGGTTTAATGCTTATTATGCCGCCCAGATTTTCAGCCAGCAGCCCGGCAATGCAAAGGGCGTATGGAACCGCCTGATCTACCGGGCCCTGGAAGGCTTTGTAGCCGTTGTTACTCCCTTCAATTTCACTGCTATCGGCGGCAATCTGGGCGCCGCTCCCGCCCTTTTGGGCAATACGGTGATCTGGAAGCCGGCCACCACCGCAGTGTTGTCCAACTATTATTTCATGCAAATACTTATGGAGGCAGGTCTGCCCGCCGGCGTTATCAACTTCCTGCCTTGCCGGGGCAAGGATTTCAGCAGCCGCGTACTCAGCCATCCCAAAATGGCAGGCATACACTTTACCGGCTCCACAGAGGTATTCCAGACCATGTGGCAGCAAGTAGGCAGCAACATTTCCAACTATACCTCATATCCCCGTTTAGTGGGGGAAACCGGCGGCAAAGACTTCATCTTCGCCCATCCCACTGCCGATGTGGATGCCCTGGTGGCCGGCATGGTTCGCGGCGCCTTCGAATACCAAGGCCAGAAATGCTCCGCCGCTTCCCGGGCCTTTATACCGGAAAGCCTCTGGCCCCTGGTTCGCCCAAAACTGATGCTGGAAATCCAGAGCCTTAAAGTCGGCGACGTCCGCGACTTCACCAGCTTTATGGGCGCCGTCATTGACAAAAGCTCTTTCGACAATATTGCCGGCTTTATCCAGCGGGCCCGGGAGTCTGCGGAGGCTGAAGTTCTCTGCGGCGGTTGCGACGATACCAAAGGCTATTTTGTGCAGCCCACGGTGATCCAGGCTCAGACCCCTTACACGGAAACCATGGTTAAAGAAATTTTCGGCCCCGTTCTTACCGTCTACGTCTATCCCGACCAGGAGCTGGCCAAAACCCTCCAGGCTTGTGACGAGGCCTCGCCTTACGCCCTCACCGGCGCCATATATGCCAACGACCGGCTGGCTATTGCGGAAATGTCCGCCGCCCTTCGCCATACTGCCGGCAACCTCTACATCAATGACAAACCCACCGGCGCCGTGGTAGGCCAGCAGCCCTTTGGCGGCGCCCGGGCTTCCGGCACCAACGATAAAGCCGGCAGCGCCCTCAATCTTTACCGCTGGCTCAGTGTCCAGACCGTAAAGGAAACCTTGGCTCCCACAAAAGATATCGCCTACCCTTACATGAGCGAGGCTTAACCGGCCGCTAACCCCGCCGGCCGCCGGATTAACAGCCAGGGCTCAATCAGAACATAATCAAGACACAGTCAAGCACTGTCAGGGCTCAATCAGAACTAAATTACTCTCTCATCTTGGTTCAATTCCCGCCCTGCCTCTCATCTACTTTGCCGGCTCCCTCGGGGGCCGGCACATTTTTTGGACCTGGCGCTTATAGCAAAAACCCGGACAGCAGCGTGCCCGCCGCCATGGGGCCACTGCCGGCGGGAATAATAGCCATTGCATTGCAGCCAATGGTGCTGCTCAGTATTCTGTTGCCTTGCTCCTGGGGCAGGATAAACAGGGCCCTGCCTTCGGATAGGTTCAACCGGCCCCGCAGCAGCCGCGTAACAGGGCTCTTTTTGGGGAATTCCGAAGCGAGAATGACAGAAAATTCATCGGGAACCGGCTGCCGCTGTCCCGCCAGCTTTTTTATGGCGGGCAGTACGACGGCATAAAGGTTGGTGAGAGCCGAGGCCGGGTTGCCGGAAAGCCCGCAAACCAGCTTGCCGTCCTTCTCCCCATAGGCGCAGGCCATGCCCGGCTTTAGCTGCACGCCGCTGACCACCACCCGGGCTTGGGCCATTTCCATTGCCGCAAGAGTCATATCGTAATCCCCTACGGATACGCCGCCGGTTATTAATACGGCGTCGCAGGAGATAAGGCCCTCTTTAATATAGCGGCAAATCTCTTCTGTCCGGTCGCCGGCCAGCCCCAGGTAGCGCGGCAAACAACCGGCGCCCCGCAGGACCGTCTCCAGGGTATACCGGTTTGAATTGCGTATCTTGCCGGGCGCCAAAGGTTCATGGGCTTCAACGACCTCGTTGCCCGTGGAAATAATGCCGATAACGGGCCGGCGGAACACTTCTATGTTGGCCCGGCCCTGGGAAGCCAGGCAACCGGCAAGGCCGGCATCGATAATGCTCCCGGCCTCCGCCAGTTTTTGTCCGGCGGTCACATCCTCTCCGGCCCGCACAATATTTTCCCCGCTTTTTGCAGCCTGAAAAATCGTTACCATGTCTTGCGTAAATTCGGTACGTTCAAAAGGCACCACCACGTCGGCCCCAGCCGGCAGAGGTGCGCCGGTAAGGATTTTTACCGCTGTTCCCCGGGTAAGCGAAACCGAGGGAACAGCCCCCGCCGGTATCTCTTCCAAAATGCGCAGCTTTACCGGCATTTCCCGGGAAGCTTTCTGTGCGTCGGCAGCACAAAAGGCGTAGCCGTCATAGGGAGAAGCGTCAAAAGGCGGTATGCTTTTCTCTGCCGTCAAGTCCCGGGCCAAAACCCGCCCGGCAGCCTCCGGCAATGATATTCTTTCCACATCCACCGGCAGAGCCAGGGCAAGCAGCAAATCCCGGGCCGATTTATAATCAGGGTTAATTATCATGAATAGTCTGTCTCCTGTTTGACGCCGCAGGCCGGCAACTTGTCCGATATTGCCGGTAGGCTTTTGGCGTATTAATATTGCATAAAACGTATTCCATATCCCATTGGGCCAGCTCTTCCTCAGGCACAGTCCGAACGTTCAGGCGCCGGAAAACCTCTAAAAGGGAGTTGCGTCCCGTTTCCATGCATTCCCGTGCGAAATTGAAGCAGCTTCGGTGATAAATAGAAAATAAGGGCTCCATAAAGCCGTTCTTGCGCAGGATGGTGCAGGCGCTGCAATCCCCAATCTCTTCCCGGAGCCGCCTCACTAAAGCCGGATCGCCGTTGGGCATATCCGTAGCGGTAAGAAAAATATAATCTTCCTGGGTTTTTAGAAAAGCGGAATAGATCCCGTTAAAAGGCCCGCAGCCGGGGAATTCATCCGCCAGCTCTAAAAATCCGCCGCAATCAAAGCGGCCGGGCCGGTCCACCGCAAAAGCAACAGGTCCCAGCCCGGCATACCGTTGGGCCAGCACAAGAGACATGGCGCCGCCCTCCATATCCAGCAACGCCTTGTCATGTCCCATCCGGCTGCTCTTGCCGCCGGTAAGTATGACGCTCAGCACGGTGTTCATTCCTCCCAGGGGGTAGGCTCCTTGTCCGGGAGCCGCCCATAAATCAATTCCGCTACGGCTTGCGTATCCTCCAGAGAATACCGGGGGGCCCTTGTTTCGATGGCGTCATCGGTGCACAGGGCTATGCAGGTATCGGGATCAATGGGCAGCGGCTTCCCCGTCCTCTTGGCGTGCAACAGAATTTTCGGCCAATCTCCCTGCTTATATCCCTCTGTAAGGATCAAGTCTACATCCTGGATTTGGCCGATAAGGCGCTGGATGGGAATAGGCCGGTTTTCCATCAGAACAGCCTTGGTATCCGATAGCAGCGCCGTTACATCCGCCCCCGCCCGGGTCAGGCGCCAGCTATCCTTGCCTTCCCTGTCAATCTCAAATTCATGGGCGTCATGTTTGATAACAGCTATGCGCAGGCCTTTTGCCTTAAGGATCGCAATCAGTCCTTCCAAAAATGTGGTCTTTCCCGTACCCGAATAGCCAACTACCGAAAAAACCGGAATCCTGGTCATACGGCTTCCCTTCCCTCCCCTATTTGCGAAAACCGCCTGTCCCGGGCAGCAGGCCCTGGGCCGCGGTTTTTATGCCAAGCATAGCCGCTGTCCAATCCCCCGCTCCAAGGCCCGGCGATACAGCAATTCCGCACAATATACATCATGGGCCCCCATCCCCATATGGGTGGAGATAATTATCTCATCCTCCCGCTCCCGGCCGGGAACCCGTCCGGTGAGCAGCTCCGTCATATCCCCAAATACATCCGTTACTTGCAGCTTGCCTGGATTTAGCTTGGGGCTGTCGAGAATGTACTGATCCGGCACACGGTAACCCAGGTACCACTTGTCAGCCCCTTTGCCCAAAGCCGGATCAATATCCCGGAAGCCTTCAATCCCAATAATAGTCGTCCCCGGTTGAACCATATCCGCCCCCAGCAAGGGCTCGCAGGCGCCGGAAGCCACCAGGATCAGGTTGCTGCCCCGGGCGGCTTCTTGAGGTGATTGGCAAATCACCACCTGGGCCCGGTCCTTGTAGGTTTCCTTTACCTTCTCCATGGGAGGACGGCTGCGGCTGAACAGACGCACCTCCTTGATTGAGCTAAACTGCGTAAGGAAGCCCCGAATGCCGGCTTGGGCCTGGGCGCCGCAGCCCAGCACCGTCAAAACCCCGGGTTCCGGGTTTGCCAGATGCTTGGCCTGTACAACGCCGTGCCCCCCGGCCGTACGCAGGGCGGTGATGTTCGTGCCGCCTACGACAGCGATGGGGGAGCCGGTGTGGGTATCGCTCAGAAGCACAATGGTGCCATGACAAAAGGGATAGCCCGGCGCGGGAGCGCCGTAAGTACTTATCCATTTTACTCCCGCAACATTCTTGTAGTGAAGAATCGCCGGCATGGAGTGGAAAT
This sequence comes from Clostridia bacterium, assembly GCA_018436095.1. Taxonomy (GTDB): domain Bacteria; phylum Bacillota; class Peptococcia; order DRI-13; family UBA5745; genus WRMS01. The sequence continues at coordinate 23,509 of JAHDMJ010000018.1, read as the reverse complement.
TGTTTCGTTTACTCTCATCGGTAAACATTAAGGCCATCTCCCCAACGGTCACCGCACCTGTGCCAATATGGTAAAAGACGCTTTCCGCCGCCTCAATGGCGTCCTGGGGTGTGAGCATGGACAGGACGTCGTCCTCGCTTAAAAACAGTATGCTCTCATGAACCACAGCAAGGCCCCCCTTCATATAACATTCTACACGATATTTCATAATATTTCATAATATTTCATAATATTTCATAATATTTCATATGACATTTCAGGCTTTTCGTTTTTATCTCCAGCGGCCCAGGGCTTCCTTTTTGCGCAGGTTGGCCTGGTCGATCAGCACGTTGCAGGCTTTATCGCTGCCGCTGTTGCGGTACTCTTCCTCCGTTAGGCAATCCAAGGCTCCAAAGGAGCAGGCCCGGACGCAGGCCGGCTTCATGCCGTTCTTTATGCGTATGTAGCAGCCATCGCACTTGACCATTTTGCCATCTTCAGTATTATAGCGGGGGGCGCCAAAGGGACAGGCCATAGCGCAGCTTTTGCAGCCTACGCAATTCGTATTGTCATAGATGGTAAATCCGGTATCGGCATCCTTGCTGATGCATCCCACCGGACAGGCGGCGATGCAGGGAGCATCCTCACAGTGCATGCAGGCGGTGGAAAGATAGGCGCAGTAAATCCCGCCTTCCTTAAAGGCCACTTCCGTGTCGTAGGTTTTGCGGAAGCATTTTTCGCCGGCCTTCAGGTTGATGTCGTTCTGGTCCGTGCAGGCAATCATGCAGGCCGAGCAGGCGCAGCACCGGTCCGGATCAAAGGTAAAAACATGTTTCATTATTCCGCCTCCTAATACTTACGAATGGAGCAGCGCAAACTCTTGAATCCGGGATAACCGGAGTAAGGATCAAGATGATCGCGGCCTACCAGCACATTTGCATTTGCCTCCGTATACCCATGGGCCATGGCCAGTACGCCGGGCTGCAGCTTGGCTGTAATCATAGCTTTGAGCCGGACCGTACCATAGGGGCTGCTGACTTCCACAGGATCGCCGTCATTGATGCCCAGGTTCTTGGCGTCATCCTGATTGATCTCACAAAGGGGATCGGGCCGGAGGCTGCGCAGCCAGGGAACTTCATGGACCCGGGAGTGAATCGTATTGGGGATGCGGATACCGGCAATCATATGGAAGGGATACTTTTCCTTTGTTTCCGGATCGTTCTCATCAAAAAGCGGATCAACATAATCCGGCAGGGGATTCAGGCCATACTTGGGATCGTAAGCCGCAATGGCCTTGGAATAAAACTCAATTTTGCCTGTAGGCGTCCTGCAGCCTTTTTCCAGATAGGCGCCGGGAACCACCGGCTTTGCCGTCTGGATTTTTACGGGCAGATCGGAGGCTTTCAGATCCGCAACCGTCACCCCATTCCCCTCAATCATCCAATCGCAGCAGGCTTCATAACCGGCCTTGAGCAAATCGTCATCAAGGTCCATCACCCGGGCCAGCTCACAGAGCATATCCACATCGGACTTGGATTCATACAGCGGCGGGATAGCGGGCTTGGTAAAGGCAAGATACCCGCCCTCATAGGCCTTCATTTCCCCCCGCTCCAGGGAGGAGCAAGAGGGCAGGACGATATCCGCATACTTTGCCGTATAGGTCATGAACATATCCGCATCCACAAAGAAGTCCAGCTTATCAAAGGCTTTCACCAGCTTATCCGTTTCGGGGAACATTTTGGCGTTCATGCCAAAGCCCACAATGGCCTTGACGGGATAGGGCCTGCCCTCCTCAATCTGGCGCAGCAAATCCATAGCCTGAAATTCGTCGCAATATTCGTCCCAGGTAGGGAAGCGGGTTTCCCCGATGCGAAGCTGGTCAAAGGGACGCTTTTCCTCCCGGAATTCCATTTCCCGGGTGGTAAATCCGCCCCGCTTATGGATATAGCTGGCAAAGCTGGGCACATTGCCGCCGGGGCGGTCAAAATTGCCGGTCAGGGCCCCAAGGCAAATGATGGCCCGATGAGTCTGCAGGCCGTTGACCCGGTGGGTCAGGGCGGAAGCGGAGAAATTTGTGCAGGCAGGACCGTTGGTGGCATAGAGCTTGGTGGCCTCAAACACATCATCGGGATTTAAGCCCGTAATCTCGCAAACCTTATCCAAGGGATAATTCTGCACCAGTTCCTTATATTCATCGAAGCCATAGGTGTGCTTTTCGATATAATCCATATCCGCCCAGCCGTTATCGATAATCAGCTTGCCCATGCCCAGGGCCAGAGCGCCGTCGGTGCCGGGCCTGATTTGCAGAAAGATATCCGCAAAGTTCTTGGCCGCCGGCGAGTAGCGCACATCAATGATAATGACCTTGCCGCCCCGTTCCTTCAGGGCCCGGACAGGACCTACGCTTAAATGGTTCGAGTAATAGCCGCCATAGTTCCAGCCCAGGAACGTATTGGTATTGGGGATATTGGGGCCGCCGGGGGCGCCGGTGGTCAGGGAGTTGGCAATGTCCATGGATTTAAAGCAGGTGCTGTCATCGGTGCCAAAGTTGACGGAACCAAAGGTGTAGCAGAAGCGGTGCAGGATGGGGCGGTACCATTTACAGTAGCCGCTAAAGAAAGCCACGGAATGGGGCGAGTACTTTTCTTTCACCGCAGCCAGCTTTTCCGCGATGATCCCGTAGGCTTCATCCCAGCTAATGGGCTCAAACTTACCCTCTCCCCGGGGGCCCACACGCTTGAGGGGAGTGCGGATGCGGTCTTCCCGGTAGATATAATTCCGGTTGGCCGCCCCCTTGGTGCAAAGCTTGCCCCGGTTATAGGGATGCTCCAGGGTTCCCTCTACCTTGAGCAGCTGGCCGTCTTTTACATAGCAATCCAAGCCGCAATGGCAGCCGGGGCTGCAAATGGCACAAAGGGAACGCTTAATCTCAATCCCCGTATCTTCCCCGGGAATTTTTGCTTTTATCTTCTTTTCCAGCTCATTCAATGCTGATCCCTCCCTATAAAATCGATGAAGCTGTCGGGAAACCCATTCTCCTTCAAATGGCAGATGGAGGCCATATCCATTTCCGCCTGGTTATTCTCAAAATACTTGATAAAAAGGCTCTTAACGACACCGTTGCTCTCCCCCGTGCCGATCATATTAATGCATTTGAGCTTTTCGCCCCGCACAGCCCGGATGTAATACCGGTCATCCTCGTATTCATAAACCTGGTCTTCATCCCGGCAGGAAGCAACATCGCCGATGCTGATGAAATCATAATCCAGGTAATGGGCCAGGTTGAGCAGTGCGTTGCCGCCAAAGGCTTTCCTTTTGCCGGCCATATTGGCGCCGGCCACTTCCCCCTGTTTTCTGGCGTTAAACCAAAGGCCGATGTTTTTGCGCTCACCGGATTGGATTTCATAGGCCTCGCAGCAATCCCCCGCCCCATAAATGCCCGGCAGGTTGGTGCCCATCCGCTCATCCACCAATACGCCCCGGTTCACGGCGATGCCGCTATCCTTTAAGAAGGCCACATTAGGCCGGACGCCGATGCAAATGGCAATGATATCCGCCGTAAAGCGGCGGCCATTTTTCATTACGGCAGTAATCCGGCCGTCCTCTTCCTGTTCAATATGGGAAAGCATCTGGCCAAAGGCCAGCTTAATTCCTTTCTTCTCCAAATCCCGGTGGACCCGCTGGGCTGTTTGCCGGAAAGCCGCAATGGAAAAAGCCCAGTCCGCGCCATCTACCAGGGTGCAGTCAACCCCCTGCTCTACCAGATCCTCCACCACCTTGATGCCCACCCAGGAGGCGCCCACTACCAGACCGGAGCGGATTTTGCCGCCATCCAGCAGCTTTTTCAGATACACCCCATCCTCTGCCGTACGCATTTTAAAAACGCCGGGCAGGTCTCCCCCTTGAATCGGCGGTACAAAAGCGGATGCGCCGGTGCTGATGAGAATATTATCGTAGGCTGCTTTTGTCCCATCCGGGAGGCAAATTGTTTTCGTCTCTGCATCAAGGCCGGTCACCGCAGTATTCCGGTGAATGCAAAGACCCAGGCGTTCCTCAATTTCATCCAGGGAGCCAAAGGGGAACATGGCCTCATAATCAATGGCGCCTTTTACATAATAGGTGGTCAGCATGGGATTATAGGGCCCCCTGCCGGCGTCCGTATAAACATCGATCAAGGCATCCGGGTCCCATTTGCGGGCTTCCGCCGCCGCGCAGTAGCCGGCGGCGCCAAACCCTATAATAGCAATTTTATTCATTTACTCCTCCTGTAGGCAGATTAGTATCACCTGCAAAAGCGGGGGATACGGCGCTTCCCGCACCGTATCCCCCTTTGGGAAATTCCTGCTAAGCGACTAGCGTTTTGTGACTCCTAAAAGTTGTCACAGAGCACTAAGACCAGGAAGGCTGAAGCGGCGCCCAAAATCAGCCCAGCAGATCGGACAGGCTGGCGATATCCTCACAGTTCTCGATATTGCACAGCACTTCTATTGCCTTCTCCAGCTTATCGCCCTGAAGAACGGGAGAGGCCTGGATCCGGAAACGCTCCACAAACTCCTCTCTGGTCATCATATTGTTGGGGTGACCGGGGTGGCAATCCATCTTGCCTATATGTTTCGTTCCATCCTTTAGGGTGATGGTAACTGTCTTCATGGGATAGGTGCCGGCCCGGAATTCCTTAAAACCGGTGAGGGGGGAGTCCGCAGGAGAATCGCCGCCCCGTACCCGCCTGGCCAGGGCAATGATCTTGGGATCCTTCATCTTCTCAGGGGTATACCAATGGGCGCCGGGATTGGGATCATAAAGCAGGGAAGCCACAACAAAGGGCAGGGAGAACTGGGCATGGGTTACGGAGGTGAAGCCCTCTTCCGGCGCCCACATGCGCTGGTGCACGGGAGGATCTACGACGATCTCTTCCACATCCTCAGGGCCAAAACCATGTTCCTTGGCCATATCGTGTACGATCTCCGCCGTGGTTTGCACCCACATGTTGGCGGGCCAGTGCTTCATCAAGGTACTCATGATCAAGTAGCGGTTGCCCAAATCCCGGGTCAGCCAGGCTACATCCGCTTCGCCGGAATCAACGGCGGGATCAGTGGAACCGCTTTTTGCATCATCGCCGCAGATTACGCTGGTATAGCAGCGGGGCTCATCCAGGGCATCCATCTGGTTATAGATTCCCTTTTCCACGCTCTTGGCAATGGTGAACCCATCCCGGTTGCGGTAGCCGTGCTCATAATGATAGAAGTCGGACATAGTGGTGGCATGGTAGGCCGTGGGAATGGTGCTGCATTCACAGCCCATGCCGATAGCCTGGTTTACCTTGCGGGGGTCGAAGCCATACAGCTTGGCAATAGGGATAATGGCCCCGAAGATCTGCCAGCTGGTCAGGCCCCAGCCTTTGGTCTTCCAGCGTTCGTCAGAGGGCTGCACAGCCATAGCGATACGCTGGTACACTTCGTAGCCGGCTACGATGGCGGTAAGCATATCCTTGCCGCTCTTGTGTTTTTCTTCCGCCGCCAGCCAGGCGCAGGGAATAATGCCCGCAGAGGGGTGGCCGGTCCAGGAGCAGTCCTCCCAATCCAGGGCGTCGGCCATAGTGCCCACTACCAGCCCGGCGTTCACCGCCGCCAGCTTTTCGCCGCTGCCCCAGACCGTGGTGGGTCCGCCTTCACCGCCATTGGCCTCACGGCCCATCTGCCGCGCTTTGTCGGCGATCTGGGTAGGCAGGGCAGCCAAAGTAACGCCGATGGTCTGAAGCATGATCATCTTGGCCCGCTCAATCACCTGGGCGGGGATGTCCTCATACTTAAGATTAACCGTGTATTCGCTAAGTTCCTGGGTATAGGTAGTAGGTGTCAGAAAATTATTGTCTTTATGAAATCGATTATAGCGCATTTTGTACCTCCCCAAATAATCTTGGAAATTTTCCTGTTTTTGCAATGCGGCCCTATAAGGCCGGTTTCCAACGGCGCCTTAGCAAGCGCCTTATCAATAGAGGAGCGCGGGCAGCGCCGAGACGTCCTCGCAGGCTTCGAAACGGCAGATGAAGTCGATAGCGGCTTCGGTCTTTTCCGGACTGAGGACATTTTTGGTTTCCAAGCGGAAACGGTCCTTAAACTCATCCCGGGTGAGCATGTAGTTGGGGTGGCCGGGGTGGGTGAATGCGCTTTCCACATACTCGGTGCCATCTTTCATCCGTACGGTCATGAACTTTTCAGGATGCTGGCCGTCAATGAGGTCCTTGATGAACTTCAGGCCCTTCATCTCCACGAAGCCATCGGCCTTGACCTTGTTCATCAGCGCAACGATCCTGGGGTCCCGCATGGTTTCGGGCTGGTACCAGACGGCGCCGGGCTCGGGATAGTACATGGCGCAGGCCGTGCAATAGGGGATGGAGAATTGGGCCTGGGTAACGGAATCATAGCCGTCATCCGAATACCAGTGCCGGAAAGCCACAGAGGGACGGATGATGATCTCTTCCACATCCTCCGGGTTGTACTTATTCTTGGTGACGAGGCGGCTGGCCAGCTCCGCATAGGTCTGCACAAAGACGTTGGCCGGCCAATGTTTGATGAGGATCATGTTCATCATCATCCAGGTCTCGCCTAGTTCCTTGGTGAGCCATTCCGGCTCCTGATAACCGCAATGGCGCAGATAAGCGGTGGGATCATCGAAGGCGTCTTCCATGTTTTCAATGCCCAGCAAGGCCGTTTTTATCATGGTAACGGCATTTTGGTTTTTATAGCCATAGAGGTAGTTCAGGGAGTCGGACATCGTAGCTTCATGAACGTTGCAGGCGATAATGGCGCAGGCCGTGCCGATACCGAAGGCCCGGTTCATCTTCTCTTCGGACAGATCCAGCAGCTTCATCAGCACCGTCAGGTTGCCGAAGGTGTTATAACTGACGATGTTGCTGCGGCCGGCCAGGGCAATGCGCTGATATACTTCATAACCGGCCACGATGGCCGTAAGCACTTCCTTGCCGCTCTTTTTCAGCGCTTCACCGGCCACGATGGCGGTGGTGATGACGCCGGCGGAGGGATGGCCGGTTACGGAACAGTCTTCCCAATCCAGGCAGTCGCCCATAGTGCCGGCCAGGAAAGCGGCGGATTCCCAGCTTACCTTTTTGCCGTCGGCCCACAGGGTGGCAACCGCTTCCCCGCCGGGAGACATCTCCTTGGCTATTTCAATAGCGTCTTTAATCTGCTTGAGTTCGGCGCTGCACAGGCAAACGCCTACGGTCTGCATGATGTTCATCTTAGCCCGCTCGATTACTGCGGGAGGGATGTCCGTATATTGCAAATTTTTAATAAAATGGCACAACTGTTTCGTCATATCTGTGGTAATACCGTGATAATTGAAGCCCATGTTAGATCCTCCTTACGGTCTATTGCAATTCCCCATTGAAATTAGTATTACAGCGTGAACAGTTTGCCCAGGCCGGGAAGCTTGTCATTGATGCCGGTGTGGCGCAGGCAGGCCCAGAGACTGGCCTGATGGCTGGTGATCACCGGCATACCCAGGTCCTCTTCCAGGATTTGCACAAGCTCCATGGTTGCAAGGCCCATACAGCTAAGGAAGAATACTTCCGCTCCCTCGGTTTTCAGCTTCTTGGCGTTGCGGTACAGGTGCCATTTGCTGGCGTAGCCGTAATCCCCCTCCTTATTGAAGCCGATTCCGGTGATGGAAGTGACCTCCAGGCCGTTGTCCTCCAGGAATTTCTTTTCCGCCTGGTTGGTCTCCTCCGGATAAGGGGTCATCACAACGGTCTTTTTAAGGCCCAGGGCTTGGTAGGCTTCCAGCACAGCGGTGCTGGTGGTCAGCCCCGGCCAGCCGCAGGCCCGTTCAATGCGCTCAATGCATTCTTTGTCAAAGCCATAGCCTTTAATGCAACTGCCGGAGGTGCAGCCGAAAAGAACCACGTCATGGTGCTGCTTGCGGTAGATTTTCGCTGTCTCTTCCAGTTGGTCGGACAGGAAGATCAGGCCTTCCGGGGTGGGGCCGGGGAAATAAAGTCTGGTACTGTTAAAGGCTACGCCTTCCGGTGCGTACTTATTGAAAGCGTATTCCACCTGATCGTCAAGAGGGGCGATAACGCCGATTCTGGCTCGCCAAGCATACATATTAATCAGCCCTTTCCGTATATCAAGTTTACAGGGTGAACAACCGGCCCAGCTTAGGCAGCTTTGCGCCGATGCGGCAATGACGCAGGGCCGACCACAGGGTGGCCTGATGGCTGGTGATGACCGGCAGGCCCAGCCCGGTTTCCAGCGCGTCAATAATCTCCATGGTGGTAAGGCCCATGCAGCTTAAAAAGAAGGTGTCCGCGCCTTTTAGATCCATATGGAGGGAATGCTGATAGAGAAAATGCTCATCCGCATCCTCAAAGCTCATTCCCTTGCCGGTAAACTGGCTCATATTCATGCCTACGATATTGGTGACTTCAAAGCCATTGTCTTCCAGGAACTTCTTTTCCGCCACGTTAGTCGCTTCCGGATAGGGCGTAAGCACCGCTACCTTTTTGGTTCCCAGGGCCCGTAGTCCTTCCAGCACTGCCGTGCTGGTAGTCAGACCAGGGATGCCGCAGGCCCGTTCAATGCGCTCTGTACATTCTTTATCCCAGCCGTAGCCCTTTATGCAACTGCCGGAGGTGCAGCCAAACACGACCAAATCCAGATTCCGCCCCTTATACATGGCAGCGGTGTCTTCCAACTGGTCGGTCAGATAGATCAACCCTTCCGGCGTGGGACCGGGAAAATTGATTTTTAAGGAGCAAACAGACACTCCCTCCGGAGCGTAGATGTGAAATGCGTGCTCCGCGTTTTCACTCATGGGCGTAATCAGCCCGATTTTCGCTCTCCAACCGTACATGTCACTTTTCCTTTCTGACGTACTTTTTCATTAACTCTTCGTCGCAGCGGCCGGCCTGATTCTCCCGGGCCCGCTCTTTGTCTGGCCTTTCCACGGCCTTGGCTGAATGGGAACTCTCTTTGACACCATAATAGCGCAAATCCAAAAGTTAGGAAAACGCCAAAAAGCGTTACCCCATGCCGAAAGTCCCAATAGTCTATTACCTTGAACTTGTCATAAGAAAAATGGTAAAGTGTATTATGGTGTTTCCATTGGAGACAAAGGTTGAACCGGAACTCTCTTAATCCGTCTCTGCCGCTTTATCTTTTTAAGAAAGGGAGTCACACAATGGCGACAACAACAACCACCATCAAGGCGATTAATAAGGGATACAGCCCTGTTAAACTCGTCAATATTGCAATTACTTTATTCCTCATGTTCGGCTTTGGCTTCCTGCCTCCCTTCAGCACCCTAACCCCTGTGGGCATGAGGGTGCTAGGTGTTTTCTTAGGCGTTGTTTACGGTTACTCATCCTGCGACATCATCTGGCCCTCCTTATTTGCCATTATCGCTTTTGGTATCAGCGGCTTTACCTCCATGAGCGCCGCCATTACCTCCATGATGGGCCACAACGTAGTATTCCAGAGCATCGTGGGCTTCATTGCCGCCGGTTCCCTGTCCTACTACGGCTTCGGCAAGTGGTTTGTACGCTGGTCTTTATCCAAAAAAATCTTCAAGGGTAAGCCCCTGCTTTATGTCTGGTCCTTCTTTGTGGTTTTCGGCCTGTCCTGCATCGTTGTTAACCAGATCGTCCTTTCTCTCATCCTCTATGGCATCTGGCAGGATATCGCCGACAACTGCGGCTACGAAAAAGATTGCTCTTTCCGCTATGTGGGTTTTGCCGGCATTATGCTGTGCACCATCTTAGGAGGCGCCATGGTTCCCTACCAGAGCTGGATGCTGGGCCTGGCCACCACCTGGAGTAACGTGACCTCCGTCCAGTTAAACATGGGTCTCATGGCCGCCTTCACCCTCCCCGCCACCGTGCTGATTCTGACGGCCTATGTTTTTCTCAGCAAGTGGATCTTCAAGGTGGACTACAGCATCATGAAACGCTTTGATGTGAACAAGATGGGAGAAGAAAGCAAGGTGCTGCGCCCCCGGGCCAAGCGTATTCTGGTTCTTTATGTTCTTACGGTTTTTCTCTGCATCCTGGGCAACACCTTGATCGGCACCGCTTTTGCCAATTTCATCAATAACACCATGACCGTGGCCGGTATGTATTGCGTCTGCGCCGCCGTCCTGCTGGTGCTGCCCAGCGGCGAGGGCGACGGCAAGCCTACCATCGAATTCAGAAAAGTCAAGGATACGGCCATTAGCTGGGAAGTCATCCTGATGTGCGCCGTTACGCTGCCCATAGCCGCCGCTGTCACCAACGAGGCTACCGGCATCCTGCCCTGGCTTACCGGCGTGTTCTCTCCCATCTTTGCCGGCAAGGGCGGCGCCTTCATCCTGGTCTTCACCATGATGCTGTCCATGATCCTGACCAATCTGGGCTCCAACATCGCCTTCGGCGCCGCCATGATCCCCATCATCGCGCCCTTCGTTATGTCCAGCGGCATGAATCCTCAGTTTGCCGGCGCCGCCCTGATTTACATGATCAACATCGGCATGGTTCTGCCCGGCGCTTCCGCTCCCGCCTCTATCTTCCACTCCCAGCCCTCCCTGCAAAACGGCGGTATGCGTATCAAGGTAACGCTGGTGGGCTGCCTAGCCTGTTTGCTGGTGGCTGTGCCCCTGTTTACCCTGGGCTATCTCATCCTCGGTTAATGTTTTAGCTGTGACAAAACCTACAACTGTAAAGGAGATCGCGACAAATGATTGAAAGGATCACCGTTATCGGCGCCGGCGCCACCGGCCATGCCGTAGCTGCCGTCATGGCCCGGCGGGGTTTTCAGGTAACATTTTACGATGACGCCCGCTTTGCGGAGCGTTTTGCGGATATTGAAAATTTGGGCGGTATTACGCTGCGGGGCATGATGCACGGAACCGGCAAACCCGCCAAGCTTACCACCGACCCGGCGGAAGCCATGGCCGGCGCTCAGGCTGTTTTCGTCCACGTCATGTCGGACCGGCATGAAGAAATTGCCCGGCGCATCGCTCCTTATCTGGAGGATGGCCAGCATATCCTCATTACCCCCGGCAATCTTGGTTCCTTCATCTTCCGCAAGGTTTTTCGGGAGCTGGGCGTCACCGCCCAGGTCACCCTAACGGAAAAGGAAGGCAATTTCTGCCCCTGCCGCCTTTCCGCCAAAGGGGAAGTAACCGCAGGCCTGCCCCTGAATCTCAAGGGCAAAGTGGCTTCCCTTCCCGCTGCCGATACGGAACGGGTTCTCAAGGACTTGGAAGGTGTGGTAGAATATTCCGGGAACCAAAATGTATTCGAAGGCGTCATGAACGCCGGCAATGTCATTAATCACATTGCCAGCACGGTGCTGGCCGCAGCGGAGATCGACCATAAAGGCGACGAATTTTCCTTGTTCAAATACGCCTTTACGCCCAACGTGATTAAATGCGTAAGTAAAATCCGGGCCGAGCGCCTGGCTGTGCTCCAGGCTATGGGCCTGCCCGAACACGGCAATCCTATGGGTATGATCGAAAAGATTCAAAACCTGGAGGCCCATCCGGAAGTCCATGTTTTCTACAAGTATATGGACGGCCCTAATGCCCTGGACCACCGTTATCTTCACGAGGATTGCAGTTGCGGCGGCGCCCTCGCCCTGTCGGCAGCCAAGCGGCTGGGTCTGGAAATGCCGGTGCTGGCCGCTTTCCTGGGCGTGGCCGGAGCCATCAACGACCGGGATTATATAAACGATGGCCGCACCCTGGAGAACCTTGGTTTCCCGGCAGAAATGACCCTGGAGGAAATCTACAAGCAAATCTAGCCTTTCGGAAAAGAATAGTCCACTTAACAGGAGGAACCGATTTTTTCGGTCCCTCCTGTTGGGCTATTCAAAGAACATATGGAGCAGGAGGGGGATGGCATGCATTTAGAGAATTATCATTACCTTCTGGAGATTGACCGGCACAAGTCTATCTCTTCCGCGGCCCGTGCCCTGCATTTGCCGCAAACAACGCTCAGCTCTATCATAAACGCCGTGGAGCGGGAGCTGGGCTTCTCTATCTTTTACCGCACGCCCAGCGGCATGGTCCCCACCACCAAAGGGAAGCAATTTCTTTCCCTGGCCCGGGACATCGATATCAGATCGGAAGAGCTGCTTAACCTTTCCCGGCAAGACCGCCCCCGGCCCCGTACCCAGCCCATCAGCCTCCTTATGTCCCCCGGCGCCTGCGCGGCCTCATCCATTGAAATTGCCCGGCGGTATAATGCCTTTGCTCTTCCCGCCGATCTCACCATGGAGGAATGGCCCCGCCTGGACATCCCCCCTCTGCTTGTGCGGCATACTGCCAATGTGGGACTGACCTTTTTTACCGAAAAAGAGCTCCGCAATCTCCAGCAGGCCTCCGACCGCTCCGGCATTATTGCCCTTCCCCTTCTGAAAACCCGCTTTTTCCTGCTGGTCAATAAGGATAATCCCATGGCCCAGCGGCAGGCCGTTACAAAAGAAGATTTCCAAAACGCCCAGTTTTGCGTCATCACCACCTGCAGCTCCAGCGGCTTGGGCCCATTGTTTAAAGATCTGCTGCAGGATATAAACCATCAGGTTGCCATCAACAATTACTCCCTGATGCGCAGTTTAATTATGGAGCAGAACATGGTGGGCTTCGCCACCTGGTTCACCCTTTATTGCTCCGGCGTCTACGATCCCGGCCATCAGGTGGCCCTGCCCTTATGTGAAAGCCAAGGCGTTCCGGAGCTTAACCTTTGCCTGTTGCACCGGGGTATGCAGCACCTTCGTTACCAAGAGCGCATCTTGGTTGACTGCATTAAAGAATATATTGAGGAACTCTGCCTGCCGGAGCCTCCGGGCGGACAGGCGGCTGAAAGCCTGCAAGATGAGAGGACGAGCCTATGAGAGTGGAACACTTATATTACCTGCTGGTAATCGACGCCCATCACTCTATTTCTGCGGCGGCCAAAGAGCTCTATCTGAGCCAGACAGCTCTCAGCTCCATTGTCAGCCGCTTGGAAGAGGAGCTTGGCTTTGCTGTTTTTCAGCGCAGCCGGGAAGGTGTAATCCCCACCGCAAGGGGCAAGGAAGCCCTGGCCGTAGCCTGGGATATCTGGTCCCGCTGGTCCATATCCATGAACCTCAACGGGGAAGACTGTTCGCCGCAGCCGGTGAACATCATCAGCTCCCCCAGCATAACCTGCTCCCTTTCCCTGGATCTGATCCGGTGCTTTCGAAAAAGAGTGCCCCGGGGCAGCTTGATTTTTCACGAAATGGTAGGCTCTGACGTTGGCCCCAGCGTTGTGCAGAACCACTCCAACATCGGCCTCACCTACTACAGCAAAAAGGGGTTACGTGAATTTATTGCCGTGGCCCAAAAATATCAAATCCAAGTCACCCAATTATTTCAAGATCATCTTTACCTGGTCATGCGGGAAGACTGCCCCCTGGCCAACAAACCGGCTATCAACGTTTCCGAACTGCAAAACCAGCAGTTTGCCATCCTGCCCCACTTTCATTTGGGCGAAAACACCATCTTCTTTTCCCACCTTTTGGATGCCAGCAACCACTTCACCATTTTTCCCAATGTTCCGTTGGTGAAGCAGGCTGTTTTCGACCACGGCATGCTCACGGTGCTTAGCGGCTTTGCTTTCCACTATGACCACAGCGTGGACAACCGGCGGCTGCGGTCCGTCTCTTTCCCGGGGCTTATTGCGGATAACGACATGGTTCTTTGTCTTATCCACCAAAAAGTTTCCAGCCTCCATCACCAGGAACAGGTAGCACTGAAATGCATCACCAATATGTTTGAAGAACTATTACCGCCGCCCTTTTCACCGGAGGCCGGCCAAACCGCGCCAAAGGCATGAGTGAACGCTGATTTACGTTTGGCGGGGGCTGACAAGCCGGGTGCACAAAACCGGGTGCACAAAAATCGGGTGCACAAAAAATGAGGTTTTATGTGTATTTGCCAAAGCTAACTGTTCAAAATTTCAAGTTTTGCGAGGGCACAACCAAAGTCGCGGTCCGTATAGCGGCTAAAATCGGATTCGCTGGGTCAACTGCACAAAAATCGAGGTTGTGTGACGGCAGGCAGGGGATTTTACCTATTTTTCGCTTCCAGATGCACAAAAATCGAGGTTGTGTGAGGATTAGAGGACAGTTTTTCGTAATTTGAGCAAAATTTGAAGGAGATAGTGCAACACAACTTCGATTTTTGTGCAGTTAGCCTCTGCTTTTACCTTAATTTCGATGTCCGCTGCAACACAACTTCGATTTTTGTGCAGTTAGCCCCTGCTTTGCCGGTTGACTTTTTCAGTGCCCTCAGTTTTGCCGCGCTGTGCACCGTTTTTTCCTGCATTTAGTGTCTAAGGCAGACTGAAACGCCTATTTTAACAGAGCGGATCCCACAATACTTCAAAATTTGTACACCCGGCTGTAACTAGATTTGTCGGAGGTCACTGAAAAAGTCGGCCATGCCCTGGCTGTTTATTCAAAATTGCAAGTTTAAAATGTGTCGCCTCTTTAGGATAGTGTTAATATATCGAGTCGAACACTAAATACAGCGGCGAATTAGTTGTGTACTGGCGGAAAGTTGTAGCCTGACACTTCCTGACACTTTAAACTTGCAATTTTGCCTGTTTTTCAGCAGCCCCGGTTTTGTTCGGTCTGTGCAATTTTGCAGGTTTGTTACGCCTTTTGCTTGGAAATGTGCAATTTTGCAGGTTTGTAGAGACCCCCGGGGCTCTTTAATGAGGCCGGACACTGGTTTTTAGCTGTATTTAGTGTCACAGCCGGAGAAAACCCACTATTTTATTGGAAAATTGCTTAAAAATCCCTTCTGACAGGGCGCTAGCTTAAACAAAGCTGCAATTTTGAGCAAAGTTATCCCTCAACAGGTCAACCACCCCCCGGCGGTGGAGTAGGTTGGCTCATGGTCTTGTCCTCTGCGCCCCCTTCTTTCCTCCCTCCGCCGGCATGCCCGGCTGGGCAGCCTTTTCGCTATTTTTCTATTGTTTTTTCATTTATAATTTTTCTGCCAATTCTCACTAAATCAGGAATAGATGAATTGAATAACAATATTATTATAATTTTATGCATTAAGAGCTGACCGTTGACATATGGGCTTTTCCTTAATATAATGGCTGTATACGTGTAGTAGTAAATTTTTGGTTGGGTTGGGTTTGTTATTTATTTCACAATATTTTAAGGTGAGAATAACTATTATTAAGGAGGTTTCCATGAGTAAAAAAATGACGATCGATGGCAATACCGCAGCAGCACATGTAGCGTATGCTTTCAGTGACGTAGCGGCGATATTCCCCATCACCCCTTCTTCCCCTATGGCTGAGTCCGTAGATGAGTGGGCAGCCAAAGGTGTCGAAAACCTTTTTGGCCAACAGGTCAACGTAGTAGAAATGCAGTCTGAGGCCGGTGCCGCCGGCGCCGTTCACGGCTCTTTAGCCGCCGGTGCCTTTACCAGCACCTTCACTGCTTCTCAGGGTCTTTTGCTGATGATCCCCAATATGTACAAAATCAGCGGCGAACTGACTCCTTGCGTATTCCATGTATCCGCCAGAGCCTTAGCCGCTCATGCTCTGTCCATCTTTGGCGATCACGCCGACGTTATGGCTTGCCGCCAGACCGGCTTTGCCCTCTTGGCATCCAACTCCGTTCAGGAGGCTATGGACCTGGCTTTGGTTGCTCATCTCAGTACCCTGCGGGCCAAGGTTCCTTTCCTTCATTTCTTTGACGGTTTCCGCACTTCTCACGAAGTACAGAAAATCGACGCTATCGAGTACAGCGAGATCGCTCCCTTAGTGGATCAGGAAACCATCAAGGAATTCCGGGCCCGTGCCCTCAATCCTGAGCATCCCCATCAGCAGGGTACTGCTCAGAACCCCGACATCTATTTCCAGAACCGGGAAGCTGCCAACAAATTCTACGATGCGGTACCCGCCATCGTCGAAGAAGAGATGGCCAAAGTCAGCAAACTCACCGGCCGCAGCTACAAGCTCTTTGATTATTTAGGCGCCGCCGATGCCGAAAACATCATCGTTATGATGGGTTCCGGCGCTGAAGCTGCCGAGGAAACCGTAGAATACATCAATAGCCGGGGCGGCAAAGTCGGCCTGTTGAAAGTCCGTCTCTATCGTCCTTTCTCTCTCAAGCATTTTGGCGATGCTATTCCTAAATCCGTCAAGACCATCACCGTTTTGGACCGGACCAAAGAACCCGGCTCCATCGGCGAGCCCCTCTACACCGATGTTTGCTCTGCCCTCAAAGAACTGGGCCGGGAATCCATCCAGGTGCTGGGCGGCCGTTACGGCTTGGGCTCCAAAGAGTTCAACCCCACCATGGTCAAGACCATTTACGAAAACATGGACGGCGCCAAGAAAAACCACTTCACCGTAGGTATCGAAGACGACGTTACCATGACAAACCTGCCTAAAGGCGAGAAGATCGACGCTTCCGCCGCCGGCGCTATCAGCTGCAAGTTCTACGGCTTAGGCTCCGACGGTACCGTAGGCGCCAACAAAAACTCCATTAAGATCATCGGCGATCACACCGACATGTATGCCCAGGCTTACTTCGCCTATGACTCCAAGAAATCCGGCGGTATTACCATCAGCCATCTGCGCTTTGGTAAATCCCCCATCCGTTCCACCTACCTCATCGACTCCGCAGACTTTATTGCCTGCCACAATCCTTCTTACGTTACCCGTTACGACATGGTTTCCGACTTGAAGGAAGGCGGCGTATTCCTGCTCAACAGCTCCTGGACTGCCGAGGAGATGGAAACCCATCTGCCCGCTTCCATGAAACAGGCTTTAGCAAAGAAAAAGGCTAAATTCTACAATGTAGACGCCATCAAAATCGCCGGCGAAGTTGGCATGGGCAAAAGGATCAACACCGTTATGCAGGCTGCCTTCTTTAAGCTGGCCAACGTAATTCCTTATGCGGACGCCGAGAAGTACATGAAGGAAGCCGCTAAAAAATCCTATGGCAACAAGGGCGACAAGATCGTTAACATGAACTACGCCGCCATCGACAACGCCATTGCCGGCATCGAGGAGATCAAGGTTCCTGCCGAATGGGCCACCGCCACCACCGGTGCAGAGCCCGTTAAAATCAAGGCTACCGAATACTTCGATACCTTTGTGGCCCCCATCCTGGCTCAGGAAGGCGACAAACTGCCTGTTTCCGCTTTCGATCCCGCAGGTATTGTGCCTACTTCCACCACCAAATACGAAAAACGCTGCATTGCTGTGGATATTCCCGAATGGATTCCCGAAAACTGCATCCAGTGCAATCAGTGCTCTCTGGTTTGCCCCCACGCTGTTATTCGTCCTTTCTTGATCGAGGAGGGCGTGGAATGCCCCGATGGCTTCGTCACCAAGAAAGCTGTCGGTAAAGAGCTGACAGGCTACCAATACCGTATCCAGATCAGCCCCATGGACTGCACCGGCTGCGGCTCCTGCGCCCAGACCTGTCCTGCCAAGGAAAAGGCCCTGGTGATGAAGCCCGCCGCCGAGCAGATCGAAGCCCAGACCGGCAACTGGGAATTTGCCATTGCTCAGCCCGTTGCAGACGTTGACGTTAATGTGGCCACCGTCAAAGGCAGCCAGTTCAAACAACCTCTCTTCGAGTTCTCCGGCGCTTGCGCAGGCTGCGGCGAGACGCCTTACGTCAAGCTGGTGACCCAGCTCTACGGCGACAGGATGATCCTGGCCAACGCCACCGGCTGTTCCTCCATCTACGGCGGTTCCGCCCCTACCTGTCCCTACACCGTCAATGCAGAAGGCCACGGTCCCGCTTGGGCCAACAGCCTCTTTGAGGACAATGCCGAGTTCGGTTTGGGTATGGCTTTAGCGACCAAACAGCGCCGGGCTAAACTGGCCGATCTGGCCAGCAAGCTGGCCGAGGTTAATCCCGCCGCCAAGCCCCTCTGTGACGCCTGGATTGCCGGCATGGACGACGCCAAGGCTTCCAAAGCTGCCGGCAAAGAGCTGTTAGCTTTCGTCAGCGGCTGCAGCGATGCTAAGTGCAATGACCTCTGCAAAGAGATTGCCGGCATGGCTGACCTGATGACCAAGAAGTCTCAGTGGATCATCGGCGGCGACGGCTGGGCTTACGATATCGGTTACGGCGGCTTAGACCATGTATTAGCTTCCGGCGAAGACATCAACATCTTGGTGGTTGACACCGAAGTTTACTCCAACACCGGCGGTCAGGCTTCCAAAGCTACGCCTACCGGCTCCATCGCCAAATTTGCCGCTGCCGGCAAACGGGTCCGCAAAAAGGATCTGGGCATGATGGCTATGAGCTATGGTTACGTTTATGTAGCTACCGTAGCCATGGGCGCCAACCAGGCCCAGTTGCTGAAAGCTATCACCGAAGCCGAAGCTTATCCCGGCCCCTCCCTGGTTATTGCTTATGCTCCCTGTATCAACCACGGCATCGACATGGCAAAAACCCAGGCCGAAGAGAAAAAGGCTGTGGACACCGGCTACTGGCAGCTCTACCGTTACAATCCCACTCTTGCTGACGAAGGCAAAAACCCCTTCATTTTGGACAGCAAAGAGCCTACCCTGGACTACAAGTCCTTCCTGGAAGGCGAAGTTCGTTATTCTTCCTTGAAGAAACAGTATCCGGAAGTGGCAGAGAAGCTCTTTGATCAATCTGCTGCCGATGCTAAAGCTCGTCTGGCCAACTACAAGAGAATGGCTGCCCAGCAATAGCTTATCGGTTGCCGATCATAAGCAACGCATCATAAAAAGATCCCTCCTTCGCCGTTATGGCGTTGGAGGGATCTTTTCTTATGCGGTCTAAGCCTGCAAGCTAGCTTCTCATAAAATTAAACAATACAACGTTGTTCATACTCCATCCCGCCGGCAGCGGCCTGGAATCACTGCAAACCCTTCAGGTATTCCTGGAGTTTGCGGGCTTGATGGCCCTCGTTTTCGGCATAATCGGCAAAAAAAGCGCTAAGCTCTTCATCCTCAATTTTATCCGAATAGAGCATATAATCCCTGACTCTTTCCTGGGCTTCCAACAGAGCCTTTTTCAAATAATCTTCCGTGTTGTATTCCAACTTTCTCGCCTCCTCAATGCTGTTTGCTTTAGTGTTCGCTGATTTCCAACGAATATACACAATTACAGCCTTATGCAGACAAAGTCAAGCAGGCGGCTGCCTATTTTAGTAAATAGCCGGTCTGCCTTTTGGGTGGCCTCAGTTGAATATTAACGGTGTCTATAACCTTTTTAATCTTTTTTCAAATAAAGGCAAGCCTCCAGCACGGCTCCGCCCAGACAGCGGGCTTTATCGGAAATGGTGTAACAATCCACTTCATGAGCCGGCCGGGGATCAACGTCGGCGCATTTCAGTCCCTTGGGAACTTGAAGGCCTTCGGCAATCAATCCCCGCAGCGTACCTTTTAGCGGCGAGGTCACGATGATTCTTTTATCGGGATCATCAGGAAAGGCCAGGTCTTCCAAATAAAACAGAGGCTCACCTTTATCCACTTGCCGGCCGATCTGGCTTAGATGGCGGACAATACCGGCAGCCGGCGTATGTACTACCCGCTCCGCTGTTTTGCCCCCCAGTTCCCCCGGCATTCCCGTATTGGCCAAAGGCTCTCCCTCGGTAATCAAGCGGCCCAGGCTGTGGCCCCGCATAGTTTCAATGACTGCATCCACATCTTTAGGTGCGGAAAAGCCGGGACCTAAAGCGATGGTCAAGGGCGCCATATGACGATAGGTACCTAAATTCTTTTTGGCAATAATGGCGTCAATCAGCACGTCAGGCTTGATTTCCGCCAATGCGCTGGCTCTGGGGTCTGCCAGTATCGGTATTTCGCCTTTTTGCCACAGAGCGTGCCGCTCCGCCGGGGACTTGATCCGCCGGGCCGTCATATCCTCAACTTGATAAACCCCTTCTGCTATAGCGGTACTGAGGGCTACCGTCCGCCGGATGGTGGTAGGCGACGGCGTCTCCAAAATAATTAACTGGAAGCCGCTACGCCATAATTTTTGGGCCACACCGGTGGCCAGATCGCCGCCTCCCCGCAGCACTGCCGTCATCTTTTTGTTGTATTTATCGCACATAGCAGTTCTCCCTTTTAGCGATTTAACCCTTTGTCAGCTTATATCAACCGTCGTCAATTACAGCAATTGCCCCTTCTTCTGCCACAAAATATGACCTTCATTACGCTGAACGCTGCCGGCTGCCACCAGTGACAGCCCCTGTAAGAAATCCGGCCTTAAAGCAGCCAGAAGACTTCGGGCTTGATTCTGACTCAGCGAATTTTCCACTTGATTGATATAAAGAATCTTACGGCCTCTGGCGGCCTTCAGCAATCCCAAAGGATGCATAATAGCGGCGGCAATGTCTTCCAGTATCAGGGGATCCCCTGGATGGCAGCCGCTGATTTGGCAAAACAAAGGCAAGCGGTGTATGATTTTTTCATTAATCTTACGCCCCAAAGGCCAAAGGGTGATAACGCCAATGGTGCAGGTAGTTGATTGCGGCACCACCGGCTCCTGCTTCGCCCAGCCTTTCAGCGGCAGATTGCGGGAGCCGTCCCCTTCGATGAAGGTATAATCAAAATGAGGCAGAGCAGCCTCGAAAACCTCAGGCAGCAAAATACCAAGCTTTCCTTCATTTATGTCGATTTCATCGGCGGCCAGGGTGATCCCCGGGCCAAAAGGCCGCCGCAGCAGATCTTCATTATTGCGGAACTCCTCATACATCCAAGGGGCAGGTCGCCGGATCTTGGTGGTGGTGGTGACAAAAACCTTACTTTCCCTATGGGCCTCCGCCAAAAGCCACATCAGGGAGGTCTTGCCGCCGCTGCCTACGATAGTGACGACTTCCCTTTTTGAGAATTGAAAAATATCCGTAAGTCGGCTCATAGCAATCCCTCCCCTGCAAAATGCTTATTAGACCACTGAAAAAACCAGTTTGGCCAGGCCACAGTTTTGGCAGGCTGCAGCTTGACAGAACACAGTTTCGGCAGAACACAGCTTTGACAGAACACAGCTTTGACAGAAACACGGCTTTGACAGAACACAGCTTTGACAGGCCACAGTTTTGGCAGAACACAGCTTGTCAGTTCAGCTTAAATTAATCAGCCGCCGGCCTTGAGCCATGGTGGTGGTAATGGCATACATATTGGTGATATTACCGATAGCCAATTTATCAGTGAGGCTATAATAATTGAGGCAAGCGCCGCAACTGTTGATATTGACGCCCTTATCCGCCAATGTATGGAGATCCGCCAAGGTACCGGCTCCTTCCACAGCCAGTTTGACGCCGCTGTTGAAAAACAAAAGATATTCCGGCGGTACATCCAGTTCCGTCAGCGAATAGATGAATGCTTTCATCAGGGAGCGGCCTAATTCATCCTCACCCCGGCCCATACAGTCGCTGCCGATGGCTACCACCAAGCCTTTGCCCTCTTCGTCCAGCAGCCGCCGGGCTGCCTCCAGCATTGCCTCCGTCCCTTCGCAGGAGCAATCGGCACCGGCAGAACTGCCGACTCCGATAGCACCGGCCACCGCAGAGTCCTTAGTTTCGCCGCCAGCCGCCTTAGCAGCCGGCCCGGCGGGTGCAGTGATAACAACTTCTATATTATCCTGATTATCCTGGCCCTCTCCTGCCGCCGGCCCATAGCTGAAACCGCAGCCCATACCTTCAGCCATTTTTTGAAGGTTTTGCCGGGCCACATCATTATCCACGATAATCCGCACCTGCTCTCCGGGAGCCGCCTGGCGCAGCGCCTTTTTTGCTTCAATTACCGGTATGGGGCAAGGTTTGCCAACTACATTAATCATTGATCTCCCTCCACATTTGCGTTCTAAGTATTTCCGGATAGCGGAACATCTGCGCCCAGTATCTTTGGATAGCAGAACATCTGCGCCCCAGTATCTTCGGATAGCAGAACATCTGCGCCCCAGTATCTTCGGATAGCAGAACATCACGCCCTGGTATCTAAGGATAACCCTAAACTAAAATCACGGGAACACCCGCGCCCTTAGCTTTCTTTGGATAGCGGGTTGAGGCCGCAGGCCAATCTTCCCTGGCCACTACCTGACCGATAATCCTGGCCTGGGGATCATCCCGGCAAATGGCGTCACAAAGGGCTTGGGCCTTGCCGGCCGGCACACTGATCAGCAAACCGCCGGAGGTCTGGGGATCAAAAAGAATCTCTTTCATTGCCGGGGAAATATCCTCCAGAATAAACTTGTCTCCAAAATAATTAAAATTACGCTGGCCGGCAGCAGTGGCATAATAATTGGCGGCAAAGTCATAGGCTCCCGGCAAAAGGGGCAGAGAATCCGTATCAATAATCAGGGTATGGTTTTTGCCGGCCATTTCCATACCGTGCACCAACAAACCGAAACCCGTAATATCGGTACAGGCACTGACGGGAAAGTCTTGCATTTTTTCCGCCGCATAGCGGTTCAGCCGGGTCATGGATGCCAGAGCTGCCTCGTATATCTCAGGCTCAGCCAAGCCCACCCGGGCGGCTGACGTCACCAGCCCTACCCCTAATGGTTTAGTGAGAATCAGGCAATCCCCTTCCCGGCAGCCATCATTGCGTAAAATCTTTTGAGGATGAACCCGGCCGGTGACAGCTAAACCATATTTTGGTTCATGGTCGTAGATGGAGTGACCGCCGGCAATAACCGCCCCTCCCTCTCTGGCCTTGGCCGCTCCTCCGGCCAGAATATCCTTCAGTACGCCTTTGTCCATTTTTTGAGGAAAGCATACTAAATTTAAGGCAAAAAGCGGCTCAGCTCCCATAGCATAAATATCGCTTAGAGCATTGGTGGCAGCAATCTGCCCGAATTGGTAAGGATCATCGATCATCGGCGAAAAAAAATCCACAGTAGATACCAAGGCTAAATCCGGCGCAATTTGATACACCGCAGCATCGTCGGCTGATTCAAAACCCACCAGCAGCTTCGGGTCTATCATGTCCCCGAAGCCGGGCACGCCCTTCAGCAGTTCAGCCAATTCGCCGGGGCCTATTTTAGCACCGCAGCCTCCCGAGGTGCATTCCGATAAAAATCCCATGATTTTCCCCTTTACCTGTTATATCCCTTTATTCGTTATGAATATTTATCATAACGACAAATTTACCTTATCACCAGGCCCGGCCTTTGTCAACGGTATTCTGCTCCCAAACGTTTATTACTCCGCATAATGGCGGCCCCTTCTGTAGTGGCAGTGAATACAATTGCAGTCAGTGACACATGTGGCACATGGCGTAAGGGGTATTTGCGGCGGTTAATTCAGGCAACTGCGCTCAAAATTGCAGGTTTGTTACCGTTTCCTTAAGCTAACTGAGCAAAAATGCAGGTTTGTTACCGTTTCCTTGAGCTAACTGTGCAAAAGTGCAGGTCAAGTCCAAATTTGTGTGTAAATTCGTTCGGCTGTAGTTTTTTCGAGTTGGTTAAGCTGCTTTGAGTAACTTGATCTGTTCCTGAGCAATTTTAAGGAGCTTCGGTTTAATGGCTTGAAGGGCATCCATGCACCTTTG
>JAHDMJ010000032.1 GCA_018436095.1 Clostridia bacterium | reverse complement strand
GCTAACTTGTTAATCCTATTATACTACCGTATCGGAGCATTGTCAACGGCTAAATAAGGGAAATTTGAAGATTTTTTCAAGTTTTTTCTACAGCCTGCCGCCCAGCCTGGCGGTAAAGCAAAGCTTTGGCGCGTATACGCTTATTGATCGGCGTAGTGGGGCTGTGGTGGAGTTGTAGTGGCGAATATATAATATAGAAGAGATTTTTATTTGAAAAATCAAAAGTGTGGTCAAAAGTGTGGTCAAACCAAAACCAAAACCCCGCCAGACCATATCTGACGGGGTTTTCTTTAGAGGTGCGAGTCGGATTTGAACCGACGAATGGCGGCTTTGCAGGCCGCAGCGTTACCACTTCGCCATCGCACCATATATATCCGGCTGTACCGGTAAAATGAACCCGACCTAACGGCCGGGGGAGAAAACTGGAGCGGAAGACGAGATTCGAACTCGCGACCCTCGCCTTGGCAAGGCGATGCTCTACCACTGAGCCACTTCCGCATTTACTTTCGAAGGAAGAAGATGGTGCCTTGGGGCGGAATCGAACCACCGACACGAGGATTTTCAGTCCTCTGCTCTACCGACTGAGCTACCAAGGCAAACCGTGTTCTTAAGCCGACGCATGTTATTTTAGCAAATGACTAATCCTTTGTCAATTACTTTTATGCATGAATCAGCAAATTAAATTTTGCATGAAATTTCCTTAGGTCTGCCAACCTATATAAGCGCATACGTATAAGCTTTGAGTGTCAAAGAAAGATTTAGGTTGTGACTTGTTTGTAAAAATGGTAAAATCAGAACAAGAATGACAGATAAATAAAGTGCATAGGCAAAAATAGGAGGACAGATATGCTGCAAAAAAAAGTAGAAGAGACTGTCTCGTTTATCCGTTCTAAGACAAGCTTACAGCCGGAAATCGGTTTGGTATTGGGATCTGGTTTGGGAGCGCTGGGTGAGCAGTTGGAAGAGGCCTGCTCCATCCCTTATGAGGAAATCCCTCATTTTGCCCGCTCCACAGCTCCGGGCCACAAAGGCCGGCTGATTATCGGCCGGATGAAAGGCAAAACCCTTTTGTGTATGCAAGGCAGATTCCATTATTATGAAGGATACACCATGCAGCAGGTTACCTATCCTGTGCGGGTGATGAAAGCCTTGGGAATCGGCACTTTGATTCTCACCAATTCCTGCGGCGGTTTAAACCCTGATTTTGATCCCGGTGACCTGATGGTCATCACGGATCATATTAATTATATGGGAGCCAACCCTTTGATCGGCCCCAATGAAGATGCTTTCGGCACCCGTTTTCCCGATATGACGAGAACCTATTCCCGGGACCTGACCGCTTTGGCCAAGGCTACGGCCAAGGATATGGGCATAACCCTCCACGAAGGGATTTATTTGGGCTATAGCGGCCCCAGCTTTGAGACGCCGGCGGAGATTCGGATGTTTAAGCAGCTAGGCGCCAGCGTGGTAGGTATGTCTACGGTACCGGAAGCTATTGTGGCCAGTCATTGCCGTATGAATTTGCTGGCCATATCCTGCGTGACCAACTTAGCCGCCGGTATTTTGGATGTGCCTCTCACCGGAGAAGAGGTCATTGAGGTAGCCAATCAGGCGGGCAAGAAGTTTACCGGCCTTCTGGCAGAAATTGTTGGCAGGATGTAAGATGGCTGATGTCCAATATAATACGGCCAACGCCTGCAATACCGGTAATGCTCAATATTGGATTGACACATTAAAGCTGGAGCCCCATTATGAGGGCGGCTGGTACCGCCACATCTGGACTTCAGATATGGTTTTGCCTCAGAAGGGCTTGCCTCAGCCGTATAAAGGGGACCGGGGCGCTTGCAGTCTGATCTATTATCTGCTGCAAGGCGATGAGGTTTCCTGCTGGCATAAGCTTACCTCACCGGAGGTCTGGACCTGGCACTGCGGCGGCAGCCTGGTGATGCTCCAGGGGGGCAAAGGCCATAAGCCGGAGGCGGAAAAGGAACTGCTTTTGGGGGCCCGGCCAGATAAGGGCGAAGCTTTCCATTTAGTCGTTCCCGAAGGGGTTTGGCAGACCACCCGGCTCAAGGAGGGCAGCTTTGTTCTGGTCTCCTGTATTGTAGCACCCGCTTTCCATGAAGATGATTTTTTCCTGCCGCCTCTGGACTAGATGACCAAGGTTAAAATACGAGGCTAAAGATTTAGAAAGTCGAGGACAAAGCATGGATTTTCCGGCGGCGGATTTTTCGTTAAGAGATAAGATTGCCCTGGTTACCGGTGCCAATAAGGGCTTAGGCCAGGCCATGGCTGTTGCCTTGGCTCAAAGCGGAGCGGATATCGTAGCTTTGGGCAGGCAGGAAATGACCGGGACGGAAGAACTGGTCAAAGAAGCCGGCAGCAGCTTTGCCTGGGTGCGGGGGGATTTGTCTTCCCCGAAGACGGTAAAAGATTTGGCAGCCCAAGCTATTGCAGCCTTTGGCCGCATTGATATACTGGTTAATAATGCCGGCGTTACCCCCGTTAGGCCTGCTGAGGAATACAGCGAAGCGGATTTCGACCTGGTCATGGACGTTAATGTCAAATCTCTCTATTTCCTAAGCCAGGAGATTGGCAAAGCCATGATCCGGCAGGGCGGCGGCAAAATCATCAATGTTTGTTCCGTGCAATCCATGAAAGGCGGCAACAGCGTTTCCGTTTATGTGGCCAGCAAGCACGCCGTGGCGGGGATTACGAAAGCCCTGGCCAATGAATGGGCCAAATACGGCATCAATGTCAACGGCATAGCTCCCGGCTATATGGTGACGGACAATACGGCAGGGCTGCGGCAGCAAAGAGAGCTGACGGCCAGCCTGACCCAGCAGATTCCCATGGGCCGCTGGGGCAGCCCGGCAGATATGATGGGGCCTGTGGTGTTTTTGGCCTCGGAGGCTTCCCGTTATGTTAACGGCCATCTTTTGGTGGTGGACGGCGGTTACCTGAACAATTAACGGCAGCAAGTGCTGGGCGGCATTGGCAGTGATCAACTACTATTGCGGCTGACAGCAGTTATCAACATTCAAAACTTATTCAGCATGCAGCATTCGACACCAACAACACAAAAAGGAGTTAAGGCAATGACGGAAGCTTTGCGGCAAGTTACCCATATCAATAATGTGGCTTTAAGCGAAGACGGCGCCGCCGTGGTGATTATCGATCAAACCAGGCTGCCCAACGATACTGTTTATTTGACGTTGCATAAGGCTGAGGATATGTACGACGCCATCTTCCAGCTAAAGGTGAGGGGGGCGCCGGCCATCGGCATTTGTGCGGCTTATAGCATCTATTGCCTGGCCCGGCAGATCAAAGCCGCGGATTATACCGGTTTTCTGGCGGAGTTCCAGCGGCAGAAGGAGTATTTAAATTCCTCCCGGCCTACAGCGGTTAATTTAAGCTGGGCCTTAAACCGCATGGAAAAAGTGGTGACGGCCAATTCCCATAAAAGCATTGAGGAGATTGTGGGCCTTTTGAGAGAGGAAGCCCAAAAGATCCATGATGAAGACGTGGCAATGTGCCTGGCTATTTCTGAGCATGGCCTGACGTTGATCAAGGATGGCGACGGCATTCTCACCCATTGCAATGCCGGTCCTTTGGCCACCTCTCGCTACGGTACAGCTTTGGGGCCTCTGCTTTTAGGCAAAGAGCGGGGCATGGAGTTCCGGGTTTTTGCCGACGAGACGAGACCCCTTTTGCAAGGGGCCCGGCTGACCAGCTATGAGCTCCATAAAGCCGGTATCGACGTTACCCTTATTTGTGACAACATGGCCAGCATAGTGATGAAAAACGGCTGGATTCAGGCTTGCTTTGTGGGCTGCGACAGAGTGGCGGCCAACGGCGACGCCGCCAATAAAATCGGCACCAGCGGCGTAGCGATTTTGGCTAAACATTACAATATCCCCTTTTATGTGCTGGGGCCCACTTCCACCTTTGATTTATCCTGCAAAACCGGTGAGGATATTGAAATTGAGCTGCGGGATCCGGCGGAAATCCGGGAAAAGTTCTATAAGGAGCCTATGGCATTAAAAGACGTTAAATGCTATAACCCGGCTTTTGACGTGACGGATCACAGCCTGATTACGGCCATCGTTACCGAGAAGGGGATTTGCTATCCCCCATATGACAAAAGTATCGCTGCACTTTTTCGCTGATCCGGGCGACAACCCGGAGGGAAAGGCGGCTTTACTAATAAAAAAGGATTGAAAAGAGGAGAGGATTTAAAATGAATCGAATGAAAGTGATGGTATCTTGTGTACTGGCTTTTATGCTGCTGTTCAGCATAGCTGCCTGCGGCGGCGGTACGCCGGCGCCTACCACCCCCACCGAGCCCAGCGGCGCTACCGAACCTGCCGGTGAAGGTGAGCCCCTGAAAGTTGGTATTGTTACTACCTCCGGCGTTGACGACGGTTCCTTTGGCCAGGACTGCTACAATGGTATTCTGGCTTTCCAGAAAAACCATCCTGAGGTTAAGGTTGATACCATCAAAGAACCGGATGTCAGCAAGGTTTTGGACGCCGTAGCCGACGTTATTGCCAACTATGACGTATTAGTGCTGCCCGGCTTCCAGTTTGCCGCCGCCGGCTCTATTGCCGCCGACAATCCCGACAAAAAAATCATTCTGGTAGATACGGCCCCCACGGATGCCGAGGGCAACACCGTAGAGCTGGCAAACGTTTATTCCATGCTGTTTAGAGAAGAAGAAAGCGGTTTCTTCGCCGGCATTGCTGCCGCTCTGGAAAGCAAAACCGGTAAAGTGGCTGTAGTCAACGGTATCGCTTATCCTTCCAATGTTAACTATCAGTATGGCTTCATGTCCGGCGTCAACTATGCCAACAAGCATTTTGGTTCCGCCGCTGAATACCTGGAGCTGCCTTCTTACGCCGGCACCGATGTTACCGGTAAAAACGTGGGCGGCAACTACATCGGCGCCTTTGCCGATGAGGCCACCGGCAAGGTAGTAGGCGCTGCTCTGATCGATCAAGGCGTGGATGTGCTCTTCGTGGCTGCCGGCGCTTCCGGCAACGGCGTATTTGCCGCCGCCAAGGAAGCCGACAATGTCTGGCTGGTAGGCTGTGACGTAGACCAGTATGACGACGGCGCCAAAGGCGACAAAAACATTATGCTGACCTCCGGCCTCAAAGTAATGCACAGCAATGTTGAGAAACAGCTGGAAGAAATCTATAACGGCACCTTCAAGGGCCAGAACGTAGTTTTGGGCGCCGATACGGATTCCACAGGCTATGTCAGCGCCGAAGGCCGGCACCAGCTTTCTGAAGATACTTTAGCCAAACTGAAAGAGGCTTATGATCTGCTGAAAGCCGGTACAATCGTTCCCGCTGCCAACTTCAACGAGCAGGCCCCCGACAATTTCCCCGGCCTGTAAAATATCCCATAGAAAAAACATAAGGACGGTCAACGAAGATGAGTACACCTACGCCTCATAATTCGGCCTGCAACTCCGCCAAGCCCGGCGATATCGCCAAAATTGTCCTGATGCCCGGCGACCCGCTGCGGGCTAAGTACATAGCGGAAAATTTTTTAGAGAATGCTGTTTGCTTCAATGAAATCCGCAACATGCTGGGTTTTACCGGCACCTATAAAGGTAAAGCCGTTTCCGTTATGGGCAGCGGCATGGGCATCCCCAGCATGGGGCTTTACGCTTATGAACTCTACTATTTTTACGATGTGGAAGGGATCATCCGGGTAGGCTCCGCCGGCGGTATTGGAGAAAATATCAAAATGCGGGATGTGGTCATTGCCATGTCCGCATCTACCGACTCTAATTTTGCCGCTCAATATGATTTCCCCGGCATCTTGGCGCCCACGGCAGATTATACCTTGCTGCGCAAGGCGGTAGCCGCTGCCGAAGAAAAGCAGATATCGACGGTTGTGGGACCGGTGTTCAGCTCCGACGTGTTTTACTACGCTCAGGAAAACATGGCTTCCCGTTTTCAGCGCATGGGCATCTTAGCCCTGGAGATGGAAACCGCCGGGCTTTACCTCACTGCTGCTTATGCCAAGAAAAAAGCCCTGAGCATCCTGACCGTTACCGATCATTTGTTTACCGGGGAAGCCCTTTCAGCCAAAGAACGCCAGGAAAGCCTGGATGAGATGATTGAAGTGTCCCTGGAAACCGCCATCTGCTTTGCTTAATTGAGAAGCGAAGGGGATGCCTGTCCCCCTTTAGCCCCTGCCATTTGCGGGCGACTAAAGGGGGACCTGGTTTATCCCCCTTTTCTCACATAGGGAGGATACATGAGCGAATACATTGTGGAAATGAGACATATTACCAAAAGATTCCCCGGCATTGTGGCCAATGACGATATATCCATCGGGATCAAGAAAGGCGAAATTTTTGCTTTTTTAGGGGAAAATGGCGCCGGAAAATCCACATTGATGAGTATGCTTTTCGGCATGTATGAACCAGATGAAGGGGAAATTCTGGTACGGGGAGAGAAAGTAAAGCTATCCTCCTCCAACGAAGCGGCTGCCCTTAATATCGGGATGGTCCACCAGCATTTTAAACTGGTTGATAACTATACCATAGCGGAGAATATTATTTTAGGAATCGAGCCTATTAAGAAAATCGGCGGCTTCATTCCCTATGTAGACTGTAAAGGCGCCCAGGAGAAAATCCGGGAATTATCCAAGGCTTACGGCCTGGAGGTAGACCCCTGCCAGATAGTGGAGACCGTTAATGTTTCCATTCAGCAGCGGGTGGAGATCTTGAAAATGCTTTACCGGGAAGCTGAGATTCTGATTTTCGACGAGCCCACCGCCGTGTTAACGCCTCAGGAGATTCAATACCTCCTGGATATCATGGAGGAATTGCGCAATAAGGGTAAAACTATTATTTTAATCACCCATAAGCTGGAGGAAATCAAGCGGATTGCCGACCGTTGCGCCATTTTGCGCCGGGGGAAATTAGTAAAGGTCCTAAATGTAAACGAGACCACCACCCAGGAAATGGCCAATTTAATGGTGGGCAGGGAAGTGGTTTTCGAGCAGGAGAAGAGCCCTGCCAATTTTGGGGAAGTGCTTTTGGAAGTGGAGGATCTGACTGTCCGCAATGAGGACAAGTTCGATGTGGTCAAAAATGTCAACTTTTCCATCCGGCGGGGTGAGATCTTTGCTATTGCCGGCGTTTCCGGCAATGGCCAAATAGAGATTGCCGATGCCATAGCAGGCTTGATTAAGCCCCAAAAGGGGGCAATCAAGCTGAAAGGCAAGGATATCACGGACGAGAGTATTCGCCGCCGCACAGAAGATGGGATGTCCTATATCCCCGAGGACCGGCAAAGGCTTGGGGTAATACTGGATTTCAGCCTGGAAGATAATCTTGCCATTAAAAGATATTATCGTGAGCCCTTTTCTCAGAAAGGTATCCTGAAACGTGAAGGTTTTCAGAAGTTTGCCGAAGAGCTGATTGACCGGTACGATATTCGCAGC
This sequence comes from Clostridia bacterium, assembly GCA_018436095.1. Lineage (GTDB taxonomy): Bacteria > Bacillota > Peptococcia > DRI-13 > UBA5745 > WRMS01. The sequence goes on along the minus strand of JAHDMJ010000032.1, from coordinate 62,640 downwards.
GGCCAGGGGGCCAAAACCACCACCCGCTCCATGAGCGGAGGCAATCAGCAAAAAGCCATTGTTGCCCGGGAGATTTCCCTGGAATCGGATCTGATGATTTTTGTCCAGCCTACCCGGGGCCTGGATATCGGCGCTATTGAAAATATCCAAAAACATATTTTACGGGAGCGGGATAAAGGCAAGGCCGTGCTCCTGATCTCCTTGGAGCTGGACGAGGTGATGAGCCTGGCCGATACCATCGGCGTCATCTATAATGGAGAATTGCAAAAGATTTCACCTGCAGAGGAGCTAACCACCAATCAGGTAGGAGAATATATGATGGGGGTGAAATCTTGAACGCTAAAAAAGAGAGAGTCCCCGGCAATGGCCTGGGGGGCAGAATAATCAACGCTTTGGATGATGACCGGCTCTCCCAATTCGCCATCCCCGTAGTATCGATAATATTGACGATCCTTGCAGCTGCTGCTTTGCTGCTTGTTTTAGGTAAAAACCCGGCCACGGCTATGACCGGCTTCCTGCGGGGCAGCGGTTTTATGATGAAACCCATCTATGGCGGCGGTCAAAGTATGCTCACGGATTTCTTGTCTTTCCTGGGTATATTAGCGCCCATGCTGCTGGCGGCTTTGGGTATTATTATCGGCATGAAATCCGGCATGTTTAATATCGGCATGGCCGGCCAAATGCTGGCGGCAGGCTTTATTGCCACTGTTTTTGTAGGTTATAGCGGTTTGAATGCCTACCTTGCCAAGCCTCTGGTTATTCTGCTGGGCATACTGACCGGCGGCCTGATCGGGGCAATCATTGGCTTTTTGAAGTACCGCTTCAATATCCATGAAGTGGTGTCCAGCATCATGTTTAACTATATTATCAGCTATATCGTGGCCTTTTTCATTAATACCTACTATAAGGATATCATTACCCGCTCCTCCCGGGTTTGCAGCGCTGCTTCCCGCCTGAGCATTACCGGTGTTACCTGGGGCACTTCCAAGCTTACTCTGCCTTTAGGGATTATCCTGGCCCTTGCCGGCGTTTTCCTGGTGAAGTTTTTGCTGGACCGGACGGTGGTGGGCTTTGAAATGAAGGCCGTAGGCTTAAACCGGGATTGTGCCAAATATGCCGGCGTCAACGTAGGCAAAAGCATCATCTTGGCCATGGCTCTTTCCGGAGTTTTTGGCGGTTTGGCCGGCGTCACTTATTACGTAGGTTATTTTAACAGCATCGTGCCGAAAGAACTGGCCAGCCTGGGCTATGACTCCATCGCCGTGGCCTTGCTGGGCAATATCAGCCCCATTGGCGCCATTTTTTCTTCTATTTTGATCACCATCTTCCAAAAAGGCAGCATATACATGAGCTCCACCGTGGGAGTGCCTAAGGAAATAGCTTCCGTCATTACCGGCATACTGCTTTTGTTCAGCGCCTGCGGTACTTACATGAGGTATCTGGCCAGAAGGCAGCGGGAGCGGCTGGCCGATAAAGCCAAGAAGGAGGGGGTGCAATAAATGGATACGATTATGATCGACGGCTTATCCTTTGCCCTGCCCTTGTTTATTATGGCCATCGGCGGTATTTACAGCGAAAGAAGCGGCATCGTCATGCTGGCTTTGGAAGGGCTGCAAGGCTTTGGCGCCTTTGTCGGCGCCATGACCGTGATTCTCAGCCGCTTTTACCTGGGCAACAGCTCCCCTTATTTGATCTATATCGCCATGGTGGCAGGGATGATCGGCGGCAGCCTCTTTTCCATCATTCATGCACTTTTATGCGTTAAATTTAAAGCAAGGCAGGTAATCAGCGGCGTAGTGGTCAATACTTTGGCTGTGGCCCTGACTACCTTTTTGACCAGTGTAATCAACGGCATTATAACCGGCGAGGCCTCCAACAAATTTCAGATCGGCGTGTCTTCCAGGTTTACGGTGCCGGTTTTATCGGAAATCCCGATTTTTGGCGGTTTATTTAAAAACATGTATCCCTTTGAAATCGTGATTTTGGTTATTGCCCTATACTGCTGGTATCTGCTTTATAAAACGAAATTTGGTTTGCGTCTGAGGGCTTGCGGTGAAAATCCCCACAGCCTGGACGCTGCCGGCGGCGATGTGGGCAAAACCCAATTTATTGCCATCATGATTTGCGGCGCTTTATCCGGTCTGGGCGGTATTTTTATTGCCTATTCCGTATCGGGAATTTTTTCGCCTACCATTTATATGGGCTACGGCTATCTTTCCATTGCCGCTTTGATTTTTGGCAACTGGAAGATTCCCCGGACTTTTGCCGTCTGCCTGTTCTTCGGTTTTGCCCGGTCTGTGGTTTATCAATTATTGCTAAAACTGGGTATGCCCAGCAACTATACAGACCTGTTCTTGATCTTGCCCTATGTTCTTACCTTGCTGCTTTTGATCTTTTTCTCTAAGCATAATCATCCTCCCCGGGCTGTGGGCGAGATTTTTGACAAGAGCAAGCGGTAAAACCGGCAAGCCGGTAAACCCAGAGTCTGTTCGCTGAGGAAGTGGGCAGACTCTACTTTCGGGAAAATGCATTACTTTCGAGGAGGCATTAATGGGAGTTTTTGATTGGGATCATACCCTGCCCCGGCTGCCTGTGCCGGAGTTGGCGTCTACCTGTGACAGCTTGAAGGAAATGATCAGGCCATTAGTCAGTGAAGAAGAGCGGCAAAAAACCAGCCGTCTTCTGGAGGGATTTGCCGCAGCGACCGGGGCCGGTCCCCGGCTTCAGGAGGAGCTGCTGGCCTGGCAAGAAAGCCGCCCGGCTAATAGCAGCTGGCTGCGTCCTTTCTGGGATGACAGCTATCTGGCCTTTCGGGGCCGGGTGCCTACGGATTTGAGTTACAACTTACAATTGGATCAGCACCAATGGCCCCAGCCGGCTCTGCCGGCCTTGATTTATGGTTTTTGCGCAGCCATTGGCGAAATTGCCGATGGCTCTTTTCCTGTTGAAACCGGCAAAGCCGGTCCCTTGAGCATGGATACCCTTCGCTGTATGTTTTATACACGGATACCCAGCAAGGGCAAAGACTTAATGTACCGCTGCTCCCTTGCCGGCCCCTTAAGCGCCGCTGTGGTTTGCCGGGGCAACTGGTATCTTTTGCCCCTGACAGACGAGAAAGGCCGTGTCTATCAGCCGGCTGCTATTCAAGAGGCGTTGCAAGATATCAAAGGGCAAGCTATCCCCTCCGCCTGCCGGCCTGCCGCCGGCGATTCCGACGCTGGTCAGCCTGCCGCTGTTGACCCCATAGGGGCGATGACCTGCGCCAAGCGGGACAGGGCAGCTATTATCCGGCAACAATTAATGGAGCATCCCTTAAACCGGCACAGCTTAGCGGCTATTGAGCAGGCTCATTTTGTAATCTGCCTGGATGACGGGGAGATATCCAGCGCCCGCTTAATCGGCGGAGAGTCCTGCAACCGCTGGTTTGATAAGTCGGTTCAGATTATTGCCGGTCCCGGGGGTGACATGGGCCTGAATCTGGAGCATGCAGGCTGTGACGCCGGCATGTGGCTATGGTTTATCGGCAGAAGTCTGGCGCTGGCTAAAGAGCTGGATCAAAAGTCCGCAGCCGGGCTGGGCGCCGCTCCGCAAGGCGCTTTTAGCGGGTTAAAGCCCAAAACCAGGAATTTGCCATGGCGTTTAAGGGCAGAGACGCAAGAAGCTCTCGGCGCTGAAAGACGGGAATACGATGAGATTTTAGAAAATATGACCGCAGCGCAGAAGGGTATAAAGACGGTTACGCGGCAGCAGCTAAAAAAGCAGGGCTGCTATCCCGACGCCTTTGTGCAGCTTTTGTTTCAGGTAGCCTATTATAAGTTGACCAAAAGCTACCCTTCCGTATATGAATCCGTTTCCGTGAGGAGCTTTTATGAAGGCCGCACGGAATGTGTCCGGCCTTGCTCAGCGGCGGCCAAAGATTTTGTGGTTTCTTACGTGGCAGGACGGGAAAAGGACGTTTTGGAGCGGCCGCTTTTGCAGGCCAAGTACCGGCAGGCGGAGCAGGAGCACCGCAGGCGCATTGCCGCAAGCCAGGCTGGTTTAGGGCCGGAGCGCCATTTATATGGGCTGGCGGCTATAGGAGAGATGAAGGGTAATGAAGCTTTTCTGGCCCTTCTGGAAGACAAGGGGTACCGGGTGCTGCGGCATAATACCCTGTCTACCAGCAGCGTGGTGGCTCCTGCCGTGGATTTTTTCAGCTTTGCACCGGTGATGGCCGATGGCTTGGGCATCGGCTACGGGTTAAAACACGACTCTCTGCAACTGGCGGTGGCTGCTTATGAAGCAAGCGGCGTGCGGGCCCGGCAATATCTGGACTTGGTTGAGCAGGAGGCCGCCGTTCTTTTGGACTTACTGGGATAAGCGACTTACTGGGTAAGGCCTGCCCTGCTGGCTCTTTCCTAGAAATTATGGTATAATTGGAAATATGAATACTAACCAAAAGACGCAACAGCAGGAGAAAACAGCTTTGTCCCGCCGGTTGGCATTGTTGGCGGATTTTTTGCCGCAACTGACCAGCTTGGCCGATATAGGTACGGATCATGCAGGCCTGCTTGCAGCCCTGGTCAAATCGGGGAAAATCCAAAAGGGCATAGGGGTGGAGGTTGTGGAAGGGCCTTACCGCAGGGCGTTAGCCAATGTGGAGGCTCTGGGCCTGACCGGCAGTATCGAGATCCGTAAAGGTGACGGCTTAAAACCTCTGGTCCCGGGAGAGGTGATGGCTGCGGCCATTGCCGGCATGGGCGGCGGCACCATTTTGGAGATTTTAGCAGGCAGCCCGGCAGTGGTGGACAGCCTTTCTTACTTGCTATTGCAGCCGATGACCCAAGCCGGCCAAGTCCGCGTTTATTTGCAGGAGCAGGGTTGGCAGATCATAAAGGAAGCGATATTAGAAGAAAGAGGTATTCTCTACCAGATTATCTTGGCTCAGCCGGGGGTAATGAAGCCCCTTAGCTCTTTGGAAGCTCAGTATGGTCCTTTGCTTTTGGCAGAAAATCCGCCGCTTTTGGCTGTGGCGGTGCAGCAAAGACTCGAGGGTTTGAGACGGGTGTTGGGGCAATTGTCTAAATCCGATTCGCCTTTAAGTCACGAAAAAAAGCTTCGCTGTCAGGAACAAATCAAAGAAGGGGAGGCGTTATTGCAATGTCTTATACCTGCGGAGAAGTCTGTCAACGAATCGATGAATACTCCCCGCCTCATTTAGCATTAGAAGGGGATCCCATCGGCCTGCATTTAGGAAGCTACGATCAAAAGGTATCCAGGCTGTTTATGGCCTTGGAGCTGACGCCCCAGGCAGCCCGGGAGGCCTTCGCCTTTCAGCCGGATATGGTTTTTGTTCACCATACGCCGTTTTTTAAACCTTTTAAGCAGTTGCGGGAAGATTATGGCCACGACAGGATTGTGCTGGAGTTGATTCGGCGGGGCATTGCCTTATATACTGCCCATACCAATCTGGATTGTGTTAAAAATGGCGTTAATGACGTGTTGGCGGAGTTGCTGGGTATAGAAAACACAAAAATCTTGCAGCCCTTGAATCAAAACATCAGTTATGCCGGTCTGGGCCGGATCGGCGCCTTAAAGCAGCCCATGACCTTGGCTGAGTTTGCCGCCTTTGCGGCCCAAAAGCTGGGTACAAGCCAAGTCCGCTATTGCGGAGAGCGGGAGAAACAAGTCTCTACGGTAGCCTGCTGCGGCGGCGCCGGGGCTTTTTTGATGACGGAGGCTAAAGCCAAAGGGGCCGATGTTTACGTGACTTCCGATATCAGCCACCATGAAGGAGTGCATGCTATAGAACTGGGGCTGGGTCTGGTGGACGGCGGCCACTTTGCCACAGAAAACCCGGTGATTTCTGTAGTAGCAGCTTATTTAAAGGAACAAATGCCGGATTTGACCGTTGCCGTATCGTCAGTTAGCGGCAACCCTTTTCAAACGTTGTAGCAATTTGTCCGAAAGGAGGGCTAATATGGACAGGATAGAAATTCTGATGGCATTGAATGAAAACAATAGAGAAAAAAGTAAAGTTGATCCCAAAAAGCAATTGGGGCCGATTTACCGGGAGATCAGAGATTTAAAGAGTGCGATTTTGGCGGCTGAAAAGCAGTTGAGCCATATGGCCCGGGAATATCAGGAGAGAAAAGAAGAATTGGACCAGTTGCTTCTTGATGTGCCCCAGTGGACTAATGATATCGCCAAAGCAAAAGAGAGAATGATTCGCCAGCGGGGCCTGACATTGAAGGATATGCTGGAAATCCAGCAGGAAGTGGCCAAGGCGGAAGAAAATCAGCTTTTAGGCGAGGCGAAGACTATCGATCTGCAAAATAAGTTGGCTGCCTATGCAAAAGAAAAGAAGATAACCCAGGCAAGAATAAAAGAACTAAAGACCCAGTTTAATCAAAGGGCGGCAATATATAATCAGGAAAAGGCCAAAGCAGATCTGCAGATGGCTTCTTTTGCGGCGAAGGAAGAGGCTTTGCTGGAGGAACTGGACCCGGAAACCGTCGCTTTGTATCGGGATGCTCTACAGTCTAATCCTGATAATCCGGTGGTATTATTGGAAAAAGATATTTGTGGCGGCTGCCGCATCGGTTTGTCGAAACATATGGTGAAGCTGGTCAATCAAGGGGACAAATTGATTTGCTGCGAAAACTGCATGCGGATTTTGCTGCCGGCTCACAAAGGAGTAAAGGAATGATTTGGATTCTAACCGCAGTTGCTTTTGTCCTGGCTCTGATTCTTGGGATGATCACCAAACAGTTATGGGTAGCCGTAGTGGCTGGCATCGTTTTGGGGATGGGGGTTCAAATCTATGACAAAAGCCGTAAGGCCCGGCAGCAGCAAATAATTCAAGAAGAGGAAAAAAGACGCCAGAAGGAATTGCGCAAGCAAAGAAGAAGGAAGTATCAAGAGGGCAATAAATAAAGGACTTATATTAAAATAGTAGTATTAGAGCAGGAACTGCCGTAATTTGAGCATATCATAATTTGCGGCGGTTCCTTTTTATGCGGGGACCAGGATATGTTATAATCGTCAGTGAAAGGCTATATATCCATCTGAAGGAGGAATATGATGAAGCGGTTTCTGCTGGTAGAGGATGAAAAGATTTTAGCAAAAAATATCGCCTTTTTTCTAAATAGAGAGGGCTATCAAATAGATATAGAATATGACGGTGAAGCAGGGTGGGCAGCTTATCTGCTGAAGAAATATGATCTTATTTTACTGGATTGGACCTTGCCGAAAAAAGATGGCCTGGAGCTTTGCAAGGAGATACGGAAAGAGTCAAACATCCCAATCATTATGATTACGGCTAAAGGCGAAATATATGACAAAATAATCGGGCTGGAATTAGGGGCCGATGATTACATTGTTAAGCCTTTTGATTTAAGGGAGCTGCTGGCCAGAATCCATGCCGTGCTTAGAAGAAAAGAAGATTTCAGCAAGCAGGAAACCGGGGCGGGACAGTGGCTTGAGTATGAGGATATTAAATTGGACCGGGAGAAGCTGCTTATCCTATATGGTGAGGCGGCAATTGATCTGACGGCCAATGAGTATAAGTTGATGGAAATATTAATGAAGAAACCCCAAAATGTATTTTCAAGGGAATTCCTCTATGAAGAGGTTTGGGGAGGGCTATTGGGATATAACGAAAGAACCGTTGATGTGACCATAAGCCGGTTAAGAAAAAAGATATTAGCCGGTACAGGCAAGAGCCTTTTCCATGCGGTAAGGGGAATGGGCTACCGGCTGGGAGGAAATTAATGAAACTTCAACATCAGTTATGGTTGATTTACTCTGTTTTATTTATTTTGGTATGTTTATCCGTATTTATGGTGATTTCCAACAGATATGAAAACCACTTGAAAATAGGCTATGGGCAAGTGACGATCACTCAGGGAGCGGCGATGCTGGACCGCTTAAAAGAGACTTATCCCTATGCCCCTAAGCGCAGCGTGGCCTATCTTAGAAACTTCAGTCAACAATTTAATAACAGGTTAATCATCCTTGATCAGGATAAACAAGTATATGCAGACAGCTTTGGCCAACTGGATCAACAAGCCAGATTAAATCTGGCTATTTTAGAATCGGCAGAGGGCTATACCAGCGAATTCTACAATACCGAAAATTTTGGATATGTCCAATATACCTTGCTGCCTTTCACAACTGAGGCGGAACACGAGGGCTACCTGTTAGTAATTAGTGAGGCCAGCCAATTATCCGATGAAATAAAATCATTTCAGTTTTGGATAATGCAAATGCTTGGTATTGCGCTGGTTGTTTTCTTTGTTGTGTCCTATTTTCTTGCCAATTGGTTTTCCTCTCCCATTCGTAAAATAATATTTAATTTAAAGCAAATCACTCCCCAAAAGCGTACGTTTAGTATGGCCTATAAACGAAATGATGAAATTAAGGAACTGATCGACGCCATAGAGAAAATGTCAGACAGGCTGAATCAATATGATGAAAGACAAAAAAGGTTCCTAACCACCTCTTCCCATGAGCTAAAGACGCCGTTGACAACAATCAGCCTGATCCTTGAAAATCTACCCTATGCTAAGGAAGATGAGGAAATATACAACGAGTTTATCCAGGATTTAGCTTTTCAGGCAAAGAAAATGAAACAGATGATTGAGCAGCTGTTACAAATGAATGCCATGTGGGACGTGGGTTCCCGCAAAGAAAGCATAAATACGCAGGATATAAAGGCTCACTTAAAACAGTCCTTTCAATATATTGCCGAAGACAAAAATATTGCCTTAGAGTTTGACTTTGCGGCAATTGATCTGTACGTAGACAAAACCCTATTCCTGAGGGGTATTGATAATGTAGTTTCCAATGCTCTGCGCTATTCCCCCGCAAATCAACCGGTGAAAATCAGTATAAAAAATGTTCAAGATGAAATTAAGATCAGCATTTGTGACCGGGGGATAGGTATCTCGCCCGGGGATGTAGAGCATATCTTTGAACCCTTCTACCGTTCAAATGACGCCACAGCATGGAATCAAGAAGGCAGCGGCTTAGGATTATACATTGTGAAGCAAATGGTGGAAATCCATCAAGGCAGAATTGAAGTAAATACAGAGCTGGGGCAAGGAACCCGTATTGATATTTTCTTGAAAAACCTTAAGTAACAAAAGTGTTACCTTTCTTAAATTCCTATGATACAAAAGGAGATTATACTATGAGTATCAGATGGTTGAATTAACCATTTGATCCTGGAAATTAAGAGAAGGAGAATTTATCATGAAAAAAATAGTATTTCTGACGATGGCCGTTTTGCTTAGCTTGGGAATTTTAACGGGATGCCAACCTTCGACACCGTCGGGTGGAGACGAAAACAATTTGTCGCCAACACCTGGTACAGAAGGAAACGCACATGAAGTTGTATTGTATTTTTCAGATAATGAAGCGATGAATATTTATCGGGTTAAAGCAGAAGTGATGGCTGAAAAAGAGAGCGATATTCCCAAAGCCGCCCTGGAAGCCTGGATTAAGGGGCCGGAACATGAAGGATTGACAGGGCTTATTCCTTCCAATGTGATTGTTGAATATGTGGAAGATATTGACGGTGTGGCCCATGTAAGTTTTTCCAAGGAAATTCAGGATAAGGGAATGGGTTCCGCCGGCGAAATAATGGTTGTGGAACAGCTTGCTATGATTATGGAGCAATTCGGTTTTGACCGTACCCAAATCTTAGTGGAAGGCGCTATGGGAGAATCCTTATTTGGCCACCTCTATACTGCCGACCCGATTATAGCCAATGATCCGGAAAACTATCAATGGATTGACGAAAGAGATGCTGAGGACGTTGTTCTCCAAAATGTGGCCTTTAGAATTTTTGAGCCTGCTCCTAATAGTGAAGTAGAGAATACGGTTATTGTAAGGGGCTTGGCCAGGGTTTTTGAAGCGACGGTCCAATATGAATTTGATGACGGCCATGAGATTTTAGACAAAGGTTTTATCACGGCCAGTGAAGGGGCTCCCGGCTGGGGCGAATTCGAAATCGTCATCGATCTTGAAAACGCAGCCAATGGATCAGGCACAGTAATACTTTATGAAGAGAGCGCTAAAGACGGCTCCCGATTGCATGAACTGCAAATCCCGGTCACTATTGTTAAGGAGTAAAGGGTGCGCAGTCAGAGGCGGCAGATAGGCGTCTGCCAGTTGCAAACCTGATTCTTTTCAAATAAAAAAACACCCCGTATTCCTTGGCTGCATTGGCAGGGTCAGGCATACGGGGTGTTTTTTACGAATTGTACGTAAGGCAGGAGCATCCCTTGGCTTAAACAATTAATAGGTCATGGTAACCAGATGCTGCAGGGTGGACGTGTCCATAACCCGGTGAATACCGCCGGCGGTGAGAACTAAAACAGTCTGGCCGGCAGCGTTTTCTTTTATTTCGATGCTATAATTTGTGTCGAATTCGATTTTGACATTTTCGGCACAAGTAAGTTGGGGAGAGTCGGATTTAATCGTAAGCTTCTGATGGCCCTGATTAATTTTGCTTTCCTCTCCTAAAGCAATGCGAATATGGCTGATATTCATCTCAACAGACCTCCTTTTGAAATGGTGGAACAGGCAAACAGAACATTATTGGCCAGGGAAATAGTGCTTTTGAAAATCCTCTACAACGGCCTCCAAATTGTCTACGACCTGGGGGATAGAGTAACCCATAAAAAGGGGAGTAGTTACATAACGGGGCATGATTTTGCAGTAGGTAATGCCGTCCAGGTGATAGAAAAACAGGTTATAGCTGGTGATCCGCCCCCCCTGATGGTAACGCAGAACGTATTGGACAGCCTTTTGAATCAGCTGACAAAAATCTTTAAAACCTTTATTATCGGTGAGAACAGCGTTGAACTCCGTAAAACCGATACGGGGATGATCGGAAACATTAAGCTCCGTCCCCGGAGAATGATAAATCACCGGCCCATAATAGTCTTCATGACGGATATTATGGCGGTAATCCACGTCCCGCAGCCCGATGAGCTGCATATGAGGGTGACGGAGGCTGCCGCCGGACAAAGGACCATGATTTTTTAAAAATAAAACAGACTTATAAGCGGGATCAGCCATCATTTCTTCCCAAGTCTCAAAGGCCATGCGGAAAACCCGGAGCAGGTGATCTTCCTCGTATTGGGAAAGTTCCGACTCGCAATCGGCAGTCTCAATGAGCACAAAGGGACTGCTGCCTTGCAGGATGGGATATTTATTAGGAACCAGCAAGATATCGCCATCCTCTTTGAGAACGTCAGGAAGCTGGCTGCGGTCACAAAAGGGGCAAGGGGTTTCCTGAGAGCGCAAGGTCTGGGGCTTTTGCTTGCCAATGGCCGTCTGAAAGATCAACTGTGTTACTGTGGTTTGATTATCAGCCAACGAATACACCCCTTTATCTAATCTGCGAAAATTTCCAGACTCGAAATTTTTCTTATGATGCGTTAGGACGAGACGATATGCATGCCATCTCCATTACTTTGAGGATTAAGCGATCATCACTATTCCCCCGTCTCGTCGAAACGCTCTAGCGGGTAGAAAAATTTCTAGACTCGAAATTTTTCTTATGATGCGTTATAATAATATTAAAACGTAAAAATAAGGCGTATAACCTGAGCCGGCCTGTAAGCCGGGTTCTGTACTTTTAGCGGCAATACCGCTAAAAGTGGCGATCATCTATCTGGGACGACGGTTACCCGCCGCCTCTTGCGACCTAACCCGGGAGCGAGACGGGCCGCCTCATTGCTCCTCTATTCGGTCTTGCTCCGGATGGGGTTTACCCGGCCGAAAGGTCACCCTTTCGCCGGTGAGCTCTTACCTCACCATTTCACCCTTGCCTGATCCTGGCCGATACCAAAGGTATGGCCAAGCCATAGGCGGTATGTTTCTGTGGCACTTTCCTTAAAGTCGCCTTCACTGGACGTTATCCAGCATCCTGCCCTGCGGAGCCCGGACTTTCCTCAGCTGCAGCCTTTCGGCTCCCGCAGCTGCGACCACCCGGCCAGCTCAGGAAATACACCATTCTCTCATTTTATCATGGCCGATAATTCCTTTCAAGAGGGAAGACCAGCCAACGCAGGGAAGGTTCATGAAAAAATAGCGATTCAACGCGCCGCTAAAGTGTGCAAAAAACGAAGTTGTGGTGCGGAATTCAGGATGATTTATGGTGATTTAAGGAAAATATGGCGGCACAACTTCGTTTTTTGCACATCCTGCCCGCAAAAACAGGCTTCAAGCCTTCAAAATCACAACACAACTTCAAAATTTGGAGCAGTTAGCTATGTGAACGCCATCTTGGCAGCCGTCATGGCAGCCGAAACATCTGCATAAATCCATGACCATGATTGATTTAAGGAGGTAGTTAGAGTGTCCCATACATTAGCAGTTTTAGTCGAAAACCGTCCCGGTGTTTTGACCAGGATTTCCGGCCTCATCAGCCGGCGGGCTTTCAATATTGAGAGTATTGCCGCCGGGTATACGGAAGATAACGATATTACCAGAATCACTATCGTTGTGCGGGAAAATGACGCCATGCGCATCGAGCAACTGGTGGAGCAGCTGGCTAAGCTGGTGGACGTGGTTCGCATTGTAGATCATACTCATATAGATGCTTTAGAGCGGGAATTGGTGATGATAAAAGTTAAAGCAATTCCGGAAAAACGTTCCGATATTGTGGACATTGTCAATATATTTCGGGCAAATATCGTGGATGTCAACCGGGAAACCATGGTTATTGAGCTGGCCGGCAATCAAAATAAAATCGATGCTTTGTGCGAGGTTTTGAAGGACTACGGCATTATCGAAATTGTCCGTACCGGTAAGATTATCATATCGAGAGGACCTCTGCCGGCTAAAGAATTATAAAGCTTTTACCGGCTGGTTATAAAAAGGAGCTACCCCTTGAGTTTAGAATTAATTTTGGGCAGGGCAGGCTCCGGCAAAACAGAAACCTGTATCCGCCAGATCAGTGAGAGGCTGACTGCCGGTGGTGCAGAGGAATATGTTTTCCTGACGCCGGAGCAGGCTACTTTTGCCAATGAAAAAAGGCTGCTGAAAGCATTAGGCAGCGCCGGCGGCTTTCGGGTGAAGGTATTAAGCTTCCGGCGCTTTGTGCATTGGGTTTTGCAGGAAACCGGCGGCGGCTTGCTGCCGCCTTTGGATACCGTAGGCAAAAGTCTGGTTCTGCGCAGCATTTTAGAAAAGAAAAAACATGAACTGCAGGCTTTTCAACGGGTATGGAATAAAAAGGGCTTTGTGGAACAATTGACAGCTTTGATGGAGGAGTTGCGGGTTTACCGGATCGAGCCTCCATCACTATTGTCATGCCTGGATATAGCGCAAGATCTGCCGCCGGATCTGGCAGGTAAGTTATCGGATATATCCGGGATTTTTCAAGACTATGAGGCCTTTTTAAGCCAGGGTTGGCTGGACTTGGCGGGGGAGCTGGCCCTGCTTTGTGAGAAGCTGCCTATCTGGCCACGGCTGGCCAGGGTTTCTTTCTGGCTGGACGGCTTTCACGGCTTTACACCGGCGGAATTTCAGGTGATTCGCTGCCTTTTGGCAGCAGGCCGCCCGGTTAAGGTCACGTTGAATTTGCCGGCAGGTGATGAGGGAAGGCAGTTGGCGGAGGACGACTTATTTTATCCTCCTTGGGAAACTGCCCGGGACCTCAGCCGAATTTGCAGAGAGGGAGGCTTTGTCATGGAGCCTCCAATTTATATGGCTGCTCCCGGCCGGCGGCGGTTTCAGGCCAGTTCCGAGCTGGCCCTGCTGGAGGCAGCTCTTGCCGGGGAAGAAGCTCCTGCCGGAGAGAAAATTCCTGCCGGGACGGAAGCCGGCAACCCGGGGGCCGCAGGCCAGCCTGAGGCGGACAGGATAATGGCGAGGAGAAATGGTATCCGCTTGGCCAGCTGCGGCGATATGCGGCAGGAGGTAGAACGGCTGGCGGTGGAGATTCTGGAGGCTGCCAGAGACGAAGGCATCCGCTATAAGGATATGGTGGTGCTGCTGCGCCGGCCGGAAGATTATGAAAGCCTGTTTCACAGTATATTGCCTTCCTATGGTATACCCTATTTTTTTGACGGGGCCAAGCCTTTGCGTTATCATCCTCTTGTCTGTCTGCTTAAAGAGCTGATTGTGATTTTAAGAGACCGCTGGAGTACCGCTACTTTGATGGCCTATGTCAAAACCGGTTTATCCGGTCTCACAGATAATCAAGGGGATGTTTTAGAAAATTATTGCCTGGCTTACGGCATTCAGCGGATGCATTGGGAAAGCCGCCGCCCCTGGAGTTTTACCGGGCCGGAGGATCCGGATAAAGAGCGGATAGACGCCTATATGGAAGGTTTGCGGCAAAAGCTCTGGCAGCCTATCCTAAAGCTAAGAAAAGCATTGACGGAAGCAGCCACCATAGAAAAAATGGTGGAGGCCGTTTACGGGCACTTGCGGGAGCTGAAGACAGAAGAAACCTGCAGCCGCTGGGCCAATGAAGCTCTGGAAAAGGGAGAGCCTGAGCTGGCCCAAATCCATCAAAGAACCTGGCAAAAAATTATGGAGCTTTTTGACCAGACCGTATTGTTTTTGACGCCGGCGGCATCGAAAGCCGATGAACCGGAGGCGGGAATTGATGATGCTTCCGATGAGGAAAAAGCTGATGCCTCCGGCAGGGTAGATGCCGGTCTTTTGGCGGCGGTTTGGGAAAGCGGCCTGGAGGCGTTGGAGATGGCAGCTCTGCCCCCGGCTTTGGATCAGGTGACCATCTGTTCCATGGACCGCAGCCGTTCTCCTCTGGCCGCTAAGGTCTGGATTTTAGGCGCCAATGAAGGGGTGCTGCCGGCCCATATCCAGGAAGACGGCCTATTGGCAGCTGCAGAACGGCAGTGGTTGGCCGGGAGACAGATATACTTGGCTCCTGACACCAGGCGCCGGATGTTTTCCGAAGCCTATTTGATTTATATTGCCTTAACCAGAGCTTCCCAAAGCCTTAGTATCAGTTGTGCCAGGGCGGATACCCAAGGTAAAAGCCAGGCTCCCTCAGCTCTGCTGGAGCAGCTTTGCCGGTTGTTTCCCGGTCTTGACATCGATGAGAAAGAACCGGCTTTAACACGGCAGCTAACCAGGCCGGCTATGACCTTGCAGCTTTTAGGCCTGGCCTTGCAGAATGAAGAGGGGAGTCTGAAAGCCAGAGGGGCGGAGGGCTTGACGGATGATCAGTGGGAAGAGCTGTGGCGTTTCGTTTTCCATTGGTTTTACCGGCAGGAAGCCTACCGCCGGGACATGCAGCGGCTGGAGGCAGCCTATGATTTGGCGCCTTTGGGGCAACCTCTGCCCAAGGCTTTGGCGGAACAGCTTTTTGGCCGGATCATCAAGACAAGCATTACCCGGCTGGAGCAGTTTCAGGCCTGCCCCTTTGCCCATTTTCTGGCCTTTGGCTTGAAGCTTGAGCCCAGAGAGGAATATGAAGTCCGGCCGCCGGCCATCGGCAATTTTTTTCACGACAGCCTGGAGGCCTTGATCAACCAGGTTAAGGAACGGGGGCTTTCTTTAGGCAGCCTAAGCCAGGAGGAACTGGAGGCTTGGGTGGAAAGGGTGGCCAAAGAGCAGTTGGCCCAAAAAAGCCATGAGATATTTTTAACATCGGCTTGGTATCGCAGCCTGTCGGACAATTTGAGCCGTATTCTGCAAAGCTCCGCCAGGGCCTTAGCTTACCAGGAAGGCCAGGGCAGCTTCCGGCCCTATGCCCTGGAGGCGGCTTTTGGCTTTGACGAAGGGTCCAGCCTGCCGCCCCTGGCCTTAGAGCTGGGGGAGGGCCGCCGCATACTTCTACGGGGCCGTATCGACCGCATTGATCAGGCTTTTCTGCCCCAGACCGGCCAGCAATTTTTGCGGGTGGTGGATTACAAATCCGGTCACAAGACCCTGGCCCTTCATGAGGTCTTTCATGGCCTGAAGCTTCAGTTGGTTCTGTATATGGAAGCGGCTTTAGCGGCTCTGCCCCAGGCCAAGCCTGCCGGTTTGTTTTATTTTCAGGTTCATGATCCCATACTGCGGGCGGCCAATATCCGGGAGGCTCTGGACGAAAAATGGCGGCAGGAGAGGATGATTAAAGCTCAGTCCCTGCAAGGCTACTTGCTGCAGGACCGGGATGTGGCGGAACTGATGGACCGGGACTACGGCAGATCCTTGTTTTTGCCGGTGACAGAATTAAGATCCGGCGATTTCGGTAAAAACTCAAAATTATTGACCGATGAGGGCTTCCGGCTTTTGGGAGGCTACAGCCGCCGTTTGCTTAATAAAGCCGGCAAAAGAATTATGGAAGGGGATATTTCCTTATCTCCTTATCAAACGGGCAAAAAAAATGCCTGTGTTTACTGCCCTTACGGCAGTGTCTGCCGCTTTGATCCCACGGTGCCGGGCCATAGCTACCGTTATTTGCCGGCCTTGCAGGATCAGGCGGTGTTGCACAAGCTTAAAGACGGCGGAACCGTAAAGGATCTGCCCAATGAAAATCAAGGAGGGGGACAGAGGTGAGAAGCTGGAATAAGGGCCAAAGCCAGGCCATCGACGCCGCAGGAGCCAATATTTTGGTAAGCGCTGCCGCCGGCACCGGCAAAACCGCCGTTTTGGTGGAGCGGCTTATTAAACGCTTGACGGATCCGGTTTCGCCTCTGGCTATGGACCGGTTTTTGCTGGTGACCTTCACTAATGCGGCGGCCCAGGAGATGACCCGGCGGGTCAGAAAAGGCCTGGAGGAGCGGCTGCGGCAAGAACCGGGCAACCGGCTGCTCAAGCAGCAGCAGCTTTTATTGGGACAGGCAGCCATCTCTACCCTCCATAGTTTTTGCCTGGATTTGATTCGCCGCCATTATCAGGAATTAGGCGTGGATCCCCAAAGCCGGGTTCTTAGCGAGCCGGAGAAAATCCTGATGCAGGGCGAGGTTTTGGATAGCTTATTGGAAGAATGCTATGAGGAGAACGATCCGGCCTTTGCCGCTTTGACCGCCGCCTATGGCGGCGAGAAAACCGATGCTTCCTTCAAACAGCTTATTTTGAGGGTCTATGAGTTTGCCGCCGCCCAACCCCAGCCCTTTGATTGGCTTGAAAATTGTGTGGCTTTATATAGGGATGAGGCGGGCTTGGAGAAGCTGATTCCCTTTTTACTGGACCAGACGGCAGCCAGCCTCAACCTATTAATCAGGAGTTTTGATAAAGGTGCGGAGCTGGCAGCCAGCCTTCCCGCCTTAAAAAAATATGCCGATTGTCTAAGGGAGGATAGTGAAAAGCTCCGGGAGCTTTCGCAATTGCAGGACTGGGATATTTTGACGGCAGTTATGGAAGAAAGGGTTGCCGGCTTATTTGGCCGCCTGCCCAGCATCCCCCAAAAGGCGGCTAAGGATGAAGGGCCGGAGGCTTATGAAATCCGCTTGATGCTGCAGCAGAAAATAAAGAGTATCAGGGACAAAGGCAAAAAAGAATTTCGCAAGCTGGCTCAAAGCCTGATTGGTGAGAACCGGCAGCAATTGGCGGCGGAAGTTGCCTTGATGGCGCCGGCTATAACTGCTTTGGCTGGCCTGACGGCCAAGTTTTATGGCAGCTACGAAAAAGCCAAGCAGGAGAGAAATGTTCTGGATTTCAGCGATATTGAACATTACGCCTTGGCCTTGCTTTTTGATGAAAATAAGCAATTGACCAATTTAGCCCGGACCCTTCAAGAACGCTATAAAGAAGTATTGGTAGACGAATACCAGGATATCAATCCCATCCAGGAGGCCCTGCTTCAGGCTCTCCGGGGGCAAAGCTTTTTTATGGTAGGCGATATCAAGCAAAGCATATACGGTTTCCGTCAGGCGGCCCCCCATTTGTTTTTGGACAAGTTCCGCCGCTACAAGGGAGGCGGTGAGGGTTGCCTGGTGATGCTTGAGGAAAGTTACCGCAGCAGCCAATGGGTGGTAGCAGGAATCAATCAGGTTTTTGACCATTGCATGACGGAAGCAACCTGCGGTATCGACTACCGCCGGGAAGGCCGCTTCATTGCCGCCTTGCCCTTAGGGGCGGAAGCTTGTCCCCGGGAAGATAAAGAGCTTGGTCAAGGAGCTTTGGAGCTTCATGTTATTGCTATGGCGGCAGATGAAGTCCCCGAAGTGGAAGGAGAGGGAGAGGCGGCCGCTGTTGCCGGTACAGCCGCCTTCGCCGCCGCTGATGAAGCTGATGCTTTCGACGCCGCCGGGGCCGCTTTTCAGGATGGGTCAGAGGAGGAAGTCGAGGACCTGCCGGAGCCCGATGCTTTGCAGGCGGAAGCTTTCTTTTGTGCCCAGCGTATCAGTGCTTTGCAGCAAGAGGTTTTATGGGATAGAAGCCGGGGCCAAAACCGTCCTATAGAGTATCGGGATATTGTTATCTTGCTGCCGGCCATGAAAGGGGTAGCCGATGCTTTTGTCCAGGCCTTGCAAAGCCGGGGTATCCCCGTCTATGCCGACATGGGCGGCGGTTATTTTCAGGCCCAGGAGGTACTGACGGCCTTGAGTTTTTTAAAGATTTTGGACAACCCCCGGCAGGATATACCCCTGGCAGCGGTGATGCTTTCACCGGCTTTTGGCTTTACGACGGCGGATCTGGCTAAAATCAAGGTAAGAGGTCAAAGAAAGAGCAGCACCGCCGGGGGCCTGTATGCTGCTTTGGTTCGGGCTGCCGCCAGGGAGAAAGAACTGGCAATTCCCGGATTGCGCAGTTTTTTGCAGCGGTTGAAAGAGTACCGCCTGTATGCCAGAAGAGCCTCGGTGGCCGATGTGCTGCTGCGCTTTTATGAGGATACCGGCTTTTTGATTATGGCCGGCGCTATGGCGGGAGGCTTGCAGCGCCGGGCCAATTTATTGGCCCTGATCCAAAGGGCCAGGGAGTTTGAAGAAACGAATTTGCAAGGCTTATATCAATTCATTAATTATTTGGAGGCTTTAGAAAAAAAAGGCGCCGATCTGGCTACGCCGGCGGTGGTGGGCGAAGGGGAAAATGTGGTGCGGATCATGAGCATCCACAAAAGCAAGGGCTTGGAATTTCCCATTGTTTTTCTGGCTACGGCAGGCCGGGCTTTTATGCTGAAGGAAAGCCGCAGCGATTTGTTGCTTCACGAAAGCCTGGGCATGGCCAGCGCCGTAATTCAGCCTCGTTTCCGGATAAAATATGCCGGCGCTTATCACCGGCTGGTAGCGGCCAAAATCCTGCAGGAGCAGGTGGCGGAGCAGCAGCGTCTGCTTTATGTAGCCTTGACCAGAGCCGAACAGCGGCTGGTGGTGGTGACGGCAGATAAAAAAGGCCATCAGCGCTATCAGCAGTGGCAAGAAGAGAAATATCAGCCGGGGGAGAGAGCCGAAGGGGCTCTCCAGGCTCTGTCTTTTATGGATTGGTTGGGCCCCGCTGTTTTGGGCTATCAAGGGACTTCGCCCTGGGTTAGCCGTTTGTGGGCCGTCGCCGATATTACCAGAGAAGTAAAAAAGGAAAAAGAGCAAAAGCGGCTGTGGCAGGCTTTTTTGACCCTGCCAGAGCTTGACCGCCAGGGAAGCCTCTGGTCCTTTATTGACAGGCAGCTATCCTGGCGCTACCCCTGGGAAAAGGAAGGGCAGTTGGCGGCTAAGCTTTCGGTAACCCAGGCCCGAGGCCGTCTCTACCCGGAAGAAGACCCGGAAGCCGAGGATACAGAGTGGAGCCAACGCCTTTATCAGCCCCGCCTGGAAGGCCCCCGGTTTTTGCAAAAGGAAAAAACCTTTACCGGTGCGGAAAGAGGCACTTTGCTGCACCGGGTACTGGCCAGGATAGGCCCTTACCAGGGCCTTGCCGCTATACGGGAAATGGAAAAGCAGGGTAAAAGCAGCCAAGCGGCGGCAGCGTTTTATTTAGACGGATTATTGGAGCAGTTGACCAAGGATCAATTTCTTAGCCCTTGGGAAAAGGAGGCCGTAGACCGGCAGCTTTTGATCCGGTTTCTGCTTAGCGATTTATTTAAACGCCTGGCCGACGCTGACGCTAAGGGTAACTGCTGGCAGGAAGCCAGCTTTATCATGGCGGTGCCTGCCAGCCGGATGTATGGTGGAGTAAACGAGGATGAAATCGTGGTGCAAGGTACCATCGACGTATTTTTTACGGAAGGGGATGGCCTTGTGCTGGTAGATTATAAAAGCGACAGAACAAAACCCGGTCAGGAAGGGGATTTGCTCCGTCGCTACGGTGGCCAATTGCGCCTTTATAAGGAAGGCTTAGAGGCCTTTACCGGCCAAAAGGTCAGCGAAATGATGCTCTATTCTCTTGCCTTGGGGAAGGAAATCAAGCTTCATGGCGCGCATGGAGTTGAGAACAGCGATTAGCGTCACGCCCACATCACCAAAGACGGCCTCCCACATGGTGGCCATACCGCCTGCCGCAAGAATCAGGATAACGACCTTGATTCCCATTGCAAACAGGATGTTTTGCCAAACAATCGCCCTTGTTTTCCGGGCAACCCGGATTGCCGAAACGATCTTTGAGGGTTCGTCGGTCATCAGCACCACGTCGGCCGCTTCGATGGCGGCGTCGGAACCCAGCGCTCCCATTGCAATGCCGATGTCGGCTCTTGCCAGAACCGGCGCATCGTTGATGCCGTCACCGACAAATACCAGCTTGCCCTTGCCTTTACGGTTTTTATCCAGCTGTTCCAGTTGTTCGACCTTCTGGTGGGGAAGCAGCTCGGTATAGACGGCGTCCAGTCCGATTTCACGGGCAATGGCTTCACCTGCGGTCTTTGTGTCTCATGTGAGCATGGCTGTCCGGCTTACGCCCAGCTTTTTCAGATCGGAAATGGCCTTTTTGCTGTCCGGCTTCAACTCATCCGAAATGACGATGTGCCCCGCAAACTGCCCGTCAACGGCGATGTAGACGATACTGCCCAGCCCAGAAACAGGTTCCCAGTCAATATTTTCGGAATCCATCAGCTTGCCGTTGCCGGCCAATACCGTCCTGCCGTCAAGCTTTACCCGGATGCCAAGTCCGGCAATCTCCTCCTGTTCGGTTAAACGCTGCGCTTCAATCTCCCGTCCATAAGCCTTTTGAATGGAAAGGGCCATGGGATGATTGGAGAGACTCTCAGCGTGGGCAGCATAGGAGAGCAGTTCCTGTTCCGGCCAGCCATTTGCCCCGGCGATAGAAGTGACCTTGAAAATACCCTTGGTCAGGGTGCCTGTCTTATCAAACACAATGGTATCAACATTATTCAGCGCTTCTAGGTAGTTGCTGCCTTTCACCAGGATTCCGTTTCTGGAGGCACCACCTATACCACCGAATCTGAGAGTCATCCACAAAAACCAGCCTCCTAAAATTGAAAGTTGTGCAACCATTCAACTATAAGTTCAAAAAAATACTCCGGGTGAGGAAAATTGCAGGTTTATAGCCGGCACCCCCAAATGTGCAAAATTGCAAGTTTGTTTCCAGGGTCGTGGCATTTTGAGCAAAATTGCAAGTTTGTAATAGATGATTTGGCCTGAAAACAGGTTTCTCAGGCTAAATTCAGCCTGTTTCGGCCTAAATTGGTTTGATTTATAGATAACAAACCTGCAAATTTGCACAGTTAGCGTAGTCAAACAACGACAAACCTGCAAATTTGCACAGTTAGCCTGTACAAACGACGACAAACTTGCAATTTTGCACAAGCGGCCACTGCCACTGCCCCTGCCACTGCTACTGCTGCAGGCTCATTGCCCTGCCCCTGCGTTTTTTTACTTGCTCTTACCTAAATAACATTATCCGCTGAGCCCTATATTATTTTTCACAGACATGAATAAGGCCTTGATCAAAGATGGTTTTCACGTGTTCGTCGGCAAGAGAATAATAAACCACACGGCCGTCTTTGCGGTGCTTTACCAGCTTGGACTGCTTCAAAATCCGCAATTGATGAGAGATAGAGGATTTAGTCATGCCCAAAAGAACGGCAATGTCGCAAACGCACATCTCCGCACGGAACAGAGCCCATAGGATTTTCACTCTTGTCGAATCACTGAATACTTTAAATAGATCAGCCAGATCGAGGAGATATTCCTCGTCGGGCATATGTTGCCGAACATCATTTACTACAGCTTCGTGGATTATCGTACAATCACAGCGGTCAATATCCGGTTCATAGGCGCACATAAAATCACCTCCGCAAAAAGTTGAATAGTTGAATCATGATTCAACTATCGTTTTATAGAACTACTCAAAGTCTGTCAATAAGATTTAAAGGAACAGTATTACTCAAAAAGAAATAGTTAAGAGGAGTGCAAATTGAGAGGAGGGATTAGAATGAAACGGTTTTACGCGTTAGCCCTTTTTTGCTTGCTGGCCCTGGCTTTAAGCTTGCTGCTGGGAGCTTGCGGTGAAGAAAAGACAAATGAAGACAACATCTACGCTTCCATCAATGCCGAGGAAGCTAAAAGGATGATGGATGAAGGAGAAAGCTATATTTTGCTGGACGTCCGTACCCAATCGGAATACGACGAGGGCCATATCCCCGGCGCTATCCTGATTCCCGATACGGAAATCAAGGACAGGGCCGAAGGGGAGCTGATGGATAAGGCGGCGGTGATTCTGGTTTATTGCCGCAGCGGCCGCCGCAGCAAAGTGGCAGCCCAAGCCTTGGCAGACCTGGGCTATACCGGCATTTATGAATTTGGCGGCATCATCGACTGGCCTTATGAGATAGAGATTTCAGAATAAATCGCCGTGGGTTTCCGTCCTGATTAGCAGCAAAACAAGGGATTCATTGTTTACCTAATAAATGAGTAGCCAGTCCGGTTGTATATGGCATTTTCTCATACCTTTGTAATTCCGGCATTGAGGTAATGGACCCGGATTTACTGTAAGGAACGGCAAAGCGCCGGTATGGAAGAGGCATCCATGCCGGCGCTTTTTGTATCCTGTTGCCATTGCACACCAGGTTTCTTTATCAAGGGGATTCTTAAAAATATAGGAGGGTTTTTCCCCCACAAAGCTAAACGAGTTTCCCCATGGTTTCCTTCAACGCCGCCAGGTGCTCCGCAAAATCCGCCACCGCCGCTTTGATAGGTACAGTGGTGGACAGATCCACGCCGGCTTCTTTCAGCAGGTCGATGGGATCCTTGCTGCCGCCGGACTGGAGGAAGCGCAGATAAGGCTCCACCCTGGGCTGGCCTTCTTTCAAAATACCTTGAGCCAGGCAGATAGCGGCGGAAATGCCGGTGGCGTACTGATAGACATAGAAGGGCCGGTAGAAGTGAGGAATCCGGGACCATTCAAAGGTCAGGCTGTCGTCAATGACAAAATCCGGCCCGTGGTAAAGCTCATAAAGCTGACGGTAAGCAGCGCAGAGGGTTTGGGGCACCATGGGCTCTTCTTGCTCCACCAAATTATGCATATAACGTTCAAAATCCGCAAAAAAGCCTTGCCGGTACAGGGTGGAGCGGGTGCTGTCCAGGTGGCTGGAAAGCAGGTAAGCTTTTTCCTGGGGGCTTTCGGCCCGGTTCAGCAGATAATGAAAGAGCAGGTTTTCGTTGACGGTAGAGGCCACCTCGGCGGTAAAGATACAGTAGCCGGAATCTACAAAAGGCTGGTGGGTATTGCTGTAATGGCTATGCAGGGCATGGCCTAATTCGTGAATAAGGGTAAAGAGGTCGTCGAAGGTACCGTTGAAGTTCAACAAGCTATAAGGATGGACGCCATAGACCCCGGTAGCGTATGCGCCGGTGGCTTTTCCTTTATTGGGATAAATATCAATCCAGCGCTCGCTGAAAGCCCTGGCCATGGTGCTTTGGTACTCTTTGCCCAGAGGGGCTACGGCCTCCAGCACAATTTCTCTTGCTTCATCAAAGGTAAAGCTGCGGCTGTGACCTTTGACAATAGGGACGAAGAGGTCATAAAAATGGAGATCCTCATAGCCAAGGGCCTGGCGGCGAAAAGTCAGGTATTCCTGCAAAGGTTTTAAGCTGTCCCGCAAAGTGGCGATCAAGTTGTCGTAAACGGCAAGGGGAATGTTGTCCGAGGACAGGGCTCTTGCCAAAGACGAAGCGTAACGCCGGGATTTGGCGGCCAGCACATGGTAGCGGGTATTGCCGGCCAGGGTGGAGCAGATTGTATTGACATGCTGAGCATAGGTTCCCAGCATACTATTGTAGAAGCGTTGGCGGTAAGCCCGGTCCTCCGACTCCAAAGCCTTGCGGTAATTGGCCTCGTTAGCTACTATAGGCTGGCCGTCGGGGCCCTCGACGGTGGGGTATTGGATATCGTTGACGGTAAGATCGTCAAAAATTTTATCAAAATTGCCGGCGATGGCAGCCATGCGGTTCATCAGCTCTTCTTCCGCCGCCGAAAGTACGTGATCTTTCTGGCGGAAGAGTTTGGTCATGGACCACTGGTAAAGAGAAAGCTCCGGACATTCTTTTAAGAAAGCCTGAAAATCCTCAGGGCTCATGGACAGCAATTCCGGCTCCATAAAAGCCAGCTTTTCGCCAACATTTGTCAGCAGGTAATCCATCCGGCCGTAAAGCTCCTTAGCCGAAGGCTCACCCATATCGGAATCGAAATTCAGCCGGACGTAAGTGCAGGCCCGCTCCGCTAAAAGGCCCATTTCATCGCTTAACTCCATGGCTTCCAGAAGGTTTGCCGCCGAGGCGGTCAAACGGCCTTTAAATTCGGCCAGCCGGCCGGCAATATTGCTTATTTTTTCTAAATCAGCCAGACATTCTTTATCGTTGGGATAAAGATCGGTCAGGTTCCAGGTGTTATTGGGATCTACTTCACGCCTTAATTTCAAAACGAATCACTCCTTAATCCGCAAATGGTTATTTTTGTTATGCTCTAGTATACCACATTTTTAATGGGTCAAATTCCTGCTTCTGTATATTTTCCCGCTATTGCGTAAAAAATAGCATGGAAAAACAAGAGTACTCTGTAACTCCTAAAAGTTTACACCTGCTTGCCTATTCCCAATTGCAGCGTTGCCGTCATAACTTTTAGAGATCACAAAGTACTGAACGGAAGATTGTTTTTTAATTTTAAACGATCTGTCTTAGAGGAGGAATGACTATGTGGTCCCTTTCATGGGGAGTGATTTTACTGGCAGCGGTGATGTTGATTATCTTTTTTGGTTTGGGAGAGCGGGTTCTTGACCGCATGGGTCTGACGAACTGGCAAGCCATCCTGGCTCTTGTTCTGATGGCCGCCGGCAGCTTTGTGGATATACCGATCTGGCGGGGGGATATCAATGTCACCCTGAATCTGGGCGGGGCTGTGATACCCCTTCTTCTGGTGATTTTCCTGCTGGTCAAGGCGGGAACCAACAAAGAGCGGGGCCGGGCCATATTTGCTGCCGTGGTTACGGGTATTGTCACCTCTGTTCTGGGCGGCGTGATGATGACGGGAGAGCTTGGCGAGCGTTTGGCCTTTCTAGATCCCCTTTACTTGTATCCCCTGGTGGCGGGCATTGTCGGTTATCTGATGGGCCGCTCTCGTCGCAGCGCCTTTATTGCAGCGATATTGGGCGTTATGTCTTTGGATATTGTTCATTGGGTTTGGCTGGCTTGGAATGGTGTTCCCGGTACCGTTTACCTGGGGGGCGCCGGCGCCTTTGATTCTATTGTCTTTGCCGGTATTTTTGCAGTAGTGCTGGCGGAAGTTGTAGGGGAGACCAGAGAACGGCTTCAGGGGGGACCCAGCGAAGAAGGGCGGGATCCCGCGCTGCTGGCTAATTTGAAAAAAGTTGGTCCCGAGGGCGAAGGTAATCTGGAATTTGGCAGAAGGCATAAAAAAGACGAGCATCAGGAGAAACCTGAACCCGGCGGCCAAGAAGATAAAGAGGAAAAACGCCGCTGGCAGGGCCCGGCTGCTCCTTTAACCAACGAAATCGCCGAGGAGTTTATGGACAACCGGGAAGGAGCGGCCTGGCAGCCCATCCAGTCCTGGGAAAAACCTGTCAATATTATCCGCAACGACAGTGAGAAAAGAACGGACATTGCCTGGTCCTATGCTACGCCCGGCAGCAATAATGAAGAAGTGGTGCAAAAGCTGTCCGATGAGGATAAGGATAAGGAGGACCGGGTATGAGCCGCAAGGAGCAATCAAAGTTTATCCATAAAAATATGGAAGAAACAGCTCAGGAGCTGATTGACAATGAAAAATTCAGGCAGAGGAAGCTGAAAAAGGAATTGGAAAAAGAGCTGACCGCTGAAGAAAAAATAGCTGCCGCCACAGGCAAGCGAAACCGCTGGCCTTATCCCATTACAGCGGCAGAGTATTCAAAAGAGCTGAGCGCTCATGAGGGCTACGGTAAAATGCTGGAGGAATATGCCCATGAAATTCCCGTAGAAGTCATCTGGGACAGGCAGGGCCAGGCCCAGGCCAAGGCTCATGCCCTGGCTGTACGGGAAGGAATTCCTTCTTATGTGGCGGAAGGCGCTTTGGGAGACGCTTATATCGATGAAGATAAAGCAGAGGAGGAATATTGATGAAATATCCGAAGGGACCGGTGAAGCCGGGGAAAAGCTTAACTTATATATGGATTTTCACTGCTCTGCTCTTTGTCCTGGCCGGCGGCCTATACTTGGACTATGACCGCAACAGGGACAGCCGGACATCGGCTGAGTTTGCCGGTCAGTCCGGCGAGGAGGCCCAAAGTGAGGGAGGCATCCCTAATTGGGTGGAGGTTCATGGCGAAATGCCGGCGGGCCAATATTTTACCCTTAATGATGAGAAGGGCGAGCCGGTGCAGTGGACATCAATCATTGTTCATCAGGGTGATGAATTTATTACTGCCAATAACCGCCGTTTTGAAGTCACCGCTGTTGACTATACGAACCTGACGGCTGCCTGCCGCTTTATTGGCGTAGAAGAAATGGCTTATTATACGGCCTGGGATGAAGCGCCGGTAGCCTCCTTATTCGGTAAAGAGGATGACGCCACTAAAATCGGCGTTTATATGACCCACAATGACGAAAGCTATGTGCCTACGGATGGTACGGAAAGCATAGACGGCCGGGGCGGCATTATGGAGGTTGGCGATACCTTCGCTTCAGCCTTGGAAAAGACCGGCCATCAAGTAACGGTCAGCGACAACCACCATGATCCCCATGATGCCAATGCCTATCACCGCTCCCGCAAAACGGCGGTACAATTGCTGAAGGAAAATCCCGATGTGCTCTTTGACGTTCACCGGGACGGCATTGAGGACCCGGGTTATTATGAGACGGAGATAAACGGTGAAAAAGTAACGGGTATCCGGCTGGTTGTAGGCAAGCAGAATCCTCATATGGAGACAAACTTGACCTTTGCCAAAGAGATCAAGGCATATATGGATAAGCATTATCCCGGCCTGATCAAAGATATTTATATGGGCAAAGGCAACTATAATCAGGATCTGGGCCCCCGGGTAATATTGTTGGAAGTAGGCACTCACACCAATAAACGGGAGGAAGCCGAGGCCGGCGCCCAGGTTTTTGCCAAGGGCGTAGGGGAATATCTGCAGGCTAGCATTGGCTCCGGCGTGGGCGCCGCGGCTAAAACCCAGGGGAAAGAAACAACGGCGGTAGAAAGGAAATCCGGCAGCAGCGCCGCTATCATTGCCGGCGTGGCAGTGGTTTTAGGCGTAGTATTTATCCTGGTCAGCCGGGGTCCTTCCAGAGGAAGAAGCTAATGGCTTTGTAAATGGCCCGTTTTTCAGGATTAGAGCACGAGTAAACAATTGATAAAAATGAGGGAAGGCGTTAAAAAAGGCCAAGCCAGTTATCCTGCGAAGTGAACGGGGCTGGCAGGGCCTTTGGGTAAAGCCTTCCCTTCTTTTTTGCATTATTGTTGACGAAACGGCCTTCATCCACCATAATAGATAATACCAATCTGTCCATTTGCGGCAGAATACGAAAAGCAAGGAGAATACCTTATGGGGGCTGTAATTGCCCAGGTTTATTCCGATACCATTGCCTGCCGCCTTGGCCTAAGGCCGGGCCAGGAAATTATGAGCATCAATGGTTTGCCTTTAAAAGACCTTATTCAGTTTCAGTGGGAGTGGGCCGGTGAAGATATCCTGCTGGAGGTGCTGACTGATTCAGGCATAAAACAACATCATATACATAAAGAATATGACGAAGGATTAGGCGTGCAGTTTGAGGAGCCGGTTTTTAACGGTATCCGCAGCTGCGCCAATAATTGCCTCTTTTGTTTTGTTAATCAAATGGCCCCCAATTGCCGCCAAAGCTTATACATTAAGGATGACGATTACCGTCTTTCCTTTTTGCAAGGCAGTTTTGTGACGCTGACCAATCTATCGGAAAGCGATTTGCGGCGGATAGAAGAAGAGAAGCTTTCCCCCCTCTATGTTTCCATCCATGCCACCGATCCGGAGGTGAGAAGCCGGCTTTTGGGCCGCAAAGGTTCCGACCGGCTGATGGAAATATTGATCCGTCTGGATCAGGCCGGCATCGAATTTCATGGCCAGGTGGTTCTGTGTCCCGGTTATAATGACGGCGCTATTCTGGAGCGCACCGTAGAGGAGTTTGGCCGGCTGGAGGGAGCTTTAAGCCTGGCTGTGGTTCCTGTAGGACTGACAAAATACCGGGAAGGCTTGCCGGCTTTGCCCCAGGTAACGCCGGCTGAGGCCAAAGCCTTGATTGGCCGGCTGCCGTCTTGGCAAGAAGGGTTTTTGGCTGAAAAAGGCACCCGTTTTGTTTGGCTGTCCGATGAGTTTTATGTGCTGGCCGGGCAGCCTGTGCCCGAGGCTGAGACCTATGAAGGTTATCCCCAATGGGAAAATGGCGTGGGCTTAATCCGGGGTTTGTTGGAAGAAGCGGAAGGTTATCCTTTGCCGGCAGTCCTGCCTCAGCCAAAGCATCTGGTGCTGGCCGGCGGCGCTTCCGCCATTAAGGCATTGCACCCTTTATGGGATAGATTAAAGGCGGTAAAGGGTTTGACTGTTGAGGTGCTGCCTTTGCAGAATCATTTTTTTGGTCCTACCGTCAATGTCAGCGGCCTCTTGACCGGAAGCTGCCTCATGGCGGAGCTGGGAAGCAAAAGCTTCAGCCCCGGCACTGCTGTTTACCTGCCGGAAGTCATGATTCGGGATAAACAAGACCGTTTTTTAGACGGCCTGACGGTGGCGGAAGTTAGTACGGCTTTAAACCTGGACCTGGTTTTTTTACCCTCTTCCGGGGATCGGCTTTTGGCCAGGTTACTGGAAACAGAAAGGAAGGAAAAAGAGTGGCAAAACCAATAGTGGCTATAGTAGGACGGCCTAATGTAGGCAAGTCCACATTATTTAACCGGCTGGCCGGGGGCCGCATAGCCATAGTAGACGACCGGCCCGGCGTTACCAGGGATAGATTGTACTTTGATACGGAATGGCAAAATACAGTGATGACCATTGTAGATACCGGCGGTATTGATCTGGTTGAAGAAGAAAGCACCATTCTTGGGCAGGTCAGGCTGCAGGCGGCCATCGCCATGGAAGAAGCCGACGCTATTGTCTTTGTAGTGGACGGCCAGGTGGGCTTGACAGCGGAAGATGAAGCTTTGGCAGTACTTTTGCGCCGGACAAAAAAACCGGTGATTGTTTGTGTAAATAAAACCGACAACTTCGTTAATAATTTTAATGCCGTGGAGTTTTATAGCCTGGGCTTTGGCGAGCCCATTGCCGTATCTTCTCTGCATGGCATGAATACCGGGGATTTGCTGGATGCCGTCGTCAAGGAACTGCCTGATACGGGAGAAGAATTTCGGGAACCGGATGTGATCCGCATTGCGGTAATCGGCCGGCCCAATGTAGGCAAATCCTCCTTGGTCAATGCCATCATCGGCCAAAACCGGACGATTGTCAGCGATATGGCCGGTACCACCAGAGACGCCATTGATACGCCCTTTAAGGCCAATGGGCAAGACTACATCATCGTTGATACTGCAGGCATGCGCAAGAGAAAGAACGTGGAAGAAGGACCGGAACGCTACAGCGTTATCCGGGCTTTGCGGGCGGTGGACCGCAGCGACGTAGTATTGATGGTTATCGACGGCAGCACCGGTTTGACGGAACAGGATAAAAAAATTGCCGGCTATGCCGACGAAGCTGGCCGGGGCCTGATTTTGGTAATCAATAAATGGGACCTGATTGAAAAAGACCAAAACACTATGCACCGTATGGAGAAACAGTTGCGGCAGGAGTTGGGTTTTCTGGCCTATGCCCCGATACTCTTTATTTCTGCTTTAACAAAGCAGCGGGTAAGCAAGCTGCCGGAGCTGGTCTCTTTCGTAGCGGAGCAGCAAAACCACCGGGTGACCACCAGCGTGCTAAACGACGTGATCAGCCAGGCGGTACAATTGAATCCAGCTCCTACGGATAAAGGCCGGCGGCTGAAAATCTTTTATTGCACCCAGGCCGGGGTTAAGCCTCCCAATTTTATTTTCTTTGTCAATGAGCCGGAGCTTATGCATTTTTCTTATCTACGCTATTTGGAAAATCAGATCCGCAAAAATTTTGGTTTTGAAGGAACCCCTGTTCGCATGACCGTAAGACAAAAGGGTGGGGATAATGATTAAGCTGCTTATGGCCGGAATTTTTGCCTATTTGTTGGGCTCCATGTCCTTTGGCATCATCATTCCCAGATTGCTGGGCACTTCCCGGGATATCCGCCAGGAAGGCAGCGGCAATGCCGGAGCTACCAATGTGCTGCGTACTCAAGGCAAGCTCCAGGGGGCTTTGGTATTGCTGGCCGATTTGCTGAAAGGGGCCTTGGCAGCCTGGATAGGTCTTAGCCTGGCCGGGGTTGCCGGCGGCGGCGTGGCCGGTATTTTTGCTATGCTGGGCCATTGCTTTCCTGTATTTTTTGGCTTCAAAGGCGGCAAAGGCGTGGCCACCGGCGCCGGCGTGGTACTGGTTTTGCTGCCTAAAGCCTTGCTCATCATGATTGCCGCATTTATCCTCGCTATCTTAATAACCAGAATGGTTTCCCTGGGTTCTATTGCCGGGGCTGTGACCTTGCTTGTCTGTATGTTGTTTTTCCAGCCCCCTGTCCCGATTATTCTCTTTGGCGTATGTGCCGTTGCCTTAGTTCTCTGGAAGCATGAAAGCAATATTAAGAGGATTCTGGCAGGCACGGAAAACAAATTGGGCAAAAAGAATAAATAGAATAAATAGCGAAAAATCCTCTTGTCAGCCGGCTATACTTTATGCTATAATACATTTTGTCGTCAGGGACTAGCTTCCGGCTAAACCAGGCGGTGATCTGCGGAAGTGGCTCAGTGGTAGAGCATCGCCTTGCCAAGGCGAGGGTCGCGAGTTCGAATCTCGTCTTCCGCTCTTATAAAAAGGACGTCTCTTGTTGAGGCGTCCTTTTTGCGTGGGGGGTGCGGACATTTTCTTGGACTGGCTAAAGGGCCAATCCGAGACTCTGTCTATGAGTACCTAACTTCCCGCAAAATTACACCATACAGCGAAAAAAGTCAATAATCAGGTTTGTCGTACCAAGCTTGACTCGGAATTCGCTTTTGCCCGGTCTGCAGGCTTTGTCCTCTGGTGGTGCGGACATTTTATGTGCAAAAATGCAGGTTTGTATCCAATAAAGGCGCCAGTTGAGCAAAAATGCAGGTTTGTAGACACCCCTTAGAGTTATGGCGGCTCAAAAAATAAGTAGAAATGTATGCTTTGGCTGTATCTAGTGCCCTGGCAGAAATCAATTCACCACCAAACTGCAAAAAATGCTTAAGCTTTCTAACATTCTCGCTGATAAGGGTCTCTAGACGAAGACAAACTTGCAATTTTGCACAGAGGGGGGCCTTCAATAAGCCAACCACCCCCTGCCGGTGGGGGTCTGCCCATTTCTTTCCATTAGGGATAGGCCATAGAGAAACGATCTACTTTAAGCCTGCAATTTTGTCTGCCGGCCCCTGGCCCTTACGCCAAGGTAGAGAGTATTATACTATACAGCTTTTGGGATAAGAATCTGATTAACCCTTATTGATCAAGGGTTCTAGGATTGTATGGTTTAATTCTGCGGGAACTCAGGATACTCCTTAGGGCTCATGTATCCTAAAGACGTTTTAATTCGTTCTTCATTGTACCAGACGAGATAGGTATTAGGCGTATGGATGAACTCCTCAATGCTTACTCCTGCCCAATCTTGGTTATAGAACATTTCGTTTTTCACTGGCCCGAATAAGCCTTCACTTTGCTTGCTCCTTTCGAAGCCCGGGGGAGTCCAACTTTCTTTTATGGAATGCCTTATGGCCGCAAGATATGACGGCGTTAAGTCCAGACAAATCATTAAATTTTACCAAACCAGAACAAAATTTTTGCTTGGCTTAGTCAAGATTCTGTGATATTCTACTTAAAGGATTTTCTGATAATTTGGATCATTGAGCAAAATAAAAGGGGAAGTTGTCGTTCCGGTTCCCGCAGTATTGTTGAGGGCCGAGGCGTAAATGGAATGGGGTGAGAATCCCCGCGTTACCGGCACTGTAAGCGTGAGGCTGTACCGAAGCAGCGAAGGACCGCTGTCTGGACGAAAGTCCGCCACTGTGAAGCGTTAGCATCATGGGAAGGTAGGATACAGGCGCAGGAGGCATTAGCCTCCCTAACGCAAGTCAGGAGACTTACACTTTCCGTCATTTTAGCGCACTGCAGGGGAAGCAGTTGTGCTGTACACACAAAAACGGGTGTGTCAATTTGGATTTTCCAGATTGGCACACTTTTTTATATTCCATTTTGCGTTTTAACCGCATCCGACAGCAACTAAAAATACGGGGTGGGTAGATGAAAAGACAGCTTGCCAAACGATTAACTCAAATTATCATTGTTTTGCTGGGCATCAGCTTCATGAGCTTTTTGCTGGTCTATTTGGCTCCCGGTGATCCGGTGCGGGCCATGTTTGCCGTCAGCGGCAACATCCCCTCCGAGGAGGTAATGGCGGAAATCCGGGAGGAGATGGGGCTTAACCGGCCTTTTCTGATGCAATACGCCAGCTGGCTGAAAAACTGCTTGCAGGGGGATTTCGGCATCTCCTACTCCCAGGGCAAGCCCGTAGCCCAGATGTTGGCGTCAAGGGTGTGGCCTACGCTGTATCTTGCTTTTCTATCTTTGGCCATGATGGTGGTGATGGCCGTTCCCACAGGCGTGATCTCTGCCCTCTACCAAAACCGGCCCATTGATTACGTTATGCGCAGCGGCACATTTTTGGGCATTTCTATGCCCAACTTCTGGGTGGGTTTACTCTTGCTGTATTTAATCGGGGTAAAGCTGAAACTGCTGCCGGTGGTTGCCGTGGGCATGGGCTTTAAAAAAATGATCTTGCCCGCTTTCACTCTGGCCTTTGCTATGGCGGGAAAATATGCCCGGCAGGTGCGGGCGGCTATTTTGGAGGAGATGAACCAGGATTACGTCTCGGGAGCCTTGGCCCGGGGCCTTTCTGAGTCCACGGTTTTGTGGCGCCATGTGATTCCCAACGCCATGCTGCCTCTGCTTACCATGCTGGGCTTATCCTTAGGCTCTCTTTTGGGCGGGACGGCAGTGGTGGAAGTGATTTTTTCCTATCCTGCTTTAGGAAGTTTAGCCATTGCCGCTATTATCGCTATGGATTATCCGCTGATTCAGGGCTATATTCTGTGGGTGGCCCTCATTTATATGCTGGTGAATTTAGCTGTGGACATCTCTTACAGCTTTTTAGATCCCCGTCTCAGGAAGGGGGTTTAGCATGCCGATGATTCAGAAAAAACGGCAATTCCTTTTTTTCCTGATTTTTGTCTTCTGTATTGTGGCAATAGCAGTTTTTGCTCCTTACATTGCCACCCATGATCCGGGAAGGGCCGTGCTGACAGACGCCACCCAAGGACCTGGCGGCGAACACTGGTTTGGCACAGACCGCATGGGCAGGGATTTATTTTCCCGGGTTATTTATGGGGCCCGCACCTCTTTATCGGCCACTTTGGTATTGGTGCTGTGCATTCTTGTCTTGGGCGGCAGTCTGGGCATTGTAGCCGGCTACTTGGGAGGCATTGCCGATACGTTAATTATGCGCGTCTCCGATATGATGGTCTCTTTTCCCGGTATGGCCCTGGCTATCGCCATTGCCGGCATTATGGGCCCCAGCATCACCAATGCGGTTATAGCCATTACCATGGTTAGCTGGACAAAGTATGCCCGGCTGGCCCGCAGCCTGGTATTGAAAATTAAGCATCAGGATTACGTTCTGGCGGCTGTTATGTCGGGAACCAGAACCCGGCATATGCTGTGGCGTTATATGCTGCCCTCGGTTCTGCCGACTTTGGTAATTACGGCGGCAACGGATATGGGCGGCATGATGCTGGAGCTGGCCGCTT
Organism: Clostridia bacterium; assembly: GCA_018436095.1. Lineage (GTDB taxonomy): Bacteria > Bacillota > Peptococcia > DRI-13 > UBA5745 > WRMS01. Next base: position 28,338 of record JAHDMJ010000032.1, on the reverse strand, counting down.
TCTCCTTCCTGGGCTTAGGCGCCCAATCCACCTCCATTGAGTGGGGTTATATGCTCAATGAGGGCCGGGCTTATATGGAATCCGCCCCCTGGCTGATGATTTTTCCCGGCCTGGCTATCTTTATCACTGTTGTGGCTTTCAATCTCCTGGGCGATAGCCTGCGGGATTTGTTGGACCCTCAAGGAAGCAATCAAGTATTCCAAAAGAATAAAAGGAGCGTAGGGATGATGAAGAGATTTTTAAAAGTTATGGGGTTGATGATGGCTGTTTTCCTTGGATTTAGCGTGCTCGGCGGCTGCGGCAGTCAAGCTGCTCAAAGTGAGGGCGGGACAGGTAAAGAAGCCCATTTGAACTTTGGCTGCTATAATTATTCCGATTCCTTGGACCCGGCCACCAATGTTAACTCCAGTTGGTGCGGTATCCGCTATGGCATTACCGAGTGCTTGTTTAAATTTTCCGATCAGGTAGTAGCCCAGCCTAATATTTGCGACGACTATACTGTTTCAGAGGACTACAAAACCTGGACCTTGCATATTCGGGGGGGCGTGAAGTTTTCCAACGGCAACGATGTGACAGCCTCTGCCGTTATGGCTTCTATTGAGCGGCTGTATGCCCAAACCGACGCTTCCCAAGGAGGCGCCGGCAACTCCAGACCCGACGGCTACCTCACTTACGCCTCTATTGCTGCCGATGACCAAGAGGGTACGGTAACCCTTGTTTGCGATAAACCCAACTCCAATATTCCCGGTATTCTTGCTTACCCTTATTTTTCTATTATCGACACTTCTGTGGCAGACCAGGAGATTATCGGCACCGGCCCCTACAAAGTGAAAAAGGTTGAAGGCAGCATCAGCATGGACCTGGAGCGCAACGAACATTACTGGAACGGTGAGGTTCCTTATGAAAGCGTTACTATTCTTTTCATTAATGACAGCTCCACTAAGGCTATGGCCCTGCAAAGCGGCGATGTGGACCTGGTGGAGAACATTACAACGGCCAGTGATCTGGAAAAGCTTGCTGCCGATGAACAATACTATATTTCTACGGCCTCCGGTGTCCGTACCGGTAATTCCTACATGAATTTTAAGGGCGTTCTGAGCAATGAAACGCTGCGCCAAGGGATTCTTATGGCTATTGACCGGGACACCATGTGCAATGTGACGGTAGCGGGGATGTATACGCCCGGCATCTCGGTGCTTCCTTCTTCCCTTACCTATAATTACGATAAACTCACTGATCCTTTCCCTTACAATAAGGAAAAGGCCATTGCTTTGCTGGATGAAGCCGGGATTGTTGATAGCAATGGCGACGGCTGGCGGGAGCTTGAGGGCAAGAATATTGAGTTAAACTCCGTAGCCTTTAGCAGCCGTAATCTCAACGAATTTGCGGAGGCGGTAGCTTTGCAGCTGAGTGAAATCGGCATCAAGGTAAACGTCAATATCCGGGACTATGATACGGCTTTGGCTTTGCAGAATGCCGGAGAATTCGACATGATTACATCAAACGCCTTGACTGTTAGTACCGGGGACCCTGTGGAGTTTTTAGGCAACTGGTACTCGGGACACTCCGCCAGCTACGGCTTTTATGCCAACCCGGAGTACGATGCTGTTTATGAGGAGCTGATGGCGGAGCTGGACAGCGGCCGCAGGACGGAGTTGATTACCCGGCTGCAGCAGATTCTGATTGACGATGCTTCCAACATCGTTTATGGCTACTACAATAGCCGCATGATCAGCAATGCCCAAAAGGTCAGGGGGGCGGAAATCGCCACTATGGACTATTACTGGCTGACCACCGATATTAAGCCTGCGGAGTAACCATTATGCTTTGTTACCAGAACGTATCTGTTGCCTACGGCGATGGAGCGCCGGCTCTTTCCGGCTTTAATCTGGAAGTAAAGGCCGGTGAAATTGTTGCCCTGGTGGGGGAAAGCGGCAGCGGCAAGACCACCGCCATTCGCAGCGCTATCGGCCTTTTGCCCGGCGGCGGCAAAGTGATACAGGGCGACATTTTGTTTCAGGGCCTGTCGCTGTTGCAGCTATCCGGTGAAGAATGGCGTAATTTGCGGGGCCAGCGGATATCCATGATTTTTCAGGATTCCGGTGCCATGCTGAACCCAATCCGCACCATCGGCAGCCAGTTTGTGGAGTATATTCGCACTCACCGGCCTATGGCAAAAAAAGAGGCCTGGGAAATGGGCCGGGTGATGCTGGAACGCATGGGACTGCCCCATAGCGGGGATATTATGAAATCCTATCCCTTCCAGCTTTCCGGCGGTATGCGCCAGCGGGCAGGCATTGCCATGGCCATGGTATTTGAGCCAAAGCTGCTGCTGGCTGATGAGCCTACCAGCGCCCTGGATGTGACTACCCAAGCCCAAATTGTACGCCAGATGCTGGAGCTGCGGCAGCAATACGGTACTTCTATTTTGCTTGTTACCCATAACCTGGGGGTAGCCGCCTATATGGCCGACCGTATACTGGTGATGACCGGCGGCAGGGTGGTGGAATCCGGCTGCCGGGAAGAGATACTGCAGCAGGCGAAGGATGATTATACCCGCCGGTTGCTGGAGGCGGTGCCGGATATGAGGAGGAAGCGCTATGTCTGAGATACTGCTGGAAGGCAGGCAGTTAACCCGGCGCTACGCCACCGATGCAGGACGTATTTTGACAGCCTGCAATGGGGTGGACCTCATGCTGGGCAAAGGGGAAACCCTGGGCATTGTGGGAGAAAGCGGCTGCGGCAAAAGCACCCTCCTGCGCTTGCTTACGCAGTTGGAAAGACCTGATGCCGGCAGGTTGCTGCTGGGGGGCGAGGATGTCACCGGCCTGAAGGGTGAACAGCTGCGCCAAAGCCGCCGCCATATTCAGATGGTGTTTCAGGATCCGGCTGCCGCCTTTTTTCCCCGGATGAAGGCCGGCGACGCCATCAGTGAGCCTCTGCGCAATTTTGAAAAGCTTTCCCGCCAGGAAATCAATAAGCGGGTAGCCCAATTGCTGGAGCTGGTGCAGCTCCCTAAAGACTATGCCCAGCGCTACCCCCATTCCATGAGCGGAGGCCAGCGGCAGCGGTTGGGCATTGCCCGGGCCCTGGCTTTGAATCCGTCAATCCTGGTTTGCGACGAAGCTACTTCGGCTTTGGATGTTTCCGTGCAGGAGCAGATCATCAGGCTATTGGTAGACATCCAGCGCCAACGCCGGCTTTCCATGATCTTTGTCTGCCATGATCTTGCCTTAGTGCAATCCCTTTCCCACCGGGTAATGGTAATGTATTTGGGCAATGGGGTGGAGATTCTGCCCGGCGACCAGGTGTGGAACAAAGCCTGCCATCCCTACGCCAGGGCCTTGCTGGATTCTGTATTTGCCATCGATATGAATTTTTCAAAGCCGATTGCTCCCTTGGAAGGCGATGTACCCAGTCCGCTGGATCTGCCGGCGGGCTGCCCCTTCGGCGCCCGCTGCCCCCGCTTTATGGAGCGCTGCCGCAGCGAAAAGCCGCCGCTTGTGCCGGTGGCGCCGGATCATCAGGTGGCTTGCCATCTGTATAACATGGCATAAAATTGGCAAAAAACAGAAGGAAGCTGAAAAAGCCGCCTTGGTATCAGGGCACTGAAAAAGTCACTTCCCATCCAGCCGTGTGTACAAAAAACGAGGTATTATGTGTATTTGCCTCAGCTAACTACTCGGAATTTCAAGTTTTGCCGCCTTGCGCACCGCCCTTTACCTGCATTTAGTGTCTAAGTAGGATTGAAATACCTATTTCAACAAAGCGAACCACATAATACTTCAAATTTTGTACACCCGGCTGAGACTGGGGCAACTTTTTCAGTGTCACCTTACCCGCCTCTCCCCTGCCGCCAGGGTTGATATGCTGGCACATATCAATCTTGGCGGCTTTTTTCATTTTAAAATCAAAAATTTTTATTTTTTTATGATAAACGGTCATAATTTCCTGCGCAACGTGGAATATTAACGGCGAGGAGGTGAAAACATGGGTATTATTGGTTGGATTGTTATCGGGGCGCTGGCCGGCTGGATTGCCAGCATGATCACCGGAAAAAATCACGAAATGGGCGCCGGCATGAATATTTTGGTAGGCATTATAGGTGGTTTTCTCGGCGGCCTGGTAATGAACCTGATCGGCGGTTATGGCATAACGGGATTTAACCTTTGGAGCTTAGGCGTAGCAGTAGTTGGCGCCGTCGTCTTATTATGGATTGTCAACGCCTTTAAACGTACAAAAGCCGTCAACTAATTCTTGGGAATTACCGACATAGGAAGCAAACAAAAATCCTGCCAGCTATAATGGCAGGATTTTTGTTCTTGAGGGTGCAGCGACGGCTAATGCTCCATGAATTCTCCAACTTTTTCTTATCTAAATGACAGTTAGGTATAAAGCGCCGGCTTTTCGCAAAAAATAAGGCAGACCGAATCATAAGAAAGAGGGAGATGATATCATGGCAAAAGAAGGTATGAAAAGACCGGAATCCGACGAGAAAAAACCCAAAAACAGCCAGCGTCCGGTGCCGGAAATCCAGGGTAAAAGCAAGACCAGTAACGAGGAAATCACTACTATTGTTGACTAAAGTTCTAGGCTAAAAAAGAAGAAAAGATGCCTTTGCATGACTCTGCAAAAAGTCATAAAAGGCATCTTTTTATGATGAAAAAGAAAACCCTGCTGTCGAAGGCAGGGTTTTTCGTTCTTATACTTTGTTTGGTTCTTTTGTTTTGCTGTTGCCCTTGATTTGAATGATCACCACGGCGACTGGGCGGCTTAAACGCTGAACAATAGGTCCGCATAAGTGGGGAAGGGCCAATATTCTTTGCCCACCATGGTTTCCAGCCGGTCTGCCGGGGCTCTTACTTCGTCCATGGCAGGAATCACCAGCTCCCGCCAGGCCTTAGCCTGCAACAGGGGCTCCTGGATGGCGGCAGCTTTATGATGGGCTTCCTCCAGACGCTCCAGTGCCGAATAGAGCAGGCCCGTTTCCCGGCAGATGTTAATCAGCAGGTCGTTGTCGTAGGAGAGGTCCAGAGCCAGGCCGGTGGATTGTTTGCTCTGAAGGCCTTCGCTGATCGTTTTGCTAAAAGCCAGGGCCGCCGGCAGAATTTCTTGCCGGGCCATGTCCAGCATGGTTAAGGATTCCACAGAAATAGTACGGGAGTAGATATCCAGCAGAATATCCAGGCGGAAGCGCAGTTCTTCTTCCGTAAAGATTTTGTGCTTGACAAAGACGTCGATGTTTTCCTGATCCACAAAATGAGGCAGAGCATCCACTGCCGAGGGATAATTGGGCAATCCCCGGCCTTTGGCTTCTTCCCGCCACTCCTCGGAGTAGTTGTTGCCGTTGAACAGGATTCTTTTGTGGCGGATGACGGTTTCTTTGATGAGCTGCTGCAGGCTTTGCCGGAAATCGGAGGCCTTTTCCAGCTCGTCAGCAAACTGGCACAGCGTCTCAGCAATGATGGCGTTCATGACGAAATTGACGCCGGCAATGGATGCGCTGGAGCCCGTCATACGGAATTCAAATTTATTGCCGGTGAAGGCAAAAGGAGAAGTCCGGTTGCGGTCCGTGGTATCCTTGGGTAATTTGGGCAGGCTGGAAACGCCGATTTCCAGGCAATCGCCTTTCTTGGCGTTGCAGGCGCTGCCGGTTTCGATGGATTGAAGCACCTCTGTCAGCTCATCACCCAGGAAAACAGAGATAATGGCAGGAGGAGCCTCATGGCCGCCCAGGCGGTGGTCGTTGCCGGCGGTGGCCACAGAAGTGCGCAAGAGGCCGCTGTAGTCGTCTACGGCTTTGATGATGGCGCAGAGGAACAGGAGAAACTGGGCGTTTTCCGCCGGCGAGTCTCCGGGCTCCAGCAGGTTTTGGCCGTCGTCGGTGGCTAATGACCAGTTATTGTGCTTGCCGGAGCCGTTAATATTGGCAAAAGGTTTTTCATGAAGCAAACAGGTAAGGCCGTGGCGTTCGGCCACTTTCCGCAAATACTCCATGGTGAGCTGGTTGTGATCTGTAGCAACGTTGGCGTTGGTGAAAATAGGGGCTAATTCGTGCTGGGCGGGAGCGGTTTCATTATGCTCCGTCTTGGCGGTGATACCCAATTTCCATAGCTCTTCGTCCAGATCCCGCATAAACTTCGCCACCCGGGGACGGATGGCCCCAAAATAGTGGGCGGCAGTTTCCTGGTTTTTGGGCGTGGAAGCGCCAAAAAGGGTACGGCCGGTGAAGCGCAGGTCTTTCCGTTTATTATATAGCTCCCGGTCGATGAGAAAATACTCTTGCTCCGGCCCTATGGTGGTATTGACCCGGGTGGCGGTAGTATTGCCGAAAAGCCGCAAAATCCGCAGAGCCTGAATATTTACCGCCTCCATGGAGCGCAAAAGGGGCGTTTTTTTATCAAGGGTTTGTCCGCCGTAAGAGCAGAAAGCCGTAGGGATGCAGAGGGTATTGTCTTTGATAAAGGCAAAGGAAGTGGGATCCCAGGCCGTATAGCCCCGGGCCTCAAAGGTGCTGCGCATACCGCCGGCGGGAAATGAGGAAGCGTCAGGCTCGCCTTTGATCAACTCCTTGCCGGAAAACTCCATCACCACTTTGCCTTCTTCTACCTGGCTGATAAAGGCGTCATGCTTTTCGGCAGTCACATTGGTCATGGGCTGGAACCAGTGAGTATAATGGGTAGCGCCCTTTTCCAGAGCCCAGTCCTTCATGGCGTTTGCCACTACATCGGCTACCTCCGGCTCCAGGGGCAGGCCCAAGCGGCGGGTTTTTTGGAGAGAACTGTAGATATGCTTGGGCAAACGCTCCCTCATGGAATTGTCGTCAAAAACTAGGGAGCCAAAAATATCGGCAACGGTTTTGGGGTATAGCTCCATATAGCGCTTCGTCCTTCCTTTATTTATTCATCCATGCACCTGCAAGAGATGCGGTGTTTTACAGCACTGACATATTTTCTTATTATACCATAAATCTTATAATGGCAGGGGTTTATCTCCTGGCTATTAAAAAAAAATGATGATAGAATAAAAGGCAAACTTACAGAAAGAAAAAGCAAATGTGCAGCAAGAAGAGCAAATGTGCAGCAAGAAGAGCAAATGTGCATCAAGAAGAGCAAATGTGCAGAAAGAAAAGGTAAGGATAGCCATGGAGAGATTCAATATTAGAGTGCTAAAATTAAAGGAAGACGCCATACTGCCGGAAAAGGCCCATGAGGATGATGCGGGCTATGATTTATTTGCCCAGGAAGGGGTAGTGATTCCACCGGGAGAAAGCCGGCTGGTGCCTACGGGCATTGCCCTGGGCCTGCCGCCCATGACGGAAGCTCAGATCAGGCCCAGAAGCGGTCTGGCGCTGAAAAACCAGATTACGCTGCTCAATACGCCGGGGACTATTGACGCCGGCTATCGGGGAGAGATTGGGGTAATCATGATCAATCACGGCAAACAAGACTTCGAGGTCAAAAAAGGCATGAAGATAGCCCAGATGGTGATCGGCCGGGTTTGGCCTACGGAGCTTATATTGGCGGATAGCCTGGAGGATACGGAGCGGGGCAGCGGCGGTTTTGGCTCCACCGGTACCGGCGCGGCTAAAGGATAAATGGCCGGCCGGCGGTGACGGCAGTGACGGCGGCGGCAGCAGCGGCAGCGATGGCAGGAGCGGAAGCAATCAGCGGTTTTTTGCGGTCAACTGCACAAAAATTGAACTTGTGTTACGGTTTGCACCTAATTTGGCTTAGATTTTGGAGGTAACTGCACAAAAATTGAACTTGTGTGGAAAATATAGGGTGTATTTTAGTAATTCGAGGGAAAAATTGATATACAACCTCGATTTTTGAGCAAACTATCCCCCAAAAGAGGGCGCTAGATGGAAAAATCATCGCACAACCTCGATTTTTGTGCATCTGGAAACGAAAAACAGGTAAAATCCAAAGTTGCTAACTAACTAAGCTAAATCCAGTCAGGAAAGGCGAAAAACTTTACCCAAGCTTTTGTTGGCAAGCCCGTTCACCTCATAAATTGGATAAAATTATATTATATGGGATAATTTTCTTGATTTTTTCTCGTACTATAGTATAATTTTTATATGAAACAGTATTTGAGTCATTTTTCTGCGGCAAAATATTGGGCAGTCCCATATATTGAAGTTATACTCGGTTCTGAGATTGCTAAGACGGAAGCGGTTCATCTTACTGTTTCTCAATCCCGGGGTGAAAGGCGAATGAAACAAGGGGAGAATCAAATAATTCATTCCTGCGAAATCACTCTGCCTGGCGGTGCAGTGGTACCGGTAAACGGTAAGCTGATTGCTTCCCCTGAATTGGTCTTTCTTCAGCTTGCCGGAAAATTAGATATCCGTAGGCTGATTTTGCTTGGTTTGCAGCTTTGTTCCCACCCACCGGGCAAAGCCTCCCAGGCAATTACGACAAAAAGAAAACTTGCGGCCTTTCTTGCAAAAACCCCGGGCCACTATGGACATGTAAACGCATTACGAGCGGTAAAATATATAGAGAATGGTTCTGCATCGGTCATGGAATCGCTGGTCTATATGATTTTGACTTTGCCCAATGCTTTAGGGGGCTACGGTCTTAATGGAGGCGTCTTCAACCAAGAGATCAGACTCAATGACGAAGCAAGAAAGCGTCTTGGACAAAAATGCTGCTTTGCCGACCTATATTATAAATCAGCAAAATTAGCCGTAGAGTACGAAAGCTTCGCTTTTCACAGCCGCCCGGCAGAGCAAGGCAAAGATGCCATACGATCTGCAATTCTTGATAGGCACGGGATTGAAGTAATGCACCTAAGTACTATTCAATTATACGATGAGGCTGCATGCAAGGATTTTGCTTTCAGTCTCGCAGTTCGCCTTGGTAAACGCATACAAATTCGTGCGAAGAAATTTGATGAGATGAACGCTCTGCTCCGAGCTTTGCTGCCGGTTGGAAACCCAGGCATTGATCATTCAATTAGTTAATCTTACAGAGCTTCAGGGGTAGACCAAATTTACACTATACGATAACAGAGCAGCGGATTAAAAAAACTTAACTCTTGTTAACACTCTTTCCCTTGCCGGCATATAGTGGGGTAATTGATATAACCGGAAAGGGAGGATCGACATGCCGTTAACTATTGCAAAATCCATAAAACCGAAAAACAGGGAGCCCCTCAAATATACGGTGACCCTGGAAGTAGAGGGGGAATCCGTATATCAGTCGGCTCCCTTGTATATTGTTTTTGTTCTGGATGCTACCCCCTCTATGGCTTTCAGGGAAGGCAGCGGTAAAGGTACCGCCAGGTTTCAGGTTGTTCAGGAGGCTGTGGAAGAATATTTAGAAAAACTGTCCTCCTCCCCATATGCTTTTTTAGAAAAAAATTATGCTTTGGTTTCTTTCGGCAATGGGGCCAGGGTTCACGTCTCTGCCGCCGCAGCAGGCAAAGACGAGGTGAAAGGTTTACTGAATCCCCATCCCTGTTGGATTTCTGCCGGCGGCCTGGAAAAAGTGCAGGATCATTATATCGGCGCCAATAGTGACGATCCCAGAGAAGCGGCGGCAGCCTTTGCCAAATTTGGGACGGTGGAAGATAAAGCCTTGTTCTTTTATAAAGATCCTCAGGAATTCAGGGAAATGGTCCGCAATGTCAGCCGTTTCGAAAACACCAATGGGGAAAGCGGGTTGTTGCTGGCCAGCCGTCTTTTGAAAGGGGCTCCTGCCAATGCCCACAAAATGGTGGTTTTTATCACCGACGGCGAATGCAATACCTCCTCCACATTCCACAGCTATTACCATCAGGCGGCTGTGGAGGCGAGGCTGGAAGAGGCGGAATTTGTCCGGGAAGTGAAAGGGCTTTGGCTGGTTGCCGGTGACCTGAGAATGCCGGTAGCCAGGGAGGATATGATTCTCAGCGGCATGAATCCCAGTCTGCAGGAGGATAGCTTTAGCAGTGAAAGCCAGAAGATGGAACTGAAGCTGCGGACAGCCAGCCGCAGTTTGGCGTTTTTCCGCAGCCTTACCGATGATCTGGTGATCAATCCTTTTGCGGGTGAATGGCATAATTATGACGGTATTAACAATGATGCTCAAGTGATCCGGGTACCGGACGTCCCTGATTTTCAGCAGAGAAATGACTTGAAGGGTTATTTTTGGTCCGGCGGGCTGCCATTGGATACGGTATTTCCTCAGAGCAATATCAGAGGCTACAAGCTGCCCCAGACTTGTCTGATCGATTACTACCAGCGCCAGGGCAGGGAAGCTGAGGGCAGTTGGGGAGCAAAAAGATTGCTGGTGGCCGCCGGCCGGCAAGCCAGGCAGGAGGGGATACAGGTAAAAGCTGTGGGTATCGGCAGTGATATCAAGACCCCTAATCAGCTAAACCGACTGGATTCCTGCCGCCAAGCCTGTATTCTGGATTTGTCAGCAGGCAGAGGGGCGCAAGCCTTGACTGAGGATATTTTTGAATTTACGAAGAGAGTTCTTCATACCACCAATGATCTGGAGATTCTCGGCGAAGGGCCTTTTATTGTGGACCGGGATTCCTGCCGGGCAGCCTGGCTGCATTCGCCTCAGGACACTGCCGTATATGTGCCGGTGTGCTATGACGAGGATCCCCGGCTGTCCCTGGTAGAAAGCGGGGAGTGGACTGCAGTACGCTATGCACCGGGGCCTTTATGGTCCGAGGAAGCCGCCGCCGACTTTCCGGATCGCTATTGCCGGGTTTTGTTTGCTTTTGATATCCAGCCGGTAAGCGCTGAGGCAGCTTATGCCTGGACAGAAGCGCAAGGCTGCCCTGATTTTAATCCCCAAGTCACCTGGCTGTCTCCAAAAGGCATGGTTCGTCAGTTGTTTCCCCATATGCCGGCAGATATTCCGGCGGCAGAGGCAGCCTCGGCCGTTAAAGTTGGCGGGGGCAAGGCTATGGAAGAAGAAAAGAAGGAAAATAAGTTTCTGCTGGAGGTTATCCGCAGGCAAATCAAGAGCTTATCCCTTATGATAGGCGATCCCGTTAAAATGATGGAGAAGCTGAAAAAAGCCAGCTATCCGGCGGCAACAGGAGAAATGCTCATCTACCATAGCTATAAGCTGTTGGAAAGCGGCAAAACCCGTTTAGCTTTTTTGGAAAAGACGGCATATATGCTGGAAGAGAGCATTTGAAAAATATAAAAAAAAAATAAAATCATAACAAAACCCCTTGCTACTCTGAGTGTTGATCAGAATAGCAAGGGGTTTTTTAAGTTCGCTGAGTTTTTCAGTCAAGGTTTCTGCAATCAAGGCTTTGCAGTCAGGGGGTTCCGCAGCCAAGGCATTGCAATCAAGGCTTTTGCAGCCAGGATTTCTGTTATGTTCTATGTAAGGGGCTTAGAGTCAGGTTTTTTCATGCCTTCTTGAATGGCCTCTGCTTGGGCCTGGGTGATAATGCCGGCTTCTACGGCCTCAGACAAGAAACCGGCTTTTCCCGCATCCTTGTTACTTTTAAAATGTGTCTGCCGTTCTTCGGCGGTCATAGCTTTTATCTCGTCCATTTCCGTCTTGCGGCTGGCAGCTTGCTGCTTCATAAACTCGGTAAGCCGGTCGGCAGTTGCCTGATCGATGGCGCCGTCAGAAATTTGTTTGCTTAAATCAAAGGATTTTTCCTGCCGGTGAACAGCCATCCCTTTGCCGCCAACATCCGGCTTTTGAGGCAACAGTTTTTGAATGGCCTCTGCCTGGGCTTGGGTAATGATGCCGGCTTCTACTGCTTCGGCTAAGAAACCGGCCTTTCTCGCATCCTTGTTACTTTTAAAATATGCTTGCCGTTCTTCGGCGGTCATGGCTTTCACCTGGTCCATTTCCGCCTTATGATCGGCAGCTTGCTGCTTCATGAACTCGGTGAGCCGGTCAACGGTTGCCTGGTCGATAGCGCCGGCAGAAATCAACTCATCCAGATCGGGTAAAGCCTGCTTCCTATTTCCTGTTATTTCCCGGCTGTATTGCTGTTGGGTGACAGCAGGCTTTGTATCTGCCGCCGCTTCGGAGGCAGCGTAAGCCCCGCCGCCGCCCCCTGCCATAATCCCTAAAACCAGCACAGCAGCCAGTCCACTTTTCTTGTTCATCACGATCACTCCTTTTCTTTACCGTTTTTTTTACTGCTGACTACAACGCCATTGTATACCAAATTTATGACGGCAGAAGGAAAGACGCGTGAAGAGCTTGTGAAAGCTGAATGAACGCTTTTTAGAAATACCGGCCGTCGTCCTGCAGGGCCCAGCCCTGGGCGGTGGCAGGATCGATGGTTAACTTAATGTAGCGGTGGAGTATAGCTGCCACCTCTGCCCGGGTGACCTGGGCCTTGGGGTTGAAGCTGTTGGCCTGTTGGCCCATCATGAGGCCGGCCTGCTGCATAGTCTTGACTGCTTCTTGATAAATGCTGCCTATACTACTTTCGTCAGCGTAGGCAGCGGTCTGGTAAAGTACAGGCAGTTTGTAGCCGGCGGCCTGGGCGAAGTTCTGTAGAATCAGAGCGGTTTCCTCCCGGCTGACGCTGCGGTCAGGCGAGAGCAGGCTGGCGTTGATGCCTGGGCTGCTGCTTTGGACAATGCCTTTCGCGGAAGCCCATTCTATGTAGAGGCGAAAAGCATTGCCCTCTTCGAGATCAGGGAAGCTGTCGCCGGTGTAGAGGCTGATATCTACCTGGGCCAGCCGGCCCAGAACTGCCGCCAGCATGCCGAGAGTCACCGGAAGATCAGGAGTGAAGGTGTTGCCGGATGTGCCGGCAAGGAGGCCCCGTCCTACCGTATAGTCAATGGAATCCTTTGCCCAGTGGCTGCCGATATCAATGAACTTTGCCGCCGGAGGGATGTAGCCTACGCCGTAGACAGAGAAATGGCTGGCGGGGATGAGAATGTTCCTGCTGCCGGGATCATAGGCGGAGCCGGGAATGGGAGCTGCATCACCGTTGTCATTCACATATACGCCAAACAGATAGCCTGCGGCCTCATTTCCTGAAGGAATATAAGGGATGGCCAGGGTTGCCTGACCGTCGCCAAGGCTGCTTACATTGGTGTGGCTACCCTCTCCAGGGCTGCTGATGGTGATGGCATAGGCCGGCCTGTTTCCGATGAGAGACTGAGACTGGGGGGTAAGCCCTGTGGCCGGGGTTATGGTGATGCTGATATTGCCATCGCTCTGCTCCCGGATCTCTCTGAGAGCGTTTAAATCAAAGCTTAAGGCTACCGGTCCTCCGTTGATGCGGAGGCTGGTTACTTGGGCATTGATCAAATCGATTAAGGCCTTTTGGCTTAGGGTTGTTGTCAGGGAGGTTGCACCCGCCGGCATAGTGATATTCAGCGCCAAAGCAATGCCTTCTGCAGTTTTACCCGCCAGGCCGGCTTCTGCCCGGGCTTTGGCAATGGCATCATTGACGGCTTGATCGGGAACGGATGCAATTGCCATACTTCCTGTTGAACCTGCTGTGTCTCTGGTTGCAGTTTGGGCTGCAATCAAAACCGTTGCCGTTGCCGGCTGGCCGGGGCTGGTTGCCCCTATAGCGGCAGCCGGCGTATTACCGCCGGGGGAAGAGCCGCCATCATCGCCCTTATCGGAGCTATCGCCTGTAAGGAATACAAAAGAGCCGGGCTTTGCCCATACTGTGTTTGTGCCGTCTGTAAATGTGTAATAGCCGGGCTTGGCCGGCAGTTCGCCGTGCTGGTTTTCCGCTGCCGGACGGTTTCCGATGCGCAGGGGAATGGGAGCGCTGATGGTGCCGCCAACAGTAGCCTGGGTGCCTAGAGCCGGCTCTGCAAGCGTCCATGATTCTGCCAGAATTCCTGTGCTGTTCCGCCCTGAAGCAGTCACATTGCCGTCTATCTGCAAGCCTGCTCCGTAAGACGATACAGCCACGGTCTCTCCGCCTGCGGCAAGGATGTTCCCGCGTACATAAACAGAGGCCCTATCCCAGGCATTTACAGCATAGCCGGCAGCGCTGATCCCGCCATGGATAGCCGCTTTACCCTGACCGGCGGCAATTCCGCTGCCGCCAATTACATTAACGCTGCCGCCTACTGTAAGGGCTGTGTTTTCTCCATCCAGATAAGCTCCCCGGCTGCCCGGGCCGGAGACCGTCACATTGCCGCCGATGCTGATTCCGGAGCTCATATTGTTGGAAGAGGCAATATAAGCTGCGGCAGAACCGGCTCCGGCTATGGTTGCCCCGCCCTTGATACTGATGCTGCCGCCGTCAACACAACTTGCGCCCAGGGCCTGCTGCCCATTCGCCTGCAAATCGCCTGTTATCATCGCCTGACCGTTATTTGACACCTGGACGGCAGTGCCGCCGCCCCCTGCTGCAACGGCGCTTACCTGGACAGCGCTTTCTTCCGTGGCATAAATGCCGTAGGCTATACCCTGGCCTGCCACTACATTCAAAGCGCCTTCTGCTGTGCTGCCGATAACCGCCAAAGAGCTGTTGCTGCCCGCATAAACAGCGGCAATGGCCGGTGCGCTGCCCAGGGGGTCAATGTTGGGATCAGCCGTTGCTTCAGGTGCTACCGTCAGATTATATCCGTTTAAATCAATGATAAGGGAGCGGTCAAAGAGTGTAATGGGCAGGGGATAGCGGATGGCCGCCGCCAGCTTTAAAGTATGGCCACTCCAGTCTCCTGCGCTTACCCGCTCCAGGGCGGCTTCCAGCTCAGCGGCATTGCTTACTTCATGGACTATATCAGGAACAGCCACATCATCACCAACCAATCGGAGAGTAGAGGGAGCGGTATAGGAATAGTCTGACCAGGGATCTGCCGAAGGATCTGCCGGGGGCTCATCTTTACTAAAGGTACAGACATACTGATAACCGTTCATATGGGCAGCCAGGACAGGGAGGGTATAACTGGTGCCGGTTTCGCCATAAATAGCTTCATAGACGCTGCCGTGGCCGGTATTCACATGCCACTGACAGGTATAGCCGGTTTTCTCCGCCACCGAAAGGGTAACCGTCCCGGCATAGGGCAGCTCATAGAAGCCGGCCATGCCGCTGATCCTGTCGGCAGGTTCGGGGACCGATTCCTCTTCCGGCGGCAGCATCAGCTTTCCCTGGGCTACCGCACCGTAATAATATATGGGGCTGTAAAAGGAGGCGTCAAGATGGCTGTTGACCGTATACAAATCGCGATTTGGATGAAACTGGGCATCGATCAAAGTGAGGCTTTGGGTCTGAGCCTGATGGTTGACCACAGTAGCCGTCCAGGTGCATCGCGGCGCCCGGTAAGGCGACTCCTGCCACCGGTACACGTGGGTGGCAAAGCTTGCCTTTGCCGGCACACCGGCGGGGCGGGTAAAGGCGCCGTTGTTTGCGCCGAAAAATATATCATGCAGGTCTACCGCTTTGCCTCCGTTATCCGCCTGGTAGTCCTTGTAGATCGCTTGATACATCGTTATAGCGGGTTGCTGAGAATGGAATAACGTGCTGTGGGGACCGTCGTCATTTTCATTGAATTTCAGGGTTCTGGCCATAGGGAAGATCAGCTTTTCCGAATAAAAAGAACTCCATTTGGAGGTATACCAACCCCATTCAGGGTCCTTTGGGGTGTACATATAGCTTTTTTCTACTTTTTTATAGAACACATAAAGGTCGGTCCCCTTTTTAGTATCCCGGTAGATGCGTAAGTCGGGGTGCTCGATGACGGAGCAGCGCTGGTTCATTTCGTTGACCTTCACGGCATTTTCCTTGAGGAGCTGGAGCCAGCCTGCGGCCTCCAGCCGCAGGTTTATGGAATTTTCATCATTGCCGGGATTACTGTCAATGACTGTTTGGCAGGCCAGTTGGCTCATGGAAGAAAACAGGGCATAAGTATAGATAGCGCTGTTCCTGAAAGCCTTCCTTTGGGCATAGCCCTGATGTTCCCAACGGTGGGTAAACCGATCCAGCTTGTCAAAGGCGCCAAAAGCATTGTAATTTCCCGCAAAGGGCATGGTCAGACGGTTGCCCAGAGCCAAAGTGGCGCCGATGACGCTTTTACCCTCCACCAGATAGTTGAGATCCTTGACGGAATAGAGATTGGTCAGGAAAAGCTTTGTCTGCTTGGCGTCCTTGGCATAATAATCACGGCTGACACAGAATTTTTCGTATACGCCGGAGTAGTTGTTCATGAAGGCAGCGTAGGTGTTCAGGTCATTTTTCAGGGAGACCAGATCCAGCTTGGCGCTGAGGTTTTCAATCTGAGCCTTGAGCCCCCGGATTTCATCTTTAATTTCTTCGAAAGCGAGGATGACCTCGCCGGTTTGCGGGCCGAATATTGCCTCCAGGGCTTGATCCATGCCATATTCTCCAAGGGAGGTCAAGGCGCCGGCAGCCAGGTTTTTCAGAACAAATGAGGCGGCGCCTGAGCCCAGCAAGTCGGACTGCATTTCCAGCGGCGCCGGCCCGGTTTCATGAAATGCCGGATGTTTTTCTGTTGGTAATTCTTGAGCTGCCAGTGCACCAGGCAGTACGCCTATAATCATTGCCATAGATAGTATTAAGGACGTGAGCTTTTTCAACCTTTTGTTTTTACTCATATTTTTCCCTCCGTTCTTTAAGCGGCTTGTAGCCTTGGCCGGCATTATCCCTACAGTAACTTGAATTTAGAGCTTGCGGGTGTTATAGTGCAAATAGGGCAACCGGGATTATTAACCGCATTCACTAACCGGGGTTACTATTATATAATATTGTACTATACCCAGAAAAAGAGTTCAATAGGAGGGACAAGCGAATGAGAATAAAAAAGCCAAACAAGAAAAAGGAGCAGGCGGCGGAAACCAGAAAAAAACTATATGATAGTGCCCGGAGTCTTTTTATAGAAAAGGACTTTGCCTCTGTAGGAGTTGAGGATATTACCGATGCCGCCGGTATCACCAAAGGCGCCTTCTATGTGCACTTTGAATCGAAGGATGCGCTTATTGCTCTGATCATTGCCGATTACGCCGCTCAAGCCGATATGGATTATAAGTCTTTTTTGGAAGCGCTTCCGGACCATATGCCTGCTGACGAGGTGTTCCTCGCCCTAATTGCAAAAATAGCCGATGTGCTCACCGGCACAATCGGCTATGAAAATATGAAAAAGGTTTATCAGATGCTGTTGGCAGGAACCGTGGACACTGAAGCGGTCAAGGGCTATGGCCGGGAATTTTATCTATTATTTCAAGATGTATTGAATAAAGGAATCCGTCAGGGGAAATTTAAAAACAGCCTGCCGGTGGATGAAATTGCCCGGCACCTGGTCATGGCCATCCGGGGTGTCAGTTACGAATGGTGTATCCGCTATCCCGGCTTTGACCTTAAGGAGCAGGCAACGGCTCATTTTAAACTGCTGCTGGAGGGGCTCAAAACCAATCAAAAAATATAGAAAAAAAGAAGGAGGCTCGCAAAACCTAAGGTTCATGCGGGCCTCCGTTGCTATAGCGGCAAAATTAGCTATTGATCATTTGGCGGCTGACCAGGCAATCGATATCCCGGGGCACCGGCTGGACGCCGGTTATCAGTTGGCTGCGGTCCGTAGCGATACGGGCGCCGCATAAAGCCTGAAGGGAAAGGCCTAAATCCATGATCTCAATGGGGTTGCCGTCGCCGGCAGACAAGTTGAGAGGATTGGCCTCTTCCAATAAGAAGACGCGCTTATCCTGGAAAGTCAGCATTTGCTTGCCCTTGCCTACGGTCTCAATAGAGGCAGCCCGGGCCGTAAGGCCGGGGACGTCGATCTCGAAGCCGAAGTGGCCGGCATTGGCCAGAATGACGCCGTCCTTAAAATGAGGAATATGCTCTGCTGTCAGGATATTGAAGCGGCCGGTTAAGGTAATGATGATATCGGCTTCGGCAATCAGAGCGGGCAGTTCTTCGCTGACCCGGTGGCCGTCAGCCTTGGCTTTCAGCAGATAGACGGGGTCGATATCGTAGACACTGGTGTGGGCGCCCATGGCCCGCAGCTTGCCGGCGGTGCCGCTGCCGCAGTAGCCGTAGCCGATGACCAGAATGCGTTTGCCGCCCAAAAGCAGGCTGGTGGAACGCATCAGCCCGTCCACCACAGATTGGCCGACGCCTACGGCATTTTCCAGCAACTTTTTTAAAGGGGAATCATCAATGACAATAACGGGAAACTTAAGGCTATAACCGGAATCGTCAATCAACAAGCGGCCGGTACGGGTTTCCTCATTGGCGCCCAAAGGCAGCCAATCCCGTTGCCGCTGGTGGTAGGCCAGGATCAGACTGGCGCCGTTGTCCAGAAATAGCTGAGGCTTTTCGCTCATGACCATTTCCAGATAGCGCTGATGGTCCTCCATGGTATCTTTTTCTTTGGCCAGGACGGTAACCTGTTCTTTGGCCGCCAAAAAAGCGGCGGTATCCGGCTTGGTAGTACCCAGGCAGCCTACAAGGAAAATATGCCTGGCGCCGCCGGCTAAAAGGGCTTCGATCCAATAGGCGGTTTTTGGCTCTACATGGAGGCAGATGGCGATATTCAGGTCTTGAAAAGGCTTTTCTTTTTCGAAGGTTTTTTTGATGGCGGTAATTAAGGGCATCTGCTCTCTGAACCAGCCCATTCTTTGCTGGCCAACTTCTGCCAGACTCCGGTCGTCGATGATCGATTCCATGATGGCCCACCTGCTTTTCTAATCATTTATTTTGCCTCTTATGGGAGCAAAATTTCACTAGCATTACCATAACGCATTTTGTATACTGAAAAAAAGGACATATGTCCTTCTTAGCGCTTAATAGACCGGAGGCAGGGATCAAGCCATGAGAAGTGAAAGAGACGCTGTAAAATTAAAAGCCTATATCGATAAATATAAGCTAAAGGATATTTTTGTGCCGGAAGTAGAGAAAGGGGCCAGCCTGTTTCATTATGAAAAAGGGGAAATGGTGATGCGCAGCGGCGAGCCGGTAAATCATTTCACTATTTTAGCAGTAGGTAAGCTGCGGGTTTTTTCCGTATCGGAGGCCGGCAAAATGATCAGTATTGCGGTGGAGGAGCCCCCCAGCCTTTTTGGGGATATTGAAATACTCTTGAAAAGAGATACCCTTCATAATGTAGTGGCCGAAACCGCCGTTACCCTTATTGCTATCCCGATGACCTTGACGGAGCAATATTTGGAGAACAATGTGGCTTTTTACAAATTGGCTTGCAGCAGCACTATTGAAAAGCTCTTTCGCTCTTCCACCAGTTATTCCTTTACTTTGCTCTATCCGGCTAAAAACCGCCTGGCCCGCTATTTCCTGGATCAAGGGGACGGTGAGCTGCTCTATCATAAAAACAAGCTGGCGGAGCATTTTGGCATCACTCCCCGGCATTTAGGACGGCTCCTTGGAGAAATGGAAAAGGAAGGAATGGTACTGCGGACGGGCCGGGGCCGGCTGCAGGTAATGGACGCCGCAGAGCTGAAGAAGCTGGCAGTCTATCAGTAAAGCAATGTTGCGGGGAAGCAGGCTGAAGAAAAGGCCATGTCAGCTATAGATGAACATGCTCTTGTTCTGCCGCTTTTACTCGATTTTTACCTAAAACGGGACATATGTCCTATCACCTGGGGCCGCCTATAGGATACTATACGCTTGCAGGGAGGGATAGTCATGCATATCACTATGTTAGGTGTAGGAAACGGCTTTTCGCCTGGTGTATATAATAATAACGCCCTGCTGGAGGCCGGCGGGGAAAAAGCTCTGATTGACTGCGGCATCACGGCCTGGGAAAGTTTAAGCTCTCTGGGGCTGTCGGTAAACGATATCCGGCGGGTTTTTCTCAGCCATATTCACTTTGATCATGCCGGCGGACTGGAGCCATTAGCCCTTTATACGAAATATTTCACCAATCAGCCCATAGAGCTGATTGTGCCTGCTCCCCTGCGCCAGCCGCTGTGGGACAATTATCTTTCTGCGGGTTTAACCTCGGACCAGCCGGGGACAAGCTGCCCGGAGGATTTTTTTCATGTTGTTGCGCCGGAAGAAAACCAGGTTTTTGACCTCTGCGGCGGCATTACCGCCCGTTGGGTCAAAACCAATCATGTGCCCGGTAAGTTTAGTTGCGGCCTGGTCATTGCCGAAAAGCTCTTTTATACCTCCGATATGGTGGCGGATTTAGCGCTTTTGGAAAGCCTTTATGCCCAGGGAGTGCGGATCATTTTCCATGATTGCACTTTAAATGGTTCTGCCGTTCACGCCGGCTTCGAGAAGATTAAAGGCTATCCCCAGCATATCAAGGATTGCCTCTATTTAATGCATCACGGCCTTTTGGCGCCGCCCTTCCGGCAGGAGGGACTGCGATTTTTGCGGCAGCATCAGCGGATGGATTTTGCCCTCGAAGAAGGAGCGAAGGAAGCCGCAGAAAATGGCGCCGACGGTCAGGCAGGGGCGCAAGCCGGCGCCCAGTATGATCCCGAAACCGACAAGCTGGTTCAAAAAACCATTGCCCATATGAAAAAACTGCAAAGTGCTGAGACGACGGGCCATGATTTTCATCATACTCAGCGGGTTTACCAGATGGCCCTCAGGCTGGGCCGGGCCAGCGAGAAACCGGTAGATATGCGTATTGTGGCGTTAGCGGCTTTGCTTCACGATATTGAAGACTGGAAATTTGCCGGCGGCGATGAGACGGCAGGCCCCCGGGCAGCCGCAGCCTGGCTTAAAACGCTGGGTCTTGAGGATCAAGGCATTGAACATGTTAAAGAGATTATTTTGGATCTTTCGTTTAAAGGTACGGCCAGCCCCAGCCCCATGAAGACGGCGGAGGGCGAGATCGTGCAGGATGCCGACCGTTTGGATGCCATAGGGGCTATCGGGGTAGCCCGGGCTTTCGCTACCGGCTCCTCTCTGGGCAATCTGCTTTTTGATCCGGATTTGCCCCCCCGAACCATGATGGGTAAAGCCGAATACAAAGATAGAACCGTCAAGTCCAGTACGGTAAATCATTTTTATGAGAAGCTCCTTCACCTTAAAGAGCTGATGAATACGCCTGCGGCCAAAGCTATTGCCGAAGAGAGGCACCGTTTTATGATCAACTACCTGCAATCGCTTTACGGCGAGTGCGCAGTTGAAGGAGGGCTTCACGACAGCCTTCTTGAGCAGTACATATAAAGGTAATACAGTGAACAAAACGTATTGAAGGAGTGTAATACAAACATGAAGAAAATGCTTTCGGTTCTTTTAATGGTTTTGCTGGTATTTACCCTTGGAGCCTGCGGTTCTAAACCGGCAGAACCGGGAGTCACTGAACCTGCGGGCAGCGCCACTGAGCCTGCTGCCGGTGATAAGGAGTGGAAGATCGGTCTGGTAGCCGCCGGCAAATTTGGCGATAATGGCCTTAATGACGCTCTGAAAGCTGCCGTTGACGCTTTTACTGCCGATACAGGTATCCCGGTGACGAAGGTAGAAGTATCTGAGCTCAGCGATCATGCCATCCATGCCAGAAACTTTGGCGAACAAGGCTATGATATGGTAATTATGGGCGGCACCGTCAGCGAGTTAATGCCCGAGGTTTTGGAAGACTTCCCCGATACTCATTACATCCTGAATAAAGGTACGGTAGACGGCTATGATAACTGTACCTCCATCCAGTTTGAAGAGCCTCAGGCCGGCTTTATCGGCGGCGCTTTTGCGGTAATGATGAGCGAGCACCTGGCCGGCGTCAACAAAGTAGGCTGGATCGGCGGCATGCGTATTAACGATCTGGAAATGTGCCGTTACAGCTTCCAGGCCGGCGCCCATTATGCCGGCGGCGAGGCAGTGGAATCTTACGTAGGGGACTTCCAGGATATTGCCAAAGCTAAGGAATTAGCTCTGCAGATGTACGGCGAGGGTATGGTCATCGTTCAGGCTTTTGCCGGCGGCGCTGCCAACGGCGTCTATCAGGCGGTAGAATCCTTGCCCGAGGGCAATTTTGCCATGGGTGCGGCTACCGGCCAGTTCAACCTTTCCCCGGAGCGCATTCTGGCCTCCCACATCATCAAAACCGATGAATACTTCAATGAAGTTTGCAAGCAATTTATTGCCGGCGAAATGCCTGCCGGTATTATTAAGGCCGGCCTGAAAGACGGCGCTACCGGCATCCGGATCTCTCCCCTGATCGGCGATCAGATTCCTCAGGAGATCAAGGATAAGATGGCGGAGATTGAGGCGAAGATCGTTTCCGGTGAGATTGTGCCTCCCACCGATGAAGCCGCCTATAATGCTTATATTGCAAAATAAAGATGAGACAGAGCCGGGCGGCGTTTTGCCCGGCTCATCTTTCCTAGTGTACTAGCGATAAAAACGGAGGAAAACAAGTGGTTTACGCAGTTGAGATGCGGGGCATAACCAAAAGGTTTCCCGCCGTGCTGGCCAACGACCATATCGATATTGCCATTAAAGCCGGGACCGTTCATGCCATTATTGGCGAGAATGGCGCCGGCAAATCTACGTTGATGAACATTCTTTACGGCCTGCATAAGCCGGATCAAGGGGAGATTCTGATCAACGGTCAAAAGCAGGTTTTCGGCAGCGCCACCGATGCCATAGCCTGCGGTATCGGCATGGTTCACCAGCATTTTATGCTGGTGCCCAGACTGACGGTGGCCGATAATGTGGTTTTGGGCAAGGAACCGAGAAAGGGCTTGCTTTATGACCGCAAAGGGGCCATCGCCAAGGTGGCTGAGGTTTGCAGCCGGCACAATATTCAAGTGGACCCTGGTAAAAAAGTAGCGGATATTTCTTTAGGCATGCAGCAGCGGGTGGAGATCGTCAAGACCCTTTACCGGGGCGCCGAGATCATTATTCTGGACGAGCCCACCGCCGTACTGACGCCCCAGGAGATCGATGACCTGGGCGAGATCCTCCGTCAATTAAAAGAAGGGGGCAAAACAATCATCATCATCACTCACAAGCTGGAAGAGGTGATGGACTTCAGCGATGATATTTCTGTGTTGCGGGGGGGTAAGCATATCGCTACCCTGCGCAAGGAAGCCACGGATATACCAGAGCTGACCAGGCTGATGGTGGGCCGGGATGTGCAATTAGGCGGCCGCAAGGAAAGCGCCCCCGGCAAGGAAGAAGCCTTGCGCCTGACGGATATCGGCTACGTTGCCGAGGGCCGGAAGGTATTAAAAGGGATATCCCTGGTTTTGCATAAGGGTGAAGTATTGGGTCTTGCCGGCATTGACGGCAGCGGTCAGAGTCAACTGGCGGAAATTGTGGCGGGGGTATTGACGCCGTCGGCAGGCTCCATTAAATTTCAGGACCGGGATATCACCGGCAAGACCGTGGCCCAGCGCAAGAAGGGGGGCATCGGTTTTATTGCTCAAGACCGCCAGAAGCACGGCTTGGTCATGGATTTCAGTATAGCGGAAAATCTTGTTTTGGGCTTTCAGCGGCGGCCCGAATACTGCCAATATAAGATAGGGGTTAACAGTAAGGCTGTGATCAGCGGCGCCCAAAAAAGGATCAAGGAATACGACATCCGCACCCCCGGTGAAAGTGTCCGGGTGTCCATGCTCTCCGGCGGCAATCAGCAAAAGGTGGTTGTGGCCAGAGAAATGGGCAGCCGTCCTCAGTTGATTGTGGCGGATCAACCTACCAGAGGGGTGGATGTGGGAGCCATCGAAGCGATTCATAATATCTTGATTGACCATAGAAATAAAGGGGGCAGTGTGCTCTTAGTTTCTTTGGAGCTGGACGAGTTGATGATGCTATCCGATAGAATTGCCGTTTTCTTTGACGGCCGCTTAATGGGGATTTTGGACAGCGCCTCAGCTACCAGGGAGCAAATCGGTATGATGATGGTGGGCAGTTCTTTGCCTAAGCAGGGAGAGGCGGCCAAAGGCGGCAAGCAAGCTGAAAGCAGAAAGGAGGAGCCGGTTTCATGAATCTGAACTCCTTCAAACTGCGGCTTAAAGATGCCCTGGTGCCTTTGATTTTGATTTTCATTGCCTTTTTATTCAGCGCCGTCTGGATCAGCTTTATGGGCAAAAGTCCTCTGGAAGCCTACAGCGCTTTGTTTGCCGGGGCCTTCGGTTCCACAAGCGGTATCGTCAATACCATCAAAAAATCGGTGCCCATTGCCTTTGCCTCCTTTGCGGTAATTGTGTCCACTAAAGCCAATGTTTTTAATATCGGAGCGGAAGGGCAATTAGCCATGGGAGCTTTTGGCGCCACTATGGCCGGTATCTTCCTGAAAGGCCTGCCGGCAGCCATTCATATTCCGGCGGCGATATTGGCGGCGGCTCTGGGCGGTATGGCTTTTGCTCTAATCCCCGCTCTTCTGCGGGTGAAACGGGGCATTAACCTTCTGGTAGTCTTGCTGCTGATGAACAATATTGCCAGGTTCCTGCTGCAGTTTTTTGTTCTCGATGCCTTTGCCTCCGATAATGCCCTGGTGCCTTCCACGGATAGAATCATGGAAAGCGCCCGGCTGCCTTACCTGATTGGGCCTCCTTACCGGCTAACCATTGCTATTTTAATTGTGCTGGCCGTAGCGATTATATTGGAACTGTTTTTTCGCCGTTCTACAGCAGGCTATGAAATGCGGGCCGTGGGCTTAAGCCCGGAAGCAGCCCGTTATGCCGGTATCGACATCAATAGGTATATGCTGCTGGGCCTGCTGCTTAGCGGCGCTTTAGCCGGCGTTGGCGGCGGCCTGGAGATTTTGGGCAATCATCACCGGCTGTATATCGATTTCTCTCCCGGCTACGGCTATGACGGCATACCTATCGCCCTGCTTTCGGGCGGCAGCCCCTTGATCAGTATATTGGGCAGCCTGCTCTTTGGGGCTTTAAGAACCGGCTCTTTAACCATGCAGGCCAAGGTGGGCATTTCCGACGAAATCATCTCTGTCATTCAAGGCTCTCTGATCCTCTGCATTGCCGCCAATTATTTCGTTAAATATTTATTGAACCGGCGCCGGGCAGATAAAAAGGGGAAGGAGGCAGCCAAATGACCTTAGGATTTTTTGTGGTATTGTTGCTGTCGGTAATCAGGCTGAGTACCCCCATGTTTATCGCCGGCCTGGGCAATATGTATTGTGAAAGGGTAGGAATCCTGAACCTGGGCGCTGAGGGTATGATGGTCAGCGGTGCTTTTGCTGCGGTGCTGGGCTCATATTACACCGGCAATCCCTGGATCGGCGTGCTCTGCGGTATGGTTGGCGGCTTGGTGGCAGGGGCTATTCATGCCTTAATCTGTGTGGAATTCGGCGGCCTCCACGCCATCAGCGGCCTGGGTATTACTATGCTGTTTAACGGTGTGACCAAATTTCTGTGCCTTTCCATTTTCGGCTCCACCTTTACTCCTAATGTGGCGGCTTTGCAGACCACAAAAATTCTGCAGGGCCTGCCGGTGTTGGGCAAGTATTTAGGCGCTCTTTCGCCCCTGGTTTATCTGGGGGGACTGATTGCAGTGATCTCCTATTTCGTAATTTTCCGGACCCCATACGGCCTCAGGGTACAGATGGTGGGGGATGACCCCCGTACTGTAGAGACGGCCGGTATCGACGTCTGGAAAATGCGCTACAGCGGCGTGTTGATCTGCGGCCTGCTTTGCGGTATTGCCGGGGCCTATATGTCTTTAGGGCAGTTGGACCGGTTTTTTGAGGGCATGATTGCCGGCAAAGGCATGCTGGCGGTAATTGCGGTAAAAATGGGCAAATGGGAGCCTAAGGGAATTTTGGGCACCGCTTTATTGCTGGGCTTTTTTGACGCCGTCCAATTGCAATTACAGATCAACGGAGTCATTGGTATACCGCCGGAAATGCTGCAGCTTTTGCCTTACGTGGCGGGAATAGCCGTATTAAGCATGCAGACCGGCGCCACCCGCCTTTCGGCTTTAGATAGCCAATATCTGCGGAACAAATATAAGTTTTAATATCTCCTTCTGCCACCCTTATAAACCGAGGGCACTGAAAAAGCCGCCCAAGTCTCAGCCGGGTGTACAAAATTTGAGGTTTTTGGTGGTCGATTTTGAGCAGTTAGCAGTGGCAAATCCCGCAATACAAAAAAGGCCGCCATAAATGTCCCCTGCGTTTCCTCAAGCTGCCCGGCTACCAGACGCTGAATGTCAGCAGGGTGATAAATGGCCGTCAACTCCTGCCGGATGATGCTGGCAATCAGGTCGATGTGCTGGGCGTTGCTGCTCACCGACAGCCCCTCTTCGATGAAGCGGCGGAGCTACTCAGCCACAGTGATCTGGTTGAAAGCGGCCAGCCACTTGATGGAATCAGCGGTGGTATCGGTTACTTTCACATTGAGTTGAACGGTGGTATAGGGTTTCATTTTACACCTCTTTTCCGGTTGTTAAATCGACAGTCCAAAGGGGTTCTACGATACCCCTCGAATTTCCGTTGCAGGCTTTGCCTGCAAGCCGTTTTCCGGCGAGTCTGCTACTCGCCTATTCCTGCACTCCGGCCTAAAAACTGCGTTTTTATCCGGTGTTTTCCCCTGCCGCAAGCGGCAGGGTGTCGCTGCGCTCCAAAAACTGAAAACCATGCTTGCACCTCCTTCCGGATAAAAATAAAAAGCCTGACAGAACCGACACGGCTGGCGTCGGATTTGTCAGGCTTTGCTTCTATTCGTTATTCTTCTTTTGGTACGGCCTTTTTTGCCGTGTATTTATGGTAACAGGTCCGGTGGGGCGTGAATGTCAGAGGCGGACAATATGTCTACTTTGCTTTCACTCCCTCAACCAGCAACCGGCAATGCTCCACGGCCTGCACCTTGAGGTCAAAATCCGGAGATCGGATGCACCATTCATAACTAACGCCCCTTATCGCCATCACAAAATGTCGGGAAAGAGACTCCAACGGCAATGAAGATGTGATCTCACCGCGCCGGATGCCCTTGTCCAATATGCTGTAAAACAGCAAGTAAAGCTCTCTGCCATAGCCCTTGACCGCTTCGGTGTCCACGGTTCCCGTCAGCAGCATCTGATAGATCTTTTTCATATTCTCGCAGCCGACGGTATCTACAAGTTCATCGGCTATCTTTTGGGTCAGCGCAAGAATTACCTCTGTGGCTGGCATCTCATTGGGCAGTGCTTCCACAAAGGTTTTGTAATTCGTATCGGCGCTGGCTACGTAGTCTGCAATTAAAATGGCAATCAGCGCATCCTTAGACTCGAAGTGCACATAAAAGGCCCCCTTGGTGATACCGGCTTCATCCGTGATGTCCTCTACATTTACGTCAGAGAAGTTGCGCTCTGAAAACAGCTTTTTCGCAATCTCGTACAGCTTCTTTCTCGTTTCCGCTCCTTGTACTTTTCTTTTATCAGGCTTTTTCTCTCTCATGTTTCCTCTCCTCTATTGAATTTTCTTAAAAAGAAAGGTATAATAATCTAAGTAAGTAACCTAGTTCACTAATCTGGGTTATTCCACTTTTAGTATATCATCTAATAATCTCAAATTCAAGCAGTTGAGCCAAAATGGTCACAGTTCTTGGAATTTGCTTGGCGAAGTGTGCGGGATCAGTTGTATATTCAATAGGAGTTTTTATAGTACGAAATGGAGGAAATGGTATGAGCAGAAGAAAAGCGTTTCACAAAATCACAGCCATGCTGCTGTCTGCAATCATGGTTGTGGGAATGACACCTGTGCCAGCATCGGCGGATACAGGTATGCTTTCTGATGGTTCAAGCGGCGAGATTATTGCCTTTGAAGCACTGAAATCAGAGATTGCGGAGCAGAGCGTTGCCCTTGGCACATCTGAGGCGGATTTGGAGCTGCCGGATTCCCTGACAGTGACCATACGGCTTGCGGCTTCTACGGAAGAACCGGTACTGGATTCCGGAGAAGCTGATACGAAACCGGTCAGCGCCGATACGGTAAGCGGGTCAGCGATTGGTATGGATGAAATAGGTGATACCGAAGCTGGAGCAGGGGCGCAAATTGCCTCCCCCTCCGATGCACAAGAAGATGGGGGTTACTTTGAAGCCGAACCCACGGAGAAAACTGTGGACAGCGTGACGGAAATTACCGTCCCCCTGCCTGTCACATGGGGTTCCTCGCCGGACTATGACGCTGATACGGCGGACACCTATACCTTTACCCCGATACTCCCAAGTGGTTATACTGCGGCGGATGGGGTTGAGTTGCCTGTCATCACAGTGGCGGTGGGGGCCGACAGCGTACTGCCAAATGCCCTGATTGCAAGAGGGATGCTTGGTGCCCCAACAGAGCAATTTACCCTTACCCCCGGCGGCACCTATTACTTTGACCTGTCGGGAGAAACCATTCCGGGTACGAAGAACACTGCCCTGCCGGACAGCAGCCTGAAATGGGTGCCCTTTACCTATGCGGGTACGGTGAATGCCTATAACCTTGAAGCTGCCGACAGCGGAAGAGGAACCACACTTGGAAGGGCAAATGAGTTATTGTCAGACCGCAGCCTGTTT
>JAHDMJ010000024.1 GCA_018436095.1 Clostridia bacterium | reverse complement strand
TCATTGGCGAGAAAAGCATTGAGGAGGTTGGGGAGGAAGCTTTTGCCCTGCTGTTGAAGGTCCTTAACGGACAGTTGACGAAAAACGAGGCCCTTAACTACTTTGCCACCATGGATATCTACTGCCTGGGTCCGGTGATCTGAGCCGTGACTGTTTTGCGGCTCCTCATTACCCTTGCCGCCGGCTGCATCGGCGGCTCCCTGGCCTTAAAGGCCAAAATGCCGGCGGGAGCGTTGGTAGGAGCCATGGTCTTTGCTGCCGCCTGGAATCTTTTTACCAATACCGCTTATATCCCGTGGTATTTTAAGCCCTGTGCCCAATCGGTGGCGGGGGCCTTCATCGCCTTGCCCCTGACCCGGGCCCAGATAAAAAACCTCCGGGAGCTGCTGAAACCGGCTGCCATCGTCGTGGCCGGCATGCTGCTGTTTTCCATCGGCTCCGGCTACCTGTGCCGCAGCTCCACTGCCGGGCAGGTAACGCTGATCAGCGGTTTTCTGATGAGCTCCCCGGGAGGCATGACGGATATTGTACTCATGGCCGGCGACTTGGGGGCCGATACGCTGCAGGTTTCTGTGGTGCACCTGATTCGTAATTTCACCAATCTTTTGCTGTTTCCCTTGTTGGACGGCCTCTGCCTGAGACTGCTGATCCGGAAAAAACCGGAGGTGTTTGCAGCCCGATGCGGGGAAGCAAGCGGCGAATATTACGGCGCCGTCCACAGCTTTGATTGGATGAATCTTTTTCTTTCTCTTGCCCTGGCCCTGGCCTGCGGCTGGCTGGGCTATTTCACCGGACTGCCGGCAGGGGCGTTGCTGTTTTCTTTGGTAGGCTTTGCCGCCTTCAACATTACCACCCAGCGGGGATGCATCCCCATTTCCCTGCGCCGGTTTACCCAGATGTGTACCGGCACGCTGGTGGGCAGCGCCATCACCCGGGAAAGTTTAGCCGGCCTGCGCCATCTCATTTTTCCGATTTTAATTGTGGTGCTGGTCAATCTGGTAATGAACTGGACCCTGGGCGCTATTCTTTATTTCTACACGCCCCTTGACCTGCATACCAGCTTCATCGCCACCATCCCGGGAGCGGCGGCGGATATGGCCATGATCGCCGAGGATCTGGACGGCGACGGATTGAAGGTGGCGCTGATTCAAATTATCCGCTTTATCAGCGTGGTCATGATCTACCCCCAGGTCTACAGGCTTCTGGCCGCCCTGAGCGCGGCATAGACTCAACGCAGAATGGAGTGAACCGGCTTTGTATGACAAAAACGAAAAAGTAAACGCGCTGCTCTTCAATGAAAAGATTCCCCCCATGATTATGGTACGGCAGAAATTCGAGTCCGCCCATATCGGGGATCCGGCGGCGGTGCTGCGGGCCAGCTTTCAGCGGCCTGAGCTGCAGGATACCGTGAAACCCGGCATGGCGGTGGCGGTGACGGCAGGCAGCCGGGGCATAGACAACATCGCTCTCATCATCCGGGAGACCGTACAGTTTATCCGGGAAAAGGGCGGGTTTCCCTTTATTGTGCCCGCCATGGGCAGCCATGGCGGCGCTGTGGCGGAGGGGCAGAGGGCCCTTTTAAAGAATTTCGGTATCACCGAGGCGGCTATGGATTGTCCTATCTGCTCCTCCATGGAAGTAGACCTATTGGATACTCTAGAGGATGGAACGCCGGTCTACATCGACCGATATGCTCACCAGGCCGACGGCATTGTGGTGATCAACCGTATCAAGCCCCATACCGGCTTCCGCGGCCGTTACGAAAGCGGCCTGTTCAAGATGATGGCGGTGGGGCTGGGCAAGCAGAAGGGGGCCGAAATCGTCCATAACCGGGGCCGCAAACGGATGGGGGAGACCATTGAGCTATGCGGAAACGCCTATCTGAGCAAAGCAAATATTCTCTTCGGCGTGGCCGCCGTTGAAAATGCCTTTGACCGCACCTTCATCCTGTCGGCCATGACAAAGGAAGAAATCGCCCTGCAGGAGCCCCGGTATCTGGCTGAGGCCCGCCGGCTGCTGCCCAGCCTGCTGCTGGAGCATCTGGACGTGCTGGTGGTGGACTACATGGGCAAGAACATCAGCGGCGCCGGCATGGATACCAACATCACCAAATCCTATGCTCACGGCTATGGTATCAGCCGGGAGGGACGGGCCAGAAAAATCGCCGTTTTAGACCTGACGGCGGAAAGCCACGGGGCGGCAGTGGGTGTGGGTTCGGCGGACGTGACCACCCGCAGGCTGTTTGAGAAGATGGATTTCAACACCACCTACCCCAACCTGTTGACCAGCGGCGGCACCGATTCGGCTAAAATTCCTATGGTGCTGGACAATCACAGGCTGGCTATTCAGGCTGCCATCAAGACGGCCGTAGGCGCCGATAAGGAGCGTGTCCGTATGGTGAGAATCCGAGACACCCTGCACATCAGCGAGATTCAAATTTCCGAGGCGCTGCTGGAAGAGGCTAAAAGCCATCCCGCCATTGAAATTGTGGGAGAGCCGCAAGAGCTGGCCTTCGATGAGGAGGGCAATTTATTTTAAGCCTTGTCTGACGCGTTGCCGGCAGCGGGATCTTGGTCGGGTACAACCCTTGGCGGGCGCCAGCTTGTACAAAAATTGCGGTTGTATGTAAAATGCAGGGAAAATATTCCCGCACGACCAAAAAAAATTGAACCGATCTGGTCTATAATTGGCTAAACTGCTTAAAATTAGTCTCGTCAATCGCTGCAATTCACCTACAACCGAAAAAATTGTACAGGCCGGAACCGGAAAACATGTACAACGAAAAAATTGTACAGAATCGAGCCAAGTCCCTTATCCAAATGACATGATTCAAGTGTTAAAAGTCATATTTTATGAATTTTGACACCCGAATCATGTCATTGCTCTTAAGGGGCAGTCTTTTTTTATGTATTACTATGCAAAATAATTTATAAATAAAAATTTCCAAACAATTTCTTAATTCTTAAAATTATCTTTCATCAAACAAAGGATCCGGCAGGAAATTGAAAGTTGAAGTGGAATTTAAAGTGAATTGAGTTAAAAAGTACTTAGAAATGAATTCAGGCAGACTTAGGATAAGGTGCCGCTTACATTAGAGCTATGGATAATGATATAGATATTCTTCCGCAAGGTAATGAAAGGAGGGGCGCAGAGACTTTCCGGCATCGCCAAATCGATGGCAGTTAAAAAAGGAGGGATACCATGATTATCGTTATCATTCCATTTATTGTTTTACTGGCTATTATTTTAATTCCTAAGATTCCTTTTGTTGGCGGCAATATACAAGCCGGTCTGCTGATTACGGGTTTAGTGGCTCTTTTGATGGGAGGAGTCTTAAATCCGGTTGATTGGGGTCTGGCCTGGATTGATGGCGTAGACCGGATTGCCTGGGTTATTTGCTTGTCGGTATTCGGCAGTGTCTATGCTGAAACCCAGGTGGAAATGGGTACAATGGATACCGTAATCAATTCTTTGCGGGCCTTGTTCGGCCATTCGCCTAAAGGGCTGATCATTTCCGTTATGATCGCCTTGACCATTGCCGGTTCTTTATTGGGTGACGCTATTGCCGCTTCCACCGTTATCGGTGTTCTGGTCATCAAATCCTTGGCGGAGATGAATTTAACAGGAGAGCAGATTTCCGCCACTATCGTTATGGGCGCAAGCCTTGGTTCTATCATGCCGCCGATCACCCAAGCCATATTTCTGGCTGCCGGCTTAGTAGGCATTGACCCCGATCCCGTAGTTAACATTGGTTATTTTACCGTCGGTATCGGTGTAATTATTTGTTCTATTTATGTGGCGAATATGTTTATCAAAATTAAATCCCTGCCGGAAGACTTGATTCCCAGGGAGACGGCCGGTCAGATTATCCGGAAAAATTGGCCCACGCTGGTTCCTTTGTTTATCCTGATCCTTCTGGTGGTTTTGCGGACAGGTTTCAAGCAAGACTTGATCACCATGGTTATGGGCGGCTTCATTGATGCCATTAAGACCATTCCGATCATCAAAGGTTTCTCCAACCTGATTGTTCTCAGCATCATTATCGTCATGATTATCAGCTTCTTTTACCCAAAGGTTCGCTCCCAGTTAGGCACCGTTGTTGGCCGGGGCTTGAAGAATGTAAAAACCAGCTTCTCCGTGCAGGTCAGTGCCGGTCTGATGCTGGGCGCTTTCTACAAAGCCGGCCAGATTGAGGCCGTTAAGAACTTTGCTTTAGAGCTGAACCAGGATCTGCTGAAGCTGGGCGGCGGCGCCGCTCTCAGTTTGATCGGCATGCTTACCGGTTCTCAGACCACAGCCCAAAACGCCATTTTCTCTTTCTTCGGCCCCGCCTTAGTTGAGATCGGCCTGGATCCGGTGAATGTAGCCGTAGCCGGCTCTCATTTGGCTATGTCCGGCCAGGGCCTGCCTCCTGCCGACCTGACTACCTTTGTAGTGGCCGGCCTGGTTGGCGGTATTTTGGGAATCAAGGTTGACCCCGTAAAATCCATGTTTTATTCTGCCGTAATGTGTATTTATTTCTTGATTGTGGGCGTTGTGTTCCTTTATATCTAAAACCGGAGTCTTAAAACAAAATAGGGAAGAATACAAAAGAATACAAATCAGGGGCTGTCACAAATTTTGGTCTTTCAAAAAGCCAATTTTTGCGGCAGCCCCTTTGTCAACATTGGACCGGCCTCCTGCATATAATGATCATTATATCTATGCGTTATAAGATGGGAGTGGAGCGGCATGGAGAC
This sequence comes from Clostridia bacterium, assembly GCA_018436095.1. Taxonomy (GTDB): domain Bacteria; phylum Bacillota; class Peptococcia; order DRI-13; family UBA5745; genus WRMS01. The sequence continues at coordinate 74,720 of JAHDMJ010000024.1, read as the reverse complement.
TATATATTTAGATAACGGAGCCACCAGCTTTCCCAAGGCCCCGGGCTTAGGCCAGGCTATGGCGGATTATTTGGATAACAATGGCGTTAATATCAACAGAGGCAGCTATCAGGCCGCCGCCTCCGCCGCCAATGGGGTGCTGGAGACAAGGGAGCTTTTGGGCGAGCTTTTTCATTATAGAAAGGAGTCCCACATTATTTTTTCTGCCGGGGTTACCCAAAGCCTTAATCTGATCATCAAGGGGCTTTTAAAACCGGGAGACCACTGTATTGTCAGCGCTATGGAGCATAACGGCGTAATGCGGCCCCTGGTGCAGATGGCGGCCAAGGGAGTAACCTTTGACCGGGTGCCTTGCGACCGCCGGGGACGGCTGGTGCTCACCGGACTGGAGGAGCTTTTCCGGCCCAATACCAAGCTGGTGGTGATGCTGCATGCTTCCAATGTCTGCGGTACCCTGATGCCGATAGCCAAAGTGGCCAAGATCTGCCGGGAAAAAGCCGTGCCCTTTGTGCTGGACGCCGCTCAGACAGCAGGCCACATTGACATCAACATGGAAGAATTAGGCCTGGCCGCTCTTTGTTTCCCCGGCCATAAAGGATTGATGGGCCCCGGCGGCATCGGCGGCATGATCGTTACGCCGTCTCTGGCGGCGGAGCTGGAACCCTTAGTGGCAGGAGGCACCGGCAGCCATTCCGAATCCGAGGAAATGCCGCCTGAACTGCCGGAGCGCTTTGAAGCCGGGACCATGAATATTGCCGGCATCTTTGGCCTGCGCCATAGCCTGCAATTCATTAAGAACCAGTCTCTGGAGGCCATTCATCATAAGGAAATGATACTTACCGCCTGTTTCCTTGACGGCGTCAAAAGAATGGATAGTATCCGGATCGTAGGGGAGCCGGGTATGGCTAACCGGATGGCCGTAGTCTCCCTGGATTTTCTAAACCGGGATAATAGCGAAGTCGCCTTTCAACTGGCGGAGCAATACGGCATTATGACCCGCAGCGGGCTGCAATGCGCTCCATCGGCTCATAAGTCCCTGGGCACCTTCCCCCAGGGTACGGTGCGCTTTTCCTTTAGCTATTTCAATACGGAGGAGCAAATCGACAAAGCGGTGGAGGCAGTGAGGGCTCTGGCTTAAGCATAGACAAAGAGCATGAATAAACAGAAAGAGAAAGAAGGCCTTTGATTGAGGCCTTTCTCCCAATAGTTTATGCATGCTCTTTTTAAATTCAGGGGCCCTAGGCCAGCATAAATGAGAATTCCCCTTGGGCGCAGAGCTTGTCTCCGACGTAAACCTTGCCTTCCGCAAAGTAAAAGGGCTTCCTTGCTTTCGTAATCCGGCAGTGGCAGCGGACCCGGTCCCCCGGCTTTACGGGCTGGCGGAAGCGGACGTTGTTGAGGCTGGTATAATACGTCTCGGCGGCCTTTTCTTCTGCCAGGCAAACGGCACAGGATTGGGCCATCATTTCGCAGAGAATAACGCCGGGCACCACCGGATTGCCAGGGAAATGACCCTGGAGAAAAAACTCGTCGCCCCGGACGTCGTAATAAGCGGTGGCACTGCCGTCTTCATTAAGATAGGCTTCCTCCACCAAAAGCATAGGCTCCCGGTGGGGCAATATGGCTTTGATTTCTTCTTTATTCATTCTTTGCATCTCCTTGCTGGTCTGCCGCAATCAATCTGCCGCAATCATTCTGCCGGCACAAAGGCTACCACGCTGTTGTGACCGCCAAAGCCCAAAGAGGTGGAAAGGGCAAAGTCGCAGGCCACGGCAGCCTTTTGGTTGGGGGTATAGTTCAGATCGCAGTCGGGGTCGGCTTCTTTATAGCCCATGGTGGGCGGAATGACCCCTTCATGCAAGGCCTTGACGGCGGCAATGGCCTCGGCGGCGCCGGCAGCCCCCAGCATATGGCCGGTCATGGATTTGGTGCTGCTGATGTGCAAGCTTTTAGCGGCAGTTTCGCCAAAGGCTTTCTTTATAGCCAGGGTTTCCGCTTTGTCATTAAGAGGAGTGGAAGTGCCGTGGGCATTGTAATAGACTTGCATGCCCTCCCGATATCCGGCTTCCGCCAAGGCTTGACGGATGGCATTGGCTGCTCCTTCCGCTTCCGGATGGGGAGCGGTGATATGGTAGGCGTCGCTGGTGTTGCCGTAGCCTTTAATCTCTGCGTAAATCTTAGCTCCCCGGGCTTTGGCCTGCTCATATTCCTCCAAAACCAAGATGGCAGCTCCTTCACCCATTACGAAGCCATCCCGGTTTTTGTCAAAGGGAGTTGAGCTTTCCAAGGGCAGGTTTTTGGTGGAAAGGGCCTGGCAATTGATGAAGCCTGCGGTGGCTAAAGCATTGATAGGAGCTTCGGTGCCGCCGGCAATAATGGCGTCGGCGTAGCCGTGCTTGATGGTGCGGAAGGCCTCGCCCAAAGTATGGGTGGAGGTGGCGCAGGCGGTGACCACCGGCAGGGTGGGGCCCATGGCTTGATACTTGATGGAAATATTACCGGTAGCCATGTTGGAGATCATCATGGGGATAAAAAAGGGTGAAATTCTGCGGGGCCCGTCGGAGAGCAGTTTTTCGTGGCCGCTCATAAAGGTGTCCATACCGCCGATACCGGAGCCCACGTAAACCCCCAGGCGTTCCGGTTTCACCCGGCCCATAATCCCGCTGTCCTCCATGGCCTGGGCGGCCGCGGCTAAAGCGTATTGGCTGTAAAGATCAGTGCGGCGAATATCATTTTTCTCCATATAAAGGGAAGGATCAAAGTCCTTTACTTCCGCCGCTATGTTTACCTTAAAACCCTCGGTATCAAACTTTGTAATAAAATCAATGCCTACTTTACCGGCAAGCAAAGCCTGCCAATAGGCGGACAAGGTATTGCCGATGGGAGTGACGGCTCCCATTCCTGTTATTACTACTCTTTTCACATGCATAACCCCCCATCGATTTGGATCACGGCGCCGGTAATATAAGAGGCGTCCTCGGAAGCCAGGAAAGCCACAGCCTTAGCAATTTCCGCCGGCTGGCCCATCCGTTTCAAGGGTATGGAGGCCAAGGCTCCTTCTTTTACTTTATCCGGCAGCTTTGCCGTCATATCGCTTTCAATAAAGCCCGGCGCTACGGCATTGCAGGTAACGTTTCTGCCGGCCAGCTCCCGGGCCACGGTTTTGGTCAGGCCGATCATGCCGGCTTTGGCGCTGGCGTAGTTGGCCTGGCCCGCATTGCCCATGATGCCGGCTACGGAAGTGATGTTGATGATCCGCCCGGAACGCTGCTTCATCATCGGGCTGTAGATATGCCGGATCATATTAAAAGCGCCTTTTAAATTGGCGTTGATCACCTGGTCGAAACTGGCCTCGCTCATGGAAAGCAGCAGGCCGTCTTTGGTGATGCCTGCATTATTGACTAAGATATCAATTTTGCCAAAGCAGCCGAGGATTTCCTTTACCGTGTCCTTGGCTGCCTCAAAGGAGGCCACGTCGCAGCGGTAGGCTTTGGCCTTTACCGCCATTTGCTCAAGCTGGCCGCAGGTTTCCATAGCGGCTGCTTCGTTGCCATGATAAAGGATAGCCACATCGGCGCCTTGGGCAGCCAGTTCCAGGGCGATAGCCTTGCCGATGCCCCGGCTGCCGCCGGTGACCAGGGCTGTTTTATTTTTTAATTTTATCATGATTATCTGGAACCTCCGTTGTTTTCCGGCAGGCCTTCGGTTTTCCCCATGCCGGCGTCGTTGCCGTTGCCGGCCCTATCGCTAAGTGCGGCCAGGGTTTGCTCCAGGCTGGCTTTATCCTCCACATTCAGGGTGCCGGCCTGAGGCAGGATTTTATTGACCAGCCCGCAAAGGGTTTTGCCGGCCCCCAACTCCACGAAAGTGTCTACCCCCTGGGAGGCCAGATATTCGATGGAGGACTGCCAATAAAGGGGACTGTTGATTTGCCGGAAAAGCAGGTCTTTGCCGGTATAGGGCCGGCCGCTGACGTTGGCGATTACCGGGATGGCGGCGGGAGCAAAGGCCAAACCGGCAAACTCCGCGGCCAAAGTTTCGGCGGCCTGATCCATAAAAGGCGAGTGGAAGCCGCCGCTGACGGCCAGTTTCAGGGCTTTGCCGCCGGCAGCTTTGACTGCCGCCTGAAAAGGAGCGGCGGAATCAGCCTGGCAGGCTACCACCGTTTGATTGGCGCTGTTGTAATTGGCGGGATAGCAGCGGGCAAAGCCGCCGGCAATTTCTTCGATGGCCGGGGCGGCCAGGCCCATAACGGCAAACATGGCGCTGCCGCTTTCCCGGGAGCATTGTTCCATCAGCTCGCCCCGGCGGCAGACGAAGCGGAAAGCCTCTTCATCGGCCAGGCTGCCGGCAAAGGCTAAGGCAGGAATCTCCCCCAGGGAAAAGCCGGCGATATAATCGGGCCCGATGCCTGCCCCTTCCAAGGTCCGGGCTGCTGCCAGGCCAACGCAAAACAAAGTTGGCTGGGTCACGCTGGTAACGGTCAGTTCTTCTTTGGAGGCGGCAAAGCATTGCTCTGAGGTACCGGGGCGGATAGCGTCAGCCATGGCAAAAACAGCCCGGGCCGCCGTTGATGTTTCCCATAATTCTTTGCCCATGCCGGTGTATTGGGCTCCCTGGCCGGCAAAAAGAAAAGCTATTTTACCCATGCCGCGGCCTCCTTGAATTTTGCTGCAGCTTCGGCAAATAATTCTTCGATGATTTCTTTGGCGGTTTGTTCCTTATTGACCAGCCCGCTGACCTGGCCGGCCATGAAGCAGCCGTTTTTTTCGTCGCCTTCTTTGGCGGCCCGGCGCAGAGCCCCGGATCCAAAAGCCTCCAGTTCTTCCAAAGACATATCGCTTTGCATTTCGTTTTTCAGAAACTGGTGGGTAAAAGGAGATTTAAGAGCCCGGACGGGATGACCCAGCCGCCGGCCGGTGGTCATGGTGGCAATATCTCCCGCCGCCAGAATTTTCTTTTTATAAGTTTCGTGAACCGTGCATTCTTTGGCTACCAAAAACCTGGTGCCCAACTGGACGCCGCAGGCTCCCAGCATGAAGGCTGCCGCTACTCCCCGGCCATCGGCGATACCTCCTGCTGCAATAACCGGCAGCTTCACCGCATCGCAGACCTGAGGCACCAAAGCCATGGTATTTAACTCGCCGATATGGCCGCCGGATTCACCGCCTTCGGCAATGACGGCAGCTGCTCCTGCCCGTTGAACCAGCTTGGCCACGCCGGTGGAAGGGACCACGGGAATTACCTTAATCCCCGCCTCTAGCCAGGCTTTCATATATTTGGTAGGTAAGCCAGCCCCTGTGGTTACTACCGGAACTTTTTCTTCTGCTACCAAGGCGGCAATGTCCTCCACAAAGGGGCTCATCAACATGATGTTGACGCCAAAGGGTTTATTGGTACGGGCGCGGGTTTGCCGGATCTGCTCCCGGACGTAATCCGGGGGAGCGTTACCGGCGGAGATGATGCCTAAGCCGCCGGCCTCGGATACGGCAGAAGCCAGGCTGTAATCAGAGATCCAAGCCATACCGCCCTGAAAAATCGGGTATTGGATGCCTAACAGGTCGCATAAAATCGTTTTCATCTTAATACGGAATCCTCCAAATCCATGTGTGATAGGGCCTAGTGCTTTGTAACCTCTAAAAGTTGTCACAGAGTACTGGTTAAAGAAGCAGGCTCTCCTTGGGTTTTGGAAAGCCTGCTGAAGGGATTGGTTAAGCAGTCAGACTGTTGATGAGAGAGACCAAATCTCCTACTGTTTGCAGGGTTTCGTCAGCCTCGATGGTGATACCGAACTCTTCTTCAAAGGCCATAATCAGCTCCACCGTATCCAGGGAGTCAAAGCCCAGGGATTCCAAAGTGGATTCGGCAGTAATAGCGGCAGGATCTAATTCCTTTTTTTCAGCGATAAGGTTAGTTACTTTTTCTAATGTCATTGTGGTTCCTCCTCGATTTTAATCAGAGCTTTATTATGCAGGCCCCGGTAGTAAAACCGCCGCCGAAGGCCGACAAAACGATAATGTCTCCCCTTTGGATTTTACCCTGCCGCCACAGATCATCCAGCAAAAGGGGAATGCTGGCGGAAGAGGTATTGCCATAATGTTGGATACCGATGGCTGTTTGTTCCTCGGTGAAGCCCAAAAGCTTGGCGGCGCTTTGAATGATCCGGATATTGGCCTGATGGGGGATCACCATTTTGACCTGGGCCGGCGTAAGACCCGCCTGAGCCAAAACTTTTTTAACATCCTTAACCATGGCGCCTACGGCAAACTTAAATACCTTGCGGCCGGACATGCTAAGAACATTGGGCCGGTGGGGCAATTGGCTGAAGGGATTGATATTGTTGAACCCGGGAATCAACAGGGCCTGCTCTGTATCGCTTTGGGCTGTCAGCACCCTGGCCAGGAGGCCATCGCCTTTTTGCAGCACTACAGCTCCGGCGCCGTCGCCAAAAAGAACGCAGGTGGAGCGGTGATTCCAGTCCAGATGCTTCGACATCATTTCGCAAGCCACCACCAGCACCTTATCTGCCCGGCCGCTGTCCAGATAAGCAGCCGCCACATCCAAAGCATAAATGAAGCCGGTACAGGCTGCATTGAGATCAAAGGCGGGGCAATGGGCGCCGATTTCCTGCTGCACCATGCAGGCTAAGGAGGGGGTGACATTGTCTCCCTGCAAAGTAGCGCATATGATCAGATCCAAATCGGCCGCTGCTATGCCGGCATTGGCCAAGGCCTGGTTAGAGGCGGTGGCAGTGAGTTCCAGACCGGTTTCCGTGGTGGCGATAAACCGGGTCTTAATACCGCTGCGGCTGGTGATCCATTCGTCATTAGTGTCCACTATGGTGGAAAGCTGGTCGTTGGTTAAAGAAAATTGCGGATGGGCTTTGCCCGTTCCCATAATTTGAAAGCTCATTTATTTCTCCAATTTTATAGCGTTTTTTTCAAAGTATTGATTTAACCGCAAAACGCCGTTATAAAAAACTTGTTTTTCTTCTTCGCTCATATCCTTTGTAATGGTGTTGACCATTTTCCGGTGGAAGAAATGATGAAGCCGATAGACCCGCTTACCCGCCTTCGTCAGGGAAATATAAACTGACCGGCCGTCGGAGGGATTTTTTTCTTTGAGCAAAAAATTTTTGGCCACCAGCTTATTTACGGCGATAGTTACCGAGGCCAGAGTAATGTTGAGGGCGGAAGCAATATCACTGATCGTCGCCGTTTCCCGGCGGCCGATGGCATCGATGAGATGGACTTCGCTGATGGAAGCATCAATATTGTTATCCCGCAGGTTTGCTTCCTCGATCTTCAAGATGTATTCAAAAGTCTCGGTCAGCAAATCGCTCAATTGGTCTTTGAAATCGGCCAAGTCTAAAGGCACCTCCCCTCAATTAATTAGTTAGACTATCTAATTATATAGCGGTGGAGGAAAATGTCAATAGGAATATTGTAAACATTGCTGACTGCACAAAATTGCAGGTTTGTAACCTGGCGCGCCCTCAAATGAGCAAAATTGCAGGTTTGTATCTGCTTAAAAATGTTGAAAGACGGGTTTTTCGCTGTATTTAGGGCCAGAGGCGAAATGGAACCACTAAACTTAAAGGAATGATACGCTACAAACTTGAAATTTTGCTCAAAATGGTTCCGCTATCACTGACAAACCTGCAATTTTGCACAAAGTTGACTCGCAACAGACCGACTACACCGTCCAGCCATCAAAAAAGAAGGCTGCCCCAAAATGGGACGGCCTCTTTTCGATTGCCGTACTATCTCACGTCAAGATATATGCCGGTGAAACTTACTTCTTCAATACCTTGCCGTCAAAAGCCTTGCTTAACACGGTATAGACGATCAGCGTAAAGACGAAGGCCACCACGGGAGAGACGAAGAAATTGAGTTCCAAGCAAACCTTACCGCAAATACCGCCCAGAATCCAGGATGCGATAGCGATAGGATTGATATCAATATTGATCTTACTGTTTTTCACAAAATAGCGCTCCGCCACAATCAGGGCAGGCACAGGTGCTAACAGCACAGACAGGAAGGAAATGATGGGCAATAAATATTTGAGCGCGCCCACAAAGGCAAAGATAGCGGCACAGGCAGAGATGCTAATGGCTATCTGGGCGTGAGTGATTTTGCCCTTCAGCTTTGTTTCGTTAAAAACATTTTGCAAAGCCAGAGAGGCGCCGTAAATGTTGTTGTCTTGAGTGGTCCACAGGCAGAAAACGGAGCAGGCAAAAACGAGATAGCCTAAGCCTAAGGCAGCGGTAGCGGCCGAGAAATTGCCGTTTTTCGTGGCCATGGCTACCAGAACGCCGATAAACTGCAGACAAAACAGTCCGATGAAGAAGGCTAAGGTGCCGCTGACCAATACGGTTTTTTTACTTTTGGCATAACGGCAGACGTCCGGCGTGATAATACAGCCAAAAACCCAGCTGCCCACCACCGAGGCAGAGGCGGCGGTAAAGGTCATGGTTTCCCCGGGTACATAAGAGAAAATCGAGGTATAGCCGCCGGTTTTGAGGCCCACGCCGATGAAGCAGGCTACAGAAAGCACAATGGCGGCCGGCACACCCAAAAAGGAGATGAACTCCAGGCCTTTATAGCCCCGGATAGCGGATTGAGCCCAAATAAAAATAACAATAACGCCGGTAATGGAAACGGGAATAGGCCACCAGGCAAAGTTGGTTTGGATCATGCCGGCAAAGGTATTGCCGTTAATGCCGATCCAGTTGACGGCGGATAAAGCCAGCAATATGGAGAAAATGCTGGAACCCTTTTTGCCGAAGGCCGTGCGGGAGAGAAAAGAGGTGGAAAGTCCGGTTTCATAAGAAATAAGACCTGTACAAACGGCGACAAAAATCAGAAAAGCGTCTGCCGCCAGAATAGCGGTCATGGCCTGGGCAAAAGACATTTTGATGCCGATAGCAGCCCCCGTAACGAAATTAGACAAGGCAATGGGGTAACCGGCCAACACCATAAAAAGGCTGAGGCCCCCTTTTTTCTTATCTTCCGGTACGGCTTCAAAAGCGTATTCGTAAGCGCCTTCTTCCTGGACTGCGGGGGGGTTGTTTTGTGATTCTGACAAATCTGTTCTTTCTAATTCTGGCATGGAAAGTCCTCCTCAATTATTATAGAATTAAATTCCGTGAGCCTTGCGTCCGCTGTCTTGGCGGATTTTACAATAGTGGAAAACGAAACACCTCCTTAGCTTGTGAAAATGAAAAGATTCACAAGCTAAACAAAATAACTATATAAAAACACTGCCTGCCCGGAGGCATAGGGGTGACCGTTTATTTCGGCCATACCCCCGGGCAGACAATATTTTTCCCGGAGGAAACGGGATACAGAAGAATCAGTATTACTGAGCCAGTACAATACCTAGCTTTTCCGCTATTTCCTTGGCCTGGGCCAGGGAGGGGGAGGCATCCCGCAGTACCAGGCGGCCGCCGCCCCGGTTCAGGGTATCCACCATGAAGGCGCCCTCATCGGTTTCGATGGTGATCTTTTGAATGCCGTATTCTTTGTTTTCCTTAATGTCTACGGCAATACCCATCTCTTTGACTTTGTCTACGGCTTTGCCGTACATCTCGTAATCGCCGGTATTGGCGCCGAAGACGGCTCCCATAAGGACGCCGGGGATATTGATGGCCCGGCGGGCAAAAAGCTCGGGATAAAGCTCTACGGTAACCTTTTTAATATTGCCCTTGGCCAGCTCATGGACGATTCTGGCGGCATTGGTGGGGGAACCCACGGCCTGGCTGGATCCGCCTACTACGGCGTCGCCGTAGGTCTGGAGGATGGGCTTGGTGCCGTCGGCCAGCTTTTTGGCGATTTCCTTAGCCTTCTGCAAGGTTTCTTCGATCTGCTTGTTTTCGGCAGCCTTGACCTCTTCGCTGATCAGGGATTCCACATTGGCTTTACGCTTAAAGAAAGGTTCCATGAATTCCACCACCGTAGGCACCACGGCTTTGGCGGAGACCACATGGACCTCGGCAGCCATGGCGATCATCACGTCGATGGGCACATTAACGGTCATATCCACCAGCATGCAGAGGCGGGCGGAGTACATACCGATAAGAATAGCGCCGCCCACATGGGTGGTGCAAAGGGCCGGCACCAGCACCCTGGGAGTGCAGGGATTGGCGATGGTGGGGGAAATGGCCAGAACCATGGCCTTTTCCATTTGCTGGGGAGTGCCGCCTTCCAAAGCTACGGTAGCGGCGGAGATACAGGCGGCGCCGGCGCCGAAGCCTTCCATATTGCAGCCGGTGCTGACCTTGCCTACCCGGAAGATGCTGCCGATTTTCAGGATCAGGGCGGCTACCTCGGCAATGGCGACCTCATCAACGCCCTCTGTCTGCATGGCTTTTACGAAGCCGGCATAGGGGCAGGAGTCGCCGGTGCCGGCACAGGGCCGCAAACCGATGCAGTGATTGCCCACCTGAGCCGCCAGCGTATAAAGCAGGGCGTTATCCAGGAAGGTATCCTTAAAGCATTTCGTGCCTTTAACTTGATTCAATTGTGAGGCCACGGTGCCCAGCAGAATACTTTCGCCGTCTTTCAGGCCGATGTCCAGAGCTTTCAGGTTGTGGGCATATTCGTCCATCACTTTTGTGAGAATCTCTTCCCGGGAAAGGCCTGTACGCAGCTCGCTTTCAATGAGCACCACGTCTACTACCCGGGCGTTATATTCGCTGGCCAGGGCCAGCATTTCCCCAATGGTTAAGGGCATTTTTTCCTTAATAGCTTCTCTTAAACCCATGTGATCATTCCTTTCCAAACCCTTGCATACTCATTTTTGATGTGGCAGCCTTAGCCTCTGTTGGCGTATTTGGCTTCAATTTCCCGAATTCTGGGCAGACCGATGAGATCATTGAATTGGGGGAAGGGAATCATTTTGTCGATCATGGTGGCGGTGGTGCCGTCTTTCTTTAAGCCTTCCATCAGATCCAGCATGGCTTTAGTGGTGACATAAGTGGAGGCGGTGGGGTAGATGACCAGATTGTAGCCCATAGCTGCCAGTTTGTCGTTGGGGACCAGGGGAGTACGGCCCCCTTCCACCATGTTGGCCAGGGTGTAAACGGAAATAGCTTCGTTGATTTTCTTCATTTCTTCTTCGGACTCGGGAGACTCGATGAAAATAATGTCGGCGCCGGCTTCCTGGTAAGCAACGCCCCGCTCTAAGGCTTCTTCAATGCCATGGACGGTCCGGGCGTCGGTACGGGCCATGATCATGAAATCAGGATCGATTCTGGCGTCCACGGCGGCTTTGATTTTGCCCACCATCTCATCCTTGGAGATTACCTGGCGGCCTGTCATGTGGCCGCACTTTTTGGGCATAACCTGGTCTTCCAACTGGATGACGGCTACGCCGGCCTTTTCGTATTCCCGAATGGTGCGGATCACATTGATAGCATTGCCAAAACCGGTGTCGGCGTCGGCGATAACGGGTACGCCGGCAGCCTCCACAAAAGTGTTGGCCCGCATAACCATTTCCGACATAGTCATCAGACCTGCGTCGGGCTCGCCCAAGTGGCTGGCGGATTGGCCGTAGCCTGTCATGTAAACGGCGTCAAAGCCTACTTTGCCGACAATCTTGGCAGTCAGCGCGTCATGGGCGCCTGGGGCGACAATAAGCTTGCCGGATTGGAATAATTGCTTTAATTGTTTTCTGCTGTTCATGTTCCAGAATCAATCCTCTCTTAAATGGTTTTTCAAATAGGAAAGCACCGGGTCGGGGAAATGGCGGGATAAAACGCCCATGGCGTATAAAAGATAGTCGTGATCAAAATAAAAATCGGGATTGGCGGGCAATAGGGAAATCCCCGGATCACCAAAAGCTTTGGCCAGGATTTCCTGCCTTTCCCCGGCTTTTGTGTAATAGAAAATTCCGCCCACAGCTAAAACGTGTCTGACTGCCCGAAGATCCCGGCCCACGGGGGTACCGGCTACCATGCCTAAAACAGGATCGGCCTCTTTGGAAAGATGGCCGGCATGGCGGCGGAGGGCTACGGCGATGGCGGCCATGGCCAAGGCCTTGTCCATAGCCCATTCCCGGGGGCTGTCCGGTATGGTGGCCGGCTCTTTTTCCATTTTGCCGGTATAGTCGAGAACTTCTTCCGGCGTTACCGGCGGCTCCTGAGGGCCCATATCCCGGATTATAGCCAGAGGACCTACCGCCTCCGGAATGCCGGTGGCGCTGACCCGAAGGCCCAGATTGCCTTCCACCGTCCGGTAGGAAAACTGCTTTTCGTTGTTGATCACCAGGCCCCGTTCTTCCAGCTTCAGGTTTTCCAGTTCCGGCAGAGCGGAATGGATATCCGTAGTAGCGCCGCCAATGTCCACAAGAATCAGGCCGCCGATGCCTTCTTGCTCATAGGTGCCCTTGGCCAGCAATTCACTGGCTAGGAGCACGGCTCCCGGCGTAGGCATTACCGTTTTGTCCGCCAGTATGGCTTGCAGCCGGTCTAAGCCTTTGGCCTTCGTAATCTGCTTAATAAACTGAGCGTGAATGGCTTCCCGGGCCGGCTTGATGTTCAGCTCATGGATGGTGGGCATGATGTTGGGCACCCTGACGTAAGGAATACCTGCTTCATCAAAGCGGGCGGCTACTTCAGCCTGGGCGTCTTTATTGCAGGCCACCACCACCATGGCTTTGCTTTTGACCCGGACGATGATCTCGGCATTTTCCAGAACGGATTCCCGGTCGCCGCCGTCGGTGCCGCCGGCCAGCAAAATAATATCCGGCCGGATTTCCTGCAGCACTTCCTCCCGGTATTCCACGGGCTCATCGTAGGAGATAACCTCCATTACCCGGGCCCCGGCGGTCATGGATACTTCCTTGGCAGCTTTGGCGGTAACCCGGGGCATATAGCCCAGGGCTACCATTCTAAGGCCGCCGGCGGCACTGCAGGTGGCGTAATGGCGTAAATCGTTACTGAAGCTGACGCCTTGGCCGGCTATGGCCTGCCGGGCATTTTCCACCCCCAGCAGCACATCTTCCAAGGTGGTGGGAGACTGGCCCCGGCCCAGAAAAATCAGGTTTGCCGGCTCTTCCAGGCGAAAAGCCGTAGCCTTGGTGTAGGTGCTGCCCACATCATAAACGAGAAGATTGGCTTCCTTTGCCTTTGCCGGTTCAAGGCTGTGGGCGGAATTAAGCGTACTCACGGCCTTAAGCTCCGTAAATCTTATCGGTTTCCACAAAAGCATAGCCTTCCATCAGGCGGCGGGCCGTCCGTTCGATGCTGGCTTTCACCACTTCGCCGTCTTTGACAGCAGCCCCTACGGGGATGACGCCGGCAGGATGGCCGATGCGCACCGTCTCGATGCTGTCGATATGAGGAATGACCTGGTTGACGATGGTGCCGGGGATCTTGGCGGCAGCGCCGGTGCAAGCCGTGCCGGTGCCGGGATAAGTCTTATGCAGCACCTGCATAAACATCATGCGGGAAACGAAGTCCACATCGCTTTTCTTGATGGTGTTGCCGGTGGTGAAATCCACATAATCGGCGGCTTCGGTAACAAAGGCGATCATGGGGAAAGCGGGGGAGAGCTTAGTGGCTTCTTCCTCGGTTTTGGCCTTGCCGATAATGACGGTGCACTTGGCCCGGATCTCTTCCAAATAAGCCAGCAGCTCTTTGTTGCCGTTGATTTCTGTGGGATTTTCCGTACCCTTCATGCCTACGTCTTTCGCCCGCACAAAGAGGCAGGGGTTAGACAGGTCCACCATGGACACTTCGATGGGGCCTTTGCTGGTTTCCACCACGTCTACCACGTTGCCGGTGGGCAGCAGCTTGCCGGTGGAAGAACCGGCGGTGGCGGCAAAATTCATCAGGATAGGAGCGGCGGTGCCGGGAACGCCGTCGATTTTGCAATCGCCTTTAACTACGGCTTTGCCGTCTTTGACCTGAACTTCCGCAACCAGGATCTTGCCGGTATTGGTGTTGTGAATGCGGACAGTGGTTACAGGCTCCACAGCCCGGACAATGGATTCATCAATAGCAAAGGGGCCTACGGCGGAGGAAATATTGCCGCAGTTGCCGCTGTAGTCGATGACGGTGTCGTTGATGCTGACCTGGCCGAAGGTGTAGTCCACATCGGCGTCGGGACGGCTGGGGGGGCCGATGATGGCCAGCTTGCTGGTCAGGGGGTCGGCGCCGGCTAAACCGTCGATTTGACGGACGTCGGGGCTGCCGAAGATGGCCAGGATAATTTTGTCCCGGATAGCTTTGTCGGAGGGCAGGTCATTTTCTTTCAGGAACACGGCTTTACTGGTGCCGCCCCGCATGATGACGGTTGGAACACGAAAAACATCAGACTGCATGTGTATCAACTCCTTATTTATTTCTTGCCTTTAATAGGGCTTCTGTTTCAGCAATGATCTTATCCGTATCGGTGCCGGGGCCATAGAAGGCGTCTACGCCTAAGAAACCGATGCCCTCTTTGGCAATTTTTTCTTCGTACATGGCGTGTTCTTCTTCTTTTTCGGCGATACGGCCGCCGGCGATGATCAGGGTCTTATCCCGCCGGCCCAGCTCTTCCAGACGCTGGCCTACCCGGGGAAAGAGGGTTTGAGCCATGCCCAGCAGGTTGTTGATGCCGATGATGTCGGCATTGGCTTCGGCGGCTACTTCCGCTACGGTTTCCGGCAGGTTCATGCCCCGCAGGTAAATGATATTGAAGCCTGCCTTCTGGTAAGCTTCCCGTACCTGGTTGATGCCCTGGACGTGGGCGTCGGCGCCTACGGTGCCCAAAACGATGGTTTCCGGCCTGTTGGCTTTGACTTCCGCCGGCACGGTGATATTATCGATGGAAACCGCTACCCGCTCCGGATCGATGCCCAGGGGAGTGAAGCCTTTGATGTAGCGGGTGATGCCGTCATGATCCCGGTGAACCTTGACGTGACGCTTCAGATCCCAGCCGCCGGCCCGCTGGCAGTCGAAGATACCGCTTTTGCCGGCTTCCACAGCCTTGTCGATAAGCTCCTCATCGCTCCACTGCATCCAGAATTCCGGGGTAATCTGGTCGGGAGTCAGGTTCTTTACGCCCAAAGCGCCTTCCAGCACAGCCATGGCCTCGCTGAGGATTTCTTTTTTCCTGGCGTCGATAATGGGAGATTCGATGGGCTGGGTATAAGTACCGTCAAAGACGTTGCGGGTGGCCCAGATGGACTGGCCCATGGAATCTCCGGTGGGAATACCCACGGATTCGGCAGCCTTAGGCCGGTAGAAGTGGGCGCCGCCCAGCTTGGCATTGATGGCCATACGGGCAAAATGAGCAGACTCGGCGATCAGGTTGGGAGGCGGATTCTGGAAGGTTTCCGGTACCACGATCAGGGATTTGCTCCACATATTTTCTTTAAATGCCTGCATAACGGCCAGATCCGCATAGATGTTGATGCCGGCGATATTCATCTGGATAGCGGACAACTCAGCCGGCAGGCCGGCGTGAATGGCCAGGCCCTCGGCCATCAAGCACATAGCCAGAGCCATACCGTCGGTGCCGCCGATGTTATTCAAATGCTTGTGGGAGTCAAGCTGTACGAAGATATTGTTGTCGGCGCAGACCTGAAGGGCTTTGTAGCCGTTAACTACCTTCGTTTTGTAATCATGGATGCCCCGGCCGCCGAAATGGACGTGGATCACCGGACCGATGTCGGTGCCGTCAAAGCCGGCAATTAAAGCATTGATAATGGAAAGGTGGGGGGTGTCCCCGGTAGCGTTAATCCGCACCGGATGCTTGGCGCCGCCACCCATTTGCACGTAGTCCCGCTCTCCTTTGGGAGTGATGCCGCCTTTGCCCCGGGACTGCTCGATGAGTTCCCGGCCTTTCAAAGGATCAATATGGCGGGTGGCTTCGGAATGGACGAAGTGGAAGAGGGTCTCGTCGAATTTTTCGGCGTACTCATACATGTTCTTGGATTCTTTGTATGTTTCTTCACCGGTATTGCGGCCCAAAATGGGATTCTGCACAGGCCAGCCTCTTTTTTCCGCCAGCTGGGCCAGCTCGTAAATACGGTAACCGCTGCGGACTACCCCCGCTACCTCCCGGGGATAGGGCGCCGGCAGGCCCACAACTTCGCCTTTTTCGTCCAGATCCGGCATCTCCACGCCGAAAGTGTCGGCATAAGCCCGGACGGCTTCAATATCTTCTTTGATAATACGTTTTGTCTTTTCTTGCATGATACGTCTCCTTTTTATGAAATTCCTAATTCTGCCCGTACCCGGGGAATTAAACCGCCGTAGTCCAGGGTTTTCAACACGTTGTCCGACAGAGGTTTGGCTGCGACCTGGCCTTCGGGATAACGAATCACGCCCTTGACCATATCGACCTCAATAATGTCTCCGTCTTTCAAAACACCGGCAATATCAGCTACATAAACGGGCAAGCCGATGTTGATGGCGTTGCGGCGAAAGATCCGGGCAAAGCCGGCGGCTACCACCAGGCCTAGGCCGGCCATCTTCAAGGCGATAGGGGCCTGTTCCCGGGAAGAGCCGCAGCCAAAATTACGTCCCGCTACGATAATGTCCCCCGGCTGCACCCGATTGAGAAAATCCAGGCCGGGAGCTCCTGCCATAGCATACTTGCCTAATTGCTCAAAGGGCTCGGCCATGGCGTAGCCAGGCAGAATCTGATCCGTATCCACATCGTCACCCAGGACAAAAACCCGTCCTTTTAATACTTCCATTTGCGCATCCCTCCCAATTGATTTCATTCACAATTCTACAGGCTGGCCTCTGTACCGGGTACCGTGATCTTGCCGGCAATGGCACTGGCGGCAGCCGTAGCCGGCGAAGCCAGGTAGATCTGGCCTTTGTTGGCTCCCATACGGCCGGGGAAATTGCGGTTGGTGGTGGATACCACCACGTCCCGGTTGCTGATCAGGCCTTCGTGGGCGCCGAAGCAGGGGCCGCAGCCGGGATTGAGCACTGTGGCGTTGGCCTCCCGGATGATCTTGCACCAACCCTTTTCCTCCATAGTATTTAAGACGTTTTTGGAGGAGGGCACTACCAGCATATTAACGCCCGGATGAACCTGACGGCCCTTGAGGGCTAAAGCCACCTGCTCCATATCATTGATGCGGCCGTTGGTGCAGCTTCCTACCACAACCTGGGTAATGGGCAGACCGGCCACCTCCGCCACATCACAGACGTTGGCAGGGGAGAAGGGCTTAGCAATTTTGGGGTTAAGGGTGGACAGATCGATTTCCCGGATCTCTTCCACTTCCATTTCCTTTTCTTCCGTACCAAATAAGGTGATCATGCTGCCCAGCTCCGTGCCCATGTTGCAGACCGTCATGCGCTCCGCCACAGAAAAGCATTCAATGCCGGGGCCGGTGATCAGCAGGCCTTTATCCGTTAAGTAGTCGGTGCCAAAGATTTCACCCAAATAAAGAATGAAGTCTTTGCCGAATACGTTTTCTTTCAATTTTCCGGTAAGATAAACCTGCACCACTGCCGGCACCTCAAGATCCAAACGGCCTGTAGCCATGGCGGCGGCAGCTTCCGTGGAGCCTACGCCAATGCCGATGGCGCCGTAGCCGCCGCAGGTGCAGGTGTGGGAATCGGCGATAACCACCAGTTCTCCCGGTTCGGCCCGGTGTTTTTCATACATGATCTGGTGGATGACGCCTTCACCTTTTTTATAGATGGGAATGCCAAATTCCCGGGCAAAATCGTCCATAATCCAAACGCTGTCCCGGGCTTTCTCACTGGCTGCAGGATAGATGTGATCGACAATCAAAAGAACCCGCTTCGGATCGAATACTTTGTCAACGCCAATTTCCCGAAATTGCTTTATGGCGATAGGGGCAGTCACATCATGGGCGGCCACATAGCCAACCTTACAACTGACGTCCATTCCGGCACTTACCTTGTCTAAACCGGCGGCTTTGGCCAAATGGCTTTCGATCAAATTCATTGTTAAACACCTTCCTGCAAATCAAATTTAATAGTTTTTCGTAAATTGTTCCGGTAAAGAAGAAGCCCGGCTCCGGCAGGAACCGGGCTTCTCTGGCATACGTTAACAAAAACAGTGTAGTAAAACCTTACTTTGGCATGTTTAGCATTCGATTTTGTAATCGCCAGACTTGATCATGCCTTGTTTGCGCATAAGCTCTGAGGTTAGCCAGGCCACTGCGGCGGGAATGACGATGGCGATGAGCAGAAGGCCCAGCCAGTCAAAAGCGGTAGCGCCGGTGGCCACTTCGCCGAGATTGGCGGCAGCTTCAGAAGGCGTAAACCAGCCGGTGATGACGCCGATGGGGCCTACCATACCGGAGGTGCCCATGCCGGAGGCGATGGGAGGACCGTTTTGCTTCAATTTGAAAATCATTGTAGCAACAGGGCCGTTGACGATGGAGGCAACCACCGCCGGCAGCCAGAGAACAGGCTTGCTCATCAGATTGGGTACTTGCAGCATGGAAGTACCGAGGCCCTGAGCCATCAGGCCGCCAATCTTGTTTTCCCTGTAGGAGGCCACACCAAAACCTACCATGTGGGCGCAGCAGCCGGCTACGGCAGCGCCGCCGGCCAGACCCACCAGGCCTAAAGCTGCGCAGATGGCAGCAGAGCTGATGGGTAAGGTAAGAGTAATACCCATGATGGCGGAGACCAGGATACCCATCAGGAAGGGCTGCATGTCGGTGGCCCACATAATGGCATAACCGATGGAAGAAGCGACTTTGCCGATGGGAGGCGCCAAAATGACGGCGGCGGTAACACCCACGACAATGGTCACAAAGGGTGTGGCAATCAAGTCGATAGGCGTAGTTTTGGAAACCAGTTTGCCGGCAAAAACGGCAATAAGAGCGATAAAGAATACGGCTAAAGGACCGCCGGCGCCGCCTAAGGAGTTGGCCGCCTGACCTACGGCTACCAAGGAGTAAAGGACAAAGGGCGGGGCTTTTAAAGCGAAGCCGATGGATACGGCCATGGCCGCACCGGTGCCGGCCGTGGCAAAGCCGCCGATTTGGTTAAGGAAAGGAATGCCTAATTGAGTACCGAGGGTATTGATAATGGTACCAATTAATAAAGATGCAAAAAGACCTTGAGCCATAGCGCCGAGGGCGCCGATACCGATTCTGTTCCAGGTAATTTCAATACCTTGCTTTTTCATAAAAGCGGAAAAGGATTTAGGTTCTGACATAGATGATCCCCCTCTCAGTGATCGATCGATAATATCTTATGAAAAGATACCGTGGTCAAACTGCAAAAACCATCTATTGCCCCTGCGTACATTGCCGGACATCTGCGCCCCAAGTTCTTTTCGGATAGCAGATTGAGTCCGTAGGACACTTTTGTTTTCAACGTACGCAGAGCTCTGTAACACCCCCTTCTTTAGGGTTTTCCTGATTGCTCTATCACCGGATTCCGCCGGCCCAAGGTCCTTTGCTTTGAGCATTGCACCGAACCTTGAGCCGGCTAAGCCATAGGCAATACGATACGGATTCCAAAAGGCCTAATCGTATTAGCTGCGGATCTTTTTCATCACTTCCGTAGGCATTAGGGGAAGCTCGAAAAATCTCTGACATAAAGCGTTTTCCACAGCATTGGTAATGGCGGGAATACCCGGTATCAAAGCAGGCTCACCGACGCCTTTGGCGCCGAAGGGACCGGCCTCTCCAGGACACTCAACGATAATAGGATAAATTTCAGGTGAATCCATAGCGGTAGGAATCAGATATTTTGAGAAAATCGGGTTTTTGATTTTACCCTTTTCAAACTCAATTTTTTCAAAAACGGCAAAGCCTTGAGCCATAACCATGCCGCCTTCGATTTGGCCTTCCACCATTTCCCGGTCTACGGCCTGGCCTACGTCATGGGCAGAAATCAGTTTCTGCACGTCCACTTCGCCGGTGCTGGTGTCCACTGACACTTGAGCGATGGTGGTGCCGTAAGAATAGATCTCGTAGGGAATACCGGCCATGGTTTTGGCATCGAGATAGGTGGTCTTGGGGTTGTAAGCGCCGGCGCCCACCGCCAGCTTGCCCCATTTTTTCATCTCGGCCATCAGCTCGGGATAAGTCATTTTGATGGCGGGATCCTTGGCGCTGTAGATCATCCGGTCACGGAAGATCAGGTCTTCTTTGGGCACATTCAGGAAATTGGAAGCAGTCTCGGCTAAGGTATCCTTAGCCTGCTTGCAGGCATTTCTGGTGGCGTTGCCGGAGATAAAGGTCTGGCGGCTGGCTGAAGAGGCGCCGCCTTCCGGTGTTACCATAGTGTCGGCGGCAACAACATGAATGTCGTCATAAGAAAGACCCAGTTCTTCGGCGGCAATGGCGGCCATAACCGTGGAGGAGCCCTGGCCGATATCGGCGCAGCCTACCATCAGGTTGACGGAGGCATCAGCCAATACCTCGACGAAAGCGCCGGCAGGATTGGGCAGGCCGGTGTTGCCGACGCCGTACCACATGCAGCCTACGCCGATGCCTTGGTTTTCTTTGCAGGGATCCAACACCTCTGCCGCCTTTTTCTTGGCTTCCAGCAGGGTATCGATAAAGCCCACAGCCTCATCCAGCACCTGGCCGGTGGCCAGCACCGTGCCGGGTCTTTGGGCATTGATAATCCGCAGGTCGATGGGATCCATATTAAGAGCCTTAGCCAGGGCGTTCATCTGACCTTCATGACAGACGGAAACCTGAGGTACGCCAAAGCCGCGGAAAGCGCCGCACATGGGGTTGTTGGTGTAAACAAAATCTGCATCTATCCGCACATTGGGCACATCGTAAGGCCCCATGGCGTGGACCACGGCTCTGGTGATAACCGCCGGGCCGTATGAGGCGTAAGCGCCGGTATCGCCGGTCATGAAGACTTCCACTGCTAAAACCTTGCCGTCTTTGGTGGCGCCGGTTTTGGCTTTCATCACCATGGGGTGGCGTTTGGCGGAAACGTCGGTGGATTCTTTGCGGCTGCGGACCATCTTCACGGGGCGGCCGGTGGCGTTGGTCAAGAGAGCCAGGTGGCACTGGACGGAAATGTCCAGCTTGCCGCCGAAGCCGCCGCCGGTGGTTACCTGCATTACCCGAACCTTGTTGTTGGGCAGGCCCATGGTTCTGGCCACCTCGCCCCGGTCAAAATGAGCGTTTTGGGTGGAAGCATAGACGGTGAGAATGCCGTCTTCGATACGGGCAACACCGGCATCGGGCTCGATAAACATATGGGACAGCATGTTGGTGGTGTAAGTGCCTTCGATGATAACGTCACATTGGGCAAAAGCTGCATCCACATCGCCGGATTCCAGATGCTTGCGGGCATGGAGGTTGCTGTCGCCGTGGACTTTGATGGCGCCCTCTTTCATAGCGTCCTCATAGGAGAGGATAGGCTCCAGAAGGTCGTATTCCACTTCCATTAGCTCCAAGGCTTCTTCCACCAGTTCCGGTGTTTCGGCGGCTACGATAGCGATGGCGTCGCCTACCCGGCGGATCTTGTCGTCCACCAGTACCGGCTCATCCTTCATAATGATACCGATGCGGTTGCCGCCGGGGATATCCTTGGAGGTCAGTACACAAGCCACACCAGGCAGGGCCAGAGCTTTGGAAGCATCGAAGCGTTTGATGGTGGCATGGGGTACTGTGCTGCGGAAAACACCGCCGTACAGCATATGGTCGAACTTCAAATCGGCGGCAAATAAAGCCTTGCCGGTAATTTTATTGTAGGCGTCCTTTTTTACATTGGCTTTGCCCAGGATTGCCAGATCACGTAATGCCATATTGATCGCTCCTTCCTTCCTTAATTTCCAGCGGCCATATCAACGGCCTTAAAGATTTTGGTGTAGCCGGTGCAGCGGCAGAGGTTGCCGGACAGCGCCCGCCGGATTTCTTCATGGGTGGGATGAGGATTCTTCATCAGCAGGGCTTTAGCCGATAAAACCATGCCCGGCGTACAGTAACCGCATTGAACAGCGCCGGCTTCCACGAAGGAAGTCTGCAGTTTGTCCAGCTCGCCGTCTTTCATCAATCCCTCGAGAGTCAGGATGCTGTCCCCTTCAATCTGGCCGGCCAGCATCAGGCAGCTTGTAACGGGAGTGCCGTTTACCAAAACGGTGCAAGCGCCGCATTCCCCTTCGCTGCAGCCTTCTTTAACGCTGGTGCATTCGCAATCTTCCCGCAAAAGATCCACTACCCGTTTGTTGGGGTTGGTTTCTACCGTTACGGGCTTATCATTTAATATAAAGCTGATTTTTATTTTATCCATATTAACGACCACCTTCCTGCAGACCAAAATCCGCCAGAATCCGGCCAAAGGTCTTGTCGGAAACGCCTTTGACCCCTTCTTTCTTGTAAGGCATGGAAGCTCTGGTAGGGATCATCTCCCTGACGGCATCCGACAGCATATCGGCACAGGGTGCAAAGGTGGCTTTGCTGACAGGTTTGCCTACCAAATACTCTTCAACCTTGGGCAAACGGGCAGGCTTAGGCGATACGCCGCCTATGACTACCTGAGCCCGGCTGATATTGCCGGCATCGTCTTTTTCAACGAGGACGGCCAAACCTACAACGACGATGACCAAGGCTTTTCTCTTGCCCAGCTTCATAGTGGCCGTGGCAATTCCTTTGGCAGGCGCATCGAAATAGATTTCCGTCATTAACTCGTCGTCGGCAATCTGGGTTTTTTTGCAGTTGGCGTAGAAGTCCGTCAGCTTCATTTCCCGTTTGCCGGCCTTGCTTTGCAGCACGACGGTGGCATCCAGGGCCATGAAGGTGGTGGGGCTGTCGCCGGCCACGGAGCAATTGACTACATTGCCGCCGATGGTGCCCAAATTGCGAATCTGGGGCGAGCCTACATGAACGGCGCAGGAATGAAGGCCTTTGACATTCTCTCTGATATAAGGATCGTTTTCCAGTTCGGTAAAGGTGGTTAAGGCGCCGATTTTCACTTTGCCGTCTTCCACTTTACAATAACGGAGTTCATTGAGCTTGTTGATGTTGATCACACAGTCGGTGTCCCGCTGACGTTCCGTCAGCTCGATGACCACGTCTGTGCCGCCGGCGATAACCGTGGCTCTGCCTTTATATTGGTTCAGCAGATCCAAAGCCTCTGTCAGCGTCTTTGGCGTGTAAAAATTAAATGCTTTCATAAAAGAACGAACCCCCCTCGTCTTTTAACATAATAGGAATATGACCGGTAATACTGGTGAGCCCTGGTGTAATTGGCGTCCTTAACAATCTTTGACCTTGACGCCGGCTAAGTCTTCCCAAACCTTGATGACGGCGGAAATATCCTGGCGGTTGAGGCCTTTGGCCCGGGCCATCTCAAAAACCTGAGCCGCAGCGGCGGTCAAAGGCAGAGGGGCGGCCACGTCTTTGGCGGCGTCAAGAGCCAGGCCCAGATCTTTGTATTGCAGATCCACGGCAAAGCCCGTATCAAAAGCATCGGCCATGATGAATTTGTCAAACTTAGCCTCCAGGGCATAGGAACGGCCGGAGCTGACGCTGATTACTTCTTTCATGGTTTCCGCTTTAAGACCCAGTTTAGCGCCCAAAACGAGAGCCTCGGCCAGGGCGGCCATGCTGGTGCCCAAGAGCAAGTTGTTGACGATTTTAATGGCGTCGCCGGCGCCGGCTTCCCCAACGTGGTAAATGTTTTTGCCTAGTACCTTGAGAATGGGAGAAACCTTTTCATAAGTTTCTTCGTCACAGCCCACCATAATGGTAAGGGTACCGGCTGTTGCGCCGGATACGCCGCCGCTGACGGGAGCGTCCATGTACTTAACGCCATATTTCTCGCCGGCCTTGGCCATAGCCTTAGTGGTGGCGGGAGCTACGCTGCTCATGTCCATGATGATGGCGCCGGGCTTGCAGTTTTCCATAACGCCGCCTTTGCCGGTCATGACCGTTTCAACGATTTTGGCGTTGGGCAAGGAAGTAATGATCAGATCAGCCTTGCCGGACAACTCCCCGCTATCGGCACAGGCTTTGGCGCCGAAGCCTTCCAGCTCTTTGACGTTTGCTTCCACTAAATCGTAAACATAGACCTCATAGCCAGCGGCCAAAAGATTCTTTGCCATAGGTTTGCCCATGGCGCCTGCGCCGATAAAACCGATTTTCATGAGTATCAATCCTCTTTCTTATGGTATAAGTAGACTAAGGAAGGGGGGCGACCAGGCGTCCCCCATAAACCTCAATCACAACAGCAGTACAGGGAGTTTGCAAAGCGGCGGCTTAGCGCAAGCCGTCTTCGCCTTTGATCTCACTGATCTGCAGGCCGCCGATTCTCGGATGGGGACGGCCGCCGTCGGTGAAGGCCAGGGCCACTACGATTTCGTCGCATTTGGGAGCGTCGGCAATTCTGACCTCCATGGCATCATAGTGGGTGCGGACAAAAGCGGCGTCTTTGTAGTGCAGAGGCACATCCAAAGCCGTACCGGCAGCGCCGGCTTTTTTGGCGGAGGGAATGATGGCTTTGCCGCCGCCGATGGCGTCGCGCATAGGTTTGCCCAGCTTGGGATGAAGAATGGCGGCGCAATGCTCTAATTCGCCGTCCAGACCGGCGATGGCGCCTTTGCCGTAGCTATGGATATTGCCTTCGCCCAGAATCTTGGCAGCTTCCTTGGAAAGGTAATCGCCCAGCCATTCGCCGACTTCACTGAGCTCGGACAAATCTTCCTGATATTTGCCGGCATAAGGATTCTTAATAACGGCGGCTACGGAAACCCGGCGAATTGGTTTTTCCAGGGCGGAGAAACCTTCGTAACGGATTTCTTCCACAGAAGTAACGACTTTTCTGATTTTGGGTTCTAACATAAGCAATCTCTCCTTTATATAATGTATTTGATTTGTGATGTATATTGTTTGTAAAGCGGAAAAAGGCTGAGACTTAATCGACTTAATCGGCTTGACCGGCTTGGCCGGGGTTTTGTTCAACTTGGGAGCCGGGCATATTGATCTGGATCATCTGATCCTGAACTCTGGCGGTCATAGCCAGTAAGTTGCCTTTATGCTTTTGCCGGAGGGCTTCCTGCTCGACTTGGGCCAAAGCCTGCCGTACTTCCCGGCGGGTCAGCCGGTCTACTGCCGCCACTACATCCAGATCCCGGATATCGCTTTGGGGGTCGAAAACACCGGCTTTCGTCGTCAGAACCCGGGGAGAAGGCACGTAGGTGGTATTGGCCAGGTGAGTAGCCAAAGCGTCGGCTAAGATGCAGCGGGAAGAAAAAACGCTGACGCCCTGGGCGATGCCCCGGGTGAAGCTCCTGCCTCCCAAACCGCTGGTGGCTACGCCGCCGATTCCGTCCTCAGCTTTGATGGGAACCACCAGGTCCACCTGGCCGGCAGCAAGGCTTGACATAATGCCCAGATTCAGCTTTTGTCCGGGGGCCAGCCGCAGCGCTACGTCGCCGCCGTTGTTGACGGAAACCCGCTGGGCTCCCCGGGCAAATAGCCAATCGGCTACTAAATCCGCCAGAGCCCCGGCAACGGTAGCCATAGGAGTCAAAGTGGGCTCTTCCACTGCTAAAACAGCCTCCAGCATTTGGGCCGGCAGTCCCGCCAGAATCCGCAAGGGGATTTGGCCGGGATACAGGCGCAATAAATCCAGAGAAGAGGTGAGCTCTTTCAGGGCTTCCTCTATTACGGCAAAAGCCTGGCAGCAAAGGTCCGTCAAGGGACGGCCGTCTTTATCGGCCATGATCACCATGGAAACGGGCCCGTAGTCTACGTAAACCTTGCCGTCCTCCAGCACCCGGTAAGGAACGGAGTCCGGGGCGGAGGCAAGCCGGTCATGATCTCTAATTTGATACTGCATAGAAGCCTCCGCAAACCTGTAGTAATCATTAAAGACAAGCGGGGCAGCGGCTAAGGACTTTAGTGCTCTGTGACAACTTTAGGAGTCACAAAGCGCTGGGCCTAGGCATCACCTTTTAAGGTTTTAACATCCTTGACCTGATCCATATGGCCGCCAATAGCCTCGTAGTCCGATAGCTTCATGGTATACTCCACCGGCGCCACCGTAGCGGGAGTGGGGACCCAGCTAAAGCCGTTGGCTACCACTTGCTCGGTATCGATGATGAAGTTGATGCCGCCGCCGGGAAGAATAAAGGTGGGAGCGCCGCCGATGGTCAGTACGGCTTTGCCGGCGTGGACGGCTTTGGAAAGAGCCAGAGGCTTCTTGCAGACGCCGCCCCGGGCGCTGCCGCCGGTACCGCCGGTGTACATCACGGAACAGCGGGATTCTTCACAGGCTTCATTGATGGCTTTCGGCACCCGCAGGGCTTTTTCCGTCATGGGAATGGCCTTGACTTCGCCGCCGGCCTGCAGCTCAAAGAGCTCATGAATCTCACCGGTGGTATTGACCACCAGAATCGTCATGCCCGGTTTGGCAATGGACATATCCACGCTCTTGATGGCATCCCGGCAGCTCATCAGCGTAGTGCCGCCGATGCCGTCGCCGTGTTCGCCAAAGTAGCGGCCCCGGGAGCTCTTGGTGGCATTGGGCACCACGCCGCTCCAGGAAAGGCCGATGGCGGCGCCGGCCAGATGCTCGGTGCATAAGCCGATGACATGATGGTCGATAACCAGGCATTCGTCCACGCATTCTTTCATGAGATAGGCAAAGAGGCCTACGGTAGCGCTGCCGCAGCCCAGGCGCATTTTCTTTTCCTGAACGCCGTTGATGATGGGGGCTTTGCCGGCCTGCATGCGGACTTTGTATTTCTTGTCTACGGAAACTTCCACTTCCTGGCCGTTGGCCAGTTCCACGATGGTGCGGGCCGTCATGAAGCCGCCGTCACCGGTGAGCCGGTTAGCGCCGCCGATGGCGATCATTTTGGAGCCGTATTCTTCCGTATTGACCATACCCACAACTTTGCCGTCACGGTAGACCTTGGCGCCCTCTTCGCCGATATAGCTGTTGGTATCCAGCTTCACAATCAGGCCGCTGTAGCTCAAAGGTGCTTCTGTGACAACGGTAACCACATCCACGCCCTCTCTGCTTTCCTTGACGATATGGGGAGCAGGCAGGGAGCAGGGGTAGTTGGCGCCGCCGCCGACGGCGGTAATGATGGGCCGGCGGATATTTTCCTCGGGGAAAACTAAATCCTTGGGCTCCAAAACATGCTCCAAAGTTCTTTCCAGCTTGCCGTTTCTGTTGGCGTAGCGTTTGCAAGCACCGGTGGCGCCTTCAGGAACCCGGCACTGAATGGGGCAGTTGCTGCATATTACAGCGGCAGCCGGCAATTCGTCGGTTTTCTCCAAAGCTTTAAAAGGACAAACCCGGACACAGATGCCGCATTGTACGCAGGAGTCTTTAATGTGCAGCTTTTTTCCTTCTAAATACAAAGCTTCTACGGGACAGTTTTTTACGCAAATGCCGCAGCTTTTACAATTTTCGTTAACGATGATCACAAGATTCCATCCTTTCTTAACCCATCTTAACCCTTTAACCCTAAATATTACATAACTTTGGCCTGGCGAGTGGCGGGAGGCGTATTGCGGCTCTTGTTGACCTTCACTACGCCGTCGATAATGACGATGCTGACGCCGGGGATGTCGCCGGCGGCAATGGCGCCCAGAGCGTCCTCGGCTACGGAGCCCAGAGGAGCATCCATAATTACCAGGTCGGCCTCTTTACCGGCAGCAATAACGCCGGTGTTCAGACCGTAGACCTTGGC
Organism: Clostridia bacterium; assembly: GCA_018436095.1. Classification (GTDB taxonomy): domain Bacteria; phylum Bacillota; class Peptococcia; order DRI-13; family UBA5745; genus WRMS01. The sequence continues at coordinate 47,109 of JAHDMJ010000024.1, read as the reverse complement.
GGTATTGCCGGTGGCCATGCAAAGGGTCTGCTCGGGAGCGATGCCGGATACGGAAGCGATCTGGCACATATTGCGCAGGATGCCCAAGGGAATCAGGCCGGTGCCGGAAGGAGCGTCGTTGCCGAAGATGATCCGGCCAAGCATGCCTTTTTCCTGGGCCCGGCGGGCTACGTAATCGGCTACCTTGGGATTGCCGCACTGAACGATTTCCAGAGCAAATTCCGTCTCGTCCATGATACGGTCCACTTCCTGCAGGGAGATAGCGGTAGGTCCGCCATTAATATGAGAAACCACATCGGGCTTCGTGGCGATAACATCAGCGGCAGTGACGGTGGAGCTGCCGGGAATGGAAGTGCCGCCGGTATGCATTTGCACTTTGAAGCCGTATTTATGGGCCCACTCTACCATCGGAGCTGCTTCGGCAGGAGATTTGACGGAACCCAGGCCGATTTCGCCTACAATCCATACGCCTTGCTCTTTCAGCTCGGCAAAGTCTTTTTCCACAAGGCCTTTTTCCAGGATCAGGCCGCCGCCGTGAACTTTAACGCCGGAAGGTCTGGCATTCTCATAAGATTTGTGGGCTAAAATAGCCAGGGCTTTCGTACCGGCCGGATCTTTAGGACGGCCGGGCATATGAGCCTCGCCGGCGGAAATCATAGTGGTAACGCCGCCGTGTAAAGCACTGTCAATATAATTAAGGGTGGACTGGCGCTGGGCAAAATCTCCGATAGTGGTGTGAACGTGAGAATCAAAAAGTCCGGGTGTTACGGTAGCGCCGCCGGCGTCAATGACTTTGGCGCCTTCAGCCTTTTCGGCCAGCTCTTTGCCGCCGATGGCAACGATAAGGTTGTCCTCCACGACTATAGTATCACCTTTCAGGATTGGGTTGGCACAATCCCCGCTGACAATAGTACCGATGTTGGTAATGATTAGCTTGCTCATGATACATTCTCCTCTCTCTATATAGAAAAGTGGTTGGTCCGGTCCCCCTATGACCTTCTATTACTATTTAACATAGCAAGAAGTATGCCAAAAATTCGACAAGGATGAAAAATAGAATAGAGTATACAAAAAACCTTTACATTTGTTAAGGTTTTTAATGATTAGGCCAAAAAGCAGAAAGGGGAAAAATTTGTCGGATAAAAACGGAAAAAAGGACGAAACATTTCAAAAATGTAATGCCTCAAAAATATGGCGGTCTGTGAGGGGTTTTTGATGCTTCAAAAATGAAATGATGATTTCAAAGTTGAAATGCACAGACGCCGATATTGCTGAGGCATAAGGGGCGGGGCTTCCGATTATTCTATTTTTTCATTTATTCAATACCAAATTCTTTGATTTTTCGCCAGAGAGTGATGGTGCTGATGCCCAACAGGTCGGCGGCTTCTTTTTTGATGCCGCCGGCGTGGTGCAGGGCGTTTTTGATGGCGACAATCTCCGCATGCTGGATCTGGTCCTTTAAATTGAAAGATTTACCCGTTGGGCCGCTGTGGCCCTGGCTCAAGTTCAGCAAATAAGGAGGCAGGCTTGAGCTCAGCAACTGGCTTTCGTTGACGCTGGTCATATTCATTGCCCGTTCCACGCAGCTTTTCAACTCCCGCACATTGCCGGGCCAGTGGTGGCTCATTAAAATGTCGTAAAATCTGTCTTCGGCAGAAAAGACAAATTTTCCCAACAGCCGGTTAAATTCCGCAATAAAAGTTTTAACCAGCAGGGGAATATCCTCCTTGCGCTCCCGCAAAGGGGGGATGCGGATCTCGATAACGTTGATGCGGTAGTAGAGGTCTTCCCGGAAACGGCCTTCTTTGACGGCCTGAAGCAGGTCGCTATGGGTGGAGGAGATAATGCGGACGTCCAGCTTAATCGGCGTGAACTCCCCGATGCGCATTACCTCTTTTTCCTGAATGACCCTCAGCAGCTTTGTCTGCAGGTCCGGCGGCATTTCACTGATTTCGTCTAGGAAAATCGTGCCCGTATTGGCCTGCTCGAAAGCGCCGCTGCTGCCTTCTTTTTTGGCGCCGGTAAAAGCGCCGCCGGAATAGCCGAATAAATAGCTTTCAATGATGCTGGCCGGTATGGCGCCGCAGTTGATGGCGACGAAGGGCTTATCCCGCCGGTCGCTTTCGTTATGGATGGCCTGGGCAAAGAGCTCTTTGCCGGTGCCCGTTTCTCCATTAAGCAAAATGGAGGAGGCCCGGGAGGCCGTAAGGCACAAGTGTTTGGCATAAGTGATTTTTTCGCTTTCGCCTACAATATCCTTTAAATTGTAGCGGGCGGTCTGAAACTTTTTAACTTCCTCAAACAATTTTTTTTCGTGGTGGACGGTGAGCTCGTTATTGAAGCCCAGACCGTATTCTTTAGTAATAGGTATACGGATAGCCATAGCCCCGTGAACGGAGGTGGATTCGCCGAAGGTGGGGGTCTGCTCCTCCATGGCCTTGCGGGCCAGCTTGCTGACTTTGCCGATTTGCCTTTCAATAACCTTGCCGCCGGCGTCTACCGTATTGAGCCGTAAGCCGTTTTTATCGAAGATAACGGCTTCGCCGCCTACGAGGCGGGCAATAAAGGGCAGGGCCTGGTCCAAAGATTTGACCAAGGCTTGATCCCTGGCGGTTTTGGCGGTGTTGCTGGCGGCAATCACGTAGTCGCCGAAGGGGATGGCCCAGGTTTGGGCGTCATTGGCGATTTGAGAGAAACCGATCTTGATCTGGCCGCTTTCACCGGCTTCCCGGGCCAGGTCGTAAACCATGCCCCGCATTTCCGTCAATTCCGTGCCGGAGGAATCGTAAGTCCTGATCCGGATGCCGGCAGTGTCGGTGATGGTGGAATAGCCTTCGCAAATTTGGGCGATGGATTTTAAGGCATCTTCAAATTGGGCAGCTTCCATAGGCGTTTCCTTTCTTATCCCGATAGCGGTTTTTTATCAGGAATCGGGATTAAGGGTTGATTATAGCGGTTATTGATGTAGAATGAACAATAGAGCCGGAATCCAAGAAGCTGGAATCCAAAGGTCGCATCCAAGAAGCTGGGATCCAAAGGCCGGCATTCAAAAAGGGAGATGTGGTATGACCGATTTTCTAAAAAGAACGGCCAGAGTAGCTTTCGGCCTGTTTTTATGCGCTATAGGCTCTTATCTTAGTATTCAAGCCAATGTGGGCTTGGCGCCCTGGGGAGCCTTCAATATCGGGGTGGCCTCCGTCACAGGCCTGACCTATGGCAATGTTTCTATTATTACTGCTTTGCTGGTGATTCTGGTGGATGTGGCCCTCAAGGAGAAAATCGGCATGGGCACATTGATGGATTCCATTTTGATGGGCGTATATGTGGATCTGATGATCCGGCTGAATCCGCTGCCCCCATGCACAAATTATATTCTGGGGATTTTTGTGCTGCTGCTGGGGCAGGTGGCTATCTGTCTGGGAACTTACTATTATATAAGTGCGGGTTTGAGCTGTGGTCCCCGGGATTCGCTGATGGTGGCTTTGGACAAGCGCCTTTCCCGGGTGCCCATCGGAGCGGTGCGGGGCCTCATCGAGACTACGGCTCTTCTGGTGGGCTGGCTTTTGGGGGCAAAAGTAGGTCTGGGCACAATTATAGCAGTTTTTGGTATCAGTTCTATTTTGCAATTGACGTTCAGCATGTTCCGGTTTGATCCGAAAACCGTTGATCATGAGGATATCCTTACCTCTTTTCGCAAGGTAAAGACAGACTTGGCCAAGAAAGTGGGCGCAGGGGACAAAGGGAAAGCGGCAGGGTTTATTGTCCGAGAAAGAGCCGGAGCTGAGCCGCTGCCTGCCGACGGCTTGCCGCCTCTACCGCCAGGCATTGCACCAGAGGGTGTCTCTTTATCCGGTCAAGGAAAGGATCGGATCTTTCCTTGATTACGCCTAACACCCGATAGGGGCCGTCCAGTACCTCCAATACCCGGTTTTGAAAAAGGAAAGCCTCTTTTTCTAAAAAGCCCAGCTCGTCCATCAGCACCAGGCTCCCGGCCGGGATGTTCTCCAGTAAGGCGGCGCCGGCGGTGTCGAAAACCCGGGGATAAGCCGCTATTATACCGGCTGGGCCGCAGAGGCCCACGAGATTGCCGGGGTGGGGGCTAATAGATGGGATGGAGCGGCCGCTAACAGAGGCGGCGGGACTGCCGCCAAGCGAGCCGGGGCTGTCCCATGAGGCAGGGGTGTCGGCGTTGGGGCTAATAGTACCGGTATCCTTGGCTGCTTGGCCGATATCCGGCGGAACCAGCAGAACCTGGTGAGTGGCTTGCTTGAAGTGGACGTAGGGTGGCTGCGAAAGCGAAGGGGATTGCAGCGGGGTCTGGATCAGCGGAGCCTGAACCAGCGGAGAAGATTGAGGCAAAGGCAGCTTTTTCGTGGAAAAGCCGGCCGGCGCTATATTGGCTTGCCGGAGAGCGGTATTGATCAGAGTGGTTTTGCCGGCACCGCTGGGGCCGTAGAGAAAAAGATGCATGGCATACCTCCTTTTGCCTTACCTCTATTGTAATGGATAACAGGAATCAAATCAATTAATCAATTTGTCAGGCCGCAGCGGAAAAATTAGGGACAGAAGGGTGCTGCTGGCTGGCAAACCGAAGGTGCTGAAAAAGTCGGCCATGCCCTGACTGTTTATCCAGAATTGCAAGGTTAAAGTGTGCGGCCTTTTTAGGGCAGTGTCAATTTATCGAGTTGAATACTAAATACAGTGGCGAATTAGTTGTATACTGGCGGAAAGTGGTAGCCTGACACTTTAAACTGAGGGTACTGAAAAAGTCACTTCCCATCCAGCCGTGTGTACAAAAAACGAGATATTATGTGTATTTGCCTCAGCTAACTGCCCGGAATTTCAAGTTTTACCGCACCGAGCACCGCCTTTTTCCTGCATTTAGTGTCTTGGGCAAATTAAAACGCCTATTTTAACAGAGTGAACCACAGAATACTTCAAATTTTGTACATCCGCTGAGACTGAGGCGACTTTTTCAGTACCCTCCTTTAAACATGCAATTTTGCCTATTTTTCAGTAGCCAGCGGCAAACCGAGGGCACTGAAAAATAGGCGGGAAATCGGGCGAGGTGCACAAAAATCGAAGTTGTGTCGCAGCGGACATCAAATTTAGGCTAAAAGCAGAGGCTAACTGCACAAAAATCGAAGTTGTGTTGCACTATTTCCGTTAAATTGGCTTAGATTACGAAAAACTGCCCTATAATCCGTCACACAACTTCGATTTTTGTGCATCTGGAAACGAAAAACCGGTAAAATCCCCTGCTGGCCGTCACACAACCTCGATTTTTGTGCAGTTGGAACAGTGAATCCGATTTTAGTCACTATACGGGCTGCGACTTTTTCAGTGGTAGTGGCAAACCTGCAATTTTGAGCAGTTAGCCTCTGCTAGCCCCGCCTCTGCTAGCCCCGCCTCTGCTAGCCCCGCCACTACCGTGCGGCCGCTAGCCTATGCCGGTCGCTGCTGGCCAATGGCAGCCTACTACCCTGCCGCCGCCGCCGGTTCCCATTCAGTCCAATACCGGCTTATTGCCCTGCCATTCTGGATTTAAAGGAGCATATATTAATGAAAGAAAAAAATATCGGAGCCGTGGTTATGGCTTCCGGCTTTTCCCGGCGTTTGGGAACCAACAAGCTGCTGCTGCCCCTGGATGAAAAGACCAGAGTAATCGATATAGTGCTGGACAGGATAAAAGAAATGAACTATACTGCCGTAGCGGTGGTATCCCAGTATGAGGAGGTTTTGGAACTGGCCGCCCGGCGGGGTTTTACAACGGTGGCCAACGCCCAGGCTTTGGAAGGCAAAAGCAGCTCCATCCGGCTGGGTGTGGCCGCTTTGGAAGCCATGGTGGACAGCGGCGAAAGCCCTCCCTTGGACGGCATGATTTTTTTCACCGGTGATCAAGCCCTGCTGACTAAGGAGCTGTTGGCAGCTCTAAAAGCGGCTTTTCAGGAGCAGCCCGATAAGATTGTATTCCCCGCCTATGATGGCAAGCCCGGCTCGCCGGCAATTTTTCCCATGGATATGGCCGGTCAGCTCAAAGAATTGCAGGGTGAGGAGGGCGGCATGAGGGCTGCCTTTGAGCAAAAGGAACGGATTCATTATCTGCCGGCAGGAGCCGCCTGGCAGGGCTGGGATTTGGATACTCTTGAGGATTGGGAAAAGATCAAACTTTTTTATTGTAATCTGAGCCGGGAACCCTTAAAATAGGAAGGTACAAAACTGAATATAAGGAGCGATATATGTCAGGCAGTAATAAGATCCGCAATGTGGCGATCATTGCCCACGTGGATCACGGTAAAACCACCTTGGTGGATAAGCTTTTGGCCCAGGCGGGCGGATTAAAATCCCACGGCGCTGTGGCGGAGCGAATCATGGATTCCAATGATTTGGAAAGAGAACGAGGCATCACTATCCTGGCCAAAAATACGGCCATACAATATGGGGATTACGTAATCAATATTGTGGATACACCGGGCCATGCCGATTTTGGCGGTGAAGTGGAGCGGATCATGAAAATGGTGGACGGCGTGCTGCTGGTAGTGGACGCCTTTGAAGGCTGTATGCCCCAGACCAGATTTGTGTTGCGCAAAGCCATCGAACAAGGCCTAAAGCCCATCGTGGTAGTTAATAAGATGGACAGGGAAAACGCCCGGCCGGCGGAAGTAGTGGACGAGGTGCTGGACCTGCTTATCGATTTAGGTGTGGAAGACGACGAGGACCTGGATTTCCCCGTGGTCTATGCTTCGGCCATCGGCGGCTGGGCCAGCACCCGCTATACGGAAGCCGGCAAAGATATGGTGCCGATTTATGAGAGCATTATTCATTGTGTGCCGGCGCCGAAGGTAGAGGAAGGCGGTCTGCAGTTTCAGGCCATGCTTTTAGATTACAACGATTATCTGGGGCGAATTGCCATCGGCCGGGTCAGCCGGGGTACGCTGAAGGCCGGCGCTATGGTGGAAATCGCCAAGCGGGACGGCACGAAGGAGCAGGCCAGAATCACCAAGCTTTTTGGCTTCCGGGGCCTGGAGCGCATTGAGACAGAGGAAGTGGATGCCGGCGATATTGCCGCCGTGGCGGGTCTGGGTAAGATCAACGTAGGTGAAACCATAGGCGAACCCGGCGCCGTAGAAGCTTTACCCCTGTTAAAAATCGATGAACCTACCTTGCAGATGAGCTTTTTGGTAAACAACTCTCCTTTTGCCGGCAGAGAGGGTGAGCCGATCACGGCCAGGAAACTGGCGGCCCGGCTGATGCGGGAGACGGAAACCGACGTTTCATTAAGGGTAGAGGAGACGGACCGGCCGGAGATATTTAAGGTCAGCGGCCGGGGCGAGCTGCATTTGTCTATTCTCATTGAAAATATGCGCCGGGAGGGCATGGAGTTTCAGGTATCGATGCCCCAGGTCATCTATAAAGAAATCGACGGCGTCAAATGCGAGCCCTTTGAATATATGGTAGCGGATGTGCCGGAAGAGGCCGTAGGTACGGTGATGGAGAAAATGGGCAGCCGCAAAGGCGAGCTGCTTAGCATGGAGACCCGGGGGGGCTGGACCAGATTGGAATATTCCGTTCCTGCCCGGGGCCTTGTGGGTTTTCGGACGGAATTTCTCACGGATACCAAAGGCTACGGTATATTGAACCATACCTACGACGATTATAAACCTTGCAAAGGCGAAATCAACCGCCGCAAAAACGGGGCTTTGGTGGCCTGGGAGACGGGGACGGCCCGCACTTACGGCTTGATCAACATAGAAAGCCGGGGAATATTATTTATCAGTCCCGGCGCCGAAGTATACGAAGGTATGATCGTGGGGGAAAACAGCCGGGATCAGGATCTGGTGGTTAATGTCTGCAAAGAAAAGCAGGCCTCCAATATGCGCTCTTCCACAAAGGATGAGACGGTAAAACTCAAGGTGCCCAGGACCCTGAGCCTGGAGCAGTCCATCGAATACATCGGTGATGATGAGTTGGTAGAAGTAACGCCGAAATCCATTCGTCTGCGCAAATTAGTTTTGCACAAGGGCGAACGGGAGAAATACGAGAAAAGCCGCCGCCAATCGGAGTAATCTAGTGCTTAGTGGTTACAGAGTACTAGTATGTTCCTGCCGTTTTTTGGCTATCCTAAGCTTAGATGATTCTGCCCGGGCCGGGGGCCCGGACAGAATCCAGCCGGGGAAGCAAATATACGGGAGGGGAGTCATTATGCCCGACGGGTTTATGGAATGCAGGACGGTTAATTGTAAGTTTTATCAAAATGGCTGTTGCAGCGGTCAACGCAAAAAAGAGGGCCAGGCTTACGAGGCTGGTATCAGCATGGTTTGCCATTGCCCGGATTTCCAGCCGCTGTAAAAGGGAGCCAACCCTATTTTAACCCCTAAAAAAGGAAGCGCCGATGAGAAGCGTCACGGTAAGGGCCTTTGCCAAAGTAAATATGACCCTGGAGATCGGGGAAAAACGCCGGGATGGCTACCACCAGTTGGAAACCTTATTCCGGGGTATTTCTTTGCATGATTTAGTGGTTCTGAGAAGAAACGGGCATGGCATACATTTGATATGTGAGGCTCCTTTGTTGTGGGGTGTACCGGAGGACAGGCGAAACCTGGCCTGGCAGGCAGCGGAGCTGCTTTGCCGGGCTTTTCCCTGTAAAATCCCGGGGGTGGCCATTAAGATACGCAAAAAGATTCCGGCGGCGGCGGGCCTTGCCGGCGGCAGCGCCGATGCCGCAGCGGTTTTGTTGGGCATGAACCGCCTGTATGATTTGGAATTATCGGCAGAAGAGTTAGGGGATTTTGCCGGCCGGCTGGGGGCCGATGTAGCCTTTTGCCTGGAGCCCTTGGCTGCCTTAGGCAGGGGCCGGGGCGAAGAGCTTTTGCAGCTGCCGCCGGGACCGGTCTTGTGGGTTGTGCTATTGAAGCCCCCCTTTGGGCTTGCCACTAAGGAAGTCTATGAAGCCTGGGACCGGGGGCCAAGGGCTGCGGCAAAGCCGGAGGCCTTCGGGATGGAGGCAGCAGCAAGGGCTGGGGCAGGGACTGAGCCGCCCGGCGGTCCGGGAGCAGCCAAACCTCAGCTATCCCTGCTGTTAAAGGGTTTGGAAGAAAACGACTTCGAGCTGATCCGGGATAATATGTTTAACGATTTAGAAGAGCCGGCTTTTTCTCTGGGCAAGGAGTTAAGGAAATATAAGGAAAGGCTGGCCAAAGAGCTGGCGGAAGAATCTGCCGCAGCGGCAGCCGGCAAAATTCTGCTTTGCGGCAGCGGCCCAACTCTGGCGGTTTTTTTCGACAGCGAGGAACCTGCCCGCCGGTTGGCCGAAAGGCTGGGCACAGTTTTTTCCGGCTTACCGCCGGATGAGGCAGCCGGGATTTTTTTGGCCCGGACCACAACGGATTCAGATATGACCGAAAGAATAATAGAAAGAAACATGACATTGCAGGATGAAATGGAAGATGATGAAGGAAGGGATCAACATGATGGCGAATACTGATAATAATGGAACGGTAGCCGTGATCCTGGCGGCAGGCAAGGGTACCAGAATGAAATCCGATCTGCCCAAGGTGCTTCATCCGCTCCTGGGCGAGCCTATGATTACTTACGTTGTCAGAGCCTTGGAGCAGGCCGGCGCCGGCCATATTCTGGCGGTGCTGGGCCATGGCGGCCAGCAGGTGGAGCAGGTATTGCAAAACCGGGCGGAGCCCGTCTACCAAAAAGAACAGCTAGGTACGGGCCATGCTCTTTTGATGGCGCTGCCCCAGCTTCTTGCCTGGGGCGGCGGCGATTGCCTGGTGGTTTGCGGCGATACGCCCTTGCTTACCGGGGAGACTTTGGCGGAGCTGCGGCTGCGCCGCCGCCGGGAGGGAGCCCAGGCCACGGTGCTGACGGCAGTATTGGAGGATTCCAGAGGTTATGGCCGGATCATTAAAGAAGGAAACCGGGTCACCGCCATTGTGGAAGAAAAAGACGCTGATGAAAATCAGCGGCAGATCCGGGAGGTCAACGCCGGCGCTTACTGCTTTGATTTAGTCTGGCTGGGCAAAGCCTTAGAGCAGCTCACCCCCGCCAATGCCCAGGGCGAATATTATCTTACCGATGTTATTGCTTATCTGGCGGCCCAGGGGCAACTGGTGACCTCCTGCCAGGTGGACCAGCCTGAAGAGATCTGGGGTATCAATGACCGCCTGCAGTTGGCTAAGGCTCAGGACCGGCTGCGCCACCGTATATTGGAAGGTCATATGCTGGCCGGCGTCACGGTGGAAGAGCCCGGCGCCACCATTGTGGGACCCCTGGTGGAGATCGGCCGGGATACGGTGCTGGAAACGGGCTGCCAGCTTTTTGGCAGGACGGTTATCGGCGAAGCCTGTGTTATCGGGCCCCGCAGCAGGATTACCGACTGCTCCATCGGCAAAGGCACCAAGGTAAACCAGTCCACCATGGAGGGTTGTGAAACCGGCGAAGGCTGCCAGATCGGGCCTTACACTTACTTGCGCCCCGGCTGTGTGCTGGCCGATAAGGTGAAGGCCGGCGGCTTTGTGGAAATGAAAAAAGTCAAAGCCGATACCGACGCCAAAGTCCCTCATCTCAGCTATATGGGTGACTGCACCATCGGCAAAAAGGTCAATGTGGGAGCGGGCACCATCACCTGCAACTATGACGGAGTCAACAAGTTTCCTACGGTTATCGGCGACGGAGCCTTTATCGGCAGCAATACCAATTTGGTAGCGCCGGTGAATGTGGGCCCGGGAGCCTATACTGCCGCCGGTTCCACCATCACCGAGGATGTGCCGGCCAATTCCCTGGGTGTGGCCAGGGGCAGACAAACCAATATTTTGGACTGGAAAAACCGGCCCTCAAAAAAATAATGGATACAAAACAAAAAGAAATAGGAAAACAGAGAAGGAGAGTGGGATAGAATGGTCAGATATAAGAATATCAAAATTTTTACCGGCAATGCTAATCCCCGGCTTGCCTCGGAGATCAGCGAATATTTAGGAATGGAGCTGAGCCACGCTTCTGTCAGTTCATTTAGCGACGGCGAGATTTGCCTCAGCATCGGCGAAAGCGTCCGGGGGTCCGATTGCTACATTATCCAGCCTACCTGCACGCCGGTTAATGATAATCTAATGGAGCTGCTGATCATGATCGACGCCCTGCGCCGGGCTTCCGCCAAAAGAATTACTGCGGTGCTGCCCTATTACGGCTATGCCAGGCAGGATAGGAAGAGCAAGGCCAGGGATCCCATTACGGCAAAGCTGATCGCCAATCTGATCACCCAGGCCGGGGCCCGGCGGGTGTTGTCCGTAGATCTTCATGCCGGCCAGATTCAGGGCTTTTTTGATATTCCTGTAGACCATCTCCATGCCGCTCCCTTGCTGTCGGATTATTTCAAGAACCGCATGGACCTGAAGGATGTGGTGGTGGTATCGCCGGATATCGGCGGTGTAGCCCGTTCCCGGACCTTGGCGGAAAGCCTCCATGTGCCCCTGGCCATTATCGACAAGCGGCGGCCTAAGCCCAATGTGGCGGAAATCATGCATATTATCGGCGACGTCAAGGACAAGAGAGCCATCATGATCGACGATATCATCGATACCGGCGGCACTATTGCTCTGGGGGCCAAAACCCTTATGGATTTTGGCGCCAAAGAAGTCTTTGCCTGCTGTACCCATCCCGTGCTGTCGGGCCCGGCCATCCAGCGGCTCCAGGACTCCGTATTGACGGAAGTAGTGGTAACCAACACCATACCTTTGGCGCAGGACAAGCAGATCGAGAAAATCAAAACCATATCCATTGCTCCGCTGATCGGCGAAGCCATTATCCGGATTCATGAGGACATTTCCGTAAGCAAATTATTCGTATAATTAGCCTTTTTCGCATCTTGTTTTTTATTGCGTATTTTTGGGGAGGTAAATTCGTTGAAACTGATTGTGGGATTGGGAAATCCCGGACTTACTTATGCCCATACCAGGCATAATGTAGGCTTTATGATGGTGGACCGGCTGGCGGAACTTTGGGATGGGGCCTGCGAAAAAAAACAGGGCCAGGCTTTGGTGCGCACGGCCAATGCGGCAGGCGAACGCTTATTGCTGGTGAAGCCTCAGACCTTTATGAATCTCAGCGGCGATTCCCTTTGGGAATTGGTGAACTTTTATAAGGACGGCATCGAGGACCTCATCGTTATTCATGATGATCTGGATCTGCCTTTAGGTAAACTGCGGTTCAAAAGCGGCGGCGGCACCGGCGGCCACCGGGGCCTAAAGTCCATTACCCAGCGTCTGGGCACCGATAAATACGACCGGTTAAAAATCGGCGTAGACCGGCCGCCGGATTTTATGACGACGGAGGCTTATGTTTTGCAGGCTTTTTCCATAGAGGAAAAAGGGCTGCTGGACAAGGTGCTTGATAAAGGGGCCGAAGGACTTCGCTATTGGCTGACGGAAGGCTGCGTGCCGGCCATGAATAAGTTTAACTCTACTGACCTGCGGCCCCTGCCGCCGGCAGAAAATAATGAATAAAGGACCAGGTGGAACGAGTTCCACCGAAAAATGAATAAAGGATAGGTGGAACTTGGACACGGGGATATCGCTGCTGCAAGCCTTTTTAAAGAAACAATCCGAATATAGTTTTGTGATTCAGCAGGCCGGCGAAAAAAGCCATAATTTGATTCATGGCTTATCCGGCAGCCAAAGGGGGTTTTTGACGGCGGCCATAGCCGAAAACCAGGGCAAGGACATCCTGTTTATGGCGGAAAATACCCAAAAGGCCAGGGAAATCATTGATGATTTCAGCTTTTGGCTGCCGGACTATCAGGTTCTTTATTTTCCGGCCTTGGACATCATCCCTTTTGAGGTGCTGGCCCAAAGCAAAGAGACCCGCTGGAAACGCCTGGAGGTAATTCAGGCTCTTTTGTATGCCCAGGGGCCGGTGGCTGTGGTAACTACGGTGGAGGCTCTGCGCAAGACTATGCTGCCCAAGGAGCAGCTGCGGTCTCATTTCCGGGTTTTGCAAGTAGGGCAAACCCTGGAGGTTATGGAATTGGTGGCCTGGCTGGTGGAGCGGGGCTATGAACGGGTGGAAAGGGTTGAGGAAAAGGGCCAGATTGCTCTCCGGGGCGGCATATTGGACGTATTTTGCCCCACCGCTTTAAAACCCTGGCGCTTGGAATTTTTTGATGAAGAGCTGGATTCCATTCGCAGCTTCGCTCCGGAATCCCAGCGCTCTACCGATAAAGTCCAGGATATTCTTCTTGCCCCCGCCAGCGAATGTATTTTTTCAGCGGAGCAAAAAGCCAGCATTATTGCAGGGCTGCAGGGAGAGGGAAAACTCCCGGCTAAAAGGCGCAAGAAGAAAACGGCTGCAGAAAGCGGCGGTGAAGAAGACAAAGAGGGAGTCCAGGAGGGCAGCAGGGCGGAACAGCTGGTGGAATTGCTGAGAGAAGGCTGCTTTTTTCCCGGCCATGAGCAGTTGCTGCCTTATGCCGGCGTTGCACCCTGCCTGATCAGCGATTATTTTGGCCGGCCCCTGCTGCCGGTGATGGCTGAGCCCTCCCGTCAAAAAGAGGCCAGTCAGCTTTGGGAAAAAGAATATAGCGAGACCTGCCTTGACCTGCTGGAAAAAGGCCGTATCTGTCCCGGGCAAATGCGGACTTACCTGTCCCTGGATGATCTGGTGCGGCAAACCGGCAGCAAGGGACTGCTGTTTTTGGCTTTGCTGCCGAAGCGGCCCAGCTGGTTTGAGGATATCAATACCCTGGGTCTGACGGCAAAGAGCGTTTCTTTATTTTTAAAGAAAGTTCAGCTTTTGGCCGATGAGCTGACGGAATGGCGGCGGCAGCAATACTGCATGATGATTCTGGTGGGCAGCAAAGAGCGGGGCCAAAGGCTGCAGGAAAGCCTGCGCAGCCTGGGTTTGGAAAGCAGCTGGAGCGACGGCAGCTTTACCCCCGCAGGCGGGGGCATCTTCATTTTGCCCGGTAAGATATCCGGCGGCTTCGACCTGCCCGGTCTCAAGCTGGCAGTAGTCTCGGAGCATGAGCTGTTTTTTCAGCCCAAGAAGAAAGCGACGAAAAAAATGTTTCGGGAAGGCAAAAAACAGCTTTTCCTGGAAGATTTAAAACCCGGTGATTATATTGTTCATATCAATTACGGCATCGGCCGTTATGAAGGCATTGAGAATATTACGGTAGATCAGGCCCAGCGGGATTACCTGGTCATCAGTTACAGCGGTTCCGACCGCCTTTATGTGCCTACGGATCAGGCGGAGCTGCTGCAAAAGTATACGGGGCAGGAAGGCAACCGGCCCAAATTATCGAAGCTGGGCGGCAGCGAATGGGTCCGTACGAAAGCCAAGGCCAGGAAGGCTGTAGATGATATGGCCGAAGAGCTGCTGGAGCTTTATGCTGCCCGGGAAGCCTTGCCGGGTACAGCCTTTGGTGAAGACACCCCTTGGCAGCAGGAGTTTGAGGAGGCTTTCCCCTTTGAGGAAACCCAGGATCAGCTGCGCTCCATCGAAGAGGTAAAGCAGGATATGGAAAGGCCCCGGCCCATGGACCGGCTGCTCTGCGGCGACGTAGGCTACGGCAAAACCGAGGTAGCCATGCGGGCTGCCTTTAAGGCCGCCGCTTCCGGCTGGCAGGTGGCCGTATTGGTACCCACCACGGTTTTGGCCCAGCAGCATTATAATACCTTCCGGGAGCGCTTTGAAGGCTTTGCTCTGGAGGTAGCGGTGCTCAATAGATTCCGCCGCCCAGCCGAGCAGAAAGATACCCTGAAGCGGCTGTCTCAGGGCCGGGTGGATATTTTGATCGGCACCCACCGGATTTTGTCCCAGGATGTAGAGTTTAAAAATCTGGGACTCTTGATTGTCGATGAAGAACAGCGTTTTGGTGTGGGCCACAAAGAAAAAATAAAAAAACTCAAGCAATCGGTGGATGTGCTGACCCTGACGGCCACGCCCATTCCCCGGACTCTTCATATGGCGATGTCGGGCCTGCGGGATTTGAGCGTTATTGAGACGGCGCCGGAGGACCGTTACCCTGTGCAGACCTATGTGGTAGAATATTCGGCGCCTTTGATCCGGGAGGCTATCCGCCGGGAACTGGGCCGGGGCGGCCAGGTTTATTATGTGCATAACCGGATTGAAGATATCGACAGGGTCCGGGAAGGCATTGCCGCCATTGTGCCGGAGGCCAGGGTGGCTTCGGCCCATGGCCGGATGACGGAAGCAGCCCTGGAAGGGATCATGTTTGATTTCATGGAAGGGGATATCGATGTCCTGGTCTGCACCACCATTATTGAATCGGGCTTGGATATCAGCAATGCCAATACGGTGATCATCAACAATGCGGACCGCCTGGGCCTGGCCCAGCTTTACCAGATCAGAGGCCGGGTGGGCCGTTCCAACCGGGTGGCCTACGCCTATCTTACTTACACGAAAGACAAAACCATTTCCGAGGTGGCCGAAAAGAGGATGTCGGCTATCCGGGAGTTTACGGAGCTGGGAGCAGGCTACAAAATAGCCATGCGGGATCTGGAGATCCGGGGAGCCGGCAATCTTTTGGGAGCGGAACAGCACGGCCAAATCGCCGCCGTAGGTTTTGACCTGTATTGCCGGATGCTGGAAGACGCCATGAAAAAGAAGCGCCGGGAGAAGCTGCTGGGCCATGCCCTGCCGGAAAGTCCCGAGGAGGAACTGGAAACCGTGGCTATCGATCTTCAGGTCAAAGCCTATATTCCCATGGAATATATGGAAGACGAAAGCGCCAAAATTGACTTTTACCAGCGAATCAATAACGCCAGAAACAATGAAGATATTGACGAGCTGCGGGAAGAAATGGTGGACCGTTTCGGCGATTTGCCGGATCCTTTGGAGAACCTGCTGGCTATCGGTTTCATTAAAGCCGTGGCCAAGGAGGCTAAAATTGCCGGCGTTATCCAGGAGCCAAAGCAGATTAAAATCATGATGGCCCAGGATCATGGCCTGAAGGGACCGGAGCTGATGGAGCTGGTGAAAAGCTTTAACCGCCGCATTTCGTTCAATGCCACGGATAAGCTGGAAATTATTATTCAATTGGCTAAACTGGAAGAGCAGAATGTTATCGGCTTTTTAACGAAAGTAGTACAGGCGCTGCTGGCCCTTGTAAAAAAGTCCTGAACTCTGCATCCGAACCTGGTGCAGCTCCCATAAATTTCTATACTTGAAATTTTTTGAAGCAAGTTTTCCTTCAAAACTTGCTTAGGATGCGTTATAATGTATCTTATTGGGCAAGCTGTGCGGTTGAAGCCCAAGAGATTAATAGAGGATATGAGGAGAAATTAAATGAAAAATAGCAAGAGGATTGTTTCAGTACTTTGTATTGCAGCTATGGCCTTTAGCTTACTAACGGCTTGCGGCAGCGGCGCCGCCGGTTCCCAGGAGCCTCAGGGCCAGGTGCCGGCCGCCATCGGCGGCGTCAGTACCGGTGAGCATAAAGTCATTGCTACGGTAAACGGCGAAGATATTTATGAAGACGTGTATATGGAATGGTATTTGGAAACCATGTCTCTGAGCCTGGGGCTGGATATGTCCACAGAGCTGGATGCCCAGGTTACCAGCTTTTTGGATAGCTATAAGCTGAGTTATCTGGGCAGTTACGCCGAGCAGGTTGCCCTGATGCAGGAAGCCCAAAAAGAAAATATTGAGGTAGCCGATAAAGAAGTTGAAGACTACATCAAAGAGTTGGTTACCTTATATCAGACGGATGAAGAGGGATTCAAAGCCATCCAGACTATGATGGGCTTCACCGATGAGACCATTCGCCGCTATATCAAGAACCAGATGATTATTCAAAATCTCTATGAGGCTAAGACGGAAGGAATTACGGAGCCGGAGCAGAGCCCGGAGGAATACTACAACGCTTATCCCGGCGAGTTCAAAATTGACGAGACCAGGACGGTACGTCATATTTTGATTGAGGCTCAGGAAGAAGAGGCCAAAGCCGCGGCTAAGCAGGAAGCGGAGGCCATTATCAAAAGCCTCAACGAAGGCGCCGATTTTGCCGCTTTAGTGACGGAAAAAAGTGATGATAAGGGTTCCGCGGCTGGCGGCGGCGTCATCGGGCCCTTCAATTCGGCCGGGGTTATGGACGGCGGCAGTTCACTGGTGGCTCCCTTTACCGAGGCTTCTTATGCATTACAGAAGACGGGAGACATTACCCAGGAGCCTGTGGAATCTCAATTTGGATACCATATCATTATTCTTGACGATATTTCCCCTGCCCGTACGAAATCCTTCGACGAGGTAAAAGGAGACCTGGCTGCCAGGCTGCTGCAGGATGCCAAGGATAAATATTTTGACGAATATTATTCAGAGATAGTGGATAAGGCTGAGATCACCTATGTGGAAGGCTATGACCCCATGGCGTTATTTTCCCAGGATGCTCCCGAGATCAGCCAGGGGGATGGGGAGCCGGCGGATATAGAAAATCAAAGAAAAGAGTTTCTGAACACTGTTAAATCGGCATTAAATGCGCCGGGGCTTCCAATTATGTGTGAGAATGTTTATTTTAATAGCTCAGGAGAGCTGATTGTAGAAGTTAACGGAGAATGGATAATACTCGATGATGAATTGAAGAAGGATATGATTTACACATTAGAAGAACTATTAAAAAATGAAAAGCAAGATTTAGGTGTTGAAGGATACGGACAGTTTTTTAGCACTTCTGGCCAAGGGTTAGAATCTTTTTACGCTAATTAATCTTATCGAAAAAGTTCAAAGAAAGTGCATGAATGACGAAACAAAACGATGTTTAATGTAATTGGCAAACAGAGGCAAAGCAAAGTGAGGGGTTAGAGATGCTTAAACAATTGATCGCCGATGGCTTTGGGCAAGCGGAGGATTATAATTGTGCGGAAAAAATTATCCGGGGCGCTAATGAGGCCTACGGCTTAAATCTCAGTGAAGAAGGGATGAAGCTGGCCGGCGGTTTTGGCGGCGGTTTAGCTATCGAAAGCACTTGCGGGGCTCTTTGCGGCGCCGTTATGGCCCTGAGCCATTTGCTGATTGATACCGTAGCCCATCAGTCCCAGGAGTTAAAACCCATGACAAAGGAATTGTTGGAAGGTTTTCAGGCAGAAATGGGCAGCATATATTGCGATGCTCTCAAAAACGACTACCGCACGCCGGAAAAGAAATGCCAGGTCGTCATTGAAAAGGCGGCGGAGCATTTAGACAAGCTGGTAAGCCGGATACAGGAGGAAAGTCAGGTTGAACATCAAGGCAGCAATTAAGGGGGAAGCTGGAACTAAAGCGACCTACAGGCGTATACAGAGACTTGTTTTGGGCAGTCTTTGCCTGGCTTTGCTGAGCCTCCCCTCACCGTTGGCGGCAGCAGAGCTGAATGCCGCAGCAGGCAATGGGGCGGAATTGAAGGGCGCAGGAAGCATAGTTACTGCTGATGATCCTGCCCGGAATATGGCCGAGGGCGGTGCTGCCGCGGATACGGCTGCCAAAGACGGGGCCGGCGCCGGGGCTGCGGTCGTCGGCGGGGCTGCGGTCTCCGGCGGAGCAGGGACCTCCGGCGGCGAAGTGCAAGATAGGGCTGCCGCCGCCAATGGCCTCCGTGCCGAAAGTATAGGAGCCCCAAACCAAACCGGCGGTCAGGATATGCAGAAAGAGGCAGAACCCGCTGCCGCCGGCAGCCAAACTACCGGCAATCAAACTACCGGCAGCCAAACTACCGGCAGTCAAACTACCGGCAGTCAAATCACCGGCAACCAAACTACCGGCAGCCAGCTTAGCGGCCAGCCCGCAATCAAGCTGTATTTGGATGATCAGGAGATATTTCTCACCGATCCCATCCAAAACAAAAACGGCCGCACTTACTACCCTTTGCGTTCCTATCTGGAAGCCTTGGGAGCCAAAGTGACCTGGCAGCAAAGCAATGGCACCGTCAGCGCTGCCAGAGGCAGGGTTGAGGTGATTTACGCCTTAAATTCTTCTGTCTACTCCATCAACGGCAGGGCAAATATTATGAAGGATGCAGCCCTTTATATTGACCAAACCATCAACCGGGTCTATGTTCCTATCCGCTATGGGGCTGAGGCTTTCGGCTTTCAGGTGGAATGGACTAAGACGGCGGAAGGTGAGGCTATCCATCTGCGCAGCACCCCCGTTTCCAAGGGCGACCTGACCGACAATGAAATAACCATCAACGGCAAGCTGGTTTGGCTGGGCCAGACTGAGAGCCAGCTAACCGAGAGCCTGGGCCGCCCCAACCGCATTGATGAATCGGCTTATGGCTTGCAGTGGCATGTTTACAACCGGGATTACAAAGAATTTGTGATGGTAGGCATGAAGGATCAGCGGGTGAGGGCGTTCTTCACCAATTGCCAGACCTTTGGCTTGAAAAATAATCTAGGTTACGGCTCGGCCAAAAAAGATGCGGATGCCGCCCAATTTAATAGTGACACTATGGAGCTGTGGTTTGATCCTCATAATAAGGATTCCTTATACGCCGTGTTTTGTATGACAGAGTTTCCCAGCCCGGCGGAGCAGTTGGCGATTTTTGCAAAGAATCCGGACCGGCTGCTGCGTACCTACGAGCAGGAGTGTGTGGACATTACCAATGCCTTCCGTGTCGCTAACGGCAAAAAAGAGGTTGGTTACAATAATTATGCCGCCAGAGTAGCCCTGGCTCATGCCAAGGATATGGCTGAGCGCAACTACCTGAGCCATTTGAATCCTGAGGGCTTGGATCCTCTGAAACGTATGGAAGCTGCGGGACTCAATGTCCGCAAAGTATCGGAAAATCTGGCCGGCGGCTTTGCCGACGCCATTCAGGTGCTGAAGGGCTGGGTAGATTCCGCCTCCCACCGCCAGGGTATGCTGGAGGACAATCAATATCTGGGTGTAGGCGCATACTACAAAAAAGCCAGCAAATACGGTTTCTATTTTGTCCAGGAGTTTATTACTTTGGATTGACCGGCCGGCTGGGGCTTTGAATACAATCACAAAAACGGATGGTCAGAGATTTCTGATCATCCGTTTTTTTAGGTGATGGGGCAAGACAGAACATTGGAGCTAATTGCTCCCTAAATTGCAGGTTTGTCGCTGCTGGGTTAGGCTATCTGTTCAGAATTGCAGGTTTGTCGTTGTTAGGCAAGGCTAACTGTTCAAAATTGCAGGTTTGTTGCTGTTAGGTAAGGCTATCTGTTCAAAATTGCAGGTTTGTCCACCCAAAATAAGCCTTAAATTTAAAATTATGAGGGGAAAATTATATTTATACCATAAACATGAAACTTTAAATAAAAACCTGCATGAATGAGGGATACAAACTTGCAATTTTGCACAAATGGGGGTGCGGACAGGTACAAACTTGCAATTTTGCACATGAGCCGCAGCCAAAGGCCAGAACCTACAGCTCTGCCGCTTCTGCGTCACTGCTACTGCCGCTGTGCTGCCTACGGCCTTGCTGCCTACGGCCTTGCTACGGCCTTGCTGCCTACGGCCTTGCTGCCTACGGCCTTGCTGCCTACGGCTGTGTTGCTCCTGCCGTTCCTACCGCCTACTCCCCGCTCCTGCCGTCATGCCGCTTAGAGCCTGATTTCCTCCGGAAAGGCATGGGTCCGCATAACGCTCCACATTTTGTCAATATAGGAAAGGGTGTAAAAGTTTTCATAGTAATGGTAATAAAAGGCGCCTTTCAAGGTCATGCGGAATACACCCTTTTCTTCGGTGATGAAGCCAAGCCTCTTTGCCATCCACAGCTCAAAACCGTAGCAGCTTTCCAGCTTCTCGCCAAAAAACCTTTCGAAGGCTTCGGCGTCAACTTGCGTGCTGTAGGCGGTCCAAAAAAGATAGTAGATCATGCGCTGGCGTTTGGTAAAGCGGAGGGTCAACGAAGTCGGCAAGTTGTTTCCGGCAATCCGCCTTTGATATTCTGCTGCGGAAAAGGTATTGATTTTAAATTGATTGCGCAGCAAGGTTGTCGCTGAGCAGCCAAAGCCCAGAAAGTTCTCCCGGGTCATGGAAGAATACTTTGCTTCGGGCACATTGGAAAATGTCCAGATAGAATCCCGGCTATATCCCTTAGAGCGGCAATACAAGGTGATATCATCCAACAGCTTGCGTTTTTCCCGTTTTGCCATTGCTTTGACATTTGAGCCGGTAAAGGTAAAGTCAATAAAAGGATATATGGCAACGTGGTTTGCCCCTATGGCAAAGGCCGTTTCAATATCGGATTTCACATCCTCAAAGGTTTGGTTGGGCAGCGCAAAAATAAAATCCATGGATACCGTATCAAAAGGCGCCTTTTGCAGCGCCGCCTCAAGCTGCTTCATTTCGAAGTCTTTTCTGCCGAGAAGGTCAAGGAACTTGTCACTGAAGGACTGAACGCCAATGCTGATTTTGCTGACGCCGGCAGAGCGTAAAATATTCAGGGTTTCTTCATTCACATTATCGGGATGGAGCTCCACGCCAATGCCCTCGGTAATGATAAAATATTGCTGCAGTGCCGAGATGATTTCGCCTATTCTGGCAGCGGCAAGGGCCGGCGTACCTCCGCCAAAATACAAGCTGGTGGCTTGTTTTTTTTGGGTCAGCCGGGAGCCAACCAGATGGATTTCCCGAATCAAATGGTCAAGATATTCATTGCAGACAGCCTCATCATATAGTTGCTTGCAATAGGGGCAGAAGCTGCAGAGCTGCCTGCAAAAGGGGATATGGACATACAGTCCCAGTTTATCCTCCCGTTCAAATTCCAAATGATTATCATATTCATTCTTAAAGGCAAAGGGCTCCAGGGATCTGGTCAACCAATTGCGAGTCAGCGTTGTTAAAAGGCTCATGCCTCCCCCTTATATATATCGGAGATACGTTTGCAGCATCTCGGCAATAATCTTAACATTTCCGCCAAACAGCAGGGTGTACTCGGCAACAAAAAAGTAGCCGCATTTTTCACACAAGCCTTCGATTTCGATGCAGCGCCCGCAGACGCTGAGCTTCCCGTTTTCCATAACGACACACTGGCGGCAGGGCGTTGGAAAACGGTTTTCGATAAGATAGGGAAATGCGCTTTTTAAATTGAAAACGGGTACTCCGCCATCCATCATCTTTGTAATGACCTGGCAGCAATTCTTTTTTTCTTCTTTGGTCAGGGCCAACTCTGCGGTGCCGGGATAGGGAGTGTGGAAATTGAAGGACACAGCCCGCACATTTTTCAGCCGCCGGGCCGCCCTGCCTACATCCTCGATAGCGGTTTGATTAATTTTGTTGATTGCCATATAAAAGCAGATATTGCCGGCTGTGGCATTCTTAATGTTCTGCATAATCAGATCGTAGGTATCGCCGCGGATTTCGTTATGCCTTGCCCTGTCGCCATCCAGGCTGAGCAATATCAAATCCGCTTCCGGAAGATCAATGGGAAACGTGCCGTTGGTAACCGTGTTTACAATCAAGAATCCCATCTGCTTTGCTTCAATAACCAGGTCGCGCAAATTCCTTGCTCCGTCTTGCCACATAAAAGTCTCGCCGCCGCAGAAAAACAGGATCCGCACCCCCATGGAGTAGAGCTCCTTCATCTCGGCCTTTACCTGGGCATAGGGATGCATTACAGCCGTAATATTGTTTACCGAACAATGCCTGCAGGATAGATTGCATTTGTCGGTAAGAATGATTGTGCCGAGAATAGGGCTTTTCTTCTTTAGCAAAAGGCTTTTCAGTCCATAACTTGAAAAATACAGAAAGGAAGATATTTTCAAAGCGTTCTCCTTAGCAAAATTTTTGATCCAAGCTTACGACAAGAGCATGAACAAGCATTGCGCAAATAAGCAAGCTTTTCGATTGTTTACTCATGCTCTTATTCTCCGCCCATACTCAATTATACGCCATTTCCCCCTGCTTCACAATTCATCCCGCCTTGGCGCCGGTTTTTGTATACGCAGATGTATACGCAGATGTATACGCCAAAGGCCTTTTATCAGGAAAAAACCATTGTTATAATAAACATTGTCATAAATAATATCAGTATTCTTAATTAGTCGGGAGGATTTATCATGAGCGGCGTGTTAAAAAATGAATATTTGAAGAAGATCTTTGATGAAGTTATGGAGCGGGATCCCCATGAACCGGAATTTCAGCAGGCCGTCTTTGAGGTCCTGGAATCTCTGGAGCCGGTGGTAGAAAAACGGCCGGATATTGTGAAGGCTGACGTTATCCGCCGCCTGGTGGAGCCGGAACGGCTGATCATCTTCCGGGTGCCCTGGATGGATGACGCCGGCAATATGCGGGTGAACCGGGGCTTCCGTGTACAATATAACAGCGCTATCGGACCTTACAAAGGCGGTCTGCGTTTTCATCCTTCCGTTAATGCCTCGATTATTAAATTCCTGGGCTTTGAGCAATGCTTTAAGAACTGTCTGACCACCATGCCTATGGGCGGCGGCAAAGGCGGTTCCGACTTTGATCCCAAGGGTAAATCCGATAATGAAGTTATGCGGTTTTGCCAAAGCTTTATGACGGAGCTGTACCGCCATGTGGGCCAGTTCACCGATGGCCCTGCCGGCGATATCGGCGTAGGCGCCAGGGAAATCGGCTACCTTTTTGGCCAGCACAAACGGATTACCAACGAGTTTAACGGCACTATGAGCGGCAAGGGTATTCCCTACGGCGGTTCTTTAGGCCGCAAGTCCGCCACCGGTTACGGCTTATGCTATTTTACGGCTAATGCCCTGGCCGCTAAAGGTGACGGCTTTGCCGGCAAAACCGTGGTGGTCTCCGGCTCCGGCAACGTAGCCATTTATGCCTGTGAGAAAGCCCAGGAGATGGGTGCCAAGGTAGTGGCCATGAGCGACTCCTGCGGCTACATCTACGATGAGAAGGGCCTGGATATTGAAATCATCAAAACCCTCAAAGAAGTAAAGCGCTGCCGGCTTTCCGAATACGCCCAGGCAGTTCCCGGTTCCGTCTATACCGAGGGCTGCTGCAACATTTGGAGCGTTCCTTGCGATATTGCCCTGCCTTGCGCTACCCAAAATGAGATTGATATCAAAGCAGCCCAGCTTCTGGTGAAAAACGGCTGCAAATGCGTGGCGGAAGGTTCCAATATGTCTTCCACTGCGGAAGCTGCTTACTACTTTATAGAGTCCGGGATTTTATACGCACCCTCCAAGGCGGCCAATGCCGGCGGCGTAGCCGTATCCTGGATGGAAATGAGCCAAAATTCCACCCGCCTGCCTTTGACGGAGGAGGAGATCGATGCCAAACTTCAGAAGATCATGAAGGATATTTATGAGAATGTATCCTCTGCCGCCAAAGAGTTTGGTCTGGAAGGCAATTTCGTAGCCGGCGCCAATATCGCCAGCTTCCTGAAAATCGCCGAGGCCATGATGGCTCAGGGCTGCTGCTAAAGTTTAGTCACCTCTTTGTTGCTTTCCGGCTGAAATGCGTTTCAGCCGGATTTTTTTTGTACGATGGGCATATTAACCGAAAAATCCTTTATTCTGGCAGACTTGTTTCTGCAGGCTGATTAAGGCAAAAAAAGCCTGGAAGAGCTTTTGTCCTTTTCTTTTCCCGGTATGACGCCGCCGCCTCCACAAAAGAACGATAAAGCTTGCCGAACAGAGGCGACGCAGTATACATATATTCCGGATGCCACTGCACCGCCAGAGAATAAGTAAGGCTTCGGCTCTCCATCCCTTCAATAATGCCGTCCGGTGCCACCGCCGATACCACATAGCCAGGCGCTGCTTCTTTGACGGACTCATGGTGGAAAGAATTGACCGGCACCGTATCTGCGCCTAATATTTCAGCCATTCTGCTGCCGGCAGCAAGGCGGATGGTGTGAAAGGCATATTGGCCCGACAAATCCTTCTGAGAATGGCTGCCGGCCTCCGGCACTTGGGAGTATAGGTCTTGGTAGATGCTGCCGCCGGCCGCCACGTTCATGATCTGCATACCCCGGCAAACGCCGAACATTGGCATATCCGCCGCCGCGGCCAAGCGGTAAAGGGCAATCTCGAAGGCGTCTCTGGGCGGACAAAGTCCCCCTAAGGTTTTGATGGGTTCCTCACCAAAATAGGCAGGTAGGATATCGCAGCCGCCGGTAAAATAAATACCGTCCACCAGGGAGAGCATCTGCTGCAAAGCCCCGCTGTCCTCTGCGTAAGGCAGCATCAGGGGCAGACCGCCCTGATCCGAAATAGCTTCCGCATTATTTGGCCTCATCGTATAAGAATACCTTGCGTCCAGCAGTTGCAGGCTGGGAATTACACCAATGACAGGCTTCATTTTTTCCCTCCTTGTCGGCTTTGCCGGTTATTTAGGCAATTGCCCTTTGCCGGCGGCAGCGGGCAAAGGGAATCAGTGCCATTATAACATATGAGGAAGGCCTGCCTTTTTATTTATTTCCTATACCTTATTCTTTTGCGGCCCTGATCTAAAGCCTGTTACCGTGACGGAGCAAATAGTTCAGGCTATCGGTGCTGCGCCAAAAGAAGCCTATCAGGCATCGGAGCGGGGAGGCACCCTTTATTGCCAAATGGAGGGCGGCAGAGTAAAGCTTAGCGGTAAAGCGGCTCTCTATTCCATTGCAGAGTTGTATCTTGACAATTAGTGTTTGAACAATCGTCAATGGGGGGAGCTTTATGGCCTCCTTGATCTGGGCTGACGGTCTGAGACGGCGGCATGAAACAAGTTTTGCCGAAAATCACAGGGCCGTGTTAAAATAGCACGTAAAGGGAGGCGTAGGCATTGATAAGAATAAAAGTGAAACAGCTATACGATATCATGGTTATTTTATTAAAAGGCGCCGGGCTGACGGAAGAACATTGCCGGCAGGTGGCGGACAATCTGATCCAGGCTGACCTGCGGGGCGTCAATACTCACGGAGTCATGCGGCTTCATTTGTATCTCAACCGCCTCCATACCGGAGCGGTGAAGGCCCGGCCGGACATAAAGGTGCTGAAAGAAAGAAAAGCCACAGCTCTGATCGATGGCGACAACGGCTTAGGCCAGATCAGCGGCCTGCGGGCTATGGAGTTAGCCATTGAGAAGGCGGCGGCTTGCGGCATTGGCACGGTATCCGTGGTCAACGGCCATCATTTTGGAGCCGGGGCTTATTACGCCTGGCTGGCCGGCCAAAAGGACATGATCGGCATTGCCGTCACCAATACCCCGCCGCTGATGGCGCCCTGGGGAGGCCGTAAAGCTATGGTAGGCAATAATCCTTTTGCCGTCTATGTGCCGGCCGGGGAGGAATATCCTATTTTATTGGACATGGCTCTCAGCCAAGTAGCTCAGGGAAAGGTGTCTCTGGCTTTGACCAAAGGGGAGAAAATTCCCAAGGATTGGGCCCTGGACAGGGAAGGGGTGCCTACGGATGACCCGGCTGAGGCAATGAAAGGCGTTCTGCTTTCCGCCGGCGGTTATAAAGGATATGGACAGGCCGTTGTCATCGATATGCTGGCCGGCTTATTGGGCGGGGCCGGCGCCGGGGTCAATGTGTTTAGTATGATGGGCTATCCGGATAAGCCTCAAAATTCAGGCCAGCTTTATATGGCAATCGATATCAGTGCCTACCGGGATCCGGCGGAATTCAAGAAGGATGTAGACGAATATATCCGGTCAATTAAAGCCAGCCCCAAGGCTAAAGGTGCAGAAAATATCTTTTTGCCGGGAGAGCAAAGCTGGCGGCGGATGGAGCAAAACAAGGAACAAGGTATTTTGTTGCCTGCAGGGCTCTTTGACGACTTAATTCGAGCCGGAGACAATTTTAACGTGGATATTCGACCGCTGATTCCAACAGAGGAAAATAACTGCCAATAATTTACAATATGACCCTTGACTTCCAAAATTATCCATATTATAATAAGCTAAAGAGTAGAGCGGCCGCCTATTTAACATTAATTAAGGATGGGTATTAAAGGAGGGAAAGGGTCGGCATGACGAATATTACTTATGAAGTGTTGGATAAACTGGGAGTTTTATCGGAGTCTCCCCGGGGCTGGACCAAGGAGCTGCGGCTGATTAATTGGAATAACCGGGGACCCAGGTATGATCTGCGGGAATGGTCGCCGGGGGATCAGAAGGCCAGCCGGGGCATTACCATGTCGTTAAAGGAGATGCGGGTTCTTCAGGAGGCTCTGATGGAGATTGAGCTGCCGGATCCGGAGGAAGAAGAAAGGGAAGCAGACTCCGTTGCCGGGGAGGTCAGGCAGGATATAGAGGAAGCTGCCCTGGCGGAAAAAGGGGCTGAGTATAAAGGGGCCGATAAATCGGCAGCCGAAGAGAGCAAAGCCGCTGCTGCTTTCGAAGAGAGCAAAAAGGCAGGCTGACCGACGGGAGGCAGCCGGCAGCCGGGGGCCTGTTTGGAGGCCGGGGAGCCTGTTTGGCCGGCAGCCGGGGGCCTGTTTGGAGGCCGGGGAGCCTGTTTGGCCGGCAGCCGGGGGCCTGTTTGGCAGGCCGGGGAGCCTGTTTGGCCGGCAGCCGGGGCTCGTTTGGCAGGCCTGGGAGCCTGTTTGGCCTGCAGCCGGGGCCCGTTTGGCAGGCCGGGGAGCCTGCTTGGCTAGCAGCCGGGGTCCGTTCGGCAGGCCGTAGCGCTCCGCCGCAGCCGCAAGAAATCCCTTGACGGACATAAAAAAGGACTGTCTCAAACTAAAGAGACAGTCCTTTTCGGTTAAAGAAGCCTTATTTCAACCGGCCGGAATCGCTCTTTTTCTTTTCGGCGCTGCAATTGGCGGCATAAGCACAGCCGGCGCAGCCCCCTGAGCAGGAGGGCTTTTTCTTCTGCCGCCGCATATAGGCCAGTACGGTAAGCACAATAAGCAGCAAGCCTGCTGCCAAAAGCCAGTCCACCGGATTCATGACACCGGTTGCCGGGCCAAAGAGCCCGATCAAGCGGTAGACGATGAAGGCTACCACCCAGGCAGTGGCGGTTTGAAAGGCCATGACGCCGACAGTGACGGCCATAGAACCCATTTCCCGGCGGGTGGCGGCCATGGCAGCCACACAAGGCATATAGAGCAGGGAGAAGCAGAGGAAGGCGTAAGCCGAGGCCGGCGTAAACATCTGGGTCAGGCTTTGGGTGATATTGCTTTCGCTGGCGCCGGTGAGGATGGCTAAAGTACTGATCATGGTTTCTTTCGCCATAAGGCCGGTGACCAAAGCGGTGGAAGCCCGCCAGTCCCCGAAGCCCAAAGGCTCAAAGACAGGGGAAGCCAGACGGCCCAGATCCGCCAGCAGGCTCAGGTCATTGTCCGCAACCAGGTTAAAACGGATATCAAAATTTGATAAAAACCAGATAATGATCGTGGCCAGGAAAATCACTGTAAAGGCCCTGGTAATAAAGTCTTTGGCCTTTTCCCACATATGGAGCACAACGGATTTAGCATAGGGCATCCGGTATACCGGCAGCTCCATCACAAAAGGCACGGGATTGCCGCTAAATATCGTATGGCTCATAATCAGGCCCATGACGACGGCTACCAAAATGCCCAGCACATAAAGGGATAGAAGGATCAAGGGCCGGTGATCCATAAAGAAAGCGGCAGTAAAGACGGCATAAACCGGCATTTTGGCGCTGCAGGAGATAAAAGGAGTCAGGATAATGGTCATTTTCCGGTCCCGCTCGCTGGCCAGGGTCCTGGTAGACATAATAGCCGGCACGGAACAGCCGAAGCCGATGAGCATGGGAACAAAGGAACGGCCGGATAAACCGATTTTGCGCAGCAGCTTGTCCATAACGAAGGCCACCCTGGCCATGTAGCCGCTGTCTTCCAAAAGGGAGAGGAAGAGAAACAACACCATAATATTGGGCAGGAAGGACAGGACGCTGCCTACGCCGGCAAAAACGCCGTCGATCAGCAAAGAATGCATCCAGCCGGCTACTTGAGCCTCCGTGAGCCAGCCGTCGAAGGCAGCAGTGATGCTATCGATACCGGCCATCATCAAGTCGCTGAGCCAGGCCCCCGCCACGTTGAAGGTCAGCCAGAAAGTAGCCAGCATGATCCCCAGAAAAACAGGAATGGCCAAATACTTGTGGGTCAGCAGGCTGTCGATACGATCGGACCGAACTCTTTCCGGGCTGCTGAAAGGCTTATTGACGGCCTGGCTTACCAGGTTCTCAATAAAATCATAACGCATATCTGCCAAAGCGGCTTCCCGGTCGGTGCCCAGTTCTTTTTCCATCTCCTCCACAATATGCTCCATAATATGAAGATCCTGTTCCGGCAGATCCAGGAGTTGGCGCATGGGCTGGTCGCCTTCCACCAGTTTGGTGGCGGCAAAGCGGCTGGGAATATTTTTGGCTTTAGCTTTAAACTCCAGCAAATGGCTGATGGAGTGGATGCATTTGTGCAAGGGGCCTTTGCAGAAATCCCGATAAGGCTTGAGATTGCCGGCTTCTACGGTTTTTACCGCCCGGGATACCAGTTCGTCTACGCCTTGGTTTTTGCTGGCGACAATGGGCACTACCGGCAGACCCAGCACTTCCTCCATTTTTTTGACATTGATTGAGCCGCCGCCTTTTTCCAGTTCGTCCATCATATTGAGCGCCAAAATGATGGGAATATTTAATTCCATAAGCTGCAAGGTCAAATAAAGGTTGCGTTCGATATTGGTGGCGTCCACAATATTGATAATACCGTCAGGCTTATCGTTGAGCAGAAAATCCCGGGTAACCACTTCTTCGGCTGTATAGGGAGAAAGGGAGTAAATGCCCGGCAGATCAATGAGGAATACATCTTTTTGTTTGCGGATCTTACCCTCTTTTTTTTCTACAGTGACGCCGGGGAAATTGCCCACATGCTGGTTGGCTCCGGTGAGCTGATTAAACAGAGTGGTTTTGCCGCTGTTTTGGTTGCCGATTAATGCAAAGATCATGAAGCAACCACCTCCACAGTGATATTGGCCGCTTCCGCTTTGCGCAGCGTAAGGGAATAACCTCGCAGAAACAATTCCAGGGGATCGCCTAAGGGAGCAGCTTTTCGCAGGGTTACTTTTGTTTTGGGCGTCAGCCCCATATCCAGCAAACGCCGGCGCAAAACGCCCTGGCCGGCAATAGCGGTAATGATGGCGCTTTGCCCGATAGCCAGTTGATCTAAAGTCATGATTTTCCTCCGTTAATCAGCCATAGTTTTAATGGTGCAAATTCATTTTATCCATTATTAAAAAAAGTGCAAGAGAAAAGTTTGTCCATGAAATTGTAATAAAATTGTATGGAGGTGCTTGGGGATTTTAGGTATATCTTTATTGACTCATCGTGTATAATGGGAAAGCGGGATTTGCGAGTAAAGGAGGAGGATATTATTGCAGGCGATTTATGAGTGGCTATCTTTTGCAGGGCAGGAAACGGCTTTGTTCATCGTTTCCATGATCCCGTTGATTGAGCTGCGGGGAGCGGTGATTCTGGGAGCGGCTCTTAATATGCCTTGGTACAAAGTATTTATCATCAGTGTGCTGGGGAATTTGCTGCCTATACCGTTTATCATACTATTTATCAAGCGGATACTATACATGCTAAAAAGGTTTCCGCTGTTTTCCGGCTTTATTCATTGGTACGAATCCAGATTAATCAAGCATAGCTTAAAATTTGAGAAGGTTTCCTTTTGGGCCCTGGCCATCTTTGTGGGCCTTCCCTTGCCCGGCACGGGGGCCTGGACCGGCGGCGGCGTGGCTGCTTTGCTAAACATGCGGCTGCGGGAAGCTTTCCCGGCTATTGCCATCGGCGTACTCATGGCCGGCGTGATCATGACGGCGGCGGCTTATGGAGTGGCCGGCATGCTGCAGGTTTTTCTTTGATCTGCAGTGATCACATGATGGCGATGCTCAAAATTGCAGGTTTGTTTACATGTTTAGGAGGTTTTGAGCAAAATTGCAAGTTTATAATATATGATTTGGCCCGAAAATAGGGTTTTTACCCCTTTTTCGGGCCAACTTTGTTACGGAACTGAATTTTAGGGGTTACAAACCTGCAATTTTGCACCGTTTGCCCAAACGAACTACGACAAACCTGCAATTTTGCACGTTTTCCTAGCCGGCGGGGGTACTGGGGTTAAAAAGGCTTATTTGATCTCATAAGTCCAGCCGAAGGGATCGGACAGCTTGCCCCATTGGATACCGGTGAGGGTATCGTAAAGCTTTTGGGCCACCGGGCCGATTTTGCCGTCTCCGACCTGAAGTTTCTCGCCGTGAATATTAAACAAGCCGATAGGCGAGATGACGGCGGCGGTGCCGGTACCGAAGGCCTCCTCCAGATCGCCGGATTGGGCGGCGGCTAAAAGCTCTTCAATGGCGATTTTGCGCTCTGTTACTTTGTAGCCCCAGGACTGTAAAAGCTGTATAGCGCTGTCCCGGGTGATGCCGGGTAAAACGCTGTCCCCCAACTCGGGGGCTACGATTTCCCCTTTGATTTTGAACATGACGTTCATCGTGCCCACTTCTTCAATATACTTCCGCTGGGCGCCGTCCAGCCACAGCACCTGGGTATAACCCAGATCCTTGGCTTTCTTTTGGGCGATCAGGGAAGCGGCGTAATTGCCGCCGCATTTGGCGTAACCGGTGCCGCCTTTGGCCGCCCGCACATATTCGTCTTCCACATAAATGCTGACGGGGTTTAATCCTTCTTTATAATAAGCGCCAACGGGTGACAGAATTACCATAAACTTAAAGTAATCGGGCATCCTCACGCCTACATTGGACTGATCGGAATACATAAAAGGGCGGATATATAATGAGGTGCCCTCTGCCTGGGGAACCCAGGATTGATCCTGCTTGATCAAGCGGCAGATGGCTTCCACAAAATCCTCTTCGGGTATAACGGGCATACAAAAACGTTGGCCCGACCGGTTCATTCTCTGGGCATTGGCATAGGGCCGGAACATCCGAACCTTGCCGTCGGCGCAGGTATAAGCCTTCATGCCTTCAAAAATCTCCACGGCATAGTGCAATACCATAGCGGAGGGGTCCATGCTGACAGGGCCGTAAGGCACGATGCGTGCGTCATGCCAGCCTTTGCCTGTAGCATAATCCATAATAAACATATGGTCTGTGAAATATTCACCAAAGCCCAGATTGTTTTCATCGGGCTTAGCCTTAGGATTGATATTTTCAATAACACGGATATCCATTACCTGATGCCTCCTAATTCCTAACAAGAATATTACTCCTATAATACCCCTTTAACAGGGCAAAGAAAAGACTTTTTTCCTGCTTTTTTGTATACTTCCTTGCATACATGGACTTAGACTTGTCTATGGGTTAAAATAGCACTTGTAATTTCAAAGAAAGAGGCTAAGAATAATGGAATATAATTATAGACCCCGGGGGGTTTGCAGCCGGCAATTTCAAGCGGAAATTGACGATACAGGTATAATCAAAAGGCTTTTTATTGAAGGGGGCTGTGCCGGCAACTCTATTGGCATAAGCCAGCTGGTCAAGGGCCGGCATATAGATGAGATCATCGATTTGCTTGCGGGGGTGACTTGCGGCAGGAAGAATACCTCCTGCCCGGATCAGGTAGCAAAAATGCTGATGGCAATTAAAGAAGAAGGAGCCTCGGAGAATCAGGCCAGCTAATCCTGATTTCTTCCGAAACTCCTTCATTTAACGCTGATCGTAAAGCGTCTTATTTTTCTTTTTTTGCTTCTTCCTTATCCATCATGGTGTAATTGAAAACGCAGCGGTGCTGCCCCGGGGTGGTAAGGCACTCCGGCCGCTCCAGCTTCATGCCGAAGCCTTCATACAGAGGGTAATCAATGGCGCAATATAAAGCGCCGATCTTCATGCCTTCCTCACCGTATTGAGCCCAGGTTTCCTGCATAGGGCAGTAAGTAACAACCCCTTTTTCATCCCGCTGCCAGTCGGGAGTGGCAAAATCCTTAATCTTCATATAATTAGCTTTGCCCCAAGGCTCAATACCCTGCTCCTCGGCGTCTTTATGCATGGCTTCCACCCGGGAAGCCGCCATTTTATTGATGGCAGACAATACTGCCTCAGTGCCTTCTTTCTCCCCCAAACGCTCAATCATTTCCTTGGCCATGAAATAGTGCATCTCCGCCATCAGCTTAGACACCCTCATGGGGATAGGTTGGCTGGCCCTAATATCGCTCATTCCTTATCCTCCTCCTTTTCATTTAATATAGCCATAAACTCTTCGCCAGTCAAGGTTTCTTTATCCAAAAGGTATTGGGCCAGTTCGTTAAGCTTGGCAGCATGGTCCTTCAGAATACCTAAGGCTTTGGCGTGGGCTTTTTTGATGATGGACAGAACCTCCTGGTCTACCTGGGAAGCGGTGGTCTCCGAACAGGCTAAGGCCGTATCGCCGCCCAAATATTGGTTGGTGACGGTTTCCAGAGCCATCATATCAAAGGTATCGCTCATGCCGAAACGGGTTACCATGGCCCGGGCCAGCTTGGTGGCCTGTTCAATGTCATTGGAGGCGCCGGAGGTGACGGAGCCGAAAATCAGCTCTTCCGCCGCCCGGCCGCCGGTAAGGGTGGCGATCCGATTGAAGGCTTCTTCCTTGCTCATCAGGCGGCTTTCTTCCTCCGCCACCTGCATGGTATAGCCCAGGGCCCCGGAGGTCCGGGGGATGATGGTGATCTTAGTCACCGGCGCCGAATCCTTTTGCTTGGCGGCTACCAGGGCATGGCCGATTTCGTGGTAAGCTACGATCTGCTTCTCTTTAGGCGACACCACAGCGTTTTTGCGCTGATAGCCGGCCAATACCGTTTCTACGGCTTCTTCCAGGTCGGATTGCTCCACCTGGTCCCGGTGCAGGCGCACCGCCCGCAGAGCCGCTTCGTTGATCATGTTGGCCAGGTCGGCGCCGGAAGCGCCGGCAGTGGCCCGGGCGATAGCGTTAAAATTCACGTTGGGAGCCAGATTGATTTTTTTGGCATGGACGTGAAGAATCGCTTCCCGGCCGGCCAGATCCGGCAGTTCCACCGGTACCCGCCGGTCAAAACGGCCGGGCCGCAGCAAAGCTTTATCCAGGGAATCCGGCCGGTTGGTGGCCGCCAGAATGACCACGCCTTTTTTGCCGTCGAAACCGTCCATTTCCGTCAGCAGCTGGTTCAGGGTCTGTTCTCTTTCGTCGTTGCCGCCGAGGCCGGACATATTATCCCGGCGCTTGCCGATGGTGTCGATTTCGTCGATAAATACAATACAAGGGGCTTTTTCATTGGCTTGCTTGAAAAGATCCCTTACCTTGGCGGCGCCCATACCGACAAACATTTCCACAAATTCCGAGCCGGAAATGGAGAAGAAGGGTACGTTAGCCTCGCCGGCTGCGGCCTGAGCCAACAGGGTTTTACCGGTACCGGGAGGTCCTACCAGCAAAGCGCCCTTGGGCAAGGTAGCCCCGATTTTTGTGTATTTGCCAGGCTCGTGGAGAAAATCCACGATTTCCTGCAGAGCCTCTTTGGCTTCATCCTGCCCTGCCACATCGGCAAAGGTTTTGCCGGTTTGAGCAGGCACATAGACTCTGGCGTTGCTCTTGCCGAAAGACATAAAATTACCGGTGCCGCCTCCCATTTTCTTCATCATATAACGGGAAAGGACTTGGCCCATAACAATAAAAATGGCCAGGGTCAGCACCCAGCTCACCAAAGGGGACATCTGCTTCGGCAGGATTTGTTTGGATTCGGCGCCGGAGGCCACCAGCCGGTCCACCAGGCCGGGATCGTTCATGGGCACGGTGACGTAAGTCTTGCCGTCTTGCTCAATATTGGAACGAAAGGCGATTTGCGTAGAGGTGACTTCCACTTCCGACACCTGTTTTTGGTACAGCATATTGACAAAAGTGGTATAAGCTACATTTTCCACCGCCGGCTTGTTAAACAGGGGGAAAACAAAGAGATTAAGCAAAAGCCAGATCAGCATGGCAATGCCGTAATAATACAGCAGAGGCTTAGAAGGTTTCTCATGTTTCATTGTGTTGCGCTCCTTTATTTAAATTATCTTTAAGGCCCGTAAGCAAAGCGTTGAGCTTCGTTAGCCCGGTAATAATGGAAGCTAAGTCTTCCTCAGTCTGCTGAGTGAAGGCGGCCTGGCAAAGGGCAGACATGTCTTCTTCAATCTTAATTAAAAGGGAGTTGCCTTTTTCCGTTAATGTGATGACAACGCTGCGCTCATCCTCCCGGCAGCGGTTTCTGGTCAGATAGCCCAGGCTCTCCAGCTTTTTGCATAAAGGTGAAAGATTGCCGCCGGCCATCATCAGATGACGGCTTAAATCGCCCAGCGTCATATCTCCTTCCTGCCGCAAGATGGCCAAGGGTTTGGCCTGGGCAGGGGTTAAATCATAAATCGAGTAGAAGCAAGGAAAAATACCAGCCATATTCTGATTGATCTGACCCAGCAAATGCAGTAAGGTTCCTTGATACTCTGCAATATTCACCAAAAAGCACCTCCGTATCCATTCTAAAAACAAGTATCTGCAAAACAATTATCCGCAATATTCATTATATAATATAAATAATATAAGCTATAATATTATTTGTCAATGAAAGCGGAGTAAATATATAATGAACATTAGGTGAACAATAGAAAGACGATGGGAGCAGGAAATGACCGGTCAAAAAAAGATCAAACAGGAGCAGCGGCGGCTGGAATTGCCTACAGGTCCTGTGGAATACACCCTTAGCTGGAAGGCGGTCAAAAGCATCAATCTGCGGGTTAACCGCCAGGGGGAAGTCAGCGTATCACTGCCCTTGCGGCTGCCGGCAGCCAGAGCCGACGCCTTCGTCCGGGAAAAAGCCGCCTGGCTGGCCCGGGTCTGGCTGAAACAAAAACAGCAAGCGGAAAGCCAAAAGGATAACCCTGACCCCGGGGAGGCTTGGAACGGGCTTACGGCCAAGGAAAGAAAAGCCCGGGCCCAGGCATGTCTGCCGCTTTTTGAAGAAGTTTGCCGCCGCTGGCTGCCTTGCTTCCAGTCCTGGCAGGTGCCGATGCCCCAGATCAGGGTACGGCTGATGAAAAGCCGCTGGGGCAGCTGCCATCATAAAAAAGGAATCATTACCTTAAACGCTATGCTGGCCCAGGTTCCTTTAGCCTGCCTGGAGTACGTTGTTGTCCATGAATTGGCTCATTTTGTAGTGCCCAACCACTCTCAAAGCTTCCACGAAGTGATGGACAAGGTGATGCCGGACTATCGGCTGCGCAGAAAATTGTTGACAGACACTAAGATCCCGGCAATCATGTGAAAAATCGGACAAAAAAATAAAAAGCCTTGCAGGATTTTATTTGTTTCTTGTAGAATGTAAAATAGTTGCCATCAAATAGGGAACCGAGGTGTCTATGCCCCTGATTTTGTTTTTATTATGGATATTGTTAAATGGCAGGGTGACCAGTGACGTAGTCGTCAGCGGTATAGTGGTCGCTTTTTTGGTTTGTCTTTTTTGCCGCAAACATATGGGCTATTACTGGCAAAAAGACAGAATCATGCTGAAAAGAGCGGTCAAATTGATCCGGTATATGCTGGTGCTGATTTGGGAGATGATTCTGGCCAATATACAGGTAATCAGGTTGGTCTTATCCCCCAAAATAGAGATCAGCCCCTGCATCATTCATTTTCAGCCGCCGGTGAAATCAACCTTCACCCGGGTGCTTTTGGCCAATTCCATTACGCTGACCCCGGGCACTATTACCGGAATCATGACGGACAAGGGATACAGCGTTCACGGGCTGACGGCGGAAATGGCTAAAAGTGCGGAGAATTCTATATTTGTGAAATTAGCCAGAGAATTGGAGGATGAAGACTGATGGGCCTTTTATCTGCCGCCAGCCGGCATCTTCTGTTGTTTTCTTTGATTTTTTTAAGTATTACCCTGGGCTTTTGTTTGCTGCGGGGTATTTTGGGGCCTAAATTTACCGACCGGGTAGTGGCCGTCAATATGATCGGGACAAAAACGATTTTGCTGATTGCCGCCCTGTCCCTGTTTTTGAAGGAGCCTTATTTGCTGGATGTCTGCCTGATTTATGCTTTGATTAGCTTTTTGGCGGTGGTGGTGCTTTCAAAAACCTATATGACGGCTTACAACCGCAAAAAGTCTGCCCCAGACCCTGGCGCTTCCCTGGTGGCGGATAGGGGCGAGGAAACCGGCAGCCTCAATGGCTCCGGCAGCGGAGGGACTTTATGATCAGAACGGTATTGGCTGCCTTATTGATGGGGGCCGGCCTCTTTGTATTGGCCGTGGCCACCTTGGGTATTTTTCGCTTTCGCTACGTATTGAATAGAATCCATGTAGCCGCCAAATGCGATACTTTAGGGGCTATGCTGTTTTTGTCGGGCTTAGCTGTGCTGGAGGGCTTCAGCTTTGCTGCTTTTAAGCTGATACTCATCATTATCTTCCTCTGGTTTACCAACCCGGTAGCCAGTCATCTGGTCACCAGGGTGGAGTTCCAGACTGCTGCCGAGCTGGAGCATGAATGCGAGGTTATCCGCGACCGCAAGGAAGGAGGGGCCGGCCAATGATCATTTTTGAAGGGCTCCTTTTAATTTTTCTTATCGTTTGCGCTGTGGCTGTAGCCTTGACCCGCCAGCTTTGGCAGGCCATCATTATTTTTATGA
Organism: Clostridia bacterium; assembly: GCA_018436095.1. Classification (GTDB taxonomy): domain Bacteria; phylum Bacillota; class Peptococcia; order DRI-13; family UBA5745; genus WRMS01. The sequence continues at coordinate 9,575 of JAHDMJ010000024.1, read as the reverse complement.
GCTATTCGCTGGTCATGTCCGTGGTCTGGGTATTTTTGCAAGCGCCGGACCTGGCCGTTACCGAGGCCGCCGTAGGCGCAGGGATTACCAGCATCTTGTTCTTCCTGGCTTTAAAACGGATCAATGCCATGCAAACAGGCAAGAAGGGGGGCAAGGGCAAATAATGGAGTTAAATCCTGTGGAAATCAGGCTTTTACGGCGCTTCCGCAAAATGTACATGGTAACCGCTTTTTTGGTCAGCCTGGCCATGACCGCCGTATTGTTGTTAACCGTATTTAATCTGCCGGCCTTCGGCAAAGCAGGCAATCCCGCAGAAAATGAAGTGATTGGCCGCTACATCGAAAAGGGCCTGGAAGAGACGGGAGCCGTCAATATTGTGGCGGCAGTAATTCTTGATTACCGGGCCTTTGATACTCTGGGAGAGACCCTGGTGCTCTTTACCGCTCTTGTTGCAGTGCTGATGCTGCTTAAGGACGAGGCCGGCGTATTCAACCGCCGCTACCGGGAGCGCAGTAAATTTGAACCGGAAAAAGATCAAATCTTTCGCTCGGTTGCCGGTATGCTTATCCCTTGTTTGCTGGTATTCAGTATATACATCATCGTCAACGGCCATTTGTCCGCCGGCGGCGGCTTTGCCGGCGGCGCTATATTGGGGGCTACCCTCGTTTTGTATAACATAGCTTACGGTTTGGAAAAAGCCCGGGGCTTTATCAATGAGAAAAATTTTCTCCGCTTCATCACGGCTGCCCTTTTATTTTATAGCGTAGTCAAGGGATATTCTTTTTTTACTGGCGGCAACCACCTGCCTTCCGTCATCCCTTTGGGTTTTCCCGGCAGCATATTCAGCGGCGGACTAATCCTGCCCCTCAATATCACGGTAGGCATAGTGGTGGCCTGCGTAGTCTACGGCGCCTTCTGCCTGTTTAACCGGGGGGGCTTATGATGGAATTCCATTTGTTTACGAATTATGTGGAAATAGCGGCGGTGATTCTGTTTTCCATAGGATTCAGCACTCTGCTTTTTCATCAAAATCTAATGAAGAAGATCATCGGCTTCAATATCATGGACACGGCAATCTTTTTGTTTTTGGCGGCCAAAGGCTACATTGCCGGCAGAATGGCGCCTATATTGGTGGAAGGGGCCAACGATCCTTCCCTTTATATTAATCCGGTACCCAGCGCCCTGGTTCTTACGGGCATTGTGGTATCCGTCAGCGTCACGGCTTTTGCTCTGGCTTTGGTGCTGCGCTTGTATGAAAGATACGGAACTCTCCATTTGGATGAGATTTTATATTTGACCCGAGGGGAGCACGACTGATTGGCTTTTGCCCATAATATCCCTTTTATCAGCATCATGATGACCATATTGGCCGGCGTGATTTCCCTGTTGACCGGCAAGGACAAGGCGGCCAGGATTTGCCTGGGGACGCTGACGGCAGTGGCTCTTTTATCCGCCCTGTTATTTGCTTATCTTTGGCAGACGGGAACCAGCTTCACCTTTTCCATGGGCCATTTTCCTGCTCCCTGGGGCAATGAGCTCCAGGCCGGCCTCTTTGAAGCGTTAATGGCTCTTACGTTTACGGTGGTGATGATTCTATCGCTGGTGGCAGGCCGGGAGCGGGTAGTGGCGGATATTGCCCCTGCCCGGCAGGGGCTGTATTATTTGCTTTGCAGCTTGCTGACTTGTTCTTTGCTGGCCTTAGTATATACCAATGATATTTTTACGGCTTATGTTTTCGTAGAAATCAATACCCTGGCTGCCTGCGGCATTGTGGCGGCCAAGGATACGGGAGAAACCGTCACCGCCACCATCCGCTATCTGATCATGAGCCTTCTGGGTTCCGGCCTGATTCTTATTGCCATTTCTTTGCTTTATGCCATCACCGGCCATCTGCTGATGAACGACTTGCTGGGCAGTATGACCGAGCTGGCCGCTTCCGGCGATTATGCTATGCCCTGTATGGTGATTATGCTTTTTCTGGCCATCGGCCTGGCCATTAAAAGCGCCCTTTTTCCTTTCCATACCTGGCTGCCTGCCGCACATGGCTCGGCCACGGCGGCTTCCAGCGCTATTTTGTCCGGTGTGGTCCTGAAGGGCTATATCATCCTTTTATTGAAGATTTTCTACCGGGTCTTCGGCCTGTCTTTTGCCCATGATTTAAGGGTGGCGGACCTGCTCTTCGTCTTTGGCCTTTTAGGCATGATTATGGGCAGTATTTTTGCGGTCAGGGAGAAAAATTTGAAACGCATGCTGGCCTATTCTTCGGTGGCTCAAGTGGGATATATTTTTATGGGCATCGGTCTCAGCACCGCCATCGGCATGGTGGCGGCCTGCTTTCATATTCTGGCCCACGCTATTACAAAGCCTTTGCTTTTTTTGGCTGCCGACGGTTTGATGGATGTATCCGGCCACAGCAAAAATATTTTCAATATGCAAGGAGCCGGCCGCCGCAATATTTTAGCCGGTATAGCTTTTACCGTTGGCGCATTGTCGATGATCGGCATACCCATGTTTTCCGGTTTTGTCTCGAAGTTTTACTTTGTTCAGGGCTCTTTTCAAAACCCCGACAAAATGCTGGCTACCTTGATTGTGCTGGCCCTCAGCACTGTGCTGAACGCTATGTACTATCTGCCGGTACTGGTGACCCTTTATCTCGGCAACGACGAGAATTCCCCCTATCGTCACAGGAAGTCCGCCAATTCCCGCAACTACAAAAAAGCCATGGTTGCTTTTATCCTGTTGAATTTTATATTAGGTATGTTCTACGAGCCGGTGATCAAGGCTTTGGAGCAAGGGCTATTGATGCTATAACGCCTCAGTAGAAAACGTTATAGGAGGTGCTGATTGATCAACGACACAATGATACTGGCTTTATCCCCTTTGCTGCCCTTCGGGTCAGCGTTGCTGCTGCCTTTTTTAAAGCTAGAGGACAAGAATCGCAAGCTGTTTTATACCATGGGCGTCACCCTCTGCAATCTTCTGATAGCCTATTATTTAGCACGGCATCTGCAGGGGCAGTCACTGATTCTTTTTAAGATAACCGAAAATATGCCTATCCTGCTGCGGGTGGACGGATTATCGGTACTGTATTTGCTTTTGGCTTCCTTCCTTTGGCTGGGGGTTACTTTGTATTCCCACAGCTATATCGCTCATAACCGTTTTGAGAGCCGTTATTATGCTTTTTTGCTTGCGGTTTTAGGGTCTTTAATGGGCCTGGGACTGGCCGGCAATATTATTACCTTCTATTTATTTTACGAATTAATGACCTTTTTGGCTTTCCCTTTGATTTGCCATGACATGACGGAAGAACCCATGAAAGCCGCCATCACTTTTTTGATTTACTCCATATTTGGAGCTACCCTGGTGTTGATCGGCATAGCCTTATTAAACGGTTTGGGGGATATTGCGCTATTCAGCTCCGGCGGCATTCTGGACCCGGCGGCTTTAGAAAAGAAATCCTATCTTACCATTGCCGTGCTGCTGATTTTGTTCGGCTTCGGCTGTAAGGCCGGTATGTTTCCTTTGCAGGCCTGGCTGCCTATTGCCCATCCGGCGGCGCCGGCTCCCATCAGCGCCGTGCTGTCGGCTTTGATCACCAAGGCCGGTGTACTGGGGATTATTCGGGTGATTTATTACATGGTGGGCCCGGCTCATCTCCAAGGCACCTGGCTGCATAATTTATGGCTGGCCATTACTTTGCTGACGGTGTTTTTAGGATCAATGCTGGCCTTTCGGGAGCCGTTGCTGAAGAAGCGGCTGGCCTATTCCAGCGTCAGCCAGCTTTCCTATATCTTGTTTGGCCTGGCTGTTTTTGAGCCTACGGGTTTTACCGGCGCTTTATTGCAGATGGTATCCCATGCCTTTGCCAAACTGGTCCTTTTCCTTTGCGTAGGCGCCATCATACATCAGACCCATTTTCATCATGTGGAAGAATTAAAAGGCATCGGCAAAAAAATGCCGGTGGTTATGTGGTGTTTTACCCTGTCCGCTCTTTCTCTTATCGGCATTCCCCCTTTGGGCGGTTTTCTCAGCAAGTGGCACCTGATAGAAGGAGCCCTTAAAGCGGATATCGGTATTTTTTCCTGGCTGGGGCCGGTAGTGCTGCTGATCAGCGCTTTCCTTACTGCCGGCTATCTGCTGCCCATTATCATCGACGCCTTTTTTCCCGGCGCCGATTATGACTATGCCAATTTGACCAATCTGGATCCTGGCTGGCAGATGAAAGGACCTTTAATCGTTTTCGCCGCCTTTGCTCTTTTTCAGGCCGGCTTGCCTTCCCGCCTGGTGGCCTTTATCTCGGCCATGGCCGGCGGCGTGATGGGGGTGTAGCGCCTTTGAATTCCAATTTGATGCTGATCCTGCCTATTTTGATCCCGATTATTTGCGGCGGCAGTATGGCTTTTATCAATTTTGATGATGAACGAAAGCGTAATATTTACGTTTTCTATATTGTGCTGATTACTTCGTTTTTTGCTTTTGCCGTCAATTTTTGGGGGCCTGATGAAGGCATAACCTTCGTGGGCTTTGGCTCCAAGATGGCCATTGCTTTCAAAGTGGATGGGCTGGGGCGGCTTTTCAGCTCTATGGTAGCCATTCTTTGGCCTTTGGCTACGGTTTATGCCTTTGAATATATGGAGCATGAAGGCAATGAGAAAAGGTTTTACGCTTTTTATACGGTTACTTATGGCGTCACCCTGGCCATTTCTTATGCCGCCAATTTTCTGACCATGTATTTGTTTTACGAAATGCTGACCCTGGTGACCCTGCCCTTGGTAATCCACTCGATGAACCAGCAGGCCTTTGCCGCCGGCCGAAAATATATTGCCTACTCCATTGGCGGCGCAACCGCAGTATTTATTTGTCTCGTATTTATTGCCAGCTTCGGCGAAACCTTGGATTTTCATCTGGGGGGCGTATTTGCCGCCGATATCATGGCTGATCACGGCGGGTTGCTGCTGCAGGTCTTTACGTTAGGCTTTATCGGTTTAAGCGTTAAAGCCGCAATGTTTCCCTTCCACGGCTGGCTGCCATCGGCTACGGTGGCTCCGACTACCGTAACGGCTTTGCTCCATGCGGTGGCGGTGGTTAAGGCCGGGGCTTTTGCCACCATGCGGCTGACTTACTATATTTTTGGTACGGAATTGCTTTGGGGAACCTGGGCTCAGCAGGCGGTAATGGCCTTAACCCTGGTCACCATTTTGTACGGTTCCGCCCGGGCCTGGTATACCAGTCATTTTAAGCGGCGGCTGGCCTATTCCACTGTCAGCCAGCTTTCCTATATACTTTTTGGCGTTACGCTGATGACGCCGGAGGGCATGGCGGCGGCCATGATTTATATGGTTGCCCACGGCTTCATCAAGATATTGCTCTTTTATTGCTGCGGCGCTGTCAATATTATGGCTCACCATTACGACGTCCGGGAGCTGGAGGGTTTAGGCCGCTATATGCCCGTGACTTTTGCCGCCTTTACCATAGGGGCTTTGTCCTTGATGGGCTTACCGCCCACTGCCGGCTTTGTGGCAAAACTGCAGTTGCTGACAGCCTTGGCCCAGGGCGGCGGCGCCTTGGCTTTGGGCGGAATTGCGGTTTTTATCCTGTCCATGCTGCTGACGGCGGCCTATTTGTTTGACATAATCAGGGCAGCCTATTTCCCTAAAACGCCGGAAAGCTTTTTGGAAGGTGAGCTTATTCCTAAAGATCCGGGGGCCAGCATGGCTATTCCTTTAAAGGTGCTGGCTTTCATGACCATCCTGATAGGCGTGGCCAGCCGGCCTTTGTTGGAATGGATTACTTTGGTCAGTCAAGGCTTGAGATAGGCCAGGCGCAAGATAAGCGCATGAGTAAACAAGCGGTAAAAGGCCAGGAGGAAGGCGTTTTGAAAAAGGCCATGTCAGCTATAGCGAACATTCGTAGCCGTTAAAATATCCATTAAAATAATATTTCATTGCTATTTTGGCGGCGCAGGGTGAGCGTAGCTGATTTGGCCTTTGACTAATACCTTCCCTACTTGTTTGCAAAATATTTACTCATGCTCTTGTGCTGTAACAAGGCTATGGAGCTTAGACATTTATGAGGAGGATGGCATGACAGGCAATCTGTCTTTGTTTTTATTAATACTATGGCCCCTGGCCGGCTCCCTGCTGGCTTTTTGGCTGGGCCGCAGCAATAAGAGGCGCCGGGATTATTTTTCCATGCTGGTTGCTTTTTTAGAGCTGGCCCTTGCTTTATTTGTCGTGGTTAAGGCCGGTAATCAGCCCGTCTTTTTTCGCTGGGAGTCCTTCGGCGGTTTGGGATTGGCGCTAAAAAGCGACGGCCTCCGGGGTATTTATTGTGTCATCACTTCCTTTATGTGGTTGACTACCTTAGTGTTTTCCCGGGAGTATTTTCATCACTACCGCAATAGAAACCGCTATCATTTTTTCACCCTTTTGACCCTGTCTTTTACCATCGGCGTTTTTCTGGCCGCTGACCTGACTACTACTTTTCTCTTTTTTGAGATGATGTCCTTCACCTCTTTGGTCATGGTAATCAACAACGAAAAGCCGCCGGCTATAGCGGCGGCAAAGCTCTATATTTTTGTGGCTTTGGGCTGCGGGCTGATTATGCTTCTGGGTATCCAGATGCTGTCGAACCTTATGGGGACTTTGAATTTTGATGAGCTCTTTACGCTGGGCAGCGCCATGGCGGATAAGAAGAGCCTCTTTTTGCCGGGAATTTTGCTTCTTGTGGGCTTCGGCGCTAAAGCCGGCATGTTTCCCTTGCATATTTGGCTGCCGGAAGCCCATCCAGTAGCGCCGGCTCCGGCCAGCGCCTTGCTTTCCGGGGTGCTGACGAAAACCGGCGTTTTGGGTATTTTAGCCGTCACCACCAATTTGTTTTATCACGACGGCCATTGGGGCTTTTTGATCCTGGTATTGGGCACGATTACCATGGTGCTGGGGGCTGTGCTGGGTCTTTTCACCATGGATTTAAAAAGGATATTGGCCTGTTCTTCCGTATCCCAGATCGGTTTTATTCTGGTAGGTACGGGTATGCAGGGCCTGTTGGGCCATCATAACGCCTTGGCCGTCAGAGGTACCTTCCTGCATATGGTTAACCATTCTTTGATCAAGCTGGCCCTTTTCCTGGTAGCCGGCGCCATCAACATCAATATTCATGAACTAAACCTCAACAAGATCCGGGGCTTTGGCCGGGGCAAGCCGATTCTGCATTTTACTTTTTTGATGGGAGCCCTGAGCATCATGGGTATTCCTTTAAGCAGCGGCTATATCAGCAAAACCCTGCTCCATGAAAGCATCGTCGAATATATTCACCTGCTGGAGGGGATGGGCCAAAGCGCCTTGTTTTATCAAGGGGTGGAATGGCTGTTTCTGCTTACCGGCGGCTTTACCATCGCCTATATATTGAAGATTTACTTCGCTTTATTTTGGGAAACCAACGAGGTTCACCAGGAGGAATTCGACGCCTTCGACCGCCATTATTTGCGGCGGAAGAGCAATGCCGCTTTGCTGGCTTCGGCGCTGGTGCTGCCGGTGCTGGGCCTTTTTCCTTACCATACCATGAACCCCTTGGCCGATCTGGCCCAAGGCTTTATGCACGGACACAGCCCCGATCACGCCGTCCATTATTTTGCCTGGATTAATCTCCAGGGCGCTGTGTATTCTATTCTTATCGGCCTGCTGGTCTATTGCTTCTTCGTCCGCAAAGTGCTGATGGGGCGGCAGCCGGCAGCCGGGGCTGACAAAGGCACAGGCAGGGACAAAGGCATAGGTACGGGCGAAGGCACAGGCACGGGCAGGGGCGGCCAAAAGGGCTACCTTAACCGCTGGCCTCAATGGCTGGATTTAAATCGGGGGCTGTACCAGCCTTTGTTTACAAAGGTTTTGCCCGGTCTGGGCCTTTTGTTGGCTAAAGGAATTTATATAGCGGCGGAAAAAGGCTTTGATGTAATGCTGGCGGCAGCCATATCAGCGGGCATCATTCTGGCCGGCAAAGTCCATCACCTTGCTGCCTTGAGCTTCGGCGGCGGCCTGGCCCTGTTTTTGACGGCGGGGCTGACGGCAGGCCGCTTGATCTACGGCATTACCCAAAGGGGCATCGACGATGTGATTACTCAGGGAGACCAGTTGATCCGCCGCCTATTTTCGGCGGTAGATAAAGTTGCCGCCGCCTACCATGAGGCCGTCAGCCGCAAGGTGGACCGGCATCAGGATTTTACCTTCAGCTCCATTCCTAAAGAACGCAAGGAGGAATACGACACCTGGCGGGGCATCAACAGCAGTTTATCCTATAGCTTGCTGCTTTTTGGCATCGGCCTTCTGGCAGCCATGATCTTTTTGTTGACCCGCTGGTAAATCGGGCAGCCAGGCTAATTGAGGCGGCCAAGCCAATCCGGGTGTGCCGCTTACTGGACTACGCCTGCTGGGTAAAGTCCGCTGAGTAAAGAATGCTGGACTACGCATGCCGGGTAAAGTCCGCTGAGTAAAGAATGCTGGACTACGCCTGCCGGGCAAAGTCCGCTGAGTAAAGAATGCTGGACTACGCCTGCCGGGTAAAGTCCGCTGAGTAAAGAATGCTGGACTACGCCTGCTGGGCAAATGCCTGCAAATATTGAAGAAGGATAGCTAATAATTCGGAATGCTTCTCCGGTTGCAGGCCCCACTGCAATTAGCCTCGCCTTTCTATGCGGCGGGATTAGCACTGCTAAAGGATAATCTGATGATTGCTTAAAATTTATTATACATATATAATAGGAATGAATCGCTGTAATATAAGCGAAGCACACAAAAGGAGGCTGGACAGTATGCCAAGAATTTATGTGGAGTGGTTTCCCAGATCGAAAGATATCCAGGACGCTTTGGCGAAGAAGATTACAGAGGATGTAGTGGAAATCGTCGGCGTACAGCCGGATTCGGTACAGATCGTTTTTAAAGAAAATCCCAAGGAAAACGTATATAAAGCCGGTATTTCTGCTACAATAAAGTTCTAAGCCGGAAAAGAGGATTATCCTTTTATAAAGTAAAGCTAAAGGGTTGCCGCAATTGGTTTGAAGCATAATAAAACCAAGGATGGCGGCCCTTTTTCGCCCAAGTAATAGACCCAAAGGAGTGGTAAGTAAGGCTGGCCAGGTTTGGGGTCAGAAAGCCCATTAACTGGAAGGGAGACAGAGCGGAGTCGCCGTCTGTTCTGCAAATACCTGTGTCGGCTCAAGGCATTATGAGCAAAATTGCAGGTTTGTCGCTATTTGGCATGGCTAACTGAGCAAAATTTCAAGTTTGTTACTGCTATCCGGGTCGTTTTTACGCAAAATTTTAAGTTTAAGGTGTGTTGCTCTTTTGCAATGGTGTTTTTGACCCGAAAGCAACACTAAATATAGGAAAAAAGAGGGTGGCCAGACTACAAAGGTGATATTTCGGACGCTTTAAACCTGCACTTTGGTTATGTCCGTATAATGGTGTAAATTAAAAAAGACAAAAAAAAGAGAGAACATGTCTCTCCGTTCGGTTATCATGTAGTTACCACACCAACAAGAAACCGGAGGATGAAGAGACATGCCCCAAGTTAATCTTACCCTA
>JAHDMJ010000037.1 GCA_018436095.1 Clostridia bacterium | reverse complement strand
ATTTGATCCGAAAATGGGGTGAAAACCTATTTTTAGGCCAAATCACATACTACAAAGCTGCAATTTTGCACAAAAGGCCATAACTATGTAAACAAACTTGCAATTTTGCACAGTCACTGCCAAACGACGCTACAAACCGAGACTACTGAAAAAGTTGCCTTAGTCTTAGCTGGGTGTACAAATTTTGAAGTATTGTGTGATTCGCTCTGCTAAAATAGGCGTTCAATCTGCCTAAGACACTAAATGTAGGCAAAAGACGGTGCTCGGTGCGGTAAAACTTGAAATTCTAAGCAGTTAGCTGAGGCAAATACACGTAAAACCTCATTTTTTGTACGCCCGGCTGGATAAGAGGGGGCTTTTTGCTTGCCCCGGCTGCTCAAAAAACGAAGCTGTGCGGTGATTTTGACCGCTTCAAGCCTGTTTTGCGGGAAATCAGGCTCAAAATAAAAACAACACCGGCAATCCTTGCTGCTAAAGCAGAGGCTGCAGTGTTGTTTTTCCATTTATATTATACCAGAATAGGGCAAAGAATAACAGTCTGTTTAAGAAAATAGAAAACTGCTATTCTTATAGGAAGAGATTCAGGGAAAGGAAGGAGCGTCTGATGGGGGACCGAGTAATGCAAGAACGAGTAGTACCGGACCAAGTAATGCCGGACCAAACGGGGGCAGACCAAGCAGCGCCGGGCCGGGAAACGGACAAAAATCTAGAGCTTACTGCCGAACAAAAGAACTTAGATCAAACCATCAGGCTGGCCTTGCGGGTGTTGGAGGAAATCAAGGCCAAGACGGCCAAGAACCGTCAAGCCATCATGGCTGCCAAAAAAGAAATGGGCGAATACACCGCCCACGCCATAGGCGGACTGTATAGTGATGGGGGCTTCCAGGAGCTGGTGGAGGCAGGGCAGCAAGTCCATCAGATAAACAGCCAGATCGCCCTCCATGATGAGGACGCCGCCAAAATAGCCAGGCTGGAGAGGATGACGGCTTCTCCTTACTTTGCCCGCATTGATTTTTTATTTGACGGCGAAAGCAGGCCGGAGAAGCTTTATATCGGCCGCTCTTCATTGAAGGACCCTGAAACAAATCAAATAGCCGTTTATGACTGGCGTACTCCTGTGGCCAGCGTTTTTTACCGTTTTAGCCCGGGGCCGGCTTATTACGATGCTCCTGCCGGCAAGATCGAAGGCCGGTTGCTTCTGAAACGTCAGTTTGAGATTAAGGGGGGCCGGCTGGAATATTTTTTTGATGCCGATGTGGAGGTGGTGGATGAGTTTCTGCGTCAGATTCTTTCCCAGAACAGCTCCGCCAAAATGAAGACCATTGTAGAAACCATACAAAGGGATCAGGACGCCGTAATCCGGGATAGTGAAAATGAGCTTTTGATGGTTCAGGGGGTGGCCGGCAGCGGCAAAACCTCTATCGGCCTGCATCGGGTAGCCTACCTTATGTATCAGGACCAGAAAAAACCTCTTCAGGCGGAAAACATTGTGGTGCTGTCTCCCAATAGGATTTTTGAGCAGTATATTGCCAATGTGCTGCCGGAGCTGGGAGAAAAGAATGTTACCTCTCTGACCATAGACAAAATCCTCCATCAGTTGCTCCCTGTGCAGGTTCAATCAAAAAACCAGCTGCTGGAGGCTTTGGTGGGCGGCGGTGACAACAAGGCTTTCGGCAGTTGCAGCGGCGGAGGCGCCGGCGCCCATGGCAGCAATCGCAATGACAGCAACAACGAAAGCGGAGAGGAAGGGGAAAGAAGGCTACTAAAGACCAGCCTGGAATTTAAGACCTCCTGTCAATTTATCGAGATAATGAACCGCTTTGTCCAGGTTATTCCCCGGTATTTCGTTGATTTCGGGGATGTGGTCTATGCCGGCAAAACAATTGCCGACCGGCAAACATTAAAAAACAGGGTAGTCAACAGCAAAAAGAAGCTGCCTTTAGCCGCCTTGCTGAAGCAGTTGGAGCCGGTTCTGCTGGCGCAAGTCCATAGCCTGCGCAAAAGCCGGTTAAACAAATTAAACAGGTTTATTAAAGAAAAGACTGTAAATCCTTTTGAAATTCCGGAAAGAGCCAGGCTGCTGTCAATCCGGGAGAGTACTGTTTTGATCAAAGAGATCAGGAGATTTACGGAAGTTGATTGCCGGAGTCTTTATAGCCGCTTGTTTGAAAAGGAAGAATTATTTTACCGTTTAGCAAAAGGGTTGGCTTTGCCGGAAAATATCAGCGAGATATTAAAGCAAACCAGAGAAAATCTCAAGGATGAAGTTTTGCGCCATGAGGATGGCCTGGCCTTAGCCTATTTGACCTTGGTCATCAAGGGCTATCACGGCGGCGGCCTGGTAAGGCAAGTGGTGGTGGATGAGGCCCAGGATTATTATCCACTGCATTTTGAGCTGTTTAAAAGATTATTCCCCCAGGCCCATTATACGGTGCTGGGGGATGTGAATCAGACGGTGGGCAAAGAAGCGGATCTATCCTTATATGAAGAAATCCGCCGGATTCTGGGCAAGAAAAACTCTTCTCTGGCCGTGATGAATAAAAGCTTCCGCTGCACCAGGGAGATTCTGAACTACAGCAGCCGCTTCCTGGAGGATGCCTGCCAAATCGAAAGCTTCAGCCGTCAAGGTGAGGAGCCGCTGTCACACCGGCTGCCGGGCCGGCAGGCGCTGGCCGCCGGTATAATGAAGGAAATAGCAGCTTGCCGGCAAAAGGGCTACCGCTCCATTGGCCTGATCTGCAAAACAGCGAAAGAAGCCGCCGGCTGGTACGCCTGCCTGCAGGAACAGGGAGTGGCGGCAGCCACAAGCGCGGCGGCGGAGGCGGCTGGGCAGGAGTTGCAGGACGCGCGGGAAGCTCAGGACGTGCGGAAAGCTCAAGAGGCTCAAGAGGCTCAAGAGGCTCAAGAGGCGCAGGAGACGAAGCCGGCCAGCCGGGAGCTGCAGATAATCCGCCGGGAGCTGAAACTGATTGGGGAGGACAGGGCGGAGGAACCGGAGGGTATTTTCCTTATTCCTATTTATATGGCCAAAGGGCTGGAGTTTGACGCTGTGCTGATTCTGGATGCCGATGACCGGCATTACCGGGATCAGGAGGACAGGAAGCTGCTTTATATCGCCTGTACCAGGGCCCTGCACCGCCTGTCCCTGTTTTGTGACGCCGGCGAGGAAGCAGTGAAAGACGGAAGGGGGTTGTCCCATTGACTTTTATGAAAGTTGCAGAACTGTTGGCTCAGATTGTGCCTATTCGGGAAGAAGAAATCCTGCCGTCCACAGCCCTCACTAAAGAAAGGGGCGTGGAGCCTCTTGACTTGGTTAAGCTGATTATAGCCTGTGAAAAGAAATTCAAGATTATTATCCACGATGAAGACGTTCATCAGTTCAAATGCGTAGGAGACATCGTAAATTACATTGACGGCCATCTGGAGGAAGGGACGACGGAATTGGCCTTGCATGACGAAACCCAGCGGCGGGCCTGGTTTTACGAGTGAGGCGCCGCTATTCTTTTGGCTGATTGAAAGTCGAATAGGTACTGACTTCGATCTGCACCAGGGAACGCCGCAGCAATAGCTGGTTTCTTCTGATTTCCTGATCATCGATGTTTTCCTGCAAGCGCAATTCCGCATTGGCCCGCTCCGCCTCGGCTAAGGCGTAGTTGATATCTTCCGGCCATTCCGCCGCGCCGGTCAAGACCGTCAGCACATTGTCCCTGATTTCGGCAAAGCCTTCCGGAATTTCATCGTGCTTGCCCTCCAGAATTTCCTTAAAGCCCCGGACTGTTTCCGCTACAGGCACGTATTTGCCGGGAATGGATGTGAATTTCTCAGCCACGAAGAAGGGCTGGGACAGAAAACGCTGGATTTTTCTGGCCCGGCTGACCACCAGCTTGTCGTTTTCCGACAGGTCATCCACACCGAGAATGGCGATGATATCCTGCAGGTCTTTATAGCGCTGCAAAATACTCTGGACGGAACGGGCCGCATGGTAATGCTCCTCGCCCAAGGTATTGCGGTCAAGGATGCGGGAGGTGGATTCCAGAGGGGAGATGGCAGGGTAGATGCCTTGCTCCACAATGGTCCGGGACAGCACCGTAGTGGCGTCCAGGTGGGAGAAGGTGGTGGCGGTGGCCGGATCGGTAAAGTCGTCGGCAGGGACGTAAATCGCTTGCACAGAAGTTATGGAGCCTGACTTTGTTGAGGTAATCCGTTCCTGGAGGCTGCCGATTTCCGTGGCCAGGGTAGGCTGATAACCTACGGCGCTGGGCACCCGGCCCAGCAGGGCGGAGACCTCGGAGCCGGCCTGGACGAAACGGAAGATATTGTCGATAAACAGCAGCACGTCCTGGCCCGCCACATCCCGAAAGTATTCGGCGATGGTTAAGCCCGTAAGGCCAATGCGCATTCTGGAGCCGGGAGGCTCGTTCATCTGGCCGAATACCAGGGCCGTTTTATTGATGACGCCGGACCGGTTCATGTCGTTATATAAGTCGTTGCCTTCTCTGGTGCGCTCGCCCACGCCGGCAAAAACGGAGTAGCCGCCGTGCTCTGTGGCGATATTATGAATCAGCTCCATGATCAGCACGGTCTTGCCTACACCGGCGCCGCCAAACAAGCCGATTTTACCGCCCTTAGAATAAGGACACAGCAAATCGATGGCCTTGATGCCGGTTTCCAGCATTTCGGTGGTAGCTCTTTGCTCTGCTTCTCCCGGAGCGCCGCGGTGGATAGGCCAATATTCTTTTGCCTCCGGCTCCGGCTTATTGTCGATAGCCTTGCCCAGCACATTTAAGATGCGGCCCAAGGTCGCTTCACCTACGGGGACGGCTATGGGCTTGCCGGTATCTACGGCCTCCATGCCCCTGACCAAGCCGTCGGTGGAGGTCATGGTAATACAGCGGACCACATTGTCTCCCGAGTGCTGCATTACCTCCAATACCACGGTATCGCTGCCATTTTGTATTTCAATTGCATTATATAATGCAGGTAATTGCTCATCAAAACGGATATCCAATACTGCGCCGATGATTTGCAGGATTTTTCCGGTGTTTCTTACGGACAAAACAATCCCCCCTTGACTCTCTGATTTGGCAAGCTTACTCGTTAAACTTAACGAGTAAGCTTAACGAGCCTTATTTTAAGGCGTTGGCCCCATTGACAATTTCACTTATTTCCTGGGTAATAGCCGCCTGACGTATCCTGTTGTAGCTGAGGTTCAGCTTATTGATGATCTTGGTGGCGTTATTGGCGGCGGAGTCCATATTGACCATGCGGGCGGCCTGCTCGCAGGCTGCCGATTCCAGCAGGGCGCCGAAAATATAGGCGGTAATATACTTCGGTATGGCCCTTTGCCAAAAGGTATCTTTATCGGGTCCGTACCTTACGAGGTTTGCTTCGTATTTTGCGGGGCCGCTGCTTAAAGGCAGCAGCCTTTCTACGCGGGGAATATGGGATAGCATGGATTGAAATTGGGTATAGGCCACATAAACTTCATCAACCTCTTCGGAGAGGTATAAAGAAGTAATCTGCTTGCCGATCAGTTCCGCATCCTCATAGAGTGCGGTTTCCGACATCTGCCGGTAGTGGCAGAGAACCTGTTTTTGGCGGCGGCTGAAAAAGTCGCAGCCTTTCAGGCCTACGGAAATAATTTTTTCATTTTTTGGCGGCGGTTATGGCAGCCAGGGCTTTAGCGGCTATATTGCTGTTATAGCTGCGCTTACGGGTAAGCACATAGAGCAATAGGGTCTGCTGCTCCACAGGCATGGGCTGATATTGAGGCTGCTTCAGAATCTCCACTATGCGTTCACCATGCTTTAAACGTTCCAGCGTATCCTTGCTCAAGTCGGAGCCGAATTGGGCAAAGGCCGCTAATTCCCGGTATTGGGCCAATTCAATGCGCAAAGGCCCCGCCAGTTTTTTCATGGCTTTGATTTGGGCGGAGCTGCCTACCCGGGAAACGGAAAAGCCGGGATTGATGGCCGGCCGGACGCCGTCGTTAAACAACTCCGTTTCCAGATAGATTTGCCCATCGGTAATTGAAATAACGTTAGTGGGGATGTAGGCGGAAATATCGCCTTCCTGAGTCTCGATAACAGGCAGGGCCGTCAAAGAGCCGCCGCCGTATTCTTCGCTGAGGCAGGCTGCCCGCTCCAACAGCCGGGAGTGGAGATAGAAAACATCTCCCGGATAAGCCTCCCGGCCCGGGGGCCGCCGCAAAAGCAGGCTTAAAGCCCGGTAGGCTACGGCATGCTTCGATAAATCATCGTAGATAATCAGCACATCCTTGCCTGACTCCATCCATTCTTCGCCGATGGCGCAGCCGGCATAAGGGGCAATGTATTGTAAAGGCGCTGAGTCGCTGGCTGTGGCCACCACCACGGTGGTATAATCCATAGCCCCTTTTTCCTTAAGGGTGCGGACAATTTGGGCCACCGTAGAAGCCTTCTGGCCGATGGCTACATAAATGCAGCGTACGCCTTTGTCTTTCTGATTGATGATCGTATCTATACCTAAGGCTGTTTTGCCTGTCTGACGGTCGCCCATAAACAGCTCCCGCCAGCGAAAGCCAGGTGCTGCGGGTAAATGTGGCCAATATCCGCAGGAAGATCGAAAAAAATGCAGCGGATCCGGAGTACATTATCACCGAAGTAGGCGTAGGCTACCGTATGGTGGAAAGAGGAGAGACCTCCTGATCTTGACACCTCCAGACTATTGCGATAGTATAAGTGTATACTATTGGAATAGTCTGGAGGTGATTTTATGGAGATCAAATTATTTGATAGCGAGTTAAAGCTGATGGAGCTCCTTTGGCGGCAGGAAAGCATCACGGCAAAGGAATTGGCGGCTTTAGCCAAGGAAAGTATCGGCTGGAACAAAAATACCACCTATACTGTGCTCAAAAAATTGGTGGACAAAAAGGCGGTTCTGCGGCAGGAGCCAAACTTTATGTGCAAGCCAATAGTTACAAAAGAGCAGATCCAATACAACGAAACCAAAGACCTTATTGATAAGCTCTATAACGGTTCTGTCAAAATGCTATTCTCCTCTTTTTTGCATAACGAAAAGATAACAAAAACCGAGCTGGAGCAAATACGCAGCCTGATTGACGCCTATGACGAAGGCGGTGAGCAATAATGGCGGCTACAGTCTTTTATTTTCTCATCAACATGAGCATCAGCGGTTCTTTGGTGATCATCATCCTGCTGCTGCTCAGGCAGGTGCCGGTTATTCCCAAGAGGGTGATTTATCCCCTTTGGTCTCTGGCCTTTATCAGGCTGAGCTTGCCCTTTGCCCTTTCCAGCAGCATCAGTATCTTTAGCTTTTTTAGTAATTGGATAAAAAAAGTTGTACCCCTGGGAAGGCTGCCCTTGGCCGACATTACAGCCGCCAACTATTTTAATGCGGCATCAAGTTATGCGCCTATGGTTTACAAAACAGAAAGTTTCAGCGGGATTTTTCACCGGAGCACCATGATTTGGGGCGCCGGGGCTTTTGCAGCCTTAATCATTATTTCTGCTCTATACTGGCTGGTGTTTTATCAATTTAAAAACTCAACGCTGGTTAAAGACAGTGTATATGTGAATGAAAAGACGGCCCAGCCGTTTTTGTGGGGTGTTTTCAGGACCAAAATCATCTTGCCGGCAGGTTTTGATATGGCCTCTGCAGAGGCTGCCCACATCATTGCCCATGAAAGGGTACATAGGCAAAGGCGAGACAACCTATGGCGTCTCCTTGGCCTGTGCACCCTGTGCTTGCACTGGTTTAATCCCCTGGCCTGGGTGGGCTTTTCCTGTTTTATCAAAGATATGGAGCTTTCCTGCGATGAGGCAGTGATCAAAACCTATAGTCCGGCTCAGAAAAAAGAGTATGCCGGGGTATTGCTGGCCATGGCGGCAAAGGCCGGAAAGCCAAATCCGGCGGCGGCAGCCTTCGGGGAATCGAAGATAAAAGCAAGGATATTAAATGTATTGTCTTACCGCCGGCTGTCTTTGATGGGCTGCGGCCTTGCCGTCCTTTTCTTTTTGATTACCGGGGCAATGCTGCTGACCAATCCGCCAATGATAGCTGGTTCCGGTGAACCCAAATTTGACCGGGAAAATCTGGAGCCGGGGCAGGAACCCACAATGAACTTAGGATTTATGAGGGATTTAGCCGATTTAGGCTTTGACACCGGCTATGTTCCTCTTGCGGATATTGCCCCTCACCGGGTAACGGAAAAACAGCTTGACGAGAACCAGGTTGAGCGTAACGGCATAATTTTTGAAAAAAACCAGGGTTACGAAAAAGTTGCGGGCGCAGGGGAGTTTATCAGCCTGTTCCTTGATGAAAAAGGCAATTACATAACTGTGGGCCAAAGGGAGCAGGGGGAGGGGTACCAGGATATTTGCATTGTCAAGTACGATGAACTGGGCAAGGAAATACAAAGGCGCACCTACGGCGGCAGCGATTTCGATACGGTATACGAAGCCAAATATAATGCAAAGATGGGCATTGTCATTGCGGGAGTCAGCCAATCCCGGGACGGCGATTTTGCCAATGAAAGCAACTCACCTTTCGTAGCCTGTATCGATGGGGAAACCTTGGAGCTTAAATGGGTATATCCTGTGCAAATTGCCGATTCCGTTTATTATGTGGCCGATGACGCCGTATTTGTGGTTCACAACGAAGGGGATCCTTACAAGGGCAGCGGAGCTCTAAAACTATCCGTTGTGAAGCTGGATAGCCAGGGGCGCAAGCTGTGGCACACCCAGCCTCTTGACCAATGGATAACCAGCATAGCTCAGCTTAGGGACGGCAGAATTATCGTAGTTCAATCCTTTGCCGAAAGAAGCGGCAGAAGAAGCGGCGCAATCACCTGTTACAGCCGGTGGGGGGAAGAACTGGCAAAAATTACGGGGGATTGTTATGGGCCGGTAACGCCTACAGAAGACGGCGGATTCATGCTCCTGTCCATACGCAATATAAAAACCGTTCCCCAGCCGCTTTATATTTCTTCCATTTGGTATGATACGGAAACCGTTGTCTGTAAATACGACAGCCTGGGCAGCCTTGAATGGCGTAAAACCTATGACGCTGTTCAAGACGCTATTGGCTTTGATCACATTCTGCCGCAGCAGGACGGCAGCGTGATTATTGGAGGATGAATAGAGTGTTATCTTCGCTTATTGCTTCTCTTCGGCAGCAGTGCTATAATTGGAAAAGTAGTGCATTTTTTGTAAAAATGTGACGATTAAGCGCAGTTTAACGGGTGCGGCGGATATCGGTGCGCATTCCCACATGTGACCAGCCCTCGCATTGACGGCGTCCTCTTGTTTTTTCATATAAAGTTCGCCGGGAGACGCCGCATTGTTTTGCGGCCTGATCCGCTGTTATCATACCGCTGCGCCAGCGGTTATAAATATCCTCGAAGTTTTCCGGCAGCGGTAATGGTTGTTTGCCAAAGATGACTCCCCGGGCCTTGGCGGCGGCTATTCCTTCCGCCTGCCTTTGCAGCAGATTATCTCTTTCGATTTGAGCTGAAAAGGAGAGAACCTGTAAAACCAGATCGCTGATGAAGGTTCCTAAAAGGTCCTTGCAATAGGTGGTGTCCAATAAAGGCATGTCGATAACATAGATATCAATGCCTTTATTCCGGATTAAAAAACGCCATTGCTCGATGATTTCGCCATAACTGCGTCCCAGGCGGTCAATGGACTTTATATATAGAATATCCCCCCTTTTCAGGCGGCGTACCAACTGTTTATAGGCCGGCCGGTTAAAATCCTTGCCGGATTGTTTGTCGATAAAGAGGTTTTTATTTGGTATCTCATAGGGAGTTAGTGCTATATGCTGGCGATCTTCATGCTGTTCCTGTGTGGATACCCGGATGTATCCGTATTTGTTGTTTATTGGCATGATTTATTCCCTCCGTTTTGGTTTATATAGATATATTGTAATAAACGAGAGCAAGCCAGGATATGGCAATAATAGAATCCTGTGCGGATAGGTGAACCCATCCGCACAGGATTTTTTGGTCTTGAAAAATCTTTTGGAGCATTTGTAGGAGTGCATATTGCAGAAATTTACTTGTGCATAAGACTTCACCTATTCGCACAAATGAGAAAAAGGCATAGGCTTATTCTTAATTTTGACAAAGAGGCGACTATATCTCTTGCCTTGCCAAAAATAAGAGGGGGGATAAGAAGAATGGGCAAGTGGAGAAATGCAAACAAAGAACGGATAAAATATGGCATGTATGTTTACCGATATCAAGAGATTGACTGGCTGACCAGATTTCCCAACCGTTATTCCTTCGAAAGGAAAATGAAAAGAATACTGCAGGAAGAGGCCGGGGAAAAAGGAGGATACGTAATTTTAGTCGATATTGATGATTTTAGAATGATTAATCAAGGTTTCGGATATGACGTGGGAGATGCTTTTATTCGTAATTTTGCCCAATATTTAAAATCAAAATTCGCCGAAACCCATGAGATATTCCGCATGAATAGCGATGCTTTTCTTCTGCTTTGCACCCCCCCTGTGCAGTTTCAACAATTAAATGAAGATATTAATGAAATTATGGACCGTTGTCAATCTCCCTGGATTATTAGCGGCAGAGCTATGTATTGCACCGTAAGCCTTTCGGCAGTATATTATCCTGCCGATGGCAGAACGGTTGAGGAAATATGCCGGAATTTAGATAGTGCATTGTATAAGGCTAAGGAGAACGGCAAAAACAATTTTATAATATACCGGGAAGAGATCGAGAATATAGCCAATATTGTAATAAAGCACCGTGAGATTGAAAAAATGCTGCGGGATGCGGTAAATAAAGATTTTAAAGGATTTCAGCTTTATTATCAGGCCCTTTATGATCATATTTCAAATGATATTATAGGTGCGGAAGCCCTGCTGCGGTACACAACTAAAGAAGGAGTCCTCATCTATCCCGGTTCCTTTATCTCCCTGGCTGAGCAAACCGGATTGATCATACCCATTGGCAAATATATTTTAAAAACTGCCGCAGATTTTTGTAAAAAAGTAATTAATGCCGGATATGCGGATTTCTGCATCAATGTGAATGTGTCGATTTGTCAGCTGCAAAAACCTGATTTTACCGAAACAGTGCTTGCCATTCTTGATGAAGCAAATGTACCTCATGAAAATATGGTGTTAGAGATTACGGAGAGTGTGGCGGCTCCTAATATGGAGCGCATCCGCCATGCTTGCCAATTGCTGCAAAGCAAAGGAATCCAGATTGCTTTAGATGATTTTGGGACAGGCTATTCTTCCTTAAATATGATTCGCACCATGCCGGTGAACCTTATTAAGATCGACCGGTCCTTCGTAAGCGACGTGACTCTTGACGAATATACGTACATGTTTATGAAAATAATTACGGAATTGGGTCACATGCTGGGTATTATGGTGTGTGCAGAGGGGATTGAAGAAACAGAACAGCTATTGTGCTGCAAGGAGATAGGAATTGATTTCATGCAAGGTTACTTATACCATAAAGCTGCTCCGGAACAGGAATTTTTGAGAATGATGGATAAAACAAAAGATACCAATAGCAATTATCAATAAAGAGGAGCGGAGAAAATGAAAAAAGCAAGTATTAAGAAGGCAAGCATTAAGAAAGCAATCCTTATCCCAACCCTGGCGGTTCTTATCGCAGGGATTGCCGTGATGGCGGCAATCGTAGGTGTTCTTTCCTATAACACCGCAAATGATTTGACAGGACAGTTGGTAGAAGCCCGGGTCAACGAATACCTTAATGAGTTTTGGGCTATTTCACAGGATTCCTATAGTACCGTTATGGCTATCACACCCATCGTACAGAATATTGCTGAAACCTCCGATAATCCTCGTAAGGATATTTATGATGCTTTGCTGGGGGTGTTGAAGGACAGCGATTCCCTGTTTTCCATTTGGACTTGCTGGGAACCCAATGCCCTGGACGGTAAAGACAGAGAATACGCAAACACTGCCAATCATGATGCCAGCGGCCGCTTTATTCCCTATGTATATAAAACGGCCAGCGGCAGTTATGAGGCTATGGCCCTTACGGGCTATAACGATCCTGTGGACGGAGAGTTTTATCAGGGCGCAAAAAGCAGCGGTAAGCCCTATATCACCGACCCCTATATTTATCAGTATGGCAACGAACAAATAGCAACTTACTCCATCACTATACCCATCCTGCAAAACGGCAGGGTCCTGGGGGCTGTAGGCGTGGACATCAATTTGCAGAGTCTTAATACCGCCATGAACGCAGGGCAAATTTTAGATGAAGGATATATCTATACTTTGTCGCCAGGGGGGCTTATTTCCACCCACCCTACGGATAGCTTGATCTTGTCAAGCTATCAAAACACCTGGATGGGCAATCATAAAGATCAGGTGGAAACGGTTCTGAAAAATGGCGGCAGTTTTTCTTTAGACGCCTATTCCGACGTGACTAATACTAATATGCGGTTTTTAGGCACCGGCGTAATGATCGGCAATACAGGCCGCTATTGGGCGGTTTGCGGCGTTGTGCCCACAAAAGCAATTAATGCCTCATCCATTTTTCTCTTAGTGACGATCATGATTATTGGCGTTGCCTTGATCGCAGTTGTGGGATTTACCATTTTTAGAATTGTTGGCCGGAGTCTTCGCAACCTGCCTGTTTTAACTGCCACCGCCGAAGCTCTTGCCGTTGGCGATGTATCGGCCTGCGATTTGCAGGCAGATATGAATAGCGAAACAAAAAATGAAGTTGTGCTTTTGGAACGGGCTTTTACGAAAATGGCCGACGGCATTAAAGAACAGGCGAAGATTTTGTCCCAAATGGGCGATGGCGATTATTCGGTAGAGCCGGTGCCGGTAAGATCGCAGCGGGATGTAATGAATCAGGCCATTAACCACATGCTGGATAATACCAACGCCGCCCTCTTTGAGATACAGCAGGCTTCTTATCAGGTGGCCGTGGGTTCCAGCCAGGTTGCCACCGGCGCCCAGGCCCTGGCTAGCGGCAGTACGGAACAGGCGGCTACGCTGCAGCAATTCAGCGCCACCATTTCAACCATTACGGAGCATGCCGAAAATAGCGCCAAGCTGGCCCAGCAAGCGAAAGCCGATATGGATACAACCGAGAATCTTGTTCATGGAAGCATGCAAAAAATGAATGATATGAACAATGCAATGCAGATCATTGATACCGGCAGCCAGAAGGTTGTTAAAATCATAAAGGTCATTAATGACATTGCCTTCCAAACCAACATTCTGGCATTGAATGCGGCGGTGGAAGCGGCCCGGGCGGGCCAGCACGGCAAAGGCTTTGCCGTTGTGGCCGATGAAGTCCGCAATCTTGCCGCTAAGAGTGCGTCCGCCGCAAAAGAGACTGAAGAATTGATCCAAACCAGTGTGGATAATGTGAGGAAGGGGACTTTGATCGCAGAGGAGGCGGCGGCAGGCATGGAAAAGGTGGGCCAGCTTGCCCGGCAGGACGCTGAGGCAATGGCTGAATTAAGCGCTATGTCTCAACAGCAGACTACCTCGATTGGCGAGATTAATTTGGGAATGAATCAGATTTCCGAGGTGGTCCAGGAGAACTCAGCTACCGCAGAAGAGAGCGCCGCAGCAGCAGAAGAGATGAGTGCCCAGGGCAACATGCTTAACGAGGTTGTCAAGCGCTTTAAGATACGAAGCCAGACGGCAAAAGCAACCTCCAGCGCCCCTAGCGCTAAACAGCCGGTTCAAGCGCAGGAGCAGGCGGCGGTTGCGTTGCAGTCCGGGAAAAACAGGACTGCCGGCATAACGATGAAATATTAAGTTAACTGCCTGCGGAATTAAGCCATACAGCTATCACCAACCTTGTTTGCTTTGGCTGGCTGCACAAAATTGCAGGTTTGTAGCCGGCACTGAAAAAGTCGCCTCAGTCTCAGCCGGGTGTACAAAATTTGAAGTATTATGTGGTTCGCTCTGTTAAAATAGACGTTTTAATCTGCCCAAAACACTAAATGTAGGAAAAAGACGGTGCTCGGTGCGGTAAAACTTGAAATTCCGGGCAGTTAGCTGAGGCAAATTCACATAATATCTCGTTTTTTGTACACACGGCTGGATAGAAAGCGACTTTTTCAGTGCCCTCGGTTTGTAGGAGGCATATACTTGGAAAGGTGCAAAATTGCAAGTTTGTTTCCAGGGTCGTAGCATTTTGAGCAAAATTGCAAGTTTGTAATAGATGATTTGGGCTGAAAATAGGGTTCTCAGGCTAAATTGGTTTCCTAAGCAGTGATTTAACGATAACAAACCTGCAATTTTGCACAGTTAGCCTAAACAAACGATAACAAACCTGCAATTTTGCTCAGTTAGCCTAAGCAAACGACGACAAACCTGCAATTTTGCACAAGGGGTCACTGCTGCTGCCGCAGGCTCACTGCCCGGCCTCTTCATTTTTTTACTTGTTCCTTATCTTAACTAAATGATGTTATAACGTACACCGGAAAAAGGAGCTGACGCAAATTATTTGCGGCAGCTCCAGTCTTTGTATTCTGCTAATTTGCCGGCAAAAAATCCTCATAATTCTTGAGGACATTTTTTCAACACCCGGTGATAAATCGGGCTATCGCCGGCGGCCTCAGTTATTACTTCCAGCTTGCCGGCCCGGATCATTTCTTCTATGCGGCGGGCGGCCCAGGCGTTACTAATACCTTGATATTTACCGAGAACTTGCCCGATAACCCTTGCCTCTTGAAATTCCTGGCCCGCCGCTGCGATTTCAAGAAGGATAAAGTCGTCGTAGAGTTTTTCCGATGCACTAACTAACTGACCATTGAGTACGGCCCGCAAAGGTCCATTCTCCCGCTGCAGCTCCCGCCAAAGAGCGGCATAGTGTTGTTTAAGGTAGGGGGGCATGGGCTTCTGCAGACCAAGGTCAAGATAGCGGCGCCATTCTTGAGGCGCAAGGCCGTTCCAGCTTTCTCTCAGCACAGCAGAGCCTTCTTCGGTGAGCCCCCATTCCGGCAGCTTAACAATAGAAATCTGCTGGTCTGAGGCTGCCCACTGGTTCAGTTGCTCCATAAACCAGTAAAAACCGCACATTTCATCAGGCTGATCGCTGTACCAGATTCGCAGGGATTCTCCCAATGCTGTCCGCTGCCGGACCGCGGTCAGATCTTCTTGGGCCTTTTCCACGATTTCCCGAGCCGCCCGGCATATCTCAGCCGGATAAACGCTGAATAAATGCTCCAACGCTTGCTGCCGTTTGCTGCCGGGCTGGTTTTCCGAAATGTCGCCTATACTCAGAAGTAAAGGGAAGCCATAAACGTCTGCCGGGTCTCCGACCATAGGAGTGGCCTTTTCCCAGACTAAACGGGCTTTTTCCTCCGCTTCTTGCCGGGCTGCTTTTATTTCCTCTTTCGTTGGCTTGCTTCCATCCGGATGATTAGCGGCGAAGAAGCCAATACTGCTGCCAAGAAATTCTCCCTGGCCATAGTGTTGTGCCAATTTAAGGCTGGCACAGGCACTGGTACCGAATAGAATCTCAATCATAAATGCTATCCTCCAATTTTCCAGTGAAGGTCAATATTTGCTTACTTGCAAGGGATAATTTTTTGATAATCAGCAATCCATGCTACACGTAGAAGGAGATTTTTATATTCGCTTTC
The DNA here is from genome assembly GCA_018436095.1 of Clostridia bacterium. GTDB lineage: Bacteria > Bacillota > Peptococcia > DRI-13 > UBA5745 > WRMS01. The sequence goes on along the minus strand of JAHDMJ010000037.1, from coordinate 40,877 downwards.
ACCCCCAGTATAACATCTAATGTTTGAATTTTCTTGTATTTTTCCCGGCAACATCCTTAAGAGGCCGGAGGTTACTTCTTTTTGTACAAGAGAACAATAAAGCAAGGAGTGCATATAATGGATAGATAGCAAGTGTTTTGCTATATTTAAAAACTTAAGGAGAAATGTTATGTCAAACGGTTGTCACAATTACCGCTGCACTCGCTGTAATGCATGTTTCGGGCGTTGCTGCTGCAATGCCGGATATTACTGTTGTAGTCCCGGCGGAATTTCATGCCCAACAGGCCCAACAGGCCCAACAGGCACAACCGGTCCCACAGGAGCCACGGGTCCCGTTGGCACACTTGAACCAGGTGATTTTTTATTTGATGTAATTGGACCAGAAGGATCCGCTACAATGGGGTATGGGGACAGGCTAATATTTGAATCTCAAACCTTAGATATTACTGTAGAGCAGGGTTCTGCTATCGTTAGAATTGAAGCTTCCGGCAGCGTTACGGGGACTACTGGCGCAACGGGAGCAACTGGCGCAACGGGATCGACCGGACCGGCCGGCCCCACTGGCGCAACGGGAGCAGACGGAGCAACCGGCCCAACCGGTGCAACTGGCGCAACAGGAGCAGATGGTGCCACAGGACCGACTGGCCCCACTGGTGCAACGGGAGCAGACGGTGCAACGGGACCGACCGGCGCAACAGGCGCAACGGGAGCGGATGGTGCCACAGGACCGACTGGCCCCACTGGTGCAACGGGAGCAGACGGTGCCACGGGACCGACCGGCGCAACAGGCGCAACAGGCGCAACAGGCGCAACGGGAGTGGATGGCGAAATCGGTCCAACCGGTGCAACTGGTGCAACGGGAGCAGACGGTGCCACGGGACCGACCGGCGCAACAGGCGCAACAGGCGCAACGGGAGTGGATGGCGAAATCGGTCCAACCGGTGCAACTGGTGCCACAGGAGCAGACGGTGCCACAGGACCGACCGGCGCAACAGGCGCAACGGGAGCGGACGGTGCCACAGGACCGACCGGCGCAACAGGCGCAACGGGAGCGGATGGTGCCACAGGACCGACTGGCCCCACTGGTGCAACGGGAGCAGACGGCGCCACAGGACCGACCGGTGCAACAGGCGCAACGGGAGTGGATGGCGAAATCGGTCCAACCGGTGCAACTGGTGCCACAGGAGCAGACGGTGCAACAGGACCGACCGGCGCAACAGGCGCAACGGGAGCGGATGGTGCAACAGGACCGACCGGCGCAACAGGCGCAATGGGAGCGGATGGTGCCACAGGACCGACCGGAGCAACCGGTGCAACGGGAGCAGACGGTGCCACAGGACCGACTGGCCCCACTGGCGCAACAGGAGCAGATGGCGAAATCGGCCCAACCGGTGCAACTGGGGCAACAGGCGCAACTGGCGCAACAGGAGCAGACGGTGCCACAGGACCGACCGGAGCAACTGGCGCAACGGGAGCAGACGGTGCCACAGGACCGACTGGAGCAACTGGCGCAACGGGAGCGGATGGTGCCACAGGACCGACCGGAGCAACTGGCGCGACAGGAGCAGATGGTGCCACTGGCCCAACGGGAGCAAACGCCTCATTTATCGTTCCTTTTTCTACTGGCTATACTGCTATTGCTACTCCGGTAATAAACGCTTCTGGTCAATCTACGAGTATTGCGGTTACCGGGTTTGGAGAAAGCGGACTTAATATAGCGCTGGGAGCGCCTAACGGTAACAGTTTTACACCTATTATAGCAGACGATTTTTATATGTTTACTTTAGTTGCCGACGTAGTAATCACTAAAATAAGAGCAAGCGTAATAAACGGTGCATTTTTTGATCTCACTGCTTATAGTGACCTTGTCCCTTATATTGTTCTTGCTACCGCATTGCCTGATAGTAAAAGCTTTACCTTTGTTCCGGAAACTTATTTTGATACAGCGCCATTTCAGGGAGGGCAAAGCTACCCAATTAATAGTACAATTGTAAGTGGGGTGTCAAATGACATAAGTGTCGCGCTGACAGAGGGAACGCAAGTCATGATCTGTATGGGACTTAAAATGCCCGGAAGTCCATCATTAGCTTTAGCGCCGACGATGGGTTTCAATGGTAGTCTCATTATGCGCTTGGCATAAATCCTATCAAGGGATTATTGTTGGATTGTTTTAAACTATAAGAAAGTCTGCCGCAAAAATACCAATGCCACTTAGTTTAAGAAAAAAGTGGTGAACCCATGGGGACGTAAATCTGGACTGGATTGGATTGGGTTATGCCCGCTAAAAATCGAAGTTGTGTGGTGAGTTTGACCGCTTCAAGCCTGTTTTGTGGCTCTAACTGTTCAAAAAACGAAGTTATGCAGCGATATTTTACTCAAATCACGAAAAACTGCCCTATACTCCGCCACACAACTTCGTTTTTTGAGCACTCCACCCCTGATTTCCCCCAGTGTTCAACTGACCTATCTCTTTATTTAGTGTCTAGACAAATAATCAGCTCTATTCTGAAGGGGCGACACACTTTAAACCTGCAATTTTGGATAAATAGCTAGGGTATGACCGACTTTTTCAGTGGCCTTTTTTAGTCGTGCAAAATTGAACAGTTAGCCTCAGCAAATGGCGACAAACCTGCAATTTTGCAGTTAGCCTTAGGAAACGGAAATGAAAATTGAAACGGAAATGGAAATAAACCTGCCCTCTCCGTTTTATTCCTAACCTAAATAATATTGGCAAAACTACGGGAACCTTTTTTCTATAGCCTATACAGTCACTGTAAAAAGTGCTGCAGTTTTTCTTTTTCCCCGGAATAAATCACCGATAAATTGCTGGCTTGAGACAGGACTAAGCTCAATATTCCTCGCTCAGTAGAAATCCGCCATCTTTTCAAAAGCTCAGGTTCATGGTTGTATTTCCAACAACTACTCGATTGCGTCCATTCTGTTTGGCCTTATACATACATTGATCAGCCCGGATGAGTATGTCCTCTATCGTATCATCCGGCTGAGATTCCTCTATGCCTATACTGACGGTGATGGTCACATTGTAACGGAAGCGCAGTGAGGATATGGCTTGACGTATGCGCTCGGCAATATCGGCAACCTTTACCGGTGTTTGAGCAGGCATAATGATTGCGAATTCCTCGCCGCCGTAGCGGACAATTACATCAGATTTTCTTAATGTGTTTTGTATGGCCTGGGCACAAGCTAATAACACATGATCTCCAAACCCGTGTCCGTAAGTGTCATTTATTCGTTTGAAATGGTCAATATCCAGCATCAACACATAAACTCTACTGCCCGTTTGCCTGGCTCTATCCAGCTCACGCTGTAAAAAATCCGTCATAAAGCGCCTGTTATAAACTCCTGTCAATGCGTCGCGGATGCTTAGTTCGGCAAGGGTGTTACTGTTATCGGCAAAAACCTTACTGATGTATATCGTCAAGATAGCCAAGCCGGTAAATGACAGAATAAGGGCCACGATCAGATCAATGAGCAAGGCAACGGGACCATTGTGGGGTGTGACTAGTTGAGGGTAGAGCTGGCTTACAATAATGCAAGCTAAATAATTTAGAATATTTAATGCAATAATGATTATGCGGGCTTTGCCAGAGAAAACGATGGCCAGTAAAAAGATACCTAATTGGGCAAAAAGCAAGGCAGTGCCATCATAGCCGGCAGTTTGAAAATAAAGAAAAGGGATGTAGATAAAGGTGATAAACAGCAGGTGCGGTTTTTGTAGTGTTAGCCTGATACGGGGGAGCACAAAAATCATAACCGTACAAAAGATAATATAAGACCATTGTAAAACAAGGCCAAATAAGCCTTTGTTCAGCATCGTGTTTGTAATGGCGGAAAGAATAGAAATAAAGTAACTTTCAAAGAAAAAAATCATATATACTCGATAATCCAATGGGAATTGCTTACCAAAGTAATTTTGTATCGTTAATTGTTTAAGCCGGTTTATCATGTGGAACTCCTATGCAGGCTAAATAATTATAACGAAATATCAGATGTCCTGAGTATATCATAGTATTGATTATTATTACAAATATAACAAGGCGATATTTGTAATCGGCAGCGGCAGGTGGCGGGCATTTCTTTAGACGTCATAATTTATGACGATGTCATTTTCGCCTTTTTTTGCTCGAGGATATTCCCTATTTTTTCCCTTCTGATAAAATAGACAATTACAAGTATCACAGGCACTACAAACGTGGCCGGCAGAACAAAGAAGGGGAAAACCTTATCTGAACGGAGAAGCTCGACTGTACTTGATTTATTCATAATCGGCAGCATACATAGGAAGAATCCTATAAGGGATACGGGAATAACGAAACCCTTATGGGATTTTGCTTTGGCCACGCCTGAAAAAATATAGCAGCCCATAAAATTATAGATCATTAGCTTCAGCAACGCCGCCGGAAACCAGGCTAAAGTATTAAGGGATTGCACCCTTTCAATAAAGTCGTATCCCCTGACCTGCCTTGTGTACATAAAATAGGGGTTCCAGGCATGCTTGCCGAATTCGACGCCTAATACGGTCAAGGTGGGAAGAAGAATCAGAAAAAAGGAAAGGGCGAATGTGCCCAAGGCCGCCGCATAGGTCTTGTTGATGCTGGATGTTTCCTTTAGCCAGAATGAAAAAACCAAGAAAATCAATATTTCCGAATATCTGGCGCCTGTTAAAAATGCCCCTTGATTTAGTTCGAGAAAAGTTGAATCGGCAAGGACCGGCTTCAATGCGTTTAAATCAATAAGCTCCAGGCCAAGTACAAAGAAGATGATGATTGTCAGTATGATAAAGGGGACAATGAACATAGCCAGCCTGCTTATTGTGCCGGCTCCTTTATAGACCGCGTAGGTTACCGGAACGATCATATACAATAACAGAGCCCACATAGGCGTTCTAGGGAAAATATATAGGTTGATAAATATTGCGGTAATAAGCATACAGGCCATAAAGCAATAGATGAAAAATAAAGCGAAAATAATAACCGCCCCTTTGCCGAAAAATTTCCCCAAAATTATCTCGGCCATTTCGTTGGTATTTATTCCCCTAAACTTGTTCATGAGAAACAGCAGCGGGCCGCTGATTATAAAAATATAGGCTATAGCCATAAACAGAACGATCCATGCGTCCTGATTAGCCGGAGGTGCGCTTAAAATGGGCATAAAGGTGTAGGGAAACACCAAGGCGCTGCCCACGGACATAAGCATTAATTGAACGGGACCTATTACAGGTTTTTTTGTCATTATTCCAACTCCCAACTAAAAGGTTGCTTAATAGCTCCAGAACGGTTGGCTATCGACTCCACCGAGACGTTTATCACAGCTTTAGCAAAATAATCGTCCCAGTTTTCCTTGATTTCTTTCCACTCTTTAGGATGATTCCTGTGCACGAAAACACCAAATCCAAATATATCGCTTTGAAATTCATGCTGCGCCTTTTGAATAGCTGCATTAATTTCCTTGGCTATTTGCTGATTAAAATCAGCTTCTACCGTCTTTAACGGCTCCGTTTTGCTGATATCAACGGCGCCGCTGGCCTGGATAATGGCCATATGGTTTTTTACGTTCACATTTATCGTTATTTGACCGTTTTTAATTTCTGTTTTTATTTCCGCTTTCGAATCTTGGACGATAGCCACCGTTTCGCTGTTTCCCGAGACTAAGGAGATAATGGCCCGCTCTATATTGTTGGTAATGAAGTTGTATGCTCTTGTCTCGTTACCGTCCATATACCCCACAAGTTTAGTATCCTTAAATGCCGCCAGTCCCGTGTATACGGTTTTGTACTTTTTGTCTGAACCGCCTTCCGAACCGCCCTCCGAACTGCCGGCATCTGCTCCGCCATTATCAGTAGGCTGGGGTTCGGATTCGACCAATTCCACCACCCCGGCCACGGGCTGTTTGCCTTTTTCATAATAATCCTTTAGGAAATCAAGGGTTTTTACGAAAACGGCTTTTGATGTGGTAGCGGGCTGTGTCTCGGATAAGCCATCAATATAATCTCCTACCGTTTCGGATAATCCCAGCATGGAGGAATAAATCTGCCCCGGATCATCATGCTTTATAATAACCATCAGTGGATTTTCATCGGTCAGGCGATCCCTCAATAGATAGTCCATAATAGAAATAATATCTCTTTTAGCGAATTTTTCAGTAAAAAAGCGTACCTTGTTATGGCCTGCAAATATTGTTCTATCAAGGCTTTCCGATACGTTGCGGATTGCTTCCGGGAGAGAGGGACCCTTATTGATGGCAATTATGCTGGAGCTGTTTCCGCTTTCTTTTCCGCCGTCTTGGGAGGAGGGGTTGATCACCTCTACTGTTACCTGGTAACCGCCGGTGTCGATATAATCATAAATAACGCTGTTGATCAAGGCTAAAGTCTTCGGTTCCTGCCTGCTCCAACAGCCTGACAGCGATAAAGACAGCATTGCGATAAGAATAATACAAAGTCCTTTTTTCATTTTAAGCTCCTTGCTTCAATGCAGATCATCATTTTCTCCGCCGCATGTTGTCCTTGGCGATGGCTGCGGGCCTGTATATCATAGAGCGCAGCGGGAAACGAAGGATAATGTCTTTTAGCTCATTCTTTGAGAAAGATGAGAGGATGGGAATGCCGAAGGATTCGGTGGACACAAGCTGCGTCAGCATGATGACTACCCCCGTGCCAATACCGATGAGGCCCAGTGAGCCGCCGAGGAATAAAAATAACATCCTATATAAAATAATAAATTCGGGAAGGGTTGGTACGATAAAGCTGGATACGGCGGTTAAAGCCACAATGATGACCGCCGGCGCACTGACAATACCGGCGCTGACCGCAGCGTCTCCTATGATCAGCGCTCCGACGATTGTGATGGCGGAGCCCACCGTCTTCGGCAGTCTGGTCCCCGCTTCTTTTAGCAATTCAAACATTAAAATCAGCAGAAATATTTCAGCGCCCGCCGGCAAGGGCGTTTTTTGAGTTGAAGCAATTAGACTATTCAAAAATACCGTAGGCATCATCTCTTGGCTGAAGGTAATGATTGCCACCGATAGGCCGGGCAGCATGATGGTTATAAATAAGCCGAGAAATCTCAGTATCCTCAAGGTTGTAGCCAGCAGAATCCTATTGTAATAGTCCTCGCTGGTCTGCAAATTCTCCACAAAAAGCTCGGGAATTGTCAGGACATGGGGCGTCCCATCGCAGAATACCGCAACCCGGCCCTCCAGTATCCTGGCAGCTGCAACATCCGGTTTTTGCGTAGTACCAATACCCGAAACCGGGCTGAATTTGTGTTTGCAGATGTACTGCTCGATATTGCCTGATTCAAGAATTGCATCCGTATCAATTTTGTCTAGGCGGGATTTTACTTCTTTTAATACGTCCTGATTGACAATTCCTTCAATGTAGGCAATACTGACCGGCGTATTGCTCTGCCTGCCGATGATTACGTTTTCAATAACCAATTTAGGAGTCCTGAGCTTTCTCCGCAGCAGGGAAGTATTCGTGCGAAAGTTTTCCGTGAAGCCCTCCCTGGGACCTCGTATTACAGCTTCCGTATCGGGCGTTTCCACCGAGCGCCTGTCACATTGCTTGATATCAATCATGTATATTTTTTTACTGCCTTCATAAAAAAGTGCGGTCTGACCATGAAGCACTTCACTGACAAAGGTTGATACATTAAAAACTTCTTGATAATGGGTCTGGATTGCTAAACTCATATCGCCGTTAAAACCTTTTGCTTTCAGCGGTGATATAATATCCCTGTCCATTAAATTTTTACTAACCAGGCCATCGACATAAACAAGCAGAGCCTTTTCTTTTTGCGTATCAAAGGTTTGTATAATGATATCAGAGCTGTTGCCAAATATGCTTTGTACCAGCTTTTCGCATTGGGAAATCGAAGAGGGAATGGTGTCTTGAGCAACATTTTCATTGGTATTGTTCTTATCATTTTTTTTATTGTGTTTTCCCTGACTGTTCTTTCTATGTTTTTTTAGAAATCCAAACACAGTACCATCCTCCTTTTTATCATCGCTATGGGCTTTTTGCCCATAATAATTATTCATCAAAAACGATAATTTTATTCCAGATAATGCATATATTGGATAAAAATTGAGAGCGCAATGATTAGCCAATAATCGGTGCCTCCCGGCAGCTCATTATTTATGAATGCTTTCTTGCCGCGGGTACCTTCTATATTGAAGGGGATAACCTCTGCAGAGCTGCTGTCAGGCAACTGGCTAATGTACTGGAACAGATAGCGACCCTATATCCCACCACTACCATGACCTTGTTTGTGGACCAGCTAGCTACATTGTCAGGGGTAGCTATTGGGGTATATACTGCTCCCAGTGCCGGCGGACCTGGACTGCTGATCATACAAAGCGGCGCGGATTACGGATATGTATCGCTAAGCAGAATCGCCGCAATATATCTTGGTGCAGGTTCGGTGTATGACCCAAATATCACCTATCTGACCCCGCCCGATCCCTACTCTCCGGGCTGCGATACTGACTATATCCTTGCCGTACAGTCATCCATGGCGGTAGGGGATCAGATTTCCTTCGGCGCCGCAACAAACACCTCTGGAAGTGGTGAGGTTAGGATAACCAAAGGGCTGCCGCATTAACAGCAACGAAATACAAAAGACGGCTTCTGGCATCATCATTGCGCCAGTTGCCGCCTTTTGTTGTAAAATACAGTTATGATCAACGCTGTACAGTCGCCAATGTATATAATCTTCTAACCTCCAAAGCCCCATAGAGAGGGCCTTCCATACAAAAAGAATTATGGAAAAGAAACTTTTGCCGGAAAGGGCAGGAACTTTTCTTCGTATTCCCCGATGGGCAGCGGCCTGCTAAACAAGTATCCCTGCGCCTGCTGGCAGCCCTTTTGCCTTAGGATACTGAACTGTTCTTCTGTTTCCACACCTTCTGCAACGACGCGGATGCCCATTCTGCGGCAGATATTCACAATAGATTCAATGACTAATTGGGTCTTTTGATTCGTCACAACGCTTTCCACAAGGGTCTTATCTACTTTGAGCTCATCAAAATTGGCGGTCGAAAATAGCGAGAGATTAGCAAAATCCACCCCAAAATCGTCTATGGCAATGGAGAAACTGGCAGTCCGGAGGTTGTCGATCAAAGAAAGAAGGTTCATACCATCTACGCCTTTGACACTTTCCGTAACCTCAATTATGATCCATCTCTTTTCAATGCAGTAGTTGCCAAATATCTCTTGCAATCGGGGGAGAAAGTCCTCCTCTGCCAGTGTGTACCGCGAAAAATTAACGGATACGGGCACGATCTCCCGGCCTTCGTCCCGCCATTCAGCGAGCTTTGCGCAGATATGGTCAAACACGAAAAAATCCAGCCTGCCGATGAGTTTTGCATCCTCTAATACAGGCAGGAACTGTGCGGGCGGGATGATTATCCCGTCCTCCTGCCGGTAGCGTATCAGTGCCTCGGCGCCGCTTACACCGCGATCCGCAAAGGATATTTTCGGTTGCAGGTAGATAGAAAAAAGGCCTTCTTTAAGGCTCTTTTCCAGGGCGCCGGGCTCTGTCAGGCGGAATACATCATCGTTGTAATGACGGTAGCGGTCCCTGGACAGGCTTTTGCGGTAATGCCCTTTTTTGTCCTCATACATCCACGCTTCCGCTTCATGGGTCAGGCTTCGGATATCTTCCGCCTGCTCTGACCAGTGGTAACCAATGGCCGCATGACAGTCCTGAGAGGCACAATGGGTCTTGAAAGTTCGCACATGCTGCTCAAACCGCTCCCGGGAAATATCCCTGCAAATCACAACGAACTCGTCTCCGCCCACGCGGTAGGCGAGCCCCGCCGGAAAGGTTTCTCTGATCTTACCGGCACATCCGGTTAGGATTTGATCGCCATAGGAATGTCCATAGGTGTCATTGAGGCGTTTCATCTCGTTAATGGCAATGTAAACAATTCCTGTATTTTGCACAGCCTCCGGGCTGGCAATATCCTGCAAATAGCGGTTGCGATTGCCAAGGCCTGTCAGGCTGTCCTCAAAGCTCAGCTTTACCAAAAGTCCTTCATATTCGATTCTTTGTATGGTGGATAACAGAAAGTAGCGCAGGGAAAGCAGAAGCGGCGCAATGCTCCTGACTTTCTCGGCAGAGGGGTTCTCCACTCCCCAAAGTCCAAGCAGCTTTCCGTCCTGCTCCAGCGGTATCAGCACAATGTTTTTGATTTTCTGTTCGTCAAAAGCCTGATATAACTCCGCATCCAGGGAGCGAAGCTGCTCTATATCCTCGATAACAACGCATTCCTTGTGATCAAACAGCGACCACAGACGATAAAAATAGGACAGCCTCACTTTTTTTACTCTGCTATCTGCCGGAAGCTGGGGTCCCCGCCATTCGTTGGCAAAGACAAAGGTGTCCCCGGCAAGCAAATAGAAATAGGCCCTGTCTGCACCCGAATATTCGCCAGCCCGCTGAAGCACATTGTCCATTGCTTCGTTCAAAATTTTGGCCTCATAGAGCAGGCTGATACAATCCCGAATTACCCGCTCGGCTTCCAGCAGATTCTCCAGCCCGTAACGCTCTTCCTCCCGTCCGGTAATGTCGGTTGTGGCCATATGGACCAGAGCGTCGCCGCGCCGCTTGAGTTCGCGTACATTCTTTTCCTCCCGGGCCTTGAGCTTTCCTACAAGAACGATAATAGAGGTGACGGCCAGAATAATGGTGATCGCTTTGTATCCGCCGGCGGGATCGCCGGTTTTGATGAGGAAAAAGTAAAGGGCGTATAAAATGGAGGTTGCACCGCTGAGGACGCCGCTGAAGCATCCGTCGGAGTAAGTAAAATAGACTACCGGAATAATCAGGATAATCATGGGATTGGGAACTTTAAGGCCATACACTACAAGAATGAAAAGAATCATCAGCGGGACACTCAGCAGTCTCTGCATCCAAATTCCTTGTTTTTTCACCTTTGGTCTCCTTCCACTATGATTCCATGCTGCGTGATCCCAAAGTATTTCAAATGATCAATACTTTGCCACAGCCATATCAGCAGAAAGGGAAAACCCGGATTCGGCCTGCGTATAAGAAGGAGCGGAAATACCGGAAGCGGTGTCAGAACGCCCGCCGCCATCTTTTAGCTTAAACTTTCCTACCTCCTGGCGCAGAGTGGCAGCTTGAGCCGACATTTCCTCGCTGGTGGCGGAGTTTTCCTCGGCTGTGGCGGCATTGGTCTGTACCACGGAGGATATTTGGGAAATCCCGTCCCGAATCTGTTCAATGGCAACCGTTTGCTCCGTTGACGCCTGTTCAATTTTGGCAAAGCTCTCGGTTACTTTTTCGGTGTTTACTCCCGTATCCTGCAATTCCCGGGCTGTTTGTGCGGTAATTTGCGTTCCCCGCTCCACCGTAGCCACAGAGGTTGCAATCAGCTCCGCGGTTTGGCGGGCGGCCTCGGCGGATTTTGCGGCCAGATTACGCACCTCGTCTGCCACAACCGCAAAGCCCTTTCCGGCGTTGCCGGCCCGGGCGGCTTCAATGGCGGCGTTCAGCGCCAGAATATTGGTCTGGAAAGCAATGTCTTCGATGACTTTTGTAATGCTTGCGATCTGGCTGGAAGAGGAACTGATTTCAGCCATTGCGCCGGATAGCTGGCGCATATATCCGTTGCTTGCGGTCACCCCTGCTGCGGCCTGCTCAATATATCCGGCGGCAACTTCTATAGTGGACAGGTTTGCCTCAGCCTGTCCGGCGATCTGTGTAACCGAGGCATTCAGCTCCTCCACGGTGGCCGCCTGTTCGGTGGAGCCGCTGGCCAGGGCCTGGGCGCCGCTGGAAACCTGCTCGGAGCCTGTGGACACCTGCCCAGCCGCCTCATTGATGTTTCGCAGCGTATCACTGAGCCTGTCCCGCATTGTTCGGATATTATCCAGCATGGGACGGTAATCGCCCACATAGCTGCCCTCAGCCTGGCTGTCCATGGCAAAATTGCCGTTGGCAAAAGCCTCCAGGGCCTGTGAAAGATCAGCTATAATCGCTTTTAAGGTAGACGCCATATTAAGGAAGCTTCCGGCCAGCATACCTGTTTCATCCTTGGAAGCGGCGGTAATGTCGATATTGAAGTTTCCTTCCGCAAGTTTATCGGCGGCCTCAACCATTTTATTGAGAGGCTTACTGATACTGCGGGCAAGAAAAACGCCGAGCATAACGGCTGCGGCCACTGCAGCAAGAAGCACGATAATCATAATCAAATTTGCGGTTTTTGCAAGTCCGGTATTTTCGGCGGCCCTGGTTACTGCCCCGGTGGAGTTATATTCATACAGCTTTAAAAAGGAATCCATCAGAGATCCGCTTACCGCGTCCGCATCTCCAAGCAGAATGCGTTCCACCTGATGATACTGCCCCGATTGTGTAAACGTGATGATCTGCTGCATGTAGGATTTAAATTGTACCCAATCGCCCTTGAGCGGGTCAAACAGGTCACGGTCGGTTTGTGTAATAATACCGGCCTCATAGTCATTCAGATTTGTTTCAATAGCCGCTAAAAAGTCGTTGAATTTGCCGATGTAATCGTCTTTTTGGGCCTCATCCTTCAATAGAAGCATCTCGGCTATATTATACCGAAGTCTCTGGTAGTAGGTGTTGGCGTCCCCCGAGTACACAATTCCCAAGGTATTCTCTTCATACAGCAGCCTGTCTGATTCAGCCAAAGCATTGATATTAATCAGACCAACGATCCCCACCACGCCTGCTATACACGCTACGGTTAAGAAGCCGATAATTAATTTCGTGGCAATCTTGAGGTTTGTGAAACGTTTCATAATAGTAGCCCCCTATTAATAATTATTATTGCCCAGTTTGAATTTTCCGACTTCATACCGCAACATAATAGCGGCCCCTTGATTGAGCCCGCCTGTGTTTTGCTCAATAGCGCCCAGCCGCCTCTGTTCTGCATAGAGTGTCCCCTAAAGCAGGCTTTTTTCCCCAGGCTTCTTGCTTTTTCAGATTAGGGATAGTAAAATAGAATTTAAGTAATTGCGCATTTTTTCCCCGGTATATGTTGAGTAATCTTCATAGAATCCAGAGCAAAAAGCATATTACGACTTGGGGAAAAAAGCCTGCTTTTTTCTCTGGTTATGTCGAATAGAGACAAAAAACCGGGCCTTGTATTCCCCATGCTGCTTTGTTTTCATTAATACCCCGAAGCCCACCGCGCAAATGTTTTGTGATCAATTTCCAGTTGCTTTGCTGCCTGCCGGGCGGATATCTTGCCGCATCTCCACTCCTTTAACATGGCATAAAATGCGGCGGGATGATGCTTGGGAGGACGGCCAAATTTGACGCCCTTCGCTTTTGCTGCCGCAATGCCCTCGGCCTGGCGCTGCCGGTTAAACTCCCGCTCCTTCTGTGCCACATAGCTGAGGATTTGAAGCACCAGGTCGGCAATAAATGTTCCCGTCAGGTCCCGGTCTTTCTGTCGCGTATCCAGCAGCGGCATATCAAGGACAACGATTTCGGCTCCGCGTTCTTTTGAAATGATCCGCCAATGCTCAATGATTTCTTCATAATCCCTGCCCAGCCTGTCGATGCTTTTAATAACAAAGAGATCGCCGGGTTTTATTTTTTTTAAAAGCTTTTGGTAAGCGGGCCGGTTGAAATCTTTCCCGGATTGCTTGTCGCAAAAGATATTCTGTTCCGGTACGCCAAATTCTTTCATGGCAATCAGTTGGCGATCCTCATTCTGATCTCTGCTGGATACTCTTACGTATCCGTATGTACGTTTCATGCTGTCGCTCCTCCTCAAAATCTCGTGTTTTCACTTTTCCCGGCATGAAAAGATTGGTTCACCGGAACTTGTTCCATTTTAGCATCTCTGTATAGCAAAAAAATAAGGCTTTATACTTTTTTGTCGCATAAACCAATCCAGTGGCTTATGAAAAAGGCCCCGGCGAAATGCCGCGGCCATTCTGTCTTGGCTTTTTATTCGAATCGGTTAACCAAACGTAAATCAGACGCTGCTCAAATTGAGGGGTTGCTGCAATCTCATTCTATTTTGGGGATTGTTCGCACAGATATGGCGCCTGTATCGGGATAATAAGTAATGTTCTGCGTATAAAGCTCATATAGGCTGTCTGAGGTTGCGATGACAGTGCCGTCCTTAAACATCAAGGCAAATTGCGTCATTGCTTCATTGATGATAATGAAGCTGACCAAATCCATATCGGGAAAGATTCCTGCGGTTGTGTAAATCAATTGCTGGATATTCGTTTTTTCAAGGCCACCCCAGGAGATATGTGCATTCATATTATCTCTGCCCGTCTTTTCGTAAGAAAGGATCTGAAATTTACCGGAATAGCTTTCCTTTTCGGTAAACAGATAGTTGCTTTTTTCTCCATCCATAATGATGGCTGTTTCTCCGGTTACAACGCCGTCTAGGTATATATTAGCGGGGATTTCCTGATTGATTTTTCGATTGAAGGGGATTTTTGAAAGTACCCAAAAGGCAATAGCCAAAACCAGGGCTGCTTTAATAATCGTTTTAAATTGCTGTTTCAATTTGCCACCTCCTATAGCCATTCATTCCAATGTATTGGTCTTCGATATAAATTTCAGGGTTTTTCAGGCAGCACCCATGGTATACATCAACAATGTAGTCCAATTTGCCCCTCCTTTAACGACTCCGAAAAGTAAAATCAGCTTTACTTATTCATCGAAAAATTTAAACGGAAATAGCGTTCTCCGGCGTTTTCTTCCGGAAACAAAATGCCGGTTCGGGTATTAATATAACCGGAGTACTCGGTATCACAAGTAAAGGTGATGCCGGCCTCTGTAAAATGGAAATTTCGAAAGCTGTTATCATTGATTTGGGCTGCTATACGTTTGAGAATTTTAGAAAATAACCCCATTTCATTCTGGGCGCCGGCAAAAGCCAAGGATACCAAAGTCATTGACGAGTCATAGGAACCAAGTAAGCCGGTATCATTCTTGAGTTCGACTCCAAAGGAAACGCCTGTCACATATTCATTTTCCAGTTCAAAATGAAACCGGGGCTTTTCCCTGCGGCCGATTCCAATATAGGTTGTATAGGGTGTTCCGTCAAAATTCTTTTCTGCCCATTGGCCCTTTTCGTCCAAGTATTCATTACCATAATCAATGCCAAAATAATTAGCATAGTAATTGTAGTTCTCAACAAATTCCGCCACAGTCAAGTCGCCCCGGTTAGGCGGCAGATGCTGGGCCGATATTATCGTAAGCAAAACGGCGAATATGGCCGCATAGCCGCCGATATATAACAGACCTTGCCATTTTCTATTTTTGAAGGTATAGGCTATTGCTTCATCCCAAGGCTGCACTTCATACTCACTGCAGCGTTTGTGGCTCTGCCAAAGCCGGATCAGATTGAGGATGGGGATATTGCAGCCCATACCGGCGCTTATAACGCCCCAGGTCCGGGCGAAACCCTTGCCATAGGAAAGCTTCGGGCCATCGGGGGTTTCTATCCTAAGCCCCAAAATTGCTTTTCCCGGCGTAGTAGCGAAAAAATGAAGCCAAAGGGGCTCTAAGAACAACATTATTGTAGCCGCCATGAAAGAATCGAGAAGGTTTCCCCAATTGCCTCTGCCCGTCAAATTTATATGAAAGGCAAAGGCAAGAATGGCCGACCAAAGGATACCGTATATAGAGAAGTCAAGCATTCTGGCAAAAAACCGGCGCCAGGGGTGAAATACCTGGGGAACTTTGTCGCTATTGACCGAAAAATAGGAGCTGCCTGTTTCTTTTATTGTTTGGTTGATGCCGTCGAGATATTTTTTGGCATCGAGATTTTCGAAAGAAACCCTGTCTTCCTGCATCGCCCGGCAGACGTCCTGGGCATAAGCGGCATCCTGCTTTTCCTGGTCAAGTTTTATAATCTGCTGCGAAAGAATATCTGCCAAATCCCTGCTTTTGTCTTTAAGTCCTTTAATTTCCTCCAGCGAAACATGAAGGCTCCGCAGCAATTTAATGCGCAGTATAATTTGCAGATCCTCTTCCGAATAATCTCTGTATCCATTATCCAGGCGTTTAGGTGTGATTAACCCCTCACGCTCATAAAACCGTATGTTTGCCCGCTCCATTCCGGATCGGGTTTCCATTTCGTTTATCTTTATTTTCCTCGCCCCTTTCCCTTTTGCTAACTCTATCATAAACTATGAAGTCTGTTTACAGTCAAGGGTTTTATCAGCTTATTTGGAAAAAGGGCTGATTTTATACGCAATGTCACGATTCGGTTGTCAAAAGCCGCTGGGACATGGAACGTCTGCCGGACAGCAACGGTGCTGACGGGTTGCTGCGTTGACGAGGTTGCTGCGGCAATGACTGCAGTGGCGGCAGCGGGGCAGTGAGGCAGCGGGCGGTGAGGCAGTGACTCCCGCCTGTGCAAAAATTGCGGTTGTGTTCAATTGGCGGTGGCTGGGTGAGCAAAATTTGCGTTTATGTGTAAAAGGCAAGGGAGAAATCCGCACACAACCGAAAAAACTGCACAGGTTTGGCCTGGAAATGGCCAAAATTGACCTCGGCAGCAGTTGCAATTCATACACAAACGAAAAAATTGCACAGGCGACGGCCGGCACCTGCACACAACCGCAATTTTTGCACGGGGGTCCGTGCCGTGCCTGCCGCTCCCCCCCGGTCGTCAGTGCCCCTAATTACTCAGGATAGCAGAGCATTCGCGTGCTAAATATTTACGAATAGCGAATTGTATCCGTTTTATCCAATTGGGCATGCTATATATTTCATCGCAGAGAAAAACCTGACTGACTTATTATAGTGCCTCCAATGAACAAAATGAAGCGCTCCGCCTCGGTGGAGCGCTTTTTATTTATGGGCTTGAGCCCGGCAATACCTGGAAGTGATCTCATCTATTGGAAGGTATTGCTGAAAAACAGCATCATTAAAGTTACGTGGAGTCTTATCCAATTGAGTTTTAACTACTAGTTTAAGGGCAATTAAACAGCAAAATAAAGGATAACAATAACCAGCAACCACTTTTTTATATTTTTAGGCATCGAAGAACCTCCTAGCATAATGAACCTAGCACCCAGCCATTGTAACAAGTGGTTTATTTATATATTTCATCAGCGGAGAAAAATCTGATGGATCATTTTTGACAGCATATTAATTATCTTATAAAACTAATCGATTTTATACGAGATAGTGGCTTTTATATCTTTTGCCGTCCTTTGTTATGAAATATAGCTGTTAAACCAGTATATGCATTCTGCGCAAGACTCATCGTTTATCAGAATAGCTCGCTGCTTTTATATTAACAGCGTATTCCATTTTATACCTCCTAAAATTCCTGTTTGATGGTCGATAACTCTCTTGCTATTGAGCCCTTTCCGATTTCCGGCGCAAAAAGGCCAGACTCAAGACCAAAAGCACAGCCAGCAGTGCCAGACGCAGATAGTCGCCACAGCTGCGGATAAGAAAATACCAGACATCTTTTACCTGTTCATAAGGCATACTGTGCAAATAGCCAATGAGCCAACCCTGGAAAAAGGAGAGGACGGCAAGCAGTATCCAGCCGCCAGCGATAGGTGGGAACCCCAAATTTTGGGGTAGCTCTACCCTGTTAAAAGCGCGTAACGTGAAGAAAATGAGGACCACTCCGGTTAGGAATTGGACCCAGCCTATGGCAAGCCGGACATAGTTCCATTCCGGTTGAAAACCAATTGTGGAAAATATAATTTGCCAGGTGATCCCGGTGGCATAACGCAAGTAGAGATCTACGCAGAGATAGAACGTCCATGCGCACCAAAGACCTGCCCGCCGGCGTACATTTAGGCAGATGATACCGCACAGCAAGAAGGGTAAGGCAAAGAGCAAACCGCTCAAACCGCCGCCTAAAAAGAGAAAAAATAGTGTGATGAGCAAACCAAAACATAACAGAATTACACCGGGGATCCAGTAAGGCGCTCTATTGTTGGCGCTGCTTTCCGGCAACTTCTCCGGGTAGGCTTGTGACTTTTCTTCAGGTGTATCGGAAAGATTTCCCTTGACGAGCACATCAAGGGTCACATCAAACAGTTCACTCATTGTCACAAGCTTATCCAGATCGGGAACGGCACTGTCGGTCTCCCACTTTGAGACCGACTGACGAGATACTGCCAGTGCTTCCGCCAGATCAGCCTGTGACATATTCCTTTTGCTTCGCAGGTCGCGAATCGTCATTCCTAAGCTCATAAGATTTTCTCCTATTTATATTTGATGGAAATATGATACCATGTTTTGAACTGTTGGCAACCAATTGGGCTTGGAATTTGCGCAACCAACGGTTGCATGGAACATTTCAAAACAAATAAATGCCAATAAAGCTAACATAATTGCCGGCTTTAATTGGTGGCGTTATATCTGCCAAAAGGCTATACTTTCATTAGCGCAAAGGAGGTGCCGCAAATGGAATTAGGCAGCGGTTTATTCAATGCCCGAAAGAAAAGCGGGCTGTCCCAGGAGGAAGTTGCGGAGAAATTAGGGGTCAGCAGACAGACAATCTCGAAATGGGAGCTGGGTGAAACGCTCCCCGACATACGGCAATCCAAAAAGCTTGCTCTTTTATATCACTTATCCTTAGACGAACTGATTGATTTTGACCTGGATGTGCAGGAGATTCAAGAGGTGATTGATAAGACAAGTGAAGAAGTCCAAAACAAGGTGGATTGGACGAAGGCCTGGGGGAAGAAATATCCGATACTTACTACCTATCAGGAGAAAGTGGATACCGGCTTCTATGCCGAGGGGTTGACCGTGTTATTGGATGATTTGAAGAAGAAATACGACTTTGACGAAATGAACGCGTTGCTTGTGCTGAAAGACATTCTGGCGTCTGTTTGGAAAAAGAGGAAAGCGTAGAATCAAATGAAGATACTGCCTCAAATTAGTTTTTCAACTTTGAGGCAGTATCTTTTTATGGGTCCGGCCCTGAACTTGCCCGAACTGCTCAATTTTCCAGGTGGTGAGACGGCAGAGGGCCTTTGGCCCGTAAAAAGAGAGGAGAAACAAGTTTTGTGATTGCTCATAGATGTTTGCCATAAAAACGCCGACTTGATTTTAGTGGTTAAGGGGATATTATTGAAACGGGTATGCATAAATCTTGTTAGAGAAAAGAGGTTTTACGCATCGCTATACAATAGCCAATAGACCCGATTAAGAAATATAAGATATAATGTTCTTGCTTTATGTAAAACAACTATTGCCTAAAAGGAGGTGGCGGGAAATGAGTGCAAACAAAGTCTATATGTCAATTGACCTGAAGTCATTTTATGCTTCCGTTGAATGCATCGAACGAAAGCTTGACCCGATGACGACTAACCTTGTTGTCGCCGACCCAGGCCGTACCGAAAAGACGATTTGCCTGGCCGTTTCCCCCTCCCTGAAAGCATACGGTATTCCGGGCAGAGCAAGGCTCTTTGAGGTGGTGCAGCGGGTAAGAGAAGTCAATGGAGCACGGCTGCGGGAGGCGCCGGGGAGGAAATTCTCCGGGGCCTCTGCCAATGACGGGGAATTGAAATCTTCGCCGCAGCTTGCCTTGGACTACATTATTGCTCCGCCGCGAATGGCCCATTACATCGAGTACAGCACGAGGATTTATAATGTCTATCTAAAATACATTGCTCCCGAAGACATTCATGTTTACTCCATCGATGAAGTGTTTATCGACGCCACTCATTATCTGAGCATATATAAATGCTCGGCCCGTGAGCTTGCCATGAAAATGATTCTGGACGTTTTGGAAACAACAGGCATCACAGCCACGGCGGGGATTGGCACGAATTTGTATCTGGCCAAAATTGCCATGGATATTGGGGCAAAGCACATAAAGCCCGACAAGAATGGGATGAGAATTGCCCAGCTGGATGAGATGAGCTATCGCCGGTTGTTGTGGTCCCACCGGCCCCTTACGGATTTTTGGCGTGTTGGCAAAGGCTATGCCAAAAAGCTGGAGGAGCATGGACTCTTCACCATGGGCGATATCGCCCGTTGCTCAACCGGCAAGCCTCACAATTATCACAATGAGGATTTGTTGTATAAGCTGTTCGGCGTCAATGCGGAGCTGCTTATTGACCACGCCTGGGGATGGGAGCCCTGTACTATTGCAGACATAAAGGCCTATAAGCCGGCCACAAAAAGCGTAGGTTCCGGTCAGGTGCTGCATAGTCCCTATCCCTATGAAAAGGCCAGGCTGGTTGTTCGAGAAATGACCGAATTGCTGGTGCTCGATTTGGTTGAAAAGGAGCTTGTAACAGATCAAATGGTGATGACCGTCGGCTACGATATTGAAAATCTGACCAACCAGGAAATGCGAAAGTCCTATCGGGGTGAGATAACAACCGACTCCTATGGGCGCAGCGTACCAAAGGCGGCTCATGGCACAATAAACCTGGACAGGCATACTTCCTCTACTAAGCTGATTGTAAAGGCCGTCACAGAGCTGTTTGAACGGATTGTGGACAATAGCCTGCTGGTCAGGCGGATCAATCTCTCAGCCAATCATGTGCTGGATGAGAAAACCCTGCCAAAGACGGCGGCCGCCCGGCAGCTTGATCTTTTTACGGATTATGAGGCCTTGCAGGCGAAAAAGGAAGCCGAGGAAGCCCAGCTGGCCCGGGAAAAAAAGATGCAGCAGGCTATGCTGGATATAAAGAGGAAATACGGTAAAAATGCGATTCTAAAGGGTATGAATCTTGAAGAGGGAGCCACTGCCGTGGACCGCAACAAACAGATTGGAGGGCATAAGGCTTGACCAATGCATATGACGACATTATCCGTTTGCCTCGCCATGTCTCTGCAAAGCATCCGCAAATGGCAGTGAGTGACCGGGCCGCTCAGTTTGCTCCTTTTGCCGCACTAACCGGCCATGATGCTGCCATCAAAGAAACGGCAAGATTGACGGATGAGAGAAAGGAACTGGACGAGTATACGATGGACGCTTTGAGAGACAGGCTGCAAATGATAGCGGAGCGCCTTGACGAGCGCCCCGAAATCACCGTTACCTATTTTCGGCCGGATGAGAAGAAGACCGGCGGCGCCTATATTGCTGCCGCCGGTGTGGTTAAAAGGGTAGACGAATATAAGCGGGTTATCGTTATGGGCGATGGCAAAATGATCCCTATAGATGAGATCATCAGCATAGAAGGAGAGATATTCGATACTTGATTAGGCGACATCTTTCTTCTTCAGCCAATGCACGGCGAATAATACCGGCAATCCTGTAAAAACGGCGCAGGAAACCAAAAATGGAAGGGTATCTTGGGCGGTTAGGTATCCTCTGCCATTGGCGTTCATTCCAAGGGCCAGCAAGGAATAGGGAAAGAAAAGTCCCCGCCCCGAACTTGCCATGGCAAGTCCTATAATGCCGCCCATCAGTGCGATTCCCACGGGGATGGCAAAGCTCTTAATGGTCATGGAGAAGGTCAATTGCACCGATGCGATAGATATGCCCGCAAAGGCGCCAAGAAGAAGCCAGTGGGGCAATTCGGCAGGCGCCGTCCCCGGTAATCCGGCATATTTTCCCCAGGCAATGAAGAGCAGGCCCGTTAGCATCTGGGTCAGAATGACCAGCCCTGATGAAACGATGAGCTTCCCCGTGAAGATTGTCTGAACTGAAACCGGGAAGGTCATCAGGCTGTTCCAATTGTTTTCCCGATGCTCCAGCCGCCATTGATAGGCGCTCAACACACCAATCAGCGAGGGCAGAAAAAAGAAGCTGGAAAAAATGGTGTGCTGGGTCCATAGGCTATGCCATTCTTTCGTAAGAATACTGATGTTCTGAAGATAGTTGAATGTTCCCATAACAGAGGCCAGCAGGGGTAAGGTGAAAAAGGCTATCCATACCGGCGCCCGGCGCAGCTTAAGGATTTCCGTTTTTACGACAGCGAACAGCATGGCTTACACCTCTCTTTTCATAAACTGTTTACGGCCAAACCAATATAAAATCACCAGGGCGGCGGTGAGCAGCATACAGTCCATAATCGGGAATGGGACCTGGTAGTATGACACGGTCCTGGCAGCCCGGTTCCAGTCCATATGCACCGGGGAGAGCAGACCGTAATAAGCGCTGGGCACCAGGCGCATGACCCCTTCCGGGAAGAACATCGCCATCAAACCGAGAAAACCTGTGATGAGTCCTGCAGACAGCGGGATAAACTGGTTGATATGCCGCAGTGCCAGTATTTGCAGAAATAGAGCCAGGAACAGGCTGCATAATAGCTGTGAGCCGAAATACCAGACCAGGGCCCCGGCCGGTTTTGGGGTGCTAAAGCCTTTGATCTGCCCCACCATCAAAATGGTTGCAATCTGGAACCCAACCACTGCCGCAAGGTGGATGCCGGCACAAAAAAATTTTGCGTCAAACAGACTGCCGGAGGGCTGCATAGTAAACAATGTTCTCAGAGCGCTGCCCTTGTGTTCGATGTCACACATTCTGGAGACAAGGACCCCAGTCATTACGGGCAGCACAATGGAATTCAAAACGGCGAACTGATACAAGCTGTGCAGATATCCTTGGGCAAGCTGGGAAGCATCCATGTTTCTGAGACCCCAGATCAGCCACAGCGCTTGCACTGCGCTAATAGCTGCTGCAATGAGCCAGTAACGCTTGCGGCGAGCCTTATAGAATTCAAGCTTCAGCGCCTTCATAGCGTTCATAATGCAGCCTCCGTTCCGGTCATCTCCAGAAAGATGTCTTCGAGGCTTTTTTCTCGTACTTCCATACGCACAATTCCGATGCCCTTTTGTGCCAGCAAAAGGCTTGCCGCCGCGGCCTTTTCATCGGTAAGCTGGGGCAGTATAAGCCAGCCCTCCGCATGCTTTGCCTTTGGCAGAAGTGCTGCGGCTCCCTCATTATTGCTGGTGCGCAGCGCCAGGCGGCAATTGCTTTTGGCGTGCAAGGCGGCAAGTGTATCTTGAAATACCAGTTCGCCTTTTCGGATAATACCCACATAATCAGCGATTTGGTCAATCTCAGACAGGAGATGGCTGGATACCATCACCGTTATCCCGTATTGGGCGGGTAAGGATTTAATCAGTTTTCTCATTTCCTGTATCCCGGCGGGGTCAAGGCCGTTGGTGGGCTCATCCAGGATCATTAGCTTTGGCCGGCCCATCAATGCCGCGGCAATCCCAAGACGCTGCTTCATACCCAGAGAAAACTTCGCCGCCTGTTTATTGCCTGTTCCGGTCAATCGTACTGCGTCCAGTGCCTCATCGATCTCTCCCTTCGGCAGATTGCGCAGTGAACGTACAATCTCCAGGTTTTCCCGGGCTGTAAGATGACCGTAATAGCTGGGCGATTCGATAAGGGAGCCAACCTTCCGCAGGATGGACAAACGGTTTTTCTCATTTACGTTCTGCCCCAATACAGAGATACTCCCTTCGGTGGGATGTACAAGCCCCAGCAGCATCTTCATCGTCGTGGTTTTTCCGGCGCCATTGGGTCCAAGAAAACCGTATACGGCCCCAGCCGGAACGGCAAGATGGATATGGTTTACGGGAATTTCCTGCCCGTAGCGCTTGGTAAGGTTCTCGGTGGTAATACAATAGTCCATAGCGGGTCTCCTTTCTGTTTCCCCCACAGGATACCCTAAAGACCTTACAAGGCGCTGACGTCAGCCTTACATTTACCTTACATTTTTTATTTTTATGAGATCCCGTGGCAGCAAAAGGTTATAATAGGAGAACAAAGAGGGAGAACCAAAAAGGGGAACCAAAACGGAGAACCAAAAGGAAAAGGAGCTGGTGGGATGCAAAGGATTCAGGATGCACGGTTGCTTCTGGTGGATGACGAGCCGGAGCTTCTGGCCATGCTGGAAACTCTGCTGCGTCAGGAAGGGTTTACGCAGATCAGGACGGCAGCCAATGGTGCGGAAGCCCTGACTGCCGCAGGAGATTTTGCTCCTCAAGCAGTGCTGTTGGACGTGATGCTGCCCGACGGCGACGGCTTTACATTGTTC
Organism: Clostridia bacterium; assembly: GCA_018436095.1. Classification (GTDB taxonomy): domain Bacteria; phylum Bacillota; class Peptococcia; order DRI-13; family UBA5745; genus WRMS01. The sequence goes on along the minus strand of JAHDMJ010000037.1, from coordinate 16,903 downwards.
TCTCAACTGCGGCGGCAGGCAGACATTCCGGTGTTGTTCCTTTCCGCCCGGGATGAGGATGAGGCCCGTCTGCGGGGGTTGGGTCTCGGCGCCGATGATTACATCACAAAACCCTTCCTGCCCCAGGAGCTGACACTTCGCTTGCGGGCTGTTTTACGCCGCACCTATTCTGCAGAGGAGCCTGCTGTGACGGAGAAAATCTCCCTTGGCGAGGTGACGGTGGATATGGGCAGCGGCACCGTGAAGGGCAACGGCGCTGAAAAGATGCTGACCGCAAAGGAGTACGCGCTGCTTGCCAAGCTGAATGAAAACCGGGGCCGCATCGTGACGGTGGACAGCCTGTGTATGGCGGCGTGGAATGATCAGAATATAGGCTATGATAACACGTTGATGGTACATATGCGCCGCCTGCGGGAAAAGATTGAGATAGATCCTTCCCACCCCCGCTGGCTCATTACAGTGCGGGGGCTGGGCTATCGGCTGCTCAGGGAGGCGAAGCTGTGAAACCCAAACGTGTGATACGCAGTGCACTGTGGCTGTCTGCCTTGCTGGCAGTCATTTTTGCAGTGGGGATGGTAGTGAATCTGGGGCTGTTTTCCTATGCGGTGATTTCCCTTTCGGGAAAGAGCGGAGAACCGCAGGTTTCCAGGTATGCTGAAATGCTGGAGCATACAGACAGCGGCTATCTGCTTGCCGCAGAAGCAGCGGACATGCTGGCAGAAAATCATTATTGGGCCATGCTGATTTCCGATGCCAGCGGAGAGCTCCTGTGGTCATACGGCAAACCCCCGGAAGTACCGGAGCGGTATAGCCTTTCTGATATCGCTGCTTTTTCTCGCTGGTATTTGGCCGATTATCCCGTCAAGGTATGGACTGTGACTGATGGATTGTTTGTGCTGGGCGGGCCCAAGGACTCGGCATGGAAATATCCTGTGGAAATGTCCATGGATCAGCTCAATTTTTGGCCTGTCTGGGCCGTAATTGCGCTGGCGTGCAATTTTCTTGTTATTTTCGGCGTATCCGTTTGGATGACCGGACGGCGCTACAAGGAGCGGGACGCCGCACGGATTGAATGGGTAGCGGGGGTTTCCCACGATATCCGCACACCTCTATCCATGGTCCTTGGTTATGCCGCAAGCCTGGAAAAGGATGGTGAAATACCGGAAAAGCAAAGGCAGCAGGCAGGGGTTATCCGCCAAAAGGGCGAAGAAATGCGGTCCCTCGTTGCCGACCTGAATCTTGTAAACCGGCTGGAGTATGCCATGGAACCGTTGAAAAAAGAGGGCTTATCCATGGCGGCCCTTGTCCGTGAAACAGCGGCGAATTTTCTCAATGGGGATCTTGACGAAAAATATCCGATTGAGGTAGAAATCGATCCGGCCGCCGCAGCTTTGCAGACATACGGCCACCGGGCGCTGTTGGTTCGTATGTTGGGTAACCTGATTGGCAACAGCATACGCCATAACCCCCAGGGCTGTTCCATCCGGATAGAGTTGCGGGCGGAAAGAAAACTGCTCCATCTGACAGTTCAAGATAATGGGGCAGGCTTTTCAGACCAGCAGTTGACCCTGCTGCGCCGGGATACACCGCCGGAAACAGCTTTAGGCGGCGGCGGGCTGGGACTGCGTATCGTAAAACGCATTGTGGCGGTTCATGGGGGACGCATCTGCTTCCAAAACCTGCCCGCCGGCGGCTGCAGTTGTACGGTGCGGCTGAAGATGTGAGGGGGCGTAAGCGAGGTTTGGCAAAGGAGGGATTGGCAAAGAAGGGATTGGCAAAGAAGGGATAACCTTTGCGGCAATGTCATTTAGTTTAGCAAAAGATGTTAGTCCATAACCCATGGGAGAAGTCAGGGGCAGTGCTGTTCAAAAATTGCGGTTGTGGGTAAATTGTGGGAGGGGAGTGAGCAAAAATTGCGGTTGTGTGTGAAATCCAAGGCCAAGATGGCCACATAAACGGAAAAACTGCACCGTTTTGACCCGAAATTAGCTAAAATTGACCTTTGCAGCGGCTGCAATTCACCCACAACCGAAAAAATTGCACAGGCAACAGCGGGAATCTGCCCACAACCGCAAAAATTGAACAGAAAGTCAATCAAGCGGTGGTTTTAATAATTGCTAAAGGCTAGAAGGCCGGATTTGCAACAGGAAAGAAACAGAGCAAGCAAATGCCTGCCCTGTTTCTTTGTTACTGAATATTTATTTCCCAAAGTGTTTCCTCTTTATTGGCTGCTAAAGCCTTGCTCACCCTCGATATTATATAGTCCGTAAAAATGAAGGATATCAATTCCTTTAAAATCGATGCCCCGAGACATACTTATCCAGTTTATGAGCTCATCGGGCAATTCATCAATTCTTTTTCCGGGCAGATACAACATAAATTCATCTGCACTATCAAATCCATATGGTGTAGAAGTGATATATCTCCAACCATCTTCTTCGATTTCCAGTTCGTCGGCTATGCCGTCCTGTGTTATGGATTCACATTTCATGGAATACTCATATTCGCCGACTTTCTTTAGCGATGAGAATTTGCCGTTGAAGGAGCAAAAATAACGGGTTCCATTCGGATAGCCGGAACCGATATCACCCATGTCCTGGTCGGAATAATAACCGCTGAAGGTTCCGTCAGATAATATTTGCACCTCTGTATGCCAAGCACCTACGCCGCTGGAAAAAATAAATACTACGCCGGTCAAATCCGAGAATTCCAAGTCAGAGATATCGGGATAAGTAACAGGCGCAGGCGAGGGGGAAGGAGGTGCCGATTCAAGCACTTCCGGCGTAGAGGGGGATAGCGTGGTTGTTTGTAGCTGCGTGGCTGTTTTATTTGAAAGTACAGGTTGACCGCAGGAAGCTAAAAGTGCTCCTGTCAAAATCGCCGCCGGCACAATAGATGCAAACCGTTTCATATAATAATCCATTTCCTGAAAATCTTCTGAAACTATAAATTTATCTTTATATCACCAAAGGAGACTCACTGTATAATAGAATGGCTGTGAATATAAAATTCTTCCTGACTTGGCTGGTATTTTTTCTCCAGGCTTTCCAAATCTGCGTCAAAGCGTTGTGCTTTTTGTTCATCTATCTCAAATACAGGACTTTGATGGTAAACCCATTTCCTTCCGTCAAGGACATCTGGTTTGAGTTCTTTTACCAGCATTGCCGCTGGATATGTCCCATTCTCAAGACAGACGTTGTATTTTTTGCAGCTTTTAAAACCGCGGCTTACATAATTATTGGGGCTTCCAAATATTACGATCACATCATAACCAAGTGCCACCGCCTGTTCAAAGGAATATTCCATTAGCTTTTTTCCATACCCTTTTCTCTGGTATTCCGGCAAAATGGAAACCGGGCCGAAAGTAAGGATGTCTTTTTCTGCTCCGGACTCATCGATTATTTTTGTTTTGGTATACATGATATTCCCGATGATTTGATTATCAACTTCAATCACCAAAGCTAACTCTGGCAGAAAATCTTCATGGAGTCGCATAACATGAACTAAATAGTGTTCAATGCAGCCTGGAATATATAAATTCCAAAAAGCTTTCCGTGTGATCTCTTCTACTTTCTTATAATCTGCTTTTTCTTCATTCCTAATCTCAATCATTTTACTCGTAAACCTCCGATAACTTAGGGTACTTGATTTTTGTGCATAAACAGTTTTTTATTTCGTGGGAATCTCTTGATATTTTTCGAAATTTGGCCATAATAATATTAAATATTAAATTGGACGAAGCGGAGGCGAATATATATGGCGGAGAGATATATTCAAAGACACGCCGAAAAAACGGTAGAGAAGCTGTCGAAAATGTTTGGTGCAGTGCTTGTTGCCGGCCCGCGGCAGGTGGGAAAGACAACGATGCTGCAGACGCTGACAAAAGACATCGGATATGTCACCCTGGATGATGCGATTGTCAGGGCAAGTGCCGTCGAAGAAAGCGGAACATTCTTCAAGGATAACCCCCCGCCTGTATTTGTGGATGAAATCCAGAAAGCCCCTGTGCTGTTTGAACAGATCAAAATGCTGCTCGACAAAAGTCGCCAAAAAGGGCAGTTTTTCATGTGCGGCTCTCAACAGTTTAGAATGATGAAGGGCGTCAGTGAATCGTTGGCAGGCAGGCTTGGGCTTGTTACCCTGCTGGGCTTTTCTATGCGGGAACGGCACAATATTCCCTTTGACGAGCCATTCATCCCCACAGATGAGTATTTTTCGGAGCGGAAAAAGCAGCTTGCAGAAATATCTTATGATGAAGTATGGAATACGGTTCACAGGGGCAGTATGCCGGAATTATTCGCAAATCCCGACTTTGATTGGCAGATGTTCTACGGCGCTTATGTGCGTACCTACATTGAGCGAGACGTCAGGGAACTTTCGGAAATCGGTGATGAGGTTAAGTTCACAAGGTTTATGACCGTGACCGCTTCTGCAACAGGGCAACTGCTTAACCTCGCTTCTCTTGCACGGGATGTGGGGATTAGTCAGCCGACGGCAGAAAGGTGGCTTTCGATTCTTGTTGCATCAAATCTTGTGTATTTGCTCAAACCGTACTTCAACAACGTCACTAAGCGAACTATTAAAACGCCCAAACTGTACTTCCTTGATACCGGACTAGCCGCTTATCTTACCCGCTGGAACACGCCCGATGTTCTGAAAAACGGCGCAATGGCAGGTGCATTTTTTGAGAGCTTTGTGGTGTCCGAAATCATTAAAAGCTACTATAACAAAGGCGTTCTTGAGCCGCCGCTCTATTTCTATCGGGATAAGGACATGAATGAGATTGACCTGTTGATTGAGGATAGCGGAACATTGCACCCCCTCGAAATCAAGAAACACGCCGACCCGCAGAAGAAGGATATAGACGCCTTTTCTCAGCTTGACAAGATTCCAAACATGAAGCGGGGGATAGGCGGAGTAATTTGTCTTTACGATAATTTACTTACCCTCAAGGGCGAAGACCGTGTTATCCCAATAAGCTATTTATAATCAAAAACATTTCAGGTGTCTGCAAAGATGCCATAACAAGGAATATAATGATAAGATGAAGCGTGCATGATTGGAAAATAGGCATATCGGTTTGATTGGCATTATTGTTCCAATATGGAGATACTGCAAAGCCCGGACTTCATGACGAGCTTTCGAAGCAGCGGCTTATACATAAACGGAGATTTGAAATGCTTGAGTAAGAGCTTGATTCGGATAGGCAAAGAGTTTACTCTATACTTCCGGGCCGGGTCAGCACAGCCCGAATTAAGTATTCTTGCAAGGGCATGTGCGCTGTTGAAAGCATAGCTGATACCCTCCAATGAAGAAGGGCTAATAAAACCGGCTGCTTCGCCGAGCAAAAACGCCCTATCTTTGCCCGTATAGAAGCTGCTAAGCCCCTTGGGCATAGAGACAAGACAAGCCTCGGTCTTAAGAGGAGTACCGAAAATAAATCCTTGCTTATTCAGTTTTTGTTTAAGCAATTCAAAGCTCTGTTTTCCCGTTTTGGGAGGGAAGGCGCCTCCTAAAATGAAAAATCCGCTTTTTGAGATGCTCCAGCAATAAGAATCGGTTATATCAGAGTCAAAAATGCAGGAATAGAAAGGCGTTATGTGCTGCTCTGGAAACCATTGCTGTATGGAAAGGTACCGGCAGATGCTCTGATTCGGGAATAATATGCGCCTGACAATGGAATTGGAGCCATCGGCTCCTATGATATGCCTTGCCGTAATCGTTTTCTCTCCACGGTCTTTTAGATAAGATACTTCATAGATTTCGCCTTTTTTTCTTATAGAGGTACAGACCGCCTGGTTCTCAATGCGGACATGTTCGGGGATAAGGGAGATAAGCCACATATCAAATTTGTGCCGGTCAAGATTTATGTAAAATCGCTGATAATACCGCAAAAGCATTTGCTTTGAATCAATGGTCTTCACGGCAAAAATCTGCGGGTCAACAAGCACTGCTTTAGGCAAGGTAAGATTAAACTTTGAAAGCGCTTTTTGAGCATCCGCCGCCAAAAGTCCGCCACAGGGCTTCTGAAATGCGGTATTGTCATCAGCGCTTTTTTTATCGATTGCAATAATTCGGAACCGCTTATCCAGCAGGCGCGCAATTGTAGCTCCGGCGGGACCAAGCCCAATGATCGCAATATCGTACAAGTTAACACCTTCTCAGTATTTTATTAAAATCATTATACCATATCATTATCCATAATATCGCATTGTTTTATATAGAAAAAGACATAGCTTCTTCTTGATGGGAAGGCTATGTCTTTTGTGATCAGTGGAAAAAAGATTTCTGCATTTCTCGTCTAAAGGGTGTTTATTTGCTGTTTCTTCAATCAGAATAAACTTCCTTTGCCATGACATCACTCCCCTACTTTCCGCTAAACACAGGAAACGCACTATACTCGCCGTAATCCTGCATCTGCTCCATATTTTTTAGTATTTCCATGTCGGCATCCGAAATGACGAAGTCAACCTGTGCGTTGTCATGCATATGCTGCAGGTTCGCCGTTTTAGGCAATGGAAGGGTTCCAAGCTGCAAGGTGTAGCGGATGCAGAGCTGGGGAACCGATACATGGTATTTCCCGGCGATACTTGCCACTTCGGGATTTTTCAAAATTTCACCGTGGGCGATGGGGGAGTACGCTTCCACAAGAATGTCCTTGCTCTGGCAATATGCAATCAGCTCAAAGGGTGTATTCCCCGCATGGACAAGGAGCTGGTTAACCATGGGTGCCACAGTGCAACCGGAGAGGAGGTTTTCAATATCCTCCTGCTTAAAGTTGGAGACACCGATGCTGCGGAGCTTGCCCGCCTTATAGGCATCCTCCAATGCACGCCAAGCCTCCCGGTTGCCCTCAGCATAGTCACCGCCTCTGAAATCATCCCAGGGCTGGGGGCTGTGGATGAGCATCAGATCGATGTGGTCCAGTCCCATCAGCTTCAGGGAACCATCAATGGCCTCTGCCGCCGCTTCATAAGACTTCAGCTCAGCAGCGAGCTTTGTCGTCACAAAGAGTTCCTCACGGGGGATGCCGCAGGTGCGAACACCCTCTCCAACCCCACGTTCATTGGCATAAGCCTGCGCCGTATCAATGTGCCGGTATCCGATTTTGACTGCATCTCTGAAGGCCTGTGCAGCCCTGTCATCCTCAATGAACCAGGTGCCCAGCCCCAGCTTGGGAATCTTGACGCCGCCCGGCAGAATGTAAGTTTCGTTTAATATCATGTGATTTCCTCCTTTATTTAGAAAGTTCAATGCGGACTGTTTCTTTACTTACAAGCCATCGAACACCAGGTCTCCGCCGGTTTGCTCCTGAATCAGCCGGGCATCAACCTCATCCTCACCGTCCTCTATTTTAATTTCTTGTAATCCGCGTCGGATACAGGCTCCAGCCACTCGTTAGCCCGGCCCTCGGCGGGAACCTCCACCGACAGATGGGCAAACCAGCTATCCTGTGCCGCCCCATGCCAGTGCTTGACCTCCGCCGGGATGTTGACCACATCGCCGGGGTTCAGCTCCCGGGCGGGCTTGCCCCACTCCTGATAGTAGCCCCGGCCTGCGGTGATAAGCAAAATCTGTCCGCCCTTGTGGTGGATGTGCCAGTTGTTGCGGCAGCCTGGCTCAAAGGTCACGTTGCCGATGGCGACGCCCTCGGTGGAGAGCATGTTCAAATAGCTCCACCCAACAAAATACTGGGCATAGGCGTCGTTCTTCTCCCCGGTGGGGAAGATGCTTACAAATTCTTGTGTATTCATAAAGCCGCTCCTTTTACTGCTTGTTTACGGTGTAGCGCAGCCATACGCAGCCGCCGTCCTTGACTTCGGCGCTCTTCAGTGTAAAGCCCACAGCGGAGTCCGCGGCCAGACCACCCCTTGTCTCGAACAAAGCAGGGGTCTGCGAGGAACCGTCGGCGGCTGAGGCAATGACGACACTGAGTTCATCACACATCCCGGCCTGGATAAACGACCAGTTGAGGACGCCGCCGCCCCCCAGCATCAGGGTTTCAATGCCGAACAGGGTCTTGAGCTTCTCCATTGCCAGGGCGTAGTCCAGCGACTCCTCCCCGGCAATGATGTAGGAGATGCCCAGCCCCCGCAGAAAGGACTTATAGGCGTTGCCGGCTTTTGCGGTGAGAATCTCCAGCACATGGGCGGTGGTGTCGCCGTAGGTGAGGGTGCTGTGCTCCCAGCCTAGCTTGCCGGAGGGGTCCACCGACACGTAGTACATCCCCGCATCGGGGTGGGCCACAAAGTCTCCCGCAGACACCGGCGGTGCATTTTCGTCAAGGTTGGGCTTACGGTAGAAGGTGAAGTTGTCGTCGGTGGTCACCCGGCCGGAGAGCCAACCCTGGTGCTTATAGTGGGGGTTTTTGCCAAAGGAGATGTTGTAGAAAACCTCTCCAGCGGCATCTCCCTCAGGTGTTTCCATGTAGGCCCCCATGATTTTTCCATCAATGGAAGTGAGCATATGGCAAAAGATATAGGGTCTGTTCATGTCGTTCCTCCTTCTAATTGACGATGAATCGTTGCGTCGCTATAATAAAGCCTGTAATATAAATTAAAGTATACAACTTGAAGTTGACTTTAAGTCAATAACGGTAAGATGAATTTTTTGAAATGAGGGAGTAAGGGAGTAAACGATGATATATACTGTGGGAGAAATGGCAAAAAAACTGAATGTGGCCCCCTCCACACTTAGATACTACGACAAAGAGGGATTGCTCCCCTTTGTGGAGCGTTCCGGCGGTGGCATTCGCATGTTCAAGGATGCAGACTTTGAGTACCTGGCTGTCATTGAATGCCTCAAACAAGCCGGAATGGTGATTAAAGATATAAAAGTGTTTATCGATTGGTGTATTGAAGGGGATTCGACCATTGAGCAGCGGCTGAATTTTGTGGACAACCAGCGTCGAGCTGTCATAAAGCAAATTGAACAAATGCAGCAAACGCTAAAGATGCTGGAGTACAAACACTGGTATTATGAAACCGCAAAAAAAGCCGGCACCTGTTCAGTCCATTCGGACATGAATGAAGAGGCCGTACCCCAGGAGTTTCGAGACGTGCGGGAAAAGGTAAAGGGTCTGCCGTGCGTTAAGTGATTTTTGGCGAAAATCCTTCTCTTTATGAAAGGGGGCAATACACTTGAAAGGGCATGTGAAAAGACCGGCTGCTTTCGCAACCGGCCTTTATTTATAGCGCACCCGAGACGATACTCTCGCACAGCGCGGCCCGCTGGCTCGAGACTGCGACTAAGGTTTTGCTGGCGCAAAACCAAGTCTTCGACGAACGTCCTTGATAGGTCGGACGTTCAAATCTTAGGCTGGGATAAATAAAGACCGGCTGCTTTCGCAACCGGCCTTTTTTATAGCGCACCCGAGACGATTCGAACGTCCGACCTGCCGCTTAGGAGGCGGCCGCTCTATCCGGCTGAGCTACGGGCGCGTATCACAAATGCTATTGTAAACGATTTATAATAAAAACTCAATGCTTTTATTGTTTTTTTACTGGACCGGGAATTGAATCGCCACCAGATTCGCTGCTGCATTAGTTTCTGTCATTATGAAAATTACCAGCCTTCTTTTCCGCTCTGTTTGAGAAGCTCTATTTTTTTGGATAAAGTTATAAATCCCGCAATAACGGCCACCGTAATTCTGCTATAAATCCACTCCATATCATTTAACTGACTCTCTTTTGTTTCTTCCTCAGAAATCCATATAAAATATCTCCAAAAGCGTTGACGTTCCGCTAAAGAAAGCTATGCCTATCTGATGCTGCCAATTTCTTCTATCATTGATTTTACTCCGACTTTGGGGTACAATTAAATTTATTTATGATTATTTTCCTGGGCTGCCAAACAGGGTTTCATCAAGGTAAATTAGCATGCCGTGACCGCTCCGAATAAATTTTATGATTAAACTAAGGAAGGACTATAATGTTTGCATTAGATACGGATATATTCGCTCTTATCAAACCATCCCTCGATGCGCATACATTAGGCATTAACACGGTTGCTGAACTGCTGCGTTCCTGCGGGTATACCGTAATGGTCGCTGAAGAAGCTATTGAAGAGGCAATGAATGATTTTAGATACGAGGCCAATCGCCGGGTGGTATTAGATTGGATTCGCAGTAATGGAATTAATCGTATTGGCCTCAGCTATAGATTGGATCAGGATGAAGCCGTCAACATGGTAGGCCGCTTTATGTATGAGCTTGAAAAAAGTAATATGTTTTATCACCAGGGAGGGGCTATTAAGTCCGTTTTCTTTGGCGGGCTCCCAGGATCATGTCTGGTGATTGAAAGAGAACACAGGGGCTTCGTCAGAACGTTTAAAAGTGGTGAAAACATACGCGAAACATTAATAAAAATGGACATCCCTGAAGAGAAAATACCAAAGGACATGATCGAGAGCAGCTTGTATGATGACCAACGCATGGCCTTCGGTAAAGACATCATTAACGCCGGGCATTATAACCAGTTTAAGCCGGTGGACCGTTCCAGATATGAAGGCTTCGGCACTTTTAAGGATACAGTCGAAAAGAGAATTGATTTTAATATGAAGACGCCCTTCTTTCCGCTGATACGCGCCCATGTAGGGCCTTATTCTTCTTCTGTTGATCGGCTGGACTCCGTCAAAGAATTCATCTCGTGGGCAAAATATTTAGCAGATACGAACTACCTGGATATTTTATCAATCGGAAGTTCTCAATTAACCCAATCTAATTTTGGCGAAGACTGGGAAGATAGGCCCAATGGCGGCGGCGTGCCCATCAACTCACCGGAAGAATACCGGATGATATGGCAGGCTTCAAGACCTTTGCTATTAAGAACCTATGCCGGGACAAAGGACATACCACAGTTGGCGGAGATGCACGAAAATACCCTTAATATTTGCTGGCATGCCTTATCCCTATGGTGGTTCAATAAACTGGACGAAAGAGGTCCCTACGACCTATTAACAAATTTAAAACAGCATATTGAAACCCTGAAATATATTGCAATGACAAATAAACCCTTTGAACCAAACGTACCCCACCATTTTGCCTTTAGGGGCGCAGACGATGTAACGTATATTGTTTCAGCCTATTTATGCGCTAAACTTGCCAAAAAAATAGGTATAAAGACATTGATATTGCAAAACATGCTAAACACTCCCCGTCTTACCTGGGGAATTCAAGATTTGGCAAAATCCAGGGCTATGATTGGGCTGATCAAAGGTCTGGAAGATGCAAACTTCAGGGTTTTACTTCAGCCAAGGGCTGGAATCGACTATTTCAGCTCTGATATAGAAGAGGCCAAAATACAGTTGGCAGCTGTAACGGCGCTAATGGATGATATTGACCCGCATAATGAGACAAGCCCGCCCATTATTCATGTGGTAAGTTATTCGGAGGCTTCCCATTTAGCAACGCCTGATGTCATTAATGAAAGCATAAAAATCACCCAGCATGCTTTGCAAGAATATAGAAGGCTGCGCAGGAATCAAAAAATAGAAGATATGAGCAGAAATATGGATGTTCAAGAGCTTATGCTTGAACTGATGGATTCTGCAGGAACGATTATTGCCGGCATTGAAAAAAATATCGCCAATCCATATTCAGCAGAAGGTTTTTATAAGATTTTTGCAGCAGGGTTTTTGCCTGTCCCTTATTTATGGAAGGAAACTGATGAGTTTAGATATGCCAAGGCATGGAAGACAAGGCCTATAAAGGGCGGTTTAAAGGTTGTTGATGCCAACAATAAGCCCATAAAATCCGATAAAGTAGTGGATTATGGGTTGAAAAACCTCAGGGAAATTGAATATGTATTAACGCAAAAAAATGTTAACCGTCTTTGAGATCAACCGGCACTTCTATTGCGTGAGAAAAAAATAATAAGCAGGGGTGATGTGATGAAAGAAAATAATAATATGTCCTTGCCAAAATTTGCAGTTATCGGCGCAGGGCACGGTGGAACAGCCATGGCCGCACATCTTCGCCTGCTTGGGGTCGATGTAAGCTTGTACAATCGGGGAGTGGAACGGATCTCTGCGATTCAAAATCTCGGAGGCATAGAGCTTATTTGCAATGATGGCCCCAATGGATTTGCACAAATCGATGTCGTTACCAACGATATTCAAAAAGCGATTCTTGGCAGGGACATCCTCATGGTTGTGGTTCCTGCTACAGGACACCGCTTTATTGCAGAACAGCTTGCCCCTCATGTTGTCGACAACCAAATCATTATCCTGAATCCCGGACGGACAGGCGGCGCTTTGGAAGTCTTAAATGTTTTAAGGAGTAATCATTGCACAGCCAATGTTGTCATATGTGAAGCGCAGACGCTCCTGTATGCAAGCAGATCCATCAATCCTGCGCAAACCCAAATTTTTCGAACCAAAAACAGCATACCGGTGGCCGCTATTCCTGCCCACCGAACCCCGGAAGTTGTGGGAAAACTTCGCACGGTGTTCCCGCAATTTGTCCCTGGGGACAATGTGATGAAAACAAGCCTGGACAATATCGGCGCGATTTTTCACCCTGCTGTCACTGTCTTAAATGCCGCAAGAATAGAAAGCACCAATGGTAATTTTGATTTCTATACGGAAGGAATTACTTCGTCAGTTGCCATAATACTTGAAAGCATGGACAAAGAGAGAGTGCACGTGGCTGAATCATTGGGGTTTAGAGCAATGACGGCGAGAGAATGGCTCTATACCGCTTACGATGCCAATGGAAGAACGTTATTTGAAGCCATACGCAATAACAGAGGATATGATAATATCAAGGCTCCTAAGACAACGTTTACACGCTATATCACGGAAGACATCCCAATGAGCCTTGTTCCCATTGCCTCCCTCGGGAAGCTCAGCCACGTTCCTACGCCGACGATTGATTCGATTATTATGCTGGGGTCTCTCCTTCATCAAACAGACTATATGAGCGCCGGGCGGTCAGTAAAGCATATGGGTCTTGAAAATATGGATTTGAAAAATATCAGAAGATATATTTTAGAAGGGGAACTATAAGACATAACAGGAAACTGGTGAATGATAGAGGGTAGTAAATCCGAACAAGTTTTTTAGACTTGCCGGATTTACTACCCTCTTTTCATAGAAAAGCGCCTGTATTGCAGGCTCTTTTCTTATGCACAGCCCTTTGTTTATTTTAACAAACCTGTCTGGTGATTGAATTCCTCGATTAAAGCGTCGATGGCAGCGGCCTGCTTATGTACGGCTCCCCAGGTTTCTTCATAGCCGTACCACAGTTCGTCCAACTCTTCCGCACTTCTGCCTTGCTGCTCTACCCAGGTGTAGTATTTCAAATTATGCAGACGTTTTCTTGCAGGATAGGTCAATTCTTCCATGCTGTCTGTACGGATGCCCCGCATATGGCGGTTGAAATCCATGCAGGCTTTCAATTGGCTGTAGGAGCCTTCTTCCTCAGCCAGTTCCTGAATGCGGGAACCGTACATGGCGGCGGAGTCTGTCAGAACCGTTGCGACCACATCGTCCTCAGTAAGCTCGTAGTATTTGGCGGTTTTAATTGCGCAAAGCACATTGGCAATACCGGAAATACCCAGCAAGCTCAGGCTTTCTACTACAGCAGGATCCACGCCGGCTTCGTTGATCAAATATTCTTTGCCGGCTTCTTCGTTGAACATTCTCAGCAAATGCTGGCTGTCGTCGTCGTCAATGGCGATAACCATGTCGGTATTTTTGACGTTGTGAATCCAGGGTATATGCTTATCGCCGATACCCTCAATGCGGTGATCGCCATAGCCGTTGTTCAATAAAGTGGGACACTGCAGGGCCTCGCCCACAGCCAGCTTCATGCCGGGATATTGCTCCTTCAGGAAATCGCCGCAGCCCATGGTGCCGGCGGAACCGGAGGTAAAGCAAGCTGCCGCCAGCCGGCCTTTCTCGCCCTTGATGGATTCAAAGGCATCCTTGATGGCATTGCCGGTGACTTCGTAATGCCAAAGGTGGTTGCCCATTTCTTCAAATTGGTTGAAGATCATCACGTCCTGCCGGGTGGTCCGCAGTTCCCAGGTCTTGTCAAAGATTTCTTTAACGTTGCTTTCACAGCCGGGGGTGGCAATGACTTCGCCGGCAATAGAATTGAGCCAGTCAAAACGCTCTTTGCTCATGCCTTCCGGCAAAATAGCTACGGAAGGAACGGACAACAGCTTGGAATTAAAAGCGCCGCCCCGGCAGTAGTTGCCGGTGGAGGGCCAAACAGCCTTATGATAAGTGGCGTCAAACTGGCCGGTAACCAGCCGGGGAACCAGGCAGCCAAAAGAAGCGCCTACCTTGTGGCAGCCCGTGGGGAACCATTTGCCCACCAGGCAAATAATGCGGGCGTCTACGCCGGTGAGGGATTTAGGCAATTCAATAAAATTAGGGCCGCCAAAAAGGCCTCCCTTTTCTTTAGGCTCGTTTTTCCAAGTGATACGGAATAAATTTAGGGGGTTAATATCCCAAAGCCCAACGTCTTTTAATTGTTCCTTTATATAGGAAGGAATATTTTCCGGATGCTTCATTTGACTGAGCGTGGGGATGATGACTTGATGATCCTTGGCCAGTTTAATATTTTTAGCCAGGTTCTCTTTATGAATGGTCAAATCGATCATGGCAATCTCTCCTCATACGATAATTTTGGGCGAAGGCAATTAAAGTAAGTATATAATAGAGGATAAAAAAACTCAATGAGCGGATTAGAAATTTGTAAGATTAACGAAAAATTTACGTATAACATAGTGTAGAAACAAACTTGAGCAACCAGGGCCCTGGTAACCAAGGAAGGCAGAACACATGGATATGGACTTACTGGAGAAAATCTACCGGCAGCATTACAAGAAAATATATAACTACATCTGCTTCCGTATCAACAACCATTTTGATGCTGAGGAGCTGGTTAATACCGTTTTTGAAAAAGCCATGAAAGGCTGGTCAACTTACCGGCCCGAACAATCTCCCTTGGAGGCCTGGCTGGTGGGCATTGCCAGAAATGTAGTCAACGATTATCTGCGAAGCAAGAAACGCAAGTTTTTTCTTCCTCTCGACGATATTTTAAGTTTGGCTTCTCCCGGCAGCTCGCCTCTGGAAATCACTTTGCAAAAAGAGGAGCATCGGGAATTAATCAGAGCGATGGCCCAGCTAAAGGATAAGGAAAGGCAAGTGCTCTCCCTGAGATTTGCCACAGAGCTAAAAAACAATGAGATTGCTAAAATCATGGGAATAAGCGAGTCCAATGTGGGAGTGATTATCCACCGGGGATTAAAAAAGCTGATGAAGATGCTGGAAAGCGAGGTAGGCTTGGTATGCAAAACCGTGAATCTTTAAAAGATTTTCTCCAGGGATGCCGGGATGTAGATTTTTCCGAAGGAAGTATGGAGAAAAATTGGAGGAGGCTCAAGAATAAATTGGGTCAGCCCGAAAAGGAGAGAGAAACGATAATGAAAAAAACATGGAGAAAGCCTGTGGCGGCGGCCGCCGTCTTATGTCTGATGTTGAGTGGTTCCTTAGCTCTTTATGGCGAAGAGATTTTTCGTATTATTAAGGAAGCAACCCTTGGCGCTCATGCCAGCTATACTATGCTGGAGGATGAGCGGCAGATGATTCCTGTACCCGAGGAGTTAAAAGGGAAGATCTTTGATGCGGAAGGAAAGGCCATTGATAACTTAAAAAATCAGCAGGCTATCTATAATGCTCAAGGCGAAGAAGTAGTATTTGAGGAGATTGATGGGGTCCTGACTATGCTTACCACGGAAGAACATCAGCAATACCGGCAGGGGCAAGAAAAAGAGCAGTATCAGTTCGATGACTTTGAGGAGGCCGCCGGATATTTCATCACGGATGTTGCCCTGCCTTCTTACTTGCCCGCCGGATTTGTCTTTGACCGGGCAGAGTTTTACGGAGATCCTAAAGATGAGGAGGCCGTGGCGGCGGGAGGCAGCAAGTATATGGGTGTATATTTCACTAATGGTACCGAGGAGCTTTACTCCCAGATTCGTTATATGGATGAAGAGACAGCTTTCAGTTTCAGCAGCGAAGCCGAATTGGAGAAAATAGATATCCAAGGTTATGAAGCCGTAGTGCACGGCAATAGCGTGGATATTCAAATCGGCGATGTAATGTATATGTTCAGCGGCATGGGCAAAGTAGCTACAGAGGATTTGATTAAGATGGCGGAGTCTTTGGTGCAGCTCAATCAATAAGGATGAGGATTACCGAGACATAACCATAATAGAAGCAGCGGCAGGCCGGGAGGATGTGAAACCTTCCGGCCTTTTTTATTGAAGTAAAGCCACTGTGTAAATCCACTGCAAGCCGGGCAGCCGTCAGTTGTGCAGTTATTAAAAGTTGCGCGATCTTTCGGTGCGATGCGGCGCAAGGTCAACGCCGGGGCCGGCGCTGGTTGCTGAAGAGGCCGGTTGCTGAGTGGGGGGCCTGTTGTTGAGTGTGCAAAAAACGAGGTAGTGCATTAGATGGCATTAAATGAAGGGTAAGATATACATGATTAGGAATATCCATACTTCATATACGAATAGTCAATCAAAAGCCTGCATATATTTTCGCGAAAACCATGCACTACCTCGATTTTTGCACAGCAGGGCCACTGCCAATCGAAGGCAAGGGGGGCGCCGGTTGAAGCAGGGACTACTGGCTAGCGGCAAGATATCTTCATCAACCTCAATTCCTAAACCAAAGTCCTCCTTTGAAGTTAATAGGGGTGAAATTTGCTTTAACGCATAATGGTTTAATAAAAAATTCAAAAAAAGCGAAAAAAGTAGTTGCAAAAGGAGAAGAAGGGTGGTAATATAAGAATCCGCCCCCCCAAGAAGGGGCAAACCTCCAGGAAACATCGAATAGTGCCGAAACCCAAATCTCAGGATGAAGGCCAGGCCAGTGACGAAGAATTTTT